>NZ_FOTW01000010.1 GCF_900114705.1 Rugamonas rubra
TTGCAGTTATCCGCCAGTACATCGAGCAGCAGCAGACACCGCACTAGATGCACCAAACCGGACGGCTGCGCCGTCCGCGCTCTTGACCCCGTCCTGAAGGACGGGGCTTGCCGCGCGCTTGGTCAAGCGCACTTTCCTTCTGTTGCTATGAATCGGCGCAAGCTTGCGCCCCGCCGCTGCCAAGAATTGGCGGCATGCCCCGATCACCGTCCCCGCCGCCAGCACATGGAACGCCGCAAGCACCCTTCCCGCGCCAACACAAGCCGACCCAAGCCATGGAAGGCGGCGCGCGACCCGCGCATCCAGGACTTGCAGGCCGCCACCGACGTGGCGGCCTTCGCCGCCTGCTTCGAGGCCAGCCCCAACATCGCCTGCCGGTTCGACGCCGAGCAACGCCTGCTCAACAAGCTGCCGCTGCACGACCAGCAGGGCCGCATCAACAGCGGCGAGATCTACCGCTTCTACACCAAGCCCTGGGACGACCAGAACCTGCGCGCCAACATCCAGGAATCCTTCCAATACCACCAGTTGATCCACGGCCAGGCGCACGAGGCTTGAGGCGGCCGGCGGGCTTTGTAAGCACTTGTGACAAGCGCAACAAATGTCGAAAATGTAAGTTACATTACGGCATCGTTTTCACCGCCACCGCGCTCTCACCCATGCATTTTTCCCGCAAGCTCCCGCGCCGCTGGGTCGGCCTGCTGCTGACGTTGCTGCTGCACCTGGCCCTGCTCTACTCCCTGCTGCTCGGCAAGCCCGCGCCGCAGCGGGAGGACGGCCAGGCGGCGCGGCCGGCGATGCAATGGCTGCTGCCGCCGCCGCCCAAGCGCGCGGCACCGATCGCCACGCCACCGCCGACCGCACCAAGCAGGCCGATCAAGCCGGCCAAGCCGGCGGCGGCGACGCTATTGCCGCCACCACCGCAGGCCATCGCCGCGCCGGCGGAGGCGCCGGCAGCCGAGCCGGCCGCCGCCCTGCCGGCCGAGCCCGTCTTCGGCGCGGCGCCGCCCAGCGCCGCCGACGTCATGCGCCAGCCCAAACGCGACCTGGGCAAGATCGACCTGGGCAAGCTCGAGCAGGAACTGCGCAAGGAATTCCCGCAACGTGGCGTACCGCAGCAGCCGCCCGACTCCAAACAGGCCAGGCTGGAGCGCGGCATCAACGCCGCCCACGAGGCGGTGCCGCCGAAATGGTACGAGCCGGCGCGGATGGTCGAGCTGAGCCAGCCCAACAGCCAGGTGCGCGTCTACAAGGTCAGCACCGCGTTGGGCGCCTACTGCATCACGGTCAAGGAAGACGGCAAGAAGAACTTCACCACTTGTCCGCGTTGATGCACGGCTAACTTATGCTAGACCGAGGCCATGGCCAGCTCGGCCTGGCCGAGCGGGCGCAGGCCGCGCAGGCGCAGCGCGATCAGCAGCGCCAGCCCGAGGCCCAGCGCCAGCACCAGCACCACGCCGTTCCAGCCGTCGCGGCCCCACATCACGCCGCTGGCCGAGCCGATCACGCTCGAGCCCATGTAGTAGAAGAACAGGTAGAGCGCCGAGGCCAGCGCCTTCGGCGCGCCGGCGCGCCGGCTGACCCAGCTGCTGGCCACCGAGTGGGTGGCGAAGAAGCCGAAGGTGAACAGGGCGGCGCCGGCGATGATCAGCGGCAGGCTGGACGACAAGGTCGCCAGCAGGCCGGCCAGCATGATCGCCAGCATCATCCACAGCACGCCACGGCGGCCCAGGCGGTCGGCCAGGCGGCCGGCCCAGACCGAGCTGAAGATGCCCAGCAGGTAGAGCAGCGAGACCATGCCGACCAGGCTCTGGCTCAGGCCGAACGGCGGCGCCAGCAGGCGGTAGCCGAGGTAGTTGTAGAAGCTGACGTAGCAGCCCATGAACAGGAAGGCCATGGCGAACAACCAGGGCAGGCCGGCGTCGCCGCAATGCTGGCGCACGCCGGCCAGCAGCGCGCGCCAGTCGCCCCGGCCGGGCGTGAAGTGGCGCGAGGCCGGCAGGCTGCGGTAGAACTCGGCCGCCGCCAGCAGGCCGGCCAGGCCCATCGCCAGCATGGCGACGCGCCACGACATCCAGTCGCTCAGCAGCGAAGTGAACACTCGCCCCGCCATGCCGCCGAAGGCGCTGCCGCTGATGTACAGGCCCATCGACAGGCCCAGCGAGGACGGCTCGATCTCCTCGCCCAGGTAGGCCATGGCGATGGCCGGCATGCCGCCCAGCACCGCGCCGAGGGCGGCGCGCAGCAGCAGCAACTGCGGGTAGTTCTGCGCGCCGGCGCACAGCAGGGTCAGCACGGCGGCGCCGGCCATCGCCGCCACCATCAGCGGCTTGCGGCCGAGCCGTTCCGAAATCGAACTGAGCAACAGCATCGAGACGGCCAGCGCCGCCGTCGACACCGACAGCGCCAGGCTGCTCTGCGCCGCAGTGAGCGCAAACTCGTGCGACAGCAGCGGCATCAGCGGCTGCACGCAGTACAACAGGGCGAAGCTGGAAAAGCCGCCGAAGAACATGGCGCGGTTGCTGCGCTTGAAGGCCGGTGTGCCGGCGGCGATGCGCGCCGGCGCGGGCGCGGGTGGAACGGAGGCGGGTGACATGGTGGCCTGGAGATGAACGGGATGGCTTCATCTTAGGATTGCGCATTATTACTGTCCAATATATATTTAAGGCGTCAGTAATACCTTAAAGAGATAACAAACATGGAACTGCGCCACCTGCGCTACTTCGTCGCCGTCGCCGAGGAACTCAGCTTCACCCGCGCCGCCGAGCGCCTGCACATCGGCCAGCCGCCGCTGAGCCAGCAGATCCAGGCGCTCGAGGCCGAAGTGGGCGCCCAACTGCTGGAACGCAGCAAGCGCTGGGTGCGCCTGACCGAGGCCGGCAAGCTGTTCCTCGACGACGCGCGCCGCGTGCTGGCCCTGTCCGAGCAGGCGGTGCAGACGGCGCGCCGGGCGCAGCGCGGCGAGACCGGCGAGCTGCGCATCGGCTTCACCGCCTCGACCCCGTTCACGCCGCTGTTCGCCGCCGTGGTCAACCGCTACCGCCAGCGCTATCCCGGCGTCAGCCTGCTGCTGCAGGAGATGCCCACCCTGCCCCAGCTGGCGCGCATCGCCGCGCGCGAGATGGACCTGGGCTTCGTCCGCCCGCCCGAGCACGCGGTGGCCGACAGCATCCGCCTGACCACGCTGCGCCAGGACCCGCTGCTGCTGGTGCTGCCGCAGGACCACCCGCTGGCGGCGCAGCAGGTGGTCGCCATCGGCCAGCTGGAGGGGCAGCCCTTCGTGATGTATCCGAAGAGCGCCGGCACCGGCATCCATCCGCAGATCTTCCGCCTGTGCCGCGCCGCCGGCTTCGTGCCGCACGTCGCCATCGAGGCCGGCGAGGCGACCACCATCATCGGCCTGGTGGCGGCCGGCTGCGGCATCTCGGTGCTGCCGGCCGCCTTCGAGATCCTGCACATGGAGGGGGTGTGCTACCGCCGCCTGGCCGACCCGGCCGCCGGCACCATGCTGCAGCTGGCCCAGCGCGCCGGCGAGAATTCGCCGCTGATCGCCGCCTTCGTCGCCGTGGCCGAGGAGGCCGCCGCCGAGGCGCGGCCGCACTGAAAAAAAAGGCGGCGCCTCGGCGCCGCCCCCTGCCGCAAGACGCGACCTTAGTTGAAGCTGAGCGCCGCGCTGTTGGCGTTGCTGAGCTTTTTGCCGGCCAGGTCGATGGTGAAGTGCTCGCTCGGCTTGGCCGAACCGAGGCCCTTGAAGATGGCGAACACCTGCTTGAACTGGCTTTGGAAGGCGGCTTGCACCGGGTTCTGGTCGGACAGTTTGTCGCCCACCTTGAGCGGCGCCGCCGGGCTGGCCGGGAAGGCGCCCATCAGCACCTTGTACTGCGCCACCCGCTCGGCGCCCATGTCGCGCAGCGCCAGCTCGCCGGCGTAGACGGTGCGGTGGAAGTCGCCGTAGAACTCGTAGCCGCTGATCTTGGCGAAGTCGTCCAGCTTGAGGCCGGCGGCGGCGGCCAGCTTGTCGGCGCGGGCGCTGGCGTCGGCCCAGTCGGCCGCCAGCTGGCCGGCCGGCACCAGCGTCTGCGGCGTCGCCGAGGCGGCGGCGCAGCTGGCGCCGAGCGGCAGCACGCCGGGCGCGTCCTTCAGCTGGGCCAGCGTGACCTTGCTCTGCAACTGCGACAGGATCAGCATCTGCTTGGCGTTCAGCGCGCTGGCCGCCTCCTTCATCTCGCAGGGCCAGTACTCGTCCATGAAGCGCAGGCGCGACAGCTCGCCGAAGTAGTAGCGGGTGAACTCGCCGTAGGACTTGGTGTCGAGGATGGCGCGGTTCCAGCGCTTGGCGGCGTCGGCGGCCAGGCTGCTGCCCTGCAGGTAGTCGTACTCGGTCTGGTACAGCGGGAACAGCTCGTTGTAGCGCGGCACCGCGTTCAGGCCGACGGTCTGCACGTCGACCACGTCCTTGCTCTGGTAGCGCACGATCTTGTAGGCGGCGCCGAACACCGCCAGCGACGGCGACTGCACGTTGACCAGGTAGTTGCCCTTGCTGTCGCTGTACTCGTTGCTGCCGTTGAAGTGCATGTGGCCGCCGATGTGCAGCTGCAGGCCGGTGGCCGCCAGCGCCGCCGTGGTGGCCGCCTCGGGCACGCGGGCGGTCTGGAAGGCGCCCGGCTTGAACACCGCCTTCATCGCCTCGGTCTGGTTGGCGTAGAAGTCCATCGTCGGGTAGTGCGAGAAGGCCATCAACTGCTTGCCCTGCGCCTTGGCGCGCTCGGTGACCGACTTGATCCACTCCAGCTGGTGCTGCTTGTGCGTCAGCACCTTGTTCCAGCCGGCGTTGCCGGCGCCGTCGTAGCCCTTGAAGCGCTTCGGATTGAGCGGGTCGAAATTGCTGTTGGGGAGGTAGACGTTGGCGTCGATCGCCAGCAGCCACAGGCCCTTGACCGGCTCGACCAGGTAGCTGGCGTCGACCACGTTGGCGCAGCGCGTGTAGTTCTTGCCCAGCTTGAGCTGGCCGGCGGCCTTGTAGGCGCCGCCCTCGCCCTCGGCGCAGATCTCGTACTCGCGGCTGGCGGCGCCGGCCTGGGCCTGCGCCTCGGCGTAGTTGTACTTGCCGCCGCTGTATTTGCTGAACGGCGTCTCCCAGTGCAGGTCGGCCTGGTTCGGCAGGTAGCCGAACTCGCCCAGCTTGGCCAGCAGCTTCTCGTAGCCCTGCTCCATCAGCTGGTCGGTGCAGACCACCGCCGGGTCCTTGGCCTTGCAGGCGGCGCTGCCGGTGGCGTAGACCTTCTGCTCCTTGCCGTCGCGCGTCAGGAAGTCGTTCTTGCCGGCCTCGTTGTCGTCGTGCGGCTCGTTCGGGTCGTGGTTGCCCGGTGCGATGAAGAAGCGCATGCCCTTGGCCTGGTATTCCTTGAGGATGGCGGCGATGCCGTCGATGTTGATCGGCTGGGCGTCGTCGGAAATGTCGCCCGGCAGCGCGACCAGGCGGATGCCCTTGCCGTAGGCGTCGTCGAGGGCGGCGCGGAAGGCGAAGTAGTTTTCGTTGAACAGCCGGGTCGAGGTCAGCTGGGCGTACATGGTGCGGATGGTGGCGTTCTTGCCGTCCTTGGTGGGGATGCCGGCGAACTGGGCGCTCTTCAGGTCGCCGTAGACGTTCTCGAAGTGCACATCGCTCATGAAGGCGACGCTGGGCGCGGCCTCGACGGCGGCGTCGGCGGGCTGCTGGTCGCTGCCGCAGGCGGCCAACAGCAGGGGCAAGACGGCCAGCATGAGGCGGCCGGGACGGCGTGGGGGGGCGATGCGCATGGATGCTCCGGGTCACTAGCGGGGAAGCGCCGAGTATGGCAGCGGCGTATGACCGCCGCGTTACAGGGCGGCGGGTTTCTTTCGACTTGCAAGGAAGCGGGCGGCGGCCGGCAAGGTCGCCGCCGCGGCGCCGCCGCACAAAAAAAAAGCGGCGCCAACGCGCCGCCCCGGTGTCCACGCGAAGCGCGGGCCGCCTCAGTCGTAGTCGGCGTCGAGCTCCGAGCCGGCGTAGTTCTCCAGTTCGGCGAACAGGGTCTTCATGGCCGTGCGGCCGCGAATGTGCTGGACCACCGTGCAGTGCTCGCGGTAGTTGGCGATGCGTTCGAGCAGCACCGGGTGGTGCTGCGCCGGCACCCGCGCCAGCAGCGCGGCCCAGCCCTCCTCGAAGTCCGGCTTGTTCTTGCGCACCGCCTTGACGAAGCGCTCGAAGTCCTTCTGCCCGGTGCGGGCGACCACCCGGCCGCCGCCCTCGATGGCGAAGATGATGGCCAGCGCGATCACCCCCTCGGCGTTCAGGTCGCTGTCGTTGACCGGGCCGCGCTCGTGGTGGCGGCGCAGCCAGCCGGCCAGGCGCACGATGGCCTGCACCTCCTTGCGCTGCTTGAGCAGGACGGCGTAGCGCTCGTAGCCGGTCCAGTTCTGGTTCGGGTCGGCCTGGCACAGGTCGACGAACAGGTCGCGCAGGCGGCGCTGGGTGTACACCGGGTCCTGGTCGTACTCGCCGACCAGGGCGTCCTCGGGCAGCGCCGACAACTCGCGCACCAGGCGGTAGCCGGCCTGGAAGGCCGCCTCGGCGCCGTGCTCGACGAGGAAGTCCAGCGCCGCGCCGTCGCCCTCGTCGAGCAACAGGCTGTCGAGGCCCATCGAGACGCAGCCGACGGTCAGCTGCAGCGCCTTCTGGATGCCGTCGGCGGTGCGCTCGTTGGTGAACTTCTCGGCCACCATGGCGGTGATGCCGGAAAGCTCGTCGGCCAGGTTGACGGCGACCTCGTCGTCGTGCGCGCCGGCGGCCAGTTGCTTGATCGCGCGGGTCAGCCGTGGCAGGTTTTCTACCACCAATGCAGGCAGCATGTGTCCGCCTTCCATCAGGAGAAGATGCCGCTGCCCAGGCTGCGGCGGGCGCTGGCGCGGCCGCTCACGCTGCGGCTGGTCGGCACCTGCTTGCGCAGACGGTACAGCAGCTCCTTGGTGGAGCGCTGCAGGTGGGCCGGCTCCTCGTCCGGGTCGTCGCCGAACTCGGCGTCGGCCAGGTCGGCGCTGTGGCGGAACTCGGGGAACAGCTCGAACAGGGCGCGGTCCCAGCCGTCCTCGGAGGCCTTGGCCAGCTCCACGGCCAGCGGCACGACGTCGTTGTCGGACGAGGTCTGGCCGGTCAGGTAGGGGCCCTTGGCGATGATCTCGCCGGCCACTTCCAGGATTTCCTTGGGCGCCATCGAGAACAGGATGGCGAAGGCGGTCGAGCCCCAGTCGGTGGCCGAGGCCTCGGCCAGCAGCGCGTGGCGGCGCTCCTCGTCGTCGGTGGCGAAGACCACGCCGTGGATGTGGGCGAACAGCGACTCGGCGATGCGCTCGGGGTCGTCCTCGATCAGGTCGTCGCCCCAGGTGGCGGCGAAGAAGGCCAGGCTGTCGGCCCAGGCCTTGGGCGGCACCAGCAGGGTCGCCAGCGACATCTTGCCGCCGTCGAAGCCGGCCATGTGCAGCGCGGTGACCTGCGGCGGGATGTTGCTCAACACCTCGACCACGGCCAGGTCGCCGTACTGGTCGGCGGCCTCGGAGAAGGCCTGTTCGGCGTGGCCCAGCGAGCCGGCCAGCACCAGTTCGGTGACCTGTTTGGTCAGCGCCGGCAGATTGCTTTTTTCAGTCATGGTTGATCTCCATCCTGGTCGAACATCTGGGAGAACTCGTCGGTCACGTCGTCGTCGTCATGCACGTCGTCGCCGTCGTCGTTGGCCGACAACTGGTCGAGCGACTGGTCGTCGTCGTCCCACTTGCGCGGGTTCTTGAACAGGAAGGCGGTGATGATGGCCTGGCGCGCCAGCTCGGGCAGGCTTTCCTCCAGCGCCGCGTACATCTTGGCCGCCTCGTCGCCGGCGCAGGAGGCCATGGCGAACACGCGCGACGGGTCGCCGAACTCGTAGTCCTCGGCCTCGGCCAGCAGGCCCTTGGGGTCGGAGAACTGGATGTGGTCGACCAGCGCGAAGGCCAGCATGTTGACGTCCTCGATGCCGCCGCCGCCGGCGTATTCGGAGACCAGCGCGTTGACCATCATCTGGTAGTTCTTGCGGTCGGGCGGATCGCCCAGAATGCCGTCGATCTGGCCGCCCAGCTCGCGCGACTGATAGGCAAATTCGGGGTGTACTTTTCTCATGGGGTGCTTTCTTTATTCTCTAAATGGTGCTGTCTGGTTGGCGCCGGGCGCCCGTGCCGGCGCCGTGGCCGGCGCCGCCGCCCGCGCAGTCGCTTGCGGCGGCGGCCGCGGCCGCCGTGTCAGTTGGCCGGCAGCACGGTGCCGTGCAGGTTGAAGACGGCGCGCCACATCTGGTAGGCCTCGCCCTCCGCATCGAGGATGATGCGGTGGTTCACGCTCTGGTTGTATTCGTCGCGCTTGACGGGATCGGACAGGATCTCGTAGGCCTTGGTGATGCTTTTGAAGCGCACCTCGGCGCCGGGGGCGTCGTTGCGGTCCGGGTGGAAACGCATCGCCAGCGAGCG
This sequence comes from Rugamonas rubra, assembly GCF_900114705.1. Taxonomy (GTDB): domain Bacteria; phylum Pseudomonadota; class Gammaproteobacteria; order Burkholderiales; family Burkholderiaceae_D; genus Rugamonas; species Rugamonas rubra. The sequence continues at coordinate 8,512 of NZ_FOTW01000010.1, forward strand.
GTAGACCTTCTTGATTTCCTCGTCCGAGGCGTTGGGCGCGACACCGAGCACATTGTATAAATTTTCCATACGGAAACTCCGGGCCGAATGCCAAAACAATTAAAGACGAATTATCCTATAGAACGGGGCACAGCGGCGGGCGGCGTCCCGCCGGGGCCGACATGGCGCCACTTAGCTGCGGGAAGGTGGCAGGAAAGCGGCAGAAAGCCGGCGCAAAGCCGGCCGATGGCGCGCCGCGCGGCGCGCCGGGGCGGCCCCGGAGCGCGCCCCGGCGTTGCCGCACAGGCAAGTTTTCCGCCGATCAGGTGCAGGCCCGGGGGGCGATACGGTAAAATGCCCGTCAACCCTACCCCCTACAAAGCAAATCCCTGATGAGCAACGATAAAAACAGCCCCGCACCGGCACTCACCTCCAATTTCCTGCGCGCCATCGTTGAGGCCGACCTGGCCGCCGGCACCCACAGCCGCGCCGGCCTGCCGCCGGTGATCACCCGCTTCCCGCCCGAGCCGAACGGCTACCTGCACGTCGGCCACGCCAAGTCGATCTGCCTGAACTTCGGCCTGGCGCGCGACTACAACGGCCGCTGCCACCTGCGCTTCGACGACACCAACCCGGCCAAGGAAGAGCAGGAATACGTCGACACCATCATCGACAGCGTCAAGTGGCTCGGCTTCAGCTACGACTACCAGGGTCCGCAGGGCGAGGAGCACCACCTGCACTACGCCAGCGACTACTTCGACCAGCTGTACGCCATGGCCGAGTACCTGATCACGGCCGGCTTCGCCTACGTCGACAGCCAGAGCGCCGACGACATGGCCGCCAACCGTGGCAACTTCGGCACGCCGGGCAAGAACTCGCCGTTCCGCGACCGTCCGCGCGAGGAGTCGCTGCAGTTGTTCCGCGACATGAAGGCCGGCAAGTTCGCCGACGGCGAGCACATCCTGCGCGCCAAGACCAGCGCCGACGCCATGGCCTCGCCCAACATGAACCTGCGCGACCCGGCCATCTACCGCATCCGCCACGCCCACCACGTGCGCACCGGCGACGCCTGGTGCATCTACCCGATGTACGACTACACCCATCCGATCTCGGACGCGCTGGAACAGATCACCCACTCGATCTGCACCTTGGAGTTCCAGGACCACCGGCCGTTCTACGACTGGCTGCTGGCCACGCTGGCCGAGGGCGGCTTCTTCCAACAGCCGGTGCCGCGCCAGTACGAGTTCTCGCGCCTCAACCTGACCTACGTCGTCACCAGCAAGCGCAAGCTGCGCCAGCTGGTCGACGAGAACATCGTCGACGGCTGGGACGACCCGCGCATGCCGACCATCGTCGGCCTGCGCCGCCGCGGCTACACGCCCGAATCCATCCAATTGTTCTGCGAGCGCATCGGCGTGACCAAGTCGGACGGCTGGATCGACATGAGCACGCTGGAGGGCTGCCTGCGCGAGGACCTCGACCCGAAGGCGCCGCGCGCCACCGCCGTGCTGCGTCCGCTCAAGCTGATCGTCGACAACTTCGGCGAGCACGACAGCGTCGACTGCCAGTCGCCGGTGCACCCGCACTTCCCCGAGCGCGGCATGCGCCAGTTCCCCTTCACGCGCGAGCTGTGGATCGAGGCCGACGACTTCATGGAAACGCCGAGCAAGGGCTACTTCCGCTACTACCCGCCGATCGGCGACGCGCCGGGCAGCCGGGTGCGCCTGCGCCACGGCTTCGTCACCGAGTGCACCGGCTACGACAAGGACGCCGACGGCAAGGTCGTGGCGGTGCACGTCACGCACTTCCCGGACTCCAAGTCGGGCACGCCCGGTTCGGACAACTACAAGGTCAAGGGCAACATCCACTGGGTCTCGGCCGCCACCGCGCTGGAGGCCGAGGTGCGCCTGTACGACCGCCTGTTCAGCGACCCGCAGCCCGACGCCGGCGGCAAGGACTTCATCGCCGCGCTCAATCCGAACGCCAAGGAGGTGGTCACCGCCTACCTGGAGCCGGGCATGAGCGCGGCGCTGCCGGACCAGCGCTACCAGTTCGAGCGGCACGGCTACTTCGTCGCCGACCGGGTCGATTCGAGCGCCGGCAAGCCGGTGTTCAACCGCATCGTCACGCTCAAGGACAGCTGGGTCGCCAAGTAATCAAGGCCCGGCCCGACGCCAGAAACCGCCCTCCGGGGCGGTTTTTTTATGGCCGCGCGCCGCGCCGGGCCAGGGTGACTATCCTGTCAGAAGTGACATTTTGACAAAAAGTTGCTTGACGGGAGTAAGCAGTCGTTTATATATTTGAGCAATATTGTCCAATCCACCCCGCCAGCGGGACTTCCAGCACAAGGAGCAGCCTCGAGCCACCGCATCATGCCTGCCTTCCTCGCGCACAAATTCGTACTCTCCCCAAAAAAACCGGTCTGGTGGAGCGGCGTGCTGCTGTCGCTGGGGGTGGGCGCGCTGCTGTACTTCGTCACCGCCGGCTCGATCGAGCACGACGCCGGCCAGCGCTTCAAGCACCAGGCGCGCAACACCCAGTACGCCATCGCCTCGCGCATCAAGGCCTACACCGACGTGCTGCGCGGCGCCGCCAGCTTCGTCCAGGCCAGCGAGCAGATCAACCGGGGCAAGTTCCACCACTACGTCGCCGGCCTCGACCTGCAGCAGCACTTCCCGGCGATCGACAACATCAACTACGCGCAATACCTGACCGAGGCGCAGCGCGCCGACTTCGAGCGGGCCATGGCCGACCCGGCCGAGCTGGCGCGCGACGGCTACCCGCCGCTGCGCATCAGCCCGCCGGGCCGGCGCGCCGACTACTCCGTCATCACCATGCTCGAGCCGGTGCAGCCCTTCGCCGAGAAGTTCGGCGTCGACATCGCCGCCAAGGAGCACGTCGCCAGCGTGCTGGCGCAGGCGCGCGACAACAACACCCTGAGCACCTCGGGCCAGCCGATCGACATCCTCAGCAAGCCGCGCCAGTCCGGCTTGGCGATGCGCCTGCCGGTCTACCGCAACGACCTGCCGCTGCACAGCGTGGCGCAGCGCCGCGCCGCCTACCTGGGCACGGTGGGCATCGGCTTCAGCGTGCACCGCCTGGTGCAGGGCGCGCTCGAGGAGATGCCGGTGCGCGCCGTGCGCCTGTCGCTGTACGACGGCGGCAAAAGCTCGGAGCCGGTGCTGCGCCAGACCGCGCCGGGCGACCTGCTGCTGTTCGACAGCCAGCCGCCGGGCGCGCACCAGCTGGCCGACGGCAAGCTGTTCTCCATCGTGCTGCCGCTCGACTTCAACGGGCGCGCCTGGAAGGCCCGCTTCAGCGCCCCCAAGTCCGACTGGTACACCAGCTTCGACGCCTACCTGCCCTGGCTGGCCCTGCTCACCGGCTTCGCCGGCACGCTGCTGATCTACGCCCTGTTCCACACCCTGTCGTCGTCGCGCCTGCGCGCCATCAAGATGGCCAAGGCGATGACCCAGGAGCTGCGCGACAGCCAAGCCAAGCTGCAGATGTCGCACCACAAGCTGCGCCGCCTGGCCGCCCACGCCGAGCAGATCAAGGAGCAGGAGCGCAAGCGCATCGCCCGCGAGATCCACGACGACCTGGGCCAGAACCTGCTGGTGCTGCGCATCGAGGCCGACATGCTGGCCTCGCGCACGCGCGGGCACCACCCGCGCCTGCACGCCCGCGCCCGCCTGACGCTGAGCCAGATCGACACCACCATCAAGAGCGTGCGCCACATCATCAACGACCTGCGCCCGACCGTGCTCGACCTGGGCCTGGCCGCCGCCGTCGAGTGGCAGATCGCCCAGTTCCGCCAGCGCTCCGGCATGGTCTGCGAGCTCATCGGCCACCAGCACGAGATCGCCATCAACGACCACTGCGCCACCGCCTTCTTCCGCGTGCTGCAGGAGTCGCTCAGCAACATCCTGCAGCACGCCAAGGCCAGCCTGGTGCGGGTCGAGCTGCGCCAGCAGCACGGCATGCTCAGCATGACCATCAGCGACAACGGCGTCGGCATCCGCGCCAACAGCCGCAACAAGATCGGCTCGTTCGGCCTGGTCGGCATCGAGGAGCGCATCAGCATCCTCGGCGGCGAGTGCGCCATCAGCGGCGGCGCCAACGCCGGCACCACGGTGACGGTGTCGGTGCCGATCGAACAGCAGGCCGCGGCGCCGTACCAGGCCGGCGCGGCCAGCCCGCTGGCCGCCGACGCGGTGGTCTGAGCGCGGCCGCCGCCCGGGGCGAATTCCGAGGGCGCTAGGAATTTCCCGACAAACATTGATAAATATCAATATGGATGAGATGACAAGGGACAAGAATCAGCATGCATGCTTTTCATCAACCCGTCTCACTGAAAGGGAACACCTCATGGACTCGACCGCATTCGACGCAATTACCCAATTGGATCTGGAACCCATCAAAGTCAAGCTGATGCACCGGGAATCCGGCGAGGGCTGGACCCTCGAGCACGCCAACGCGATCGAGTTCGAGTACCGCCGCTTCCTGATCCTGATGAAAAAGTTCCCCCACGAGCAGACCGCGCCGCTGGTCGACGTCGACACCTTCTGGCACTACCACATCCTCGACACGATGAAGTACGCCGCCGACTGCGACGCCATCTTCGGCCACTTCCTGCACCACTTCCCCTACATCGGCCTGCGCGGCGAGGACGACGAGCAGGCCCACCTGCGCGTCGGCCAGCGCATGAAGGAGTTGTACGAACAAACCTTCGGCGAGGATTATGTGCGCGCCGAGGCCGCCTATTCCGGCGTGGCCAACCAGGCGGCCTACTCCGGCGCCGCCGCCAAGACCGCCTATTCCGGCGCCGCCGCCGCGCAGACCGCCTACTCCGGCGCCGCCGCCAAGACCGCCTACTCGGGCGCCGCCGCCGCGCAAACGGCCTACTCCGGCGCCGCCGGCCAGACCGCCTACTCCGGTGCCAGCGCCGCCCAGGCCAGCGAGGCCATCGAGAACGCCCGCCTGGCCAGCTTCTACAGCGAGCGGCCGCGCCTGAAACCGGCCGCCTGAGCGCCTAAGTAGCATTTGAGCAATCCAGCCCCGCCGCCCGCCGGCGGGGTTGTTCGTCCCTCCCGCCGTCCGCCACTGTGTCGCCGTTCAGACACTATCGAAACGCAAGCAATTATCTGCCGTTCTGCCAGCCAGACCCTGTGCGATCCGCCTTCACTTTTTGAAGTTTGTGGTTGAAATTGGCGTTTTCCTGCCTATACTGGGAAAGTTGACACAAGGCAAGTCAACGACGAGGCCAGGCCGGCCGAGCCAACGCAGCGCCCTCCGGTGCCGAATCCACGCACCGTCCGGCAGCACGATTCCGCCACACCACCGCAGCGCATCCATATTTCCAAAAAGGGTATACGTCCATGATTTCCAATGACAGCTTCACAGCGATCGCCGCTCTCGACCTGGAACCGATCAAGGTCAAACTGATGCACGCCGAGTCGGGCGAGGGCTGGTCGCTCGACCAGGTCAACGCCGTCGAGTTCGAGTACCGCCGCTTCTTGTACCTGATGAAAATGTTCCCGCAGGAACAGACGGCGCCGCTGTTCGACGTCGACATCTTCTGGCACTACCACATCCTCGACACGATGAAATACGCCGCCGACTGCCAGGCCGTGTTCGGCTACTTCCTGCACCACTTCCCCTACCTCGGCCTGCGCGGCGAGGACGACGAGGCGGCCCACCACCGGGTCGGCGAGCGCATGCGCGAACTGTACGAGGCGACCTTCGGCGACAGCTATCTGCGTCCCGCCGCGGCGGCCTACTCGGGCGTGCCGCCGCAGCAGGCCAAGGCCAGCGCCTATTCCGGCGTGCCGGCCGTGGCGTACTCGGGCGTGCCGCCGCAGCAGGCCAAGGGCAGCGCCTATTCCGGCGTGCCAACGGTGGCGTATTCGGGCGTGCCGACGCAGAAGATGGCATACTCTGGAGTACCGACGCAGAACATGTCGGCCTACTCCGGCGTGCCGCCGCAGCAAGCGGTGGCCTACTCCGGCGTGCCGGGCGCGTCGACCACGGAGAATTTGTATTCGACCCGGCCGCGACTGAGCGCCTAGCCGTTTCAGCCAGTGCCGCCGCCTTCGCCTCGAGCGGCGGCGGCACGCCCGGCCCTTATTTCAGGAGCGCATCATGAGCATCAGCGCCATACCCTCCAGCGGCAGCGCCGTCAGCAGCGCCAGCGTGGTGCAAACCGCGCCCCCGCCGGCGGCCGAAGCCCCCAAGCAGCTCGACAAGCCGGCCGAACGTGTTGCACCGCCACCAGCACCGGCCGCCACCACGCCATCGGTCAACACCAGCGGACAGAAGATCGGCACCACCATCAGCACCTCGGCCTGAGCGGCCTGGCCGGCAGGCCGCGCGCTTGCCGCAGGTGGCAAACAACAGACGAAAAAAAAGCGCGAGCCATAGCTCGCGCCCGTCCGGCCTTGCGGCCGCCGCGGCCGCTATGGCCGCGCGACGACTTTATGCCGCCATCAGCTCGCGCAGTTCGCGGATGCTGAAGTCGCTGATCTCGTGCATGCGGATCAGGATGGTCGCGCCGATCGGCAGCGTGTTGTGGCGGATCTTGCTGATCACCGGTGGTGCGACTTCCAGCGCGCGCGACAGGGCCGCGTCGTTTTTCAGTTGCAGTTTTTCGATGATGGCATCCAAAACGCGATTTGGATTGTAGGTGGGCGACGCCGTGATTTCTTTGATAGACATAATGGTTTCAATCCGTTCTTTGGCCGCCTTTGGATAAAAGCGACACTAAAATAAAAAAATTTTTAGCTGAAATGCCAAGGCAGCACTGTTAAACGCAGTTGTTTATGCCGGTTTCGAGCGCACAATGCACATAATACACCTTTCTGTTAACGTTCGGCTAACGCAGGTGATATTTTTGTGATTTTTTGATAGATTTTGCAGCTATTTCTTATGCTAGGAAGATTTCAGTAGCGAAATGGCAATGAAAATCAACGGGATCGGCTGACGCCGGCGGCGAGGAAGCACCATTCGACGGCCAACAAGGTGGCCAGTTGCGCGATGCTGCTGGGGAGGAAAAGACACTGGTTGCCGGAATTGGTATTGAGCGAGGAGTAGCCATACCACCCCAGTTGCTGTCGGATTTCCGCCGGGGTGGGCGGTGGACGGCGGTCGAACTCGCGCAGATGCATATACGCCCGAACCTGTTCTTTGGTTGGATGCAGGATGGTAGGCATGCGCACTCCTTGAAGAAGTCGCCAATCACACGCCGTGGCGACACGGGAAAGACAAACTAATTAACGGCAGGCAAACCCAATTCTGCAGCGCCAACCTCGATTTTGCTCACAATATCGTCAAGCGACAAACCCGGGCTTGATGCACATCAAGCCGTCATGGTCGGCCGCCATCTGGAGCCAGTCTGCGCCGCGAAGCTTACAGCGGGCTTTCAGCGTTGCCCGAAAAACAGGCATGTTGCTTTTTTGGCGTCGGCAGCTCACGCCCCTGCTATTTCCTTGCCAGTTGTCACGACACCATTTTAACGCAGGCGGCCAGGGTGGCCGCCACGGTTGGATAGCGCAGGCGCACGCCCAACTCGTTTTTCAGCCGCCCGTTGCGCAGGCGCCGCGATTCCGACATGAACGACAGCAGCGCCGGCGTGACCACCTGGCGCAACTGCTCGCGCGGCAGGCGCGGCGGCCGGGCCAGGCCGTGGGCGTCGGCCACGGCGTCGAAGTAGGCACCCATCTTCAACTCGCTGTCGTCGGACGCGTGGTAGACCCGGTTCGGCGCGCCGCGCCACAGCGCGCGGGCGACGATGGCGGCCAGGTCGTCGGCGTGGATGTGGTTGGTGTAGACGTCGTCGGCCTCGCGCAGCGCCGGGGTGCCGGCCTGCAGGCGCTTGAGCGGCAGCCGCTCGGCGCCGTAGATGCCGGGCACGCGCAGGATGGCCAGGCGGCCCCGGGCGCGCACGGCCCAGGCGCGCAGCACCTGCTCGGCGTCGACCCGGCGGCGGGCGCGCGCGTTGTGCGGCGCCGGCGTGCGCGTCTCGTCGATCCAGGCGCCGCCGCAGTCGCCGTAGACGCCGCTGGTGCTGACATAAACCAGCCGCGCCCGCTCAGGTAAAATGGCGCTCAGATGGCGTGTGCGCCGGTCCAGCGCGCCGTCCGCTTGCGGCGGCGCCAGATGGACAATATAGTCCGCCAGGCCGGCCAGCCGGCGCAGCGTGGCCGGCCGGTCCAGGTCGGCCAGCAGCGGCACGGCGCCCAGCGCGCGCAGCTCGTCGCGCCGCTCGGGCCGGCTGGTGACGGCGAACACGCGGAAGCGCCCGCGCAGCAGCGGCAGCAGGCGCATGCCGACGTCGCCGCAACCGAGGATGAGCAGGCGCGGCAGGTTTATTTTTCGAGTCAGAGTTTTTTTCATATCAAGGATTGTATGACGTTCCACATTACTGTTCAGCCCAGCGGCCATCAATTCAGCTGCGAGGAAGACGAAACCGTGCTGGCCGCCGCCATGCGCGCCGGCGTCGGCCTGCCCTACGGCTGCAAGAACGGCGCCTGCAGCTCCTGCAAGGGCAAGGTCGTGTCCGGCTCGGTCAGCCACAAGGCGCACCAGCAGCGCGCCCTGACGCCGGAGGAGGAGGCCCAGGGCTTCTCGCTGTTCTGCTGCGCCAGCGCGCACAGCGACCTGGTGATCGAGGCGCGCGAGGTGGCCGGCAGCGAGGACTATCCGCTCAAGAAGATGCCGTCGCGCGTGGCCAGCATCGAGAAGGTGGCGCCCGACGTCGTCGTGCTGACCTTGCAACTGCCGGCCAACGAGCGGCTGCGCTACCGCGCCGGCCAGTATATCGAATTCATGCTGCGCGACGGCAAGCGGCGCAGCTACAGCATGGCCAGCGCGCCCGACGGCGACGCCCCGATCACCCTGCACATCCGCCACATGGCCGGCGGCCTGTTCACCGAGCAGGTGTTCGGCACGATGAAGGAGCGCGACATCCTGCGCTTCGAGGGCCCGCTCGGCACCTTCTTCGTGCGCGAGGACTCGGCCAAGCCGATGCTGCTGCTGGCCTCCGGCACCGGCTTCGCGCCAATCAAGGCCATCGTCGAGCACCTGATCCACGCCAAGTCGGATCGCGCCATGACCCTGTACTGGGGCGGCCGCCGCCCGCAGGACCTGTACATGGACGCGCTGTGCCGCCAGTGGGCCGAACAACTGCCCAACTTCCGCTACGTGCCGGTGGTGTCGAACGCGCTGGCGGAGGACCAGTGGCAGGGCCGCGCCGGCTTCGTCCACCAGGCCGTGATGGCCGACCTGCCCGACCTGTCCGGCCACCAGGTGTACGCCTGCGGCGCGCCGGTCATGGTCGACTCGGCCAAGCGCGACTTCGTCGCCCAGTGCCAGCTGCCGGCCGACGAGTTCTACGCCGACGCCTTCACCACCGAAGCCGACCTGAACCGGCCGTAAGGCCGGCTCACTTTCAGCATCCGTCCATGTCCGTCCCGCTCCCCTTCCGCAGCTTCGTGCGCAGCCGTCCCCACCTGACCCTGGCCATCGTGCTGGGCGCGCTGGTCGGCCCCTTCCTGCCGGCCGCCTGGCCCTTCCTGACACGCCTGCTGGCGGCCTGGGACGTGACCGTCTGGGCCTATCTGCTGACCATGGGCTGGATGATGGTGCGGGCCGACCACGGCCAGGTCAAGCGCGCCGCCGCGATCCAGGACGAGCGCTCGCCGGTGATCCTGGCGACGCTGAGCGCGGCGGCGATGATGAGCTTGTTGGTCATCTTCTCGCAGTTGTCGGCGCTGAAGGACTTGCCGGCCGGCGACAAGGCTTGGCACTACGCCTTCGTCATCGTCACCCTGCTCGGCTCCTGGTTCCTGGTCGGCACCCTGTTCTGTGTCCACTACGCCCACCTGTACTACCGCCAGGACGGCGGCCACAGGCCGCTCGCCTTTCCCGACCAGCAGCTGGAGCCGAACTACTGGGACTTCCTCTACTTTTCCTTCACCATCGCGGTGGCGGTGCAGACCGCCGACGTGTCGCTGCACACGCGCACCATGCGCAAGGTGGTGCTGGGCCAGGCGGTGCTGAGCTTCTTCTTCAACCTGGTCATATTGGGGCTCTCCATCAATCTTGCAGCAGGTCTGATCAATTCCTGAGTAACTAGCTCGACTAAGCATTCTGGAGTACCGGCGGTGGCCGAAAAAAGGAGTAATATGAAGTCATGTGCACAGCGTTTCAGCCAGATGCACACTGGCCGCGCCATGGCGTCGCACTGCGCGCCACGCGGCCCTCGAAGCACATTGCTTTGACCTGGGTTGGACGGGTTTATCTTTTTGTATAACCGGGAGTAAGCATATGCAGATCAAAGTCAACACCGATACCACCATCGAACATCATGCCAGCCTGGATGAACATGTGCAGACCGTCGTCGCCGCCGCCCTCAATCGCTTCGGCGAGCAGATCAGCCGGGTCGAAGTCCACCTGAGCGACAAGAACAGCCAGAAATCGGCCGACGGCGACAACCGCTGCCTGATGGAAGCCCGCGTCGCCGGCTACCAGCCGATCGCCGTCAGCGACCACGCCGCCACCCTGCACCAAGCCATCGCCGGCGCCGCCGACAAACTGAAACGCGCCGTCGACAGCGCCCTCGGCCGCCTGAACGACAAACGCCACAGCCCGGCGCCGGTCGCCGCCGAGGCCGAAGTGGAAGAAGAGTAAGTCCCCCGGCCGGCATGCCGCCGGCCCACCACACGGAGCACACAGCCGCCCCTCCCCGCCCACGCGGGGCCGGCGGCTTAGTTTTGCGCCAGCTGGCGCAAATAGCGCAGGCCCCGCAGGGCGCGCGTGCCATACCACGACAGCATTTCCCCATCGACCAGCAGGACCGGCTTGCCGATCTGCTTTTCCAGCGCGTCGGCGTGCGCCTCGGTGAAGCGGTAGGGCTCGCTCGACAGCAGCACGCCGTCGATCTGTTCGAGCAGCGCGGGCGACCAGTCGAAGCGCGGATAGCGCCCGCCGCCCAGCGCCGGCACGCTCCAGCCGAGCTGCGCCAACATGTTGGCGATATAGGTGTCGGCCGACACGCTCATCCACGGGTCCTGCCAGATGCAGTACAACATGGTCTGCGCCGGCCCGCGCGGCGCCGCTTGCAGCGCGGCGTACTCGGCGGCGAAGTCGGCGCACCAGGCCTCGGCCCGGTCCTCGGCGCAAAAGATGCCGCCCAGCAGGCGCACCAGCGCCAGGTTGTCGAACGGCGTGTTGGGATGGGTCACGACGATGTGCGGAATGAACTCGGCCAGCGCCGCGACGGTGGGCTTTTCGTTCTCGTCGATGTTGACCACCAGGTGGGTCGGCGCCAGCCGGCGGATCTTCTCCAGGTTGACGTCCTTGGTGCCGCCCACCTTGGGAACGGCGGCCACCAGCGCGGCCGGATGGATGCAAAAACCGGTGCGCCCGACCAGCTGGCCGGCCAGGCCAAGGTCGCACAACAACTCGGTGATGGACGGCACCAGCGAGACGATGCGCGCCTGGGGCGCGGCCGCGTGCGCGGTGCCGATTGCGTCGATGAAGCTCATGCTGCTCATGATATTTTCCTGCGGATGGCTGACGACGCCATTGGAACACAGGCGGCGGCGGCCGCGCACAAAATATTACAAAGGTAAAGTCCGGCGGGCCGCCGGCGGCGCGGGGATTGCGCTATGATCGACCTTCAGCTTGCCAGTAGGAACCTTGTTCTACGTTTTTGAAAGATTACCTTGAAACAAATCTGCACCTTCGGCACCTCCAACTACCGCATCAGCGACCTGCAATTACTGCGCGACTCGGACGACGAGGCGGCCATCGCCAAGCTGCTGGCCGATTGCCCCGTGGTCCAGGTGGCCAGCGGCGAGGTGGTGGCCGACGCCAGCCGCGCCCGCCTCTACATCGTGCTGCGCGGCGCGCTGGCGGTGGCCGCCGACACCCGCACCGGCATGGCCGACGGCACCGTCAGCAAGGTCCTGCCGGGCGAGAGCGTGGGCGAGCAGTCGGTGCTCGACGAGGAGACCAACCTGTCGTCGATCAGCGCGCTGGAGGACAGCGAGCTGCTGGTGATCGAGGCCGAACTGGTGTGGAAATTGATCGACGAGTCGAACGCGCTGGCGCGCAACCTGCTGCGCCTGCTGTCCTTCCGCATCCGCGCCGCCAACGCGCAACTGCGCCGGCGCCAGAAGCTGGGCGAGTTCTACCGCCAGTTGTCGATGATCGACGGTTTGACCGGCCTGTACAACCGCGCCTGGCTGAACGACCTGCTGCCGACCATGATCGCCACCGCGCACGGCGCCGGCACGCCGCTGGCGCTGATCATGATCGACCTCGACCACTTCAAGAAATTCAACGACCAGCACGGCCACCTGGCCGGCGACGAGGCACTGCGCGCCGCCGCCCACGTGCTCAGCGGCGCGCTGCGGCCGACCGATTTCGCGGTGCGCTACGGCGGCGAGGAAATGATGGTGCTGCTGCCGGACACCAACAGCAAGGTCGCCCTGCTGGTCGCCGAGCGGCTCTGCGAGCGCATGCAGAACGCCGTGGTGTTCAGCGACATGCGCGTGGCGCTGCCGCACATCACCGCCTCGCTGGGCGTGGCCAACCTGCGGCCGGGGCAGGACGACGAGGCGCTGATCGCCGTGGCCGACGCCGCCCTCTACCGCGCCAAGGACCAGGGCCGCAACCGCGTGGTCACCGAGTTGGCCCTGCCGGCGGGCGAGTGAGCGCGCGCCGCCAGGCTGAAGGAAGCGACAGCTAGGCGGCCTTGCCGAAGGCGACCCGGGCCGTGGTTTTACTGCCGGCGCTGGCCACCACGCCGACCGTGGTGTTGGCGTCGCCGGCCGTGTCGGCCGCCGCGGCGTCCGCTGCCGGCTTGGATTTGTGCGCCGCCAGGAAATCGTCATAGCCCTTGTCGACCAGCTGCTGGGTCTTGTCGATGTTGCTGGCGATGTCGCCGCCCAGCACGTTCAGGCCGCGCAGGATGCCGCGCGCCTCCGAGAAGCCGGTGGTGGCGCCGCCGCGTATCGTGTCGAGGAACTTCTGCAACACCGCGTCCGGGTCCTCGCCCGGATGCTGCTGGCGGAAGGCGTCGTAAAAAGCCGTCGACAAGGCTACAATGCGGCCCGCCGTGCCCTCCGGCGTGTTGTCCTGCGACATGGCGTTCTGGATCGCATTGTCGCCGAACTGGTCCTTGAGGGCCTCGTTGATGCCGGTCAGCGCCGATTTGAGCAGCAGCGCCAGCGGTTCGTTGCCGGCGCCGATGGACACCGTCAGCGAGGCCTGCACGATGGAGGCGTTGAGTTGCCCCTTGGCCTTTTGCACGGCGCTCATGCCGCTGTCGTCCTTGACCTTGACGTTGTCGTCCTTGACCTTGACGTTGTCGTTGGCCGGGGCGGCGGCGGCGGCGGTGGCGCCGACGGAAACGGGATTTGACACGATAGCTCTCCTTGGTCCAGCATTCTGTGCAACCATACGGGCGGCGCGCGCCCCCGGCCGGAACAGAATTGCAATAATTATAATTAACGGCAGAAAATCAGAAAACTGTAGCCCTTTTTTTAGCGAACTCATGAGCACCCACACCTTCCTCTGGCACGACTACGAAACCTTCGGCGCCCAGGCGCGCCGCGACCGGCCGGCCCAGTTCGCCGCCATCCGCACCGACGCCGAGCTCAACGAGATCGGCGAACCGATCATGCTGTATTGCCAACCGGCAAACGATTTCCTGCCCGACCCGCAGTCCTGCCTGATCACCGGCATCACGCCGCAGCAGTGCCTGCAGCTCGGCGTGCCCGAGCACCAGTTCGCCGCCACCATCGAGCAGGCCTTCTCCCAGGCCGGCACCATCGGCGTCGGCTACAACACCATCCGCTTCGACGACGAGATCACCCGCTTCATGTTCTGGCGCAACCTGATCGACCCGTATGCGCGCGAATGGCAGCACCAGTGCGGCCGCTGGGACCTGCTCGACGTGGTGCGCATGACCTACGCGCTGCGCCCCGAGGGCATCGAGTGGCCGCTGCGCGAGGACGGCAAGCCCAGCTTCCGCCTCGAGCACCTGGCCGCCGCCAACGGCCTGCTGCACGAGGCGGCGCACGACGCGCTGTCGGACGTGCGCGCCACCATCGCGCTGGCCCGCCTGATCAAGCGGAAGCAGCCCAAACTGTTCGACTTCTGCTTCGCGCTGCACAAGAAGGACCGCGTCGCCGACGAGATCGGCATGCAATTGGCGCCGGCGCTGCGCGCACCCTTCCTGCACGTGTCCGGCATGTTCCCGACCGAGCGCGGCTGCCTCGGCCTGGTCTGGCCGCTGGCGCAGCACCCGTCGAACAAGAACGAGATCATCGTCTGGGACTGCAGCCACGACCCGCGCGAGCTGTTCGGGCTGGACGCCGACACCATCCGCACGCGCATGTTCACGCGCGCCGACGCGATGCCCGAGGGCATGACGCGGCTGCCGGTGAAGAGCATCCACCTGAACAAGTCGCCGATGCTGGTGGCCAATTTGAAGACGCTGACGCCGGCCATGGCGGCGCGCTGGGGCATCGACCTCGAGCAGGGCCGCGCCAACGCCGCGCTGGCCGCCGCCGGGCCGGACATGGGCGCCGTCTGGGCCAAGGTGTTCCAGCGGCCCGGCGCGGCCGAGTCGCTCGACGTCGACGAGGACTTGTACGGCGGCTTCGTCGGCAACAACGACCGCCGCCTGCTCGACTCGCTGCGCAAGGAGAGCCCGGCCAAGCTGGCCGCCCTGCGGCCGTCCTTCGACGACCAGCGCCTGCAGGAACTGCTGTTCCGCTACCGCGCGCGCAACTTCCCGCAGACCTTGACGGAAGCCGAGCAGCAGCGCTGGGAGGAGCACCGCGCCGCCCGCCTGTTCGACGGCGAGGCCGGCGCCCGCACGGTCGACCAGTTGTTCGGCGAGATCGACCATCTGCAAGAGACCGCCGACGAACGCGGCGAGGAGATCCTCGGCGCGCTGTACGACTACGCCGAGATGGTGGCGCCGGCGCGCTACTAGCCGGGGCGCCGCGCCAGAACGGCGGCACAAAAAAATGGCCGGGGCGCATGTAGCGGCCCGGCCATTTTCACATCAGCTCAGCGACTCAGCCGCGGTGCAGATTGATCGCGTCGCGCGTTTCCAGCGCCACCCGGCGGGCGGCGGCGGCGAAGTCCTCGCCCGGCTGGCGCGTGGCGTACAGAATCGCGCGCGAGGAGTTGATCATCATGCCGCTGCCGTCGGCGGTCTTGCCCGAGGCGACGGTGGCGGCGATGTCGCCGCCCTGGGCGCCGATGCCCGGCACCAGCAGCGGCATGTCGCCGACGATGGCGCGCACCTGCGCCAGCTCCTCCGGATAGGTGGCGCCGACCACCAGCGCGCACTGGCCGTTGCTGTTCCACTTCTGCGCCACCAGGCGCGCCACGTGCTGGTACAGCGGCTTGCCGTCGACCTGCAGGAATTGCAGGTCGGAGCCGCCGGCGTTCGAGGTGCGGCACAGGATGATCACGCCACGCTCGCTCCACTCCATGTACGGCTCGATCGAGTCGGAGCCCATGTAGGGGTTGACGGTGACGGCGTCGGCGCCGTAGCGGTCGTAGGCCTCGCGGGCGTACTGGCGCGCGGTGGCGCCGATGTCGCCGCGCTTGGCGTCGAGGATCAGCGGAATGTGCGGGTAGTTGGCGCGCAGGTAGGAGCAGATGTTCTCCAGCTGGCGCTCGGCGCCCAGCGCCGCGAAGTAGGCGATCTGCGGCTTGAAGGAGCAGGCCAGGTCGGCGGTGGCGTCGATGATCTCGGTACAGAACTTGAAGATGCCGTCCGGATCGTTTTGGAACTGCGGCGGCAGCTTGGCCATGTCCGGGTCCAGTCCCACGCACAACAGGGAGTCGTTGGCCGTCCACGCGGCAGACAATTTATTAATGAAATTCACGACACACCCTTCTATTCAGTTGCAAACCCTCCATTGTACCGCGCCGGCCGGGCGGCGGCCCGAACGCCGCGCGCGCTCCCCGCGCGCGCCGGCAAGATCGGCGAAACGGTATTGAAATCCGCGCCAACGGCCACGATTTTTCGCTTTGATGTCAAAATCGCCGCAAATTCAGCGCGACCGGGACGCCCGTTGCGGCGCGGCTGAGGTATATTCACCATATCCATTTGCGGGAGCAAGCATGTCCACCACTTCATCACCCAGTTCCTTCTGGTCGCGCCTGCTGCGACTGGCCCTGTTCGCCGGCCTGCTCGGCGCCCTGCTGTCCGGCTGCGGCTACAACGACTTCCAAACCCGCGACGAGGCCACCAAGGCGGCCTCGGGCGAGGTGGTCAACCAGTACCAGCGCCGCGCCGACCTGATCCCCAACCTGGTCAACACCGTCAAGGGCTACGCCAGCCACGAGAAGGACACGCTGGAGGCGGTCACCCGCGCCCGCGCCGCCGCCACCAGCTTCCAGATCACCCCCGAGGTGCTGAACAATCCGGCCGCCTTCCAGAAGTTCCAGCAGGTGCAGGGCGAGCTGTCGGGCGCGCTGTCGCGGCTGATGGTCGTGTCGGAGAAGTATCCCGACCTGAAGGCCGACACCAGCTTCCGCGACCTGCAGTCGCAGCTCGAGGGCACCGAGAACCGCATCACCGTGGCGCGCCAGCGCTACATCGTCACCGTGCAGGAATACAACGTGCTGGCGCGCAGCTTCCCCAGCAACCTGACGGCGATGGTGTTCGGCTACCAAGTCAAGCCCTCGTTCACGGTGGAGAACGAAAAGGCCATCTCGACCGCGCCGACCGTCAATTTCGGCAAGTGATCCGATGAAAGCGCTGCGCGCATTGTTGTGGCTGCTCTGGCTGGCCGTGGCCCTGCCGGCCCCGGCGCAGCAGTTGCTGGCGGTGCCGCCGCTGGCCGCCCGCGTCACCGACCAGGCCGGCATGCTGGACGCCCGGCAACGCGGCGCGCTGGAGGCGGTGCTGGCCGACTACCAGGCCAAGACGGGCAGCCAGATCGCCGTGCTGCTGGTCAAGAGCACGGCGCCCGAGGCCATCGAGCAGTACAGCATCCGCGTCGCCGACGCCTGGAAGCTGGGCCGCAAGGGCGTCGACGACGGCGTGCTGCTGCTGGTGGCGAAGGACAATCCGCCGGCCCTGCGCCGGCTGCGCATCGAGGCCGGCCGTGGCGTGCAGGGCGTGCTGACCGATGCCCAATCCAAGCGGGTGTTGCAGGACGTCATCGCGCCGCACTTCCGCCAAAACGATTTCTACGGCGGCCTGGTGGCCGGCGTGGGCGCCATCAGCACCCTGCTGAACCAGGAAAAATTTCCCGCCGCCGACACCCGGGCGCCGGCCGAGGAGGACGGCGGCCTGGCCCTGTGGCTGCCGCTGCTGTTCTTCGGCGGCCTGGTGCTGCTGGCCCTGCTGCGTTCGCGCGGCGGCCCGCGCGTGGCGCGCGGCAACTGGGGCTCCGGCGCCAAGGGCGTGCTGCTGGGCGCCGTGCTCAACGAGCTGAGCCAATCCGGCCGCCATGGCGGCGGCTTCGGTGGCGGCGGCGGTGGCGGCGGTGGCGGCGGTGGCTTCTCCGGCGGCGGCGGCGGTTTCGACGGCGGCGGCGCCTCGGGGAACTGGTGATGGACGAGACGATGAACGAGCCAAGCAAGACCACCCTGGCCGGCCGCTGCGCGCGCGCCTGGCGCCACCTGTGCAGCACCAGCGGCGCCGGCCGGCGCGCCTTCCCGCCGGCCACGCTGGCGGCGATCGAGGCGGCCATCGGTGCCGGCGAGCAGCGCCACCGCGCCGAGATCCGCCTGATCGTCGAGGCGGCGCTGCCGCTGGCCGCCGCCTTCGACAACTTGTCCAACCGCGCGCGGGCGCGCCAGTTGTTCGCCCAGTACGGCGTGTGGGACACCGAGGAGAACTGCGGCGTGCTGGTCTACATCAACCTGGCCGAGCACGCCGTCGACATCGTCGCCGACCGCAACGCCGGCCGCCGCGTCGCGGCGGCCGACTGGCAGGACGTCTGCGCCCGCCTGACCGGCGGCTTCGCCCGGGGCGACTTCCACGCCAGCACGCTGGCCGCGCTGGAGCAGTTGAACACGCTGCTGCAGCAGCACTTCCCGGCCGACGGCGCCCGTCCCAACCAGTTGCCCAACGACGCCATCATCCTGTAGTTTAGAATCCGCTACCGCAACAGGGCGCCACGAGCGTCCTCAACTCTCGCTAGGAAGAGCATCCGATGAAACTATCCCAACAAGTCGCTATCGTGACCGGCGCCACCCAAGGCATCGGCCTGGCCTGCGCCAAACGCCTGCTGGCCGAAGGCGCCAGCGTGATGCTGGTCGACATCAAACCGGAGGGCGCCGCCGTCGCCGCCGAGCTCGGCGCGCAAGCCCGCTTCTTCGCCGCCGACGTCAGCCAGAAGGCCGATGTCGACGCCATGGTGGCCGCCACCCTGGCCGCCTTCGGCCGCATCGACATCCTGGTCAACAACGCCGGCGTCACCCACGCCGCCGACTTCCTCGACCTGACCGAGGACGACTTCGACCGCGTGCTGCGCATCAACCTGAAATCGATGTTCCTGTGCGGCCAGGCGGCGGCGCGCGAAATGGTCAAGCACGAGCGCGGCTGCATCATCAACATGTCCAGCGTCAACGCCGAGCTGGCCATTCCGAACCAGGTGCCGTATGTGGTGTCCAAGGGCGGCATCAACCAGCTGACCAAGGTGATGGCGCTGAACCTGGCGCCGTTCGGCGTGCGCGTCAACGGCATCGGCCCGGGCACCATTTTGACCGAGCTGGCCAAACAGGCCGTGCTGTCGAGCCCGGAGGCGCGCAACACCATCCTGTCGCGCACCCCGCTGGGCCGCTGCGGCGAACCGGAGGAGGTGGCCGGCATCGCCGCTTTCCTGGCCAGCGCCGACGCCAGCTACATGACCGGCCAGACCCTGTACGTCGACGGCGGCCGCCTGGCGCTGAACTACACGGTGCCGGTCAAGGATTGAGGCGGGATTGGGGCAGGTCAAGACATACACAAAACATATGTCTGATATCCGAAACAACAATTAGACATATATGTGGCGGCGCAGCATAATGCACCTGTCTCCACTATTCTCCTCCAAGAAAATAGTTTTAAGCCCGCTTTCACCAGCGGGCTTTTTTTTGTCCATTTTTCGGCCTGGAGCATTTCCACGGGCCATGGCGCGACGCCCCGCCGCGTTGCCGGCACGCCCTTGCGCACTGTCATAACAGCGTCACATAGCCCCCTTATACTGATTCACATCTGCGGTACATGCAACCGATGTGCATGACCGCAGGCAGGTGCGCCGGACCCGTCCGGCGCGCCACTCCCCTTTCCACGGCGCCGCTGCCGCAGCGACGCCAGCTACCGTTCTCTTCATCCCGCTCTCTTGACCCATAACCGGGTTTTTCAGCCCGCTTTCAACAGCGGGCTTTTTTTGGCCGGCGGACATGATATCGTTCGCCTCTTTCCTTCGCCCGGCTCACCATGCGCACCCTGCTCGCTCAACTACTCCTGACCAACAGCCACGCCAAACTGCGCTACTGGGGCGCGATGGTGTTGTACCTGCTGATCCTGATCCTCGGCTCGATCCCCGGCGCCCGCAGCGACATCGGCAACGTCGCCTCCGGCCTGATCCTGCACTCCTGCGCCTACGCCGGCCTGGCCTTCCTGGTCTTCACCGGCGGCAGCGGCACGCCGGCATGGCGCGCCGGCAAGGCCCTGCTGACCATCATGCTGATGGGCGCGCTGGACGAATACATACAGAGCTTCTTCCCCTACCGCCACGGCACGGTCTCCGACTGGCTGGTCGACTGCAACGCCGCCCTGCTCACCTCGCTGCTGATGTGGGCGTTATGGAGCCGCTACAAGGTGTTGCCGGCCGCCTGAACGGCACCCTCCGGCGTCAATCGCGCGACAGGCCGTCGCGCATGCCGGCGCCGCCCGGGCCGTCGTCGCCCGCGATGTCCGTACCGTCGCCAAACTCCAGTTTGCGTTGCACCTGGTCCAGTTCCAGATCCAAACCGATCCGCCGCAGGATGGCGCGGGTCTGGCGCCGCGCGCTGGCGTTGCCGGACAGGCCGGCGGCACGTTGCGCGTCGAGCCGGATGTCGAGCAATTGCTCGGCCTTGGCCAGCCGCACCAGCCCCTGCAAAGCCTGGCCAAACACATGCCGCTTGCGCGCATCGAGTTGCTCGCCATAGGTAGAAGCAATTATTTCCTCAATAATATTTTCCGTTGCATGCATCCGCATCATAGTGCCCCCCTTGGATTTCGACCGAACGATTATTGCTTGCTCACAGCCTGATTCTTTTGAGATTTATCAACTGTTTCGTGGCAGGCAAGAAATTGCCTGCCTGTCAAATATTGCAGGATAGTCAAGGTAGCGAACTCGAGGGAGTTTCGGTTTGATGTAGCTCAATATCCGAATGGGGATGAAAGAACAAAAACGCTGGTTTCTGCTCTTACATCAATTGCGCGTTTTTTCTATGACGAAGGGCGGACTACGTGAAAAGACTATATTCAATTTTTTGCTTGAATAAAATACGTGGGCAAAACAATCAAGCTCGGGAGATCGGCATGACTATCCAACATCGCACGGCCTGGCTGGGCGCAGCATTCCTGCTGGCCGCCAGCCCCTGCAGCAGAGCGCTATCGGCCGGCAGCCGGCCTCAGTAGATACGCTCGACCTCGTAGCCCCGGCGCTTGAGCAGTTGCGGCACGCTGTTCTCGCCGAGTAAATGCAGCAGGCCGACGCCGACGAACGGCCGTTGATCGTGCTGCATGATGCGTTCGATGGCGCTGGCCATCTCCGGATTGCGTTTGCCCAGCAGCGTTTCCTGCAGGAAGCTCGCCGAGATGGTGGGGCCGCTGGTCAAATCGCGCCACAGCGCGTTCATGCGCGGCGCGTCGGCCGCGCTCCAGGCGTCGATCAGGCTCTGCGAATTGCGCAGCGCCCGGCCGCTGTCCAGGTCGGCGAGGTTTTCGCGCAGATACTGCTCCTGCTGGCGGTCGTCCAGCGAGTCGAACAGCGCCAGCTGGTAGTCGGCGCTCTCCAGCTCGCGCACCGTCTTGTCCTGGCGCTTGGCGGCGGCCAGCAGGAAATATTCGACGCCCTGGCCCCGTTCCAGACCGTGGCCCTCCAGCTGCATGCCGACCAGGATGTTGGCCACCAGCCAGGGTTTGTACTGCTCCACCGTGCGCAGCGGCAGGCCGGCCTTGGCCAGCGCCTGCACCAACTGGCGCAGCGTGGCCGGCGCCAGATGGTGGACGATGCTGTCGCCGGCCGGATAGCGGCCGTGTTTGTCGAGCGCCTGTTGGAAGGGCAGGTTGTCGCGGATGTCCAATTCGATGACCAGGGCGCCGGAATCGGACAGCGTGCGCGTCACTTCGGGCTCCAGTGGAAAGAACGCCTGCTTGCCGACATGGATGGTGCCGAACAGGTGGGCGCTGCGGCCGTCGTGGCGCACACGGAACAGCGCGCCACGGCGCTGGGCCGGGTCGGCGACATCCGGCCCATCCAACTGGATCGGCGCCGCGAGGACCGCCGGCCCGCCCGGCACGCTCATCTCCACCGCGTGCGCCGAAAGGCCGAGCAGGAGGAGACAGAATGCGTAGCAAGAAGAGCGCAATGGCAAGATCGACCACATACAGTTTCCCCTGCCGGCGGCGGGCGCGCGCTGGCATCGAACAGCTTGGATGAACGAGAATAATTTGGAATAAAAGAAGGCCGCAGAATGCGTTACCGTTTCCAATGGTAAAGCATGATGCGGCCTCGGGAAATGCTTTTATCGATTACTTGCGATTTTTAAAAACCGATTACAACATGAAATAATTACATCAATTTGCAATAATATATCGATATCAATTGCGATATTCAAAACCATTCTTATGGATTGAATCATATTAGTGCGGCGCCCGCCTCCGCGCCAAGTGGCTGGCAAAGCGATACCCACATCCAAATCAGGGCCTTCATTGAAAGCGGCAGCAACGGCCCGATATGCGGACGATGATCCCACTCTCCATCCTCGACCTCTCGCCGATCGCCGAAGGCAGCAACGCTTCCGCATCGCTCCGCAACACGCTGGACCTGGCGCAACACGCCGAACGCTGGGGCTACCGGCGCTACTGGCTGGCCGAGCACCACGGCATGCCCGGCATCGCCAGCGCCGCCACCGCCGTGGTCATCGCCCACGTCGCCGGCGGCACCTCGACCATTCGCGTCGGCGCCGGCGGCATCATGCTGCCCAACCACTCGCCGCTGGTGGTGGCCGAGCAGTTCGGCACGCTCGAGGCGCTGTTCCCCGGCCGCATCGACCTGGGCCTCGGGCGCGCCCCCGGCTCCGACCAGCTGACCGCGCGCGCCCTGCGCCGCAACCTCGACAGCGAGGCCGACGCCTTCCCGCAGGACGTGCAGGAGCTGCAGGACTATCTGTCCGACCATCCGCGCCAGCGCGTGCTGGCGGTGCCCGGCCGGGGCGCCAAGGTGCCGTTGTGGATCTTGGGATCGAGCACCTTCGGCGCCCAGCTGGCGGCCCACCTCGGCCTGCCGTTCGCCTTCGCCTCGCACTTCGCGCCGCAGATGATGATGCAGGCGCTGGAGCTGTACCGCAACAACTTCCAGCCCTCGGCCCAGCTCGACAAGCCGTATGTGATGCTCGGCTTCAACGTGTTCGCCGCCGACAGCGACGCCGACGCCCACTTCCGCGCCAGCTCGATGCAACAGGCCTTCGTCAACCTGCGCAGCGGCCGGCCCGGCCAGCTGCCGCCGCCGCGCGCCGGCTACCTCGAACAACTGCCGCCGCCGGAACGCGCCATGCTCGACGCCGTGCTGTCCTGCTCGGCCATCGGCGCGCCGGCCACGGTGGCCGGGCAACTGCAAGCCTTCGTCGCCCGCACCGGCGCCGACGAGCTGATGATCACCTCGCAGATCTTCGACCACGCGCAGCGCCTGCGCTCCTACGAGATCACCGCCGACGTGCACAAGCAGTTGGCGTAGCGTCGGCATAAAGCCGGCATAAAATCGGCGCAAGCGCGCCGGCGGCGCAGCAACGACGGCAAGACGGGGCCGGCCCGGCAGCTAACTGCCGGGCCGGTTAGAATAGCCTGCTAGCTAACTCAGGAGCACGCCTTGCCCCAGCCACACAGCCAACGCGCCACGCATCCGACCGCGCACCACGCGCCCGACACGCCGGCGGCGCCGGCCGACATCGCCCCCGGCATGGTCTGGTTGCTGGCCATCGCCAGCGGCCTGATCGTCGCCAACCTCTACTACGCGCAAACCCTGGTCGGCCCGATCAGCCGCGCCACCGGCCTGACGCCGGGCGCCGCCGGCCTGATCGTCACGCTGACGCAAATCGGCTACTGCCTCGGCCTGCTGTTCATCGTGCCGCTCGGCGACCTGCTGGAAAACCGCCGGCTGATCTTCACCGCCCTGCTCACCAGCGCCGTGGCCCTGCTGGCCGCCGCCTGCACCAGCAGCGCGCCGCTGTTCCTCGCCGCCGCGCTGTGCATCGGCCTCGGCTCGGTGGCCGCCCAGGTGCTGGTGCCCTTCGCCGCCCACCTGTCGCTGCCGCACACGCGCGGCCGGACGGTCGGCAAGGTGATGAGCGGCCTGCTGCTCGGCATCATGCTGGCCCGCCCGGTCGCCAGCCTGGTGGCCGACGCCTTCGGCTGGCACAGCATCTTCGTGCTGTCGGCGCTGGGCACGGCGGCGCTGGCCTTCGTGCTGCGCCGCAAGCTGCCGCCGCGCCAGCCGGACTCGACGCTGCGCTACCCCGCCCTGCTCGCCTCGATGTGGCAGCTGCTGCGCGACACCCCGGTGCTGCGCCGCCGCGCCCTCTACCAGGCCTGCATGTTCGGCGCCTTCAGCCTGTTCTGGACCACCGTGCCGCTGGTGCTGGCCGGCCCCTACTTCCAGCAAAGCCAGACCGGCATCGCCATCTTCGCCCTGGTCGGCGTGGCCGGCGCGATCGCCTCGCCGATCGCCGGCCGCCTGGCCGACGGCGGCCACACGCGCGCCACCACCGCCGCCGCGCTGGCCATCGGCGCGCTGGCCTTCGTGCTGCCGCTGCTGCTGCAATGGGGGCGTGTGGCCGACCTCGGCCTGCTGGTGTTGAGCTCGATTCTGCTGGACATGGGCGTGTCGGCCAACCTGGTGTTGGGCCAGCGCGCCATCTTCTCGCTCGGCGCCGAGGTGCGCAGCCGCTTGAACGGGCTGTACATCGCCATCTTCTTCGCCGGCGGCGCGCTCGGCTCCTCGCTGGGCGGTTGGATGTTCGCCCAGCACGGCTGGCGCGGCGTGTTGTGGGCCGGACTGGCCTTCCCCGCGGCGGCGCTGCTGGGCTATGCCAGCGAGTTCATCGGCAAACGGCGACCAGCAGCGGGCGCCACCCCAGGGTCAGACCCTAGGGTCTGACCCTCGCGGCGGGCGGCGCTAGTTCAATGCGACCACAGCCGCACCTGGCCCTGCAGGGACACGGTGCCGTTGATGTTCAGGCTGCCCAGGTTGCCCGTCACGGCGGCGTTCGGATCGCTCTGCACGCTGAGCGACTCGAAGCCGAAATTGGTGTAGTGCACATAGCCGGGCAGGCCGATCTGGATGTAGTCGCCGCCGCCGTCGCCGCGCTGCTTGACGCCCAGGCTGACGGCGAACATGTCGACCACGCCACGCAGGTTCTTGATGACCACATAGCGTGTCTGGCCGTCGCCGTTGAAGCCGAGCGAGAGCCGGCTGTCGCTGACGGCGCCGACCAGGGTCGGATCGTTCAGCACGACGTGGGCGGCGAAGCTGATGCCGTCGCCGCCGCTGACCTGCGACAACTCGGCGTCGTCGAGCGCACGCAGCGGCCCGGCCGCGCGCGCGCCCAGGCTAGCCAGCAGCAACGTGGCGGCCAGCGCCGTGGGAAGGAAGTGTGCGGGCCGCATCTCAGCGCCTGAACTTGATGTCGAGATACTGGATCTGCATCGAACCGATGCGCGAGGAACCCAGGTCGACCGTCGGCTGGCCCGGACTGCTGAAGGAGATGTTGTCGATCAGCAGGCCGCCGGCCGGCGCCGCGCCCGTGCCGTAGCGGCCGTCCGGCCAGTCGATGCCGATGTGCAGGCGCGGGCCGGTCTCGTCGGTCAGCGCGTTGATCACCGCCGGCTGCGCCGCCACGTCGGCGATGGCCCACGGCGTCTGGTTGAAGTTGCCGTTGGCGTCGACGCCGCCCAGGTGGATGCCGCTGAAGGCCATCTGCTCGCCGCTGTAGTCGCGGCCGCGTGGACGCAGCGCCAGCTGGCCGACGTCGAGCCGCAGCGCGGCGCCGAAGGCGACGCCGTCGTTGACCTGCGGCGTGGAGAACTGCAAGCCGCCGCCAGACATCACCACATCGCTCATCACCACGCTGCCGTTGCCGCGCGCCACGCCGTCGGCGTTGACGCCCCAGTCGTAGGCGAACTGCCAGCGCTGCTCGCCGTTGGCGTTGAGCGGGAAGGCCAGCTTGATGACGTCGGCCAGGCCGGGCGCGCCGGGCACGATGTCGAGCCGGTAGGGGTCCGAGAACGGCAGCGGGTTGTCGCTGCGCGCGGCGGCGAAATGGTCGACGTAGACGCTGGCGCCGAGCGCCGTGGTGTAGGTGACGCGGGCGTCGCCGCTCATGGCGAAGCCGTTCAAATCGAAGCTGACGCCGTCGCGCCCGCGCACGTTCGACAGGGCGCCGTCGCTGAGCGGCTCCAGCGCCAGCGCCGGCGCCGCCGGCACGGCGGCGCCGATGGCCGCAGCGACGGCGGCGGCGGCCAGCGCGGCGCGGCGCGGCGCCAGCGAAGTTGGTGGCGCGCGCATGCTCAGCGCACCTTCGGCAGGTTGGGCGGCACCAGACTGTTGGTGCTGATGGCCTGCAACTTGTCGCGCCAGTTCAGCCAGATGCCGGCCTGCGCCATGTCGGGCAAATTCGTGCTGCCGGACGGCGCCTGGAACTGCACGCCGGTCTTCAGCGCGGAGATCCAGAAGTCGCGGCTCGGCCCGCTGGCGTCGCCGGCCCGCACGCCGCCCAGCTGGGCCATCGGCAGGCAGGGCGCGCTGCAGGCGCCGTCCCAGCGCTTGCCGCCGCCCAGCGTGTCGCCGCGCGAATCGAGCAGCAGCGCGCTGCCGTCGGCCGCCGTGGCGCCGACCCGCAGCGAGCCCGACAGGGTGTTCAGTTTGAGGCCGACGTCGCCGCTGACGGCGTCGAAGCCGAAGCGCATGCCGACCACCTCGCGCGTGGCGTTGTCGGCCGCGCTGCGGTAGACGAATTCGAAGTACGGGTTGCTGATGTGGACCAGGCGCTGCGCCTCGCCGGCGTCGCTGCGGCCGAACTGCAGATAGGGCATGTCGATGTCGGCGCCGCCGCCGTTGCGCGCGGCGTAGTTGTACTCGCCCAGGCGCATGTTGCGGAAGTTGGCGCTCAGCGTGATGTCGGCGTCGAGCGCGACGCGGGTGAAGTCGTAGCCGCCCAGGCTGCTGTTGTTCATCGCCAGCAGGCCCTGGCCGCGCGAGTTGGACATCTCCTCGTCGCTCAGCGGTTTCAATTGCGCCCAGCTCGACGGCATCGCCAGCGCCGCCGCCAGCAGGGGCAGCGCGCGCAGCAGACGCCGCGGCGACAGGCGCGGGGTGGACGGGACGGCAAGCCGGCCCGGCGGGAATGTGGTGGTTGTCATGGTCGGTTCGATCGCGCAGTGGGCGAGCGTTCTGCGCCCGCACGGAGGGAGGACAGGCCGCCGGCGGCGCCGGCGGCTTGTCGGTCCAGTCGGGAGCGGCCGCGGGCGCGGCCGTCCTGCTCGGACCGTCGGACGATTAGTGCGCCCAGATCCAGACTTGGGTGCCGCGCAGGTCGATCTGGTTCATCGCCATCGAACCGTACGACGCGGTGCTGTGGCCCATCTTGATCGAATCGACCGAGACGTTCAGCAGCTTGCCGGCGGCCACTTGCACGTCGGCCGGAATGGCGATCTGCACCACGTCGCCACCGCTTGCGGCGTTGTAGAAGGTGCCCGGATTGGTCACACCGGCGGCGCCGGCGGCCTGCAGGAAGGAGTTGCGCGACAGGATGTCGATGCTGGCGGCGATCAGGCCGTTGATTTTGATGCCGTTGAAGCTGACCGAACCACCACCGAGGCCGTTGGCGTCGACCACGTCGGTATCGGTGTAGACGAAGGAGTCGATCTTGATGTTCAGGTTCGCCGCGATCGACACGCCGTCCTGGCCGCTGACGGTGCTCAGCTCGGCGTCCTGGATCGGGGTCATGGCCGAGGCGGACAGGGCCAGGGTTGCCAGGGCTGCGGCGACTGCGGATTTGATGATTTGCATGTTTATCTCCAAGAATAGTTGTATGAGTGCGAAGGTTGATTACCGAATTACCGTCTTGCTCTTATGTCACGACCGCCCCGCCCTGGCCCCTTGTCGGGGCCCTGCCGCCAGGGATTCCCCCCTGGAGTTGCCGCCGGTATCGGCAATCCTGGGATGGCGTCGCGCCGGGCCGGCTTGCCGTGAAAATCTTAATATTTGAATATTAATTAAATTAATGATAGGGGCCGCCCTCCGCCCCGGTCTAGCCTTTCACACTGACTTGCAAAGCCAAGCACTTGGCCCCGGGAGCCACACAGAGTGAGCGCGGTGTTGTGCGGCTGTTGCTTGCGTTAGCATAGGTTTTGCAACATTTCCTAGAGCTTCCTTTCTAAAAAAACAGATGCCGGGCCGGCGCAAAGCATGCGTTAATAAATAACAAAAAAATAAGAAGTGTTGTCGGCTTAATAAAGCACGACCGTTCTATTCATATAAAAGATGGAGACAAAATGATCACACTGTTCGGCCGCCCCGCGTCCAGGGCAGGCGCGCGCCGCGCCCCCGTCCACCGCCCCCGGGCCATGTTGCACACGCCTCGCGGCGGCACCGGCCGCGCCGCCTGATCCCATGCTGATGCTCCTGCTGGGCGTAGTCGCCGCCATCATTGGCGGCGCCGGTGTCATGTCCCGACACGAACCACAGGACCGCCCGCAAGGGCAGTTCGAGATGCCGCAAACCATGCTGGGCGGCGGCCAGTACAGCCAGAGCGTGACGCTCGAGCCGTTCTCCGAGTTGAAGTACCGCCACATCGTGCGCCAGGCCTTCGACTACAGCTGCGGCTCGGCCGCGCTGGTGACCATCCTGACCTACCACCTGGGCCTGAAGGTCAACGAGCAGCAGGCCATGGAGGGCATGCTGGAAAAGGGCGAGAAGGAAAAGATCATCGAGCGGCGCGGCTTCTCGCTGCTCGACATGAAGCGCTACGTCGCCTCGCTGGGCGTGTCCGGCGCCGGCTTCAAGGCCGACATCAAGGACCTGCTGACCCTGGACCAGCCGGCCATCGTGCCGATCGACTACGCCGGCGCCAAGCACTTCGTGGTGCTGCGCGGCATCCGCGACGGCGTCGTCTACATCGCCGACCCGTCGGCCGGCAACATCGTCTTCTCGCTGTCCGAATTCGCCGGCCTGTGGGACAAGAACACCCTGTTCATCCTCTCGCCGGCCAAGGGCCAGAGCGCGCCGGCCCGGCTGGCCCTGTCGGACCGCGAGCTGGGCGTGGTCGACATGGACCGCGTCACCCACCAGGGCCGGCTCGACGCCATGAACCACGCCAGCCACCTGCTGGAGCGGGCCGTCAACTCCGGCGCCACCGGCACCTGGATGCACCGTCAATAAACTTTTTTGCAGCGTTCACTTTTTTCCACAAGGATCCCGCATGACTCTTCGCACTCTGCCCGCCGCTGTGAAAGCTGCATTCGCATTGACGGCCACCGTCGCCACCACCCTGCTGGCCATGTCGGCGCCGGCGCTGGCGCAGAGCGCGCCGGCCATGGCGCCGGCCTCCTCGGCGCAGGACGCCGGCGCCAAGCCGGCCGACGCCGCCGCCGCCCGCGACGCCCTGGCCAAGAAGGAGGGCGAGGGCGACCAGAGCGCCCTGCTCAAGCAAACCCTGACCGCCGTCGACAAGCAATACTCGCTGATCCGCCGCCGCCAGTTGCAGGTCAGCTACGACCTGAGCTACAGCTACATCGGCCAGGAGAAGATCGTCACCGACCTGGCCGGCGGCGGCATCACCCTGTTCGACATCGAGAACACCAGCGCCCACACCATCACCAACACCCTGTCGGCCGACTACGGCCTGCTCGACAACCTGACCGGCAACGTCACCCTGCCCCTGATCTCGAAGTACTCCGAGTCGCGCGGCAACAGCGGCCTGTCCAACTCGCTGGGCGACATCGGCCTGGGCGCGCGCTGGCAGCCGCTCGAGGCGCGCCGCGACAGGCCCAACATGACCGTCACCGGCAGCATGCGCCTGCCCAGCGGGCGCAGCCCGTTCAAGATCGTCGCCGGCAGCGGCCAGGCCACCGGCGCCGGCGTCACCTCCTTCACCGGCGGCCTGAACGTCAACCGCATCGTCGACCCGGTCGCCCTGTTCGGCTCGATCAACCTGACCGCCAGCCTGCCGGCCAAGAACCTGTGGCAGGTCAACGGCACGCGCGTGCTGACCCGGGTCCAGCCCGGCGCCTCGGTCGGCTTCGGCCTGGGCTTCGCCTACGCCCTGTCGTACGGCATCTCGACGACGATCTCCTTCCAGCAGGCCATCGCGGCCGGCTCCAAGCTGACCTTCGCCGACGGCCTGAAGGTCAAGACGGCGATGCAGACCTCGGGCATCCTCAACCTGGGCCTGGGCTACCGCGTCTCGCCCAAGACCACCGTCAACCTGTCGGTCGGCATCGGCCTGACCGCCGATTCGCCCAATCTGACGGTGGGCTTGAATCTGCCGCTGGCCTTCTAAATGCGCGCCACCGCCACCGCCGCCGGCCGCGCCGGCGCCCGCGCCGGCCTCGGCGCCCGCCTCGGCACGGCCGCCGGCGCGGCGCCGCTGCGCCTGCTCGCCGTGGCGGCCGCCGCCGCCGTGTGCGCGGCGCCGGCCCGCGCCGCGCTGACCGAGAACCTGACCACCAGCGTCGCCGCCATGGCGCTGGGCAACGCCGTCACCGCCGACCCGCCCGGCATCGACTCGATCCACTTCAACCCGGCCGGCCTGGCCCGCCTGAGCGGCGACAGCGAGAGCTTCCACGCCTTCGGCGCCTCGATCCGCTCGGCCTCGGGCTTCCAGGCGCCGCCCGGCTTCGAGGTCGGCGGCTGGAGCAACGACCCGGTCAGCGGCCAGAGCGGCGGCCCGGTGCGCCAGGGCATGTACGTGCCGGCCTACGGCAAGCCCGGCTGGCGCCTGCCCGGCGTCATCATCCCCGGCGTCGGCATGGCCTGGAACAAGGCCGGCTCGCCGTTCACCTTCGCCACGCAGAGCTATATGTCGCAGGCGATGAGCCTGGACCGCACCAAGGACGTCAACGACCCGGCCCAGTTCGGCGGCCGCCAGGTGCAGCTGCAGCGCCTGGTCTACCTGGCGCCCTCGGTCGGCTACAAGTTCTCCGACACGCTGCGCTTCGGCGTCTCGGTGCCGATCGCCCACTCGGCCTTCGTGGTCGACACCAACATGCGCTTCCCCAACGAGCTGCTGGGCGTGTTCGGCAAGCTGCAGCAGGGCTGGTGCCCCGAGGACGGCGGCAACATCATCGACACCTTCGGCTTCGGCGTCTGCGGCGGCGGCAAGGAGGGCATGGTCAACCCGTTCAAGAAGGCCGCCCACATGCGCCTGGAGATGACGGCGCCGTTCGACCCGACCATCAACCTGGGCGTGCTGTGGGAACCCAGGCCCTGGTTCGCGCTGGGCGCGGTCTACCAGGGCGGCTCGAAGACCAGCTACAGCGGCACCTACGTGTTCAACACCGAGCCGATGCTGCGCAACTTCGTCCACGGCCTGAACGCCAGCCTGCTCGGCCCGATCGCCGGCGCCGTGCTCGGCTTCCCCTCGTCGATCCCGGCGCAGCAGAAGGGCAACCTGAGCGCCACCATCCCCTTCCCCATGCACCTGCAGGTGGGCGTCAAGCTGAAGCCGGTCAAATACGTCCAGCTCAACGTCGACGCCAGCTACGCCAAGTGGGGCGAGTGGAAGGAGCTGACCTTCCAGTTCGACCAGAGCATCAAACTGCTCGAGGTGGCGCGGCTGTACGGCATCCCCAACTCGAGCAAGCTGACCATTCCGCGCGGCTACAAGAGCGTGCTCAACTTCGGCTTCGGCCTGCAGCTGTTCCCGACCGAGAAGCTGACCCTGCGCATGGGCTACGAGCCGCGCAAGAGCTCGATTCCGTCGGACAAGATCGACCTGATCGCGCCGCTGCCCGACACCAAGCTCTACGGCCTGGGCCTGAACTACAAGCTGGGCAAGAACAGCGACATCAGCGTCAGCGGCGCCTACATGGTCGGCAAGTTCAAGGTGCCGGCCAACAGCGACTGCAACCTCAACTGCAACACCTTTTTGAACGTGATCTACAACCCGTACGCCGGGCTGGATGTCTCCGGCGACATCCGCGTGCGCTATATGGGCGTCAACTTCAGCCACCGTTTTTGATCCCGGCCGCACGGCCGGGCACGCCGCCCGGCCGGATTTTTATAGGAGTGCAAGCAATGTCCGCAACAATGTCCACAATACAGCAAGCCAAGAGCGCCGTCCTCGTCCTCGCCCTCTGCGCCGCCGGCCTGGCCGGCGCCGCCGCGCCGGTGCCGGCGGCCAAGCAGGAGTTGGTCAACAAGATCCTGCAACTGTGGCGCATCGACGCCATCGGCCAGAGCATGCTGCAGGCGCCGGTGGCCGACGCCGTGCAACAGGCGCGCGCCATGCTGCAGGGCCGCGCCGCCGCCGACAAGCGCGACGCCGCCATGGCCGACATCGTCGCCGAGGCGAAGAAGTTCATGGAGGAGGCCAGCCCGATCACCGTCGGCAGCGCCGACAAGCTGATCCCCTCGACGGTGGCGCCGCTGCTGGCCGAGCGCTTCTCCGAGGACGAGCTGCGCCAGTTGGTCGTCATCCTCGAGTCGCCGGTGAAGAAGAAGTTCGAGGCGATGGTGCCGGAGATGCAAAAGCTGCTCGGCGAGGGCGTCGCCAGCGACACCCGCGGCGTGATCGACCCCAAGCTGCAGGGTTTGAAGGAGCGCATCGGCCTGCGCCTGCGCGCCGCCGTCACGCCCTGATGCAAGCAGCCCGGCAGCTCTGCCGCGCCCGGCGCGGCCACCGTTTCGTCCAACGCAGTGGTGACATACAGGAGGTCCACCTTGTCTACGCACTTCACTGAAGCATCATCGGCGCGCCCGTTCCGCCCCACTGCGCAGGAGG
This sequence comes from Rugamonas rubra, assembly GCF_900114705.1. Lineage (GTDB taxonomy): Bacteria > Pseudomonadota > Gammaproteobacteria > Burkholderiales > Burkholderiaceae_D > Rugamonas > Rugamonas rubra. Next base: position 40,729 of record NZ_FOTW01000010.1, read on the forward strand.
CGGCATGAGCTATTCATCGGCACTGCACCTGGTGCGCGGCGTCAAGTCGCGGCTGGCCCATTCCGGCGTCGAGGCCGAGGCGCTGTTCGCCGAGGCCGGCCTCGACGAGGGCGACGGCCTGGCCTGCGACGCGCTGACCCTGTCCGACAAGCTCAGCCACTTGTGGGAGCTGCTGGTGGAAAAGTCCGGCGACCCCCTGCTCGGCCTGAAGATCTCCACGCCGCACCGGCTCGGCTGGCTCGGCGTGATGGGCCAGATCATGCTCGACTCGCCCACCGTGCAGAGCACCATCGAGCGCTGCCACGGCCACACCCGGGTCGGCATGCTGTTGCCGGGACGCCAGCGTGTGGTGCCGCAACAACGCTACGACTTCGTCTGGTGCGTGCTGCTGCGCACCCTGCGCTGCGCCGCCGGGCGCGACGACGCCACCCCGGTGGTGGTCGAGTACGCCTTTCCGCAGCCGGCCAACACCCAGGTCTACAGCGACACCTTCGGCTGCCCGGTCAAGTTCAACATGCCGCACAACGTGATGGAGTTCTCCGACACCGAGCTGGTCATGGCGCTGCCGCGGAACCAGCCGCTGGAGAACGGCAACGGCCGGCACGCCCTGGCCAGCCTGGCGCGCGCCGAGCCGCCCTGCTTCGCGGCCAAGGTGCAGGCCATGCTGGCCAGCCTGCTGCCGAAGGGGCCGCCGCACCGCGACGAGGTGGCGGCCCATCTGATGATGAGCGAACGCACCCTGCAGCGCCGCCTGGCCGAGGAGGGCACCAGCTTCACCAGCCTGGTCGACGACACCCGCCGCGAGCTGGCGCGCCAGTCGCTGCGCAGCGGCGAGCTGTCGCTGAAGATGCTCAGCTTCCAGCTCGGCTTCTCCGAGCCGAGCGCCTTCTACCGCGCCTGCAAACGCTGGTTCGGCATGGCGCCGTCGGACATCGTGCAGATGGCGCACCAGCCGGGGCCGCCGCCGCCGCTGCTGGCCAAGCCAGCGCAGCAGCAGCAGCAGCAGCAGCAGCAGCCGGCGCCGACGGCTGCGGCGGCGGCGGCGGCGGGCATGCTGCGCAAGCTGATCGCCTGAACACACTTTGTAGTTCCACCACCACAAACGGAGTCCGCCATGGGATGGCTGTCACAAAACCACCACAAATCGATGTTCGGCCAGCTGCTGGTCAGGAAGAAGCTGATTTCGCAGGAGCAGCTCGACGCCGCCATCGAACACCAGCGCAAGACCGGCCAGCGGCTGGGCGACATTTTCGCCGAGTGGGACATCATCACCCACGAGCACGTCAACGACATCCTACACACCCAGCGCAACCTGCGCCTGGCGGCGGCCATCGCCACCTCGCTGCTGGCGCCGCTGGAGGCCTACGCCGTCGAGGCGCTGCCGGCGCTGACCATCACCACGCCGGTGCTGCTGACCAAGCAGCAGTCCGGCATGCAGCTGCTGACCGAGGACGAGATGAGCGACACCGCCGCCCAGGGCATGAGCGAGGACCTGGTGGCCCACGTCAAGGAGCAGATCAAGCACAACGGCGTCGAGGCGGTCGGCGACATCGCCAAGATCGTCCACCCGGTGCTGGGTTTCCTCGAATCGGACATGAGCATGAAAAACGTCGTCTACGACCCGAGCAAGGCGGCCGCCACCATCAACAAGGACGGCTCGCTGACCCTGCGCCTGCCCACCTCGATCGGCGAGCTGAACTTCCAGAACATCCGCATCAAGGGCACCGACGGCCCCAGCTTCGGCAGCATCGCCATCAAGGGGATAGACCTGAGCGGCACCGTCATCACCGTGGCCTTCCACCACTGACGCCATGCTCCGCCCCCTGCCACCTTTCCCCTGGAGAGCGGCGCCGGAAGCGCCGCGCGCGCCCTCGCTGGGCACGCTGCTGCTGGCCAGCGCGCTGTTCGGCGGCCAGGCCGGCGCGCAGAGCGCCGCGCCGCCCGTCTACATCGCCCACGAGCGCCTGTCGGAGGAGCAGATCGACGTGGTCGAGCTGAACCGGCCCGCCCTGCCCGGCAAGTCCTTCGCCGCCGCCACCATCATCGACGCGCCGGCGCAGAAACTGTGCGCCATCGTGCAGGACTATCCGGCCTACGCCGCCTACATGCCCAACACCAAAAGCGCGCAGGTGGTCGCCGCCAACGAGCACAACGTGCTGGTCGACATGACGCTGGAACTGCCGCTGGGAAAAATCAAGCGCTACCGCCTGCAGCTAGACGCCAAGCAGCGCGGCGCCACCTGCCAGCTGAACTGGAAGCTGGTGCCGGCCGAGCTGAAGATCGAGGACACCATCGCCGACACCACCGGCTACTGGATGTTCAGTCCGCTGCCGGCCAACCCGGCCAAGTCGGTGGTCGAATACGTGGTCTACGCCGACCCGGGCCCGGTGCCCTACGGCCTCGGCTGGATCGTCGACATCATGAGCAAGAAGAGCCTGCCGCGCACCCTCGAGGCGCTGCGCGGCCAGGCGAAGAAGCTGTAGGCAGCGGCCGCGAGGAGGACAGCGCTCTACATCGCCGTCGAGGGCGGCGCGCGCCGGGCCGGCGCGGGAGCGAACGGAATCTTGGCCAATGCGACCCCGCCGGCCAAACGCTCGCTGATCGCACGTCGCATACTATCGGGCGCGTCGCCGAGGAGTTCCGGCCAGTCCGCCTTGGCCTTGGCGGCCACGCCTTTGGCGACCTGCAGGACGCGGCCGCGCCGCATCACCCTGGCTCTTTCGAGCAAGGTGTCGAGGTCATCCCAAGTGAATGCCCGCACCGTCTTGTCGATCGCCCGATTGAGCGCATAGTCATGTTCTGATACACCGTCGAAGAATGCCGTGACGCACACCGGATCGTACAGCGGCGCCAGCTCCGGCTCGACCCCATCCGGATAGCGAAACGCCCAGTTCTTCAAGTGCGCATCGGTATTGCCCATCAGGATGAACGTCACGAAGCGGTTGACGAATTCCTGCACATCCTGGGCAGGCCGCGCGGATAGCTGGTCGATGACGCGCAGCATGTCCGAATAGTCCTTCCGAAGCCCTTTGCCGTATTTATGTTTGGGGTCGTAGCGCAGCACCTGGGCGAACTCTTCCATGTGTATGCGTTGGCCGGCCGGGCCCCGGTCAAACCGCTGCACCGCCAGAATATCCTCGAACGGGAGGTTTTCCGGCAGCTCCGCATCGTCCCGCGAAATCACCGAAGCGTTGGCGCAGTCCAAGCCCAGCGCTTTGCAGAGTTGGTAGCCCTTGAATTCGTTGACCACCAGGTCGGGATGCCGAGTGCTTGGCAGCTTGAGGATGGTTGAGCCGGCCGCGCCGTGACGTTTGACAACATAGCGGCGGCCCTCGAGCACCGCCGAGAATTTGGTGATGACACCTGGCAGCGCCGCCGCATCCTCCACCGGAAACTCAACGAAACCAGGTTCGAGCACGTCCAGGCCCAGGGCCGTGTGCCAGTGGCGCACCGCATCCGGGATGCCCTCATCGGCGGGAACCGGTTCGACTTCAATCGCTCCCATCAAGTCATGGCCGGCTGCAGCCAACAGCTCGAATTCGTCGTCAGTGCCACATCCGCGCTGCGCCGCAAGCCGGTCGCGGTTGTGCCCCTCCGGCAGCAAATTCTGGAAGTAGGACGGCCACTTGCCGTCGCTGCGCGACAGGCGGACATCGCGGGGGGCGGTCAAGATCGCCCTCGTGGCGGCCTCGCTGGCGCCAAGGTAAGCCAAAGACAATGTGGGGCGCCCGACATCGTTGACGTAATCGTCGTTGAACGACACCCGCAGGATGTCACCGTACTGTGACAGGTAGCCGATGAGGTTTTTGGCGCCCGCGGGCGAGTGCAGAAACATCCGCAGGTAGCGAATGGACGTGCTCATCGCCTGCTCTTGGCAGAGGTATGTTTTTTGGCAGGTTCATCAGGCTGCAGCAGCTCGTCGACCAGCGACGGCGGCGCGCCGATGCCTGAAGGCTGGCCAAGGAAGCGGCCGCCCGAGCGAACAAAATCCTCCAGGTCCGGTCGCAACGCCTTCGGCACCAGCATCAAATCCATGCCGAGCGCGCGCGCGAGTACCAGAAGTGTCGACAGGCGCGGATCGATCTTCCCGGCCTCGGTACGCTGAACCGTCATCCGGCTTACGCCCGCGCGCAACGCCAGCGTGTCGTGGGTCAGGCCGGCGGCCTTTCGTGCATGTTGAAGTTCATCCACGATATTGCTCACAATAATACTCATTTCTCTTAAATTGAGTATAAAGAGTAGCAGTATTGGCGCAACGAAGTCAATTTGAAAGAGTAGCAAGGCGCTCATTTCAGAGAAAAAGCGTACATTGATACTCAATTACTACGGACTCGGCGCCCGCACGGCCGCCGCGAGGCGGCCGTTTTCACATCAAATTACTTGGCCGCGCGCACCTTGCCGAAGGCATCGCCCGCCTTCCAGGCCGGCATGGCCGGCGCGTCGGCGACGCGGCGGCCCAGGTTCAGCGTGAACTGCGCCTGTTGCGTCATGCCCGACAGATCCCAGCCGGCATCGTACTCGTCGCTGACCTGGTGGTAGCGCACCGCGTAGGCGTCCACCGCCTTCTTGGCGGCGGCCGGGTTCTTCACGTAGTCGTGGCCCGCCTCGATCGAGAAGGCCGGCACGCCGCCCTTGGCGAAGTTGAAGTGGTCGCTGCGGAAGTAACCGCCGGCCAGGTCCGGCTCGGCTGCGGAGATGCGCATGCCCATCTGCTTGGCGGTGGCCTCGGCCATCTTGCCCAGCTCGGTGCGCTCGCTGCCCTGGGTGCCGATGTCGCGCGTCAGGCCGACAAAGTTCAGGCTGTCCAGGTTCAGGTTGGCGGCCGTCTTGGCCAGCGGCCACAGCGGCGCGGTGGCGTAGGCGGCGCTGCCCAGCAGGCCCTGCTCCTCGGCGGCGACCCACAGGAACATCTGGCTGCGGCGGGCCGGCGAATGCACCGCCTCCTTGGCCATGGCCAGCAGCGCGGCCGTGCCCGAGGCGTTGTCGACGGCGCCGTTGAAGATGGTGTCGGCGCCCGTGCCTTGCTTGCCCAGGTGGTCCCAGTGGGCGCTGTAGATCACCACCTCGTCCTTCAGTTTCGGATCGGTGCCGGGCACGATGCCGGCCACGTTGAACTGCTCCAGCAGGCGCACGGCGGCCTTCATCTCGCCGCTGACCTTGGCGGCCAGCACCACCGGCTTGAAGTCCTTGCGTTCGGCGCCGGCGCGCAGCGCGTCCAGGTCCTGGCCGGCGGCCTTGAACAGGCTGCGCGCGGTGGCGTCGGTCATCCAGCCGTGCAGGCCGCTACCAAGCGCGCCTTCGGCCAGTTGGAAGCGTTCCGGACCGGCCCAGCTGTTCTGCACCACGCTCCAGCCGTAGGAGGCGGTGGCGTCGGTGTGGATCAGCAGCACGCCGGCGGCACCGCGCCGCTTGGCTTCCTCGAACTTGTAGGTCCAGCGGCCGTAGTAGGTCAGGCCTTTGCCGTTGAAGCGGTTCGGCTGCTCGGCGGTGGGCTGCGGGTCGTTGACCATCATCACCACCACCTTGCCCGTCACGTCGACACCCTTGAAGTCGTCCCAGTCCACTTCCGGCGCGCTGATGCCGTAGCCGACGAAGACCAGGCCGTTGTCGAAACTATGCACCGGCTTGGCGTCGCCCGGCGCCCACACCCAATCCTGGCCGAAGCTCAGCGGCAAGGTCTGGCCGCCAACCTCGATGTGCAGCGTGCTCTCGGCCGGGGTCGACTTGATGCCGGCGATCTTCACCGACTGGCGGAAGCTGGCGCCGTTGGCCGGCTTCAGGCCCAGCGCCGCCGCCTGCGATTCCAAATAGGCGACGGTCAGGTCGCCGCCGCGCTGGCCGGTGCCGCGACCTTCCAACACGTCGTTCGACAGGAAGGCCAGATGGGCGCGCAACGGCGCCTCCTGCACCACCGGCGCGGTTTTACCTTGCTGGGCATGGGCGGGGAAAGCCAGCGCCAGGCTGATGGCCAGGGCGGAGGCTACAAAGGACGGGGACATTTTTTGCATGGGATCCTAATCGCGAATGAGGTTGGGGTGCGGTCGGTGTATTTGCCGCGCCGCACATTGTATGCCAGCGGCGCGCGGCGCCGAAGCGCGACCTCTTGCGCAGTGCAGCAATCGGCCGGCGCGGCCTCAGGCCAGCAGCAGGTGGGCCACGCTGCGCAGCGCGATGCCGACGCAGGCGCCCAGCGCGGCCTGGCGCCAGACGCCGGCGACACGGCGCCCGACGAGACCAGGATCGCCACGCCGGGCAGGTCGAAGGGGTTGAGCAGGAAGCCGGCGCTGCGGTTGAGCATGGCGGCGTCGGCCGTGCCGTGCTCAATCATCTCGTCCATCACGCCCATCCAGGCGGTGGGGCCGGCGCCGTGGCCAGCACCATCGCCAGGGTGGCGGCCAGGTGGCGGTCGGAGGCGCCGCGCTGGTCCATCATGGCCAGGGTGGCGATGGGCGCGGCGAAGCTGACAAAGCTGATCTGCAACAGGGCGAAGATGGACAGCCCGGTCAGGCCCAGCGGCAACAGCAGCGGCGCCAGGCGCGCCACCAGCCAGTCGAGTATGCCCTTGGCTTCGAGCAGGCGCATCAGCGACAGCATCACCACCATCACCGGCAGCAGGATGAAGAAGGCCAGCTCGACGGCGGAGCGGCCGGCGCGCAGAAAAATCTCGGTCAGAAGTTTCATGGCCTATCTAAACCCGGGCGGCGCCGCGTACAACTAGGCGTCCGGCGTGTTGCTCACCACCAGCAGAAGCTCGGCCTGCGCCGGGCCGACGCTGCGCACCCGGTGCGGCGTCATCGCGTTGAAGTACAGCGAGTCGCCCACCTCCAAGCGCACGGTTTCGTCGGGAAATTCGATCTCCACGGCGCCGCTGTGGACGAACAGGAACTCGTCGCCGGCGTGCTCCTTGAACGCCGAGGCGACGAAATCGGCCGGCGGATACACCATGAACGGCAACAGGCGCTTGGGGCCGACGTCGGCGGCGATGCTGGCGTAGCCGCCCTTGCCGCCGGCGCCCGGCTCGGCCACCCGCTGGGCCGCCCGGGTGACGCTGATCATCGCCGCGTTCTGCCCACCGGCGAACAACTGTTCCACATCCACTTGCAAGGCGGCGGCCAGTTTCAGCGCCACCGCGATCGACGGCACGCTCAGGCCGCGCTCCACCTTGGACAGATAACTCTTGGTCAAACCGGTCTTTTCGGCCAGCAGTTCGAGCGACCAACCGTTTTGCTTTCTTAGCAATTTGAGACGTATCGTCATGAGCGCGCATTCCAACGAAAAAAACATTTTACTACATGACACCTTGTGTCCTATACTAATCCTTGTGTCATTTCAGGCGATCCGGAGCGTCGACGGTGGCACCTCCCTTCCATCCCACATTGGAGGCCCGACATGGCCAATACCCTGACCCTACCGAAAGACCAGCTGGTCGCCATCGCCCAACAGCGGCTGGCGCACGGCATCGCCGACAACCATTGGAGCGAGCGCGAAAAGCTCGCCCTGAGCTGCCGCATCCTGTTCGACGCCGGCCACGACGCCGGCCTGGCCGGCCAGATCACCTGCCGCGCGCCGCAGGCCGACACCTACTACACCCAGCAACTGGGGTTGGGCTTCGACGAGATCTCCAGCGCCAACCTGCTCCACGTCAATGAAGATCTGGAGGTGCTGTCCGGCAAGGGCATCCCCAACCCGGCCAACCGTTTCCACAGCTGGGTCTACCGCCAGCGGCCCGACGTGCAGTGCATCATCCACACCCACCCGACCCACGTGGCGGCACTGTCGATGCTGGCGCTGCCGCTGCAAATCGCGCAGATGGACACCACCCCGCTGTACGACGACTGCGCCTTCCTCGGCGAGTGGCCCGGCGTGCCGGTGGGCAACGAGGAGGGCGAGATCATCGCCGCCGCGCTGGGCGACAAGCGCGCCATCCTGCTGGCCCACCACGGCCAGCTGGTGGTCGGCGCCAGCATCGAGGAGGCCTGCATGCTGGCCCTGCTGATCGAGCGCGCCGCCCAGCTGCAACTGCTGGCGATGGCCGCCGGCCAGATCAAGCCATTGCCGCCGGCCTTGGCGCGCGAGGCGCACGACTGGATCTCCACCGCCAAGCGCAGCAGCGTCAGCTTCGCCTACTACGCCCGCCGCGCGCTGCGCCAACACGCCGACTGCCTGGCCTGAGCCGCGCGCGGCACGGCACCCCACCCACATTGAAAAAAGGAAGCACATCATGCAAGCACAATTCCACGGCATCATCGCCTACCCGGTCACCCCCTTCGCCGCCGACGGCAGCCCCGCGCTGGACCAGCTGGCCAAGCTGATCGACAAACTGGTCGCCGACGGCGTCCACGCCATCGCCCCGCTGGGCAGCACCGGCGAGAGCGCCTACCTGTCCGACGCGGAATGGGACGCCGTCGCCGCCACCGCGCTGGCCAGCGTGGCCAAGCGGCTGCCGGTGGTGGTCAGCATCTCCGACCTGACCACGCGCAACGCCATCCGCCGCGCCCAGTTCGCCGAACGCCACGGCGCCGACGCGGTGATGGTGCTGCCGGTGGCCTACTGGAAACTGAGCGCCGACGAGATCTTCGCCCACTACGCCGCCATCGCCCAGGCCATCAGCATTCCGATCATGCTGTACAACAACCCCGGCACCACCGGCATCGACATGCCGCCCGAGCTGATCGTGCGCATCGTCAAGGAGATCGACAACGTCACCATGGTCAAGGAGAGCAGCGGCGACATCCAGCGCATGAACCGGCTGATGCAGCTGGGTCGGGGCGACATCGCCTTCTACAACGGCAGCAACCCGCTGGCCTTCGCCGCCCTGACGGCCGGCGCCACCGGCTGGTGCACCGCCGCGCCCAATCTGCACGCGGCGCTGCCGCTGGCGCTGTACCGCGCGGTGCAGGAAGGCGACTTGGCGGCGGCGCGCGCCTGCTTCCTGCAGCAACTGCCGTTGCTGCAGTTCATCGTCAAGGGCGGCCTGCCGACCACGGTGAAGGCCGGCCTGCGCCTGCTCGACTTCGACGCCGGCCTGCCGCGCCTGCCGCTGCAGGCCTTGCCGGCGGCGGCCGAGCAGGAGCTGCGGCAGATCCTCGCCGCCCTGCCCGCCTGACGCCAAGGCCGCCAAATCGAGAAAGATCACGGCCGCAAGCTGAGGGTCAGACCCTAGGGTCTGACCCTGGTCATCTGCCTTGGCGGCGGCTCCTGGCTCGCCGCCGCCGCAGGCGCTAGAATTGCGGCATGAGTGAACAAGCACAATACATCGGGCGCTTCGCCCCCTCGCCCACCGGCCCGCTGCACCTGGGCTCGCTGGTGGCGGCCATGGCCAGCTATCTGGATGCACGGTTGCACGGCGGCCGCTGGCTGGTGCGCATCGAGGACGTCGACGGCGACCGCAACGTGGCCGGCGCCGACCAGCACATCCTCGCCTCGCTGCAACGCTGCGGCATGCGGTGGGACGGCGAGGTCACCTGGCAGAGCCGGCGCACCGCCCTGTACCAGGCCGCGCTGGAGCAACTCGGCGCCCTGGTCTACCCCTGCGCCTGCTCGCGCAAGGAGATCGCCGACTCACAGCTGAGCCTGACGGGCAAGCAGGCCCAGTCGCAAATCTACCCCGGCACCTGCCGCCACGGCCTGGCGCCCGGCCGCGTCGCGCGCGCGCTGCGCCTGCGCGTGCCGTGCGGCGCCGAGCCCTTGCGTGTGCTAGGCTTCACCGACCGCTGGCAGGGTTGGCTCAGCCAGGATTTGTGCGACGAGGTCGGCGACTTCGTGGTCAAGCGGGCCGACGGTTTTTGGGCCTACCAGCTGGCCGTGGTGGTCGACGACGGCGCCCAGGGCGTCACCGACATCGTCCGTGGCGCCGACCTGATCGACTCGACACCGCGCCAGCTCTACCTGCAACATCTGCTTGATCTACCGCAGCCGAGCTATCTGCACGTGCCGGTGGTCAGCAACGAAGCGGGCGAGAAGCTGTCCAAACAAACGGGTGCGCAGGCCTTCGACAACGGCGCCCCGGTGGAGCAACTATTGAACAGCGCGCTGCTGCCGGCCGCGCGCTTGCTCGGCTTGGAGCTGGCCGCCAACAGCGTCGAACAGTTCTGGCGCGTCGCCGTGCCGGCCTGGGGCCGGGTGGTGGAACGCGCATCGCAGAAGGCACAACAATGAGCACCGCAATGGAAATCGAACTCAAACTCCTGCTCGACGCCAACGACAACGAGCGCCTGCGCCAACACCCCCTGGTCGCCGCCCACAGCGACGGCCGGAGCAGCCACCAGAACCTGCTGGCGCGCTACTTCGACACCGCCGACTTCGCCCTGCGCCGCCAGCAGGCCGGCCTGCGCGTGCGCCAGATCGACGGCATGTGGGTCCAGACGATGAAGGCGGGCGGCAGCGTGCAAGGCGGCCTGCACCAGCGCAACGAATGGGAGGGGCCGGTCAAGCGCGCCTGGCCCGAGCTGGGCAAGCTGAAAAAAATGATGGCCGCCGACGCCGACTGGCGCGCCCTGCTCGACGGCGACCTGGCCAAGCGGCTCGAGACCCAGTTCACCGTCCGCGTCGAGCGCGACAAATGGGACGTGCGGGTGGGCGACGACGACATCGAGCTGGTGCTCGACCACGGCAGCGTCGAACACCAGGAGCACAGCAGCCCCGTCAACGAGATCGAACTGGAGTTGAAGTCGGGCAGCCCGCAGGGCCTGTACGCCTTCGCGCTGGCCTTGCTGGACGACATCCCCCTGCGCCTGAGCAACACCAGCAAGGCCGAGCGCGGCTATGCCCTGTGCAGCCAGTCCGGCACCATCGTCAGCAAGGCGCGCGCGCCGGCGCTGCCGGCCGGCGCCAGCGTGCTGCAGGGCATGCAGGCGATCGTCGACAGCTGCCTGCAACAGATCCAGGCCAACGAGGACGGCGTCATCCACACGGACAACCCGGAGAGCGTGCACCAGATGCGCGTCGGCGTGCGCCGCCTGCGCTCGGCGCTCAAGTTGTTCGACGGCGCCGCGCCCTGCCCGCCCGATCTGCTCGAGGAAATCGACTGGCTGGGCGGCGTGCTGGGCGGCGCGCGCGACTGGGAGGTGTTGTCGGGCGGCACGCTGCAAAGGCTGGCCGACTCGCCGGCCGCGCTGCGCCACCTGCTGGCGATCCAGCAGCCGGTGCTGCTGCAGGCCAAGCAGGCGCGCCGCGACGCCGCCCAGGCGCTGCTGTCGCCGCGCTACACCCGCCTGCTGCTGCGCTTTTGCAGCTGGCTGCTGGAGCTGCCGGCGCAGGCCGAACTGGACGGCGCGACGCTGGCCAGGCCGCTGCAAAAATTCGCCCGCGACACCATCAAGCGCAACCAGCAGCGCCTGCTCGAACGCGGCAAGGCCATCGCCGACGGCGACGCCGCCAGCCTGCACCGCCTGCGCATCGCCGGCAAGAAGGCGCGCTACGCGCTGGAGTTCTTCCAGCCGCTGTACCGCGCCGGCGGGGTGCGCCGGCAGATCGGCGCGCTGACGGCGATCCAGGACGAGCTGGGCCGCCACAACGACCTCAGCGTGGCCGGCCGCCTGCTGGCGCAGTTGCAACAGGAACACAGCGGCGGCGCCGAGTCGATCGCCTTCGCGCGCGGCTACCTGCTGGCCCAGCAAGGCCAGGAGACCGGCGCCGTGCTCAAGGCCTGGCGCGCCTTCAAAACGCTGCCGCTGCCGCGCCCGGCCGGCTGAGCCGGCGAGGGACGCCCGGCCGCCTGAGCCGGGGGCGCGGCAGACCTAGGGCGCCGGCGCGCGCGCCTTGCGGCCGATCTTTTTGTAGAAGCCCTCCAATTCGCGCCGCACCAGGTCCTGGCCGTTGTCGATCACATAGTCCTGGAAGGCCGCCGCCACCTTCGGGATCGGCTGGTCGGTCAAGTGCATCACGTGCCAGTCGGCCTCGACCGGGTTCTCCTGCATCGGCAGGATCGCCAGCAGGCCGGTCTCGAACTCCAGCGCGCAGGCGTGCACCGACAGGAAGCCCAGGCCCAAGCCGGCCGACACCATGCGCTTGATCGCCTCGTTGCTCGACACCTCGGAACCGAAGTTGAGCGGATGGCCGCTGTCGCGGAACAGCCGCTCGATCGCCGAACGGGTGCCCGAGCCGCGCTCGCGCACCAGCAGGTTGTAGCCCATCACGTCGTTCAAGCTCACCTTGCGCTTCTTCATCAGCGCGTGCGTCGGGCTGGCCACGAAGGCCATCGGGTGGCGCGCGAAGCGGGCCGCGTTGGTGCGCAGCTCGCGCGGCGGCGTGCCCATGATGGCCAGGTCGATCTCGTGGCGCGCCAGCATGTTGACGATCTCGGCGCGGTTGCCCACCTGCAGCTTGAGGCGCACGTCGGGCCGCTCCAAGGTGAACGGCACCAGCAGCGGCGGCAGCAAGTGCTCGGCGGTGGTGACCGCGCCGATGCGCAGCGTGCCGCTGGTCACGCCCTGCAGCGCGGCCAGCTCGTCGCCGGCCTGGTCCCACAGGCGCAGGATGCGCTCGGCGAAGTCGACCATCACCTCGCCGGCGGCGGTCAGCTGGATGTTGCGGCCCAGCTTGCGCGTCAGGGCGATGCCGGCGATTTCCTCGAGTGTGCGCAATTGCAACGAAACCGCCGGCTGCGTGACGTGCATCGCGTCGGCCGCGCGCGACACGCTTTCATGCCGGGCGATCAGCACCAGCGACTGGAGCTGGCGGAAACTGGCGTGATGCATAAGCCTATCCTTATCAATTATCGAATAACTTTAATTTTTCTTTTGGTTATTCTACAACTATATTAGGCTCATCCACCGCAGTTTTGCGATCACCCACCTTTTAGCGGAGCACGACATGAGCATCGACGTAATCTTCCTGGGCCTCGACGGCGTACTGTTCGACACCGAAGCGCTGCACCTGGCGGCTTGCAACGCCGCCTTCGCCCAGGCCGGCCTGTCGCTGCGCTGGACCCTGCCGGCGCTGCGCGGCGCCGCCGCCACCCACGGCTACGCCCGCGCCGTCGGCGCCGCGCTCGGCGGCGAGCCGCTGGCGCGCGACAAGGCCCGCGTCGCCGAGCTGTTCGCCGCCAAGCACGCCCACTTCCAGCAGGCCGTGGCGCAGCAGGCGCTGAAGCCTTCGCCTGCCGCGCTGGCGCTGATCGAGGACGCCCGCGCCGCCGGCTGCAAGCTGGCCGTGCTGTCGGACCTGCCGGCGCCGGTCACCGCCCAGCTGCTCGAGCAATGCTTCGGCGCCGACGTCAACAGCCTGTTCGCCGTGGTCGCCGGCGGCGCCAACTTCGACGGCCCGGCCGGCACCGGCCCGCACGCCCGCGCCCTCAACGCCATGGGCCTGGAGCCGGCCGCCAGCATCGCCATCGACGCCGCCGCGCCCAGCCTGCGCGCGGCCGAGGCGGCCGGCCTGTGGACCGTCTCGGTGGCGCCCTACGGCGCCGACGTGCTGCGGCCGCAGCAGTTCATCACCTTCGACGCGCTGCGCGAACTGCGCACCAGCCCGTTCACGGCCAATCCGCAGGAAGAGCAGGAACTGGCCGCCTAAGCGAGACGAACGGGGCGGCCGAGCGGCCGGCCCGGCATAGCCGGAAGCCTGAGGACCATCCTGTCGCACACCATCAACACACTCTGGAGGCGAACCATGGACACCATCGTTATCGTAGGAGGCGGCGCCGGCGGACTCGAACTGGCCACCCGCCTGGGCGACACCCTGGGCAGGAGCAAGCGCGCCCGCGTGCTGCTGGTCGACCGCTCGCCGGGGCACTTCTGGAAGCCGCTGCTGCACACCGTGGCCTCCGGCAAGTGCGACCCGCAGGTGACGCAGATCGAGTTCTCCGCCCAGGCGGCCGAGCACGCCTTCGAGTTCGTCCAGGGCGAGGTGCTGTCGATCGACCGCGCCCGCCGCAGCGTCGAGCTGGCGCCGCGCTGCGTCGACGGCCTCGAGCTGCAGCCGCGCCGCCGCCTGCCCTACGACAAGCTGGTGCTGGCGCTGGGCTCGGTGACCAACTTCTTCAACGTGCCCGGCGCGGCCGAGCACGCGCTGACGCTCGACAACGTCGGCGAGGCCGAGGCCTTCCGCAAGCGCTTCGTCGCCGCCTGCATCCGCGCCGGCGAGCACAAGGCCAACGGCAACCTGGCGCTGGGCCGGGTCGGCGTGGTGATCGTCGGCGGCGGCGCCACCGGCGTCGAACTGGCGGCCGAGCTGAGCCACGCCGCCCGCTCGCTGGCCGAGTACAAGGTGCACGCCCTCGACCCGCTGCGCGACGTGCAAATCAGCGTCATCGAGCGCGGCCAGTACCTGCTGCCGCACCTGCACCCGCAGTTGTCGGAGCGCGCCGCGCGCCACCTGCGCTCGCTCGGCATCGCCGTGCTGACCGGCACCGCCGTGGCCAGCGTGGCGCCGGGCGCCGTGCTCGACGCCACCGGCCAGGCCCACCCGGCCGACCTGATGCTGTGGGCCGCCGGGGTCGAGGCGCCGGCGCTGTGCGCCAGCCTCGGCCTGGCGGTCAACCGGCTGCGCCAGATCGTCGTCGACGCCACGCTGCAGGCCGGCGGCGACGCCAACGTCTACGCCTTCGGCGACTGCGCCAGCTTCACCTGTCCACAGAAGGGCACGGCGGCGCCGCCGCGCGCCCAGGTGGCGCACCAGCAGGCGATGTTCCTGGCCGACCTGCTGGCGCGCCGCGACACGCCGCGCAAGCCGGACTTCCGCTACCGCGACTATGGTTCCCTGGTGTCATTGGGGCCGCTGGCGGCGGTCGGCGTGTTGACCGGCGCGCTGAGCGGCAAGAGCGTGCACGTGGGCGGCGCGGCGGCACGCCTGCTGTACCGCCTGATGTACCAGAAGCACCTGCTGGCCCTGCACGGCATGGCCAGGACGGCGGCGCACAGCCTGGTCGACTGGCTGCGCGGCAAGCTGGTGCCGCCGGTCAAACTGCACTAAGGGTGCGCCGGACCGGTTCGCCTCAGTAGTCGAACTTCGAGCCGCGCGAGTTGCGCTTGGAGAAGGGCACCGGTTCGGCCTCGACGCGCAAGCGCTCGCGCTCCATCTTGACCATCAGCGCGTGCTGGGCGCGCTCCTCGCGCTCGTCGTCGAGTAGGCGTTGCTTGGCGATGCGCTGCTGGCAGTCGCGGAACAGCTTGACCCGCTGCGACATGGCGACCACCCACAGCACGCCCATCAACAGCAGCACGGCGACGTAGCCGGTCTGCCACAGCGCGTAGTTCTGCTCGATGACGGGAAACAGCGGGCGGGCGTCGGCCAGGAACTGCTGGCCGAAGAAGGCCAGCACGACCGCCGCCAGGCCCAGGCCGATGGTGCTGAGGATATGCCAGCCGCTGGTCTTCAGGCGTTGGCTCAGGTAGTTCGCGGTGTCGATGGAGTTGGTCATGTGGCGTGGCAGGCGGTGGCGGCGCGGCGGCAAGCCCGGCGCCTAGGCCGCCATCTTACGCTATTTCCACATGGGAATAAATATTTGCGATTATTCCTGGTTGTCGATTTTTTCAGCCGACGCCGGCGCGGCGCCCTGCGCCGCCCCGCCGCGCGCCCGCAGGCACTGGACGACAATCAGTTTAACGGCAATACTCAGGCCCATTCCGGCGCAGCCGACGATCACCAGCAAATCGCTCATGTTGTTTCTCCCTTTGCTTGGATCAGGCCAGACTGTAACGCCGCCAGCGGCACCGGCGCCAATATCAAATGTGCGCCCCAGCTATCTCGAAAAGGCATAGGCATGATCTCGCTCAAACAGATGAAGTATTTCGTGGAAATCGTCGACGCCGGCAGCTACTCGCGCGCCGCCGAGCGCCTGTACGTGGCGCAGTCGGCGCTGAGCCGCCACATCAAGGAGCTGGAGAACGAGCTGCAGGCCGTGCTGCTCGAACGCGACGCCCGCCACTTCGAGCTGACCGAGGCGGGCCGCCTGTTCCACCAGCGCAGCAAGCGCCTGTTGCAGGAGCTGGCCGAGACGGTGCAACAGACCCAACACGTGAGCAAGGGCGAGCAGGGCACCATCCGCCTGTTGCACTCGAGCTCGGTGACCTTGACGGCGGCCATCGGCGCCGCCCTGCACCGCCTGCTCGACGACTTCCCCGGCGTCACGCTGGAGGTGGCCAAGGCCGCCTCCGACCACCAGGTGAGCGACATCGAGGAGGGCCGCGCCGACCTCGGCCTGGTGCGCCTGCCGGTGCTGCGCCGCCACGCCAACATCGAGCTGCGCGAGGTGTTCAGCGAGCGCCTGGTGGTGGCCGTGCCGCGCCGCCACCGCCTGGCCGAGCAGGCCGCCGGCGACATCGCCGGGCTGCGCGGCGAGCGCTTCGTCTCGCTGCCCCACCCCGAGCGCGGCGGCCTGAGCTACCTGGTCGCCGGCCTGTGCCAGGCGCAGGGCTTCTTCCCCACGGCGGCGCGCGCCACCTCGCGCAAGACCTCGCTGCTGAACCTGATCGAGGCCGGCTTCGGCATCGCCATCGTGCCCGACAGCATGCGCGAGGTGGCGCCGGCCGGCGTCCGCTTCCTCGACCTGCCGCCGCAGCAGGCCGGCTCCATTGTCGGCCTGCTCCGCCGGCGCGACACGGCGCCGATTGTGGCAAAATTCGCCACGGCGTTCGAGCAGGCGCTGCGCCAACTGCCCGGCGCGTCCGCGCCCCCGGGCGCGCACCCCACCGAGGAAGCACGATGAGCACACGCGAACACTTCGCCTTGATGGCGAGCTACAACGAGACGATGAACCAACAGGTCTACGCCGCCGCCGCGCGGCTGGCGCCGGCCGAGCTGACGGCCGAGCGCGGCGCCTTCTTCGGCTCCATCATCGGCACGCTGAACCACCTGGTGGTGGCCGACACCATCTGGCTGCAACGCTGCGCCGCCCTGCCGGCCACCCACCCGGCGCTGGACCCGGTGCGGGCGCTGCCGGCGCCGAGCGCACTGGGCCAGGTGCTGGAGACGGAACTGGCGCCGCTGCTGGCGCGCCGGCGCGCGCTCGACGCCGTCATCCACGCCTTCGTCGCCGAACTCGGCGACGAGGAGCTGGCCGGCCCCCTGCGCTACCACAACACCAAGGGCCTGCCCTTCGCCAAGCGGCTGTCCAGCGTGCTGGCCCACCTGTTCAACCACCAGACCCACCATCGCGGCCAGGCCAGCACCCTGCTGTTCCAGGCCGGCCAGGACATCGGCGTGACCGACCTGCTGGTGCTGATTCCGAACGAGCCGGCGGACTGAACCATCACGGCCGGCCATAGCCGACCATAGCCGGCCAAAGCATATATTGCAAAACGAAAGTTGTGACGAATCTTATGCGGCGATATACTCGTTGACAACACCTACTCATCCTTTACCCACCTTGGGAGGGCTATGCCCGTCGCTTACCGTGCCAACGCCGATTTCGCCAAACTGAACCACCCCTTGCGGGTGCCGCTGGCCGCCGAGATCCATTCGCGCCCCTTCCTGGCGCTGCAGGCACCGGAGACGCTGACCCACTTCGCGCTGTACGCGCCGGTCGAACCGGGCGCCCAGCACAACCACCGCGCCGTCCAGCACCGCATCCTGCAGGAGCTGTGCCTCCACTACGGCGTGGCCGTGCCGCATCCGCAGGCGCGCTACTTTTACCACGACTTCGACCGCTTCCGCCTGAAGTGGGAATGCCACACCGAGTTCGCCACCTACACCTTCGTCGAGCGCGGCGCCGAGGCGGCCGGCTGGCGCCAGGCCTTCGAGCGGGCGCCGCTGCAACACGTGCCGCAGGAATGGCTGGCCGGGCTGCACGGCAAGATCATCGTCGCCGCCCACGTCGTGCTGAGCAAGGACGCGCCGACCGGGGCGGGCGCGGCGGCCGCGCCGCGCGGCGGGCCGGGCGAGGACCTGCCAGAGGACCTGCGCGAGGAGCTGCGCGAACTGTTCCAGGGCAACGTGCTGGTCGGCGGCAGCGTCGGCGGCGGCGGCGGCGAGATCTGGACCGACTTCAAGATCCAGCCGGACGGCTTCAGCCGCTTCGTCGTGCGCGACCTGAGCCTGCGCGAGTTCCAGGCCGGCCGCCTGGTCGGCCGCTTGCTGGAGATCGAAACCTACCGCACCATGGCGCTGCTCGGCCTGCCCCAGGCCGAGGCCAGCCAGCCGGCCCTCAACACCATCGAGAGCGAACTGGCGGCGCTCACCGCCACGCTGGTGCAAAGCGAGCAGGGCGCGGCCCCGGCGGCCGGCTCCAACGAGGACCAGAACCTGCTGCACCGCATCTCCGGCTTGGCGGCGCGGCTGGAGAAGCTGTCGGTCAACAACAGCTACCGCTTCGCCGCCTCGCAGGCCTACTTCAGCCTGGTGCAGGCGCGCATCCAGGAGCTGCGCGAACTGCGCATCGAGGGCATGCCGACCCTGGCCGAGTTCATGGGCCGGCGGCTGGCCCCGGCCATGCACACCTGCACCTCGGTGGCACAGCGGCAGGAGGCGCTGGCCACGCGTATCGCCCGCAGCAACGACCTGCTGCGCACCCGCGTCGGCATCGAGCAGGAGCGGCAGAACCGCAAGATCCTGCAGTCGCTCGACGCCCGCGCCGCCCAGCAGCTGCGGCTGCAACAGGCGGTCGAGGGCCTGTCGGTGGTGGCCATCTCCTACTACCTGCTGGGGCTGGTCGGCTACGCCGGCAAGGCGATGAAGGCGAGCAACCTGCCGGTCAATCCCGACCTGCTGACCGGCCTGATGGTGCCGCTGGTCACCGCCGGCGTCTGGTTCTGCCTGCGCAAGCTGCACCAGCAGCTGCACGCGGCGGCCGGCGCCGCGCCGCGCCACGGCGCCTGAGTGTCCGGGCGGGCGCGACGGCGCCCGCCGCCGATGCCGGCTGGCATCTGCAAATGTGAACGACTTGTTCATAACTAATCATTATCTTTTCCGTCCCCGCCGCACTACCATGCCCGCTCGAATATCGAACGCGCCCCTATTGCGGAGCCGAATCAAGGATGATGCAAACCTTCCTCATAATGCTGGGAATCGCAGGCGTGGTCGTCAGCCTGCTCGTCAAATACGTCTTCGCCACCCTGCGCCGGACGCCGCCCGGCGACACCCCGCCACGCCAGCGCCGGCGCCCGGCAAGCTCGCCTCATGCAAGGCGCCAGGCGGCGCCCCGCCGCCCGCCCGACTAATCGTCCACCCGGCTTTCCACACCGAACACCGGCAGGAGCGAGCCCTGCGGGCGTATGCGCGGACGCGGCCAAAAGGTGCATTTATGTGCTTACAATTTACATATATTCACTGTGGAAACTAATGTTGTATTTTTGCACTTTGAGTTATTTTTTTGGAACCTTAGTGGGCAAAATGCTACTATCGTTCCTGTAGTGCCCGTATCAAGCGCGCTGACGAAACTGACGGGAAATGGGGTCAATTTCACTTCTGCGCAACACCACCAATTCAGAGGACAAAATGAACTTCTCCACTTCCGCGGTCGCCAAAACCACCCTGCTCGCCGCCACGCTGCTGGCCGCCTCCAGCGCCTTCGCCGCGCCACCGCCGCCACCTGTGTGGACCGACGTAGGCCCCGCCAGCGGCTTCATGATCGACGGCAACGTCATCACCTACTCGCCTTCGCCGGCGCTGGAAGTGAAGTACTACGATGGCAACATCGCCAACCAGAGCGCCGCCAACATCATGGCCGTCATCAACACCCAGTTCGGCTTGACCGGCCTCAACGCACTGACCGCCGTCGTGTCGCAGTGCGACAACCCAACCAGCGCGTGCACCAACGGCTCCGGCGCGCTGGCCTCCACGCCGTACAGCAACAGCTTCACCAGCAACGGCTCGTACGACTACCTGGCGGTGCACTTCGGCCAAGGCGAATTGCTGTTCCACTGGAGCGCACCGCTGGCCGCCGGCACCACCTTCAGCATCGGCGGTCTGCCCCACGGCCTGAGCAACTACCGCGCCTACGAGTCGCCAACCGCCCCTGTGCCTGAGCCAGGCACCTACGCCATGCTGCTGGGTGGCCTGGGTCTGCTGGGCATGATCAGTCGCCGCCGTTCGGCCGCCAAGAAATAAGCAGGGAACAAAAAGTAATACTTCAGCAAGAAATTGAAGGGCGGCCAGCGCGAGTTGGTCGCCCTGTTTTTTTGGCCGCAGCGGGTTGGCATTTGGCAAAACAGCCGGACCGGGCGCACCGCAAACAGTGCGCCGTAGGCAGCCCACCGTAAACAGCAGGTATCAAACGGCACGCTTCAAACAGCACGTTTCAGACAGCATATAATCGCCGCTTTTCCTCTTCCCATCACCGTCCATGCCTACCACCGCACTGCCGCCGGACGCGCGGCCTGCCCTCGTTTTACTGCACAGCTCCATGAGTTCCCGCGCCCAGTGGTCCGACCTGATCGCCCAACTAGAGTCGCGCTTCCGCTGCATCGCCGTCGATTTGCTCGGCTACGGCAAGTCGCCCTTCCCGGCCGACATCGGCGCCGCCTTCTCGCTGGCCCACGAGGCCGACGCCGTCAACGCCGCCCTCGCCGCCCACCTGGACCCGGCCGAGCCCTTCCACCTGGTCGGCCACTCCTACGGCGGCGCCACGGCGCTGCGCATCGCCCGCCAGATGCCGGCGCGCGTGCTGTCGCTGGCCCTGTTCGAGCCGGTCGCCTTCCACCTGCTGCCGGCGCACGACGCGGCGCGCATGGAGATCGAGGCGGTGGTGGCGCAGATCATGCGTGCCGACACGGCGCCGGACGCCACCCGCATCTTCATCGACTATTGGAACCGCCCCGGCGTGTTCGACAGCCTGCCGGCCGTCCAGCAGGACAAGCTCGGCGGCCAGATCGCCAAGGTCAAGCTGGACTTCCAGGCCCTGCTGGGCGAGCCGGCCACGCTGGCCGACCTGGCCGGGCTGGACATGCCGGCGCTGGTGCTGTCCGGCCTGAACAGCCCGGCCTCGACGCGCCGCCTGGCCGAGCGCCTGGCGGCGGCCCTGCCGAACGCCAGCGCGCTGCAGACCAAGGGCGGCCACATGGCGCCGATCAGCCACGCCGCCGTGGTCAACGCCGCCCTCGCCGACTTCCTGCAGGGCGCCGAAGTCGGCAGCCCCGCCTAACAGTCTCGGTGTCGGCCGGGCGGCGCGCCGCTCAGAACGGCTTGGTCGGCAGATACTTGCCGTCGAGCGTGATGACGGCGCGCGAGCCGCCCTCCGGATCGTCGACCTTCTTGATGTCGAGCTTGAAGTTGATCGCGCTGATGATGCCGTCGCCAAACTGCTCGTGCACCAGCGCCTTCAAGGTGGTGCCGTAGACCTGGATCATCTCGTAGAAGCGGTAGATGGTCGGGTCGCTCGGGATGCCGTCGGCGAAGCTGCCGCGCAGCGGAATCTGCTGCAACAGCAACACCGCCTCGGCGTCCAGGCCGAGCCGCTCGGCGACGATCTCGGCCACCGGCTGCGGCAGCGGATGCTGGCCCAGCAGGGCCGCCGTCACGTACACCAGGCTCAGGCCGGTGCCGGCGGCGAGCGCCTCCCAGCTCAGGTTCTTGGCCGCCTTGGCGGCCAGGATGCGCTCGCTCAGGGCGAGGCGGGGGGCGGAGAATACGTTCGAATGTGGCATGGTCTTTCCTTTCATGGTTTGGTGGGGACTACTAGGGTGTGAAACAGTTCAGCCGACCAGCGCCAGCGCCGACGGCTGGCTGCGCATGGCGCGGGTATGGGGAAACTTGTCGAGTTGCACGAAGCGGCCCGAGTCGCCGTCCAGCGCCAGCATGCCGCCGCTCTCGATGTCGTAGACCCAGCCGTGCAGGTCGAGCTTGCCCTGTTCGACCGCCAGCGCCACCGACGGATGGGTGCGCAGATTGGCCAGCTGGGCCACCACGTTGTCGCGCACCAGGGCGCTGACGCGCGCCTCCGGCGAGCTGTGGCGGCGCGCCGCGTTGATCGCCTTGGCGGCGTCGGCGTGGCGCAGCCAGTTGGCCACCGCCGGCAGGTGGTCGAGGCAGGTGCAATTGGCGATGGCCGACATGGCGCCGCAGTCGGAGTGGCCGCAGATCACCACGTCGCTCACCCCCAGCACCGCCACCGCGTACTCCACCGTGGCCGACACGCCGCCCGGCTCCGGGCCGTAGCCGGGCACGATGTTGCCGGCGTTGCGGATCACGAACAGCTCGCCCGGCTCGCTCTGCACCAGCAGCTCCGGCACCACGCGGCTGTCCGAGCAGGTGATGAACAGCGCGCCCGGCGCCTGGCTGTTGGCCAGCTTGCCGAACAGCTCGGCCCGCTGCGGATAGGCGGCGCGACGGAAGCGCATAAAACCTTTGATCACGTCTTTCATGTTCTTGTCCCGAGAAGTAATGGACGTAGAATAGGCCGGCACGGCCATAAGATCTAATACTTGTTTATAATCACGGTTATAAGCCCACCTTATAGTTTAATCCCATGCTGCTGCGTCACATCCGCTACCTCTTGGCCGTCGCCGAACACCGCAACTTCACCCGCGCCGCCCAGGCGCTGCACGTGTCGCAGCCGGCGCTGTCGCAGCAGATCAAGCAATTGGAGGAGGGCTTCGGCGCCCGCCTGTTCGACCGCAGCGGCCGCAGCGTGCAATTGACCGACGCCGGGCAGGCCTATCTGGCCCACGCCCGCCGCGCCCTGGCCGAACTGGACGCCGGCGAACGCGCCATCCACGACGTGCGGGACTTGTCGCGCGGCAGCCTGCACCTGGCCATCACGCCCACCTTCACCGAGTATTTGGTGGCGCCGCTGGTCGAGCGCTTCGGCGCGCGCCATCCCGGCATCGAGCTCACCGTCAGCGAGATGACGCTGGACCAGATCGTCGCCGAACTGGGCGACGACGGCGTCGACCTGGGCATCGCCTTCAGCGGCGTACGCGCCGCCGAGATCGACAGCCTGCCGCTGTTCCAGGAACGGCTGACCCTGGTGGTCGGCCGCGACCACCCCTACGCCGGCGCCGGCCCGCTGGCGCCGCAACAATTGCAGGACCAGCCGCTGGCCCTGCTGACGCGCGAGTTCGCCACCCGCCAAAGCGTCGACGCCTGGCTGGCCGGGCACGGCGTGGCGCCGCGCATCATGTTGCAGGCCAACTCGATCAGCAGCGTCGTCAAGATCGTGCGCCAGGGCCGCATGGCCACCCTGCTGCCCGACGCCATCGCCCGCGCCCAGCCGGAGCTGGTCTGCGTGGCGCTGGCGCCGGCGCCGCCGGCGCGCACCGTCGCCATGCTCGGCCGCAAGGACGGCTACCGCAGCGCCGCCGCCGGCGCCGCCGCCGACTTGCTGCTGGCGATGGCGGCCGAGTTCGGTCCGCCGCCCGAGGCCGCCTGAGCCGGCCCGTTCAGGCCGGCGCGCGCGGCGCCGACGCCCACTGCACCGCGAGTATGCTACCGATCACCAGCGCCATGCCCAGCAGCGACACGCCGCCCAGCGACTGCCCCAGCAGCGCCCAGCCCAGCGCGACCGCCGTCAGCGGACTGAGCAAACCCAGCGACGACACCGCCACCGGCGACAAGCGCGCGATGCCACGGAACCACAGCGCATACGCCAGCATCGCGCCGGCCACGGAAAGGTAGGCGTAGCCCAGCAGCTGCGGCCCGCTCAGCGCCGGCAACGGCGCGTCCACCAGCGCGGCCACCGGCGCCAGCATCAAGCCGCCGGCCAACAACTGCCAGCCGGTGAAGGCCAGCACCGGCACGTCCGGCCGCCAGCGGCGCGCCAGGAAGGTGCCGGCCGCCATGCAGACGGCGCCGGCCAGCGCCGCCGCGATGCCCACCGCGTCCCATGCCGAGCCGGGCGACAGCAGCAGCGCCGCCATGCCGCCTATGCCGACCACGCCTGCCGCCACCGCCAAGCCGGGCGGACGGCGGCCGTCCACCGACCATGCCAAGCCCATCACCAGCAGCGGCTGGATCGCGCCGACCACGGCGGCCAGCCCGCCGGGCAAACGGTAGGCGGCGACGAACAGCAGCGCCTGGAAGAAGCCGATGTTCAAGGCCGACAACAGCAGCAGCCGGCCCCACTGCCCCCGTTGCGGCAGGCGGCGGCTGAACAAGGTCAACAATATGCCGGCCGGCAGCACGCGCAACAGCGCCGCCGTGAACGGCCGGTCCGGCGGCAGCAACTGCGTGGTGACGATATAGGTCGAGCCCCAGATGACGGGTGCCAGCGCCGTCGTCAGCACGTCGGCCCAGGTGGCGATGCGGTTCGATGTTTTCATGGCGAATTACCTTGAGTTCAAGATAAATAATGCTAACACATATCTTGAACTCAAGTTAAATCGCCCCGCAACACCGGCGCGCCGGCCGGCAGTTCGACTTGGGCGTGACGGCACGCACCGACATCGGCGTGCCGTCCCGGCTGCACGTGCTGGTGGGCGGCGGCATATAATCTTCACCTCAAGACAAACCGGGACAGCAGATGAAAACAGAGCGAGCCGCCGACGCGGTCGACCGCATCCTCGACCAGTGGCACCGCGAGCGGCCGGACCTGGACGTCGCCCCGATGGCGACCATCGGCCGCCTGCGCCGCTGCGCCCTGCTGCTGCAGCGCCGCCTCGACGACACCTTCGCCGACTTCGGCATGAGCAGCTGGGAGTTCGACATGCTGGCCACGCTGCGCCGCGCCGGCGCGCCGCACCGGCTGACCCCGACCGCGCTGTTCTCGGCGCTGATGATCACCTCCGGCACCATGACCCACCGCCTGCAGCGGCTCGAGGCGGCCGGCTGGATCGTCCGCCTGCCCAACCCGGACGACGCCCGCAGCATGCTGGTGCAGCTGAGCGAGGCCGGGCTGCAACTGGTCGACCGCGCCGTCGAGGCGCACGTGGCCAACGAGCACCGCATCCTGGCGCCGCTCGACAGCAAGCAGTTGGCCGCGCTCGACGCCGGCCTGGCGCGCCTGCTGGCGGTGCTGGAACCGGGTGCGTAATAGATTTCGGGCCGCGCCCAAGCATAACATTGCATAGAAAGAAAAATTTTCCCAAGTGCAATTACCTCATTGATATGCAAAAATAGCATTTATTTTCTATTTACTCACCGCCAGCTGGGATCCGCCCATACGTTGTGCTGTATTGCGCGTCGCTCCAGGCATATCAAGAAAGCCAATCAAATATGAACAGTCGTACCGTGCGCGCCGCAATGCCCGCATTTGCCTCGCTGGTCGTGCTGCTTGCCAGTCCGTCAACCCAGGCAGGAACCCAGACAGTCTCCTTTACTACCGAGAAAATTTTTGAGGCGGAACACGGTGATATTGCCAACCGTTGGGAAACACAGACGGATGCCACAGAACCCAACACCCGCTATGTGGTGGTGCCAACTGGCCCCGTGCCCTCGGTCCCCGATGCCGTGGCCGAACTGTCCTATACCGTCCAGGCCGACGTGGCGGCAAATTACGTGCTGTGGATGCGGGTGCTGGCACCGAACAGCTATTCCGACTCCCTGTATTGGACGAACGACGAGCGGAATAATTCCATCTTTTGGTTCAACGACAGCTACAACAAATGGGTCTGGGTCATGGTGTCGAAAAGCCTGCCCTTGAGCGCCGGCCCGCACACGCTCAAGGTGAAGTACCACAACGCTGGAATGCGGATAGACCGTATTCTGCTGACCAAGCGCGGCTACTTTAAACCAACAGGAATCGGCGAGGACCCGACGGTGTACAACTCCATGCCGCCGAGCAGCTACAACGTCGCGCTGCCCCAGCCGCCGCTGAACGAACACCCACGGTTGTTGCTGCGCGCCGGCGACCTGCAGGATATCCGCAACCGCGAGGCCGAAGCGGCGCTGCGGGCCAACGACCGTAGTCCCGAGTATCAAGCGATGAACGCGGCATGGGGCCGGCTGCGAGCCTTCGCGAAAAACAACCCGAGCGGCACGCTGCCCCCGCCCCCAAAACCGGGCGATCCCGCCGACGCAAAGAAAGAGCTGGCGAAATACTGCGGCCTGGCCGCCGAGACTGTCCGCGCCAAGGCGCTACTCCATCTGATCGACAGCGACGAGCAAAGCGGCCGGCACGCCATCAGCCTCATGGAAGGCTACTTCGACACCTGTAAAATCGACAACACGCGCGCCATCGGCGAAACGATCTGGCTGAGCGCCATCGTCTACGACTGGTGCTATTGGTTGATGAATACGGACCAGCGCACCGCCTACATCGAGAGATTCGTCGCGCTCGCCTCGAAGATGGAAATCGGTTTCCCGCCGGTCAATCAAAGCGCCGTGACCGGCCACAGCAGCGAAGCACAATTGCTACGCGACCAGCTCAGCGCCGGCATCGCCTTCTATGACGAAACCACGGCGGTCTACCAGCTCGCCGCCGGCCGCATCCTGCAGGAATTCATCGCCCCGCGCGAGCTCGTCTACAAATCGCACAGCCACCACCAGGGCGACTCCTACGGTCCCTATCGCTATACCTGGGACGTGTACGCCGCATGGATATTCCAGCGTATGGGCGCCGGCAACGTCTTCCCGTCGACTCAGCAGTACACGCCCTATCAATGGCTCTACACTCGCCGCCCCGATGGCCAGTTGATGCGCGACGGCGACTCCTACCAAGGCGGCTACAACGCCTTCAACACCTACTGGAACCAGATCGGCACCTACATGCTGACCGCTAGCTACTACGACGAGCCCTACCTGAAAGATGAATTTGTGCGGCAGCTCGCCCTCGCCGCGCAATCGCCGACGCCCGACGCCCGCCATCCCTACGATGACTTGTCGATGGTCGTGCTGAACAAGCCGCAATTGGCCAACACCGACACGAAAACACTACCGCTGAGTCGCTACTTCGCCGAACCGGCCGGCCAGATGGTGGCCAGGACGGGCTGGAGCGAAGGCGTGCAAATGCAATCGCCCGCCGTGGTGGCAACGATGAAGGTGGGAGGTTACTATTTCGCCAACCACCAACACCTCGACGCCGGCCATTTCCAGCTCTACTACAAGGGCAACCTGGCGATCGACTCCGGCCTGTATGAGGGCGTTCTGGGAACCACTTCGCAGAGCTATGGCAGCGCGCATGACAGCAACTACCACAAGCGCACCGTTGCCCACAATGCGATGTTGGTCTACAAGGACGGCGAAAAATTCATCAACACCGCGTCGAACGACGGCGGCCAGCGCTTCGTCCTGGCCGAGCCGGCCACATTGACGGCACTGAAGGACGACAAAAACGGCTACCGCGTCGCCAACGTGCTCAAGCACGAAATCGGCCCGGACAATTCGACGCCCGACTACTCTTACCTGAAGGGTGACATCGCGCCGGCCTACTCCGACAAGATCAGCAATTACACCCGCTCGTTCGTGTTCCTGAACCTGAAGAACAACGCCCATCCGGCCGCCCTGCTGGTACTCGACAAGGTCAAATCCAGCAACAAGGATTTCAAGAAGACCTGGCTGCTGCACAGCGTGCAAGAGCCCGCTCTGGACAGCCAGACGGCCACCATCAAGCGGGATACAGACGGCTACAACGGCAAGCTGATTAACCGCACCCTGCTGCCGCTTGAGGCGACGCTCACCAAGGTGGGTGGCAAGGACCAGGAATACAGCGTCTACGACGGATCAACGGGACGCTACGTCAACTATCCAATCTCGTTGATGGACCACAAGGGTCTGAAATTCAGCGAAGAGCCGGGCGCATGGCGAGTCGAGGTGTCACCCAAGGAGGCCGCCGAGGCGGACGTGTTCTTCAACGTGATGCAGGTAATGGACGCCGACAGCGCCCTGCCGCCGCTGGCCACCGACGCCGTCGTGTCGGCATCGATGCACGGCGTAAAGATCGACAACCGCGTGGTGCTGTTCGCCAAGGACGACGCCGATCTCAGCGGCACGGCCAGCTTCGAGCTAGCCACCGCCGATACGCTGCGGGTGTTGGTAACCGACCTGAGCCAAGGCTACTGGAGCGTCAGCCGCAACGGCGCCCCCGCAACAGTCGAGTACGAAGTGGGCGCCGAAGACGGCACGATGTACTTTGTCGCCGCCGGCGCCGGCAGCTACACCCTGCGCCAAGCGTCCAAGCGGACCCTGCCGGCGCCTCCCGTCCTGACCAGCCTGCCGCTGCCTGCGCCGAAGTAAGCTAGCGCAACAGGAGCGCCCCTTGGCGCGCCTGCGGGCGGTGCTGGAACTTGGCGCGCAACCAGGCTATTCCGGTGGACTAGCCTTGCGGACCTCGTCGTCGCGCTGGCCGGCCACTCCGCTGGCCGGTTCATTGTCGACCGTCAACGGCTCGGCCAGGCGCTCCTTCAGGAACGCGATGAACAACTTGCTCCGGGCCGGCAGATGCCGCGTGTCGGTGATCACGTGCACCTCCACCGACTCGGCCTGCCATTCCGGCAGCACCCGCAGCAGGCGCCCCGCCGCCACCTCTTGCCGGGCCAGGCGCGGGTCCAGCACGGCGATGCACAAATCGTTGGCCGCCATCGTCAGCGCCATCGCCGCGCCGTTGGTCACGAAGCGCGACTCCTGCATCACCACCACCGTCTCGCCGCCGCGCCGCAGGCTGTGCCGGGCGGAAAACTGCCCGCCCGACGTCGGCCGGCCGCACAGCGCGTGCCCGGCCAGGTCGTCGGGATGGTCCAGGGCCGGCGCCTGCCGCAGATAGCCGGGCGAGGCGTACAGATAACGCGGCAGCGCGGCGACCTTGCGCGCCACCAGCGACGACGGCGAGGTCGGCGGCGCGCCCAGGCGGATCGCCAGGTCGTAGGGGTCGGCCTGCAGGTCCACCGCCCTCGGCGTGCAGTCCAGGTCGAACTTGATCAGCGGATAGGCGCGGGAGAATTCGCCCAGGATGGGCGCCAGATAGCCGACCGCGAAGCTGGCGGTCATCGACACGCGCAAGGTGCCGATGGCCCGCTCCGACACGTCGCGCAGCGACTCGTGCGCGCACAAGGCCTCCTCGACGATGCCCTGGCAGCGCTTGAAATACACCTCGCCCGCCTCGGTCAGCTCGACCTTGCGGGTCGAGCGGTGCAACAGGCGCAGGCCGATGGTGCTCTCCAGCTCGGCGATGTTGCGCGACAGCGTGGAGTTGGACATGTCCAGCGCCTCGGCCGCGCCGCGAAAACTCTTGCGTTTGGCGACCTCGACGAACAGCCGCATATAGTTCAACACGTCCACTTTATTGCTCCATTTTTGGGATGCTTAATTCGATTATACGCATTTATCCCATCAGTGAAACAGTGCAAAATGCAGGCTTATGCATTCAACAAGGGAGTCGCCATGAGCACGTTCTTCGGGAAAAAATCCAGCAATGAGGTTCGGTTCGCCGCCCCGCGTGGCATGGCAACGGCCGCCGCCAGCGTGCGCCCGGCACCGCCCTGCCGGCCGGCGGCGGTGGACATGGCCTTCATCGGCGATGGCGCTGTGGATGGAGAGGTGGCCGCCGGCGGATCGGCCGGCTTCACGGCCGAGCTCGTGAAGTTGCTGGCGAACTTGGCACGTTTTTAAACTCGGGGGAATGGCGGCGAACGCGCCCAAACGGTCTAACTGGCTGCCATCACCAGATGCTTGCCCAAGGCGTTGAGCGCCTGCTCCACTTTGTCGATTTTGGTCGGGTGCGCCAAGTCAAACAAGCGCTGCACGTCCTGCAGTTTGGCGCCCAGCAAGCGGGCCAGATCGGTCGGGCGCTTCTGTTGCGCCAGCATTTCGTTCAGTAGAAGCACCTTGGCCCACATGCTGGCGGGCAGGTCGACATGATACTCCCCCTCGGCGATATCACCGGGCAAGGGCACGGGGCGGCCGTCCTCAAAATAGAAGTCCATCGATGTGATCAACGCGTCCTTGGCCATCGCCAGCGCGGCCTCCGCGCTGGGGCCGCTGGTCAGTGCTTCGGGAATGGCAGGGACGGAGGCGAACCAGCCCTCGCCATCTTGCTCGATCTTCACGGGGTAGCGCATACCAATCCTTATGCTACTAAGCAAGGGGATAAGGGACCGACTGGCTGAAACGGCCGCCGGAGTCACTTCCCCGTTTTCAATCCTAACTGTTGCAAGACTGCCTGCCTTAAACGCTCGCCAATTTCGTGGCTCGGATGTCTGGGCATGACGGTTTGCTTGCCATTCAGATAGACCTTCAGATGATTGGTGCCGTCCTTGAAGGTCGCACCTTGCTCTCCAAGCCATCGCCTGAACTCGCTCTGCTTCACGGAGTCTCTCCGTAACCGAACCGAGAATTCATAATAGGCATTTTCGCATACCTTTTCAACTTGGCGCCGTCAAAACCTCAAGTCAACGCCCGCAAGTGGGTCCAACTGGACAAATGCTTGGCAGACCGCATCCTCGAGCTCGTATTTATTCCTAAAAACAGGTTCATTTCTCGTGATTCCACATCCATCGGCTGCCGGCCGGAGCGGAACGCCCCGTTCTCTGGGCCGCTAAGCACATGCTAAGGGAATCGGTAGCGCCGAGCGCCAACCAAAATCAAACTCGACAATGCTATGCCCGCTTTTCAACAAAGTCGTGCGATGGGCGCTACGGCTTTGACGCGAACGCGACGTACTCAAGCGTCCAGCCCCTTCTGCACCCGCCACGACAACGGCAGCGTGAACAGCAGAATCGCCGCCAGGCTGATCAACGCGGCGGGAACGCCGGCCACGTCCCCCAGCCGGCCGAACAGCACCGGCGCCAGCGCCCCGCCGCCGATGGTGCAGGTGTAGAAGCGCGCGAAGGCCTGCTCGCGCCGGCCAGTTCCGGCACCACCCCGTACAGCACCGAGGAGGTGCCGTTCAACGCCAGCCCCAGCAAGGGCAGCATGGCCATCATGCCGGCCAGCGGCAGGAACACCGCCAGCAGGATCAGCAGCGCGGTGGCGGACTCGGTGATCCACACCGTCTTCATCATGCCGATGCGCGCGCCGAGATAGCCGCACAACAACTTGCCGAACGCGCCGCCGACGAACAACAGCGACAGGGCCAAGCCGATGCCGGCGCTGCCGGCGCCCTTGCTTTGCAGCAGAAACGGCAGGAAGGTGAGAAAGCCCATGCGCACCGCGGTGTCCAGCGTGCCGGTGGCCAGCAGCGCGTAGAACCCGCCCGCCGAGCCGCTGCCGCCGACGGTCTTGGCGGACGCCACCTTGGCCGAGCTCGCTTCAAGCCGCGTCGGCAGCAGCCACCACAGCAGACCGGCCGCCGCCAGGCCGAGCAGGCCCATCAACGTGACACTGGCCTGCCAGCTGACCACCACCAGCAACAGGCCGACCAGGCCGGGGATCAGCGTCTTGCCGATGTCGCCGGCGAAGTTGTACTGCGACAGCGCCTGCTTGACGCCGCCGCCGGCCTCGTGGGTGTCGGCGACGATGGAGGACGCCAGCGGGTGCTGGGTGCTGGCGCCCAGCCCGCCCAGCACCAGCGCGAACAGCAACACCGGCAGGCCGCCGGCCAGGCCGGCGACCAGGTAGGCGGCGCCGGCCAGCGCCGTGCCGCCCACCAGCATGCGCTCGCGGCCCCAGCGCTTGGCCAGGCGGCTCGCCAGCAGCTGGAAGCCGGCCATCGTCCCCGCATACGCGCCGCGCAACAGGCCCACCAGCGCGTAGCTGAGGGAAAACTGCGCCTGCCAGATCGGCAGCAGCACGTAGATGAGGTCGGTCAGGCCGTCGTGTACGGCGTGGGCGCCGCAGGCGGCGAGCAGGGAGCGGCTGCGCACGTTGCCGTCCGGGCTGGCCGAATCGGCGGGAATGGCTGCGGTGTTCAGATCGCTCATTGTTCGGTGCGCGGAAAACGAAATATGATGAACTTGCTACTATATGCCTGCCCCGCACACCACAGCAACCTTAACAATTCAAGAAACACAACGCATGATCCAGAAAAATGAACTCGTCCGAGCCAAAGGCTTGGACACCCTGCGCGCCATCGCCATCGCTTTGGTGTTGATGACGCATTACACCGGCTTCGTCAGTGGCAGTCCCACCTTCGGCTTTGTAGGCCGCGTCGGCTGGGCCGGGGTGGATCTGTTCTTTGTGCTGAGCGGGTATTTGATCGGCAATCAAATACTGTCGGCGATCGCGCGCCAGGAGGATTTTTCGCTCAAGGTCTTCTTCGCCAAGCGCCTGCTGCGCACGCTGCCGAACTACTACGTCGTGCTGGCCGCGTACTTCCTCTTGCCGGACTTGCTCAAGGGATCGAGCACCGCGCCGCTGTGGCGCTTCCTCACCTTCACGCAGAATTTCGGCCTGGAGTATGGGCAAACGTTCAGCCATTCCTGGTCGCTGTGCATCGAGGAGCAGTTTTACCTGGTGCTTCCCTTGGCGGTGCTGGCGGTGGCCAGTTGCAGGAACGCGCTGCGGGTCGGCTGGACCGTCATCGTCGGCGCCATCCTCGTCGGCATGGCGGCGCGCGGGATGGCTTGGGTGGCGGATGGCCACGACGCCTTCGCGGCGGAGACGTATTACTCCACCCTGGGCCGCTTCGACGAGTTGCTGCCGGGTGTGGCCATCGCCATGCTGAAGAATTTTCACGGCGCGCTGTATGAAAAAATCCTGCGCAAGGGGAACCTGTTGTTGGTCGTGGGCTTGGCCGCCGTCATCGCCACGCTGTATTGCGTGAACCAGGGTTTCCCCGACACCATGCTGTCGACCACGCTGGGGTTTTCTTTGCTGGCCATGAGCTACGCCTTGTTGCTCATGGCCGCGCTCAGTCCCAGTTCGATCCTGAGCCGCGTGGGCGTGCCTGGCGCCACCAGCCTGGCGATGTGGTCGTATGCGGTCTACCTGATGCACAAGCCGATCTTCATGCTCGCCGCGCCGCATTTGCGCCGGATGAATGTCGATACGGGTGCGCCGTTGACGGTGCTGCTGGTGTTTGCCGCCGGCATATTCGGCGGCTGGCTGCTGTTCCGGTGTGTGGAGACGCCGTTCATGCGGCTGCGCGCGCGCTGGTATCCATCCAAGCAAGCAAGCGAAAGCGAATGCGGCTCAGTGCTTTTCACCGCTGCCGCGAGGCATTGTTGACCTTATCCATCAGGCTCTTGATCTGGCTTTCGGTCTCCGGCGTCATATTGCAGAACTGGCAGCCGATATGGGTCTGTTCGCCCGCCAGGAAGGAACGGAAGGCGCGCGTGAAGCGGATTTCCAGTTCGGTGACGACGACGGTTTCCGTTTCCTTTTCTTCCAGTACCAGCCGCACATCCGGCAGTTTGCGGCCCTTGAGCAAGCCCTTCGCCTCGCCCTTGGTGCAGTGCAGGCCGAGCCCGCCCAGCGAGCAATCGTAGATGGACCACTCGTGAGGGCTGCCGTGCAGCTCAAACGTGGCCGTGAAAGTGGTGCCCAGCGGCGTTTCCAAGCGCTCGTTGGCACGCCGGTCCAGTACCGCGCAGGTTGCCGGGAATACCATCGGGATCAGCTGCGGCTTGTCGGGAAGCGAGTCCCAATCCAGCTTGGACAGGCGAAATTGCAGCTTGGCGGTGCGCAGCACGGTGACAAAGGTGATCCTGCCGGACGGCAGGCTTGTACCTTCGTTTAATTCCATCACGAAGTGCGGTTGTTCGGGATCGACCGAGAGTATGCGTCCAAGCACCGGCTCGCGGGTGCCGGAAACGTACATCGAGATCGCGTCACCGTTGGCGGCCAGCAGGGTCAGCGTGTCGCCGATCTCGTCTTCGCTCGTCATTTCATGCGAGCTGGCCGAGGCCGGGATGGGCGCTATCGCATCTTGTGGCCGTGGCGGTCCTTTACGGATCGGGACGGCATGGGACTCGTTGGGCAGCATATCGTTCACTCATGATAGGTGCTACTGCAGACAGGGTTTGGGTCTATTTATAAGTTAATCATAGGTTGTTATTTTCCTTGCGGCAACCTATTTTTTATAATTTGAAAAATAGTACTTCGCCACGAGCGCTAACGCTCATTGGGCAACTCACCGTTCTTCCTGCATCCCGAGATTGCACGATCGCCCTAAGGCGAATGCTACCGGTCATCGGACGCTGAAGGGCAGCTTAGATCTGAGCTAGTACGCTTCATTTGGGATCAGCCGCTCCCTGTCAGTTCGCTCGCGCTTCCGGTATCATTCGGCATGAATACGATTTCTTTCCAACCGTTTATTATTGGCGTCGCAGGCGGTAGCGGCAGTGGCAAGTCCACTGTGTCCCAGAAGGTGCTCGCCGCGTTTGGCGCAGATATGGTCTCGGTCGTGATGCAGGACGATTACTACTGCGACCAAACCCATCTCCCCCCCGAAGTCCGCCCGCAGCAGAATTACGACCATCCGCAGGCTTTCGAATGGTCGCTGCTGGTGCAGCACATCCAAGCCTTGCGCAACGGCGAATCGATCGAGATGCCGGAGTACGACTTCACGCTCCACAACCGCTCCAACCGGACCATTCCGGTCAAGCCGGCCCCGGTGATCGTGATCGAGGGCTTGTTTGCTTTGTATGACGCGGACTTGTGCGACATGATGTCGCTGAAGATCTATGTCGATACCGCTTCCGACATCCGCTTCATCCGCCGTATGCAAAGGGATATTACCGAACGCGGCCGCTCGGTCGAAAGCGTCGTCGACCAGTATCTGGAAACAGTACGCCCGATGCACAAGCAATTCATCGAGCCGACCAAGCGCAACGCCGATATCATTATTCCGCATGGCGCCAATGGCCCGGCGGTCGATATGATCACCACCAAGGTGGCGAGCGTTATCGACCAGTTGAAGCGGGGCTGAGTTTATCGGATGAGGTGATGCCTAGGTAGGTGAAGAGAAAATGCCACATAGGGCACGCTACGAAATCGATACTTAGCTGCCCAACTCCTGTTCAAGATGTCGCTCAAGCCTTGGCTCGCCCGCAAGCAGTTTTCTTAGGGCAGCCTGGACGCGAGAACAGGGTGATATCTGGGCTAAACAAGCAAGGGAATGTTGGCATGGCATCCTGCCCGCATTCAAAAGGGCATCCAATGCTCAAATAGCTGACGCCAGTTTCAACATTGGTAAGATATAATCGGCACGGCGCATGCTCCCCGTGGAGAAAGCCGCGTCTCGAGCACGCCAAGGTATGAAACGTGCTCGCCAAACACTCTCTGTTTTGTGAGGTCGTCCTGTGGTAAGCCCCGTCCGCGATCATTACGAAAAGCTCCTTGGCCCAGTTTATTCTTGGATGGTCGGTGACATCGACGCGGCGATGAGCCGGGCAGATGCTGAGCTTGAAGCCATCGGTATACCCGCCAACGGTACCGGTATCGCCGTCGATCTTGGCGCTGGCTTCGGAATGCATTCCGTACCGCTGGCTCGACGCGGATACCAGGTGACAGCCGTGGATACTTACGAGCCACTATTGAGCGAATTGGAGGCCCACGCCGGCTCCCTCCCGATCCGCACGGTTAACGCCAATCTGTTGGAGTTCAAGAGTCACGTCCCGCAACCCGCCGCGGTAATTCTTTGCATGGGGGATACGCTCACGCATTTGCCGGATACCGCATCCGTCGAAGCTTTGTTCAAGGCCATCTCGGCTACGTTGGTCCCCGGTGGTCTGTTCGCAGTCACGTTCCGCGACTATGCGTCAGCTGCCTTAAAAGGTGATGGGCGATTTATTTTGGTGCGTAGCGATGAGAATCGGATTCTTACGTGCTTTCTTGAATACGGTGAGACGAGGGTGCAAGTCCACGATGTGTTGCACGAGCGGGATGGAGGTCAGTGGCACCTTCGACTCAGCAACTATCCAAAGTTGCGCCTATCGCCAGAGTGGGTCGTGACCGCCCTGGCGTCCCTTGGCTTCAATGTCCGTCGTGAGCCAGGACTCGGTGGAATGGTTCGCGTTATTGCACAGCAAATGCATTGACGACCAATGCCCGCCTTAGCGTGCTAAAAACTCCCTTTATTGAGGTGACCCCTCGTTCGCCGTGATGCCATACCGGACTAAGTCGCCCAGATACGCCGTATTGAACTGCATTTGTGAATGGGTTTCAAAAAACGCGTGAATTTGGGTTTTGCGCGCATTTTGACGACGCGACCGGCGTCCGATTCGATTTCACTGTCCGCTCCCGCGATAGCGCCTGCTGCGGCCGAGTGCGCTGCCTTTTCCTCTAGACGCCTTTTCTGGACCCGCCGCTCGACGACGCAGCCCGGGCCATGGTGTCGCTTGCCCGGGCGCAGCCGGGGGCCGGGGGCCGGGGGCCGTCCGGCCGGACGCAAGGCAAGGCCCTGCGCCTGCAGAACGAGCGCTGAAAGCGCCTTGCTTCTCTCCGCCAAGGCTACAACGCAAAAAGCCACCCGAGGGTGGCTGCTGTGCCGGCACGATCTTACACGTGAGGCTGCAAGTGGTTGCCCAACAGCACTAGCCTCAGTTTTAGCCTTGACGATCGGCCTGCAAAAAATATTTCTACACACTTCTACACAGTCGCGTTCTCGTGTGTACAATTACACACAGCGACACTCGGGGAGGAAGATGAACTCAAGCAAATTAATCCGAATGCTGGAAGACGATGGCTGGCAGCAAGTACGAATCAAGGGCAGCCACCATCACTTCAAACACGCTGAAAAGCCCGGTCTAGTTACGGTGCCTCACCCTAAAAAAGACCTGCCAATCGGAACGTGGAACAGCATACTGAAGGACGCAGGAATTAAGTAAAACTCCACCGGTATCAGACAAGATGCCGGGGACTTAGAGTTCTGAGCAATTAGCCGAATGTGCAAGTCGTAAGTGGAAAATCGTGAAATCGTGAAATCGTGAAGTCGTGAATCCTCGGAGTTATTTGTGTTTATGACCTGGAAAGAGAAAACCGGTCATAGGAAAGGCCAGAATGGACATCCCAGTAGTAATTTTTAAAGATGAAGGTAGTGTGTACGGTGTAAACGTACCAAACATTAAAGGCGTCCACTCGTGGGGCGACACCGTAGAAGATGCTCTGAAGAACGTGCGAGAGGCAATCACCAGCCACATTGAGACGTTATTGGAGCTGGGCGAACCTGTTGAAATCGCACAAAACAAGATCGAAGCGCTCCAAGAGAATCCTGATCATAAGGGCGGGATTTGGGCATTGGTCGAAGTCGACCTTGACAAACTTGATAGTAAGCCAGAACGTATCAACATCAGCCTGCCACGCTTTGTTCTCAGTAAAATTGATCGGTATGCAGACGCACGCCATGAAACGCGCAGCGGCCTGCTGTCGCGTGCCGCATTACAGTTGATTGATGCAGAGTCGAAGTCCCTCGAATTCGAATAGATATCCCTACTCTCGAACTGAACGCTTTTATGCCACCGAAAGCTTTAATATCATATTCTTGGGACTCTGAAGAACATAAAGACTGGGTCAGGGAATTGGCCGAACGACTACGCATGAACGGTGTAGACATCAGGCTTGACCAGTGGCATGTAGCTCCCGGGCAGAGCCTGACCCAGTTTATGGAAGTCGAAATTACTACATGCGACTTCGTGTTGATTATTTGCACGAAAAACTACTACATCAAGTCTCTCAATCGACGGGGTGGTGTAGGCTACGAGCAGCAGATAATTTCCGGCCATTTAGCCGCCGGACAGCCGCGAGAAAAATTCATTCCGATAGTGCGCCAGGGCAGTTTCGAACCTGGCGACGACTGTGCAGTCCCTCCTCATTTCGCCGGGATTTTCGCTGTTGATATGCGTGAAGGGGTGGAATTCGCTCATTCACAAGATCAAGTTCTACGCACCATCTTTAAGACCCCGCTACATGCCCCGCCAACCATCGGGCAACCACCCGAATGGGGTGCGGACGTGATGGACGACGTCGAGGAAATCCGCCTTGCCACGTTGGACTTGGATGGTTGGGAACTTCAAAGTGGTCTAGCGCAGAATCACAGAACTCCTGAAACGTTCTATATGCCAGGAGAAAAAGAACGCCGTGCTTTGGACGAAGGTGACGTCGTAAAGTTGGTCTTCGAAATCGCAATTCCGCCAGATAGAGATGACCCCGAATCGCCGGAGACGTTTGGCGAGCGCATGTGGGTGATCGTAAAACGGCGTGTAGGCCCTTACTACGTTGGCGAGCTAAACAACATTCCCGTTACGTCGGACGAACAGGAAAATCTAGCTCTAGGAGGCGAAGTGGTCTTCCTTCCAGAACATGTGATCGACATACATGACTGACCGCGCCATCAACGAGTCGACGATTTACCTGGTCAAGAGGGCAGAATGAGGTAGGCATGTCGAATCTGTCGTTGGAGGACATCAAACAACTTGCCTCCACATTCCATATTTTGGTTGCTAGCTATTCGTAGGAATCCAGCTTTCCGGGATACTATCGCGGCACTCTCCTATAAGGTTAGCAAGTTGAGACTCCGAAGTTGATGAACGCTACGCCATCGCGGCAATGCTTATATTCTAGGACTTTCACCATTTGGATCGACGGACTTTACTAAACTCGCAGCAGCTTGCTCATGGTAATCGCGAACGCCAAGCGCTCACTTTCGCTTTCGGTAATGACTGTATAGGTCGCCTTTCCATCGCTGAATCCGAACCCGTCCGCATAATCGGTCGTATTCACGAGACCCCCTAATGCGACCACGAAAGATTTTCTATCGCGCGCAAATATCACGCGCTTATCGGTACAGTATCATCATGGCGCAACTTTACTTCCACCAATCAAGCCATCCTTAAAATCTTCCAGAAGACGTCTCTCAAAAATACCTTTAGCAAATTTTTCTAAAGAAGTATTTTGCAAGGCCTTTATTACAACATCAAGTTTGTCGGCTTTATCAAATACTCGTGACGCTACTAATTGAGAAGATAGTTCGAATGGCAAGCCAAATTCCTCAAGAGAGGAAAAAGTTGTGGGTTGGAATAGATGCTCAATCGAAGCCGCAAACGAAACATAATTACAACCTTTCATTCCCCGTAGTAGAAGTATCACATCTGATATATCGCTAACAGCCATCAAGTACTTCGGATAACTAAAAGAAGCCCAACTTCGAAGAAAGGCAAGTACATTTTCAACTGCATCATCGGGAGACTTGCCTGCTTCAATCTGCTTCGCAATCATTTTAGTCCTAAATTTAGGAACACTTCGACTCTTATATAATTCCCAAATCCAATATGTCATCATACTTGCAGAATGAACGCCCCCATGTTTCGCCGCACTTGCTCCATTCAACTGATTCCAAATAATATTAGAAGTAGCCTTAATATTCTCGTACTGGGGATGTGACGACCAGGACAACTCAGAAATATCAGAGGAGTTCATCGATATGATATGGTTCGCTGCATTTAGGACAAACTCCGGTTCGATGCTAGAGAGCTTTTTCAGCAAATCCACAGGAATTAAACTTTGCTCAAGAATTGGCCTAATACGTCCCTGAAGTAGAGGAGAAAGTAGTTCATGTTCAATCTGCAACAATAAGCTATTAGGGGTCGTTTCAGTAGGATTAAAGACCGGAATATCAACAAAAGGCAATTCCGGCTCCGGTGGCGCATCAAATACAAATACATGTCCAATAAAATGACGAAACATTCGTCCAGAACGCCCTCGAATATTATTAAAAGTAAAAAAATCTAACGCCCTATTGTTTAGTTTACTATCAAAAATAACTACATTTTTAGCCGCCGTGTTAACTCCTTCGATTAATGTCGAAGTACATAAAAGCAACTTTAACTTACCCTCTTCAAAAGCCCTTATCATAAATCGTCCCAATGACCGAGGAAGACGACCATGATGAATACCGATTCCGTGCATAAGGGCAACTGAAACCAACCATTCCTCGTGATAATTTTCCGCTGTCCACTCTGCTGCCTCAACTAATTCAATATCATCTGTAATGGGAATTGATCTGTTTTCCAAATAGGCTTTGAGGACTTTCCTCGTACTTGCAGGGGATTGGCAATAAACCAACGTCTGACCATCCAGTTGATCTAGCAAGGCTGCAAAGGCCAGATCCTTATTAGGTTTTTTCGAAATAGTATGGAGTTCGATAGCAACAGTTTGAAATTTCTCCACCACAAAAACGCAATTTGTTCTGGATTTTACTATATCTGGAATCGACCCAATTGCCGGGCCAAGTAGATAAAACTGAGCGCCAGTACTTACCAGCCGTAGAAATGCCTGATTTAATTGTGTCGCTCGCCCTCCATCATTCTGAATAGATAATTTATAAAATTCATCTATAACAAAGAAATTTGGAATTGGAATTTCAGACTGAGAGGATAAATATCGCTCCTGAGTGAAGACGAAAATATTTCGCTCCCCAATTTTTTGATTGGATGTCGTAATAATGCTGTGGGTGGTAGCAAAGCGAGCCATCCTCCTGCGGGTTTCTTCAACTAACGCTAACGTAGGAACGATCAAAATCACGTTATCATAATCATTTGAAGAGATCGCCAAATCAATAAGTAAACTTTTCCCAAAAGAAGTAGGGGCACTCAAAATTACAGACATACCTTCTAGGAGCAAATTTAAAACCCGTGATTGAGCCGAATGCAGTACAAAGTCTGCCATCTCGCCATCTGCACGATTGCTAGCATGCGCAAGTGCCCCCCGAAGCGATAACTTTTCAAGATTATTCACATATGGATGTAAACCAACCTGAATTGCCAATTCATCTAATATATGCTGATGATCCGAGTTTAATTCGTTTCGACGATCTAACACTCTTATTACGAGCTCCCGCCCTATATCGGAATCCTTGTAACAAAATTTTGACACGGTGGATAGTATAGAAAAAGCATCCATCGGAAATGAAGCTGTAACAATTTCTTGGCGCAGATCATCTAAGACGTCCATTATTGTAACGCTTTCAATCGTTTATCTAACGTAGAGATTAGTGCTTTTTTATCCGCCAAAGGTATCAAAATCACATGAATGGTTATCGGAAGATCAACGCCATAGGCCGCTTTATATGAAGTTCCCAAGTCAGTGCGCAATTTAAGATATGCTTTTTCAATTTCTAATTTTACCTCTTGCAAATATTTTATATCAGTTTTTGAATTCCCTGCTACTGCTTTACTTTCGTATGTTAGCAAAACTGGAATGCATACTTTTTTAAAAACTGTGTCCAGTGACACGTTAGGATTTAAAAGGGATCGCAACTCCTTTTCTTCCGGCCAACTTGAATCTATTTTGTTCTGTATGAGCAAAAACTCGTTCTTTAAATAATCAACTCGAAGATGATCTACAATTTCTTTGCATACGTCTGTTATTGCTCGAGATACAGCAGTGTAAAATTTTGTCTCGCCAATCCATAGCTCCAACCCTGCTGTTCCTCTCACCACATGAACTGCATCAAATCCTTTAACAGTTTCATTTACTGCACTTTTGTAGTAAATCTTACTTACAGCAGGAATAGTTTCAAAGACTTGGCGAATAGCAATGTGCAAAAAAAGCTCACCGAACTCTCCACGGTTTCCATATTTTCCAGTTTGATATACTAGGCGAGCCGCCTTTTTTGTCATTCGTATTGCATTGCTGTGACTTATGCTAGTTAATTCACTATAAGTTAAAGCAAACTCCGGGAGCCACTCCATCGCATGATCAGCAAGCTGGTCGTTTCTCCAAATGCCAGATTCGTATCCAGCACACAACGCAACATCCTGCCCAGTACTTTTATTTTCATGAAAAATTACATTAAAGAAATTGTCTGGTTGGTTCATATTATTACTCTGAGGCTTCTTCGATTAATTAAGACAGCGAATTTATCGGGATGTTGCACTCTTAACTGCCGCGATGTAGCTAAAATCCACCGATGAGCCGTCAATACGAAATACCCAAAATCCATCTGTAGGCCATCCCAATACAGAATTATTTAAACGTTTTATGTACTGAATACCATCGCCGATCTTCGAGGATTCGTCGGCCGCGCGTGCCTCATCGTACACCGTCAAAAGTGCGGTGAGATCATCTATGTCATCGGGGCGGTCCACTATGTCGCCGTTTTTGTAACGATGAAGTAAATCCTTGAAGTGAGAGAGCGCGGCTGTTTGGGTCGCCCAGTGTCGGCCGTTTTTGAGGGTTACTGTCTTCGCCATGGCATTTCCAAGGTAATTAACTGTAGATTAAGTGTACTATTTATTTATAGTCAGCAACCATCTTCAATAGTAAATTTCTGTCTTATCTTGAAATTTTCGATCTCAGGGAAGTCTTCAGGACAGGCTGAGTGCGAAACTTATCTTTCTCGTGCCGTGAAGACAGAGCACACTAAAACGCGGTAGCGGCGCCTTAAAGCAAAACTACGTTGAGCACGTTGCGACTGCATAGTCAGCTCGCGCAATACGCCAGCATTTTCAGACCGAAGCGCCTTGATGAAAATTGTGTTTTTGCCAAATGACTGATATGTACTAACTCTTGCCCTGACATGAACTGTCAGATGAGCTAGCGTTCTTATGCTCCGCTACCGGCCAAAGCAGCAGCTCCCTGGCCATCATTGGGCAGGCATCACAGAACTGCCGCATGCGTCACTTCGGAACCGCCGGTCCCTGTCAGTTCGCTCGCGCTTCCGGTATCATTCGGCATGAATACGATTTCTTTCTAACCGTTTATTATTGGCGTCGCAGGCGGTAGCGGCAGTGGCAAGTCCACTGTGTCCCAGAAGGTGCTCGCCGCGTTTGGCGCAGATATGGTCTCGGTCGTGATGCAGGACGATTACTACTGCGACCAAACCCATCTCCCCCCCCGAAGTCCGCCCGCAGCAGAATTACGACCATCCGCAGGCTTTCGAATGGTCGCTGCTGGTCCAGCACATCCAAGCCTTGCGCAACGGCGAATCGATCGAGATGCCGGAGTACGACTTCACGCTCCACAACCGCTCCAACCGGACCATTCCGGTCAAGCCGGCCCCGGTGATCGTGATCGAGGGCCTGTTCGCCTTGTATGACGCGGACTTGTGCGACATGATGTCGCTGAAGATCTATGTCGACACCGCTTCCGACATCCGCTTCATCCGCCGTATGCAAAGGGATATTACCGAACGCGGCCGCTCGGTGGAAAGCGTCGTCGACCAGTATCTGGAAACAGTACGCCCGATGCACAAGCAATTCATCGAGCCGACCAAGCGCAACGCCGATATCATTATCCCGCATGGCGCGAATGGCCCGGCTGTCGATATGATTACTACCAAGGTGGCGAGCGTTATCGACCAGTTGAAGCGGGGCTGAGTTTGTTCGGTGAGGTGAGACCCCAGGCGGGGTCAGATACCGACATTGGGACACGGGCTCATGCGTTCGGGGGCGTGGGCGGCGCTGCTGAGAACCTAGTTAGAACCACGAACGCGCGCCCACGGCGCGCGGGGCTGCCGCGCAGCGGCAGCAGTCGGCCGATTCGGAGAGGCTCGCCCCTGCAGGGGCGAGGCCTTCGAATCCCCCGCGCAAGCCCCGCAGGGGGCTTGCTTCTCTCCGCCAAGGCTACAACGCAAAAAGCCACCCGAGGGTGGCTTTTGCTTTTGTATCCTTGGCGGAGAGAGGGGGATTCGAACCCCCGATAGGCTATGAACCTATACACGCTTTCCAGGCGTGCGACTTCAACCACTCATCCACCTCTCCTGCATTTCTTTCTCCTCTTCCGAGGAGCGCGAATTATAGCAAGGATTCCGAGGAGTACCAACTCTTTTTGCCTTCCCCCTCGTTTCCCTACATTAGGACGCTTCTTTGAGCTGCTCCAAAATCGCTGGATTCTCTAAAGTGGAAATATCCTGCGTGATGGTCTCGCCTTTGGCCAGTACGCGCAGCAGGCGGCGCATGATCTTGCCGGAACGGGTCTTGGGCAGGTTGTCGCCAAAACGGATCTCTTTGGGCTTGGCGATCGGGCCAATCTCTTTGGCGACCCAGTTGCGCAACTCCAAGGCCAAGCGCTTGGCTTCGTCGCCGGTCGGCCGCGCTTGCTTGAGCACGACGAAGGCGCAGATCGATTCGCCGGTGGTGTCGTCGGGCTTGCCGACCACGGCGGCTTCGGCCACCAGCGGGTTGGCCACCAGCGCCGATTCGATCTCCATCGTGCCCATGCGGTGGCCGGACACGTTCAACACGTCGTCGATGCGGCCGGTGATGGTGAAGTAGCCGGTCTCTTTGTTGCGGATGGCGCCGTCGCCTGCCAGGTACATCTTGCCGCCCAGCTCTTCTGGGAAGTAGCTGGACTTGAAGCGCTCGGGATTGTTCCAAATGGTGCGGATCATCGACGGCCATGGACGCTTGACGACCAGAATGCCGCCCTGCCCGTTCGGTACGTCGTGGCCGACTTCGTCGACGATGGCGGCCATGATGCCCGGCAGCGGCAGCGTGCAGGAACCCGGCACCATCGGCGTGGCGCCCGGCAGCGGGGTGATCATGTGGCCGCCCGTCTCGGTCTGCCAGAAGGTGTCGACGATCGGGCACAGTTCGCGGCCGATGTTTTTGTAGTACCACATCCAGGCTTCGGGATTGATCGGCTCGCCAACCGTGCCCAACAGGCGCAGCGTGGACAGGTCGTAGTTCTTCGGATGCACGGCCGGGTCGACGTCGGAGGCTTTGATCAGCGAGCGGATCGCCGTCGGCGCGGTGTAGAAGATGCTGACCTTGTGCTTGGCGATGGTGTCCCAGAAGCGGCCGGCGTTGGGGAAGGTGGGGATGCCTTCGAATACCACCTGGGTGGCGCCGACGGCGGTCGGGCCGTAGCAGATGTAGCTGTGGCCGGTCACCCAGCCGATGTCGGCGGTGCACCAGAACACGTCGTTGGGCTTGATGTCGAAGCTCCACTTCATGGTCAGCGCGGCCCACAGCAGGTAGCCGCCGCTGGAGTGCTGCACGCCCTTCGGTGTGCCGGTCGAGCCGGAGGTGTAGAGGATGAACAGCGGGTGCTCGGCGTCGACCCATTCCGGCTCGCACACGGCGGACTGTTTTTCCACCAGCTCGTGCAGCCAGATGTCGCGGCCTTCCTGCATGGCGATGTTGCCGCCGGTGCGTTTGTAGACGATGACGTCCTTGATGGTGTCGCAGCCGCCCAGCGCCAGCGCTTCGTCGACGATGACTTTCAGGGGCAGGTGCTTGCCGCCGCGCATTTGC
This sequence comes from Rugamonas rubra, assembly GCF_900114705.1. Lineage (GTDB taxonomy): Bacteria > Pseudomonadota > Gammaproteobacteria > Burkholderiales > Burkholderiaceae_D > Rugamonas > Rugamonas rubra. The sequence continues at coordinate 85,545 of NZ_FOTW01000010.1, forward strand.
TCGTCGGCGGTGATGACGGCGACGGCACCGGCGTCGATGATGCGCTCCTGCAGCGACTTGGCGGAGAAGCCGCCGAACACCACGGAGTGGGTGGCGCCGATACGGGCGCAGGCCTGCATGGCGGCCACGCCTTCAACCGACATCGACATGTAGATGATGACCCGGTCGCCCTTCTTGATGCCGCGTTCCTTCAGGCCGTTGGCGAACTTGCAGACCTTTTCGTGCAACTGCTTGTAGCTGACGTGGACCGACTCGCCGCCGTCGGCTTCGAAGATGATGGCGGTCTTGTCGGCGTTGCCGTTTTCCAGGTTGCGGTCCAGGCAGTTGTAGGAGACGTTCAGGTGGCCGTCTTCGAACCATTTGTAGAACGGCGCGTTGTCTTCGTTGAGGGTGCGGGTGAAGGGCTTCTGCCAGACCAGGTTCTCGCGCGCCAGACGCGCCCAGAAGCCTTCGTAGTCGGCTTCGGCCTCGGCCTGCAGCGCCGCGTAGGCGGCCATGCCGGAGATGGTGGCCTGGGCGGCGAAGGCGGCCGACGGCTCGAACACGCGCGATTCTTGTGGACCTTGCTGCTGGGTTCCTTGATTTGCTGTAGCGGTCATGCTTATCTCCATTTGTAGTAATCGTTTGCCAACAACATTAGACTTGGTCGCTTACTGCCTCCTTACAGGCGCCACTCGGGACGAATTCGCGGGGAATTTCGCCGGCCGGCGTGCGCTTTTGGTTGGACGGGCAATTTGATCTTTTATGCAATTTTACAGAGTTTTCCGCCATCGCTGTCGCCACCCCGCCGATTGTCGCACCGGCCGCCAATCTATGCGGGCGGCAAGACGATTGCCGGATTGCCCGTGTAAAATGTCGGCAGTCGTTTGACGCCATCCTTTTCCGGAGATACACCTCAATGTCTGACCCGCAACACAAACCAGCCCCCAAGTTACGCCCGCTGCCCGCCTTCATCTTCATGTCGCGCTGGCTCCAGCTGCCGCTGTACCTGGGCCTGATTCTGGCGCAGTGCGTGTATGTGTTCCATTTCTGGGTCGAGTTGAAGGACCTGATCGGCGCGGCGCTCGGCAACGAGGCGGCGCTGGCGCACATCTTCCAGGCCATCGCCGTGCCCAACGCCGTGGTGCCGACCAAACTCAACGAGACCACCATCATGCTGGTCGTGCTCGGCCTGATCGACGTGGTGATGATCTCCAACCTGCTGATCATGGTCATCATCGGCGGCTACGAAACCTTCGTCTCGCGCATGCACCTCGACACCCATCCGGACCAGCCCGAGTGGCTGTCGCACGTCAACGCCTCGGTGCTGAAGACCAAGCTGGCCATGGCCATCGTCGGCATCTCCTCGATCCACCTGCTGAAGACCTTCATCAACGCCGCCTTCTACGACGCCAAGACGCTGATCGCGCAGACTGCGATCCACGTCGTGTTCCTGCTGTCGGCGCTGGCCATCGCCTACACCGACCGCATCACCACCGGCACGCAGAACGAGTCGCAAAACCATTAACGCCTTCCCCTTAGCCACTCCCTCAACCGCGAGAACACCATGACCATCATAAAGCAAGAAGACCTGATCGAATCCGTCGCCGCCGCCCTGCAGTACATCAGCTACTACCACCCGGCCGACTACATCGAACACCTGGCGCGCGCCTATGACGCCGAGCAGAGCCCGGCGGCCAAGGACGCCATCGCGCAGATCCTGACCAACTCGCGCATGTGCGCCGAGGGCAAGCGGCCGATCTGCCAGGACACCGGCATCGTCAACGTCTTCCTGAAGATCGGCATGGGCGTGCGCTTCGAGGGCTTCTCCGGCACGGTCACCGACGCGGTCAACGAGGGCGTGCGCCGCGCCTACAACTTCGACGACAACAAGCTGCGCGCCTCGATCGTCGCCGACCCGCAGTTCGACCGCAAGAACACCAAGGACAACACGCCGGCCGTGGTGCACATGGAGCTGGTCGAGGGCAACACGGTCGACGTCAAGGTGGCGGCCAAGGGCGGCGGCTCGGAAAACAAGACCAAGTTCGTCATGCTCAACCCGTCCGACTCGCTGGTCGACTGGGTCATGAAGACCGTGCCGACCATGGGCGCCGGCTGGTGCCCGCCGGGCATGCTGGGCATCGGCATCGGCGGCACCGCCGAGAAGGCGATGCTGATGGCGAAAGAGGTGCTGATGGACGACATCGACATGTTCGACCTGAAAAAACGCGGCCCGCAGAACAAGCTCGAAGAGCTGCGCATCGAACTGTGCGACAAGGTCAACGCGCTGGGCATCGGCGCCCAGGGCCTGGGCGGCCTGACCACCGTGCTCGACGTGAAGATCATGATGTACCCGACCCACGCCGCCTCCAAGCCGGTCGCCATGATCCCCAACTGCGCCGCCACCCGCCACGCCCACTTCGTGCTGGACGGCTCGGGCGCGTCCTACATCACGCCGCCGCCGCTGTCGACCTGGCCCGAGGTGCACTGGACACCGGACACGGAAAAATCCAAGCGCGTCGACCTGAACACGCTGACCAAGGAAGAAGTGGCGTCGTGGAAGCCGGGCCAGACCCTGCTGCTGAACGGCAAAATGCTGACCGGCCGCGACGCCGCGCACAAGCGCATCCAGGACATGCTGGCCAAGGGCGAGCAACTGCCGGTCGACTTCACCAACCGCGTCATCTACTACGTCGGCCCGGTCGATCCGGTACGCGACGAGGCGGTCGGCCCGGCCGGTCCGACCACCGCCACGCGCATGGACAAGTTCACCGACATGATGCTGGAGAAGACCGGCCTGATCGCCATGATCGGCAAGGCCGAGCGCGGCCCGGTCGCCATCGAGTCGATCCAGCGCCACAAGTCGGCCTACCTGATGGCCGTCGGCGGCGCCGCCTACCTGGTGTCGAAGGCGATCAAGAGCGCCAAGGTGCTCGGCTTCGCCGACATGGGCATGGAGGCGATCTACGAGTTCGACGTGGTCGACATGCCGGTCACCGTGGCGGTCGACGCCGCCGGCACCTCGGTGCACAACACCGGCCCGGCGGAATGGAAGGCCAAGATCGAGCAGCTGAGCAGCGTCAGCGCGATCCCTGTCGTCACCGCCTAAGCAACCACCCGGCCCCGCCGCGCGCCCCCGCGCGGGCGGCGGGCGCCTTGTCCGGACACCAACTTGACTCCCACCCTACCCTTTGCGCCGCCCTTCGCCGCGCCGTCCGACGCCCCCGTCGGCGTGTTCGACTCCGGCGTCGGCGGCCTGTCGGTGCTGCGCCACATCCGCGCCCAGCTGCCCAACGAACACCTGATGTACTTCGCCGACTCGGCCTACGCGCCCTACGGCGCGCAAACCGAGGCGGTGCTCACCGAGCGCTCCCTGGCCATCGCCGCCTTCCTGGTGGCGCGCGGCGCCAAGGCGCTGGTGGTGGCCTGCAACACCGCCACCATCGCCGGCATCAAGGCGGTACGGGCGCGCTACCCGCAACTGCCGGTGGTGGGCGTCGAACCCGGCCTCAAGCCGGGCGCCGCCGCCAGCCGCAACGGCAAGGTCGCCGTGCTGGCCACCGCCAGCGCGCTGCGCGGCGAAAAGCTGCTGTCGCTGCGCGAGCAGGTCAGCGCGGCCACCGGCGCCAGCTTCCACCTGCAGCCCTGCGTCGGCCTGGCCGACCAGATCGACAAGGGCGAGCTGGACACGCCGGCCACCCGCGCCCTGCTGGAACGCTACATCGCGCCGCTGATCGCCGAGGGCGTCGACACGCTGGTGCTCGGCTGCACCCACTACCCCTTCGTGCTCGACGGCATACAGGCGGTGGTGCGCGCCCACACCGCCGCCCCCGTCAGCGTGCTCGACACGGGCGAGGCCGTGGCGCGCCAGCTCAGCCGCCTGCTCGAGGCGGCCGGCCTGCGCCGCGTCGGCGGCGAGCCGGGCAGCCTGGTCGGCTACACCAGCGCGGCGGCGCAGTCGCTGAGCGGGCCGTTCGCCGGTTTGCTGGGGCTGACGCCGCCGGTGCAGGCGGTGTCGGTCTAGGCGGTGTCAATCCAGGCCCTTTTGCCATTTTTGCGAAAAAGCCGCATTAAGGTTTGCGTGTTTCAAAACTGGCTTGTATAATTCGGCACCTGTCTACGAAACACTGTAGACAACGCAGTATCAGTGGTGGCTGTAGCTCAGTTGGTAGAGTCCAGGATTGTGATTCCTGTTGTCGTGGGTTCGAGCCCCATCAGCCACCCCAAAGAATTCGCAGCAAATAATGAGGTTGCAAGTTCATGCTTGCAGCCTTTTTTATTGCCCGCAATAGTGTCGTCGTCGATCACGCAGTGCCAGTGGTGGCTGTAGCTCAGTTGGTAGAGTCCAGGATTGTGATTCCTGTTGTCGTGGGTTCGAGCCCCATCAGCCACCCCAAGAATTCAAGTGAAAAGCCCAGTCCCAGGACTGGGCTTTTTGCGTTCGGGCGCGCAAGAAGTCCCCCTCCCCTCGATGCCCAGACATCACCACCAGCAATTGGCGCGCGGCTTGGACGCACCTGCCATTGAACAGCATCCAAAAAAGTAAATGCGAATGATTCTTGTTATTATTCGCATCGATTGCTATCATGGCTCCTTTTGACAGGATGCGACGCGGTGCTCGAACGCTACTACCAGGAACTGCTGCGCTTGATGGCGCGCGCCACCGGCTGCCGCGACAAGGCGCAGGACGTGGTGCAGGAGGCCTACGCCCGCGTGCTGACGGCCGGCCGGGGCGGCGACTCGGCCGAGCCCGGCAGCCAGGAACGCGCCCTGCTCTACGTGACGGCGCGCAACATCGTCATCGACCAGCAACGCCAGAGCCTGGTCCGGCGCCACGAGGACATCGCCCTGCACGAGCCGCGCGCGCCGCGCGCCTATGAACCCGAACAACGACTGGCCGACAGGCAGCACATGGAACACTTGCTTGCGATCATAGAAAACCTGCCGCCCCGTTGCCGCCAAGCCTTCGCCCTGTACAAATTCGACGGTCTCAGCCATGTCGAGATCGCCGCGCAGATGGGCATTTCCGTCAACATGGTGGAGAAGCACATCATCAAGGCGATGGTCGCCTGCAAGAAGGCGCTGGCCGGCGAGCTGCAAGCATGAGCCGGCAAGAACAGGCGCCAAGCCGCGCCGACGCCATCGACAGCGCGGCGGCGCAATGGCTGCTGCGGCGCGACGCCGGCCTGTCGCCGGCCGAGCAGGCGCAGTTGCAGCGCTGGCTAGACAGCGACGCCGCCCACGCCCTCGCCTGGCGGCAGATGTGCCGCGCCGACACGCTGCTGGCCAGCCTGCCGGCCGCCCGCGTCGCGGCGCTGGACCGCAGCGGCCTGGCGCCGGCGGCAAAGCCGGCCGCGCCATCGGGCTGGTTGCGGCGGTTGCCCTCGCTCCTTCCGCTGCGCTGGCTGGGCCGCCTGGCCGACGCCGTCCCGCGCGGCGCGCTGGCCGCCTGCGCGCTGCTGGCCTGCGGCCTGCTCGGCTACCAGCAACTGCACCAGCCGGGCTACAGCCAAACCTTCACCACGGCGCGCGGCCAGTACGCCGAGCAGCGCCTGCCCGACGGCAGCAGCATCGAACTCGACACTGCCACCGAGCTGCAGGTCGCCCTCTACGCCGACCACCGCGAGGTGCGTCTGCTGCGCGGCCAGGCGATGTTCCACGTCAGCCCGGACCCGCAGCGCGCCTTCCACGTCGAGGCCGGCGCGGCCCGCGTGACGGTGCTGGGTACGCACTTTTCCGTGCGCAATGTCGGCGGCCTGGTCAACGTCGCCGTGCAACAGGGCAAGGTCGCGGTGACGGCGCCGGGCCGCAACGCCGACGCGCCCATCCTGTTGGCCGGCGACGGCCTGACCCTGGCGGCCGACGGCCCGGCCGTGCCGGCCAGCGTGGCGCCGGCGGCCGTCGGCAGCTGGCGCGAGCGCCGCGTCAACTTCGACAACACCACGCTGGCCGAGGCGCTGGCCGAGTTCGAGCGCTACGCCGACAGCGGCCTGCGCGTCGACGACGCCGCGCTGGCCCAGTTGCGCCTGAGCGGCAGCTTCGACCTCGGCAATCCGGCCCAGTTCGCCGCCGCCCTGCCGCTGGCGCTGCCGGTGCGCGTGGTCGGCGACGGCCGCGTCAAACGCATACTGCCGCGCTGAGCCGGGCGGCCAGTCCGCCTCCGATCAACAATATTTTTCTGCGCACGTCAGGGTAAATGCGTCTCATTCGTTTTAACTATGAGCGACACAACACATCACCATAGGAAACAACGATGCCTTCATTGATACGCCGCAGTCCCCTGCCTCTGCTACTGGCCCTGGCCTTCGCCGCGCCGGCGCCCACCTACGCGGCGCCGGCCAGCGTCGAATTCAGCATCGCCGCCCAGCCGCTGGGCCGCGCCCTCAACGAGCTGGCGCGCCAGGCCGGCATGGTGCTGTTGGCCGACGCCCGGCTCACCCAGGGCCGGGTCAGCCCGCCGTTGCAGGGCGCGTTCAGCGTCGCCGAGGCGCTGCGCCAGCTGCTGGCCGGCAGCGGCCTGCGCGCGCAGGTGCGCGTCGACGGCAGCATCATCCTGACGGCGGCGCCCCAGGCGGCGGCAGGCGCCGTGCAGATCGGCACGCTGAACGTGCAGGGCCAGAGCGCCGCCGGCGCCTGGTCCGGCGACGACGACACCGACCCCGCCGACCTGCCCTACACGCAGTCCTCGTCGGCGGCCCACATCGGCCGCGAGCAGATCGAACGCTTTCGCGGCACCTCGCCGGCCGACATGTTCAAGGCGGTCGCCGGCGTGCAGGTCGGCGACAGCCGCAACAGCGGCGCCGTCGACATCAACGTGCGCGGCCTGCAGGGACAGGGCCGCGTGCCGGTGCTGATCGACGGCAGCCTGCAATCGTCGACCGTGTATCGCGGCTACGCCGGCATCGCCGACCGCAGCTACATCGACCCGGACCTGATCAGCGGCGTGCGCATCGACAAGGGGCCGAACCTGTCGGCGCAGGGTGCCGGCGCCATCGGCGGCATGGTCAGCATGCAGACGCTGCGCCCGGAGGACGTGCTGCTGCCCGGCGCGCGCAGCGGCGTGCGCCTGCGCGGCGGCCTGCAGAGCAACAGCGTCAGCGCGCCCGACGACTTCTCCGCCACGCCACGGCGCGAACGCAACGGCCTGTTCAACGCGCACAGCGGCTACGGCAGCGTGGCCGCCGCCACCACGCAGGACGACTACGACCTGGTGGCCGCCTACAGCCGCCGCCGCGTCGGCAACTACTTCGCCGGCACCAAGGGCTACAGCCGCTACCAGCTGCTCGACGAAGCGGGCGACGACAACGGCGTGACGCAGTTCTTCAAGGCCGGCGACGAGGTGCTCAACACCTCCAACACCACCACCTCGGTGCTGCTGAAGGGGGTGCTGCGCCTGCCGCGCGCGCAGACGCTGGAGCTGGGCTACCGCTATTTCGACAGCGCCTTCGGCGAAGTGATGCCGTCGCAAATCTACCGCAACAGCACCGGCTTCATCCCGCAGTGGAACACCAGCCAGGTGCGCACCGACGCCTGGACCGCGCGCTACGGCTGGAAGCCGGCCGGCCAGTCGCTGCTCGACCTGAAGGCCAACCTGTGGCTGACCGACATGCAGAGCGCCGCCCGCAACGGCGACATCTTCCACAACCCGCTGGAGGGCAAGCCGAACCCCGGCGACCACGAATGCGCGGCCTGCGTCGAGAGCCTGTACCTGGCCAAGACGGCGGCGCGCCGCCTCGGCGCCGACATCAGCAACACCAGCCTGCTGGACACGCGCTTCGGCCCGCTGCGCTTGAACTACGGCCTGTCGCTGCAAAACGAGAACATCGGCCCCGGCAAGGGCGTGCAGATCGTCGCCGACGACATCAACCACAACCGCACCCAGCGCGACGGCAGGCGCCACGAGGAAAGCGCCTTCGTTGCCCTGCAGTGGAAGCCGCGCGACTGGCTGAGCGTCGACCTGGGCGGCCGCTACCAGCGCTACAACACGCGCGACCGCAACCGCATGGCCGAGCAGCTGCACGACCCGCGCGGCTGGCAGTGGGTGACGCTGTACGACAAGGCCGGCGACAACATCGGCAGCGTCAAATGGCGCCAGGACGACGCCGGCAAGTTCACGCCGGCCACCAATCCGCTGCTGACCGGCGTCGGCATGGTCGAGAACTACGGCCAGCCGGCGGTGCCGATCGACCTGTCCAAGGTCGAGCACGCGCAACCGAACGACTACGTCTACCACGACGACATCCCCGGCGCCTTCAAGTACAGCGTGCCGCTGGAGCGCAAGGACCACGGCTTCGCGCCGTCGTTCGGCTTGACCGCCAAGCTGTCCGACAGCGTCAGCGTCTACCTGCGCGGCGCGCGCGGGCTGCGCATGCCCAGCCTGTACGAGTCGACGCTGGGCTTCTCGGCCACCTACTTCTCGCCGCTCAAGGCCGAGCGCAGCGACAACCGCGAGATCGGCCTGAACCTGGTCAAGGACGGCGTCTGGAGCGACAGCGACAAGCTGCGCCTCAAGCTGGCCTACTTCGACAACGTCACCCGCGACTACATCACGCGGCGGCAGATCGCCGGCCTGCAGGCCTGGGCGCAGAACTTCTCGATGGCCAACGCCGACAGCTACCAGGTCGCCGGCGTCGAACTGCAATCGAGCTACGACAACGGCGCGCTGTTCGGCGAACTGTCCGCCACCTACAACCGCAAGACCTTGGTCTGCGACGCCGCCACCGCCGCCTACCTGCGCACCAAGGGCGACTACCTGCCGCGCATGAAGGACACGCCGGACTGCTCGCCGATCGGCTTCACCACCTCCTACGTCAGCAACCACATCCAGCCCAAGCTGAGCATGAATGTCACGCTGGGCGCCCGCCTGCTAGCGAACCAGCTCACCGTCGGCACTCGCCTGAGCCACGTCGGCTCGCCGCTGGCCACCGAGGACAAGGACGCGCAATGGCAAAACTCGGCCGGCACCGCGACGCAGGTACTCACGCGCGCCTACACCCTGGTCGACCTGTTCGCCAGCTACAAGCTGGCGCCCAACGCCACGCTGGAGCTGGGCGTCGACAACCTGGGCGACCGCTACTACCTCGATCCGCTCACCCTCAGCCTGATGCCGGGGCCGGGCCGCACCATGCGCCTGTCGCTCGGCGTCAAATTCTAAACACACTCGCGCACCCACAAGGAACCCAATGAACGCCACCGATCTTCCCCTGACCCGCAGCCAGCGCCTGAAAACGCGTACCATGGCGACTCACCAACAACTCGACGACGGCATCATGGCCAGCGCCCCCTTCTCCAGCAAAGAGAACTACGCCCGCTTCCTGCAGGCGCAATACAGCTTCCTGCGCGACGTCGACCCGCTGTACGAGCATGCCGGGCTGGCCGCGCTGCTGCCGCAGTTGGCGCAGCGGCGCCGCTACGCCGCCATCGCCGCCGACCTGGCCGACCTGGGCGCGGCGCTGCCGCTGGACGGCCCCGAGGCGCCGCTGGCCGCCGACGTCGACCTGGCCACCGCGCTCGGTTGGCTCTACGTCACCGAGGGCTCGAAACTGGGCGGCGCGGTGCTGTACAAATTGGCCGGCAAGCTGGGGCTGGACGGCGACTTCGGCGCGCGCCATCTGGCCGCCCACCCGGACGGCGCGGCGCGCCACTGGCGCGAATTCACGGCGGCGCTCGACGACGTCGAGCTCGACGCCGAGCAGGAGTCGCGCCTGGTCGGCGGCGCCGAGGCGGCCTTCACGCGCATGCACGGCCACGTCGGCCGCACGCTCTGATGACACAGCCGCCGCACGCGCCAGGCATGCCGGCGGCGCCACGCGCGCCAGCGGCGCCGGCCACGCCGCCCGCCGGCGAGGCGCACGCCGCGCGCCTGCTGCGCTGGGGCTACACGGCGCTCGGCGTGCTGATGGTGGCGCTGGGCGTGATCGGCGCGCTGCTGCCGGTGATGCCGACGACCATTTTCCTGATCCTCGCCCTGGCCTGCTTCAGCCGCGCCTCGCCACGGCTGGAGCAGCGCCTGTTGCAGCATCCGCGTTTCGGCGCACCGCTGCGCCAATGGCGCGAACACCGCGCCGTGTCGAAGCGCGGCAAGCGCATGGCCTGCCTCGGCATGGCGCTGGGCTTTATCGTGATGTGTTTGGGCCGGCCGCCCTGGCCGGCGGTCGTGCTGGTCGGCTTGGTGGAGTTGGCGGTGCTGGTCTATCTGCTGCGCCGTCCCGAGGGTCCGCCTGCGGATGCGGGCGCCATCGACAGCGCATCGGCCGGCGCCACGGTCGATGTCAAGGCCAAGGCCGCCACTGACGCCGACGCTGCCGCTGAGCCCGACGCTGCCGCCAACGCCACCCTGCTCGCCGGCGCCGTTTCGTCTGGCGCCAACAGCGCCGCTGTTGGCCTCGCCAACGCGAGCACGCCCGCGTTCACGCGCAGTCCACGGCCGCTCGCGGCGGCGGGCATCGTCGCGGCGCATTGCGCGCTGCTGGCATGGATACTCTACGGCCACGCGCAGGAGAGCCACGTGGTCGCCGCCGCGCCGCAGGCCGAGCGCGCCATGATGCTGGTCTACCTGCCGGCAGCAGCGCCACCCAAACCGCTGGAACAACGCCAGGCGGACCACGTCAGCGCGGAGGCCAAGCCGACACCGGCGCCGCAGCAAGCACCACGCGAGACACCACCGACACTGCAAGCGGCCCCGCCGCAACCCAAGTCCACCCCGCTGCCGCCGACGGCCGATGCGCCACCAGTCGGCGCGATCGCCAGCAGCGCGCCGCGCGCCGCACCGCCGGCCGACACGGCATCGCTGGCGGCGGCGCCGCCCTCGCCCGCGCTACCGCCGGCGCCGCAGGAGGTGCGCAGCGGCGCGAACAGCTGGGAGGGCAAGGTGCTGGCGCGGATGGAACGCTTCCGCCGCTATCCAACGGCCGCCCGCGCGCGCGGCGAGGAAGGCGTGGTGACGCTGCGCTGCCGCGTCAACCGCGACGGCCAGGTGCTGTCCGCCGCCATCGAACAGAGCTCCGGCCATCCGCTGCTGGACCAGGCCGCGCTAGAGACGCTGCAACGCGCCGCCCCGCTGCCGCGCATCCCCGACGAGCGCCCCGCCCAGCTCGACCTGTCCATCCCGGTGCAGTTCAGCGTGCGCTAACAGAAGCTCGACTACCGTCGAGCTTGTTCATCAAATGATCCGGACGGGGCGCATAGGGCCCCTATTTGTGTGCAACGCACTGCCAGCTCAACGGATTGTTTGGCGCTCGACGGCACGCTCCAGAAACCAGCACGGAGACGGACCGATCATGCAGAGCCGAGATAGGTGTCACGCGGGCACTGTCGTCGAAATTATCACTGGATCGGCAGTGTTCAACATTGCTTGAACACTGCCGAGCCAGCGAAAAAGCCTATCACTTTGGCACCTGGGTCTGGCTTATGCCAAGCACTCCCAGCCGGAGTGCGCCAGCGGCATGCGCGTGACCGGCTCGCCGCCGGCCGCCAGCAGCGCGTTGGCCAGCGCCGCGACGATCGACGGCGGGCCCTCCTCGCCGACGCCGTAGCCGGCCTCGCCGCTGCCGATCACCAGCACCTCCAGCGGCGGCGTGTGGGCCATGCGCGCCACCTGGTAGCCGTCGTAGTTGCCCTGCTCGACGGCGCCGTCCTTCAAGGTGATCTCGCCGAACAGCGCGGCGGACAGGCCGAACAACGTGCCGCCCATCATCTGCGCCTCGACCAACTGCGGATTGGCGACGCGGCCCGGATCGATCGCCGCCGTGATGCGCACCAGACGGAACTTGCCGGGCGCGGCGACGGCGATCTCCACCACGTGGCCGCCCAGCGTCGGCCCGGTCTCGTTGAGGGCGAAGCCACGGAAGTGGCCGGGCGGCGGCGGCGCGTCCCAGCCGGCGCGCGCGCACAACTGGTCGATGAAGGATAGCTGCCGCGCCTTGCCGGCCAGCAGGCCGCGCCGGTAGGCCACCGGGTCGACGCCGGCCGCGCGCGCCGCCTGGTCCAGCGTGTGTTCGAGGAAGTAGCAGTTCTGCGAATTGCCGACCGAGCGCCAGTAACCGCAGGGCACGCCGTGGTCGACGCGGCTCCAGCGCGTGTCGTAGGCCGGAATGGTGTAGCTGCGCCCCATCCAGCCCATCAAATAGCTCCAGTCGAACACGCCGTCGATGGGCGGGCTGTTGGTGACGCCGGAATAGGCCAGCAGCGACGGCCCGGCCATGTCGCCGCGCAGCGCCGTGGGCCGGTGCTGCACGTCCAACGCCAGCCGCACGCGCGCCGTGGTGGCGGGCCGGTAGTAGCCGGAGCGCATATCGTGCTCGCGCGACCAGATGGTCTTCACCGGCTTGCCGACGGCCTTGGCGATCAGCGCCGCCTCGACGGCGAAGTCGTGCTCCAGCCGGCGGCCGAAGCCGCCGCCGACCTGCTGCGTGTGCAGCGTCACCTGCTCGAGCGCCAGGCCGAGCGCCTTGGCGACGGCGCGCTGGGTGTCGCTCTGACTTTGCGTCGACAGCCACAGTTCGGCGCCGCCACCGGGGCCGCTGCCGACGCTGACGGTGGCGCTCAAGGGTTCCATCGCCGCGTGCGCCAGGAAGGGTACCTCGTAGACGGTCTCGATGATCCGGCTGGCGCCCTGCAGCGCGGCGGCGGTGGCGGCGTGGTCCTGCTTGTCGGGCCGGTCGCCGGCCCTTGGATACATCAAGCCTCCCTCGCCCATCACGGCGGCGCGGTACTCGACGCGCATGGCGGCGCTGTCGGCCTTGCCGTGCGGGCCGGCGCGCCACACCGGCTTGAGCAGGCGGGCCGCCTTCTCGGCCTGCCAATAGCCGTCGGCCACCACCGCCACCGCGTTGGCCAGCCGCACCACCTGGCGCACGCCGCGCACCTTCAACGCCGGCGCCGCGTCGACCCGCAGCAGCGCACCGCCGAAGCCGGGCGCGTGCAGCACGGCCGCCACCAACAGGCCGGGCAGCTTGACGTCGATGCCGTACACGGCACTGCCGTCGACCCGCTCGGGGATGTCGGCGCGCGCCATCGGCCGGCCCAGCACCTTGCAGTCGCGCGCCGCCTTCAGCTGGGCTTTCTCCGGCGGCGGCAGCGCGGCGGCCTGCGCCAACAGCGCGCCGTAGGGCAGCCGGCGGCCGCTGGCGCCGTGCGCGATATGGCCGGCGGCGGCATGGCAGCTGGACGGCTCGACCTGCCAGCGCTGCGCGGCGGCGCGCAGCAGCATGTCGCGCGCGGCGGCGCAGGCCAGGCCCACGCTGTCGCGCGCGGTGCGCAGGCCGGCACTGCCGAAGGTGGTGATCCCCGGCGGGAAGCGGCGGTGGAACTCCTGGCGCACCGGCGCGTGGTGGACGCGTATCTGCGCGGCGGCCAGTTCCAGCTCCTCCATCACCAATTGGACGATGGCGGTGTGCGTGCCCTGGCCAAGATTGGTGACGGTGGTGTAGGCGTCCAGCGTGCCGTCCGCCGCGAAGCTGAGCCAGCAATCGAAGGCGACGGCCTTGTCATCGGTGCGGCGGTCGGCGATGGCGCTCCCCGGCCCGACGGCCGGCGCGGGCGCGGGCGCGGCCTCAGCCTCCCCGGGCGCCGTGCTCAGGCCCAGCGTCCACACGCCGGCCGCCAGTGTCGAACGCAGGAAGCTGCGCCGCGTCAGCGCGCCGCTCATGCGGCACCGGCCTTGGCGGCGGCGTGGATTGCGGCGCGCACGCGCGGGTAGGTGCCGCAGCGGCAGATGTTGGTGATGGCGGTGTCGATCTCGGCGTCGCTCGGCTCGGGGTTCCGCCGCAGCAGGGCGGCGGCCGCCATCAACATGCCGGACTGGCAGTAGCCGCACTGCGGCACTTGATGGGCGATCCAGGCCCGCTGCAGCACATGGCTGCGCTGCGGCGCCAGCCCCTCGATGGTGGTGATGGCGCGCGTGGCCACGCTCTGCACCGGCAGCACGCAGCTGCGCACCGCCTCGCCGTCCACGTGCACGGTGCAGGCGCCGCACTGCGCTGCGCCGCAGCCGAACTTGGTGCCGGTCAGGCCCAGCGCGTCGCGCAGCACCCACAACAGCGGCGTGTCGCCGTCGACCTCGGCGCGCTGGCGCCGGCCGTTGATGTTCAAGTCAAACCGCATCTGTGCTACTCCAAAAAGGGACGATGGACGCAGTGTAGACAGGCCCTCCCGGGCCGGCGCGCGCCGTGTGACGAAAGCCCGCATCGGCGGGACGGGGCCGCCGTGGCGCCTGCCGGCCGCTGCTATACTTCTCGCCCATGAACCCCGCCCTCGCCGCCACATTCGACACGTTCGCCCCGCTGGCCACACCGGCAGCGCCCGGTGCGCCGGCGGCCGGTGCGGCGCGCTGGCCCGACCGGCGCCAGATGCTGCGCGTGCTGGCCATCAACCTGCTGGCCTGGGGCGTGCTGAGCGCGCTCGGCGCCGCCTCGTCCTACAGCGCCACGCTGCGCAACGGCGTCGGCAACTCCTATGCCGGCGATTTCTTCGCCTGGTGGCGCTGCACCATGGCGCAGGTGCTGCTGTGCTGCCTGCTGCACGCGCTGTTTACGCGCTGGCCGGCGCTGGTGGCGCGGCCGCGCCATATCGCGCTGGTGTTCGCCGCCACGCTGCTGCTGTTCTTTCCGCTCGACGTGATGTACGAAACCACCTACGGCATGCTGCTGGCCGGCCGCGCGCTGCACCTCGAGCGCATGCTTCAGGCCCTGGCCAGCATCCACAAGTTCGACTGGTTCGTCGACGTCGCCCTGACCTGCGGCAGCATCGGCGCGCAGGTCGCGCTGAGCATCTGGCGCCAGGGCAAAGCCGACCAGCAGGCGCTGGCCCAGGCGGAGACCGACAACCTGCGCCTCAAGCTGGAGCTGGAACAACAGCGCATGCTGGCCCTGCGCGGCCAGCTCGAACCGCACTTCATGTTCAACGCCCTCAACGCCATCAGCGCGCTGGTGCGCTCGGACGACAAGAAGGTTGCGCTGGCCGGCATCAACCGCCTCAGCGCGCTGCTGCGCTACGCCCTCACGGCTGCCGACCGCGACTGGGTCAGCGTCGACGAGGAGCTGGCCTTCGTGCGCGACTACCTGGCGCTGCAGCAGCTGCGCTACGGCGCCCGCCTGCGCGTCAGCATCGAGGGGGGCGACGCGCGCGTCGGCGCCATTGCCTGCCCGCCGCTGCTGCTGCAACCGCTGGTGGAGAACGCGCTACGCCACGACCTCGACTGCCATACCGACGCCAGCGACATCCGCCTGCGCTTCCACATCGAGCAGCGCCAGCTGGCCGTGAGCATCTGCAATCCCTTGGCCGCCGCCCACGGCAGCAACCCCGGCCTGGGCCTCGGCCTGCGCCACACCGAGGCCAGCCTGCAGCTGGCCTTCGGCCCGCTCGCCGCGCTGCGCACCGGCGTGGACGCCGGCCGCTTCCGCGTCGAGCTGCGCCTGCCCTTGGCGCCGGCGGCATGAGCGCCGCCGCCAACGCCGACGCCGACGCGCCCGCCGCGCCCGCCATGCCGCCGCTGCGCGCGCTGATCGTCGACGACGAGGAGCCGGGCCGCGTCAATCTGCGCTACGCGCTGGCCGAGTATCCGTGCTGGCACCTGGCCGGCGAGTGCGCCAGCGTGGCGGCGGCGCGCGCGCTACTGGCGGCCGAACCGGTCGACCTGGTGCTGCTCGACGTGCAGATGCCGCAGGAGAGCGGATTGGCGTTGGCGCGCGAGCTGTGCCAACTGGCCGAGCCGCCGTTGCTGGTCTTCGTCACCGCCTTCAACGCCTACGCCGTCGAGGCCTTCGAGGTGCACGCCCTCGACTACCTGCTCAAGCCGATCGACGACCAGCGTCTGGCGCAGGCGCTGGAGCGCGCCGAGGCCATGCTGGCGCAGCGCCAGCGCGCCGCCTACGGCCAGGCGGTGCGCGCCTTCCTGGCGGCGCAGGACGCGGCGCGGCCGGCCGCGCCAGGCGGCGCCGGCCAAGCGGCCGCGCCGGCGGCGGAGCACTGGCGCCAGCTCAACGTGCGCTCGGTGGGCCGCATCGAATGCATCCAGCTCGACCAGGTGCACTGGATAGGCGCGGCCGGCAACTACGTCGAGCTGCACCTGGCCGGCCGCCTGGTGCTGCACCGCGTGCCGATCGGCCTGCTGGAGCGCCACCTCGATCCGCAACACTTCCTGCGCGTGCACCGTGGCGCCATCGTCCGCGTCGACCAGTTGCAGGCGCTCGCCGTGCTCGGCGACGGCAATTACGAGCTCAGCCTGCTCAGTGGCGCGCGCGTGCCGGTCAGCGAACGCCATGTGCAGGCCTTGCGCCAGCGCATGGCCGACGTCTGAGCACGCCGCCCCCCCCCGGACAACATTTCCAGCCGATTAAGGCCGAATCGCGGTTTCATTTCCACACATTAATTTCATAACGAAATGCAATGTTTCGATAACACAATTGAAATAAATATTTTCATCATCCTGTGTTTTTTGAAGTTTCCGGTGGTAATATTTAGGTATCGAAAAGCAATATATGTTTATCTAAAACAACTAACCCGGGATATCCTCATGCGCACCTCCTTCATCCGCCTCGCCGCCGCCGCCACCCTGCTCGCCGCCGGCGCCGCCAACGCCGACACCAACCTGGTCGTCAACGGCAGCTTCGAGGCGCCGCTGATCAACACCGCCTGGACTCCAGCCAGCACCGTGCCGGGCTGGACCTCCTCGGCCGGCGGCAACTCCGCCTTCGAGATCCAGACCGACGGCGCGCACGGCGGCAACGGCGGCTTCAACAGCCACGCCGCCGACGGCCAGCAATACCTGGAACTGAACACCGACCGCCTGACCAGCATCACGCAGAACGTCACCACCAGCGGCCTGGCCACCTACACGCTGTCGTTCGCCTACGCCGGCCGGCCGGACACGGCCAACGGCGCCACCAGCTCGATGAACGTCTACTGGGGCGGCCAGCTGCTCAACGCCAGCCCGCTGATCGGCCTGGTCAACAACAGCTGGAGCGTGTTCACCCTGTCCGGCCTGCACGCGGCCGGCGCCAGCACCGAACTGAAATTTGAATCGCTCGGCCCGCTCAGCTCGCCGACCTACGGTTCCTACCTGGACAACGTTTCTGTGACGGCAGCGGTGCCGGAACCGGAAACCTACGCCATGATGCTGCTGGGCATGGGCATCGTCGGCTTCATCGCGCGCCGCAAAAAAACCGCCAAAGCATAACAACAGCGTGTCGCCCGGAATGCCGTCCAGCTCGCGCTGGGCGGCATTTTTTTGCGTCGAAGAAAAGTGCGTAAACGTTTCCAAGTGGCACTAGATTACCGCTACAATGGGGCTCGGCGTTGCGCTGTGCCGCAACGCGAATCCGTCTCCCACTTTTTATCGAACAGGAGCGTCGCGTCCGCCCGGACTTGCGGCCAGATCAGGACATGTCTCAAGAAAAAAACATCACCGAAGTGAGCACCTACGGCAAGGACACGCCGGTCGGCCGCCCCGACACCGACGGCCGCGCCGGCGTCTTCGTGCCCACCGGCGCCTTCGACCTGGAAAACACCACCACCATCCGCAAGGGCGCCGGCATCGTCGGCTACGGCAACCCGGACGGCTCGCTGACCGTCTACTTCGAGGCCAACCGCTTCGAGGACAGCAGCCTGCACAAATGGGAAAACAAGGCGCGCAAGGCCTACGACCGCATGGTCATGGGCGCGCCCACCGTGTCGAAGGCGAAGATGGACGCCAAGCTGGTCGAACAGATCGGCATCATCGACGGCCGTGGCATCAACCTCAAGCTGCCGGACCGGCTGCAGCAGTGGCTGAGCGTGTCGGACGCGCTCGACACGGCGCCGGCCGAGGCCATCGTGCAGTGGCGTAAATAGCGCCAACGGCGCAGTTTTCCGCACGACGGGCGTTTGTCCTACAAGCGCTCGGACTTTTTGCCGATACAACAAACTTGTCACGACGGCTAAGCTGACGGCTATCCTCGCGGTTTGCCCGCGAGCTCAGACGATCAGGAGTACGCCATGGCTCGCTTGACCCACTTTCTCCCCCGCTGCATCCCGCTGTCGTATGGCGCGCTGGTGCTGGGACTGACCGGCGGCTCGACCTACCTGCTGTGCTCGGCCGAGGTGCTGAACGACGCCGCCCTGTTCTTCATCCATTGAGCTAGCCCGTCGACACACGCATACGACGCATACAACAATGCCCGCTGCGCCGAAAGGCGTAGCGGGCATTGTTGTATGCGCGCGCCGAGCGGCGTCGCCGTCAACGGTGGCCGTGGCGGCCGTGGTGGCCGTGGTGGCCGTAGCCGTAGCGGCCCCGGCCGCCCCAGCCGCCCCAGCGGTTACTGAAGACGAAGTCGAGACCGATCGTCACCGGCGGATAGTAATAGGACGGCGCCGCGTACACCGGCGCGTAGACTGGTTGCTGCACGTACACGGGTTGCTGCACATACACGGTGCGCGACTCGTACACGGGCTCGCTGCTGTACTCGACCCGCGACACGCTGCGCGTCTGCACCGGCTCGCTCGACACCGTGTGCCATTGGTATGGGTCGTAGGCCTGCGGCGCGCGGGCGCTGTAATACACCGGACCGGCCGGCGCCACCGCGCAGCCGCTCAACACCGCCACGGCGGCCAATGCGAATAGCATTTTCTTCATGATCGACTCTCCTCTTCCCATAGAATACTATAGGGAATCCGCGCCCGCTTCGCCGCAGATTTACAGCTTGTTACACACCGCGGGGCAAGGCTACATGGCGCGGGGGGGGGAGGAATGGTCCGAACGGACCGCAAGGCAGGGGTAAGGCGCGGGGCGGCGGCGCCGTGGCGCCGCCTGCCGCCGCGTTTGCATCAGTCCAGCTTCCAGGCGTAGTCGACCTTGGTCCAGGTCTCGGCGGCGGCACCGTCCTTGGTGCCCGGCTTGAACTTGCAGGCGCTCAAGGCCTTGATGGCGGCCTTGTCGAGGTTCTTGAAGCCACTCGACTTTTCGACCTTGGAGTCGGCCACGGAACCGTCGGCCTTGATCAGGAACATCATCGAGACGGTGCCCTGTTCCTCGTTCATCAGCGAGGCCTTGGGATACTCGGCCTTGCAGTTCTTCGCATCGAAACTCGCCGGCACCTCGGCGGCGAAGGCGGCAGACGCACCCATGACGAGCACCGCTGCGACCACACTCAAGCAACGCTTATTTGTAGACATTTGATTTCCCCAAGTATTTTTAGACGAGTTTTATGCTGGCAATAAGATGAATTACAGTTTCCAGGCGTAGTCGACCTTCGCCCAGGTTTGCGCCACCGCACCGTCCTTGGTGCCCGGCTTGAACTTGCAGGCGCTGATGGCCTTCACGGCGGCCTTGTCGAGGTTCTTGAAGCCGCTCGATTTTTCCACTTTCGATTCCATCACGCTGCCGTCGGCGGCGACCAGGAAGGCCATCGAGACGTTGCCCTGCTCTTCGTTCATCAACGACGCCTTTGGATACTCGGCGCGGCAGTTCTTGGCGTCGAACGAGGCCGGCACGTCGGCGGCGAAGGCGCTGGCGCCGGTGGCGATGAGGGCGGTGGCGATGATGCTGATCGAAATCTTTTTCATTTTTTGCAATTTTTCACTTATTTTTGATAACACGCTGTCCGCCGCGCCGTGGCGCGGCCCCGAACTACTTGATACTGGTTGATGCCGAACGATTGCTGGCCGGCCGCCCGGGGGCGGCCGGCGGGACGATTAGAACTCTTCCCACTCGTCGCTGGCGGCGGTCGTGCTGGCGGCGGCCTTGCGCGGCGCCGGCTTGGCGGCCGGCTTGGCGGCCGGCCTGACGGCCACGCTGCTGCCCAGCTTGCGGACCGGCGCGCGCGGGGCGATGGCGCGCACTGGCGCGCTGGCCATCGCCGACACGGCCGGCACCACGCGTTGCTCGCCTTCGACCAGCTTGAAGATGCTGACCACGCGGGCCAGCTCGGAGGCCTGGTCCTGCAGGCTCTGCGCGGCGGCGGCGGCCTGTTCGACCAGCGCGGCGTTCTGCTGGGTCATGCTGTCCATCTCGATGATCGAGACGTTGACCTGTTCGATGCCGGCGCTCTGTTCCTGGCTGGCGTTGGCGATCTCGCTCATGATGTCGGTGACGCGGGCCACACTGGCGACCACCTCGTCCATGGTCACGCCGGCCTGGCCGACCAGCTTGGTGCCGGCGCCGACTTTTTCCACCGAGTCGTCGATCAGCATCTTGATTTCCTTGGCCGCGCCGGCCGAACGCTGGGCCAGGTTGCGCACTTCCGACGCCACCACGGCGAAGCCGCGGCCTTGCTCGCCGGCACGGGCCGCCTCGACGGCGGCGTTCAGCGCCAGGATGTTGGTCTGGAAGGCGATGCCGTCGATCACGCCGATGATGTCGACGATCTTCTTGGCCGAGGCGTCGATCGAGCTCATCGTGTCAACCACCTGCGACACCACGGCGCCGCCCTTGCGCGCCACGTCCGAGGCGGTGGCGGCCAACTGGTTGGCTTCGCGGGCGTTGTCGGCGTTCTGTTTCACGGTCGAGGTCAGCTCTTCCATCGCCGAAGCGGTCTTCTCCAGCGAGCTGGCCTGCTGCTCGGTGCGCGACGACAGGTCGATGTTGCCGGCGGCGATCTCGCGCGAGGCGGTGCCGATGGTCTCGGTGCCGGTGCGCACCTGGCCGACGATGTCGACCAGGCTGTCGCGCATTTCCTTCATCTCGGCCAGCAGGCTGTCCTTGTCGCTGACGTCGGTGTCGATGACGACCGACAGGTCGCCGTTGGCGATGGCGCCGGCGATGCTGGCGGTGTAGTCGGGCTCGCCGCCGAGCTGCTTGAGCAGGCCACGGGTGATGACGATGGCGGCGGCGACGCTAATCACCACGGCCAGCGCGCCGAGGATCATCATGAAGGTACGGGCGCTATTGAAGCCTTCGGCGGCCTCGGTCTGCACCTGGGCGTTGAGTTTTTCCTCCAACGCGGCCAACTGGTCCAGCGCGGTCATCCACTTGGTCTGCACCGGACGGATTTCCTTGATCAGCACCTTGGTGGCATCCATCGCCTGGTTGGCCATCCACAGCTCGGACGCCTTGGCGATGGCCGGCACGGCGGCGGCATCCAATTCCTTGATCTGGGCCAGCAGCGCCTTCTCTTCCGGCGTCGATTCCAGGGCGAACTGGTCGCTCAGTTTCTTCTGCGTGTCGGCGTATTTGCCGGCCAGCTCCTTGATGCGGGCCATATCTTTTTCCATGTCGCTGGCATCGCTCATCAGGGTCAGGATGCGCAGCGCGGTGATGCGGTCGTTGACGTTGGTGCGCATGTCGAGCACCAGGCGGGTGACGACGTTGTTGACGCCGACCACGTGGTCGAGCCGGTCCTGGATCTGCGCCATGCGGGCGATACCCACCACCGTGACGGCGACCAGAAATACCAGCACCAACGCGAATCCGAGCCCCAGGCGTGTGCCAACCTTCATTTTTGCTAAATTCATTTCGTCTCTTCGTAAGTGACACAATTGATAAAAGTGCCTCGGAATGCCGTCGTCTTGTGCACGAAGCGCCCCACCGGCCCTTGATACTAAGCAATATCTGTGCACAGTAGCAAACTATGACTGCGAATGCAAAATAAGCGGCCCCACCGGCCGCTTAGCTGTAGTTTCTACGTCGCATACACAATCGGGGACCGGTGGATATGTGTGTATATTGTGAAATTATAGATGCAAGTTTTGCCTCAAAGCAAGCATTTCCTGCCTCAATTTTACGCAAACGAACTTTCTTTAAGGAAAGAACGGGAGGGCCGTGGTTTGCACTGCCGAAGGCCGGTTTTTACGTGCTTTGGCGCAGTCGCGCCGCCGCTTCGAGCAACAAACGGGGATCGCCGGCGGCCAGTTTTTTCGCGTCCGACAGGGTCTGGCGGAAGCCGCGCGCGCCCGGCAAACCCTGCATCAGCCCCAGCATGTGGCGGGTGATCGAGTTGAGCTTCAGGCCGCGCCCCCCTTCTTGGTGCAACTGCGCCTCAATGTAGGGCAGCATCGCCTCGAGCACCTGCTCGCGGCTCGGCACCGGCGTGTCGGCGCCGTAGTAGCGCTGGTCGAAGTCGGCCATCAGGTAGGGGTTGTGGTAGGCCTCGCGGCCCAGCATGACACCGTCGACGTGGGCCAGGTGCAGGTCGATCTCGGCCGTCGTCTTGATGCCGCCGTTGATGATGATTTCGAAGTCAGGGAAATCGCGCTTGAGCCGGTAGGCGAACTCGTACTTGAGCGGCGGCACCTCGCGGTTCTCCTTGGGCGACAGGCCCTTGAGGATGGCGTTGCGGGCGTGCACGATGAAGGTGCGGCAGCCGGCCTCGGCCACCGTGCCGACGAAGTCGCGCACGAAGTCGTAGCTCTCGACCTGGTCGATGCCGACGCGGTGCTTGACGGTGACGTCGATGCTGACGGCGTCGCGCATGGCCTTGACGCAGTCGGCCACCAGTTGCGGCTCGGCCATCAGGCAGGCGCCGAAGGCGCCCTTCTGCACCCGCTCGGAGGGGCAGCCGCAGTTCAGGTTGACCTCGTCGTAGCCCCACTTCTCGCCCAGCTTGGCGCTGGTGGCCAGGTCGGCCGGGTCGCTGCCGCCCAGTTGCAGGGCCACCGGGTGCTCCTCGTCGTTGAAACGCAGGTGGCGCTCGACGTCGCCGTAGACCAGCGCGCCGGTGGTCACCATCTCGGTGTAGAGCCAGGTGTGGCGGCTGATGTGGCGGTGGAACACGCGGCAGTGGCGGTCGGTCCAGTCCATCATCGGGGCGACGGAGATGCGCCGGCCGGGGATGGCGGCGGCGGCGGCGGGCGCCGGGGTCAGTTCAGTGTTCATATTGTTTCGCGAAATAGTACGTGTCAGTACCTGTTTGGCCGGCACTGCCGCCATGGCGCCGGGGCGGCGCTGGCGATGGGACAAGCAAGGGGAAGGCCGACATGATAACGGCAAACGCCGGCGCCGTCTTGACGGGCGCGCCGACTTGTCGCGCCGGAATGATTGCCCGGGCCGCCGCTTGGCCGTCAACCGGCCGGCGCCGGCGCGCCGGGCGCCGCCGCCCACGGCCGGCCGGCCTCGGCGCGCAGCCGGCGCATCGCCGCCCGGTGCAGCGCCAGCGCCGGCGCCGAGGCCAGCGCCGCGTAGCCGGCCGGCGCCGCCACCGGCGCGGCGCCGGCGGCGTAGGCGCGGATGGCCTGCAGCGGCCCGCCGCGCCCGGCGGGGGGGGAAATATAAGCGGGGCTTATCAACAGGTCCGGCGATTCAGTTGCGCTTATCGGCATGCTGGTCTCCTAGGCGGCGCGGGCGGCCGCCGCGCTACAGGGTGTGGTTGTTGATCCTGGTGTGGATGTCGAACGACCAGGTCAGCGCGTCCTCGGCGCGGCGCAGCCAGGCGGCGGTGTCCATGCGGGCGTCGGCGCACCACAGCAGGGCCAGCTTGCCGTCCACGGTCAGCAGGCTGATCGGGAAGTCGTAGTCGTGCGCGCTCGACAGGCGCAGCAGCAGCGCGCGCCAGCCGCTGGCGCGCAGCGCGTCGAGCCGGCCCACCTCGCAGAGCAGCGACAGGTGGCCGCCGTCGGTGTAGGAGGCCATCACGCGCCGCTCGGCGGCCATCAGGAACACCAGGCCCTCCTCGCCCAGCGTGTAGGCCGGCAGCTCCAGCGCCGCCCGCAGTTGCTGCAGATGGTCCTTGCGGTACAGCGGCTGGCCCTGGCTGAAGATCATTTTCATGCTTGTTTTCCGTTGTCGACGACGCCCCATGGGTGGGCCGGCGCGGCGGATCGTTCCACCGTCCTCGCCCGGGAGCACAGATTGTCGGAGCGGGCGGCGCGCGCCGCCGCGTCAGCGCATGCTGTTGAGCATGTCGTGCAGCTCGAGCCGGTTGTAGGCGGCGCGCATGGCGTCCTTCGGGTTGACGGTCTTCCTGGCCACCAGCTGGGCCAGCACCTCGTTGAGGCCGCGCGACAGGTTGTCCTCCTTGCGGCGCAGGAACTCGGCCATCAGGTGGGTCTTGGCCGGGTCGACGATGTAGGGCGCGGCCTGCTGGTTGTGGTTGAAGATCATCTCGCTGGCCAGCACGAACTCGTCGCCGGACTCGGTCGGCAGCAGGCTCTGGTAGATGATGCCGAGCAGGGCGTTGGCCAGCGTGGCGGCGCGCTGGGCGCGCTGCTCCGGCGAGAAGAAGGCCAGCAGCTTGGTCACCGCGCTCATGGCGCTGCTGGTGTGCATGGTGGCCAGCACCAGGTGGCCCGACTCGCCGGCGTGCAGCACGGTGTCGGCGGTGTCGAAGTCGCGGATCTCGCCGACCATCAGAATGTCCGGCTTCTGCCGCAGCGCCTCGCGCAGGCCGGCCGAGAAGCTGGCCGTGTCGGTCGGCACCTCCTTCTGCGAGATGATCGACTGGCGCCGCCCCAGCTGGTACTCGATCGGCTCCTCGATGGTGATGATGTGGGCGTTGCGCGTCGCGTTCAGGTGCTCGAGCATGGCGGCGATGGTGGTGGTCTTGCCCGAGCCGGTCGGCCCGGTCACCAGGATGATGCCCTTGCTGGCCTCGAGCAGGGTCTTGGCGTAGTGCGGCAGGCCGGTCTTGTCGAGCGCCAGCGGCTGCAGCGGCAGGCGGCGGATCGACACGGCCACCTTCTCGCCGCAGGACAAGCGGTAGACGTTGCAGCGCAGCCGGCAGGAGCTGAGCACCATCGGCCGGTCGATCGCCCCCTCGACGATCTTGTCCTCCCAGTCCGGATCGATGCCGCGCAGGATCGGCAGCATCTCCTCGCGCGCCACCGGGCGCGGGTCGAGCTGCTGCCAGCCGCGCGGCGTCTTGAGCATGGCCGGCGCGTCCTGCTCGAGGTGGATGTCGGAAAAGGTCTGGCCGGCGTTGATCCGTTCGACTATCTCGTGCAGCAGGTCGCGCGCGGCGACGATTTCATTGGACATGGTGGCCCTTCAATGGGAGGCCCGCCTCCGGCGCGGAGGACGGGCGTGACGATCAAGAACGCCGCCCCCGCGGGCGGCGCGTTGGCGCGGCCGGCGGCGCCCGGCCGCGCGCCCCCTGCCGGCAATTCTACCGAAGCGGCGGAAGAAAATTCCTCAACAATTATTACCGCCCGGGCGGGGGCGCGCCGGCGGGGCGCGCGCCGGGCTAGTGTCCTGAATTGCAGATTCGTTGAATAAATATGACGAGAATCGTCCTGATACTGCGTCACAAATGCGCGCAAGGCCCCGGCCTTGCTGTGCTTTGTTCCTTGTCTCAGGCCGATTTCGCCATATTTATGGCTCAACGAACCAGCAATTCAGGACACTAGTCCTTGATGTCGCCGTCCTCGCCGCCCTCATCCCCGCCGCCCTTGCCGGCCGCCTTCTCCAACGCCTTCGGGTCGACGCCCAGCATGCCGGCAAGCTTGTCGAGCTCCTCGGGGGTGATTTTGCCGCTCTTCAGCTTTTTGAGCAGCTCGGCCAACTCGTCCGAACCGCCCTCGCCGGCATCGCCACTTCCGCCGGCCTCCTCGGCCTTCATCTCCTTTTCCTTGCGCGAGGCCAGCTCGTCGATCACCGCCTTCATCTCGCCCGGTTTCAGGTCGCCGCTCTTCAGCATGCCCTTCAACTCGTTGTCCGACTTGTTCGCCAGGCCGTCGCGGAACTTGTCGTCCGCCGGGCTGTGGACGTCGTTGCTGGGCGCTGGGCCGCCGACTCTACTCATGATGTGTATCTCCTGTGGTTGGGAATGGGGGGAACCGCGTGCTACACAGATGAGTGGCGCGTGGCGCCGAACGGTTCCCGCCGCCACACGCCCGGCCCGCTCAGACCGACTCGGCGTCCTCGTCGCGGCCGCACAGCGCGCCGCCGCAGCTGTCGGCCAGGCTGGCGTCGCAGCGGCCGACGCCGCCGCAGCGCTGCTCGCACTCGCCGCGCGAACGGGGCCGCGCCCGGCTGCCGGCCTGGCGCGGCCCAGGCGCCGGCGCGCGCAGCTGCGGCCGGCCCGGCGTGCCGGCCAGCGCCAGGTGGGCCGCCCGGTCGTCCAGCCCGAGCAGCACGGCCGGCAGCTGGCGCGCCTCGGCGCCGATGGCGCAGTCGCGCGGCGCCGGCCAGGCGATGGCGGCGCCGCGCGGCGCGGCGGCGCGCTTCTTGAGCGCCGGCGCCGGCGCCGGGCCGGCCTCGGGCGGCGCCTTGGCGTCGCCGGCGGCGCCGGGCGCGCCGCCCCGGCCGGCGCCGGCCACGCTGGCGCGCGCGGCGCCGGCCGCCGGCGCCGGCGTTGGCGCCGGCGTTGGCGGCGCCGCCGCGCGGGAGTCGTTCAGCTTCACCCCGCCGCCTCAGGCCGCGCCGGGCCGCTGGCCGGGCGGCGGCTCGCCGTCGCTCTCCAGCTCGACCTCGCGGCCGCAGTCGTCGGCGGCCAGCAGCTCGGCCACCACCGCGTACACATAGGCCACCGCCTCGTAGCTGGCGCGCGGGATGGCGGCGTCGAGCCGGCCGCTGGCGTACAGCGTGCGCGCCAGCCAGACATGGCGGATCACCGGGATGCCGCACTCGCGCGCCCGCAGTATCATCGCCTGCGCCACGTCGTCGCGGCCCTTGGCCAGCACCAGCGGCACGCCGCCGGCCTCCGGCTGGTACAACAGGGCGACGGCGAAGTGGGTCGGGTTGACCACCACGGCGTTGGCCTTGGCCGTCTTGGCGCTCGGTCCGGACATGGCCAGCTGGCGCGCCAGCTGCTTGCGCTGGCCCTTGACCATCGGGTCGCCCTCGGACTCCTTGTACTCCTTCTTGACCTCCTCCATGTCCATCATCAGGTCCTTGGTGTGGAAATGCAGCTGCATGCCGTAGTCGACCGCGCCGAGACACAGGCAGACCACCACCAGGGTGTGGAACACCGAGCGCAGCAGTTCGAGGAAGCCGTGGAAGACGTCCTTCGGCTCGCCGCCGGACAGGGCCAGGATGGTCGGCAGCTGCTCGCGCACCAGGTTGAAGACGATCCAGCCGATCAGGCCGGCCTTGAACACGGTCAGCATCAACTCGATCAGCTTCTTCACGGCGAACAGCTGCTTGATGCCGTTGACCGGATTGAGCTTGTCGAACTTGGGCGTGATCGCCTCGCCCGAGATCAACACGCCGAACTGCCCCCAGTAGGCCGCCACCGCCACCACGCCGCACAGCAGCCAGAACAGGAAGACCACCACCAGCAACAGCAGCGTCACCGCCGACAGCAACTGGCCCAGCGCCGGCAGGAAGGGCCGGCCGATGCCGGCCAGGGCCAGCTCGAACAGCGCGAACAACGCTGCGCGCCACAGCGGCTCGGTGGCGAAGCACAGCTCGGCCACCGCCAGCAGCATGCACAGGCGCGCCAGGTCGCGGCTGACCGGCACCTGGCCCTTCTCGCGCGCGTCCTCGAGCTTCTTCTCGCTGGGTTGTTCGGTCTTGTCGTCGCTCACGGCAGCGGCTCCGCCGGCGCGCGCGGGCCGGGGCCGACCTGCAGCAGGCTGGCCGCCAGGTCCAGCATGTGGGCGAAGTCGCCGCCGACGTAGTGCGACAGCGTCGGCCAGTAGACCAGCAGGATGAACATGCCGAGCAGGCTCTTGATCGGCGACGAGGCGAACGACACCTGCAGGTTGGAGGCGAACACGCCGACCATGGCGAAGCCGAAGTCGACCATCACCAGCGGGATCAGCACCGGACCGCCGTACACCAGCACGTACCAGAGGAACTCGCCGAAGCGCTTGACCACCACGTCGAAATGGCCCGGCTCGAACGGCGGCAGCAGGTGGAACACCGGCCAGCTGCCGTAGCTCTCGATCAGGATGCGCGCCAGCGCGACGAACAGGCCGGCCTGTATCATCAGCAGCACCACCGCCTGCACCAGCATGGCGCCGAGCGCGCTGGCGTCCTGGTCCATCGACTGGTTGTTGGCCTGGATCTGGATCGGCGAGCGCTGGCTGTCGAGGATCGAGCCGATCGACTGCACCACCCAGATCGGCAGCGCCAGCAGCACGCCCAGCATGCCGCCGAGCAGCGTCTCCTTGAACACCAGCACGACGGCGGTGAACACGTCGGGCGGCGTGTGGCGCACGAACTCGAAGGTCGGCAGCGCCGCCGGCAGCGCCACGGCCAGCGCGGCGCCGGTGCGCGCCATGCCGGTCAGCGTGCGCAGGCTGAAGCCGGGCAGGATGGTCAGGCAGACCAGGGCGCGCGGCGTGACCAGGGCGATGGTCACCAGCAGCGTCTGCAGGTCGAGCAGCAGGGATGGCGGCATGCGGCGCTCCTCAGTGGCCGATGTTGGGGACCATGGCCAGCGCCAGGTCGGTCAGCTGCAGCAGCTCGGTGCCGAACCAGCGCCCCACCGCCGTGATGGTGACCGCCACCGAGACCAGCTTGACCACGTAGGGCAGCGTCTGGTCCTGGATCTGCGTGACCGCCTGCACCAGCGACACGACGACGCCGAACAGGGTGGCGATGATCAGCGGCGGCGCCGACAGGACGATCGCCAGCCACAGGCCGTGCTGGAAGAAGTTGATGGTGTCGGCGGTCATCGCGCCCCCCCCGCCGCGCCGCGCGGCGGCCGGCACAGGCGCCGGCTAGGCATACGACAACGCCAGCGCGTTGAGCAGCTTGCCCCAGCCGTCCACCATGGTAAACAGCAGCAGCTTGAGCGGAATGGTGATGGTCTGCGGGCTGACCTGCTGCATGCCCAGCGCCATCAGCACGTTCGACACCAGCAGGTCGATCACCACGAAGGGGATGTAGAGCAGGAAGCCGATCTCGTAGCCGGTCTGCAGCTCGGAGACGACGAAGGCGGGGATCAGCACCAGCGTGTCGCTGTCCCTGGCGCCCTGCGCGGCCTCCTTCGGCCAGAGCTTTTTCGCCGAGGCGAGGAACAGCTCGCGCTGGTCGGGCCGGCTGTGCTTGAGCATGAAGGCGCGCAGCGGCTCGAAGGCGTCCTGCGCCTGGGCCAGCACCGGCCTGGCCTGGCTGCCGCGGCCGGACTCGATGTTGGCGGCGATCTTGCCGATCTCCTGCACCGTCGGCGCCATCACGAACACCGTCATCGCCAGCGAGATGCCGTAGATGGCCAGCGTCGGCGGCACCTGCTGCACGCCGGTGGCGCTGCGCAGGATCAGCAGCACCATCGAGATCTTCAGGAAGGAGGTCGTCGTCACCACGATGAAGGGCACCAGCGACAGCATGCCCAGCAGGATGGCGAAGGAGACCACATCGAACTGGCCGCCCACTATGCCGCGTCCCACTCGGTGACGCGGATGCCCAGCCGGCCGGCCACGTCGACCGCCTCGCCGGTGCCGAGGCGGCGCCCGCGCGCCAGGATCGCCACCGCCGCCGGCGAGCCGCCGTGGCAGGACAGCACGGCGCCGGGCGCCAGCGCGCGCAGTTCGCCGAGCGTCAGGCGCAGGTGTCCCAGTTCGAAGCTGAGGGTCAGCGGCAGCAGGTCGAGCGGGGTCAGGGCGTCGTGCCCGGGGTCGGCGTCGGCGCCGGGGGCGGCGTCGGCGCCGGGCCCGGCGGGCGGGGCGGCGGCGGCGGCATCGGCCGGGCCGAGGTCGGCGTCGAGGTCGGGCGGCGGGGTGTCGGTCAGGGTTGGCTCCAAGGTGTCCTCCAAGGCGAGAATGTGCAGGGTGCCCGGCGCCAGGTAGCGCAGGCGGAAATGGCGGCCGCCGAGGCGCAGCCGGCCGACGCCGTCGCAGCCGAAGCGCGGCGTGTCCGGCAGCAGCACGTCGCCGGGCGCCAGCGCGCGGCAGGCGTGGCCGGGCATGGTGTGGCTGGCCAGGACCACGGCCGGCGCCAGCGGCAGGTCGAGGAAGCGCGCCAGCGGCAGGCGCCGCCGCGTCCACGCGCCGCCCTCCAGCCAGCGCAGCCAGTCGGCCGCGCCGGCGCGGGCGGCGCCGTGCAGCACGTAGGCGGCGCCGCGCAGCTCCAGGCGCAGCGTGACGGCGTCGTCCGGCGCCGCCGGCGCGGCCAGCACGCGCTCGGCGCCGGCGAACGGCGTGCCGGCCAGGCGGCCCAGCAGCGCCGCCTGCAAACAACGCCAACGCTCGTCGCCGCCGGCGCCGTCGGCCGGCGGCGGGCCGCCGCCCGGGTCGATGCCGCTCAGCGCGAGCAGCCAGCGCGCGCCGTCGGCCAGCTCCAGCGCGCCGAACGGGCCGGCCAGCGCCAGGCCGGCGGACCAGTCGGCGGCCGCGTCGGCGGCGCCCGGCCGCAGCGTCAGCACGGCGTCGAGCGCGGCCAGCGGGGTGTGGCAGCCCAGGCCCAGCCGGCGCGACAAGGCGGCCCGCGCCGCGCTCACGCCGGCTGGCGCCGGCGGCGGGACGGCGGCCGGCTGGACTGGGCCGGCGTGGCTGGCGGGGGCTGCGCTGTCTGGCATGGCCGATGGCTCCGGTGGGTTGGCGGGACGGAACGCGGCGGCGGCGCTACAACACCGTCAGCTCCACGTCCCGCTCCATCTGTCGCGCCAACCGGCCCTGTAGTTCCATTCGCCTGGCGCGCAGGCGCAGCGCCAGCCTGTCGTCGAAGGCGCTCAAATGGAAGCGCGCCACGCCCTGCCGCGCGTGCAGCGCCACGCCCAGCCTGCGGCCGTCCGCCATGGTCACCTCGAAGATGCCGTCGTCGCGGCCCGGCGCCAGCAGGACGGCGGCGAAGGCGTCCAGATCGAGCTCGCCGTCGGCCGGCATGGCCGGGCGCCGGATAGGGCCGGCGCCGGCGTGCTCCGTGGCCGGCGGCGCCGGCGCCGCGGCGGCACCGCCCGGCGCGCCGGCGCCGGCGCCGTCCGGCGCCGGCATGGCCAGCGGCGACGCCAGCCCCTCCGCGCCGCCCCGTTCGGCGCGCTGCGCCTCGCCGCGCGCCTCGGCCTGGCGCGCCGGCTGCCTGGACGCCGGCGGGCGCGCCGGCGCCGCCTTGCGCGCGGGCGGGCCGGACACGGCGGCCGGCGCGGCGGCCGGCCCGCGCGGCGCTGCCGGCGGCGCGGCCGCGGCGGCGGCCGCCGAGGCGCGCCGCGCCGCCGCCGCGTAGGCCGGCGCGGCGCGCGGCGGCGCTGGCGGCGCGCCGCGCGCCGCCTCGGCGTCCGCCTCGGCCCCGGGCCGCGTGGCCAGGCGCAGGTCGGCCATCATTGCTCGCCTTGCCGGGCCGCCGCGCCGATCTCGTCGCGCAGGATGCCCAGCTTCTCCTGCTGCCGGTTGGCCTGCAGCACGCGGCGGCGCGCCACAAAGAACTCGGCGCCGGCGGCGCGCGCGCGCGCGGCGATGTCGCGGCACTCCAGTTGCAGCTCCATGGCCTCCCCCTTCATCCTTTCATAGGCGCCCTTGGCGCGGCGCATCTGGCCGCTGGTGGTGGCCATCTTGAAGAACTGCGCGCGCGCCTCGCGCCAGACCTCGTGCGCCAGCGCCAGCGCGGCGCGCCAGCGCAGCTTGTTCTGCCGCAGCGCCAGGCGGGCGGCGCGCCAGGCCTCGCGCGCCTCCCGCCGTTCGCGCTCGAAGCGGTCGAGCCGCTGCTTGCGCACGTGCAGCAGCTGGTCCAGGCTGCGGTCGGGCGCGACCGGCTCGGCCACGTCGACCACCTCGCGCTGGCGCCGCCTGCCCGCCCGGCCCGCGCCGCTCATGCCGCCAACGCCGCCAGCGTGGCCAGCGCCTCGTGGTAGTCGGCGCTGCCGCTGGTGTCCTGGCGCAGGAAGGCCATCTGCTCGGGGCGCAGCTGGACGGCGCGGTCGGCCAGCGGATCGGTGCCGGCCTTGTACTCGCCGAGCCGGATCAGCAGCTCCATCTCCTGGTAGCGCGCCATCAGCTCGCGGAAGCGCGCGGCGGCCTTGCGGTGCTCGCGCGTGGTCACGTTGCCCATCACCCGGCTGATGCTGGCCAACACGTCGATGGCCGGGTAGTGGCCCTGCTCGGCCAGCTTGCGGGTCAGCAGGATGTGCCCGTCGAGCAGCGACTTGGCCTCGTCGCCGATCGGGTCGGAGGCGTTCTCGCCGTCGACCAGCACGGTGTACATGGCGGTGATCGAGCCCTCCGGCGTGCTGCCGGCGCGCTCGATCAGGCGCGGCAGGTTGGTGTAGACCGAGGGCGTGAAGCCGCCGCGCGCCGGCGGCTCGCCGGCCGCCAGGCCGATCTCGCGCTGGGCGCGGGCGAAGCGGGTCAGCGAGTCGATCAACAGCAGCACCTTCTTGCCGCGCGCGCGGAAGGCCTCGGCGATGGCGGTGGCGGTGAAGGCGGCGCGCGAGCGCTCCATCGAGGTGCGGTCCGAGGTGGCGCAGACGATGATGGTCTTGCGCACCAGCGCCTCGTCGAGCTCGTGCTCGAGGAACTCGTTGAGCTCGCGGCCGCGCTCGCCGATCAGGCCGAAGATGATGACGTCGGCCTCGCAGCCGCGGGCGATGGCCGCCATCAGCGTGGTCTTGCCGCAGCCCGGCCCGGCGAACACGCCGATGCGCTGGCCCACGCCCATGGTCAGCATGCCGTCGATGGCGCGCACGCCGGTGGCCAGCGGCACGCTGATGCGCGGCCGGTCGGTGGCCACCGGCGCGTCGCGGATCACCGGCACCGTGGCGCGCCAGGTGGCCACGTTGCCGGCCGCCGCCGGGGCGCGGAACAGCACGCGGCCGAAGCCGTCGAGCACCGCGCCGTACAGGTGGTCGCCCGCCTCCACCGAGTGGGCGCGCCGCAGCGGCTCGACCACGGTGCGGTTGGAGACGCCCTCGAGCGGGCTGAGCGCCGACAGGATGGCCGCCTTGTCGGTGAAGCCGACCACCTCGGCCAGCATCGGCCGGCCCGGCCGCGCCGGGTCGTGCAGGTGGCACAGCTCGCCGATGCGCACCGGCGGCATGTGCGCCTCGATCAGCGTGCCCAGCACCTGCGACACCTTGCCGTGGCTGCTCAGGCCGGGCTGCGCCGGCAGGCGCGCCAGCCAGGCCGGCAGCACGCCGCGCAGGCGCGCCAGCTCGGCCGCCAGCGCCGCGTCGAAGGCGGCGGCGGCGCGCGCGTCGGCGGCGCCGTCGGCCGGATCGGCGGCCACGGCGGCGCTCACCACTTCACCTCGATCTTGCGCTTGCCGGCGAAGCTCAGCTGGTTGGCCTGGATCGCCACCAGCCGCACGCCACGGTACTCGTCGCCGACATACACCCGCTCGCCGTCCTGGGTGATGACGCTGGCGTTGGCGCCCGACACCACCTGCTTGATCTTGAACGGCAACATCGATTCGCCGCTGCCGATCTTGGCGCTGACGTGGAAGCCGATGTGGTGCTGCTTGACGAAGGCGGTCAGGATGCGGGCGAAGCGGTCGGCCTCCTCGTCGTCCAGCGCGGCCTGCATCAGCCACTGCCGCTCCTGCAGGTCGAGGTCGAAGCGCTTCAACAGGTCGGCGTCGGACAGGCGCTTGCGGAAGGCGGCGCGCAGCTCGTCGGCGGTGAGCGGGCGGGCCGCCGCCGCGTCCGCATGCGGCGCGTCGAAGGCCGCCGCCACCGTCTTGTCGGCCGGCTTGCCCGCCGCCGCCGGGCCGTCCAGCCGCGCCCGCGCCGCCGCCTGCTTGGACGCCAGCGAGCCCTCCGGCTTGCCGGTGATGGCGTAGGCCGCCGCGCAGCTCAGCATGGCCGCCAGCAGCGCCAGCAGCACGCGGCGCCGGCCGGCGCCGCCGGCTGGTCCCGGCCGCGCCGCGCCGGCCGGCGCCGCCGCGTCCGCGCACGCCGCCGCCGGCGCCGTGGCCGCCTCGTCGGGCCCGCCTTGCGCCGGCGGCCGGGCCGCCCCGCCTTCCCCCGCCGGGCCGTCGGCCGCGTCGTCGGCGCCGTCGAACCAGGGGCCGTCGCTCGGCTGCGCCGGCGGCGCGATCCAGGCCGCGTCCTGCGCCATCACCGCCAGCCAGATCGGGCCGAGCCGCGCGCAGTCGCCCGCCGCCAGGTCGAGCGCGCTGTGCGGCCGCGCGCTGTCGGCCGGGTACAGCAGGCCGTCGAGCGCCGCCAGCAGCCAGCCGTCGCCGCTGGCCGACAGGCTGGCGTGGCGCGGCGCCACGCCGGGGTCGACCAGCACCACGTCGGCGTCGTCGCCGGCGCCGATGAGCAGGGTCTGCTCGTCGAGCGGCAGCGCCGCGCCCCGGTGCAAACCGTTCAAAACCCGCAATTCGAACATGATCCAACCTCCCGCCAACAGGCACACGTATGCTGGTGAGTCGCGCCCGCCGCCGCTTGGTTCCCTGCCCCGGGCCGCCGTCGACGCGCGCAAAACTCGGCGTGGCGCGGGCGAACCGGCACGCCGCCAAAGCCACTCATTGGCGGGCGCGGCACGCCTCCCGGCGCTCTCGCCCTCCCTTCCCCACCACCAGGAGACACCCGGCATGGTCATCACCACACAAGGGTACGGCAGCGCCGTCTTGCCAAGCAACGCAGGCGGCGCCGCGGCGCCCGCCACACCGCTGCCGCCAGCGGCGGCGGCAACGCCGACGACGACGGCGGCAACGCCGGCGACGGCGCAGCCCCACCCCGCCCGCAACACGGCGGGGCAGATCCAAACCATGGTCAGCAACGCCGCCCGCCCGCCCCTCGGCGTGCCGCTGCACCTGCAACGCATGCCGACCGAATGCATGATGCAGTGGATGGCGACCCTGGACGACGACATCCGCGCCGCCAACGCCCTGGCCGGCCGGACACCGGTCCAACAAGCCGGCATGAACACGCTCACCGCGCTGCTGCCGGCCGCCAAGGAAAAGTGGCTCCGGCACGAACTGAGCTTCGCCGACAGCCGCGCCTACTTCAGCCAGGTCGCCGCCAGCTGCGAGCAGGCCGGGCTGCACCGGCTGCGCGACCTGGCGAAACACCTGCACAGCCAGCTGCCCGGCGTCGAGCACGACAACTTCAACCGCGACCGCGCCGAGCTGCCCCACAAAACCCGCCTGCACGACAACGTCTACGGCCGCCGCTACGACAGCGCCTTCACCGCCGCCCTGGTGGCCAATCCGCCGCAGCGGATGAAGGACGGCATGGCGGTGGTCGGCAACGCCATCGCCCACCGCTACCTGATGCCGTGGCTGACGCCGGCGGACCGGCAGATCCACGGTGCCACCATCGCCAGGCACGTCGCCGACCTGCACCAGGCCCTGAACGACGACCCGCGCAGCTGGGGACTGAAATCGCCTCTGCTGCAGAGCTTCCTCGGCGCGACCGATCCGGCCGCCAAGCACCACGCGCTCGACGCCTTCCTGCGCTCGGCCAAGGACAACGGCATCGACTGCCTGGCGATCCCCTATGTGGCGGTCAAGCTGCTGATCAAGGATCCGTGGCCGACGCCGGCCTGGCGGCAGAAGGCCGACCAGAACTACATGGGCGTGATCGGCGGCCAGGTCAACCGGCAGGACAAGCAGGGCGACTTCCTGAACGCGCTGGCGCGCGCGCAACACACCGACTATGCCACGCTGCAGGCGCGACTGGGCCAGGCCACGGCCACGGCGCTGGACGCCCACCGCAACGATCCACCGGCGATGCGGGCGCAGCGTCAGCAGGCCGCCCTGCTGCGCCCGCAAACCGAAACGGCGGTCAGGGCCCAGCACGAGGCGCCGTGCCGCGCCCACACCCAGAGCACAAGGCCGGGCCGGCCGCAGGCCGCCGTCGAGGCCGAGGTGCAAGCGTGGCTGGCCGGCGAGGTGGACCGGCAGGTGCAGTGGCAGATGGCCGCGCCAATGCGCACGCGGCTGGAGGCCACGCTGCGCACCGAGTTGCAGGCCGAGTTGAGGCTGCAGTTGCCGGCGCGGCTGGACGCGCAGTTGGCGGCCCACGTCGAGGGCCTGCGCAAGGCACAGGCGGCGCCGACGCCGGCGGCGACCCTGCGCCCGCCTTTGGAGGCGAAGCTGGTGGAGCGCCTGCGCAGCCAGCTGCTCGCCGCCGCGGGCACGCCCCATACGGCGCAGACCCTGGCGCCGATGAACCGCGCGCAACTGCAGGACTTGCTGGCGACGCAGATCGCCGAGGCGGCGGCCGGCCCGCTGCTCGGCATGCAGCCGCCGGGCGTGCTCGCCAGTTGCGCCCATTGCCCGGCCCTGGCCAGGAGCGTGCTCGACCACGGCCAACTGGAGATCGCGCGCACGCTCAACGCTTGGAGCTTCGCCCACGCCGAGGTGCGCACCAGGGAGACGGTGGAGACCCATGCGGAAATCGGCACCATGATGCGCCACCAGGGGGCGATGCCGGCGCCGCCGCAGGCGGGCAACGATCCGCTGCAGGCCGCCATCCTGCCCGGACGCCGCAACCGCATCGACTTCGACCAAGTGGAAGGCCAGCGCGACCACCTCGGCAACGTGATCCCCGGGCCGCTCGACCAGCGCCTGCCGGCGGCCGTGCAACAGGCGCTCAGCCATGGCCTGCCCTGGGTCGGCGGCGTCTCCGGCACCACCAACCTGATGCTGCACCTGAGCGCCGACCTGCACGGCACGCCCGGCGACAACGGCGCGCCCCAGTTGTTCGAGCAAAAGGACGTGCTGCTCGCCACCATGATGTTCGTCAACTACGACGGCGGCCACTCGCTGCACTCCTCGATGTGGGTCGGCAACCAGCTCGACGCCGCCCCGCTGGCGGCGCAGCCGCCGCCGGCCGAGCCGCAGCAGGGCCCCGGCCTCGGCCTGGGCCTGGACCTGGACCCGGCGCGCGGCCCGGCGCTGGCCGCCTCGGTCGCGGCCGCGCCCAGCCGCGACGCGGCCCTGGCGCTGGCCGCCCGCTCGGCCGAGGAGTTCGTCTCCGACTACAGCCAGCTGATGGTCGGCCAGGCCGGCGACGAGGTGCGCCAGGCCGCCGAGCAGGCCTTCACCGAGACGATGCAGCACTTCCGCGAACGCAGCCGCTACGCCAGCCGGCCGGCGCCCTGACGCGGCAAGGCCCGCGCCGGCCGGCGCCGGCGGGCGCGGGCCGGCGTCACAGCTCGATCATCCCCACCGGCTGCACGCGGGCGTGCTGGGTCAGCTCGGAGAAGGCGAACACCGGCACCGAGAAGAACTCCTCCTCGATCAGCTTGCGCACCGAGCGGCGGATGTCGGCCGCCGTCACCAGCACCGGCGGCGCGGCCGGCGTGCCGCCGGTGCCGGCCAGCTCGCCGAGGCGGTCGAGGATGGCCTGCTCGACCTCCGGGTCGAGCTCCAGGTAGGTGCCCTGGCTGGTCTGGCGCATGGCGCCGCGCAGCTGGTCCTCCAGCTCGGGCGACAGCAGCACCACCTCGATCAGGCCGTCGCGCGCCACCTCGTGGCACAGCTGGCGCTTCAGCGCCAGGCGCACGTAGTCGGCCACCACGTCCGGGTCGCGCTCCTTCTGCGACCACTCCAGCGTGGTCTCCAGCACCAGCCGGGCGTTGCGCAGCGAGACGCCCTCGCGCGCCAGGCGCTGCACCACCTCGGTCAGGCGCGGCAGCGTGACCGACTTGGCGATCTCCTTGCCCAGCTCGGGGAAGCGGCGCTCGGCCCAGCGGGTGAAGCGCTGCACCTCGTGCACGCCGACGAACATCTGGCAGTTGCGCAGCATCTCGACCTCGATGTCGCTGGCCAGCACCGCCTCCCATTTCAGGTAGCGCACGCCGGCCGCCTTGAGCTGCTCCTCGTCGTCCAGGCGCACCCAGACGCGGCGCCGGCGCGTGCCGCTGACCACGTCGTCGACGGCGCTGAAGCCGAGCTCGCGCATGCGCTCGGCCGTCTCCGAGGTGGCCGCCCAGCCGGAGCGGATCTCGACGTCGACCAGCGGCACCTCGGCCATCAGGAAGTGCACCCGGCCGCTGGGGATCGAGGCGTGGTGCTGGAACTCGATGTTCTGCACGTCGGGGATGCCGCGGTGCTCGAGCACGCCGTTGCGCATGATGCGCACGGCGCCGTTGATCGCCTCGGCGGCGGCGGCACCGGCCAGCGCCGCCGGCATGCGCACGATGAACGGCTTGGTGGCGGCGAAGGCGGTCAGGTCGACGATCTTGGCGTTGCGCTTGTCCTCGTCCTCGCTCTGGCGCTGCAGCTCGGCCTCGGCCAGCGGCTTGAGCAGGCCCAGCGCGCCGCCCAGCGCCAGGCCGGCCGCCAGCGTGCCGAACACCAGCAGCGGCATGCCGGGGATGGCGCCGAACAGCAGCATGATGAAGGCCGCCGTCAGCAGCGCCTTGGGCTCGGCGAACAGCTCGGCGACGATGGTCTGGCCGATGTTGGGCGCCGCCTCGCCCTCCTCCGGCTCGTCGCCGGCGATGCGGGTGGTGATCATGCCGGCCGCCAGCGAGATCAGCAGCGCCGGGATCTGCGCGATCAGCGCGTCGCCGATGGTCAGGATGGAGTACAGCTGCATCGCGTCGGCCGCCGTCATGCCGCGCTGGATCACGCCGATCGAGATGCCGCCGATCAGGTTGACGGCGACGATGCACAGGCCGGCGATGGCGTCGCCCTTGACGAACTTCATGGCGCCGTCCATGGCGCCGTGCAGCTGGCTCTCCTTGCCCAGCTCGGTGCGCTTGCGGCGCGCCTCGTCGCCGCTCAGCAGGCCGGCGCGCAGGTCGCTGTCGATCGACATCTGTTTGCCCGGCATGGCGTCGAGCGAGAAGCGGGCGGCCACCTCGGAGACCCGTTCCGAGCCCTTGGTGATGACGATGAACTGCACCACCGTCAGGATCAGGAACACCACCAGGCCGACCACCAGGTTGCCGCCGACGACGAAGTTGCCGAAGGTCTCGACGATGTGGCCGGCGAAGCCCTCGAGCAGGATCAGCCGCGTGGTGGCGACCTCGATGGCGAGGCGGAACAGCGTGGTCAGCAGCAGCACGGCGGGGAAGGTGGTGAAGGCGGTCGGGCCGGGCATGTACATCGACACCACCACCATCAGGCCGGCGGCGCACAGGTTGATGGCGATCAGGATGTCGAGCAGCCAGACCGGCATCGGCAGCACCAGCATCAGCACGATGGCGATGACGACGCCGGCGGCGAACAGCTCGGCGCGGCGGGCCACGCGCGCCGCCAGCCGGTTCAGGCGCAGCACCAGGGGCATCAGCATGGCGCGCCCTCGCCGCCGGCCGGGCCGGCGCGGCGGCGCAGCAGCGCGGCCCAGGCGGCCCAGGCGGCGCCGTCGGCGCCGGCGCGCGCCTGCAGCGCCGCCAGCGAGCGCAGCGCCGCGCGCGCCTGCGGCGCCGCCGGCTCGAACAGCTCGATGGCGGCGTAGGCGGCCATCCAGGCCAGCCGCGGCTCGTCCGGCCACAACGCCAGGCAGCCGCGCGCCAGCGCGTCGGCCGCCTGGTACTGGCCGACGCTGAGGTGGCCCCAGACCAGGCCGATGGCCAGCGCCAGCTCGGCGGCGGCGCCGTCGCGCCGGCCGCCGCCGTGGACGCGGCCGCTCATGCCGGCTTGGCGCCGGCGCGCCCGCACGCCAGCTCCGCCTCGCTCAGGCGCATCTGCTGCAGGCGCAGGCGCAGGCGCACCGCCTGCTCGAGCACCACGATGGCCGCCATGCAGTCGCCGCGCCGCGCCGCCGCCAGGCCCAGCGAGTGCTCGACCAGGCGCTTCTGCAGCGCCCGCATGGCCGGCAGCGGGTCGCCGCACCAGGCCGCGCTGGCCACCGTCAGGGCCGGCCCGAGCAGCCGGGTCAGCGCGGCGGCGGCGCCCGGCGTGGCCGCGTCGGCGGCCGCCAGCGAGACGGCCGCCTGCTCCGGCGCCAGCTCGGCGCCGAGCACCTGGCGCGGCGCCAGCTGCGCCGCCAGGTTGTGGATCTCGCCGGCGTCGACGCCGGCGCCCCCCGCCTGGCGCGCGCCCAGGCCCGGGCCGACGGCGCTCATTGCAGCAGCTCCTCGGCCGCCGCCAGTTGCTCGTCCGACAGCGGCGCGGCGGCGCCGTCGAGCGCCGCCGGCGGCAGCCGGCGCAGCAGGTAGCAGCCGCCGTCGACGAACTGGGCCGGCAGCCAGTCGCCCAGGCGCGCCATGTCGCGCGCGCGCCGGCGCAGCAGCTCCTCGGCGCGCGGCCGGCCGGCCCGGCCGCCGCCCAGGCCGACGATGGCGCCGCCGGCCGGCAGCGGATAGACCAGCAGTTCCATGCCGTTGTCCAGCGTCTGGCTGGCCACGCCGCCCTCGCGCCGCGCGCTGCCGGCCAGTTGTCTCAACAAGTCTTCCATGTTCGCTCCCGGTGGTGGTGGTTCATTCTTCGCGGCCCCGCTCGAACTGGCTGCGCCAGGCCCGCTCGCGCCGCTCGACGCTGGTCTCCATCAGCGGCATGCCCTTGTGGGTGCTGCTGACCTGCCTGCCCAGCTCGTCGAGCAGCTCGACGCGCTGGGCCATCTTGTCGAGCGGCCACAGCGTGGTCGGCAGCGTGCGCACCGCCTGCAGCACCTGGGTGTAGACGCGGTCGCGGGTGGCGGCGTCGGCGTGGCGCAGGTCGTGGATCTGCGCCACCACGCCGAGCGCCTTGGGGCGGCCCGCCTCGACCAGCGTCAACAGCGACTGCGTCATCGCCGCCGGGCTGGCCTTGGGCAGCACGCGCGCCTTGGCCACCAGGTCGCGGCGCAGCTCGACGGCGACGCGGAAGGTCGACTTGACCAGGCCGAAGGCGCCGGCGTCGGACATGCACAGCCACAGCCGCGGCGTCATGCCCTTGCTCTGCTCGGCGCGCAGCTCGGCCGACATCTTGGTGTGCAGGCCGGACAGGCCGCTGCTGAAGTTGGCCGCGCCGAAGCGCTGGAACAGCGCCTTCGACATCGCCAGCGGCGTCAGCGGCGAGTCGAAGGCGCCCTTGCCCTTGGCGCCGTACAGGAAGCGCAGCTCGCGCAGCGAGGCCGGCCGCGCCTCGCTGCCGCCGGCCATGCGCTGCATCGCCGCCGCCAGCTCCTCGCTGTCCTCCAGGCCGTGGCGGATCTCGTCGCGGTGCTGCTCCATCAACTCGCCCAGCATGCCGCCCAGCTCGTCCTTGAGGCGGCGCTGGACGGCCGCCGGCAGCTGCTGCTGGTCGAGCTCGCACAGCGCGTTGTGCAGCAGCGCGTAGTGCTGCAGCGAGTCGTAGCTGGCCGCCAGCTCCTCGCTCAGCTTGCCCCGTCCGCCGTCGCGCAGCGCCGTCAGCGTGGCCAGCGCCGCCGTCCGCACCGGCTCGTCGTCCTCGTCCGGGTTCAGGTTGATGCGGGTCAGCTGCGTGCGCTGGGCGCCGCGCGGGCGCTGCTGCACGCCGGCCAGGCGCTGCTTCAGGTCGCGCCGCTTGGGCTGCGGCTGGCCGACGCCGGCCAGCTCGTCGAACACGGCGCTGGCGACCACGCGGCCGGCCTCGCCCGGCTCGGCGCGCGGCCGCGCCGGCGCCGCGCCGGGCGCGCCGGGCGCGGCGCCGGCACCCGGCCGCGGCGCCGCCTGGGCCGGCGCGGCCGGATGGTTGTCGTGCGGCGCGAAGGCCGCCGTTGGGTTGGGCTGGTAGGCGATCTCTCTCATGTCCGGTGAGTGGCGCCGGCGGCGCCGGCGGTTCCCTGCCGCGACGGAACCATGGCGCCGGCGCCGGCACTCAATGGAACGCCCGTCCGCGGGCGCCCCGCA
The DNA here is from genome assembly GCF_900114705.1 of Rugamonas rubra. Classification (GTDB taxonomy): domain Bacteria; phylum Pseudomonadota; class Gammaproteobacteria; order Burkholderiales; family Burkholderiaceae_D; genus Rugamonas; species Rugamonas rubra. The sequence goes on from NZ_FOTW01000010.1 coordinate 126,942, forward strand.
GACCAACCAGGAGCATCCATGACATCAGTGAGAACCGTCACCTACACCGCCACCGTCACCGTCGAAGAGGACGAGGGGGCCGGCGGCCCCGATTGCCAGCACCACAAGCAGCGCTGCGCCGACGACGAGGACGGCGACAACGGCCCGCCGCGCCGTGGCGAGCGGCGCCCGCGCGGCGGCGACGACGCGATCGACGACCTGCCGCTGCCGAACCGGGTCAAGCGGGCGCTGCGCGAATGGCTGGGCGAGGAGCGCGGCCAGCACCACAAGAGGGAACGCCTGCCGTCGGCGGCCAGCGCCGGCGCCACCATCCGCGACTTCCAGAAATCGGCGCTGGGCGGCGCCAACCTCAGCTCGAAGCAGATGGACCAGATGGCGCGCACCGGCTACCTGACCAAGAACGACGGCAGCACCGTCGCCGTGCCGGCCGAGGTGCGGCAGGCCGCCAAGCGCTACATGGCCGAGGGCGGCAAGATGTTCAAGCAGCTCGAGTCGGCCAGCGACGGCAAGCACGACGGCCAACTCGGCACCGGCGACTACGACAACGCGCTGAAGGACGGCACGCTGGCGCCGCGCGACCGGCGCAGCGAGGTGGTCGGCTCCTGCCACGAATACGCGCTGCCCCCGGCGGGCAGGGCGGCCGAGACCATCAACCGCTTCCAGCACGACAAGCTGGGCGGCGCCATGCTGAGCTCGGAGCAGATGGACCAGATGGCCCGCACCGGCTACCTGAAGAAGGACGGCGGCGCCACCATCGCCGTGCCGCCCGAGGTGCAGGACGCCGCCAAGCGCTTCATGGCGCACGACGGCCGGCTGTTCAAGTCGGTCGAGTCGGCCAGCAACGGCAAGCACGACGGCATGCTGGGCACCGGCGACTACTACCAGGCGCTCAAGCACGGCAAGCTGTCGCAGCACGGCGGGCGCTGCGACGGCGGCGTCGGCCGCGGCGACCAGCTGCTGCCCTCCTCGCCGCACGCGGCGCGCACCATCCACGACTTCCAGGACGAGCAGCTGAAGGGCGCCAACCTGAGCGCCGAACAGATGGACCAGATGGCGCGCACCGGCTACCTGACCAAGAACGACGGCGGCACCGTCGCCGTGCCGGCCGAGGTGCAGGACGCCGCCAAGCGCTTCATGGCGCACGACGGCAAGCTGTTCAAGCAGCTCGAGGCGGCCAGCGACGGCCGGCACGACGGCCAGCTCGGCACCGGCGACTACGACAACGCGCTGAAGGACGGCATGCTGTCGCGCCACCGCCACGAGCCCGACGTGGTGCTGCACCACGGCGAGTACCAGCTGCCCTCGGGCGGCGCCGCCGCCCACACCATCCGCGACTTCCAGCAGGAGGAGCTGAAGGGCGCCAACCTGAGCGTCGAGCAGATGGACCAGATGGCGCGCACCGGCTACCTGAAGAAGAACGACGGCAGCACCGTCACCGTGCCGGCCGAGGTGCAGGCGGCGGCGCAGCGCATGATGGCCGACGGCGGCGCGCTGTTCAAGCAGCTCGAGGCGGCCACCGACGGCCAGCACGACGGCCAGCTCGGCACCGGCGACTACGACCACGCGCTGAAGGACGGCATGCTGTCGGCCAAGGGCGGCGACGCGGAGACGTTCTGCCGGCCGCGCGACTACCGGCTGCCGAGCGCCGCCAACGCGGCCCACGCGGTGCGCGACTTCCAGAACCAGCAGGGCGTCGCCCTGATGAGCAGCGAGCAGATGGACCAGATGGCGCGCACCGGCTACCTGACCAAGGACGACGGCAGCACCGTCGCCGTGCCGCCCGAGATGCAGGCCGCCGCCCAGCGCATGATGGCCGACGACGCCGCCCTGTTCAAGCAGCTCGAATCGGCCAGCGACGGCAAGCACGACGGCCGGCTCGGCACCGGCGACTACGACAACGCGCTGAAGGACGGCATGCTGTCGGCGCCGAGCGAGGAGAGCGAGGGCTACCAGCGGCCGGACGAGGACCACCTGCCGGGCCGCTCGCGCTCGGCCCTGGCGATCAGCGAGTTCCAGGACCGGACGCTGGGCGGCGCCATGCTCAGCAGCGAGCAGATGGACCAGATGGCGCGCACCGGCTACCTGACCAAGGACGGCGGCGGCACCATCGCCGTGCCGCCCGAGGTGCAGGACGCGGCGCGCCGCTACATGGCCAACGGCGCCGAGCTGTTCAAGGAGATCGAGGCCTCGCAGACGGGCAGCCACGACGGCCTGCTGGCGATCAGCGACTACCGCCAGGCGCTCAAGGACGGCACGGTGTACGAGCTCTCCTAGGCGTCGCGGCGGCGCCGCCGCCCGATCCGGCCCGGCCCGCGCCCGGCCGGATTTTTTTCGTCCGCCGGCGCCGCGGCGCGACGAAAAAATGCCGGCGGCACCTCGCGGTGCCGCCGGCATTGCCTGCTCAAGCGGGCGACGGGGCCCAGGGCGCTAGGCGCCCCGGGGCTATTTCACGTCGGCGGAGTCGCCCTTCTCCTGCTTTTTCTTCTTGTCGACATGCTCGGCGACGTTGAGGGCGATGTCGACGAGGGGCTTGGCGATGGCGAGCATGGCTGGCACTGGCATCATGGTGTTCTCCTATGGCTGTGGGTGACGCTCGGTAGTGAGCATAGATGAGTCATCGGCGCACGCCGTTTGTTCCAGGCGCCGAAGAATTTCGCCGCGCCGGCCGCTACGCCGCCGGCGGCCACACCGCCCTGGCCCGCTTGCACTTGGCCTTGCGCGGACGCGGCGCCGCCTCCTCCTGCAGCACCACCGACGCCGCGCCGGTGGCCAGCTTGGCGGCGATGGCGGCGGCCTGCTCGCGCTCCTGCGCGCTCGGCTCCGGCGCCGCCTTGGGCTGCTCCTCGGCCGTCTTGCGCGGCGCCTCCCTCTGCGCCTCGCGCTGTGCCTCGCGCTGCTCCTCCAGCGCCACCCGGCGCGCCAGCCTGGCGGCACGCGAGCGCTCCAGCGCCGTCGCCGCGCCGGTGGTGCCGGACAGGCGCGGCGTGATCAGGAACAGCCGCTCGCGGCTGCTGTGCGCCGTCTTCTCGCTGCGGAACAGCTTGCCGAACAGCGGAATGTCGCCCAACAGCGGGGTCTTCTGCGTGCTGCTCGACACCGACTCGGCGTGGTAGCCGCCTATCATCAGCGTGTGCTGCAGGTCGACGATGGCCTGGGTGCTGATCGTCGAGCGCGTGACGTTGCTCTTCAACGCGACGTCGCCCAGCGCGCCGTCCTCGATGTCGACCTCCAGCCGCACCCGCGTGGCGTCGCCCTCGCGCACGATGCGCGGCACCACGCGCAGCATGGTGCCGGCGGTGACGTTGGCCAGGTCGGCGACGCGCTCGCCGACCAGCGGCACGTAGGCGGTCTGGTTCAGGTCCAGCACGGCGGCCACGTTGTCGAGCGTCAGCACGGTCGGCTTCGCCAGCACCCGCGCCTGGCCGTCGCTCTCGAGCGCCTTCAGGCGGGCGTAGAAGCGCGCCGCGTTGCTGATCAACAGGGTGGCGCCGGGGATCGGCAGGTCGATGCCCTTCGAATCGGCGCCGCTGCTGTTGATCGTGCTGACGACGTTGCCGCTGCGCACGCCCCACTCGGCGCCCAGCTCGGACAGCTTGCTGCGCTCGATGTCGACGATCAGCGCCTCGATCTCGATCTGCTGCGGCTCGATGTCGAGCTGGGCGATCAGGTTCTTGTACATCTCGTGCTTGTTGACGCTGTCGTAGATCATGATCGCGTTGAGCGAGGGGTCGGCCTCGATGCGGGCGCGCTCCTCCGCCGGCGCCGCCTGGCCGCGCGCCGGCCGCTCGCGTTCGCGCTCGGCCTCGTCGGCGTCGCCGTCGCGCTGGCCGCGCTCGCGCTGCGCCCGCTCGCCCTGCGCCAGCATGCTGTTGCCCACCTCGTGGGCGCCGCCGCGCCCGCCCTTGTCCAGGCGCGAGCGCTTGACGCTGGCCGCGTCGAAGCGGCCGCGCAGGTCGACCAGCTTCTCGCCCGAGGCGGGGCCGTACAGCAGGTTGTTCAGGATGGTCTTGACGCCGGGGATGGTCTCGGCCTGGCCCCGGCTGGTGATGACGCGGTCGTTGGCGCTGGCGTACTTCAGGCGGAACACCATGATCTGCCGGCCCTTCTGGCGCGCCTTGCCCTCCTCCGGCAGCAGCACGTCGCGCACCAGGTTGACGTAGGCGCGCGGGCCGCTGACGATCACCGTGCCCTCGTCGGGCAGCTCGCCCCAGCCGAAGCGGCTGTCGAACAGGCCCAGGCCGATCAGCGCCTCCTTGGCGTCCTGCACCGCGTCCTCGCCGATCTCCAGCCGCTTCGAGGCGTTCTCGTCGCGCGGCACGACGTACAGCGTGTCGTTGTAGACGAACCAGCGGAAGCGGTACTGCTGCATCATGTGGTCGAGGAAGCCGGCGCCGCTGTCGGCCTTCAGGCGGCCCTTGACGGCCGCCGCGCCGTTGGCGCTGACGGCCACGCGCACGCCGTAGACGCGGCCGAACTCCTCGAGCACCTCGCTCAGCTTCATGCCGTTGGCGTCGATCGAGAAGCCGCTGTCCTTCCAGCCGGCCGGCGTGGCGGCGCCGGCCGGCGCGCCGCACAGCAGCAGCGCCGCCGCCAGCGCGGCCGCCAGGCGGCGCCAGGGCGCCGCGCCGCTCATGGCGCCGCCCCGCTCAGCATCTGGCGCAGGCGCTGCTCGCTGCGCTGCTCCGCGCCCGGCAGCGCCGCCTGGCGCGGCCCCAGCGCGGCGCGCCACATGGCCAGCTGGTCGAGCAGCTGCTCGAGCTGGGCGGCGGCGTCGATCCAGCCGTCGACCCGGGGCAGCCATCGCGTCAGCACCAGGTTGCGGCCGTCGGCCGTGTGCCCCAGCCCGGCGTCGAAATGCAGCGCGCTCTGGAAGCCCAGGCGCAGCGCCTCCTGCAGCTGGGCCGGCGAATAGGCGTGGACCAGGATGGCGCCCAGCTCGGCGCCGTCCTGGCGCGGCGCCAGGTAGACGAACTCGCCGTCGATCTCGACCGGCTCGTCAAGGGGCTGCTCCCGCAGCCATTGCGCGATCTCCTCGTCCATGGCCTATTTGGTCTCCTGCAGCACGGTGCGCAACGGCTTCTCGAGCAGCTTGAGCTGGGCCGACATGACGTCGTGGGTGACCGAGCGCTGGCGCAGCAGGGCGCCGAACTCGGCCGGGTCGGGCTGTTCGCCGGCGCTCTGGCGCCGCGCGAAGTCGGCCATCTGCTCGGCGGTCTCGTCGGAACGGTTGCTCAAGCGGCGTAGCGACTGGATCATTTGACTGGACATCTGGTGTACCCCCGGTGAAGTGGCTGCGGAATGTCCTCATGAGTGGCGCGCGGCGGTGGCCGGTTCGCCCCCCGCCCGGCTATTTTTCGCCGGATCAGATCAGGCTCATGGCCGCCTCCCGCCCCTTTTTCACGAGCTCGAAGAATTCCTTCAGGCCGTCGATGTCCTGCGCCGCTTTGGCGCCCTCCGCCGGCGCGCCGGCGGCCTGCGACGGCACCCCGGCGATCTCCGCCTCGACCCGTTCCAGCAGGCCCTCGAGGAACAGCTTGGTCTGGGTCAGGCTCTCCTTGCCGGCGTCGCCCGCCCGCAGCCGGGCCGCATGGCCGGCGGCGGCGCCCCGCTCGTCCTTCGCCAGGTGCCGGCCGAACTGCTCGCCCAGCAACGAGGCGAGGGTGGCGCCCAACAGCTTCAGGCCCTCGGCCGCCAGCGGCAGCGCGCCGCCGATCTTGCCGGCCAGGCCCTGCGCGGACAACTTCTGCTCGAGCTGGCGGCGCAGTTTGGCGCCGCCCCCCGTCGCGGCCAGCAGTTGGTGGCTGGCCGTGCCGGTGGACACCAGCGCCGCCGCCGCCTCGGCCTTCGGCGCCAGCGCCGGCAGCGCCGTGGCCAGCTTCCCCAGCATGGCCGCCGAGGTCGAAATCGCGTTGAACATGGTTTGCTTCCCTTCTGCGCGTCCGCCGGACGCGCTCGTGTTAGTCCATCGGTTCCCGGCCGTCGACGGCGGGGTCGGCCACGGCGGCGGCGGCGAGGGCAGAGCCGAGCGCGGCCACCGCAGCGCCGAAGTCGGCGCGCCACTCGCCGCTGGCCGCCTCCAGCCGGCACGTGCCGGGCGCCAGCGCCGGGTCGTGGCGCAGCTCCCAGTCCAGCGCCGGCAGCAGCGCGGCGTCGTCCGGATGCACGTACAGCAGCGCCTCGGCCAGCTTGGGCGGCGCCTCCTGCAGCAGCCGCCTGAGCGCAGCCTCGACGCGCTGGCGCGGCGTCGCCTCCAACACCAGGCGCTCGAACAGCGCCCGCGCCAGGTCGACCACCAGCTCCTCGGTGCGCAGCAGCAGCGCCGCCCTGGCCCCCTGCAGCCCTTGCAGCAGCTCGGCGGCGCGCTGCAGCGTGCGCCGCTCGACCGCCTGCTCGGCGGCCAGCGCCGCGCCGCGCGCCTGCCGCGCCACCGCGTCGGCCTCCGCGTGCGCCGCCGCCAGCATGCCCCGCGCCACCAGTTCGGCGTCGGCGCAGCGGGCCAGCGCGGCACCGCGCCACACGCCGTGCCGGCCCGCCAGGTCCGCCGCCGGCGCCAGCGTGGCCACGCAAAAGTCTGTCATCTGATGCCTCCCGTTCGAATCGGTTTCACAGCGGCGCCGCCAGGCGGCCAAGGCACAGGCGCCAGCAGCGCTGGGCGCGCCGCGGCGACGCCTCCGCCGGCTGCCCGGCGGCGGCCGGCAGCAGCGCGTCGACCCGCGCCGCCAGCGCCGCCGGCAGGCCCAGGCGCAGACGCGGCCACAGGCCGGCGAAGCGCGGCTCCAGGCGGCGCGCCAGCTCGACCAGGCCGGCCACCTCGAGCGCGTCGCCGGCCGCGTAGGGCGGCGCGGCGCAGGCCAGCAGCGGCTGGGTCGCGGCCACCCCCAGGCACCATTTGCGCTCGGCCGGGGACAGCTCGCCGAGCATGGCGGCGCGCTGCGCGCGCGCCGCCAGCAGGCCGGCGAACAGGCGCGCGGCGGCGCGCAGCGTGGCGCCGTCGCCGCCCGCCGCCACCTGCCAAGCGGGGTCGAAGGCGGCCGGCAACTCGGCCGCGATGCCGGCCCGGCGGCACCACAGGCGGTAGCCGTCGCGCCGCGCCAGCGGCTCCGCCGCGGGCGCCGGCGCCAGGGCGGCGTGGCGCCACGGCGCGAACCACCAGTCGACGAAGTCGTCGGCCAGCGGCGCGCTCCGGCCGGCCGCGCCGGCGTCGGCGGCGGCCATCAAGGTTGCGCGCCGGCGGCCGGCTCGGCCGGCCCGGCGGCGTCGTCGTCGTCCTCGCCCTCGCCCCGGCCGCGCGGCGCGCGCGCGGCGCCGAAGCGCCGCTCCAGCCAGCCCGCCACGCCGGCGTGGCGCCGCGCCAGCAGCAACAGGCCGAGCGCCAGGCCGAGCAGGCCGAGCGCCAGCAAGGCCAGCAGCGCGGCGCCCAGGCTGCCGGCCGAGTCGGCCATCACGCGGAACGGCCCGACGGTGGTCCATTCCACCGCCGGCGCGCTCAACTCGCTGGCCGTCAGCACCACCGTCACCTTGCGCCGGCCCTCGTCGCCGCCCAGGCCGGGAATGCTGGAGGCGACCATGTTGCGGATGCGCGGCACCACCGTGTCCTCGTCCAGCGGCGCCACGTACTTCACGAACACCGCCGCCGACGACGGCTGGATCGGCTCGCCGGGCGCGATGCGCTCCGGCAGCACCACGTGGACCCGCGCCGCCACCACCCGGTCGAACTGCAGCAGCGTCGACTCCAACTCGGCCGACAGGCCGTGGATGTAGCGCACCCGCTCCTCCAGCGGCGTCGAGATCATGCCCTCCTTCTTGAAGATGGTGCCGAGGTCGGAGCGGGCCCGCCGCGGCAGGCCGGCGGCGCGCATCACGTCGGTGGCGCGGGCGATGTCGCCGTCCTTGACGGCCAACACCACGCCCTCCTTGCTGGCGCGCTTCTGCGCCTCGATGCCGTGCCGGTTCAGCACCGTGACGACCTCGTTGGCGTCGATGTCGTTCAAGCCGCCTTGCAGGTCGACCAGCTTGGAGCAGGCGCACAGCAGGCCGAGCAGGCAGGCCGCCGCCGGCCGCGCCAGGCGCAGGCGGGCCTGGCGCAGCGCGGCGCGCGCGCGCATGGCGAGTGGATGGGCCATGGGCTACTGCAGCTTGGTCAGTTGGTCGAAGGCCTGGGTCGCCTTCGACACGGTCTTGGAGATCGTCTGCACCCGCACCTGGTAGTCGCTCAGCGCCATCATGGCCTTCATCAGTTGCATCGAGTCGCCCGTCTGGCTGGCCTTCTCCAGCATCTTGGAGACGTTCTGCTGCTCCTTGCGGATGTCGCCGGCCAGGCCGCTGGCGCGGCCGGCCAGGCGTTCGCCCAGCGTCGGCTGGCCGGCCGGCGGTGCCGCGCCGAAGACGCCGCCACGCGCCTGCAGCTGGCGCTCCAGCGCGGCGCTGAAGCGGGCGCCGTCGGACGGCTCGGTCGACTGGATCTCCAGCGTCAGGTGCTCGCCGCCGGCGCCGGCGCCACGCGGCGAGGCGGCCGGCGCGGCGGTGGATGGAATTGGGGTCATGGGATCTCCTCTTGCCTGGATTGGACAACGGGTCGTGTCTGCCCATGGGTGGGCCGGGCGCCGCATAAGTTCCCCGCGCCGCGCCGGCACGGGATGGAACCGGGGCCGCCGCCATCGCACTTACACGGTAACTGCCAACCCATTCGAAAGGACGACCATGCAAGCACAAAAAAATCCGCGCCAGCGCCACGCCGGCGGCCGCGCACCACAAGGCGCGGCCCGTCCGGCCGCGTCGGCGCCCGGACGCGGCGCGCCGAACTGGCGCCGCGTTCTGCTCGACGCCACGGCCGGCGCGCAACCGGACGCCGATCTGGCGGCCGGACTGGCGCGGCCGCGCCGGCGCGGCCTGCCGCGCAAGGATTGAGCCCCCGCCTAGGCGCGCCAAGGCGGGGCGCCAAGGCGGGGCGCCAAGGCGGAGCGCGGAAGAACAAAAGGGGGGAATCGAACGGAGGGGGACGGCGCCATGCTTGCCGGGATGGCATGCGACGGCACGCCGCCGCATGCTAACTACAGGGCCGCCTGGGCCACTTCCTCGGCCTTCTTGATCAACTTCGTGAACGCGGTCACGTCGTCGATGTCTTCGCCGGCATCGCTGACGGCGTTCAGGTCGGCCAGGCTGCGCGCCGCCGGTGTTTGCTGCTCTATCGTTTGCGCCATCTTCGCTCCCTGGTCGGACCGGCCGGGCGGGCCGGGGCCGCGCCATGCGCCGCGCGCATGGCGGCGCGCCTACTGTTGATCGTTGACCTGCTTGGCCATGCTGTGGAACACCTTCAACTTGGCCAGCGAGGTGGCCTGCTGCGACACCCACAACTGGAACGCCATGGCGTCGGCCGCGCCCTGCTGGGCCGCCTGGCCCAGCGGGTTGTCGGCGCCCGGATGGGGTGCGCCGGCGCCCTGCGACTGCGCGCCGCCCGGTCGGCTATTGTTCGCGTTAATCATCGTCTCTCCTTGCTGCCATCGAATCCGGCCAGCCGCCGGCGTGGTGGGAAAATCCGCCAGGGGGCGGAGGAGGCGCGCGCGTGGCGCGCCTCCCGCCGTCTCAGCCCGCGCCGCCCTGGCGGCGGCCGCTTAGATCAGCTGCATCGCGTCGTCGCGGCCCTTCTTCTCGAACTTCGCCTTGGTGTTGGCGGCATCGACCTTCTCCGACTGCTTGTTGGTTTCTTCGATGTCGTCGACTGCGGTGTTTGCACCACTTCCTGCTGCGCCAGATACTTTGGTACCCATATCAATCTCCTTGAATGAACAACTGGTTGAACAACTCTTGCGTCGCCTGCGGTGTATTCCAGCGACTGAAGATGAGTGGCCGGCGGCGCGCCAACAGTTCCCGCCATCGGCGCTGCGGCGCCGATTTTTTCGCCGCCGGAGCGCGCCGGCGCGGACGGAACCGGGGCCGCCCGGCGCGCCACTCAGCAAGGTTGCGGCGCCCTAAAACGCTTGCATACCGCTCGACGACGCGTAAAATGGCGCATCCCCACAGCATCCCCACCCGACCGGCGGCCGACACGGCAGCCGGCAACCACAAGGCCCCACTTGCAGCGGAAGATCCAACATGACTGGTGAACTCGATCGCTCCCTGGCGGGCATGCGGCGCTTCCTGCGCGAGATGGTCGACCTGGCCGGCCAGACCGACGAGGCGCACTCGGCGCCCGTGTTGGAGCTGCAGTTCGGTGTCGTCACCACCAGGACCACCGTCACGCTGCGCGACGGCCTGCCCTGCCTGACCGTGCTGGCCACGCTGCCGCGCAGCGCGCAGCTGCCCTACGGCTGCTGGCCGGCGGCGGCCCTGGCCGACGGCGCCGGCGCCACCGAGCTGCTGTGGCAGGCCGACGGCGGCTGCCACGTGATCGTCCGCAGCATACCGGTCGGGCAGATCGCCGACGAGCCGGCCGCGCTCGACGCCATCATGGCGCTGGCCGACCAGGCGGCGGCGTGGTTCGCCGAGGCGGCGGCGGCGAACCGCGCCCCGGACTAGGAGCGGGCGCCGGCCGCCGCCGTCAGACGCACTGCTGGCGCATCGCCGTGCGCACCCGCGAGACGCGCGAACGCACCGTGCCGATCGGAATATCGAGCTGTTCGGCCGCCTGCTCGTAGGTGGCCTCGCCGTCGAGCACGGCGTCGAAGGTGGCGCGGATCGGCGCCGGCAGCTGGTCCAGCAAGGCCTGCACCTTGCCGGCGATCTGGCGCAACTCGTACAGCTTGGCCGGATCGGCGTCGCTGTCGGCGATCTGTTCGAGGAAGTTCTCGTCGACCGGTTCGAGCATGTCGGCGCAGTTGCGCCGCACCTGGTTGCGCGCCAGGTTCAGGGCGATGCCGAACAACCAGGTGGACGGCTTGGACAGGCCGGAGAAGCGTTCGGCGCAGCGCGCCGCCTCGACGAAGGTGTTCTGCACCACGTCGGCCGCGTCCTCGGCGTTGCGCACGTAGCGCTGCACGAAGCGCAGCAGGTGCAGGCGGTGCTTGCGGTACAACTGGTCCAGGTCGAGCGGCGTGGCGGCGGGCGCCGAATCCTGTGCTGCGCTTTGGTTCACTGCGGTGGCGGTATGCGTCATATCCATCTCCCTGTTGCTGCGTTGGACCTCCAAGTGGCCAATCGGCGCCGAAGCGCGCTGCCACGCCATGTAAGCAAGATAGCAGCGCGCCGGCGGCGAAAAACCGATCCGTGAGCATTGATGAGGAATTGAGGAATGTTGAGGATTGGCGCCGCGCCGGCCGGCCGGCCGCGCGGCTCAGTCGGCCAGCTCGAGGCGGTAGCCCTGGTTGTAGGCGGTGCGGATGTTGACGGCGCCGGCCAGCGCGGCGGACAGCTTCTTGCGCAGCTTGTAGACGTGCTGCTCGATGGTGCGGCCGGCCACCTCGCTGCCGCTGCCCCAGATGGCGCTGCCGAGCGTCTCGCGCGAGATGTAGACGCCGGGCGAGGAGAACAACAGCCAGGCCATGGTGAACTCGCGCGGGGTCAGCTCGATCGGCGCGCCCTGGTAGCAGAAGCTGCCGGCCTCGCGGTCGAGTTGGAAGCCGGCCAGCTCGATGGCGCGGCGCGCCTGGCGCCGGCCGCAGCGGCGCAGCACGGCGCGGATGCGCGCCACCAGTTCGACCTCCTCGAAGGGGCGCGCCAGCACGTCGTCGGCGCCGGCGTTGAGCAGCTCGGCGACCCAGTCGGCGTTGCGCAGCGCCGACAGCGCCAGCACCGGCGTGTTCTCGCCGGCGCGGCAGGCCAGCCAGGAGAACAGGCTGTCGTCGGCCTGGCCGTCGTCGCCGAGGTCGACCAGGATGAAGTCGAAGCTGCGCCGGTGGATGGCGCGCAGCAGCAGGCTGTCGCTGGCGAAGCGCTCGCAGGCGAAGCCGGCGCGCGCCAGCGCCAGCCGCAACTGCTCGAACTGCGCCTCGCTGTGGACGTGGCAGGCGATGTTCATCCGTGGCGCGGCAGGGCCGGACTCATTGGCTGGCGCGCTGTTGCAGCGCGGCCGGCGGGATGTTCTGGTAGACGCGCAGCGCGTACTTCAGGCGCAGCGCCGGCTTGCTGGAGTTGTAGGCGCCGATCGCGTCCCACGAGTTGCCCAGCCTTTGCATGTTCTGCGCCAGTATCCAGGCGCCCACCTGGATGCTGGTGCACGGCTCGAGCAGCTGCTGCTCGTCCAGGCCGAACTGGCGCAGGCGCGGCAGCCAGCTGCTGTTGATCTGCATCAGGCCGACGTCGTAGGAGCCGTTCTTGTTGCGGTTCCTGGCCAGCGGGTTCAGGCCCGACTCGGTCTTGGCGATGGCGTACAGCAGCTGCGGGTTGACGTTGTAGCGGGCCGCCGCCTGCTCCCAGCAGGCGTGCGCGGCGCCCGGCGCCAGCGCCAGGCAGAACAGCGCGGCGCGCGCGCTCATTGGAACAAGTCCATGCTCCAGCCGGTCGACAGCGGCACCTGCTCCACCACGCTGCCGTCGTAGCTGCGGAAGCTGGCCCGGGTGTAGGGCGGCTTGGGCCCCTCGAAGGTGGTCCAGGCCGGGCGTATCCACACGCTGTAGCCGGTGCGGTTGCGCTGCACCGTCTTCGACAGCGTGGCGTTGATGGTCGCCGAGCTGTTCTCGATGCGCACCGACTGGGCGTCGGTGTGGCCGATGCTGGCGCCGGTGTCGTTGTCGACGATGTCGACCTGCAGCCGCACCTGGCCGCTGACCTTGTCGTTGTTGGCCAGGCCGCGGTTCATCTTGGTCCAGACGTTGACGTTGATCAGGCCGTTCTTGGTCGGCGTCAGCTGGCGCTTGATCTCGGCCTCCCAGGTGTCGACCTCCTGGTACCAGTTGCGCGGGCCGTGGTAGGGCGTGCTGCAGTCGGGGTTGGGCACCGCCACGCTGGACGGCAGGATCACCGCGCAGGCGGTGTCGCTGGCCTGCAGCGCCAGGTTGGTCTGCGACTGCCACAGGCCGAACTGGCAGGACATCACCAGGCCGCTGGCGTCGCGCGCCATGGTGCCGTCCGGGTCGCCGGCCTCGCAGGCGGTCTTGGCCACCACGACGCGGTTGAGCATGGCGTCGCGGCTGGCCAGGCGGCCGGGCAGCGACAGGTTGCCGTCCTGGTCGACCGCCAGCGCCAGCCACTGGCTGCCGCTCCAGCTGAAGGCGCGGCCCAGCGCCAGCACCATGCGCACGTCGCCCGGCTGGTTGTCGCCGGCCGGCAGCGCGGCGAAGCTCTCCACCGGGTCCCTCCAGAAGCCCGAGCCCTGGCGCCGCCAGACGCCGGACTGGCAGCTCAGCACGCGGCCCTTGGCGTCCACCGCGACCTTGCCGGTGCCGGCGGCCACGGTGCAGCGCGCGTCGCCGGCGTCGTTCTCGGTGGCCTCGGCGCCGCTGCCGGGCGCCATGTGGATCGGCGCGCGCATCTGGTTCAGCTCCGGCCGGCCCGGCACCTCGTTGCGGTAGAGGAAGTCGGTGGACAACTGGCCCGGCCCGTCGAAGAACAGGTTCGACACCAGGTGGCCGCCGTCGTCGGCGCCGCCGCCGAGCGCCGCCGCGGCGGCGCCCGGGCACTTGGCGCCCTGGTAGGCGGCGGTGGCCATGCTCCAGGAGGCGCCGCGCGCGGTGCCGGGCGCCGCCTCGGCGATGTAGCCGCTGCCCTGGCCGGCGCCGGCCGCCACCGCCGCGATGTTCTTGTCGGCGATCTTCTGGCCGCCGCTGCCGACGATCAGCGCGTCGAGCTTGCCGCTGCCCGGCACCGGCTGGCGCAGCAGCACGCAGCTGGTCTGCTGGAAGCCGTTCCGCGGCGCGAAGCCGTCCGGCAGGAAGTGCTGCGCCTTGAGCATGGCGATGTCCACCGTCGCCACGCTGGCCGCCGTCGGCGTGGCCGCCAACAGCGCCTGGTAGTTGGCGCCGATGTAGCGGCGCGCCGCCGCCACCACCTGCGCCTGGTATAGCGCCGCCTGCTGGCCCTCGCCGTCGTCGAGCGCGTCGCCTATCATCGCCGACAGGCCTGCCATCATGATCGAGCCGATCGCCAGCGCGCCTATCATTTCTATCAACGTCATGCCGCCCTGCCTGCTGTTCTTCATCGTCGTCCTCATTGGGTGTGAGCGCGCCTCATTGGGTGTGAGCGCGCCTCATTGCGCCGCCACGATCCAGACCGGGCTGCCGTCCGGGATGGCCGCGTCGGCCGGGGTGGGCAGCGGGATCCGGGTGTCGCCGAAAATGGGCGAGTACAAAGTGCTGTCGCCGCTGCGGTAGACGCCGGCCAGCACCGAGTTGCGCGACAGGCGCACGACGTCGGCCACGATGTTCTCGGCCGGCGCCTGCGCCGCGTAGATGTAGATGGTGCCGGCGGCGGCGCGGTAGTTGGCCCAGGGCGTGGCCGCCGCCGCGCCGTTCAGCGGCGACCAGGCGGGCAGCGCGCCGCTGGCGCGCAGCGTGGCCAGGTCGACGCTGCGCTGGCCGCCGGGGTGGCCGGCGAAGTAGCGCGCCACGGCGTCGCGGTACAGCGCCATGCCCTCGGCCAGGCTGTCGGCCCGGGCCTGGCTTTGCGCCTCGAGGCCGGCCTTGTCGGCGACGGCGTAGTAGCCGGCGAGGGAAACGAGCGCGGTCAACACCGCCAGGTTCCACATCTAGGCCGCCGCCATTCTTTGCGCCGCCGCGTTGGCGCTGATCATCGACGCCATCTGCCGGCGCAGCTCCGAGGCCAGCATCTCGTGGTCGCCGTTGCGCAGCGAGGCGCGCACCGCCGCCGCGCCGCGCAGCGACAGCAGCTCGGCCTTGAGCATCACCTTCGGACCGCGCAGCAGCTGCTGGTGCAGCACCGCGCCCAGGCCGTCGGCCAGCAGCGCCTGGCTGCGTTCGGCCGGCAGCTTGTGGCTGGCCAGCGCCTGCAGCTTGCCGACCGCCTGCGCCACGCTGTCGGCCAGCATGGTGGTGACGATCAGGTGGCCGCTGACGCTGGCCTGCAGCACCTCGACGGCGGTCTCGTGGTCGCCGATCTCGTCGATCAGGATGGTCTGCGCGCCCGAGCGCAGCAACTGGCGGAAGGCGCCGGCGAAATGGCGCGGCTCGGCCGGCATGCTGGTCTGGAAACAGATGCCCTGGCCGTGGCTGCCCTCCAGCGGCAGCTCGATCGGCCGCTCGCCGGTGACGGCCACGCCGCCGTGCGCCCGCAGGCGGTCGCGCAGCAGCGCGCAGGCGCTCATCGTCTTGCCCGACTTGGCGGCGCCGGCGACGATCACCAGGCCGCACAGCTCGCGCGCCATCAGCTGGTGCAGGTAGGCCTGCGGCAGCCCCAGCGCGGCCAGCGAGTCGACCCGGCCGGCCATCTTGCGCAGCACGAAGGTCAGGCCGGCCACCGCGCGCAGCACGGTGACGCGGTAGTTGACCTCGTCGTGGCTGACCTGGAAGGCGCTGGCCGCCGGCGTGCCGTCGAGGCGGCCCCGGCACAGCTCGGCCAGGCGGTCCAGGTCGGCGCGCAGGGCCGGCCCGGCGCACAGCGGGTTGGCCGGCGCGCCCGGCACGTCGGAGAAGCGCTCGGCCACGCCGGGGTGGCCCAGGTACAGGTCGGAGAAGTCGAGTTCCCGCACTTTGCTGGCGTGGCTCATCGGTCGTGGCTCGCTCAAGGGGGCTCAGTTCGCGGCGAAGGTGAGCTTGTTGGCGCTGGCATCCGCGCAGACACCCAGGGCCGCCTCGGCGTTGACCGGGAAGGTGGTGACCCCGCCCTTGCCGCCGTTGTCGATCTTGGTCCAGCCGTTGGCGCCGGTGACCAGGTTGATGCAAACGTCCTGCGGCACCGCCGGATAGCCGATGACGAAGGAGCCGCCGTTCGGTCCCGGCGTCACCGTGACGGCGCCGCCCCAGGAGTTGGTCACGGTCTTCGCCTCCGTGTCGACCACCAGCGAGCCGGGAATGGCGTGCGCCGCGATCAGCGTGGAGACGATGGTGGCCGGGTAGGTCTGGCCGGAATACAGCTTCTTGACGGCGGTGCGCAGCGACACCACCTCCTCCGAGGCCTGGTTGGAGCGGGCGTTGCCGAAGGCGCTGCTGAGCAGCGAGACGGCACCCAGGATGACGATGGCGGCGATGCCGAGATAGGCGATGCCCTCCAACAGCGAGGCGCCGCGCTGGCGGCCACGGAAGGCGACGACGCCGAATTTGTTGATGGAAGCTTTCTTCATGGTGCGGTTCCTCATTTCAAAGTAAAAGAAAAATCAACGAACACAAAAAAATCAATGGACCGCGCGCGTCATCGTGGCGATCTCCTGCTGGATGCCGAAGAAGCCGGCCACCAGCCAGGCGATGACCACGGCCAGCGTGACGATCGCGCAGCCGTTCAACACCTTCATTTGCAGCGTGACCTGTTCGATGCCCTCCTCCATCCACTCGTCGGCGAGCAGCTTGAGCGCCTGGGCGAAGCCCTTGTACTCGGCGTAGACGCAGAGGTCGTCGACCACCTCGCGCGAGGGGAAGCCGTAGCCGGCGTTGCGCAGCGCCTCGCCGCAGTTCAGGCCCGACTTGACGCCGAGCAGGGCGCCGTCGAGGCGCTCGCGCAGCCAGGGGTCGGCCATGTCGGACAGGCGCATCAGCGACTTCTCCACCGTGATGCCGGCGAACTGCAGGGCCGAGAAGGCCATCAGGAAGCCGCTGCCGACCACCAGCCGGTACACCGAGTACGGCGCGAAGCGGTCGGCCAGCACGCGCAGGTCGCCGCGCCAGCGCGGCAGCGACAGCAGCAGCGCGGCCAGCAGCGCGGCGGCGGCCAGCAGCGCGTACAGCATCCAATGCTGCACCAGCTGCGACATCAGGTACAGCGACTTGGCGGCGCCGTGCCAGCCGCTCGGGTCGACCATGCGGGCGAACTGCGGAATGACGCGGGTGCCGAACAGGTAGATGTAGGCCAGCACCAGCGCGAACACGGCGGCCGGGTAGACCGCCCCGCCGAGGATCACGTTGCGGATCTTCCTGGCCGCCTGCACCACGTCGATCAGCGCCATCAGCGTCGCCTCCAGCCGGCCCGACTGCTCGCCGGCCAGCAGGATCATCTGCTCGGTGCGCGGCACCCACCAGGCCAGCGCCTCGGCCAGCAGGCGGCCGTTCTGCACCATGCGGCGGCAGTCGTCGAGCACCAGCGCCAGCGGATCGTTGGGCTGCTTGCCCTGCTGCGAGGCGCGCCCCTGCAGCTCCTCCATGATGCGCAGCAGCGGCAGGCCGTTGCCCAGCATCTTGGCGATCTTGCGGTACAGCCGCAGCCGCACCGTGTCGGTCAGCTGGCTCCTGGCCCAGCGCCGTTGCAGCTCAAGCGCCATGGCCGCCCCCGCCGTCGCTGGCGGCCAGGTGGCCGACCGTCTTCTCCGCCATCTGCGGGTCGACCAGGCCGGCGGCGACCTTCTCCAGCGCGTGTTCGAGCAGCGTGCGCCCGCCCAGCGCGCCGCGCCAGTGGGCCACGGCGGCGACCTTCTCGCCGGCGCGCAGGTGCTGGAAGAACCGTTCGTCGGGCAGGATCACCTCGGCCACCACGCTGCGCCCCACGGTGCCCTGCTGGCGGCAGTGGGCGCAGCCGGGGCCGGCGACGCAGACGCCGTCGAGCTTGCCGCCCAGCGCCAGGCGCAGGCGCGCCAGCAGGGCCGGCGCCGGCGCCCGCTGCGGCGCCGACTCGGCCAGGTCGGCCAGGCGCAGCTTGCAGCGCGGGCACAGCAGCTTGACCAGGCGCTGGCTGATCAGGCCGGTGATCACCGTGTGGTCGGCCACCAGGCCGAGCGGCAGGCCCAGGTCGAGCAGGCGGTCGACGATGGCCACCGCGCTGTTGGCGTGCACCGTGGTCCAGACCTGGTGCCCGGTCATCGCCGCGCGCAGCGCGTTCTGCGCCGAGGCGCGGTCGCGCATTTCGCCGATCATGATGGTGTCCGGGTCGAGCCGCAACGCGTTGCTGATGGCGGCGGCGAACAGGCGGGCGCGCTCGTCCTCGCCGGCGGCGTTGGTGACCGAGGTCTGCACCGCGCCCTCGATCGGGTACTCGACCGGGTCCTCCACCGTCATCACGTGCAGCCGACCCTGGGCCTCGAGCAGGGCGCCGCTGAGCACGCGCTGCAGCGTGGTCGACTTGCCCGAGCCGGTCGGCCCGCTGATGATGTTCATGCCGATCGGCTGCTCCTTCAAATGCTGGATCTGCGCCGCCTGCGCGGCGGCGAAGCCGAGCGGCAGCAGGTCGATGTTGTCGCCGGCGTCGTTGTAGAGCAGGCGCAGCACCATCAGCGCGCCGTCGCTGGTCGGCGCGGTGGCGATGCGCACGCCGTACAACTGGGCCGGCAGCTTGTCGCGGTCGGCGATGCTGGCGTCCTGCCGCTCGGTCGGCTTGTACGAGCTGTCCGACACCGACGTCATGGCGCCGTACAGCGTGGCCAGCAGGCGCTCGCCGTACTCGCGCGTCTGGCAGCCGGCGCGCAGCAGGTCGTTGTGGACGCGGAAGTAGATCTCCGTCGCGTCCTTGCGCACGCGCAGGTGGATGTCGGAGGCGCGCTCCTGGCAGGCGCGCTTGAGCAGCTCCTTGGCCGTCACCTGCATCATGGTGTGCTCCTGGTGGCGGCCGGCCGCCGCGCCGCCGCCGCGGTAGGCCCGCTCGACGCTGGCGATGTCGACGAACTGCACGCGGCAGCCGTGGCCCAGCTTGTCGAGGCGGGCGCGGTAGGACAGCACGTGGCCGTTCAGCTCCTGGCCCTCGGCCACCAGCAGGCGGCCGTCGGCCAGCAGGCAGAGCATCTTGCGCTCCTCGGCGCTGGCCTCGAAGGGGCCGGCGGCGCTGAGCACGGCGGCGGCGGCCGGCGCGGCCGGCGCGGCCGGCGTTGCCTGGGCCAGCGCGGCGCGCAGCGCGGCCTTGGCCTCGGCGCCGGCGGCGCCGGCGCCGGCGGCGGCGAAGGCGGCGGCCTGGACCTGCGGCCGCCGCCAGCCCGCCGGCCTCACTTGCCCCCCCCGGGCGGCAGCCCCATCGACATCGGCAGCGACATCGGCAGCGGCGGCGGCAGCGGCACGCCGGCGCTGGGGAAGTTGGGGTTGAAGGTGGCCGGCGGGCGGGCGTTGGCGGCCAGGCGCACGCGCCGCTTCTTGCCGGTCTGGACGATCACCTCGTTGCTGCGGATCGACACCACCTTCATGCCGTTCGACAGCACCTCGCCGACCTGGGCGTCGACCTGGGTGCCGTTGTTCAGCTCCAGCGTGGCGTACAGCGTCTTGCCGATGCCCTCGATCGAGCGGATCACCGGGTCGCCCAGCACGGCGTTCTGCACCATCATCTCGTTGAGCTGCTGCTTGGCGACGATGTCGTTCTGCTTGCTCATGATGTTGACCTGGACCTCGAGCTGCTTCTCGCGCGCCTTCAGCACCAGGGTCTCGGCCTCGATGCGGGTGAGCCGGTCGGCGGCCGTCTCGGCCGCCGTGGCGGCCGGCGGGGCGCTCGTCAGCGCGGCCAGCAACAGCAGCGCGGGGGTCGGGCGGGGGCTATTTCGCATACATCACTCCTTCGATGGACCACGCACCGGCGCGGTAGATGAGTTTGTCGATCCGCACGCCGGGTAGGCTCAGCAGCGCGGCCACTTCGAGCGGCGGCAGGCCGGCCGCCGCCAGGGTGAAGGTGAAGGCCTTCCAGTCCGGCGGCGGCGCCGCCTGGCCGTCGACGGGCGGCGCCGGCGGCGGCGGCGGCACCCGGCTCAGCTTGGGCGCCAGGCCGAGCAGCTGCAGCCGCGACAGCAGCGGTTCGAGCAGCGCGCGCTGCTCCAGCAGCGCCTCGTCGGGGCCGGCCGGCGGCGCCAGCGCGGCGCTGTAGACGGCCTTCTCGCCGCTCAGGTCGAGCACGGCGGCCGGCACGCTGGCCAGCATGTAGGCGATGGTCGAGCCCTGGCGCGACCAGGTGTAGCTGAACTGGGCGGCGTCGCAGACGTAGTCGTCGAGCTGCCAGCCGCCCGCCGTCGGCAGCGTCAGCCGTTCGACGCAGGCCTGCGCCAGCGGCCGCGGCAGGGCGCGGCCGGCCCAGGGGTGGCGCGGCGCGGCGGCGCGGCCGCCGCCGGCCAGCGCGGCGGCGGCCGCGCGCGTCCGCTCGGCCTCGCCGCGCAGGCGCAGCTGCTGCTGCCACCAGGCGTAGCCGGCGCCGCCCAACAGCAGCAGCGCGGCGCCGGCGGCGGCGGCGTGGCGCCAGCCGAGGCGGCGCTCGACCGGGCGCAGGGCCCAGTCGCGGCGGCTGCGCGGCTGGCCGCCCCTGCCGCGCGGCAGCAGCTCGAGCAGCTGGCGCGGGTTGAAGTTGTGGAAGTCGTACTCGGCCAGCTCGGCGTCGCCGATCACCACGTTCCAGCCGCCCAGGCCGTAGTCGCCGTGCAGCCGCTCGAGCACCTCCTCCTTGCTGCCGGCGAAGTCGCCGTTGGGCAGGAAGTTGGCGTCGCGCACGGCGAAATAGGCCCACATGCCGTCGGGCAGCTTGAACGCGCCCAGCCAGTTGTGCACGCGCTGCTGGCGCCCGTCGTAGTAGGCGCCCTCGCTGGCGACCGCCTTGCAGACGGCGGCGGCCAGCGAGGGCAGGCCGCGGCGGGCCGCCGCGCCGGACTGGGCGAAGCCGGCCTGGGCGGCGCCGTGCTCGCTGCGCAGCAGCATCAGGTCGAAGGCCATCTTGCGCGCCAGCGCGCGGGCCTCCTGCTCGAGCTCGCGCGGGCGCGACAGCGATTGCCAGAACAGGCCGCAGACGAAGCGCTGCTTGCCGATGGCGGTCAGGTAGACGCTCATCGCGGCGCCCTCACAGACTGCCCATGGTGGTCGGCGTGACCAGCACCACGATCACCTCCTTGCTCGACTTGGCCTTGAGGCCGCCGCCGAACAGGTAGTTGCTGGCCGTGCCCACGCCGCTGCGGTCGAGGTTGTCGTCGGTCTGCTCGAAGCCGCTGATGATCAGCGTCTCGTTCGACTTCATCGCCACGCGCTGGAGGAAGTTGCGGGTGTCCATCTCCGGCGTCTCGATCATGCTGCCGTTGCTGCTCACCGTGCGGATGCCGCGCAGCGCCGAGATGTCGGTGGAGAACTGCAACATCACCGTGCCGTTGGCCAGGATGTGCGGCAGGATGCTCATGTTGAAGCCGGAGGTGACGGTGCCCGGCGTCAGCGTGGTCGAGGCGCCCACCAGGGCCGTCACCGTGGTCTGCGAGGACTGCAGGTAGCTGGTCTGGCGCGCCACCTGCACCGGCACCGGCTGGTTGTTCAGGGTCACCACCGAGGCGGTGGTCTGGCGCCGCACCTTGCCCTGCTCGGACAGGGCGTTGATCACCAGCGAGGTGCCGGCCAGCTTGCTGCCGGCGGTGGCCAGGATGCCGGCCGAGAAGCCGACGCTGTTGCTGCCGGCGGCGGCGTTGTTCTTGATGCCGTACTTGTTGCTCAGGCCCTGGTAGACCAGGTTCCAGTTGATGCCGTACTCGTCCGAATCGGCCAGGTTGACCGACAGCACGGTGACGTTGATCACCACCTGGCGCGACAGCGACTTGTTCTCGCCGTCGACGAAGGCGGCGATGCGGTCCAAGGCGTCGGGCGTGTCGACCACGCTGATGGCGCCGGTGGCCGGCGAGGCGACCACCTTGCCGTAGCCCGACAGCATGGCGCCGATCGACTTCTCGATGCTGGCGTAGACCGACAGCTTGGAGGCGACGCCGATGTTCTGGCTGTTGCTGGTGCTCACCCCGCTGGCGCCGCCGGCGCCGGCGCCGGCGCCGCCGTTGCCGCCGGCCACGCCGCCGGTCGAGCCGGCGCCGCTGGTGATGTTGGCGCTCATGCTCGAATCGCCCGGAATGGCGTTGATCTGGAAGGTGCGCGACTCGGTGCAGAAGAACTGGATGCTGCCGTCGACATACTTCCAGTAGACGCCGAAGCGGGCGGCGGCGGTGTCGAGCAGGCCCTTGAAGTTGCCGTTGTTGTAGGTGATGCGGATCGGCCCGCCGGCGCGGCCGCCGCCGTTGCCGCCCGGGTTGGCGCCGGCGCCGGCGCGCGCCGGCGCCGCGCCGGCCGCGGTGGCGCCGGCCGCCGCCACGCCGGCCTCGTTGCCGTTGTTGCCGTTGTTGCCGCCGCCGTTGGCGACGGCCAGCGCGTCCGGGCTGACCTTGGTGGGGATGCCGGCGCGCAGGGTGATGCGCTCGGCCAGCTCGGCCAGCGAGTTGACGCTGCGGTCGAAGGTGGTCGGCTCGTAGAAGATAGGCGGCAGGGCCGGCTGGCCGACCTTGACGATGTTCTTGCCCAGCCAGATGCCCTGCTCGTGCGTCACCGGCGCGCTGGCGGCGGCGACCACGCCGGGCGCCGTGCGGCCGACGTCGCGCACCAGGCCGGAGGCGCTGGCCTCCTTCTGCGGGAAGTCGCGCTCGATCTTCTCCACCAACCCGCTGCAAGCGGGCAGCAACACCAGGGCGGACAACGCCGCCAACAGTCTGACCCTCATCATTCGGCTCCTTTTGGCACGATGCGCAGGACCTTGTTGCCTGCGTAGAAAATGGCTTTCAACGGGATCTCGGCGCCCTCCATGCCCTTGGCCACCATCGCCACGGCCTCCTGGAAGCTGCCGCTGACCTGGGTGCGGGCGTCGACGGCGTAGTCGACCGGCAGCTCCCAGACCAGTTGCCAGCCGGCCTGGGCGGCCCAGCGCGCCAGCGCCGCGTTGAGCGTGCGGTCGGTCGGCGCGATCTCCCAGCGCGGCGCGGCGTCGAGCTCGACCGCCGCCCGGCTGTGCGAGACGATGACGATGTTCTTCTCGGCCAGCGCGGCGACGGCGGGCGGCGGCGCGGCCGGCGCCTGGGGCGGCGCGGCGGCGAAGTCCGGCGTGCCGGCGCCCAGCGTGAAATAGCCGGACGCCAGGGCCGCGATGGTGTCCTCCTCGTCGACGCAGTCGTCGGCGCCGGCCGCCCCCGGCGGCGTGTAGCGCAACGCCGGCTTGGGCGCCTGGCCCGGCTTGCCGGCCGCCGTCTGCGACGCCAGCGCCGGCGCGCCGACGCCGACCATCAGAACGCCGGCCAGGTGGGCGGCCAACAGCGCCCCCGAGCACGCTTTGCTTCGTGTATCCATCATGTCCATCCCTCTTCAAACGCATTCGATAGTGGATTGCCCGGTGGCACGTGCAGATGGGTGGCGGCGGCCGCCCCGCAGTTCCCGCACTGCCCATTTTTTCGCAATGTTTCCGTCCGCCGGGGGCGGGCCCCGGCGTCCC
The DNA here is from genome assembly GCF_900114705.1 of Rugamonas rubra. Classification (GTDB taxonomy): domain Bacteria; phylum Pseudomonadota; class Gammaproteobacteria; order Burkholderiales; family Burkholderiaceae_D; genus Rugamonas; species Rugamonas rubra. The sequence continues at coordinate 150,147 of NZ_FOTW01000010.1, forward strand.
TCCCCGCCTTCATGCCAGCCGCGAAAGCCGGAGCGGAAATATGAAAAAAACATTCACATTGCGGAATAATTAATAATTAATAATTAATAATTATTAGAACATCACAAATGAAATATCTGGCCAACCGAAAGGTTGGTTTTCCTCGGCGGGGATGGCGAAACACGCTATCAAGGCGGTATCGACGGCGCGCCCGGCGGCGCCGCGAACGGCGCCGCGACGGACGGCGGGATGGGCGCGGCGGCGGCGGATGGTCGGCGGATTGGCGGCGATGGGCGGCGATGGGCGGCGATGGCGGCAGACGGGCGGGCAAGGCAGCATGGCGCCCCTCCGGCGCACCGCCCCCGGACGGCGCGCCGGAGGGGCCGCCGCTGCGGGGCTACAGTTGCAGCAGTTCGCGCGCGCGCGCCAGCGCGCTGGTGCGGTTGTTGACGTGCAGCTTGGTGTAAATGTTGTGCAAATGCCACTTGACGGTGGCTTCCGACAGGAACAGCAGGGCCGCCAGCTTGCGGTTGCTCAGCCCCTGGTTGACCAGCTTGAGGATTTGCACCTCGCGCTCGGACAGGGGCTCCGCCGCGCCGGCCTGCGGCGGCCCGGCGGCGGCGGCGGCGGCGGCGGGAGCGGCAGCGGCGGCGGCCGGCCCCGCCTCGCAGGCCAGCAGCAGGCGCGCCAGATAGTCCGGCGGCAAGCGGTCCGGCTCGGCGCCGCAGACGGCGCGCTGCCGCGCCGCCTCGATCAGGCCGCGCAGGCCGGGCGCGCCGCCGACCTCGTCGGCCAGCGAGCGGCACTGGCCGTGCGCGGCGCCGATCGCCAGCGCCCGCCCCAGGCTGTCGCGCGCCGCCGCCTCGCGGCCGGCGCGCAGCTGGCCGCCGGCCTGCAGGCACAGCAGGCGCACCGTCCAGCCGTGGCGCCCCTCGTCGCGCGCCTGCGCCAGCAGCTGCTCGAGCAGGGGCGCGGCGGGCGCGCCGGCGCCGCCGCCCTCGCCCCCCGCGCCGGCCAGGCGCAGGCGCAGCGCGGCGATACGCACGCCGATGTCGTCGTCGGCCGCCGCCGCGCCGTCGAGCTCGAGCTCCAGGCCGAGGCGGCGCGCCTCCCGCGGCCGGCCGCCCTTCAACTGCAGGTCGACGCGCTCGGCCGCCAGCGCGCGGCGCAGCCGCGCCAGCCCGTTGCGCTCGGCCAGCGCCATGCCCTCGGCCAGGCAGGCGTCGGCGCCGTCGGCCGCGCCGCGCCGCCACAGCACGCGCGCCCGGGTCAGGTAGGCCGCCATCGTCGTCTCGATGCAGCCGTTGGCCTTGGTGAAGGCGAACACCTGGTCGAGCAGGCCGGCGGCCCGCTCCACCTGGTCCAGCTCGTAGCAGCTCTGCGCCTGCACCAGCGCGATCAGGCAACTGCCGTAGCAGGCCGGATAGGGGTCGAACTGGCGCGGGCTGGCGGCCATCACGGCGCCCAGCAGGGCGGCGGCGGCGTGCACCTCGCCGCGCTCCCACAGGGCCAGCGCGTGCAGCGTCTCGGCCCAGGCCAGGCCGTTGGGCGGACGCGGGCAGTGGCGGTAGGAGCGCTTGGCGGCGAGGAAGTGCGCCACGGCGCCGGCGTAGTCGCGCCCGGCCAGCGCGCTGTAGCCCAGCACCACCAGCATGTTGCCGACGTCGTTGGGGTCGCTGCCGTCCCAGCGCGCCAGCCACTCGCGGCAGATGCGCGCGGCCGGCGCGACGCGCCCGCTCAGGGCGTGGAAGATGGCCTGCATCATCAGCGTCTTGCGCGCCACGTCGGCCGGCGGCGCGCCGGCCGACGTGGCGCCGGCCAGCAGCCGCCGCAGCTTGGCGATCTCCGCCTCGGCCTCGGCGTAGCGGTAGCTGATCAGGTAGGCGTAGATGCCGGGCAGCATGATCTCCGGGCGCCGCTCGACGTGTTGCGGCGGCAGCGCGGCGATCCAGCTGAGCAGGGTGGCGTCCTGGTCGCGCAGGTGCACCAGCCGGTAGGCGTGGGCGACGATCAGGTCGGCGGCGCGGGCGTAGTCCTGGCCGGCCAGCGCGCAGGGGATGGCCTCGGCCACCCGGCCCTGCTGCTCGAACCAGGCGCCGCCGCGGCGGTACAGGGCGCGCGCGCCGTCGGGCCGGCCGCGCAGGCAGCGCGCCCGCAGGTAGTCGCCGAACAGGTGGTGGTAGCGGTACCAGCGCCGTTCCGGCTCGAGCGCCACCAGGAACAGCTGCTGCGCCTGGGCGGCGTCGAGCAGGCGGGCGGCGTCGGCCAGGCCGAGGGCGGCGCAGAACTCGGCCGAGAAGCGCTCGAACAGCGCGCTGGCAAGCAGGAACTCGACCATCTCGGCGGGCAGCTGGGCCAGCACGATCTCGCCCAGGTAGGCGGTGATGTCGCGGTCGCTGCCGGAGAAGGCGGCGACGAAGCCGTCGGCGTCGTCGACCCGGCGCAGCGCCAGCGCGGCCAGCTGCAGCGCGGCCGGCCAGCCCTCGGTACGCTGGTGCAGCGCGCGCAGCTGGGCGGCGGCCAGCGGCCGGCCGCTGACGGCCAGCAGCAGCGCGCCGGCCTCGTCGAGGTCCAGGCCCAGCTCGTCGGCGCGCAGCTCGTGGACCTGGTCGGCCAGGCGCAGCCTGCTCAGCGCCAGCGGCAGGGCGGCGCGCGAGGCCAGCAGCAGGGTCAGCTGCGGCAGGTGCTGGGCCAGCAGCCAGTTCATCGCCGCGTGCACGGCCGGGTTGTCGACGGCGTGGAAGTCGTCGAGGAACAGCGCCAGCGGCGCCTCCAACCCGGCCAGCTCGCGGTACAGCGCGCGCAGCACCGCGTCCTGCGCCGGCGCCGCGCCGTGGCCGGCGCGCGCCAGCGCCAGCGCCGCGCCGCCCAGCCCGGGCGCGGCGTCCTGCAGGGCGGCGGCCAGGCCGTGCAGGAAGCGCAGCGGTTCGTTGTCCCCGCCGTCGAGGTTGAGCCAGCCGGCGCGCACGCCGCGCGCCTGGGCGGCGGCGCGCAGCCGCGCCAGCGTGGTGCTCTTGCCGTAGCCGGCCGGCGCCACCAGGCAGACCAGGCGGCGCGCGCCGCCCCGCTCGAGCTGGCGTTCGATCCGGGGCAGCGCCAGCAGGCTCTGCGGCATCGGCGGCGGCGCCAGCTTGGCGCGCAGCAGCAGCGCCTCGGCGCCGGCCGGCCGGGCCGGCGCGGCGTCGGCGCGCAGCTGCGGATGGTCGCGCTCGAGCTGCGCCACCTTGCGCGCCGCGCCCCAGCGCTGGTAGCCGTCGCGCGCCTCGCGCAGGTAGGCGTCGGCGCTGCGGGCGAAGCCGCCGGCGCGGTAGAAGCGCGCCGCCAGCTCCTTGGCCAGCGCGGCGTGCTGCACGAAGCCGTGCGCGCCGGCCTGCTCGATGGCCCGCTCGTACAGGCGCATGGCGTCCAGCTCGCGCCGTTCGATGCGCGCCACCTCGGCCGCCAACAGCATGTGGCGGTGCTCGAAGTCGGCCCGGTTGTGGCGCGCCCACAGCGCCAGCCTGGCCAGCGGCCCGGCCAGCCGGGCCAGCAGCGCCGGGCGCCGCGCCGCGTCGGCGCCGGCCGGCGAGGCCGCCAGCGCCAGGCCGTGGTAGTAGCAATGGCAGGCCTCGCTGATGCCGGCCGGGCCGCTGCGCAGCGCCAGCGCGGCCTGCTCGCCGTGCGCCAGCGCCTCGTCGAGGCGGCCGTGCAGGTAGGCCGTCCTCAGCTTCATGGTCTGGTACTCGGCCAGGCCGCCGGCGAAACCGGCGGCCGCCAGCAGGGCCAGGCATTGCGCCTCGCTGAAGCCGGCGTCGTCGAAGCTGCCGCCGCGCGGCGTGGCGCCCTGCAGCTCCAGCATGGCCTGCTGCTGCAGGCGCAGCATCTGGTGGATCGGCGGATTGCCGTGGCGCCCGGCCCAGTCGCTGTAGTGGCGCGACTGGCGCAGGCACGAGTCGATGGCGTCGCCGCGCTCGAGCCCGATCTGCACCGCGTGGTAGGCGGCGCAGCTGGCGTACAGCTGCTCGCCCGCCGCCACGCAGGCGTCGAAGGCCAGCCGCGCCAGGCCCGCGCAGGCGGCGTGGCGCTGGCGCCAGCAGTGGATGAACTTGGCCTGGATCGCCAGCAGCGCGGCGCGGCCGGCGGCGTCGCCGTGGACGGCGTTGAGGCGCAGCGCCAGCTCGGCGTAGTCGTGCGCGGCGGCGATCTCGCCGTCGGCCGCCAGCAGCGCCGCGTAGCCGCCGTAGACCAACGCCGCCGCCGGCGGGTGGCCGTGGCGCAGGCACAGCTCGAGCGCGCTCAGCACGATCAGCGCGAACAGCTGTTCGCAGGCCAGGTAGGCGCAGTCCTGGGCGGCGGCCAGCAGCTCGATCAGCGCCGCCGCGCCGGCGTCGGCCGGCGCCGGCGCCGACGCCAGCGCGGCCGGTTCGGCCAGCTGCGCCAGCCCGGCCAGCGCCGCCCGCTGCGCCGTGGTGGCGGCGGCGATCGCCGCCGCCTCGCCCGGCAGGGCCGGGCGGAAATGGCGCACGGCGGCCAGCAGCAGCGTCAGCGCCTCGGCGAAGCGGCCGGCCTGGCGGTGCAGGCCGGCGCGCAGCAGGGCCAGCCGGGCCAGCGCGAGCCGGGCGCGGCCGGCCGCCGCCGGCGCGGCGCCGGCCAGGCCGTCCGCCAGCTCGGCCGCCAGGCGCTCGGCGGGGCGGTGCTGCCCGGCCAGGGCGGCCGACTCGGCCAGCTCGAGCCGCCAGGCCAGCAGCGCCGCGCCGTCGGTGTCGGTGTCGGTGTCGGTGTCGGCGCCGGCGCCAAGCAGGCGGCCGGCATGGCGCAGGTAGTCGGCGGCGGCGGCGTGCGCCGCCAGCGCCCGCGCCTGCCGCGCCGCCGCGCAGTTGAGCCGGTACAGCATGCGGCGGGCGGCATCGTCGGCGAGCAGCCCGGCGCCGTGGTTGAGCCGGGCCAGCAGCTCGAACAGCGCCTCGCCGCGCGCCGCCGGGCCGGCGGCGGCGAGCAGCAGCCAGCCCTGGCGCAGCGCCTCGGCCTCGGCCTCGGCCTCGCCGGCCGGCGCCGGCGGCCGCAGGTGCTCCCACGATTCGCCCAGCAGCTCGCGCTCCAGGCAGTAGCGCGCGCCGTCGCGCCGCAACAGGCCGGCCCGCTCCGCCTCGTCAAGCGTCGGCGCCATCGCCGCCGCCGTCTGCTGGCAGACCACGGCCAGGCTGGCGACGCCGGCGCTGCCGCCCAGGTCGGCCAGGCGGCCCAGCATCCGCCGGCCGTCCGGCGCCAGCCGCGCCAGCCGAACCCGCGCCAGCGCGGCCAGGCCGGCCGGCCAGGCCCGCGCGGCGGCGGCCTCGGCGTCCCAGCGCAGCAGCCCGCTGTGCGGATCGACCGGCAGCAGGCCCTGCTGGTCCAGCAGGTCCAGTAGGCGCAACGCCGTCCCGGGCAGGCCGCCGGCGCGGCGCCACAACAACTCGGCCAGCGCGGCCCCGTCCTCGTGCCGGCAGGGCAGCCTTTCGGCGACCATGCGGCCCACGGCCTCCGGCGGCAGCGCCGCCAGTTCGATGTGCGTGAACGGCACGCCGGCCCGCAGGGCGGTCGCGCCCAGGCGCGCCAGCGGCTCGGCGGCGGCCGCCGGCTGCGGCCGGTAGGCGCCCAGCAGCAACAGCGCGGCCGGACCGGGCGCGCCCAGCAGGTCGCGCAGCAGCGCCAGGCTGGCCGGATCGGCCCATTGCAGGTCGTCGAGGAACAGCACCAGCGGATGGCCGGGCCGGGCGAAGGCGCCCAGCAGGTCGCGGAAGGCGGCGCGCAAACGCCGCTGGGCCGCCAGCGGCGCCAGCGGCAGCGGCGGCGCGGGCCGGCCCAGCAGGTGCTCCAGCGCCGGCACCAGCATCACCATCAGCTGGGCGTTGCCGCCCAGCGCGGCCTGCAGCCTGACCTTCCAGGCCGCGATGCCCGGCTTGCTGTCGGCCAGCACGCCGTGCACCAGCTCGCCGCAGGCCTGGGCCAGGCAGGCGTAGGGCCGGCCGCCGGGTTCGCAGCGGCCGGCGCCGAACCAGCCGTGGGCGCGCAGCACCGGCTGGCGCAGGCCCTGCGCCAGCGCCGACTTGCCGCCGCCGGCGGCGCCGCTGAGCAACAGCAGCTCGACGCCGCCGTGTCCGGCCGCCCGCTCGCAGGCCTCGCGCAGCACGGCGCGCTCGCCTTCGCGCCCGTGCAGGGCGGAGGCGGCGCGGCGCGGCGGCGGTTCCGCCGGCGGATAGGCAGCGGGGAGGTCCTTGTGTGTGTCCATTGCATTCCCGACTGACGATATGATTCAATGTTTCCTGGCTGGTCGAACGATGCGCGGGGAAGGCAACGTCGATGCCCGCCGGGCAGGCGCCGCCGGCGCGGACGCGGACGCGGATCGCGGATCGCGGATCGCATCGCATCGCATCGCATCGCATCGCATCGCATCGCATCGCATCGCATATTGCCACATAGCAATCAACAGGCGCCAGGAATTTACCACGCCCTGGCCGCCCACACCTGCACAAACATCGCCCGCCCGCCTGGCGCGCCGCAGCCATCGATAATGATTCTCATTTATAGTATGATGCCAAGCTCCGTCGTCGCCACCACAACCAGAAAGCGTCCGCCCCATGACCAGGCCCCGTCCCCTCCGCTCCCCCACCCCGTCCGCGCCGCCGGCCGCCGGTCTGCCGCGCAGCGTCGAGGCCGGCCCTGGGCGGGCGCGGTGAACGCCCGGCCGCAACGACGGGACGGCCGCAACGACGCCGTCGGCGCGCCGCCCCCGGCCGGCCCGACGCCGCCGCCGGCCCGGCCGCGCGCCGCGCGCCGCCCGACTCTACCATTGGCGCCACCCGGCTGGCGCCAGCTATGGTTCCAACTGCACTGGCTGGTCGGCATCACCGGCGGCACGCTGCTGATGGTGATCGGCCTGAGCGGCGCCCTGCTCTCCTTCCGCGAGGAATGCCTCGACCTGCTCAACCCCGGCGTGCGCCAGGTGGCGCCGCGCGCCGAGCCGGTGCTGGCGCCGGCCCAGGTGGCCGCCGCCGTGGCCCGCGTGCACGGCACGCGCCGCATCAGCACGATGATGCTCTACGCCGAACCCGGCGCCGCCACCCGCGTGATCTTCGCGCCGCTGCCCGGCCAACGGCGCGGCGAATCGATCTACGTCGATCCCTACAGCGGCACGGCGCAGGCACTGCGCGGTCACCAGGCCTTTGAATGGATAGAGGCGCTGCACCGCTGGCTGCTGCTGCCGCGCGAAACGGGCGACCCGGTCACCGGCACCCTGGCGCTGCTGCTGATCGGCATGGCCGCCAGCGGCCTGTACCTGCGCTGGCCGCGCCGGCCGCTGTCCTGGCGCACCTGGCTGACCTTCGACCCGGCGCTGCGCGGCCGCCCCTTCCTGTGGAATCTGCACGCCGTGCTGGGCACCTGGGTGCTGCCGCTGTACCTGGTGCTGGCCGGCACCGGCCTGTACTGGAGCTTCGACATCGTGCGCGACAGCCTGGAGAGCTGGGCCGGCCGGCCGCCGCGCGCGGCGATGAACCACGCCGCCGCCAAGCCGGCAGGCAAAAGCGCCGACATGCCGGCCGAGATGGCGCACGCCACCGGCACCCCCACCTTGGCGCTGGCCTGGGACAGCTTCCTCGGCAAGGCGCCGGACTGGCGCATGGCCAGCCTGCGCATATCCGAGAAGGCAACGCAGCCGGTCCAAATCAGCTGGCTGGACGCCGCCGCGCCACACGAGCAGGCGCGCAACCGCATGTCCGTGCTGGCCGCCAGCGGCAAGATCACGCAAGACAAACGCTACGCCGACCTGAACGCGCGCGACCGCTTCCTGACCACCTTCTATCCGCTGCACATGGGCACCTACTTCGGCCTGCCCGGCCGCTTGGCGATGATGGTCGCCGGCCTGGCCATGCCGCTGTTCGGCATCACCGGCTGGATGCTCTACCTGGGCCGGCGCAAACTCAAGCGCGCCGCCCGCGCCGAACGGGCGCTGTTGGCCGATGCCGACACCGCCGTCGCCGCGCCGGCCGGCGCCGCGGCCGCCAGCACGCTGCTGGCCTACGCCAGCCAGTCCGGCTCGGCCGAGCGCCTGGCGCTGCGCAGCGCCGCCGCCCTGCGCCAAGCCGGCGTCGCCGCCACCGTGCAATCGCTCGACCGCCTGGCCCCGTCCGACCTGCTCGGCTACGCGCGCGTGCTGCTGGTCGCCAGCAGCTTCGGCGAGGGCGAGCCGCCGGACGGCACGCGCCGCTTCGCCCGCCTGCTCAAGCAAGCCGACCCGGCCAGCCTGGCCGGCCTGCGCTTCGGCCTGCTGGCCCTGGGCGACCGCCACTACAGCGACTTCTGCGGCTTCGGCCGCGCGCTCGACGAGCGCCTGCGCGCCCTCGGCGCCAAACAGCTGTTCCCCGCCATCGAGGTGGACGACGGCGACGCCGTCGCGCTGCAACGCTGGTCGCAGTCGCTGGCCCAGCTGTGCGGCGTCGACCAGTTGACCGGCATCGCCGACGGCGCCGGCGCCGGCGCCGGCAAGCGTACACACGGCAGCGCCGACGCCACCAATGCCAACCCCGCCGGCGACCCCGCCGGCGCCTGGCAAACCTGGCCGCTGGTCGCGCGCACGCTGCTCAATCCGGGCAGCCAGGGCGGCCCGCTGTACGAGGTGGTGCTCGATGGCGCCGGCGCCAACTGGCAAGCCGGCGCGCTGCTCGAGGTGTTGCCGCGCAATCCGGACGGCGCCGTCGCCGCTTGGCTGCGCCAAAGCGGCCTGGACGGCCACGCCTCGGTACGCCTGGGCAGCGCCGTGTGCAGCCTGCACGAGGCGCTGGCACGCAGCATCCTGCCGGCGCCGGCCGTACCGACGAGCTCGGCTTCGGCCGTGCCGACGAGCTCGGCTTCGGTCGCACCGACCAGCTCGGCCCAGGCCTGCGCCGACCAGCTGCGCCCGCTGGCGCCGCGCAGCTACTCGCTGGCCTCGCTGCCGCAGGACGGCGGCCTGCAACTGCTGGTGCGCCAGGAAAGCCACCCTGGCGGCCTGGGCCTCGGCTCCGGCTGGCTGACCGCGCACGCTCCGCTGGACGCGCCCATCCAGGCGCGCCTGCAGGCCAACCCCGGCTTCGCGCCGGCCGAGGCAGACGGCCCCGCCATCTTCATCGGCAACGGTTCCGGCTTCGCCGGCCTGCGCGCCCACCTGCGCGCCCGCGCGCTGGCCGGCCGGCGCCGCAACTGGCTGCTGTTCGGCGAACGCGAGCAAGCCTACGACAGCATCTGCGCCGACGAGATCGCACAGTGGCAGGCCGCCGGCCTGCTGCCGCGCCTGGACCTGGTGTTCTCGCGCGACGGCGCGTGCCGCGAGTACGTGCAGGACCGCCTGCGCGGCGCCGCCGACGAGCTGCGCGGCTGGATCGCCGACGGCGCGATGGTCTACGTCTGCGGCAGCCTGCAAGGCATGGCCGGCGGCGTCGACGCGGCGCTGGTCGAGATCCTCGGCGCCGACGCGCTCGACGACCTGGCCGCCGCCGGCCGCTACCGCCGCGACGTCTACTAGGCGCCAACAAGCCGCCATCAAGTCGGCGGGCGCCAGGCCCGCCGACGCAGCCCGCCACAGCTCCGCATGGCTACGCCACGGCGCGCCATCCTCGGCCTCATTCGAACTTTTTTACCAAGCCCACATAGATGCGCCGCGCGACGAAATGATCGAAGCCGGCCTGACGGAATGTGCTCGTATCGATCCAATAGCGGCGCTTGCTGCCATCGAAAATATCATTGGCGTTGACCGTCAAGCTGAGTGTCTTACTCACTTGGTGCTTCCAGCTTAAATTGACGCTGCTGGTCGCCCCATATCGGCCCAGCGGGGTTATCCCCGCCGACTGGACATGCGCATCGAGCGACACGTCGTCGTGTCCGCCGCTATACGCCGCTCTGAAGTTGACATAGCCCGAGACGGCGTTCTGCCGCACGGGGCCGGAAAGATCGGGCGTATCAAGCATCACGCCGTACGCGCCGCCGTCCATACCCAAACGCAGCGTCGCGTCCGGCGTCCAATCGACAGACCCGGTGATGCCGGTCGAGCGCGCCCTGCCGCCGTTCTGCTTCGAGGTAAGCAGCACCTTGTCGGCAAAACTGCGCGCATCCGTCACCGTCTCGCGGCTGCTACGAAAGAAGGCACTCAGACTGCCGCTCAGCTGCCCCACTTCGACATTGCCGCCGATCTCCCAAGAGCTCAGCAGCTGCGGCTTGAGCCTGGGGTTGCCGCGACTCAAATTTTGCGCATCGACATAAGTGGTGAAGGGATTGAGATCGCGCGGGTCCGGCATCTGCACACTGCGGCGATAACTCAGCGTCAGGTCGACCTTGTCGCTGACGGCATATTGCGCGTGAAGGCTGGGATTGAATGCCCGCCAATGCGCCGTTTGCATGCCGCTCTGCGCCGGACTCACCTGGAGCGCCATGCGTTCGGCCCGTCCTCCCAACAGCACCTCCCATTTTTCGTAGCGGATCTGGTCGGTCAAATACGCCGCGTGCAGCGTGGTCTTCACGGCATAACCGTTGCTGGTGTTCAGGTCGGGCGTCTCGGCACCTGTTGAAGGATCGACCAGCGCCTGATAGTTATAGAGGTCGTCGACTTTGCGCTGGAGATCCAGACCCATGCCCCACTGGCCCCGCTCAGTCGAGCGGCTCCAGTCGATGGTGGCCTGGCTGAGGTGGCGCGCCGACTTGGTGGTGCCGTGACTGTAGGCGCTGGCGCGCGCAGGCTCGACGAACACGTCGCTGTACGACTTGTCGATCAAACCCTTCGTCGCGCTGTGCTGAAGCATTGCCTTCAGTGCTGCGCCACTGTCCTGGCGGCTGAAACTCACACTGGCGCTGTTGTCCGACTGCTCGTTTGGACCGTCGGAAATACGATGGTAAATGGTTTCCGCAGCGCCGCTACGCTCCTCGTTGAGCACGTCGAACAGCGGACGCGAGCGGCGCGCGTTGTGCCGTGCCGACAGGCTCAAGCTATCCCTGTCGCTCAAGGCACGATCGAGGCTCAGTGCCGCGCTTTCGACGGTGCGACGGACGAACACCTCCGAAGTCTGCCGCGTCTGTCCGGTTTGGCCGCCAAGTGGATTGTTCCAGTCTACCGCCGACTGGCGGATTTTCAGCGTGCCGTCATGGCGGAACGTCAGGTTGCCGTGCAGGCTCAAACTATCCCGCGTCACGTCGCCCGCGCTGCCGACATTCCATAATCCTTGGTCGGTGGCGCTGCCCTGGATCTGTGCGTGTGCGCCCGGCTTGCGGTTCCGCTTCAACACGATGTTGAGGATCGCGCCGCCATTGGCCTGGTAGGCAGCGGACGGATTGGTGATGACCTCGATGCTGGCAATGTCCGCGCCGCTCATGGTCTGTAGCGCCAGCGCCCGCTCGTCGCCCGAGCCCGAGGTGATCGCCGTCGGCTTGCCGTTGACCAAGACCGTGACCCGGGTATTTCCCTTGACCGAGATTTGCCCATCGGCCGACACCGACACCTCTGGCGTCGATTGCAACACATCTTGCGCCGTACCGTTTGCCGCCCTGGTCGAGTTGGCAACGTCGTAGACAGTCTTATCCAGCTTTTTGACGACCGCTTCCCTCTTTCCCGCCACCACAACCGTTGCGCTTGCCGCCTCCTTCTCCTGCGCGCGCGACGCTTCCGGCAGCGCGACGAGCCCGAGCAGTATCAATGAAAGTGCCGCCCTAGGCACGCAGGCGATCATGCAGCGGCGTAGCCATCAATGCCACCGTTGGGTGGACAATGTTAGCGGCGGACTCTTGGTTGGATTGCATGCCAATATTATAAAGTTTCTAAACAATAATTAGGCGCATATTTAAGATGTGACGTTGACGGCCCCGCAAACGACAAACCCGCCGTGTCCGCATCACCTTTTCAGGTCATGCGAACACGGCGGGTTTTGCTGCGGGCGGCTAGCGCCGCCCGCGCTGCTGCGAAACGCTATTAAGCGTCGCGCGATGCTTTCTTGCGCTCGTTTTCTTTCAGGAAGCGCTTACGCAGACGGATCGACTTAGGCGTGATTTCCACCAGTTCGTCGTCGGCGATGAATTCAACGGCGTACTCCAGCGACATCTGAACCGGCGGCACCAGGCGCACGGCTTCGTCGGTGCCCGACGAACGCACGTTGGTCAGCTGCTTGCCCTTGATCGGGTTGACCACCAGATCGTTGTCGCGCGAGTGGATACCGATGATCATGCCTTCGTACACTGGGTCGTTGTGGACCACGAACATACGGCCGCGATCCTGCAGTTTCCACAGAGCGTAGGCAACGGCGGCGCCGTCGTCCTGCGAGATCAGCACGCCGTTGCGACGGCCGGCCATTTCGCCACGGGTGTTGTCGACCGCTGCGTACTCGTCGAAGATGTGGCTCATCAAGCCAGTACCACGGGTCAGGGTCATGAACTCCGACTGGAAGCCGATCAGGCCACGTGCAGGGATGCGGTATTCCAGGCGTACACGGCCCTTGGCATCCGATTCCATGTTCTGCAGGTCGCCGCGACGACGGCCCAGTTCTTCCATCACGCCGCCTTGGTTGGCTTCTTCGACGTCAACGGTCAGCAGTTCGAACGGCTCGTGGCGCACGCCATCGACCATTTTGTAGACCACGCGTGGACGCGACACGGCCAGCTCGAAGCCTTCGCGACGCATGTTTTCGATCAGGATGGTCAGGTGCAGCTCGCCGCGACCCGATACTTCGAAGATCGTGTCGTCGTCGGTCGGCGCAACGCGCAGGGCGACGTTGGCTTTCAGTTCTTTGTCCAGGCGGTCGCGCAGCTGGCGGCTGGTGACGAACTTGCCTTCGCGGCCGGCCAGTGGCGAGTTGTTGACCATGAAGTTCATGGTCAGCGTTGGCTCGTCGACGGTCAGCATTTCCATCGCGTCCGGGGTGTCCGGTGCGCAGATGGTCGAGCCGATGCCGATTTCTTCGATACCGTTGATCAGGATGATGTCGCCGGCGACGGCTTCGTCAACCAGCACGCGCTCCAGGCCCTTGAAGTTCAGCACCTGGTTGATGCGGCCCTTGATCGGGGTCGAATCCGGACCGTTCAGGACGATGACGTCCTGGCCGGTGCGCACGCGACCGCGCGAAACGCGGCCGATACCGATTTTACCGACGTAGGACGAGTAGTCCAGCGAGGTGATTTGCATCTGCAGTGGACCGTCTGGATCGTCGTCACGCGAAGGAACGTGCTTCAGGATCGCTTCGAACAGCGGCTTCATGTCGCCTTCGCGGACGCTGTCGTCCAGCGAGGCGTAGCCGTTCAGGGCCGAGGCGTAGACGACTGGGAAGTCCAGTTGCTCGTCGGTGGCGCCGAGTTTGTCGAACAGTTCGAAGGTGGCGTTGATGGCCCAGTCAGGACGGGCGCCCGGACGGTCGATCTTGTTGACGACGACGATAGGCTTCAGGCCCAGCGCCAGTGCCTTGCGGGTCACGAAGCGGGTCTGTGGCATCGGGCCTTCTTGGGCGTCGACCAGCAGCAGAACCGAGTCCACCATCGACAGAACACGTTCCACTTCGCCGCCGAAGTCGGCGTGGCCTGGGGTGTCGACGATGTTGATGTGGGTGCCTTCGTACTCAACGGCGCAGTTCTTCGACAGAATGGTAATGCCGCGTTCTTTTTCAAGGTCGTTCGAGTCCATCACGCGGGTTTCAACTTGCTGGTTGTCGCGGAAGGTACCGGACTGGCGCAGCAGTTTGTCGACGAGGGTAGTTTTACCGTGGTCAACGTGGGCGATGATAGCGATGTTGCGAATTGCGCGTTTTGTAGTAGACATGGTCATTTATTTGCTGAAAAACTGCGGGGGCGTACAGCGTGTACGGAGGTGTTCGGTTGCTTGCCAATTTCTGGAACCGCGTAGTATAGCATGCGGCATTGCTTCAGTTCAAAAAATCCTCGCGATTCAAAGATTTAGCGCAATTGTGCACGGCCGCGCGGACGCGAAAAAGCCCGCCGGTGGAGCCGGGGGAAATCAAGGCGAGGCAGGCGCCTGCTGGCGCCGTCCGTGGCGATGCTTAGGTGTGCGCGGTGGCGATCAGGCGCTCGGGCGCCAGGATGCTGTACTCGCCCAGCTGGCCGGTGCCGAGCAGCTTGTCGTCCAGATAAACGCGGACCCTGCCCTGCTCGGCCGGCAGCGGGCCGGGCAGCGACTCGACGTCCTTGCCCAGCGCCAGGCGCTGGCCCTGCAGGAAACGCTTGGCCAGCTCGGCGGTCAGCTGCACGGCCGGGAAGCTGGCCAGCAGCGCATCGACCGGCGCCAGCAGGCTCAGCGGGTCCGGGTGGACCACCAGCGCGTCCAGCGTCAACATGCCCTCGATGGTCAGCGGGCCGACCTGGGTGCGGCGCAGCGCGTTCAGGTGGGCGCCGCAACCGAGCGCCTCGCCGATGTCCTGGCCCAGCACGCGGATGTAGGTGCCCTTGCTACATTTGACCGACAGCTTGAGGAACGGCGCCTCGTAGCTGATCAACTCAAGCTTGTGGATGATGACGTTGCGCGCCTCGCGCTCCAGCGTGATGCCGGCGCGGGCGTACTCGTAGAGCGGCTTGCCGTCGCGCTTGAGCGCCGAATACATCGGCGGCACCTGCGCGATGGGGCCGCGGAAACGGGCCAGCACGGCTTCGATCTGCTCCACCGTCACGTCGACCGGATGGCTCTCGACCACCAGGCCCTCGGTGTCGCCGGTGTCGGTGGTCTGACCCAGATGGACCGTGGTGTCGTAGGTCTTGTCGGCCTCCAGCAAGTCCTGCGAGAACTTGGTGGCCTCGCCGAAGCACAGCGGCAACAGGCCGGTGGCGAAGGGGTCGAGGGTGCCGGTGTGGCCGGCCTTCTTGGCGTTGAGCACGCGCTTGGCCTTGATCAGCGCGTCGTTGCTGGAGAAGCCGACCGGCTTGTCGAGCAACAGCACGCCGTCGACCAGGTCGCGGACTCGTTTCGGATGGTTTTGCTTCATGTGTGTGCGCTAGGAGGGTGTTTCAAAATGGACGTGGCAAGGCGCTGCGACGAAGACAGTGCGCTAGCACGGCTAGGAGCAGCAACGCCGCCACGGCCGTTTTGAAACAGCCTCTGGCCAGCCGCGTGGGCGACGGCGCACACACCGGACTTGGCCGGCCGCGCCGGCCTTCACTCAGCTTACTCGGCGTCCTTGTCCGTTGGTTCCTGCTGCGCCTGCTCGTCGTCCTTGGAGCGGGTGGCGTTGGCCTGGTCGATCAGCAGCGACAACTCCATGCCGCGCGCGGTCGAGCTGTCGTGCACGAAGTGCAACGCCGGCAGCGTGTGGATGTGCAGGCGCTTGCCCAGCTGGCCGCGCATGTAGCCGGCCGCCGCGTGCAGGCCGTCGCAGGTGTTCTTGATGTCTTCCTTGCTGTCTTTGAGCATGGTGAAGAACACCTTGGCGTGGGCGTAGTCCGGCGTGACCTGCACCTCGGTGATGGTGATCATGCCGACGCGCGGGTCTTTCAACTCGTAGGCGATGATTTCCGACAGGTCGCGCTGGATCTGGTCGGCCACGCGCAAGCCGCGCGCGGGGATGTTTTTACTGTGTTTAGCCATAAATTCGGAATTGCTTTTCTTTAAATAACAAGTGGACGGGAGCAATTATGCGCCCGTCCACCCGGTCAAACCACTCTAATCGACAGCGCTTACAGCGTGCGGGCGATTTCCTGAACTTCGAACACTTCCAGGGTGTCGCCAACCTGGATGTCGTTGTAGTTCTTCAGCGACAGGCCGCACTCCAGACCGGCGCGGACATCTTTCGCGTCGTCCTTGAAGCGTTTGAGCGAGTCGATCTCGCCGCTCCACACCACGATGTTGTTGCGCAGCAGGCGTACCGAGGAATTGCGCTTGACCACACCGTCGGTGACCAGGCAACCGGCGACCGCGCCGACCTTCGAGACCAGGATGACCTGGCGAATCTCGACCTGGCCGATGACGGTTTCGCGTTTTTCCGGTGCCAACATGCCCGACAAGGCCGAACGAATTTCGTCGATCGCGTCGTAGATGATGTTGTAGTAGCGGATGTCGACGCCGTTCGACTCGGCCAGCTTGCGCGCCTGGGCGTCGGCACGGGCGTTGAAGCCGATGATGACCGCTTTCGAGGCGACCGCCAAGTTGACGTCGGACTCGGTGATGCCGCCGACGGCCGCATGGACCACCTGCACGCGCACTTCCGAGGTCGACAGCTTCTGCAGCGAGCTGACCAGTGCTTCTTGCGAACCCTGCACGTCGGTCTTGATGATCATCGGCAGGTTTTTGACCTCGCCTTCGGCCATCTGGTCGAACATGTTTTCCAGCTTCGCGGCTTGCTGTTTGGCCAGTTTCACGTCGCGGAACTTACCTTGACGGAACAGACCGATTTCACGCGCCTTGCGCTCGTCGGCCATGACCATGACTTCCTCGCCGGCTTGCGGCACTTCGGTCAGGCCCTGGATTTCGACCGGGATCGACGGACCGGCTTCGCTGATCGGCTTGCCGTTCTCGTCCAACATGGCGCGCACGCGGCCATACGAGGAGCCGGCCAGGATCACGTCGCCGCGACGCAGGGTGCCGGACTGCACCAGGATCGTCGCGACCGGGCCCTTGCCCTTGTCCAGACGGCCCTCGACCACCAGGCCACGGGCCGGCGCATCGATCGGTGCCTTCAGTTCCAGAATCTCGGCCTGCAGCAGAACCTGTTCCAGCAGGGCGTCGATGCCCTCGCCGGTCTTGGCCGACACCGGCACGAATGGCGATTCGCCACCGTATTCTTCCGGCAGAACCTGCTCGGCGACCAGTTCCTGCGTCACGCGGTCCAGATTGCCACCCGGTTTGTCGATCTTGTTGATCGCGACAACCAGGGGCACGCCGGCCGCCTTGGCGTGGGCGATCGCTTCCTTGGTTTGTGGCATCACGCCATCGTCCGCCGCCACCACCAGGATGACGATGTCGGTGGCCTTGGCGCCACGGGCACGCATCGCCGTAAAGGCTTCGTGACCCGGGGTATCCAGGAAGGTGATGGTGCCGCGCGGGGTTTCCACGTGGTAGGCACCGATGTGCTGCGTGATGCCGCCGGCTTCGCCCGACGCCACTTTGGCGCGGCGGATGTAATCGAGCAGCGAGGTCTTGCCGTGGTCGACGTGACCCATGACGGTGACCACCGGCGCGCGCGGCACCGATTCAAAGTGAGCGTGCTCACCCTGGTCGGCCAGCAGCGCTTCCGGATCGTCCTGTTCGGCGGCGAAGGCTTTGTGGCCCATCTCCTCGACCAGAATCATGGCCGTTTCCTGGTCCAGCACCTGGTTGATGGTGCACATCTGGCCCAGTTTCATCAACTGCTTGATGACCTCGGAAGCCTTGACCGACATCTTGTGGGCCAGTTCGGCCACGGTGATGGTTTCCGGTACGTAGACGTCCTTGATCACGGCCTCGGTTGGGGCCTGGAAGTTGGTCTCGCGATCGTCCGAGTGCGAAGGACGACGGCCCTTGGCACCACCGCGCCAGCTGTCGCGGCCGGTCGACGGACCGCCACGGCCCTTGTTGGCGCTGTTGCCCGGCGCGCCGCGTTTTTTCGCGTCGTCCGACCAGGTCGACGAAACGTTCGCCGATTTGATCGATTTCTTGTCGGCGGTGACAGGTTTCTTGTCGTCTTTTTTCTCGCCGGGCTTCTTGTCGGCGGGCTTGTGCAGCGTGCCTTCAGGCGGTTTCGGCTTGACGGCGACGACCGGGGCGACCGGCTCGGGAGCCTTGATGGCGCGGCGTGGCGCGTTCATCATCGCCTTGATCTGGGCTACCTCGTCGGCCACGGCCTTGCGGGCGCGGTCGGTCGCTTCAGCCTTTTCGGCGGCTTCCTTGGCGGCTTGCGCGGCTTTCTTCTTGGCTTCCTCGGCGGCGGCGGCCTTCTTCTCTTCCGCTGCGCTATCGGCGGCCGGCGCGCTGCCGGCGGCGACCGCGGTCGCGGCGGCGGCGGCCTTGGCGGCAGCCTTTTTGGCTTCGGCGTCGGCTTCCTTCTTGGCGGCCGCTTCGGCTTCGGCGTTGGCCTTGGCTTGGGCGTCCTTCTCGGCGTCCAGCTTGGCCAGGCGCTCTTGCTTCTCGCGCAGGTCGGCTTCTTGACGGGCGATCAGTTCGACCTGCTTGCGGGCCTCTTCCTCACGGCGCGCGATATCGGCCGGGTCGGCCACGGCGACGGCGGGCGCGGCAGGTGCTGCCGGTGCCGGCACGTCGTCGCGTTGCACGAAGGTGCGTACCTTCTTGACGGCGACCTGGATCGTGCGCGACTTGCCAGTGGCGTCGGCCTGCTTGATCTCGGTGGTTTCTTTGCGCGTCAGCGTGATCTTTTTCTTTTCGGTGTCAGCCGCCGCGCCGTGGGTGCGACGCAGGTGATCCAGCAGCTTATCCTTATCATCTTTCGACAATGGATCTGACGTCGAACTTTTTTCGACGCCGGCAGAACGCAGCTGCGTCAGCAGCAAATCTGCAGGCATCTTCAGTTCGGTGGCAAATTGGGCTACGTTGTTACTCGCCATTCAGTCCTCTTTTCTATGTGTCGCGGAGATGATAAAGATACTCAAATTAAGCCTTTGCGGATTCGGCAAGACTCCATGCCTTGGCCTGGAGGGCCTTGGCACGATCGTCGTACTTTGAGTCAACCAACTTCATCTCATCGTCGGTCACATCTTCAAATTCACTCTTAATCAGTTCACGTGCGCGGTCGGCGGACAGTGCCAAAATAGCACCGAATTCGTCGTAGGCCAACGCACTAAATTCAACCACGGTCTTGATACCAGCCAGACCCAGCTTGCCGGCGGTGATGCGGTCCATGCCTTCCAGACCAACCAACGCCTCGTCCATGCCTTCCAGTCCCTCTTCCGAAGCGATCGCTTCGGTGACCAGCGCATCACGGGCACGGGTACGGAGTTCATTGACGGTATCCTCGTCGAACGATTCGATTTCCAACATTTCGGAGATCGGCACGTAGGCGATTTCTTCCAGGCTGGCAAAGCCTTCTTCCACCAGGATGTCGGCCACTTCTTGGTCGACGTCCAGTTTTTCCATGAACAGGGCGCGAACCGCGGCCGTTTCCTGGGCTGCCTTGTCGGCCGATTCCTCGGCCGTCATGATGTTGATTTTCCAGCCGGTCAGATCGGCGGCCAGGCGCACGTTCTGGCCCGAGCGGCCGATGGCGATGGCCAGGTTTTCCTCGTCGACCACGACGTCCATGGCGTGCTTCTCTTCGTCGACCATGATCGACGAGACGTTGGCCGGGGCCAGCGCGCCGATGACGAACTGGGCCGGATCTTCCGACCACAGCACGATGTCGACACGTTCGCCGCCCAGCTCGCCGGTGACGGCCTGGACGCGGGAACCGCGCATGCCGACACAGGTGCCGATCGGATCGATCCGCTTGTCCGAGGTGAACACGGCGATCTTGGCGCGCACGCCGGCGTCGCGGGCGGCGGATTTAATTTCCAGCATGCCTTGTTCGATTTCCGGCACTTCCAGTTCGAACAGCTTCATGATGAATTCCGGCGCGGTGCGCGACAGGATCACTTGCGGGCCGCGCATATTGCGGTCGATACGCAGGATGAAGGCGCGGACGCGGTCGCCGATACGCAGGTTTTCCTTCGGGATCATCTGGTCGCGCGGCAGGCGCGCTTCGATCTTGCCCGATTCCACGATCGCGTCGCCGCGTTCCATGCGCTTGATGGTGCCGGTGACGAGCGAGTCGCCGCGTTCCAGGAAGTCGACCAGGATCTGTTCGCGCTCGGCGTCACGCACGCGCTGCAGGACCACTTGCTTGGTGTCCTGGGCGAAGCGGCGGCCGAACTCGACGGATTCGATCGGTTCTTCGATGTGGTCGTCGACTTCGATGTCGGCGATCTGTTCCTTGGCTTCGAAGTGCAGGATCTCCTGATCCGGCAGCTGCAGGCCCGCCTCGTCCGGCACCACGTGCCAGCGGCGGAAGGATTCGAACTCACCCGACTCGCGGTCGATCGAAACGCGAATATCGACTTCACCTTCATAGCGTTTCTTCGTGGCTTGCGCCAACGCGAATTCCAGCGCGCCGAATACGACATCTTTATCGACGTTTTTTTCACGCGCCAGCGCGTCTACCAATAACAAAACTTCGCGACTCATGCTTTGCGTCCCTTAAAATCCACCTGCGGCACCAAGCGTGCCTTATCCACATCGGCGAGCGTAAACTCCAACATCGCCGGACCATCTTTTCCTTCAAATTCCAATGCCAAGTTCTCGCCCTGGGGTTCTTGCAGAACGCCCTGGAACGATTTCCGGTTATTACTATCCGGCATGGCCACGCGCAGTTTGACGATGACTTCGCATCCGGCAAACCGCACAAAGTCTTCCAGCTTGCGCACCGGGCGGTCCAGCCCCGGCGACGAGATTTCGAGACGTTCGTAGTTCACGTTCTCGACCGTCAGCACGTGCGACAGCTGGTGGCTGACGGTGGCGCAATCCTCTACGGTGATCGGGCCTTTTTCGGCAGCATCGGCTGCGGTGAAATCGATATACACGCGCAACAGTCCACGCTCGGCCCGTTCGACATCAACCAGCTCATAGCCCAGACCGGCCACGGTCTTTTCAATTAATTCCGGCAGCTGCAAGAAAATTCTCCAGATCAAGGCCCGTTTCACGGATGAAATCGGACCGTTCAAAACGGTTCACCAAAAAAAAAATGGGCATCTGCCCATCTTCCTGTATTACCAACCAGATGAAAGCACTCTCAGCAAATTACCCTGCGAAGACTTTTACTAGGCTGGTTATTATAACCGCATATCGTCCGCTCCGCAATGCCGCGCTACCGGCAGAGGCAGGCGTACAACAGAGCAGTACAGGCCGCTAGGCCAGTAAAACAGCGGCTTCACGGGCCGTGCGGCCTGCCGTCGCGAGGACGGCGGGCCGCGCCGGCCGCGCGTTTAACCCTTGCGGCGACGCGGCATGCCATGGTCGATGGCACCGCCGCGCGGCGGCTGGTTGCGACGCGGCGCCGAGGCGTTGCCGAAACCAAAAGTCGTCTGCAACGGATCGGGCTGGCGTGGACCGCGCGGGCCTTTCGCACCCTGCCCCATGCCGCCGCCCTGACCACCCTGGCCGCCTTGGCCGCCTTGACCACCCTGGCCGCGCGGGCCACGGGCTGGACCTTCGTACGGCGCGCCCAGCGGACGACCGCCAGCATAGGCGCCAATGCCTTGCGGACGACCACCCGGACGACCCGTACCCTGGCCGGCGCCGCCTGGGCGACCCATGCCTTGGCCGGCGCCGCCTGGACGACCCTGGCCTTGACCCTGGTAGCCGCCTTGCGAGCGACCCATGCCGCCGCGCGGACCTTTCGGGAACGGATCGGCGTTGCTGTTGCTGACGTCCGGACGGTTGAAGTTCGGCTCGTCGCGGTCCTCGCGCTCCTCGCGCTCGGCGTAGTCGCCACGCCCCGGACGCTCGCTGCGTTCCGGGCGCTCGGCGCGTTCGTTCGGACGCGAAGGACGCGGGCCGTTGCCCTTGGGACCACGGCTCTCGGCACTGACCGGAATCTTCTTCTCGACGCCATACGCCGTCAGCATTTCGCGCACGGCGTTTTCTTCCATTTCTTCCCAGCGACCGCGCTTCAGGTTGCTTGGCAGGGTCATTGCGCCGTAGCGGGTACGGATCAGGCGCGAGACGGTCAGACCGATCGCCTCGAACATGCGGCGCACCTCGCGGTTACGGCCTTCGCCGATGATCACGCGATACCATTTGTTGATGCCCTCGCCGCCACCGTCGGCGATCTTGGTGAACTGCGCCATGCCGTCTTCCAGCTCGACGCCGGCCAACAGCTTCTGGCGCATGCCCTCTTCCAGCTCGCCCAGCGTACGCACGGCGTATTCGCGGTCGATGTGGTAGCGCGGGTGCATCAGGCGGTTGGCCAGGTCACCGGAGGTGGTGAACAGCAGCAGGCCTTCGGTGTTGAAGTCGAGGCGGCCGACGGCCAGCCATTTGCCGGCCTTCATGGTCGGCAGGCGGTCGAACACGGATGGACGGCCGTCCGGGTCGTCGTGGCTGACGATCTCGCCGGCCGGCTTGTGGTAGACCAGCACGCGCGGCGGCTTCTTGCTGACGCGGCGCTGGATCAGTTTGCCGTTCAGGCGGACGTGGTCGGTGGCCAGGATGCGTTGGCCGATGTGGGCCGGCTCGCCGTTGACCGAGACGCGGCCGGCGAGGATCAAGTCTTCCATGTCGCGGCGCGAACCGAGACCGGCTTCGGCCAGCACCTTGTGCAGCTTGGGCGCGTCGTCGTCCGAGGTCAGATCGCGGCGCACCACTTTGGCGGGCGCCTGGTAGCGTGCTTTCGGCTCTTCGCTGTCGAAATCGTCCGAGGTAACGTAGGAGAACACCGCATCGGCGTCGTCCGTCGGCGCCGCGGCGCCGTGTGGCTGCGGCTTGCCGCCCTTGCCTTTGTGCGCCCCCTTGCCGGCGCCGCGCGTGTCGTTGCGCGGACCGCGCTCGTGGCGTGGCTTGCCGTCGGCCGGCCAAGCGCCTTCGGCGGCGACTTCGCCCTCGCCTGCGGCGACCGGCTCCGGACGCGGCATCATGGCTTGGCGGGCGGCGCGCTGTTCACGCATCTGGCGTGGGCCGCGCGGTGGGCGCGGACCGCGCTCGCCGGCCACGGCAGGAGCGCCTGGCGCTTCCACTGCCGGGGCGGCTTGCGCTGCCGCGGCGCCATCGGCTGCGGCGGCGACTGCGGCCGGCTTGGTGGCCGGCTTGGCGCGCGGCTTCTTGGCCGGCGCGGCTTGCTCGCCGGCTGGTGCGGCTTGCTCGCCGGCTGGTGCGGCTTGCTCGCCGGCTGGCGCGGCCACGGCGGTGGCGCCCTCGACGGCGGCGGCCTCGGCCTTCGGCTTGCGCTTCGGCTTGGCGGCGGGCGCGCCGGACTCTGCGGCCACGGCCGCGTCGGCTTCGATCTGCGCCTTGGTGCGGCGTTTCGGTTTGGCGGCCACTTCGGCGGCGATTGCGCCTGGGACGGTCTCTTCGGTATTAGGATTGTTCATTATTCATTTCTTGGTTGTGCTCAGCGTCAACCGTTAAATCTGGCGCGGGGTCGTGAGTAGGTGCTTCATCTACAACTAAAGCATCGTGGCCGGTGTCCGGGCTTGCCGTGACGTCGTCGGCCACAAGCTCCTCATTTTCCGTACCAACATGTTGGGCGGCATCTTCAGCCGCTCGATCAAAATTCTCCTGCAGGGCCGCCTCCAGCGCTTCCATATCCGGCTTGCTGCCCTGCGTATCGCTGATTTGCTGCAATGGCGGCAGCTGGGACAGCGAATTCAAACCCAAATCATCCAAAAACTGCTTGGTGGTGCCCAGCAAGGCCGGCCGCCCGACCACGTCGCGATAGCCGATGGCGTCGACCCAACCACGGTCTTCCAACATCTTGATCGTCTGTGAATTGACGGCGACGCCACGGATCTCCTCGATATCACCACGCGTCACCGGTTGCCGGTAGGCGATGATGGCCAGGGTTTCCATGGTCGCGCGCGAATATTTTGGCGGCTTTTCGGGGCTCATGCGGTCGAGATACAACTTCATCTCGGGGCGGCTCTGGAAGCGCCAGCCGGTCGACAGGCTGACTACTTCGATGCCCTTGCCGGCCCAGTCCAAACGCAACTGCTCCAGCAAGTCCTTGATCGTATCGGCACCCACTCCGGCGCCGCGCGGCCTGCCCTGGTCATCGAGCTCGACATACAGTTTTTTCAAACTATGTATCGACAAGGGCTCTTGCGCGCACAGCAACGCGGTTTCGAGGACTCTTTTCGCCTCAACTGTATCCATAGCAATCTTGTGGTTGCATCAAATGCAAGAAAGAAATCAATCACATTCAGTGAGGCCGTTGACCGACACGCCGTGTCGCCAGGAAGGAGTACTCGCTGAAGCTGTTTGTCCGACGCCCGGGCCGATGCGCGCCGAGCGGGAGTGTTACAGGTGGAGAGACATGCCACCGACGGCCTGCGACACAGCAGCAGTGACCGTTGATTTCAAAGTGAAACGCGATCCAGGCACGCCGCTTTCGGGCGAAAACGCACGTGCAACTATACAAACGATCAATACCGTTTCATCCAACAATCCGAATTGTACCTGATAAAAGCGCGAATAGCGCATTTCCACACCAGGATATGTAACACAGCTTACGCCAAGGAAAGCTTTTCGGACAAGATTGCGGATACACCAACAAAAGCCGGGTAGTCGGCGGTGATGACGAAGGTGGGCACCTGCGCCAGATACTTGGCGAAGCGGCCCTTCTGCTCGAAGCGGGCGCGGAAGCCGGAGCGGTCGAAGCGCTGGCCCAGGCGCGGCACGATGCCGCCGCCTATATAGATACCGCCCTGCGCGCCCAGGGTCACGGCGATGTTGCCGGCGACGGTGCCGAGCATGCAGCAGAAGGCCTCGATCACCTCGTCGCACAGGGTGCACTCGCCGACCAGGGCGCCGCGGGCGATCTCCGGCGCCGACAGGTTCTCGGCCGGCATGTCGGCGTGGTCGGCCAGGGCGCGGTAGATCAGTTCGATGCCGATGCCCGACATCAGGCGCTCGGCCGAAACGTGGTCGAACTCGCGCCAGGCGAAGCGCAGGATCGCCACCTCGGTCTCGTTCATCGGCGAGAAGCTGACGTGGCCGCCCTCGCTGAGCAGGGCCGTCCAGCCGCTGCGCGACGGCACCAGGCCGGACACGCCGAGGCCGGTGCCGGCGCCGATCAGGCCGATGGCGCTGTCGGCCACGGCGGCGCCGCCGCCGACCTGGCGCTTCTGCGCCTGCGACAACAGCGGCAGCGAGCGGGCCAAGGCGGTGAAGTCGTTGACCACGACCAGGGTGTCGAAGCCGCAGGCCAGGCGCAGCGCCTCGATGGAGAATTCCCAGTGGTGGTTGGTCATACGCACCAGGTCGCCGGTGACCGGGTTGGCGATGGCGATGGCGCCCAAACGCACGCCGAACACGCCGGCCGCCGTCACGGCCGGCGAGGCCAGGTAGGCCAGCAGGGCCGCCGCCAGGGTCGGGTAGTCGGCGCAGGCCAGCACCTCGATCAGCTCGATCTTGCCGGGCGCTGTCTCCAGCGCGAAGCGCGCGTTGGTGCCGCCGATGTCGGCCAACAAACGGGGGCCGTTGGCAAAACCGGAGGTGGGGGCGGACGACGTTGGGAGGGACTGGGCTGTCATGATCGAGGAATGAGAAAGGATGCTTAAGCTTAAAGTATTCCCCGGCTCAGGCGCAAGGTCTGTTTGTAGTTTTAGTACATCACAAGCCACACTCAGAACAAAAACTTACAATTTGAAATATTTGCCTCGTAGTATGACTACCGGATGGTGCGCGGCAATAGCCTGCGGCGGCGTGTCCGAAGGCGATGATTTGGCGAGGAAAAGGCGGCGAATGATTCGCCTGGCGGACCGGCGGCACGGGGGATTCGCGCACGAGGTGGCAGCCCATGGAGCTAGGGGGGGGCATAGACGCCAACGGCGCAACCGAGGGTCAGACCCTAGGGTCTGACCCTGGAACTTGGCCCGACGGTGCTCGGCACCGGAAAAAACCTACTGCGGCATGCCCTGGCCGAGCTCTTCCGCCGGCGCCGGACGGTCCGCCGCGAAGGCGGTGTTCCACGCCTCCAGGCCGCCGTGCAGGGGCTTGGCGCGGTGGTAGCCGTGGGCCAGCAGTTGCTTGGCCACATGGGCGGCCGTCACGTCGTTGGGGCAGCTGCAATAAACGACGATGTGCTGATCCTTGCCGAAGGCGGCCAGCGCCGTCAGCGGATCGCCGCCGTTGAACAGCACCGCGCCGGGCACGGACGGTTCGAGCATTTGCGCGGTGGCGCTGCGCGCGTCCACCAGCACCGGCTCCTGGCCCTGCTCCATCAACTGCTTCAAATCATGGATGCTGATGCGTTCGATATCGACCGACTGGTGGAAGCGCTTGCGCTCGACATACTTGAACGAGATGAACAACAGCAGCAACACGGCCAACACCACCAGCGCGGTGGTGCCCATGGTGCTGAGGATGCCCAGCACCTGGTCGACGCTGGTGTGGAAATAGGCGCCGATGGCGATGCCGGTGCCGCTCCACAGCAAACCGCCGAGCACGCTGAAGCCGAGGAAGGTGGCGTTGCTGGTGCCCATGGCGCCGGCCAGCGGCGGGGCGATGGTGTTGAAGCCGGGAATGAACTTGGCGACGATCAGCGCCTTCGGCCCCCAACGCTTGAAATTGTCCTCGGTCTGGCTGACGCAGTAGTCGGGCGACAGCGAGATGCGGCACAGCAGCTTGAGGATGCGCTTGCCGTAGTGGCGGCCGGCGCCGAACCAGAAGCAATCGCTGATCAGGCAGGCGAGCAGGCTCACCGCCAGCACGGCGGGCCAGCTGAAGTCGCCGTCGACGCCCAGCGCGCCGGCCACGATCAGGATGGGAAAGGCGGGAATGGGCAGGCCGATCTGTTCGACCAGCACGACGGCGAAGACGATCAGCACGCCATATTCTTGCAGCAGGAGTATTAAATTCGACATTCGTCTATCTTATCTCAAAAACCGCATGGCGACGGCCGGAACGGCCCGCCGCCAGCGCCGCGCGACACTCACCTCGCCGCCGCCACGCCGCGCGGAATGGCCGACAGCAAGGCCCGCGTGTAGGGGTGGCTGGGGTTGCGGTAGAGCTCGTCGGAATTGGCCAGTTCCACCACCTCGCCCTGGTGCATCACCATCACCTGGTCGGCGATGTAGCGCACCACCGCCAGGTCGTGCGAAATGAAGATGTAGGACAGGCCGAACTCGTCCTGCAAGTCCTGCAACAGGTTCAGCACCTGGGCCTGCACCGACACGTCCAGCGCAGACACCGACTCGTCGCACACCAATATCTCCGGTTGCATGGTCAGGCAGCGGGCGATGGCGATGCGCTGCCGCTGGCCGCCGGAGAACTCGTGCGGATAGCGGTGGAAGGCGGCCGCCGGCAAGCCGACCCGGTCGAGCAGGCGGTGGGCGCTGGCGGCGCGTTCGCGGTCGTCGGCGCCGATGCGGTGGATGCGCATCGGCTCGAGCAGGATCTGCCCCACCGTGAAGCGCGGATTCAAGGAGGCGTAGGGGTTCTGGAAAATGATCTGGATGCGCCGCTTGTAGGCCTGGTACTCGCGCGCCGGCATGGCCAGCAGGTCCTTGCCCTCGAACATGGCGCTGCCGCCGCTGGCCTGGTGCAGCCGCAGCAGCGTCAGGCCGACCGTGGTCTTGCCGCAGCCGGATTCGCCGACCACGCCCAGCGTCTTGCCGCGCGCCAGCGTGAAGGAGACGTTCTTGACGGCCTGGAACTCGCGCTGGCCGAACCAGCCCTCGCGCACGAAGAAGCTCTTGCTCAGGTTTTCCACCACCAGCACCTTGTCGTCGCCGGGCAAGTAGCCGCGCACGCGGTCGGGCGCCGCCGCCGGTACGGCCGCCGGCGCGCCGCCCGCCCCGCCCGGCTTGCCGTCCAGCTCGCCATTCATATAGTCGGCGATCACCGGCAGGCGGCGCGGCCGCGCGTCCAGCGGCGGGCGGCAGTGCAGCAGCGCGCGGGTGTAGGCGTCCTGCGGCCGGTCGAAGATCTGCCGCACCGGGCCGGCCTCGCGCACCTCGCCGTGGCGCATGACGACCACGCTGTCGGCGATCTCGCCCACCAGGCCGAGGTCGTGGGTAATAAATAGCACCGACATTTGCCGCTCCCGTTGCAGCCGGGCCAGCAAGTCGATGATCTGTTTCTGGATCGTCACGTCGAGCGCGGTGGTCGGCTCGTCGGCGATCAGCAGCTGCGGCGCGCAGGCGATGGCCATGGCGATCATCACGCGCTGCTGCTGGCCGCCGGACAACTGGTTCGGATAGGCGTCGATCTTGCGCGCCGGGTCGGGAATGCCGACCTCGTCGAGCAGCGCCAAGGTGCGCAGGCGCGCCTGGGCGCGGTTCATGCCCATGTGCAGGCGCAGCACCTCGCCGATCTGGAAGCCGACGCTGAACACCGGGTTGAGCGAGGACATCGGCTCCTGGAAGATCATGGCGATGTCCTTGCCGCAGACGCGGCGGCGCGCGGCGGGCGCCAGCGCCAGCAAGTCCCGGCCGGCGAACAGAATTTGGCTGGCCGGGTCGAGCAGCGCCTGGCCGGCCGGCAGCAGGCCCATCACCGCCAGCGAGCTGACCGACTTGCCGCTGCCCGACTCGCCCACCAGCGCCACGGTGCTGTTGCGCGGCACCACGAAGGAGACGCCTTTGACGGCCTCGACGCTGCTGTGCTTGTCGATTCGAAACCGTACGCGCAAGTCGCGCACGTCGAGCAAATGGTCCATGCTATGTCACTTTCGGATCGAGGGCGTCGCGCAGGGCGTCGGTCAACAGCGAGAAAGCCGTCACCAGCACGGCCATGGCCAGCGCGGCGGCGCTGAGCTGCCACCACTTGCCCAGGATCAGCTCGTTCTGCGCCTCGTTCAGCATGCTGCCCCAGGACACCACGCCGACCGGCACGCCGAAGCCGAGGAAGCTGAGGATCACCTCGGCCTTGATGAAGCCCACCACCAGGATCGACAGTTGCACCAGCGCGACGTGGCTGACATTGGGCAGGATGTGCGAAAACATGCGGCGCCAGTGCGAGGCGCCGATGGCGTCGGCCGCCATCACGTACTCGCGCCCCTTGTGCTTGATGTACTCGGCGCGGATCAGCCGATAGGGGCCGGTCCAGCCGGTCAGGCCGAGGATCAGCACGATGGTCAGCACGCCCTTCTGCTGCAGCACGGCGGCCACCGTCAAAATCATCAAGATCGAGGGGATGGCGGTGAAGACGCTGTAGAACCAGTTGAAAAAATCATCGACCAGGCCGCCGTAATAGCCGGAGAAGGCGCCGAACAAGGTGCCCAGGCCGACCGCCAGCAGCGCCGCCACCAGGCCGACGACGATCGAGGTCTCGCCGCCCTTGATGGTTTTCTTGACCACGTCGTGGCCCCATTTGTCCGCGCCTAAGGGCAAGGTTTGCCGCAGCGCCAAGGCGGCGCCGGCGGTGCCAGCGGCGCCGGCGCCGGCGCGCAGCTGGCGCAGCTCCTCGGCCAAGGGGTCGAACTCGTTGGCCGGGCGCGGCGCGCCGGCGGCGGCGGTGGCCGCCAACTCGGCCGGCGCGGCGCCGACGAAGCTCGGCGGGGCGTAGCTGACGGCCACCTCGTCCTCCCAGTCGGCGACGAGCAGGCCGCCGGCCGACAGCAGCAGCATCAGCAGGAAGGCGGCGACGACGGCCAGCGCCGGCATCGCCACGCGGTCGGCGCGCAGGCGGCGCCAGGCCAGCGCCCACAGGCCGGGAGAGTGTTGCGTGTTGCTCGAATCCATAGTCCGCGTTCCCATCACTTCAGTTGCACCCGCGGATCGACGGCCTGGTACAGCAGGTCGGTCAGCAAATTGAACAGCATCGTGGCGACGGCCACGTAGACGGTGATGGCCTTGATGACCGGAAAATCGCTGCGCTCGACGGCCAGGATCACCTCGCGCCCGATGCCGGGGATGCCGAAGAAGCGCTCGAGCAAAAAGGCGCCGATCAGCAGCGCCGGCAGATTGGCCATGACATGGGTGATGATGGGGATGGCGGCGTTGCGCAGCACGTGCAACCACATCACGCGGGCCTCGCCCAGACCCTTGGCGCGCGCGGTGCGCACATAGTCCTGGTTGACCTCGTCGAGCACGAAGCTGCGGTACAGCCGCAGGGTCGGCGCGATCGACACGGCCAGGCCGATCAGGATCGGCAGGCTGGCGTAGCGCAGCAGGTTCTCCCAGAAGCCGTCGCCCCAGCCCTGCACCGGGAACAGGCCCAGCTTGAAGGCCAGGCCGTACTGGAACACGATGATGTAGACCAGGATGCTGATCGACATGCCGACGGTGCAGGCGACCATCACCGCGCGGTCGGTCAGCGAGCCGCGCACGAAGGCGATGGCCAGCGCCAGCGCGACGCCCAGCACCGTCTCGAGCACGGTGAGCGGCAGCAGCACCGTCAGCGACGGCCCCAGCCGGCTGCCGATGATGTGCGCCACGCTCTCGCCGGTGGCCCAGCTTTGGCCGAAATCGAAGGTGGCGATCTGCTGCACGAAGATCCACAGCTGCACGTGGTAGGGCTGGTCGACGCCGAGCTGGCGGCGGATGTTGGCGATGCTTTCGGCGTTGGCCATCTTGCCGGCCAGGATGTAGGCCGGGTCGCCGCCCACCCAGTTGAACAAGATGAACACCAGCAAGACCACGCCCAGCATGGTCGGCAGCATCTGCCACAGCCGGCGCACGATATAAGCAAACATGAACCATCCCCATTCTTTATTAGCGGCGCTTATGTTGCCGCCGCCGAAAGGGCGTAACGATAACGCAAAAACCCGGCCCGCTTAACAATTTCCTCATGGCGTACGCCAAGTCCGGCGGCGCGCCGGCCGCGCCGCGCGCCCTACCTTATCCGAGTTCATTGCCATGTACCAACGGTTTCGTGCGCGGCGCGGTGCTCCGTTGTATTTAAACAAATAGCAAGCTTACGCAATTGACAGCGACGGCGCGGCGATGGTTCCATCAGTGCATTGAAAGAGGTTCGACTTCTTTCAACCGCAGTCTTACACCACGCATGCCGGCTGATCGGGTGTCGTTGGGAAAGCTTATAAGAAGAATCACGCAACTTTACTTTTTGGGAGTTTGGGCAATGATGAAAGAAACAGTCTTAAGCCGTTCCATCCGCACCATCTGCGCCGGCGGCCTGGCCGCCGCCAGCCTCGGCCTGCTGGCCGCGCCGGCCGTGGCGCAGGACGCCGCCGAGGGCAAGATGCAACGCATCGAGGTGACCGGCTCGTCGATCAAGCGGCTGGTGTCGGAGACGGCCAACCCGTTGTCGGTGATCAAGGCCGAGGAGTTCATCAAGCAGGGCCTGACCACCGCCGCCGAGGTGCTCGACCGCATCCCCTCGAACGGCTCGAGCATGGGCGCCGGCAACGCCGTCGGCGGCAACTCCAGCGGTCTGCCCACCGGCGGCCAAGCCTCGGCCGACCTGCGCGGCCTGGGCGGCGACAAGACCCTGGTGCTGCTCAACGGCCGCCGCCTGGCCAACCACCCCTACGACGGCGCCAGCGTCGACCTGAACATTATCCCCATCACCGCGCTCGACCGCGTCGAGGTGCTGCGCGACGGCGCCTCGGCCATCTACGGCACCGACGCCATCGGCGGCGTGATCAACTTCATCACCAAGCGCTCGCTCAACACCACCACCATCACCGGCGAGGTGGTGCGGCCGAGCAAGGACGGCGGCGGCGAGAAGCGGGTCAACCTGTCTAGCGGCATCGGCAACCTCGACAAGGACGGCTGGAACCTGTTCGGCGTGGCCGACTACCACAAGCAGACCGTGCTGACCTCGCAGCAGCGCGAGTTCTCCAAGACCGGCGTGATCCCCGCGCACGGCGTGTTCCTCACCAGCGGCACCACCTTCCCCGGCAACTACCGCGACCCGGGCATTCCCGGCCTGACCAAGGATGCCCCGCCCATCATCCCGGTGAAGGTCGGCAATCCGGGCTTCGCCAGCGGCTGCAACCCACCGTTCTCGGTGCCGTCGACCACGAACAGCACCTGCCGCCAGGACTACACCCGCCTGATCGACGATCTGCCTGAGCAGGAAACCACCGCCTTCTTCGGCAAGGGCACCTTCAAGCTGGGCGAGAACCACACCGGCTCGGTCGAGTTCCTACACGCCGAGAACAAGGTGATGTCGCGCACCGCGCCGCCGCCGCAGACCGACCTGATCTTGCCGAAGACCAGCAAATACTACCCGGGCAACTCGGGCGGCGTGCCGGCCCAGACCGGCCTGTCCGGCAACGACCTGACGGTCAACTGGCGCCCCACCGAGGCCGGCCAGCGCCGCATCAACTCCAAGGGCGAGGCCGACCGCCTGGTCGGCTCGCTCGAGGGCGAACTGGCCGGCTGGGACTACAAGACCGGCCTGAGCTACTCGGTCAGCAAGTCGTCGGAGGACTTCACCGGCGGCTACGTCAAGGACGACGCCTTCGCCGCCGGCGTGCGCAACGGCATCCTCAACCCCTTCGGCCTGCAGGACAGCGCCGGCAAGGCCTATCTGGACTCGACCGCGCTGCGCGGCCAGGTGCAGAGCGCCAAGGACACCACCACCGGCTTCGACCTGAAGGCCAGCCGCGAGTTGATGGACCTGCCGGGCGGCAAGCTGGCGGTCGCCTTCGGCACCGAGCTGCGCCACCAGAAGGCCGACTTCAACGTCAACCGCGAGATCGCCGGCCAGGCGACCAGCTCCGGCCTGTCCGGTTCGCTGTCGAAGTCCGGCTCGCGCAACATCAAGGCATTGTTCGGCGAGGTCAACCTGCCGCTGATCAAAGACCTGGAGGTCAGCTTCGCCGCCCGCTTCGACGACTATAGCGACGTCGGCAGCACCACCAACCCGAAACTGGGCGTGCGCTACCAGCCGAGCAAGGAAGTGGTCCTGCGTGGCTCGGCCAGCACCGGCTTCCGCGCGCCGACACTGTTCGAAAAGAACGCGCCGCCGTCGAAGAACGACACCAGCAACGAGTATAACGACCCCATCCTCTGCCCTGGCGGCAAGGTCGTTCTGCCGCTCGGCAGCGAACTGCGGGACTGCAACCTGCAACAGTTCAAGCTACAAGGTGGCAATCCCAACTTGAGTCCGGAGAAATCGAAAACATTCTCCTTCGGCACGGTGCTTGAGCCGATCAAAGAGGTGACGCTGACAGTCGACTACTGGAACATCCACCTGAAGGACAAGATCGGCGCCCTGCCCGAGACGACCATCTACGACCCGGCCAACTTTCAGAAGTACAAGGACCTGTTCCTGCGCAACCCCGACGGCACGCCCTTCGCCATCAAGGACCTCAACGAGAACCTGGGCGAAGTCAAAACCGACGGCGTCGACCTGAGCCTGACGCTGCGCCTGCCGCGTTCGGAGTACGGCGGCTTCACCTTCACGCTGGACGGCACCTACGTCCACAAGTACGACTACCAGAACGAGCGCAACGGCGAGTTCAAGCACAACGTCGGCAACTACGGCGACGACCGTCCGGTGTTCCGCTGGAAGCACAACGCCGCGCTGAACTGGCGCCTGGGCGACTGGAGCGCCACCCTGGCCCAGTCCTACAAATCGTCCTACACCGACCAGAACACGGGCCTCGACGACGACAAGTTCAAGCAGGACGTCTCCTCCTACAGCCTGTGGAACCTGTCGGGCAGCTACGCCGGCGTCAAGGGCCTGGTGCTGACGGCCGGCGTCAAGAACCTGCTCGACAAGGAACCGCCGTTCTCCAACCAGGGCACGCTGTTCCAGAAGGGCTACGATCCGCGCTTCACCGACGCGGTCGGCCGCGCCCTCTACCTGCGCGGCAGCTATAGCTTCTAAGCGGCGCGCCTGAGGCGCCCGCCGGACAACATCCAACACCCCGCCGGCGGCCCGCCGGCGGGGTGTTTTTTTTGGCCGCAGGGGGGCGCCAGTTATTTTGTCAACCTTGCCCATGAGTCAACAAATCGGCGACTTTGTCGCAAAAAAGTCACGCCAAGGACCAATTAAAAACCACCGGTTTGCAAGTCGCGTGCTGCACCGAGATGGCCGCCGCGCGGCCGGCCGGCCAGCATTTTTCATGTCGGAACTGCAGTTTTTCCGTAAAAAAGCCTGAGCTTTAGCACAACGCACCAAATTAGAGCGATTTTCCGCCCCCCTTTGGCCCCCTTCCCGACCATGCAAAATACGGCTTTCTGTGCAATGCGGAAAATTTTGCTGATTGACACCCCCGGTTTCAAAGTGATTTGATGGGCCCTTGAGAAAACCACCGTGTTTTTTTCAAGGGGCAGCCGCTTCGGCGCCCCTCATAAAACTATAAATGCCACCTGTCAATTCTTGTGTCAAATTGGGAGCTTAAAAAATGATGGTTGAAACAGTCTTGTCCCGCTCGGTCCGCTTAATTTGCGCCGGCGGCCTGGTCCTCGGCATGCACGCCGCCCAGGCACAGTCGGCGCCGGAAACGATCCAGCGCGTCGAAATCACCGGTTCGAGTATCAAACGTATTGCCGCCGAGGCGTCCCTGCCGGTGCAGTCGTTCAGCCAGAAGGACATCCAGCGCAGCGGCGTGACCTCGGTCACCGACTTCATCCAGCAATTGCCTGTGATGCAGGGTTTCACCATGGCGGCCGATTCGGTCGGCGGCGGCGGCGGCGGCATCACCACCGCCTCGATCCACGACGTGGGCGAACAGTACACCCTGGTGCTGTTGAACGGACGCCGCATGGCGCCGGCCACCTCCGGCACCACCATCGACATCAACTCCATTCCGCTGTCGGCCGTTGAGCGCATCGAGGTGCTGACCGACGGCGCCTCGGCCCTGTACGGCGCCGACGCCATCGCCGGCGTGGTCAACTTCATCCTGAAAAAGGGCGCCGCTCCGCTGCAAATCGACGTCAAGTACAGCAAGCCGCAAAGTCCCGGCGCCAAGGACAGGACGGTCAGCATCAGCAAGGGCTTCGGCGACATCGACGAGGACGGCTACTCCGTCTTCCTGGCCGCCAGCCACCAGGAGAACGAGCGCCTGAAGGGCTTCCAGCGCGACTTCGCCAAGACCGGCATCATCAACTTCAACGACCCGGTCACCGGCAAGCCGCTGCAGTTCTTCAACGGCTCGTCGCGCTCGATCCCGCCGAATGTGACGATCCGCTACAACCCGACGGTGGGGAAAGCCACGTCGGTCAGCATCAACCCCTACCTGAAGATCAACGGCAAGTGCCCGGCCCGCCACGTCGACACGGGCGACGGCCAGTGCACCTTCGACTACACCAGCTCGGTGGAGATCGCCCCGGAGATCCAGCGCGACAGCTTCTACGGTTCCGGCAGCATCAAGCTGGGCAACAGCGGCTTCAAGGCCTTCACCGACATCTCGCTCAACAACTCGCACGTCTACGCCAACATCGCCGCCTACCCGGCCGAGTTCTCGCTGGCCAAGAGCTCTCCGCTGTTCGGCAAGTACGTCGCGCCCTACCTGACGGCCGAACAACTGGCCGGCATGACCTCGGCCACCGTCAAGTACCGCCTGCAGGACCTGGGCGGCCGCGCCTACGACTACCAGAGCAAGACCACCCACATCGTCGCCGGCCTCGACGGCAACGCCTTCGGCTGGGACATCAACGGCGCCTTCACCTACTCGGAAAACAAGGCGCCGACCAACTACGTCGGCGGCTTCCCGCTGGCCGACAAGTTCAACGCCGCGCTGGAGAGCGGCGCGGTCGACCCCTTCCCTTACGCGCTGGGCGAGATGCCGTCGGCGATGAAGGACGCGCTGAAGGGCACCCAGTACGTCGGCAACTTCAGCAACACCGAGATCAAGATGAAGGGCTTCGACGTGCACGGCTCGCACGACCTGTTCACCTTGCCGGCCGGCAAATCGCAGATCGCCGTCGGCGCCGACTACCGCTCCAGCAGCTACTCGGAAAAAGGCAACGCCGCCGTCAGCCATTCGGAAATCCTGTTCGACGACGACCAACCCGCCTTCGACTACAAGCGCAGCAACAGCGGCGCCTTCACCGAGGTGCTGGTGCCGGTCATCAAGGGCCTGGAAGTCACCGGCTCGCTGCGCTATGACCGCGTCAGCAAGCTGACCGACAACCTGAAGGGCGGCAACACCGGCAACGACCAGTCGGCCAGCACCTACAAGATCCACACCCGCTACCAGCCGATCAAGTCGCTGGTGCTGCGCGCCGCCTACGGCACCGGCTTCAAGGCCGCCAGCATGAAGGAAATCGGTCAGCCGCAGGCCGACTTCGGCGTCACCGGCGGCACCTACAACTGCCCGCTGAGCACCGCCAACGGCCTGGCCAACCATCCGCTGGCGCAGTTCTGCGACACCCGCGGCCAGCTCGAGGTGTACAAGGGCGGCAACCCCGACCTGAAGCCGGAGAAGTCGAAGCAGTACTCGTTCGGCATGGTGTTCGAACCGACCAACAGCTTCAGCGCCAAGCTGGACTACTGGAACGTCGAGATCCGCGACGCCGTCACCAGCGTCAGCGAGTCGCTGATCGCCAGCGATCCGAACAAGTACCTGAGCCTGTACACCACCAAGACCAAGGCCTCGACCGGCATCAAGTCGCTGGCCATCATCCTGGCGCCGATCAACATCGGCCGCCAAGAGAACCAGGGTATCGACTACGATCTGCTGTTCAGGAACAAGGTCGGCGAAGGCAAGCTGACCGCCCGTCTGGCCGGCACCTACATGCTCAAGTCGCGCTACACGACGCCGGGCACCAGCGACAAGTGGGAAACCAGCCTGAACGAGTACGGCAGCAACGACAAGGTCTCGTTCCGCAACGTGCTGAAGGCCTCGGGCACCTACGAGATCGGCGCCTTCACCAGCACGCTGACGGCCAACTACCGCAACGGCTACAAGGACAAGCACCACGACATCGAGAACTGCGCCGTCAACACCAACGACGCGGCGCAGGATTGTGTCGACGTGCAACTGCAGATCCCGAGCTACACGACGCTGGACTTCCAGACCCAGTACAAGGTCCTGAAGAACCTGGAGCTGACCGCCGGCATCAACAACCTGGCCGACCGCACCCCGCCGCTGTCGCTGCGTAACACCGGCTCGCACCAGTTGGGCTACGATCCACGCTACGCCAGCGCGGTCGGTCGCACCTTCTACCTGAGCGGTTCGTACAAGTTCTAAGCACTTGACGCCGCAGTGAAAAAGCCCGCCGGTTCGCACCGGCGGGCTTTTTTTCGTTCTGCGGCCGGCGCCGCCGGCCCGCCCCCTACTCCTCGGCGCGCAGGCGGCGCTGGCGCACGGCGGCGGCCAGGCCGTGCAACACCTGCACGCTGCTGTCCCAGTCGATGCAGCCGTCGGTGACCGACTGGCCGTAGACCAGCTCCTTGCCCGGCACCAAGTCCTGGCGGCCGGCCACCAGGTTCGACTCGACCATCACGCCGACGATGCGCTGGTCGCCGCCGGCCACCTGGGCGGCGATGTCGGCGCACACCGGCACCTGGTTCTCCGGCTTCTTCGAGCTGTTGGCGTGCGAGGCGTCGATCATCAGGCGCGCCGCCAGGCCCTGGGCGGCGATGGCCTTGCAGGCCTCGTCGACGCTGGCCGCGTCGTAGTTCGGCGCCTTGCCGCCGCGCAGGATGATGTGGCAGTCCTCGTTGCCGTTGGTCGACACGATGGCCGAGTGGCCGCCCTTGGTCACCGAGAGGAAATGGTGCGGCTGCGAGGCCGCCTTGATCGCCTCGACGGCGATCTTGATGTTGCCGTCGGTGCCGTTCTTGAAGCCGACCGGGCAGGACAGCCCGGAGGCCAGCTCGCGGTGCACCTGCGACTCGGTGGTACGGGCGCCGATCGCGCCCCAGCTGATCAGGTCGGCGATGTACTGCGGGCTGATCACGTCGAGGAACTCGGTGCCGGCCGGCAGACCCAGCTCGTTGATGTCGCGCAGCAGCTCGCGCGCCATGCGCAGGCCGTCGTTGATGCGGAAGCTGTTGTCCATGTAGGGGTCGTTGATCATGCCCTTCCAGCCCACCGTGGTGCGCGGCTTCTCGAAGTAGACGCGCATCACGATCTCGAGCTCGCCGGCCAGTTCGGTGCGCAACTTGACCAGGCGGCGGGCGTACTCCATCGCCGCCTTCGGCTCGTGGATCGAGCAGGGGCCGACGACGACCATCAGGCGGTCGTCCTGGCCGTGCAGGATGCGGTGCAGCGCGACGCGGGCGCCGGCGGCGGTCTGCCCGGCCTGTTCCGTGCACGCGAACTCGCGGATCAGATGCGATGGCGGCGTCAGTTCCTTCATTTCACGGATACGCAAGTCGTCGGTACGGGGCATGGTGTTTCTCCTAAGTCGAACAATTGGTAGGGATAAAAAAAAACCGCCATCGCTGGCGGTTTTTTAGGAATTTGCTGGGAACTCGTTGTGCTGCTACGTGAACCGGCCGCTACTCCACCGCCTTGGGGTTGGAATCGCTAAAGTAAAAATAGCCGGTAAAGAAAATGAAGCTGTGCATGATCGGATCCATAGGTGATGGACTGACTATAACAACAATAGCCCGAACTTGGCAAGGGAATTATCCGCGCCCCATGCTAGCGCGCGGTCGATATTATCGCAATGAAATATTGCCCAATAAGGTTACAAAAAACCACATCTTTGTAAACTAGCACTATTTTACGTTGACGCCAACCGGGTCGGGGTGATTTGATATCAGCGTGTAACTCATATTTAAAATAGAAGTTTACAGTACACATAAACTTATCAAACACTTAACAAGTGCAATAATTGGGAGAAATTCAGTATGATGATTGAAACAGTTATGTCGCGCTCGGTGCGCCTGATTTGTGCCGGCGGCCTCGCCATCGGCATGCACACCGCCTACGCGCAAAGCGCGCCGGAGCCCATTCAGCGCGTCGAGATCACCGGCTCGAGCATCAAGCGCATCGCCGCCGAGGCGGCCCTGCCGGTGCAGACCTTCAGTCAAAAAGACATCCAGCGCGCCGGCATCACCTCGGCCTCCGACTTCATCCAGCAACTGCCGGTCATGCAGGGCTTCACCGTGGCGGCCGACTCGGTCGGCGGCGGCGGCGGCGGCATCACCACCGCCTCGATCCACAACGTCGGCGAACAGTACACGCTGGTGCTGGTCAACGGCCGCCGCATCGCGCCGGCCAACGCCGGCACCACCATCGACATCAACGGCATCCCGCTCGGCGCGGTCGAGCGCATCGAGGTGCTGACCGACGGCGCCTCGGCGCTGTACGGCTCCGACGCCATCGCCGGCGTGGTCAACTTCATCCTGAAAAAAGGCGGGGCGCCGCTGCAGATCGACGCCAAGTACAGCAAACCGCAGAGTCCCGGCGCCAAGGACAAATCGGTCAGCATCAGCAAGGGCTTCGGCGACCTCGAGACGGACGGCTACAGCGTCTTCCTGGCGGCCGGCCACCAGGAGCAGGAGCGCATGAAGGCCTCGCAGCGCAGCTTCGCCAAGTCGGGCATCATCAACTTCAACGATCCCAAGACCGGCAAGCCGCTGCAGTTCTTCAACGGCTCGGTGCGCTCGATCCCGCCCAACGTCGACGTCGGCTACCGCGTCTTCACGAACGGCGAGGAGGGCGAGGAGACGGTCAGCTTCAACCCCTACCGCAAGCTCACCGGCAAATGCCCGCCGGGCCACGTCGAGCAGAGCAACGGCGAGTGCAGCATCGACTACACCGCCACCGTCGAGATCTCGCCCGAGATCAAGCGCGACAATTTCTACGCCTCCGGCCAGGTCAAGCTGGGCAACAGCGGCTTCAACGCCTTCGGCAACGTCTCCTACAGCGAAAGCCATGTGACCGCCGTGATGGCGCCCTACCCGGCCGAGTTCTCGCTCGACGCCAGCTCGCCGATGTTTGCCAAGTACATCTCGCCCTACCTGACGCCATATCAGCGCGAGAACGTCACCTACACCACCGTCAAGTACCGCCTGCAGGACATGGGCGGCCGCGCCAACGACTTCGGCAGCAAGGCCACCACCGTGGTCGCCGGCCTCGACGGCGAGGCGCTGGGCTGGAGCGTCAACGGTGCCTTCACCTATTCGAGCAACAAGTCGCCGAGCGACTACACCGGCGGCTACCCGCTGGCCGACAAGTTCAACGACGCCCTGAGCAGCGGCGCGGTCGACCCCTTCCCCTACGCGCTGGGCGAGATGCCGGCGGCGATGATCGACAAGCTGCGCAGCACCCAGTACGTTGGCAACTACAGCAACACCGACATCAAAATGAAGGGCTTCGACGTGCACGGTTCGCGCGAGGTGTTCGAACTGCCGGCCGGCAAGGCCCAGCTCGGCATCGGCCTCGACTACCGCACCACCAGCTACGCGCAGAGCGGCAACCCGGCAGTCAGCCACGCCGAAATCCTGTTCGACGATCCGCAGCCCTCGTTCGACTACAAGCGCTCGAACTCCGGCGCCTTCGCCGAGCTGCAAGTGCCGGTGATCAAGGACATGGAGGTGACCGGTTCGCTGCGGCGCGACCGCGTCAGCAAGCTGACCGACAAGCTGCACGGCGGCTCGGTCGGCAACGACCAATCGGCCACCACCTACAAGCTCAGCGCGCGCTACCAGCCAACCAAGACGGTCCTGCTGCGCGCCGCCTACGGCACCGGCTTCCGCACCGCCACCATGCTGGAGATCGGCCAACCACAGGCCGACTTCGGCGTCACCGGCGGCAGTTACGAGTGCCCGTTCAAGGGCGCCCTGCTGAGCAACCCGCTGGCCAAGCTGTGCAGCGGCGTGCCCAACCAGCTCGAGGTGTTCAAGGGCGGCAACGCCGAGCTGAAGCCGGAGAAGTCGAAGCAGTGGTCGTTCGGCGCCGTGTTCGAACCGAACGCCAGCTTCAGCGCGAAGCTGGACGTATGGAACGTCGAAATCCGTGACGGCGTCAACGCCGTCGACGAGGCGCTGATCGCCGCCGACGCGGCCAAGTACCTGAGCCTGTACACCACCAAGTTCAAGGCCTCGACCGGCCGCAACGCGCTGGCCATCATCCTGGCGCCGATCAACATCGGCCGGGCGGAAAACCGCGGCATCGACTACGACTTCCTGTACCGCACAAAGTTGGCCGACGGAAAACTGACGGGCCGCCTGGCCGGCACCTACCTGCTGCGCTCGCGCCACACCATCCCGGGCACCGACGACCAGTGGGACGTCAACATGAACGCGTTCGGCAAGGA
Source organism: Rugamonas rubra (assembly GCF_900114705.1). GTDB lineage: Bacteria > Pseudomonadota > Gammaproteobacteria > Burkholderiales > Burkholderiaceae_D > Rugamonas > Rugamonas rubra. The sequence goes on from NZ_FOTW01000010.1 coordinate 190,845, forward strand.
CACCAAGGTGGCCTTCCGCAACGTGGTGCAGGCCTCGGCCAGCTACGAGCTGGGCGCGTTCACGCACAACCTGAAGGCCAACTACCGCAACGGCTACAAGGACATGCAACACCTGGCGGAAAACCACGCCGTGCGCACCAACGACGCCGCCCGCACCCCCGTCGACATCCAGCTCGAGGTGCCTAGCTACACCACCTTCGACTGGCAGACCCAGTACCGCATGATGAAGAACCTGGAGCTGAACCTCGGCATCAACAACGTGACCGACCGCAATCCGCCCCTGTCGCTGCGCAACGTCGGCTCGCACCAGCTGGGCTACGACCCGCGCTACGCCAGCGCCGTGGGCCGTACCTTCTACCTGAGCGGCTCGTACAAGTTCTAAGCACTTGACGCCTCGGTAACAAAGCCCGCCGGTTCGCCCGGCGGGCTTTTTTTCGTCCCGCCGCGCGCGGCGGCGGGACGAAAAAAAACCGCCCTGGCGGGCGGTTCGTCGCGGCCGGGGCGCGCCGGATCAGGCGGTGCCGCCGACGGTGACGCCGTCGACGCGCAGGGTCGGCTGGCCGACGCCCACCGGCACGCTCTGGCCCTCCTTGCCGCAGACGCCGACGCCGGGGTCGAGGCGCATGTCGTTGCCGATCATCGAGACGCGGTTGAGCACGTCCGGGCCGTTGCCGATCAGGGTGGCGCCCTTGACCGGGTAGGTTACTTTGCCGTTCTCGATCATGTAGGCCTCGCTGGCCGAGAAGACGAACTTGCCGTTGGTGATGTCGACCTGGCCGCCGCCGAAATTGACCGCGTACAAGCCGTTCTTCACCGAGGCGAGGATCTCGGCCGGGTCCTTGTCGCCGGCCAGCATGTAGGTGTTGGTCATGCGCGGCATCGGCAGGTGGGCGAACGACTCGCGCCGCGCGTTGCCGGTCACCGGCATCTTCATCAGGCGGGCGTTCATGGTGTCCTGGATGTAGCCCTTCAGGATGCCGTCCTCGATCAGCGTGGTGCACTGGGTCGGGTTGCCCTCGTCGTCCATGTTGAGCGAGCCGCGGCGGTCCGGCAGGGTGCCGTCGTCGACCACGGTGACGCCCTTGGCGGCGACGCGCTCGCCGATGCGGCCGGAGAAGGCCGACGAGCCCTTGCGGTTGAAATCGCCCTCGAGGCCGTGGCCGATCGCCTCGTGCAGCAGGATGCCGGGCCAGCCCGGTCCCAGCACGATGGTCATCGGCCCGGCCGGGGCCGGCCGCGCGTCGAGGTTGACCAGCGCGCTGTTGACCGCCTCGGTGGCGTACTGCTCGAGCAGGGCGTCGCTGAAGTAGGCGTAGTCGAAGCGCCCGCCGCCGCCGGACGAACCCATCTCGCGGCGGCCGTTCTGCTCGACGATGACGGTCAGCGAGACGCGCACCAGCGGCCGGATGTCGGCCGCCAGCACGCCGTCGCTGCGCGCCACCAGCACCACGTCGTATTCGCCGGCCAGGCCGGCCATCACCTGCACCACGCGCGGGTCCTTGGCGCGCGCCATCTTCTCAACGCGTTCGAGCAGCTTGACCTTGGCGGTGGCGTCGAGCGAGGCCAGCGGGTCGTGCGGCAGGTACAGCGCGCGGCCGCCCTGCTGCTGCATGGCGCCGGCGATCTTGATCTTGCCGGCGCCGGCGCGGCCGATGGTGCGGGTGGCGGCGGCGGCGTCGAGCAGGGCGCTCTCGGAGATCTCGTCGGAGTAGGCGAAGGCGGTCTTGTCGCCGGAGATGGCGCGCACGCCGACCCCCTGGTCGATCGAGAAGCTGCCGGTCTTGACGATGCCCTCCTCCAGGCTCCAGCCTTCGTTCTTGGTGAACTGGAAGTACAGGTCGGCGTAGTCGACCTTGTGGGTGAACATGGAGCCGAGCGCCTTGAGCAGCTTGGCTTCGTCCAGGCCGAACGGGGTCAGCAGCAGTTCGCGCGCGACGGCCAGGGTGGAGAGGTTGGGTTCAAATGGGGTCATGGTGGGGTTCTTCAGTGTCGGTTCTTGTCTTGGATGCCATTGTAGTGGAAGGCCGGCGCGGCGTCTTCACATGGTGCGATGTTTCAGCGCCGGCAGGCTGGCGCGCACCTCGGCGGTGAAGGCCGGCTCGAGCTCGCCGCAGACCACGCCCTCGCCCTCGGCCAGCACGGCCTTGACCTCGCCCCAGGGGTCGATCAGCATGCTGTGGCCCCAGGTGCGCCGGCCGTTCTGGTGCAGGCCGCCCTGCGCCGCCGCCAGCACGTAGCACTGGTTCTCGATGGCGCGGGCGCGCAGCAGCACCTCCCAGTGCGCCTGGCCGGTGGTGTGGGTGAAGGCGGCCGGCACCACGATCAGCTCGACCGGCCCCATGGCGCGGTACAGCTCGGGGAAGCGCAGGTCGTAGCAAACCGACAGGCCGACCTTGCCGACGTCGGTGTCGACCGTGCCGACCGTGGCGCCGGCGACGATGGTGCGGCTTTCGTCGTAGGATTCGGCGCCCTTGGAAAAGCCGAACAGGTGGATCTTGTCGTAGCGGCCGACGTGGCGGCCCTGCGGGTCGTAGACCAGGGTGGTGTTGACGACCTTGCCGTCCTGGTCGGATGCCAGCGGCAGCGTGCCGCCGATCAGCCAGACGCCGTGGCGGCGCGCCGTGGCGGCCATGAAGTCCTGGATGGGGCCGCCGCCGAGCGGCTCGGCGTGGGCCACCTTGTCGCTGTCGGACAGGCCCATGATGGCCCAGTACTCGGGCAGCAGCACCAGTTTGGCGCCCTGCCCGGCGGCCTGCTCGACCAGCCGGCCGGCGCTGGCGATGTTGTCGGCCACCGAGGGCGAGGAGATCATTTGAATTGCGGCAACTTTGCTCATGGCGCTGTCCTGTTCAATACACGGTTCAATAGGCTGTTCGATGGGCCGCTCAATGGGCGGCTGCGGCGGCGCGGCCGGCGCGGCTAGTCGGCGCCCTTGGGCGCGGACTCCAATTTACCACCTTCCAGCTTGGTCACCACCGGCGCCTTCCACGGCCCGGTGATCTGCATCTGGTAGGTCAGCGCCTTCATCACCGGCGCGCTGAGGAAGAGCTGGGCGAGGAAGCTGCCGATGCCGATCACCGGGTTGACCGCCAGCGCGTAGACCAGCGGCGCGGTGCCCAGGTTGACCTGGGGAATCACCACGACGTGCAGGTTGGTGGTCTCGTTGGCGATGTCGGCGGTGCCGTCCATCAACACGGTGGCGGCCACGCCGTGCATCTTCAGGTTGTCGGTCTTGACGATGCCGCGCGCGATGGCGGCGTTGGCGGTGATGCCGTCGAAGGCCAGGCCCTCGGAGAAGACGTCGTGGAAGTCGAGCTTGAGCAGGCGCGGCAGCGCTTGCAGGCTGAGCACGCCGAGCAGCTTGGCGGCGCCCGGGTCCTGCTTGAGGAACTGGCCCTTCTCGACGTTCATGCTGATCTGGCCGGACAGGCTGGGGATGTCGAAGGAGTACGGCAGGCCCTTCCAGGCGATGTCGCCGCTCAGCTTGCCCTTGCCGTTACGCAGCGTGCCGGCGAAGCCGAAGCGGTCGAGCAGCTTGCCGGCGTCGTTGATGTCGAGCGTGAAGTTCAGGCTGCTGTTCTGCACGCCGTCGCGGCTGAGCCACTTGCCGGTGCCCTTGAGCTCGCCGTCGGCGTTGCTCAGCGACAGCTTGCTGACGCGCCAGTCGCGCGCGCTGGAATTCGGCACATTGTTCAGCGCGTTGTTGGCCTGCAGTTCCAGCCGGCCCAGCGGCTTGTTGAACAGCTCGAAGCGCTCGGCGACGATGTCGAGGGCCGGGATGGTGGCCGCCGCGCTCTTGCCGTCGAGCAGCTCCTTGACGTCGTCGGCGGCCGACTCGGGGATGATCAGCGAGGACAGCCGCGCCGTCACCTTGCCCAGGCCGACGCCGTTGGGCGACTCGTTCCAGGTCAGGTAGCCGGAGGCCTGGTTGGCGTCGATGTTGGCCTGCCAGGCGCCCTTCTGGTGGGTGGCGCCGAGCACCACGTTTTCCAGCTTGCGCTCGCCGACGACCAGCTCGCCGGCGCGCGCCGCGATGCTGTCGGGGATCACGTACTGGCCGATGTCGACCGCCTCGGCGGCGCCGGCCTTGGCCGGCTCCGGCTTGCCGGCCACCTCGGCGCCGAAGTCGAGCCAGTTGTCCAGGTTCAGCGTGCGCAGGCTGAGCGACATGGCCATGCCGCTGTCCGGCTCGGGCGCCGGCGTGTTGACGCCGATGCCGCCGCGCGTCAGCCGCCAGGCCGCCTTGCCCTGCCTTTGGCGCTGGTAGCGCGCCGACATGTTGTTGCCCAGCGCGACGCGGATCTCGTCGCGCATCAAGCCGGCCTCGTTGGCGGCGCCGCCGCTGAGCACGAAGCGCAGCGGCAGCGGCTCGGCCGCCGCCTTGCGCAGCGGCGCCGGCAGGTCGACGCCGAGGCCGGCCAGGGTCGAGTCGACCGCCACCGTCACCTGGTGCTCGCGCGCCGTCACCAGGCCGCTGTAGCGGGTGGCGCCGGAGAAGTGGCCGGCCAGCCGCTGCATCATCGGCGACGGGTAGTTCTTGCGGAAGCCGTCGGCGCTGATGCTGCCGGCCAGCTTGACGGCGATGCTGTTGTCGCGCTGGCTGCCGCCGGAGATCGCCACCGGGCCGCCGAGGAAGTAGCCGGACAAGGCGTTCAGGTTGACGCCGTGCTCGTTGAACTCGATCTTGCCCTGCGAGGCCAGCACCGGCGGCAGGTCGTTGAACAGCACGATGTCGTTGCCGGCCAGTTGCAGCGTGCCCTGCACCTTGGCGTCGATCAGGTGGGTCAGCGGCAGGTGCAGCTTGAGGCCCAGCTTGGCGTTGCCGCTGGCCAGGGTCTCGTCGGTGAAGTGGGAGATCCACTCCAGCACCGGGCTGGCCACCACGTATTTGAGGAACTCCTGCATGGGGCCGGCGGCGCTGCCGTCGATGTCGAGCACCATGTCGTGCACGTTCAGGTCGGGGATCACCGCCTTCACGCCGCTCAGCGCCACGCCGCCGGTGCTGGCGCTGTCGCCGCGGATCTCCATGCGGGTGCGCTCGAACACGAAGCTGCCCTTGATGTGCTCGGCCTGCGGCCACAGCGGCGCCTTGCCGTCCTTGGCGAACTGGCCGGGCGCGTAGTTGAGCTTGCCGTTCTCCAGCCGGCCGGCGACGCGGAACTCGCCGCGCGCGCGCTCGGCCGGGGTGTCGCCGTGGAAGGGGAAGTGGGCCAGGTCGCCGCGCAGGCGCAAGGCCACGTCCTGCGCCACGCCGCCCTCGAGCGCGCCGCTGAGCCAGTGGCGCAGGTCGTGCGGGGTCTGCAGCGGCAAATAGCGGTCGATCTTGTTGAGCTCGAAGCCGTTCAGCTTGCCGCTGAAGTCGGCCACGCCGGCGCCCTTGCCGTCCAGCGGCAGGCGGTGGCTGCCGCTGAGCGAGCCGCTCAGGCCCTGCTGGACGAAGTCCAGCGCGTCGAGCTGGAGCAGCAGCTGGTCCTTGCCCTCGAAGGACCAGCGCGCCTTCAGCGCCAGCTTGTCGAAGGGCATGTCGGCCTCGCTGAAATAGGCCGGCAGGCGCAGCACCAGTTGCCGCGAGTCCAGGTTCAGGCTGCCGCCCCGGTCGTTGGCGTCGATGTTGCCGCTCAAGTTGTCGAAGCCGGGCACGGCCGGTATGCCGGCGACGGCCGGCGCGCCCGCCGTCTTCGCCTGCGGCGCGCGGGCCGCCAGCGGCTTCAGGCCGAGGCCGTCGAGGCGGCCCTTGACGCGGTAGCTTTGCAGCGCCGGCCAGGCGCCGGTCCATTCGGCGGCGACGTCGAGCAGGCGGCCGCGCGGCGCGAACTCGGCCAGCATGCTGCGCTGGTGCTCGGCCAGCGGCAGTTTGTCGGCCAGGCTGGCCAGGGTTTGCAGGTCGAGCACGCTGGCGCTCAGCTCGGTGCGGGCCGGCTTGCTCGGGCTGGCGGCGATGTAGCGCTCGCTCAGCGTGGTCGGCGCCATGGTCACGCCGTCGCGCGTGCTCAGCGAGAAGCCGGCCAGGCTGACGCTGTGGCCGCGCGCGCCGAAGGTCGGCTTGCCGCTGGGCTGGCCGCCGCTGGGCGCCGGCGCGATCTCCTCCTTGGCCGAGACGCGGCCCTGCACCCGCAACAGGTCGAGCGGCGGCACGTCGGCGCCGAGCACGGCGGAGAGGTCGGCCAGGCCGACGTCGGCGGTGAAGCCGGCCAGGCGGGCGTGGTCGAGCTTGACCCAGGCGCGCAGCGAGCCACGGCCGGAGCGCAGCTCGAAGGGATAGTCGAAATAGGTTTTCCAGGCCGCCAGGTCGGCGTCGCGCAGGTCGGTGTACAGCTCGCCCTTCCACAGCGCCACGTCGGACAGGCGCTTGGCGAAGGCCGGGTGGACGAAGTCGGCGCGCAGGTCGAGCGGCGCGGACAGCGCGGCCGGCGGCGTCGCCTGCAGGGCGAACTGGTGGCGCCGCCACTGGTTGCGCAGCACCAGGCGCAGGTTCCGCAGGGCCAGCGGCGCGGCGCCGCGCTGCAGGTCGGTCCAGTCCAGGCGGCCCTCGCGCACCACGATCTCGCGCTGCGACAACAGCCAGTCGAGGCCCTTGCCGTCGCCCGGCTTGGCCGGGTCGAAATACACGCCGGCGGCGTACAGCTTGCCGTCGGCCTCGCGCCGCACGTCGAGCTGGGGGCGGATCAGTTCGAGCGAGTCGAAGCGCACGTCGGCCGCCAGCACGCTCCACCAGGACAGGGTGGCCGACACGCTCGGCAGGCTCAGCACCTGCTTGCCGTGGCCGTCGCGCAGCACCACGTCGCCGAGGAAGAGGTTGGGCCGCAGCCCGGTCCAGGAGGCGTAGACGCGGGCGATGCTGACCGGGTTGCCGACGGCGCGGCTGGCCAGCCGCTCGATGTCGCCCTTGTAGTGGTCGATGTTCGGCAGCACGGCGTAGCGCAGGCCGAGGAACAGCAGGGCGAAGAGGAAATACAACAGCAGCACCAGCTTGACGCTGAAGCCGAGCACATGGTGGGTGGCCAGGTTGCACACCCGATAGGCGGCACGCAGCCGGTGCCAGCGCTGGGCCAATGGTCCCTCGTCTGTCACGCTGGTCGGTTCCGGTTTTTGCATCGATAAGCTAATAAATCAGGCCCGGCGTAAAATTAATCGCTAAAATCCTCATAGCGCACTTGCATCCAAGCAATGGCCTCAGGCTGTGGTCCTGCCAGGGTGCAAGCGTTTTCTGCCTGCGCGGCAATTTTACCGCATACCCGGCGCAATCCCGTGCCCGCTATGTGTTCTTTCCGGATTCCATGAGCCCTATTTCGCCCACTTCCCTGACCTCCGCCTCCCGTTTCTACCAACGCTGGCTGGCCGCCGCGCCCGAGCGCGCCGCCAAGTCCGACGAATTGGCGCAATTATCGCTTGCCCAGCTCAATTTTGCCGACTATTTGGCGAAAGAGGCCGAGGGCGGCCTGCCGCTGGGGCGGGCCATGCGCCGGCTGCGCAACCTGCTGGTGTGCGGCCTGATCCGCCGCGACCTGGAGGGCCGCGCCGACCTGGCCGAGGTGGTCACCACCATGACCCGCTTCGCCGACTTCGCCATCCAGACCCACCTGGCCGAGCTCGAACTGGAGATGACGGCGGCCCACGGCGCGCCGATCGGCCACGAGTCGGGCCGGCCGCAGCAGCTGATCGTGCTGGGCATGGGCAAACAGGGCGGCGGCGAGCTCAACGTGTCGTCCGACATCGACCTGATCTTCGTCTACCCGGAGGACGGCGACACGGCCGCCGGGCCGGGCCAGCGCGCCCTGTCGAACCACGAGTATTTCGTCCGCCTGGGCAAGAAGCTGATCGCCGCGCTGGCCGAGATCACCGAGGACGGCTTCACCTTCCGCGTCGACATGGCGCTGCGGCCGAACGGCGCCTCCGGCCCGCTGGCGGCCAGTTTGAACATGGTCGAGCAATACCTGATCGTCCAGGGCCGCGAGTGGGAGCGCTACGCCTGGGTCAAGGCGCGCGCCGTCAGCGGCGCCGCCGAGGACATCGCCGCGCTCGACGCCATCGTGCGCCCCTTCGTGTTCCGCCGCTACCTGGACTTCGGCGTGATCGACGCCATCCGCAACATGCACGCGCAGATCCGCGCCGAGGTCAACCGGCAGGAGCGGCTGCACCCGGACCGCAGCAACAACGTCAAGCTGGGCCGCGGCGGCATCCGCGAGATCGAGTTCCTGGCCCAGGTGTTCCAGCTCATCCGTGGCGGCCGCGACGCCGAGCTGCGCGACCGCTCGACCCGCGCCACCCTGCGCACCATCGCCGACAAGTCCCTGCTCAGCCACGCCATCGTGCTGCAACTGCTGGCTTCCTACACCTTTCTGCGCAACCTGGAGCACCGCCTGCAATACCTCGACGACGCCCAGACGCACACCCTGCCGGCCAGCGAGGACGACCGACTGCTGGTGGCGCGCATGATGGGCCTGGCCGACACCGCCACCCTGCTGGCCCAGCTCGAGGCGCACCGCGCCTTCGTCGCCGGCCAGTTCGACGAGATGTTCGCCGACAAGAGCGGCGCCGCCGACGGCGACCTCGACCCCGGCTCGAGCAACGACTGCGCCGACCCCGACAACCACGAGGCGATCGAGGCGCGCTTCGCCAGCCTCGGCTTCGCCGACCCGGCCGGCGCCGCCAAACGGCTGATCGCCACCTGGCAGGCGCCGCGCCTGCAGAGCCTGCCCGAGGCCAGCCGCAACCGCCTGGTCGCCCTGGTCAACACGGCGCTGCCGCTGATCGCCCGCTGCAGCGCCGAGTCGAGCGGCGCCAGCGCCCAGGCCACGCTGGGCCGCCTGCTCGACTTTTTCGAGGCGATCGCCCGCCGCTCGGCGTATTTGTCGCTGCTCACCGAGTACCCGCACACCCTGGAGCGGGTGATCCGCATGATGTGCGCCAGCGGCTGGGCCGCCACCTTCCTCAGCCAGCACCCGATCCTGCTCGACGAGCTGCTCGACGAGCGCGTGCGCAACGCCGTGTTCGACCAGCCGGCGCTGGCCGCCGACCTCGAGCGCCAGCTGGCCGGCGCCGCCGGCGACACCGAGCGGCAGATGGACATCCTGCGCGAGGTCCACCACGCCCAGTTGTTCCACCTGCTGGCGCAGGACCTGGCCGGCGACCTGACGGTGGAGAAGCTGGCCGACCACCTGTCGGCGCTGGCCGACAGCATCGTCGCCGCCACCGTGCAGGCGGTCTGGCGCACGGTGGCGACGCGCCACCGCGAGGTGCCGCGCTTCGCCGTGATCGCCTACGGCAAGCTGGGCGGCAAGGAGCTGGGCTACGTCTCCGACCTCGACGTGATCTTCCTGTTCGACGACGACGACCAGGACGCGCCCGGCCAGTACGCCAAGCTGGCGCAGCGCTTCATCACCTGGATGACCTCGCACACCTCGGCCGGCATCCTGTTCGACATCGACACCGCGCTGCGCCCCGACGGCGCCAGCGGCATGCTGGTCTCCAGCGTGGCCGCCTTCGAGCGCTACCAGAACGACGCCGCCTGGATCTGGGAACACCAGGCGCTGACCCGGGCCCGCTTCTGCGCCGGCGACGCCGCCATCGGCGAGCGCTTCGAGCAGATCCGCGAACAGGTGCTGCGCAAGCCGCGGCCGCTGGACGGCGAACTCAAGCGCGAGGTGGCGGCCATGCGGCACAAGATGGTCCAGGCCAAGGCCCACCGCTCCGAGCTGTTCGACCTCAAGCAGGACGCCGGCGGGATGATCGACATCGAGTTCATCGTCCAGTACCTGGTGCTGCAATATGCCGCCAACTACCCGCAACTGACGGCCAACTACGGCAATATCGCCCTGCTGCGGATGTGCGGCGAGCTCGGCCTGATCGACCCGGCGCTGGCCGCCGGGGTCGGCGACGCCTACCGCCAGCTGCGCCGCCTGCAACACCAGCTGCGCCTGCAGGGGCAGGACCTGGCGCGGGTCGATCCGGCGCTGGTGGCGAGCCACGCGGCCCAGGTGCGCCGGCTGTGGTTGAGTATCTTTGAACAAGATGTTGCCACTTAACAACAGTGGAAAGAAGTCAATGCGAGTAATATTTGCCGTGGGGCAAAGAAGCGCGTCGCGCCGGCCCGCCACCACACCCACACCATCGATATTTTGCCAGGAGACGGACATGAAAGCAGTACTCGGCGCGCTCGCCCTCAGCCTCAGTATGTTCACCCTGCCGCTGGCGGCCTCGGCCGCCGACAAGGGTTCGGCCGACGAGGCCGTCGCCATGGTCAAGAAGGCCGCCGCCCTGATCAAGTCGGACGGCAAGGACAAGGCCTTCGCCGCCTTCTCCGACACCGGCAACAGCACCTTCCACGACCGCGACCTGTACATCTACGTCTACGACCTGAACGGTGTCGCCCTGGCCCACGGCAACAATCCCAAGATGGTCGGCAAGCCGCTGATCGGCCTCAAGGACAACGAGGGCAAGGCGATGATCAAGGAGATGGTCGACCTGGCCAAGAGCAAGGGCAAGGGCTGGGTCGAGTTCAAATGGCCGAACCCGGTGACCAAGGCGGTCGAGGCCAAGGCCGGCTATGTCGAGAAGGTCGACGACATGATGGTCGGCTCGGGCATCTACAAGTAATCCCATGCGCTCCGCCGCCCGGCGGCGGCGCGCCCCGGCGCGCCGCCATGTGTGGTCGATGTGTGTACAATGATCATTCCATGACCATTGCACAGTAGAGTCCACGATGGAATCCAAAACGGCCAGGCTGACCATCCTGATCGATCCGGCCAAGAAGCAGGCCTTCGAAGAGCTGTGCGCGCTGCAGGACCAGACCGCCTCCCAGGTGCTGCGCCAGCTGATCCGCGACTACCTGGAGAAACACCAGGTCGACTACCCCACCAAGGCCAGGCTGCCGCCCAAGTAAGAACGCCGCCCTGCGGCGCGCCGGTTCAGGCCGCGCCGGCCGCCAGCGCCTGGCCGAAATCGTCGGCATAGTTGCCACCGCCCAACTGTTCGATCAGCCCGGCCCGCGCCAGCTTGCCCTTCACCCTGTCGTTGGCCTCGCACAACATCACGCGCACGCCGCGCTTCTGCCATTTCCCGATCACCTCCTGCAGCGTCTGCAAGCCCGTCATGTCCATGAAGGGCACCCGGCCCAGCCGCAACAACAGGATGCGCGGATCGGTGTGCGACTGTGCCAGCGCGCGCTCGAAGTTCTCCACCGCGCCGAAGAAGAAGGGGCCGTCGATGGCGTACACCAGCATACCGGCCGGCAACTCGCGCAGGCCGTGGCGGGCCAGCTCCGGCCCCAGCCGCTGCTCGTTCATCTGCTGCACCTCGACCGAGGCGGCCATGCGGCGCAGGAAGTGCAGCGTCGCCAGGATCACGCCGATGTTGACCGCGACCACCAGGTCGGCGAACACGGTCAGCACGAAGGTGGTCAGCAGGATCGCCACGTCGGCGCGCGGGGCGCGGCGCACCATGCGGGCAAAATGGCCGAGCTCGCTCATATTGTAGGCGACCACGAACAGGATGGCGGCCAGCGCGGCCAGCGGCACGTGGGCCGCCAACGGCGCCAGGAACAACACGATCAACAGCAGGGTGGCGGCGTGGGCCATGCCGGCCAGCGGGCTGGTGCCGCCGTTGCGCACATTGGTGGCGGTGCGGGCGATGGCGCCGGTGGCGGCGAAACCGCCGAACAGCGGCGCCACCATATTGGCCAGGCCCTGGCCGACCAGCTCCTGGTTGGAGTCGTGGCGGGTGCCGGCCATGCCGTCGGCCACCACCGCCGACAGCAGCGACTCGATGGCGCCCAACATGGCGATGGTGAAGGCCGGCCCGATCAACTCGAGCACGCGCGACAGGCTGAGCGCCGGCAAGGAAAAGCTCGGCAGCGCGCGCGGGATGCCGCCGAAGGCGCTGCCGATGGTGGCCACGCCGTCGAACTGGAACACCGCCTGCAGCACCGTGGCGCCGACCAGCGCCACCAGCGGGCCGGGCACGCGGCGCAGCGGCGCGATTTTGTTGGAAAACAACACCAGCAGCACGCTCAGCACGCCGAGCGCGCTGGTCGTGCCGTGCAGCGCCGGCAGGGCCTGCAGCGCGCCCCACAGCTTGTCGTGGAAATGCAGGCCGGCGACGGCCGGCAGGCCGAAGAAATACTGCCACTGGCCGACCCAGATGATGACGCCGATGCCGGCGGTGAAGCCGACCACGACCGGTGCCGGGATGAACTTGATGACGCCGCCCATCTTGGCCAGCCCCATCAGCAACAGCATCAGGCCGGCCATGAAGGTGGCGATCTGCAGGCCGTCGATGCCGTAGCGCGCCGTGATGACGGCCAGGATGGCGACGAAGGCGCCGGTCGGCCCGGCGATCTGGGTGCGGCTGCCGCCCAGCAGCGAGACCAGGAAGCCGGCGATGATCGCCGTGTACAGGCCCTGCTCGGGCCGCGCGCCGGAGGCGATGGCGAAGGCCATCGCCAGCGGCAGCGCCACCACGCCGACCACGGCGCCGGCCACGATGTTGGGTAGAATGTTCTTGCGGGTGAACAGGCCGGCCCGCCCCGCCTCCAAGACATTGATCATAGAAACCTTGCTTGCGCGTATGCTTGCTATGACTGTACACCCGATTGCGGCCAAGCCGCTATCGCCGATGACGCGCCGCCGCCGTCCACTGTGGCGTTTACCAACGGTCCCGGGGGACGGGAACACTACGTTCAAGCGGGAACTGATTATAATCACATTATCATGCGATGATCATCCGTCGCTGGCCGCGCAGTTCAACCCGAAGCCGCAACCCGGCCGCCTGGAGGCCGCAATATGCCCCTGCAATACATTTCCGGCCTGAGCAGCCGGCGCCGCAACCGCCAGTCCGACCTGCACCTGGGCTGCCTGCTGGCCTTCGTCGCCGGCGCCGTCAACGCCGGCGGCTTCCTGGCGATCGGCCAATACACCTCGCACATGACCGGCATCGTCTCCAGCATGGCCGACGAGTTGGCGCTCGGCCACTTCAGCCTGGCCCTGGCCGCGCTGGCCGCCTGGCTGGCCTTTCTGGCCGGCGCCGCCAGCACCGCGCTGATGATCAACTGGGCCAGACGCAAGCGCCTGCGCAGCGAGTACGCCCTCAGCCTGATGGTCGAGGCCAGCCTGCTACTGGCCTTCGGCGTCGCCGGCACCTATTTGTCCGAACTCGGCGATATTCTCGCGCCGGTCACGGTTTTATTGTTGTGCTTTATTATGGGCCTGCAAAACGCGATTATCACCAAGGCCTCTGGCGCCACCATCCGCACCACCCATGTCACCGGCTTATCCACCGACATGGGAATAGAATTGGGCAAGCTTTTTTATTATAACCATCTGCAACTGCCTGAATTGCAGGTGCGCGCCAATCGAATCAAATTGCGGGTCCACACCTTGTTGATCGGTTTCTTTTTTATCGGCGGCGTCAGCGGCGCGCTGGGTTTTAAGCACGTCGGTTTCTCCGCCACGATATTCCCCGCCGCCTTGTTGGCCGTGATGGCCGTCGGCCCCATCCTGCACGACCTGCGCCTGCGCTGGCGGCTGAAACGCCAGCACTCCTGACGCCCGCCGCACCCACCCCGATCCTCCCGACACGCCCGGGCAAACCGCGGCGCCGCGCGAACACGGTCTTGCCAAGCCAACTGTTGGCATGAATATACAAGATTATGGCACGACAAGCGGCACGCGCCGGCGCGCCGCCACGGCCGCGCGGGCGCGGGCGCGGAATGGTCTGACGCCGACAGGCCGACGAAACACTAGCTCCCCGCCATAACACATTCCAGAAAAAATGTTATTACTAAAAATTTACTGTTGCGTTTTTGAAAATGTTGGAAATCGACGTTTACTTGCAAACCGGATATCGGTAAAGTTCTTCGGTTAAAATATTTTTTAACAATAAAAGAAGATGTTCGACATACCCACGAGGAGTCAGGAAATGATGAAGGAAACGGTTTTAGCTCGCTCTGTTCGCATGATCTGCGTCGGCGGCGCGGCCCTGAGCATGCACGCTGCGTTCGCACAACAAGCCCCTGAGGCGATTCAAAAAATTCAGGTGACCGGCTCGCGCCTGTCCTCGCCCAGCGCCGAATCGGCCACCCCGCTGCAAATCCTGACCTCGGCCGACATCGCCGCGTCTGGCGCCACCAATCTGCAAGAGTTGCTGCAAAAGAACCCGACCCTGGGCACGCCGACTCTGAGCCGCACCAACTCGAACTTCTTTACCACCGGCGGCGGCACCGCCACCGTCAACCTGCGCAACCTGGGCGATTCGCGCACCCTGGTGCTGGTCAACGGCCGCCGCTTCGTCTCCGGCCGTCCCGGCGACAGCGCCGTCGACCTGAACACGATTCCGACCGACTTCATCGAACGGGTCGAACTGATCACCGGCGGCGCCTCGTCGGTGTACGGCTCGGACGCGGTGGCCGGCGTGGTCAACATCATTCTGAAACGCAACTTCAACGGCGTCACCGTCGACACCTCGATCGGCCGCAGCGAAAAGGGCGACGACTTCAAGAAGAAGCTCTCGCTGACCTTCGGCACCACCAGCGCCGACGGCGCCAGCAACGTCATGGGCCACTTCGGCTATACCAAGCAGGGCGCGGTGTTCTCGCGCGACCGCGAGTATTCGGCGATCGACCAGCAATCGAAAATTATCAACACCGGCGAGGCCGGCGACGCCTTCCTGGTGGACCGGCCGTTCTACTCCGGCATCGCGCCGCAGGGCCGTTTCTTCTACAACAACCCGGTAACCGGCAAGAAGGGCGACTACACCTACGACAAGGCCGGCAACGTCATCCCGTGGTCGACCAACGGTGGCGACGGCCTGGCCGCGACCGGTTTCAACCGCTCGGCATTCCGCACCATCGCCGTGCCGGCCGAGCGCTACCTGCTCGCCCTGAGCGGCAACCACACCTTCAACGAGATGGCCAGCGCCTTCTTCGAGGGCAATTTCGCCTCCAGCAAGACGCGCACCGCCACCGAACCGTTCGGCCTGTCGTCGAAGGACATCTTCAAGACCAACGGCCAGGTGCCGGCGGAAACCCTGGTCATCGGCAAGAACGGCCAGCCCAACAGCGTTGTGCGCAATCCGCTGGTGCCGCAATACCTGTTCGACCGCATCGGCGACACCGACGACGACGGCTTGCGCGACTACAACTTCACCCGCCGCATGGCCGAGGTGGGCAGCCGCAGCGCCGGCGCCGACCGCGACACCTTCCGCCTGGCGACCGGCCTGAAGGGCACGATCAAGGATTGGAACTACGACACCTATGTGATCTACGGCAAGACCAAGGAATCGCAGAACTCGACCGGCCAGGTCAACGTGTTGAACTTCCGCAACGCCCTGTCGGCGGTACCGGACGTCAACGACATCAACAACAACGGCAACCGCAGCGAGGCGATCTGCTCCGACGCCAACGCGCGCGCGCTCGGTTGCGTACCGATCAACATCTTCGGCTACGGCACGATCTCGCCGGAAGCGCTCAAATATGTCAGCGCGCCGGGCTCCCTGGCCACCTCGGTCACCCAGAAAATCGCCGGCGGCTCGCTCAACGGCGAAATCTTCGACCTGCCGGCCGGCAAGGTCGGCCTGGCCGCAGGCTTCGAATGGCGCGAGGAGTCCTCGGTCGCCATTCCCGACCCTCTGACCCAGGCAGGTTTGAACGCGGGCAACGCGACGCCGGTCACCGAGGGCAAGTTCCACGTCCGCGAATTCTTCGTCGAAACCCGCGTCCCCGTGCTCAAGGGCAAGCCCTTCATCAAGGAACTGAGCCTGCTGGGCGCCTACCGCACCGGCAAGTACTCCACCGTCGGCACCGCCAACAGCTGGAACGCCGGCGTCGAGTGGGCGGCGACCTCGGACGTCAAGGTGCGCGCCGCCCGTGCCCTGTCGACCCGCGCGCCCAACATCGGCGAGCTGTACCAGCCGGCCAGCCAGACCTTCCCGAGCGGCCTGGTCGACCCGTGCAACGGCATGAAGGCCGACACCAGCAACAAGTACTCGGCCACCTGCCTGGCCATCCCTAGCGTGCGCGCCAACATGGCGGCCAACGGCGGCGTGTTCACCCAGACCCAGGCGGACAAACAGGGCGTCAGCGGCTACAACAGCGGCAACCCCAATCTGGGCGCCGAAGAGGGCCGTTCGACCACCCTCGGCCTGGTGCTGACGCCGCGCTCGATCCCGGCGCTGAGCAAGTTCACCTTCACGGTCGACTACTTCGACATCAAGATCGCCGACGCCATCGTCAACACCGAGCGCCAGATCCTGCTGGAACAATGTTACACCGGCAAGAACCCGGCCTTCTGCAAGTTCATCACCCGCCGCGACGCCCCCGTCGGCGCCAACAACGGCGGCACCCTGTCCTACATCGACAGCTACGCCACCAACAGCGGCGGCACCGGCACCTCGGGCGTCGACTTCACCGTCTCGTGGGCGGACAAGGTCGGCCCCGGCCGCCTGAGTGCGAAACTGGCCTACACCTACCTGAAGGAATACTATGACATTCCTCTGCCGGGCGACGAGAAGGACTACTCGCAGGGCGAACTGACTTATGCCCGCAACAAGGCCGTGCTGAACCTGGCCTACAAATGGGGCGCCTTCGGTGTCACCACGACGAGCAGCTACATCAGCGCCTCGTCGCTGGACGACCAGTTCCTGAGCAACTTTGACTTGCCGGCCGGCTCGGTCAAGGTCGGTTCGAAGCTCTACAACGACGTCCAGTTCACCTACGCCGCCACCAAGGCGGTGGAAGTCTACCTGGGTATCGACAACGCCTTCGACAGCAAGGCACCGGCGGTGCCGATGGGCTTGAAGAACAGCACCACCGGCACCGAAACGAACGCCAGCGCGTACGACGCGATCGGCCGCCGTTTCTACCTGGGCCTGCGCGGCACGCTGTAATATCGCGGCGCGACCCTGCGGGCGGCATGGCGCCGCCCGCCACAAAAGCGGCGGGCTCGTCCCGCCGCTTTTTTTCGTCCCGAGATTTGCCCGGGCGAAAAAAAACCCCGCCGGCGCGCTGCCGGCGGGGTTTTTTTCGACGCCCCCGGTGGGGGCGGCGCAATTACTTGGCGCTCATCAGGGCCACGGTGGTGTCCAGCATGCGGTTCGAGAAACCCCACTCGTTGTCGTACCACGACGATACCTTGACCAGACGGCCCGATACCTTGGTCAGCGTCGAATCGAAGTTCGACGAGGCCGGGTTGTGGTTGAAGTCGATCGACACCAGCGGTTCGGTCTGGTAGGTCAGCACTTCCTTCAACGCGCCTTCGGAGGCGGCCTTCATCAGCGCGTTGACTTCGTCGACGGTGGTGTCGCGCTTGGCGATGAAGGTCAGGTCGACCAGCGACACGTTGATGGTCGGCACGCGGATGGCGAAGCCGTCCAGTTTGCCGTTCAGCTCGGGCAGCACCAAGCCGACCGCGGCGGCGGCGCCGGTCTTGGTCGGGATCATGCTCATGGTGGCCGAACGGGCGCGGCGCATGTCTTCATGCATCACGTCGGACAGCACCTGGTCGTTGGTGTAGGCGTGCACGGTGGTCATCAGGCCGGTTTCCACGCCGATCGCATCGTTCAGCGGCTTGACCAGCGGGGCCAGGCAGTTGGTGGTGCAGGAGGCGTTCGAGATGACGGTGTCCGAGGCCTTCAGCACGTCGTGGTTGACGCCGTAGACGACGGTGGCGTCGACATCCTTGCCGCCCGGGGCGGAGATGATGACTTTCTTGGCGCCGCCCTTCAGGTGGGCCGAGGCCTTTTCCTTGGTGGTGAAGAAGCCGGTGCATTCCAGCACGACGTCGACGCCCAGCTCGCCCCATGGGATTTCGGCCGGGTTGCGCTGCGCGAACACGCGGATGGTGTCGCCGTTCACGATCATGTTGTCGCCTTCGACCGTGACGGTGCCGGGGAACTTGCCGTGCGCCGTATCGTAGCGGGTCAGGTGGGCGTTCGACTTGGCGTCGCCCAGGTCGTTGATGGCCACGATCTGGATGTCTTGCTTCTTACCGCCTTCGTAGAAAGCGCGCAGCACATTGCGGCCGATGCGGCCATAACCGTTGATTGCAACTTTGATCGTCATACTTTGCTCCTGATTAAAAAAAAGGTACCCAGCAATAAAAATTACGCAAGCAGCACAGACTTGACCTTGGCCACGACGTTGTCCACCGTGAAGCCGAAGTGCTTGAACAGCACACCCGCCGGGGCGGATTCGCCGAAGGTGTCGATACCGACCACGGCGCCTTCCAGACCGACATACTTGTACCAGAAAGCGCTCACGCCGGCTTCGATGGCGACGCGCGGCAAGCCTTTGCTCAACACGCCGGCCTGGTAGGCGGCGTCCTGGCGGTCGTACACGTCGGTCGACGGCATCGACACCACGCGCACGGCGATGCCTTCGGCGGCCAGCGCGGCGGCGGCGGCGACGGCCAGCTCAACCTCGGAACCGGTGGCGATCAGGATCGCCTTGGCGTCGGCGGCGTCCTGCAGCACGTAGCCGCCACGGGCGATGTCGGCGATCTGCTGGGCAGTGCGCTCCTGGTAGGGCAGGTTCTGGCGCGAGAAGATCAGGGTCGACGGGCCGTCCTTGCGCTTGACCGCCGCGCCCCAGGACACGGCCGACTCGACCGTGTCGCACGGGCGCCAGTTGTCCAGGTGGGGGATCAGGCGCATCGACGAGATGTGCTCGACCGACTGGTGGGTCGGGCCGTCCTCGCCCAGGCCGATCGAGTCGTGGGTGAACACGAAGATCGAGCGCAGCTTCATCAGCGCGGCCATGCGCAGCGCGTTGCGGCTGTAGTCGGAGAAGGTGAGGAAGGTGGCGCCGAAGGGGATGAAGCCGCCGTGCAGGGTGACGCCGTTCATGATCGCGCTCATGCCGAACTCGCGCACGCCGTAGTTGACGTGGTTGCCGGGCTGGCCGGAACGCAGGGCGACGCACTCCTTCCAGTTGGTCAGGTTGGAGCCGGTCAGGTCGGCCGAGCCGCCGAGGAACTCGGGCAGCGACGGCGCCAGCGCCTGGATGGCGTTCTGGCTGGCCTTGCGGGTGGCGATGTTTTCCTTCTTCTCGACGCAGGCGGCGACGGCGGCGGCCAGCGTGGCGTCGAAGGAGGCGGGCAGCTCGCCCAGCATGCGGCGGCTCAACTCGGCCGCTTCGGCCGGGAACTGCGCGCTATACGCGGCGAACAGCGTCGACCAGTCGCCTTCGCGCTTGGCGCCGGCGGCCTTCGCGTCCCACGCGGCGTAGACGTCGGCGGGCATCTCGAACGGTGCCGCGTCCCAGCCGATGTATTCGCGCACGGCGGCGATTTCCTTGTCGCCCAGCGCGGCGCCGTGCACCTTGTCGCCGCCCTGCAGATTCGGCGAACCCTTGCCGATGATGGTCTTGCAGCAGATCAGGGTCGGCTTGTCGGCCGTCTTGGCGGCGGCGATGGCGGCCGAGACGGCGGCCACGTCGTGGCCGTCGACGGCGCGGATCACGTTCCAGCCGTAGGCTTCGAAGCGCTTCGGCGTGTCGTCGGTGAACCAGCCCTCGACCTTGCCGTCGATCGAAATACCGTTGTCGTCGTACAGGGCGATCAGTTTTTTCAGGCCCAGGGTGCCGGCCAGCGCGCACACCTCGTGCGAAATGCCTTCCATCAGGCAGCCGTCGCCGACGAAGGCGTAGGTGTGGTGGTCGACGATGTCGAAGCCCGGCTTGTTGAACTGGCTGGCCAGCAGGTATTCCGACAGCGCCATGCCGACGGCGTTGGCGATGCCCTGGCCCAGCGGGCCGGTGGTGGTTTCCACGCCCGGCGTGACGTCCACTTCCGGGTGGCCCGGGGTCTTCGAATGCATCTGGCGGAAGGCCTTGATGTCGTCCATCGTCACGGCGTAGCCGGACAGGTGCAGCAGCGCGTAGTGCAGCATCGAGCCGTGGCCGTTGGAGAGCAGGAAGCGGTCGCGGTTGATCCACTTCGGATTGGCCGGGTTGTGGCTGTAGTGGCCGCTCCACAGGGCGACGGCGATCTCGGCCATGCCCATCGGCATGCCTGGGTGGCCGGAATTGGCCTTCTGGACGGCGTCCATTGCCAGCGCGCGGATCGCGTTAGCCATTTTGGTGGTCGGGAGCGTAGAGTTCATCGTTGGTCAATCACGAAAGTATGGAAACTGGGGGCAACGCAGGTCCTGCTCACGCAAACTTCCTGCTTGCTGAACTAAGTATTTTACCAGACCAAGTGTCCACCAATTAAAATTGCGCTGCAAAAGTAGTGCCCACCAGACATCAGGATACCCGCATGCCCCGTTTCTACTGCCCCGCGCCGCTCGCCGTCGGCGCCATCGTCACCCTGCCCGAGGCGGTGGCCCACCACGTCCAGGTGCTGCGCCTGGCGCCGGGCCAGATCGTCACGCTGTTCAACGGCGACGGCGGCGAATACAGCGCAACCTTGGACAACATCGCCAAACGCAGCGTCAGCGCAGAGGTCAAGGCGCACCACCCGCGCGAGGTCGAACTGCCCTTCGCCGTGACGCTGGCGCAGGCGCTGCCGGAGGCGGCCAAGATGGACTGGATCGTCGAGAAGGCGGTCGAGCTGGGCGCCTCCGGCATCGTGCCGCTGGCGGCGCAGCGCTGCGTGGTGCGCCTGTCGGCCGAGCGCGCCGAGAAGCGGCTGGCGCACTGGCAGGGCATCATCGTCGCGGCCTCGGAGCAGAGCGGGCGCAACCGCCTGGCCCAGCTGGGCCAGCTGCAGGACTACAAGCAGTGGATCACCCAGCAGGACATGCACAAGCGCATCCTCCTGTCGCCGCGCGGCACGCAATCGTTGGCCGACTGGGCGCGCCACCAGGGGCCGCAGGCGGTGACGCTGGTGATCGGCCCGGAGGGCGGCCTGAGCGAGGACGAGGAGAACGCCGCGCTGGCCCACGGCGCGCTGGCGCTGGGCATGGGGCCGCGCATCCTGCGCACCGAGACGGCCGGCCTGGCCGCGCTGGCCACGCTGGCGGCCTGCTGGGGCCAGGGCTAGGCCGGGGCCAAACCGCGGCGGCGCCACGGCGACCGCCGCGGACAAGAAAAAACCCGCCGGATTCGCATCCGGCGGGTTTTTTTACGCGTTCCGTTCAGGCCCTCGCGGGCCCTTGGCGATTAGAACGACTGGTTGTAGCGAGCGTAGAAGAAACGATCGATCGGCAGGTTAGGATCTACCGACGACGACGACGACGGGCCGCTGTCGACACCCGAACCGGCGTCATAGTTGATGACCGGCTTCTTGTTGAACAGGTTGTTGGCGCCAACCATGATCTGGCCCTTCCACGACGTCTTGTAGCTGACGTTCAAATCGCTGTAGGTGGTGGCCTTGACCTTGTTGTAGTTGGTGCCCCAGCTAGCCTTGGCGCCTGGGTTGCTGCACTCCACGGTGGCGCTGAAGCAGTGTCCACGCAAGGCGCTGTAGTAGCGGGTGGTGAAGGTGGCCGCCCAGTTACCCAAGGACCAATCCAGGCTCAAGCTCGATTTCAGACGGTTGTTGGCGAACTCGCCGGCGTAGCCGATCCAATCCGCGTCGTCGGTGGACTTCTCCTTGAAGGAGGCGACGTAGGTCGACTCCGAACGCAGGTTGAACTGGCCGTAGGCGTTCTTCGGCAGACGATAGCTCAGGGCCAGGTCGGCGCCCTCGGTCGACAGCTGACCCATGTTGGCGTTGCCGTGCGACAGGCTGGTGATCATGCCCGAGACCGGATCACGCTTGATCTTGTCGCAGAACGATTGCACGCCGCTGACGTAGCACTGGTTGGCCGTGTAGGTCGACTCGACCGCGTTGATGCGGTTGCTGATCTTGATGTAGAACCAGTCGAGGCCGATGGTCAGGCCGGGCACGAAGGACGGGTTGTAGACGAAGCCGAGGGTGCGGGTCAGCGCGGTCTCTGGCTTCAGGTCGGCATTGCCGGCGCCGCTCATGAACGGCACGGTCGACTGGCCGCCGCCCGAACCGACCGGCTGGCCGGCCTGGTTCAGCTGGCGGTAGGTCGCTGGCACGCCGGCGGCGGCGCAACGGGCCGCGGTGGCAGGGCTGGAGGCGGCGTCGCCGTCTTTGCTGTCGCAAGGGTCGGCGTAATCGTCATACGATTGCGAGCCGCCACCGAAGGTGTCGCCCACGGTCGGGGCGCGGAAGCCCTCGGCGATGGTGCCGCGCACCAACATGTCCTTCACCGGCTTCCACATGAAGCTGGCTTTGTTGTTGGTGGTGGTGCCGAAGTTGCTGTAGTCGGAATAGCGGCTGGCGAAGTCGACGCTCAGCAGCTCGGCGAACGGCACACCCTTCAGCAGCGGGATGTTGGCTTCCAGGTAAGCCTCTTTGACGGTGTAGCCGCCGCTGGTCGACAGGCCGGCCAGGTCGGTCGACAGACCGGACTGCTCGAACTGGCCCAGACGGTCGTAGCCGCGCACTTCGCGCCGCTCGATACCGCCGGCGACGCCGAGGGCGCCGGCCGGCAGCGTGAACAGCTCGCCGCTCAGGTCGGCGGTGGCGCTGTTGACGGTGCTGCCGTAGGTCGCCTGGCCGGTCGACATGACATAGTTCAAGGCGGCCGGGGTGGCGGCGGACGGGCCGCCGACGATGTCGAACGGGGTGCACTCGGCCAGCGGGATCGGGCTCGCCGCGGTGCCGCACTGGATCACGCCGGCCGGATTACGGAACGACGGGCCGACGGCCTTCTTCAGGTTCGGCAGGTTCAGGTTGCCGGTGTTGACGTTGGTGCCGTTGATGGCGCTGTGGTTGTAGCCGACGCTCCAGTTCCACGGCAGGCCGCGCAGGTTCAGCTCGCCTTCGAGGGTGGCGTCGATGTGCAGCGTCTGGTTGCTATTGTCGCTGACGCGCGGCACGTCAACGGTGCGGCGGTAGAAGAACAGGTCCTGGCCCTTGCCGGCGCCGGCCACCTGGTTGCCGTAGGGGTTGAAGTAGCTGTCCTTGTCCAGATACACCGGATAGGTGGCCTGGGTGCCGCTGCTCAGCGGATAGCCGGCCACCTGGCGCGACGAGTCGCGCTTGGCGTACATCGCGGTGGTGGTGAAGCGCATGTCCATCGGCAACTGGATCGTGCCCTTGGTGAAGATCGAGGTCAACTTGTTCGGCATGATGTACATCATCTGGCTGGCCGAGTTGAAGGCGTCCTGCTCGGCGCCGGTGTACGGGTGGTAGCTGGCCGGGTTGCGCGAGTCGGCGCCGACGCCGACACCGTCATAGGTGCCGGTGTGGTTCAGGATCTGGTTGAAGCCGCTCGCCGAGCCGTCGGCGCCGACCTGCCTGATGCGGCCCCAAGGGCTGGTGCCCAGGCCGGATTTATAGTGGTCGGGCCCCTTGGAGAAGCGGGTGATCTCGCGTTCCTTGGCCCACACCGGATCGGTCAAGCTGTGGGTCAGGCCGAACATCAGCGAGGCCTTGTCGTTGCCGGCGCCGTAGGTCAGCGAGAAGTCCTTCGCCTGGCCGTCGCCCTTCTCGTTCTTGCCGGCGTAGATGCTCAGGTTGCCGCCTTCCATGCTTTTCTTCAGGATCACGTTGATCACGCCGGCGATGGCGTCCGAGCCGTAGATGGCCGAGGCGCCGTCCTTCAGCACCTCCAGGCGATCGATCATCGAGGTCGGAATGGTCGACATGTCGGTGAAGCCGTCAACCGACTGGGTCCAACGCTTGCCGTTGACCAGCACCAGCAGGCGCTGCGAGCCGAGGTTGCGCATGTCGGCGTACTGGCCGCCGGTTTCGCGGTTCGAGCTCAGCGAGGAACCCTTGCTGAACGCCGGATCGCCGCCGGCCGAGGTCATCTGGTTCAGGATGTCGCCGACGGTGATCAGGCCGGCGGCTTGGATTTGCGCCTGGGAAATTTTCAGGATCGGCTGGGCGGTCTCGGTGTCGACCGCGCGAATGCGCGAACCGGTGATCTCGACGCGCTGCGGCGCGTCGGCTTGTTGCGCGAAAGCCGCGATCGAATTCAGGGCCAGGGCCACTGCGACGGCGATTTTGGTACGTTGGTGCATGTGTTCTCCGATATGTAAATACTGTTGCCAGCCGCTCAAAGTCAGGCACGAAGTATAGTTCTTGAGTCTTTTGATACGGCGAGCTGCCGACCGCCCCACCTTGTGGGTGGCTGGCGGAAATACTTCACCGATCCGTGTAACGCGATGTATCAGACCATCTTACGTTGATGCTTGTCAATAAATGAAGGATGTCAATTCATCCAATAAACAACAGTGTGTGAAATGCAACATCCGCGATTGTGACATCCGAATGACGCGGGGCCTTGCCGCCACGGCGGCAAGGCCCCGTCCGCGAACCCTTTGACGAGCCCGTTCAAGTATAACTATGATGCATGGCAATGTTACGTAAAAAATCAGCCAATTATTTCAACATTCCCCAATTTACAACACTTGCGTAAAGCAAGTTGCCGGCAGCGCCGCCGCGCCGGCCGGGGATGGCGGCGCCCGGCGATGCGGGTAAAATAGCGGATCGACGCGCGCCCACGGTCGCGGCCGCCGGCGCGCGCACAGACTCTCCGCTAACTACGGAGCCCGGCAATTTTTCGGATCGACCACCATGTTGCGACTCAACGAAGTAAAACTCCCCCTCGACCACAGCGAGGCCGAGCTGCCCGCCGCCATCCTGGCGCGCCTGCAGATCCCCGCCGCCGAGCTGCTCGGCTTCAGCGTCTTCAAGCGCAGCTACGACGCGCGCAAGCGCAGCGCCATCGTGCTGATCTACTCGCTCGACGTCGAGGTCAAGGACCAGGCCGGCGTGTTGGCGCGGCTGGCGCACGACAGCCACCTGATGGCCTCGCCCGACACCGGCTACAAGTTCGTCGCCAAGGGCGAGCAGTTGGCCGGCCACGACCACAACGAACGCCCGGTGGTGGTCGGCAGCGGCCCCTGCGGCCTGTTCGCCGCGCTGGTGCTGGCGCAGATGGGCCTGCGCCCGATCATCCTCGAGCGCGGCAAGGAGGTGCGCGAGCGCACCGTCGACACCTTCGGCTTCTGGCGCAAGCGCGAGCTCAACCCCGAGTCGAACGTGCAGTTCGGCGAGGGCGGCGCCGGCACCTTCTCCGACGGCAAGCTGTACAGCCAGATCAAGGACCCCAAGCACTACGGCCGCAAGGTGCTCACCGAGTTCGTCAAGGCCGGCGCGCCGGCGGAGATCATGTACGTCAGCAAGCCGCACATCGGCACCTTCCGCCTGGTCAAGATGGTCGAGCAGATGCGCGCCAACATCGAGGCGATGGGCGGCGAGTACCGCTTCGGCAGCAAGGTGGTCGACATCGACATCGAACCCGGCGCCGACGGCGGCCAGGTGCGCGGCCTGACGCTCGAGGGCGGCGAGAAAATCGCCACCCGCCACGTCGTGCTGGCGATCGGCCACAGCGCGCGCGACACCTTCGAGATGCTCTACGAGCGCGGCGTCTACATCGAGGCCAAGCCGTTCTCGATCGGCTTCCGCGTCGAACACCCGCAGTCGCTGATCGACGCCTGCCGCTTCGGCCCCAGCGCCGGCCACCCGATCCTCGGCGCGGCCGACTACAAGCTGGTGCACCACGCCTCCAACGGGCGCGCCGTCTACAGCTTCTGCATGTGCCCGGGCGGCACGGTGGTGGCGGCGGCCTCCGAGCCGGGCCGGGTGGTCACCAACGGCATGAGCCAGTATTCGCGCAACGAGCGCAACGCCAACAGCGCCATCGTGGTCGGCATCACCCCCGAGCAGGACTTCCCCGGCCACCCGCTGGCCGGCATCGAGCTGCAGCGCCGGCTGGAGGAGAAGGCCTTCGAGCTGGGCGGCGGCGACTACAGCGCGCCGGGCCAGCTGATGGGCGACTTCGTCGCCGGCCGCGCCTCGACCGCGTTCGGCGCCGTGGTGCCCTCGTACAAGCCGGGCGTGCACCTGACCGACCTGGCGCTGGCGCTGCCCGAATACGCCGTGACGGCGCTGCGCGAGGCCTTCCCCGCCTTCGACAAGCAGATCAAGGGCTATTTCAAGGCCGACGCCGTGCTCACCGGGCTGGAGACGCGCACCTCCTCGCCGATCCGCATCAAGCGGCGCGACGACACCCTGCAAAGCCTGAACACGCGCGGCCTGTTCCCGGCCGGCGAGGGCGCCGGCTACGCCGGCGGCATCCTCTCGGCCGGCGTCGACGGCATCAAGGTGGCCGAGGCGGTGGCGCTGTCGATGGCCGCCGCCTAGTCGGGCGGCAGGCGGCGGTAGAGCTCGCGCAGCGCGGGCTCCTGCTGCAGCAGCAGCGCCGCCAGGTCGGGCGCGAAGCGCGTGCCGCTGTCGGCGCGCACCTGGGCCAGCGCCTGTTCCAGGGTTGCCGCCGGGCGGTAGGGCCGCGCGCAGAGCATGGCGTCGAGGCAGTCGGCCAGCGCGACGATGCGCCCGGCCAGGCTGATCTCCTGCCCGGCCAGGCCGCGCGGATAGCCGCCGCCGTCCCAGCGCTCGTGGTGCTCGTGGGCGATGCTGGCGGCCAGCTGCAACAGCGGGCGCGCCGAGCGCGCCAACATGGCGCGGCCGGTCTCGCAATGGCCGCGCATCACCAGCCACTGCGCCGCCGACAGCGGCCCCGGCTGGTGCAGCACGGCGTCCGGCACGCCGGCGTGGCCGCAGTCGTGCAGCGGCGCGGCCAGCCTGAGCTGCTCGGCCTCGGCCGGGCTCATGCCGGCGGCGCCGGCCAGCAGCGCGGCGATCAGGCCGACCCGCTGGACGTGCCGGCCCTCGCCGGCGGCACGCCGCTCCAGCGCCTCGCCGAGGATGGCCAGGGTGGCGTCCTGGGTGGCGGCGCTGTCCTCGCGCTGCAGCAGCTTCTCGTAGGTGATGGCGACGTTGGCCGAGAAGGCCGCCAGCAGCTCGTGCTCCTCGACGCCGATCGGCTCGGCGAAGGCCATGTAGAGGAAGCTCTCGCTGTCGTCGCGGGTGCGGTGGTAGCACACGTAGTACAACTCGCCATGGTGGTTGCAGCGCTCGCGCATGCAGCGGGCGAAGGCCTCGCGCACCGCCGGCGGCAGCTCGTCGAGGCGCTGCTCGGCGCGGCAGTCGGCGTAGGCCGGGGTCACCGCCAGCACCTTCAGGCCGCCGTCCATGCGGGCGGCGGCGAAGGCGTTGACGCGGCTGGCGCAGATGCCCTCGCCGTCGCGCCCCAGCAGCACGCTGGCCTGCTCCAGCACCGCCGAGCAGAAGCTGCGCAGGTTGTGCGAGTCGCCCACCTGGGTGATGGCGTCGATCGAGCGGCGCAGGCCGTTGCGGGCGCGCTCGAGGCGTATCAGGTCGCGGTAGGCGCGCAGCGCGGAATAGAACACCGTGCTCAGCTTGCCGTGGGTCAGCTCGGTCTTCTCGCGGTAGTCGTTGATGTCGTAGCTGCGGATCACGTATTCCTGCGGCGCCTGGCCCGGCTGGCCGGTGCGCAGCACGATGCGCACGTTGCTGTTGCGCAGCTCCTCGCGGATATGGCGCACCAGGTCGAGGCCGGCGTGCTCGCTCTCCATCACCACGTCGAGCAGGATCAGGGCGAACTGGTTGGGCCGCGCCAGCACGGCGCGCGCCTCGGCGGCCGAGTAGCAGTCGGTGAAGTGGACGCGGCGGCCGTCGAAGCTGAAGTCGGCCATCACCAGCTGGGTCACCTGGTGCACCGACGGCTCGTCGTCGACGATCAACACCTGCCACGGCGCCGGCGCCGCGCCGGCCGCCGCCGCCGAGTCCCGGCCCTGGTCCTCGTCCTCGTCCTCAAACAACATCTCGTCGTTCATCGCATCCTCCGTCGGCAGCCGTCCGGTATGCTCGATTGTACCTCCAAGTGGACGCGGCCTTTCGTTTTCGGCGGCAATTAACATTGCCCGATGAGTGCCCGATGAGTGCCCGGCGGAGGCGCCGCGCCGGCCTTGCGCGGCCGCTACAACCAGCCCGAGCGCTTGAAGCGGTAGAACAGGTAGCAGCACACCGAGACCATCACCGCCACCGCCATCGGATAGCCGTAGTGCCACTCCAGCTCGGGCATGAACTTGAAATTCATGCCCCACACGCCGGCGAAGGCGGTGCAGATGGCGAAGATCGCCGCCCAAGCGGCGAGCCGCTTGTTGACTTCGCTCTCGTCGATCGCCACCATCGACAGGTTGACCTGGATCGCCGTGCTGATGGTGTCGCGGATGGCGTCGATGGTGCCGTTGATGCGGTGCAGGTGGTCGTGCACGTCGCGGAAGTATTCCTGGGTGTCGAGGCACAGCGCCGGCACGCGGCCGCCGTGCAGCTTGCCGACGGCGTCGAGCAGCGGCGCGACGGCGTGGCGCAGTGTCATCACCTTGCGCTTGAGCGCGTAGAGCCGCTCGATGTTGTCGCGCTGCGAGCCGTGGATGAAGATGCGCTCCTCGATCTGCTCGAGCTCGCCCTCGAGCGCGTCGACCACCGGGAAGTAGCGGTCGACCACGGCGTCCATCAGGGCGTACAGCACGAAGGCCGGCCCTTGGCGCAGCAGGTGCGGCTCGTGCTCGGCGCGGGCGCGCACGCCGAGGAAGCCCTGCGAGCAGTTGTTGCGCGCCGACAGCACGTAGTTGTTGCCGACGAAGATGTCGACCTCGCCCACCAGCAGTTCGTCGTCCTTCAGCTCGACCGTCTTGACGACGACGAACAGCGAGTCGCCGTACTCCTCGATCTTGGGCCGCTGGTGGCCGCGGCGCGCGTCCTCGACGGCCAGCTCGTGCAGGCCGAACTCCTCCTGCATCACCGACAGCTCGGCCGGCTCGGCCTCGCGCAGCGCGACCCAGACGAAGCAGTCCGGCCGCAGGATGTAGTCGCTGATGTCCTCGACCGGGATGTCGGCCAGCTTTTGCCCATCGTGGTAGGCGACACAATTAATCAACATACGCAATCCAAAAAAAAGAAAAGCCCCTGGCTGGGGTCAGCCAAGAGCTTACTCTAAAGCGCGGCCCCGGTGGGCGCCGCCGTGCGCCAAGCGGTTCAGTCGTCCTTGGCGCCGTCGATGCCCAGTTCGGCGATCTTGCGCGTGATGGTGTTGCGGCCTATGCCCAGGCGCACCGCGGCGTCGTTCTTGCGGCCGTGGGTGTGCTTGAGCGCGGTGCGGATCAGCGCCGACTCGAACTGCCGGCCGAGCACCGCCATCACCTCCTGCTGGCCGCCGCTGAGCATGTTGGCCGCCTGCAGCTCGAGCAGCGCCAGCCAGCCGTCCGGCCCGGCCGCGCCGCCGGCCGCGCCGGCCGCCGCCTCCGCGCCGGGCGCCACGGTGCCGTGGTGCTGCAGCGCGGCGTAGCCCTCGGCGGCCGTCGGCACCGGCTGGGCCGCCGCGCCGGCCGCGAGTCCGAGCACCGCCGCCTGGCCGCCCTGCTCCTGGGCCAGCTCGGGCGGCAGGTCCTTGACCTCGACGGTCTGGCCGGGCGCCATCACGGTGATCCAGTTGCACAGGTTTTCCAGCTGGCGCACATTGCCCGGCAGGTCCAGCCCGCTGAGGAACTGCACCGTCGCCTCGCTCATGCGCTTGGCCTCGACGCCGAGCTGCTTGGCGCTCTGCACCAGGAAGTGGCGCACCAAAATGGGGATGTCCTCGCGGCGCTCCCGCAAACTGGGCAGGCGCAGGCGGATCACGTTGAGGCGGTGGTACAAGTCCTCGCGGAACAGGCCGTCGCGCACGCGCTGCTCCAGGTTCTGGTGGGTCGCCGTGATGACGCGCACGTTGGCCTTCAACGGCTGGTGGCCGCCGACCCGGTAGAAGTGGCCGTCCGACAGCACGCGCAGCAGCCGCGTCTGCAAATCGAAGGGCATGTCGCCGATCTCGTCGAGGAACAGGGTGCCGTTCTCGGCCTGCTCGAAGCGGCCGCGCCGCGTCGTCTGGGCGCCGGTGAAGGCGCCGCGCTCGTGGCCGAACAGCTCGGATTCGAGCAGGTCCTTGGGGATCGCCGCCGTGTTCAGCGCGATGAAGGGCTGCGCCGCGCGCGGGCTGTGCTTGTGCAGGGCGCGCGCCACCAGCTCCTTGCCGGTGCCGGACTCGCCGGTGATGAGCACCGTCACGTTCGACTGCGACAAGCGGCCGATGGCGCGGAACACCTCCTGCATGGCCGGCGCCTGGCCGAGGATCTCGGGCGTTTCGGCGGGGCCGGACTCGACGCTGGTCTCGCGCAGGCTCTCGTCGAGGGCGCGGCGGATCAGCTCGACGGCCTTGTCGATGTCGAAGGGCTTGGCCAGGTACTCGAAGGCGCCGCCCTGGAAGGCCGCCACCGCCGAGTCGAGGTCGGAGAAGGCGGTGATGATGATCACCGGCAGGCCGGGGAAGCGCGACTTGACCAGGCCCAGCAGGTCTAGGCCGGAGTCGCCCGGCATGCGGATGTCCGACACCAGCACCTGCGGCGTGTCGAACTCGAGCGCGGCGATGGCGTCGCGCGCGTTGGCGAAACTCTTGGTGGCGAGGTTTTCCCGCGCCAATGCTTTTTCCAGTACCCAGCGGATCGATTCGTCGTCGTCTACTATCCAGATTGGCTTCATGTGTGGCTCTCTATCCCGCAATATGGATCTTCAATCAAGGGACTCGGCGCCGCCCCGCCGGCCGCGCTTATGGCAACGGCAGCAGGATGCGGAAATCCGTATATCCAGGCCGGCTTTCGCACTCGATCACACCCATGTGCTGTTGCACGAAGGTCTGCGCCAAGGTCAAGCCCAGGCCGCTGCCGCCCTCCCGTCCCGATACCAGCGGGTAGAAGATGCGGTCGCGGATCTGCGGCGAAATGCCCGGTCCATTGTCGATGATATGCAAGTCTAATGCCAGGCCGTAGCGGACCTTCGCCAGGGTCACCTGGCGCGCCACCCGGGTCTTGAAGGTGAGCTGGGCCTCGCCCGCCTCGATGCGCGCCGACAGCGCCTGGGCGGCGTTGTGGGCGATGTTGAGCACGGTCTGGATCAGCTGCTCCTTGTCGCCCCTGAACTCGGGGATGGAGGCGTCGTAGTCGCGCAGGATGGTCAGGCCGGCCGGGAACTCGGCCAGGATCAGGCTGCGCACCCGCTCGCACACCTCGTGGATGTTGACGTCGCCGACGATGTGCGGCCGGCGGTGCGGCGCCAGCAGGCGGTCGACCAGGGTTTGCAGGCGGTCGGCCTCCTTGATGATGACCTGGGTGTACTCGCGCAGCTGGCCCAGGTGCAGCGGCGGCAGCTCCATCTCGAGCAGCTGGGCGGCGCCACGGATGCCGCCCAGCGGGTTCTTGATCTCGTGCGCCAGATTGCGGATCAGCTCCTTGTTGACCTGGCTCTGGTCGAGGATGCGCTCCTCGCGGTCCAGTTTGATGTGCTGCAGGTGCTCGCGCAGCTCGATCAGCACGTGGCCGGCCGGCTCGTCGAGCACCGAGACGATGCTGTGCACGTGCAGCGGGTCGCGCCCGGCGCGCTCCAGGGTGAGGTCCTGGCGCAGGTCGGAGAACTTGTGCAGGCGCGCCTGGGCGCAGATGTTGTCGAGCTCCTCGGGGTTGAGGAACTGCGCCGCCAGCTTCTGCCGCGAGAGCGCCTTGAGCGAACTCTCCAGCAGGTTCTCGGCGGCGGCGTTGGCGTAGCTGATGGTGCCGTCGGCGTCGACCAGCACCACGGCCGAGGCCAGCAGTTCAAGGCCGGCCAGCGCCGGCGGACGGTGGGTGTGACTAGAGGCAGGGCTCATCGGATGTTCGCGATCTCGCGTTTCAAGGCTTCCACATTTTTTTCCGCGCGGCTGACGCCATCCTTCAGCGTGGCCACCCGGTCCTGGTATTTGGCGTAGTTGCGCTCGTCGCCACGGCGCTCCGGCGCGCCGTTGTTGAACTCGGCGCGCAGCTCGGCCAGCTTTTGTTGCTCTATCCTCAGTTCGGCGTCGAGGATGGCGCGCCGGTCGGCGTCGCGGGCGCGCTGCTCGGCGCTGTCGACGCGGGGGAAACCGGCCGGTGTCGCCCCCGCTGCCGCGCCCGGGGCGGCGGCGCGCGGCGGCCCGGCCTGCGGCCGGCGCGCCGGCGGCGGCGCCGACAGCGCGCCCGGCACGTCGAGCACCTGGCAGTGCGGGCCGCGCCGGTTGTCGGTGAATTCGACGCGGCCGGCCGCGTCGACGCATTTATAGATGACGCTGTCGGCGCGCGCCGCCGGCGTGCCCGCCAGCAGAATCAGGCAGGCCAGGCAGGCCAGCGCCGGTGTTGCCGGGGTTGCTTCGGGGGCCGCGCGGAGGCGGCGGTTGCAGCGTGTGGTCATGCCCCATCCGTGAGTGAAACAGTCGATCCCGAATATACAACATCCAAAAGAAAACGCGGGGAAAGCCTAGGCCGCCCCCGCGTTTTTTCCTACCCCGGCCGCCCGACTGCGGACGGCGCCGCCATTACAGCGAGTAGTACATGTCGAACTCGACCGGATGGGTCGTCATGCGCATGCGTTGCACGTCCTGCATTTTCAGTTCGATGTAGGCATCGATCATCGAATTGCTGAACACGCCGCCACGGGTCAGGAACTCGCGGTCCTTGTTCAGCGCGTCGAGTGCTTCTTCCAGCGAGGAGCAGACGGTCGGGATCAGCGCGTCTTCTTCCGGCGGCAGGTGGTACAGATCCTTCGAGGCGGCTTCGCCCGGATGGATCTTGTTGGCGATACCGTCCAGGCCGGCCATCAGCAGCGCGGCGAAGCACAGGTAGACGTTGGCCAGTGGATCCGGGAAACGCGTCTCGATGCGGCGGCCCTTAGGATTGGCGACGTGCGGGATGCGGATCGAGGCGGAGCGGTTGCGCGCCGAGTAGGCCAGCTTGACCGGCGCTTCGTAGCCAGGCACCAGGCGCTTGTACGAGTTGGTGCCCGGGTTGGTGATGGCGTTGAGCGCCTTGGCGTGCTTGATGATGCCGCCGATGTAGTACAGCGCGGTGTCGGACAGGCCGGCATAGCCGTCGCCGGCGAACAGGTTGACGCCGTCCTTCCAGATCGACTGGTGCACGTGCATGCCGGAACCGTTGTCGCCAACGATAGGCTTGGGCATGAAGGTGGCGGTCTTGCCGTAGCTGTGGGCGACGTTCCAGATCACGTACTTCATGTTCTGGGTCCAGTCGGCGCGCTCGACCAGGGTCGAGAAGCGGGTGCCGATTTCGTTCTGGCCGGCGCCGGCCACTTCGTGGTGGTGCACTTCGACCGGGATGCCCAGCGATTCGAGGATCAGGCACATTTCCGAACGCATGTCCTGGAAGCTGTCGACCGGTGGTACTGGGAAGTAGCCGCCCTTGACGCTAGGACGGTGGCCGCTGTTGCCGCCTTCGGATTGCTTGTCGGTCGACCAGGAGGCCTCGTCGGAGTCGATCTTGACGAAGCAGCCCGACATGTCGATCTTCCACCGCACGCTGTCGAAGATGAAGAATTCCGGCTCCGGGCCGAAGAAGGCGGTGTCGCCCATGCCGGACGATTTCAGGTAGGCCTCGGCGCGCTTGGCGATCGAGCGCGGGTCGCGGTCGTAGCCCTTGCCGTCCGACGGTTCGATCACGTCGCACTGCATGAACAGGGTGGTCTCTTCCATGAACGGATCGATGTTGGCGGTGTTCGGGTCCGGCAGCAGGATCATGTCCGACGCTTCGATACCCTTCCAGCCGGCGATCGAGGAACCGTCGAAGGCGTGGCCCGACTCGAACTTGTCCATGTCGAAGTGCGACACGGGCACGGTGACGTGCTGTTCTTTACCACGGGTATCGGCGAAACGAAAATCAACAAATTTGACTTCGTTGTCTACTACCATTTTCAATACTTCAGCGGCTGTCATTGCCATGCGTTTCTCCTAGATGAGGGTGTGGGTGAGCCGACCAACTGTTCTGCGCGGATACTGCTGCACGTCCCCATGTTGCGTGCGACCGAAACTCATGAGGACTCTAAGCAGAAACCATGCCAGGATTCAAATCAAGCGTCCTGAACAATCCATCTTTGATCGTGTCGACAAAAGATTCTAAAATCGTCCGAGCAGCTAAATCGCGTTCGATTGTGCCGCATCAAAGGCGCACTATTCCGGTGCATTTTCACAAGAACGCACTATTTTTGTGCGCATTGAGAAAAATCAGGGAATTTGCATCCATTTGGTGCGCACGCTGCAAGAGCGCGACCCGGGCACCTATAATAAACGCAATCTCCCTTCTGGAACATCACATGAGCAACATCGACACCATTCTGTCCGTCGCCCGCGAACGCAACCAGGGCTGGCCCTACGCCGGCGCCGTCACGCCGCAGGAGGCGTGGGAGCTGATCGAGGCGGACGCCAACGTCAAGTTGATCGACGTACGCACCAACGCCGAGCGCGACTGGGTGGGCCGCGTCGCCATTCCCGACGGCCAGCACGGCGCGGTGCAATGGAGCACCTATCCGGGCGGCGTGCCGAACCCCGATTTCGCACCGCAATTGAGCGCGATCGCGAATAAACAACAGGTGCTGTTGTTCCTGTGCCGCTCGGGCGTGCGCTCGCGCCACGCCGCCAAGCTGGCCACCGAGCAGGGCTTCCAGCATTGCTTCGACATTCTGGAGGGCTTCGAGGGCGACAAGGACGCCGCCGGCCACCGCAAGTCGCTAGGCGGCTGGTGCAAGGCCGGCCTGCCCTGGCTGGGCGCCTAGGGCCCCGGCCCGGGCCGCGACGGCTGCGTCCGCCCCGCCCTCGCCCTGCATCAGGGCGAGCACGCGCTGGCGCACGAAATTGATGTGGCTGCGCAGGCCGTACAGGCCGTCAGCGAACGACAGCGGGATCGAGATCTGGTTGACCAGCTCCTCGATCTCGTTGAGGCGCTTCAGCTGCAGCGCGTAGATCTCCTGGCGCCGCCCGGCCGGCGCCTCCTCCAGGGCCTGCTCGACGGTGCGCAGCTGGCCGTACCAGCGGTAGACGCGCGAGCGGATGCGCCACACGTACAGCGGCGGCACCACCTTCGACAGCGGCAGGATCAGCGCGCCCAGCGCCACCACCAGCACCCACATGCGGTCGAAGAAATTGGCCAGCCAGAAACTCATATACCGTTGCAGGAAGGGCGCGCCGTCCTTGTAGTACTTGGCCGCCCCGGCGGCGACCGGGATCTCGGTGTAGCGCGCCGAGGGGAACTGGCCCTGCTGCTGGAACCAGCCGGCGCCGCCGTGGATCGAGCTGGCCGCCTGCACGAACAGGTCGACCAGGGCCGGATGCAGGTCCTCGCGCGCCACCAGCGTGGCGGTCGGGGCGATCAGGTGGTATTCCTTGGCCGGCAGGTCGCGGCCGAAGTCGACGATGCCGCGCGGCAGCACCACATGCGTCAGGAAGGGCAGCTTGCGGGCGTAGGCCTCGGCCTGGGCGAAGTCGAACAGGCGGATGCCCGGCGTTTGCAGCAGCATCTGGATCAGCGGCGCCTCCGGCGCCGAGCTGAACACCAGGCCGTCGATGCGGCCCTCGAGCAGTTCGATGGTGGCGGCGGTGTTGCCCAGCGAGCTGGTGGTCAAATCGCCCGGCTCGACGCCGTTCAGCGACAGCAGCTGTTTGAACAGGCGCGGCGCGCCGGCGCCCTCCGGCCCCAGGTTGATGCGCTTGCCCTTCAGCTGGCTCAGCTCGGTGATCTCGGCCTGCTTGTGTTTTCCCTTGCCCTGCGGCTCGCGCAGGAACAGCCAGACCGGCTCGGTGAACAGGCTGCCCAGCGACACCAGGCCCTCGCGCTCGGCGGCCGCCTCGTCGGTGGAACCGCTCTGCACGAAGGCAATGTCGACCTGGCCCTGCTTGAGCCGCTGCAGGTTCTCCTGCGAGCCGGCCGAGGGCTGCAGCGCCACCTTGATGCCGTGCTTGGCCAGCGCGGCGGCGTACTTTTTGCCGAACTCCTCGTAGGCGCCGTTCTCCTGCCCGGTCGACAGGCTGACCTTGCGCGGCGGCGCCGGATCGACGACGAAATAGGCCAGCAGGCAGACGCCGACGATCAACAAAATGGTCGGGCCGGCGGTCACCAGCAGATCCCGCACGGAGAACTGGGTGAACTTGAGAATCTTGGACATGGTGTGGCGCATAGGTTTCATGGGCTGATACGATGCCAACAAATGATCAACTATGCAAGGGGAACCCGGCCGGGCCGGCGCGGGAGCAGGCGGCCCCGCAAGCACCCGACGGCGACAAGCCAGGGTCAGACCCTAGGGTCTGACCCTCGATTCCGCCCTTGGGTTTGAACGAGGCCAACGGCGGGCGGGCAGTCCCCGGCCTCAGCCGCCGCAGGGCCGCTGCGGCAGCGCGGCGGCGGCGGCCATGCCTGCCGCCGCCGCGGCCGGGGCCGCCGGCATCACGCCGGCGCCGCCCAGCGCCGCCGTCTTGAGCAGCGCCGGCTTGGCCGCCGCCGGCTCGATCAGCGGCATCAGGCTGGGCGCCAGCACCGTCAGCAACTGCACCGGCAGGGCGCTGGTGAAG
This sequence comes from Rugamonas rubra, assembly GCF_900114705.1. GTDB lineage: Bacteria > Pseudomonadota > Gammaproteobacteria > Burkholderiales > Burkholderiaceae_D > Rugamonas > Rugamonas rubra. The sequence continues at coordinate 227,178 of NZ_FOTW01000010.1, forward strand.
TCGTAGTTCTTCGACTCCGGCCCGTGCACATAGGCCGTCATGCTGCCGAAGAAGCGCTCGCCGATGTTGAACACGAAGGTCGCCGAGCGGTTCACGTAGCGCGACTCGATCAGCCGGCCGCCGCCGCCGTAGACGTCGAAGCGCTGGTCGCCGGTGCCGGTCTTGCCGCCCACCGGAATGACCGTGCCGTCGGCCTTGACGAAGGCCATGCGGGCGCGCTTGGCGGTGCCGTCCGAGACCACGCCACGCACCGCGTCGGCCACCACGCGGGCCACCTCGGGCGCCAGCACCTGTTCGTTGTTGCTGGCCTTGCCGCGCGTCAGCAGCGTCTCGTACGGCGTGCCGGAGGCGAAGTGCAGCGAGGAGATGCGCTGGCTACCCTTGCGCACGCCGCCGTTGACGATGATGCCCATCAACTCGGCCAGCGCGGCCGGCCGGTCGGCCGAGGCGCCCAGGGTGGTGGCGTAGGACGGCACCAGCGACTCGAAGGGATAACCCATCTTCTTCCACTGGCGGTGGATCTCCATGAAGCCCTCCATCTCCAGCAGGCCGGCGATGCGCCTGTCCTGGGCGTGCTTGTGGTGGGTCTTGAACAGCCACTGGTAGACCTCCTGCCGCTCCTTGTCGCTGGCCGCCATCATCTGCGCCAGCGTGGCGCCGCTGTGGCTGCGCATATAGGCCACCATCCACAGCTCCAGTGGATGGACGCTGGCCAGGTAGCCGCGGTCGGCCAGCGACCACTTGTCGATGGCGTACTGCCCGAACAATTTGCTGACGCGCTCGGCCGGCACCTCGTTCTGCGACGGCAGGTGTTCCTTGAGGAAGGCGGCGAACTGCTCCTCCTTGGCCTGCGGGTACAAGGTGCCGAAGATCACCGCCAGGCGCACCGGCGTGCTGCGGATGTTGGCCAGCAGCACCTGGTCGAGCTCGGCCGGCTGCTTGCCCTTGTACTTGCCGTAGAAGCGCGCCAGGAACTCGCGGCCCTCCTTGTCGGCGAAGCGGGCCAGGTAGCCGGCGCGGCGCGGATCGTCGGCGTCGGCCAGCAGCGAGGCCGACGAGCCCGGCGTCTGGAACATGTAGAACTTGGCCACGTCGCGCATCAGGCGCACGAACACCAGGTTGGTCGAGTGGCGCAGCGCCTCGGTCACGCTGAGGATCTTGCCGTTGTCCTCCTTGGAGAAGTTGCCGAAGTAGTGCAGCCCGCCGCCGGTGAAGAAGCCCTCGCCCGGATTGCCGGAATACTTGCGCTCCATCGCCGCGTGCAACATCGGCGTCAGCTCGCGCCCGCCCTTTTCCAGCGGCAGCGCCTTGAAGTACTCGATGGCCCACAGCGACAGCTTGTCCTGCGGATCGACCACCACCTTGGCCAGCGCGGCGCCGTCCATGCCGGCGTACTTCTTGTTGAGCTGGTCGACGATGTCCAGGTAGCTCACCAGGGTGCGCAGCTTGGCCGTCGAGCCCAGGTCCAGCTTGGCGCCCTCGTTGATGTCGAGCGGCTGGTCGTAGTTGTCGGTCTGCAGGCGCAGCAGGTTGCTCTGCTCGCCCTTCTCCAGCAGGGTGAAGCTGTAGACCACGTTGGCCGGGTCGCCGTTGCCCAGCATGCCCTTGCCGGTCAGGCCGGCGGCCTTGGCGTGCTCGGGGTCGCGCAGGTCGCGCAGCACCTGGGTGACGGCGCGCTGGGCCTGGGCGTCGAGCGTGCTGACCACCTTCAGGTCGAGCCGGTCGAGGTTGTACATGCGGTTGTCGCCGAGCAGGTTGGCCAGGTGCACGCGGATCGCGTTGGAGGCCTTGCGGGTGACGAAGCTCATCGCCGGCGCCGCCTGCACGCCCGAGCCGGCGGCCGGCCGCAGGCGCACCGCCAGGCCGGCGTCGCGCAGCGCCGGCGTGATCAGGCCGTCCTGCGCCAGCAGGCGCAGGTGGCTGTTGGCCAGCACCTCCAGGTCGGCCGTGCCGTCGCCCAGGTAGTGGCTGGGGCGGCGTTGGGCGATCAGCAGGCTGAGCGCCTCCTTGAAGGCGAGCGCGCTGCCGGGCTGGTCCATCTTGCCGCCGAGCAGGCGGTTGAACTCGTCGAAGTCGCGGCCGTACCAGACCCACATGCCGTCGCCGATGCCGTTGACCTCGCCATAGCCGGGCTTGGCCGACAGCGGCACCGTGTTGAGGTAGTCGACCACGATCTGGTGGCGCACCTGCGAGGTGTCCTCGCCCTGCTGGTAGGCGCGCAGGCTGGCCGAGACCATCTGCTGCAGCTTGTCCTTGAGCGAGCCGGTGCGCCCTTCCGGCGAGTGGCGGTACTTCTCGATCTGCGTCGCCAGCGTGCTGCCGCCGGCCGGCCGGTGGCCGCCGCTGATGCTGTTGACCGACTTCTCCAGCACCGCCTTGCTGAGGCGGTCCCATTCGACCGCCGGATTGCGCTTCGGATACTTGGTGTCGAGCAGCTCGCGGTTCTCGATGAACAGCAGGCTGTTGACCAGCGCCGCCGGGGTCTGCTCGAAGCGCGCATAAATGCGCTCCGGGTAGCTGGCCGAGAACAGCGGCTGGGCGCGGCAGTCGACGATGGCCAGGCCGGTCTTGGTCTTCTCGCGGTAGGTGGCGAACACGCCCATGTCGGCCAGCTCGAGCATCTTCGGCGAGAAGCGCGACTGCGCCGTGACGGCGTAGTCGCGCGCCTTCAGCTTGGCCAGGTAGTCGGGCAGGTTGGCGTAGCCGAGCCGCTCGTCGTAGGGGCTGTCCTTGGGGAAGCGGATGGCGTTGCTCGGCCCCGCTTCGACCCGGTAGCTGAGTTTTTCCACCAGGCCGGCGAAGAACCTGGCCTGCATGGTCGAGCTGCGGGTTTCCTGCACGCCCCACCAGACGGCGAAGGAGAGCAGCACCAGCAGCACCAGGATGAAGGCGTTGCGGGATCGTTTGCCGCGTCCGGGAGTGGACGGCGGCGCCTCTGGCTGGGAGGGGGCCAGGTGGGCGGAGGTGTCGGGATTGTCGTTTTGCATAGGGGTGGGGACGGCGCGCAAATGACGCTGACGGCCATAGCCGAAGGCTGCCGCGCCGGCGCGCAACTTGCGCACCGCACGTACAACAATCCGGGGCCGGCGGAAGCGTCGATTGCTTAACATATTGTTCAAACCGGTCAGTCGTCTGTTTCAGTCATACTTACGGCCACATCTCGAGTACGAAGCCCGCACGCGATACGATCTGGAGTGAGTGCTTTCGTCGGCAACGCTGATGCAATGGGCGCGCCGGGCCACCGCGATGTGCGGCGGTGGCGGCCTGCGCGCTTAACTCCATTGCACCACAACGGCGCCGTGGCAACGGCCCGCCGCGCAGAAAAAGCGCGCGCCGCCGGCCATTTTCGCAAAAAAACAACGGCGCCTTGCGCGCCGCGAAAAGCCCGCCGCGCCGCCGCGCCGGCAGCGCCCGGCGCGGCCGCCACGGGCGCCGTCACAGCGGGTGGAACTCGACCCGCAGGCGGCCCAGCTCGGCGCACAGTTGCGCGTAGGCGGCCTCGGTCTGCGCCGGCTCGCCCTTGACGCCGAGCTCGATGTGGCGGCGCGTGTTGGCGTCGCCCACGCTGGGCAGGCTGAACACCTTGACCAGCGGGAACTGCGCCTCCAGCGCCAGCATCAACGGCGTCAGCGCCGACTCGGCGGCCTCGTACACCGTCACCGCCTTCTCCAGGCGCGGGGCGCGGTTGAACAGGTGGGCGTAGTGGGTGTCGAGCACCCATTCGATCATCGGCCAGGCCATCACCGGGAAGCCCGGCACGAAATAGTGCTCGCGCAGCGCGAAGCCGGCCACGTTGTTGTAGGGGTTGGGCACCAGCGCCGCGCCTTCGGCGAACTCGGCCATTTTGAGGCGGTGCAGGTTCTCGGCCGAGTCGAGGTCGGCCGCCACGCCGCTCTGCTCGCCCATCTGCACGATGCGCTGTTGGATATTGCGCTTGCCCTCGGCGTGCAACACCAGCGGCAGGCCGAGCGCGTCGGCCGCCGCCTGGCGCGTGTGGTCGTCCGGCGTGGCGCCGATGCCGCCGCAGCAGAACACGATGTCGCCGCTGGCGAAGCTGCGCTTGAGCGTGGCGACGATGCGCGCCGGCTCGTCGCCCAGCACCTCGGCCCAGGCCAGTTGCAGGCCGCGCGCGGCGAGCAGCTGCACCACCTTGGGGAAGTGCTGGTCGACCCGCCGGCCGGAGAGGATTTCGTCGCCGATGATGATGAGTCCGATTGCCATGCTAACCCTTATGGAAACGAAAAAACGATAGGAAAATGCAACGCGCGATACGCGCGATACGCGCGATTCGCGCGATTCGCGCGCGGCCGGCTCACTCGGCCGCCATCACCGCCTCGATGGCGGCCGCCTGCTCGACGCGCAGCGCGGCCAGCGCCTCCAGGCAGTAGTAGGTGAACCACAGGCCGGTGAAGATGAACACCAGGATGTACAACCAGATCGACAACGCCGCCAGGAAGGGGAACAGCACCACCGCCATCACGCTGCCGCCCACCCACAGCAGGCCGGGCAGCGCGCCGGCCAGGCCGGAGACGACGCCGATGGCCAGCAGCGGCCAGCGGTGCCGGCGCAATATCCCCTGCCGCTCGGCCACGCTGGCGTAGTCGGCCAGGGAGTCGTAGACCATCACCCGGCTGGTCAGCCAGCCCCACAGCGCCACCTGCAACAGCACGGCCAGCGGCGGGATGGCGTACAGCGGCAGGGTCAGCAGCCACAGCACGGCGAACACCAGCACGGCGGCCAGCGCGGTGCCGGCGCTGCCGAGCAGGCTGCCGCCGTGGCGCTGTTGCAGCCCGGCGTAGTGGCGCCCGCCGACGTGGCGCACCACCACCGGCATCGCCGCCACGCCGATGAACACCAGCGCCGTCATGATCATCAAGGGCAGCAGCAACAGCATGGCGACGAAGGGCACCACCACGGTCTTCAGCATGCCCAGGCCGAGCGAGGCCAGCCAGCCGTTGCTGAGCTTGAACAAATCGTGTTCGATGAACAGCCCGTGCAGATAGTCGAGCAGCGCTTGCAGGCCGAAGAACAGCAGCACGCCCCACAACGCCACCGACAGGACGAAGGGCAGCAGGCTGAGCAGCAGCATGCGCGCCTGCAGCTGCGACAGCACGGCGCGGCCGTAGGCGTTCAGCACGGCGCGCATCAGGCCGTGTCCCTGCGCAAGGTTTCCATCATCGCCATTTCCCCGTCCGGTGGCCGCCTCGGCGGCGGCATTGCAAAACAGTTATTTTAAGGGCAAACGGGGGGCGCACAGGAGGACGGCGAAAAATATTTCCAAAACGCAATACCGAACAACGCGGCGCACCGCCCGCCCCGGGGCACGCCGCGGCGGGCCGGCCGGCGGCGCGGCGGCGGGCCGCGCCGCATAGCGCTTTGCACCTGCTTGCACTACAATTCGGAGCGGTTCCCGCTTCCCTATTTTTTTACGTTCAACAAGGAAAAAACATGTCCACCATCACCACCGACTCCGGTCTGCAGTACATTGAAATCGCCGTCGGCGAAGGCGCCGAAGCGAAACTCGGCCAGAACGTGACCGTGCACTACACCGGCTGGCTGCGCAACGACGACGGCAGCAAGGGTCCGAAATTCGACTCGAGCAAGGACCGCAACGACCCGTTCGAGTTCGCCCTGGGCGCCGGCATGGTGATCCGTGGTTGGGACGAGGGTGTGCAGGGCATGAAGATCGGCGGCACCCGCCAGTTGATCATCCCGGCCGAGCTGGGCTACGGCTCGCGCGGCGCCGGCGGCGTGATCCCGCCGAACGCCACGCTGATCTTCGACGTCGAACTGCTCGGCGTGTAATGCGCCGCGCCGCCCGCCCGGGCGGTGCCGCCCCCTTGGCCGGCAACGGCGGCGCCTAAGCGCCGCCTGCGCTGGCGCCGGCCTCGTGCGCCGGCCCCCCGCCCTTGCCTGCCCCGCGCTTCCCAGACATTGCCGTCAACGCTGCCAGCCCTTGCGCAGCGCGTCCAGCTCCGCGTGCGGATCGAGCATGCCGCCGTCGATGCGCTGGTCGATCGCCTCGAGCAGCGCGGCCGGCAGGTTCACCCCCGCCATCCGGTAGGCCCCCATCTGCGGCTGCGGCCGCGGCACCTGCACCAGCACCGGAATGCGCCACTGCGCGCCGCCGCGGCAGGCCAGTCCGCTCAAGTCCTCGCTGGCGCCGCCCAACGTGAAGCTGCGGCAATAGCCGCCCTGCCGGGCGACGAAACTCAAGCCCACCCGCACGTCGCCGGCCAGCGGCGCCGCGCCGCCCAGCTGCTGGTCCAGCGCCGTCGCCAGCAGGCCCTGCGCCGTCAGCACGCCGTCGCCGCTGGCCAGCATGGCGCCGTTGGCGCCGGCCGGGCCGGCGCCCCAGGGCGGCTGCCAACCGGCCAGCGCGGTCCTGCCCAGCACCGCGCCCAGCACCAGCGCCAAGGCCAGCAGCAGGCCCAGCGCGGCCCAGTCCAGCCAGCGCCAGTGGCGCAGGCGGGCGCGCCGCGCCGCGCCGGCCTGGGCGGCGCGGTTGGCGCGCACGGCGGCCAGTTGCACCACGCTGCCGGCGCGCTGCCGGCCCGGCGGCGGCCAGGCCGGCGCGGCCCGCGCCGCGCCCTCCAGCGGCGCGTACAGGGCGGCGCGCAGGGCGCGCTGGTGCGCCACCCGGCGCGCCAGCGCGGCGTCGTGCTGCATCGCCTGCTCGAGCGCCCGGCGCGTGGCCGGGTCCAGGCCGCCATCGGCGTAGACCATCAGGGTGTCGTCCGAAAAACTCATTGTGCAGTCCTCGCAAGCCGGCGGCGCGCTCGCGCCCCTCAGTTCTTTATATGGCAGACCGGCCGACTATACAAGGCCAGCCATGCTGGCGCGCCGTCCGGCGCATGCCTTGCGGCCCGCCCTTGCTGGGCGCGGCGGGCGCGGTTGCTTGCCGCCTCAAGCACCACAAGGCTTGCTTCAACGGAATGTACTTACTTTTGGCAATATTTATGCTAATCTGCGCGCTCTAATAACCAAGGAGGTAGTAATGAAAAAAGGCGAATTGATTGCAGAATTTGCGAAACGCACTGAAGTGTCAGCTGCTGCCGCCAACGGTGCGGTGAACACGCTGCTCGCCATCATCACCGAGCGTCTGAAAAAGGGCGACACGGTAGGCATCACCGGCTTTGGCACCTTCTCCGTCGCCAAGCGCGCCGCGCGCAAGGGTCGCAACCCTGCCACCGGCGAAGCGATCAAGATCGCCGCGTCGAAAACCCCTAAATTCTCCGCTGGCGCGACCCTGAAGGCCGCCGTCAATCCGAAGAAGAAGTAATCCCGACGTGGTGTGACGACGTTGCCGCCCGTCCGGGCGGCGAAACGGCGGTTCGCGGTGTGGCCCTGGCGCCCGCCCCGGCCGCCGTTCTGTTTTTCAGGCCTGGTCCATCAACGCCAGCAACAGCAGCTTTTCAAACTCCGGCGCGAAGCGCTCGATGATGCGTTCGGGGTCGCGCGCCAGCGCGTCGTCGGTGACGATGCCGAACTGCACGCCGCCGTTGTAGCTGAGGATGGACACGCCGACGCCGATGTCGCCCGACTGCGGCACCCAGAACATCACCTGCTCGAGCCGGCTGCCGGCCAGGTACAGCGGGGTCTGCGGCCCCGGCACGTTGCTCATCACGGCGGTCGCCTTGCGCGCGAAATAGTTCTGGATCTCGCTCTGCAGCTGCTTCGGCGTGGCGCCCAGCACACCCAGCACCGACATCGCCACCAGCGCCGTGTAGCCGCCCTTGAGCTGGTCCATGCGGCGGCGCACCTCGCGCAGCCGCGCCACCGGGTCCTCGATGCCGACCGGCAGCACCAGCGGCACCAGGCCGAAGGCGTTGCCCAGCTTTTGCAGGCCGCTCTCCTTGCGCAGGTTGACCGGCACCATCACCCGCAGCGCGCAGTCGGGCGCCACGGCGTCGCCCTTGGCGCGCAGATAGGCGCGCAGCGCGCCGGCCACGCTGGCCATCAGCACGTCGTTGATCGAGCAGCCGTAGGCCTGGCCGACCGCCTTCACCTCGGCCAGCGGCAGCGGCTCGCTCCAGGCCACGTGCTTCCTGCCGTTCGGCTTGCCCTTCAGGCGGGTCGGGCTGTCGCTCGCCATCGCCGTCAGCTTGACGGCGTCCTGCGTCAGCTGGGCGGCGGCCTGGCCCAGCTGGCCCAGCCGTTCGCCCAAGTGCGGCAGATCGGCCCACATGGCGAAGGACTTCAGCCACAGCGCCGACGACAGCTCGATCGCCTTGACGCTGGCGGCGGTGATCGGCTGCAGGATCTGCTGCCACGGGTTGCGCTCGGCGGCGGCCACGGCGGCGGCCGGCAGCGCGTGCGGCTGGGCATCGGGATGGGCGCCGAACATCGACATGAACACGCCGACCAGGGCGACGCCGTCGGCAATGCAGTGGTGGATGCGCACGATCAGCGCCTGGCCCACCTTGCCGTCGGCGCCGACCACCCGGTCGACCAGGTGCATCTGCCACAGCGGCAGGTGGCGCGCCAGCGGCTGCTGCGACAAGCGGCCGACCAGCAGTTGCAGCGCCGCCTTGTTGCTGCCGCCGTCGGCCGGCAGCGCCAGCGCGGTGTGCACCACGTGCTCGTCCAGGTCGACCGCCTGCTCCTGCCACCAGGCGCCGCCCAGGTCGGTGACGACCCGGCTGCGGAAGCGGCTGAAGGCGAGGAAGCGGGTGGTCAGCGCCTCCTTCAGGCCGTCCTTGCTGATCGGCGCGCCCAGCATGGCGACGCCGACGATCATCATCTGGTTGCCCTCCGAGTCCATCCTGAGCCAGGCCGTATCCACGGTCGACATCTTTTTCCGGCTGAAGCTGGGCAAGGCGGTGGGCAACATTCGAGCATCTCCTCTAAGGTTTGCGGGCGTTTTGTTTGTATTATGGTGCGTATCGGTGATGTCAACGTATTAAGATACTAGTGACATTACTCTAGCCCAACAACCTTGGCAAGCGCGGCAATCCGCGCCGCCGCCCAGGCAACAAGCCTTTTCCAATAGGAGCAATCATGAACTTACAAGAACAATTCCAGCAGGCCCAACTCGACTCGAAGAACCTGTCCGAGCGTCCGGACAACATGACCTTGCTGAAGATGTACGCGCTGTTCAAGCAGGCCTCGAGCGGCGACGCCAGCGGCGAGCGTCCCGGCTTCACCGACATGGTCGGCCGCGCCAAGTACGACGCCTGGGCCGCGCTGAAAGGCAATTCGACCGAGCAGGCGCAACAACAATACGTCGACCTGATCGAAGAACTGAAGGGCTAGGCAGCCCGAACGCGGCGGGCCTTGCGCCCGCCGCGGCAACACCCGCGCCGCCTCACGCGGCGCCGAACACCTTGCGCATGTTCTCCGCCACCTTGCTCTCGATCTTGCCCGAGAAGGCGCTGAACAGGAAGCCCAGCTTGATCTCCATCTGCGCCTGGTGCTTGTGCAAGGTCAGCGAGCCGGCCACGCCGCTGCGCTCGAAATGCAGCACATCGCCCTCCCACTTGCACTCCATATCGAACTCCGCCGCCATTTCCTCGGCGACCTTCTGCGCCGCCTCGCGCGCCTTCTTCGGCGTCAGCTGGTGGTCCTGCACAATGTTGATGTCAGCCATCTGGCTATCCTTTCAAGTTTGAAACAGGCGCCATGATGCCAGCTGGCCGGCCGGCGCGCCAGTGGCGCCGGCCGCCGCTACTGCTGCCTAGTGTCCTGAATTGCTAGTTCGTTGAGCCATAAATATGGCGAAATCGGCCTGAGACAAGGAACAAAGCACAGCAAGGCCGGGGCCTTGCGCGCATTTGTGACGCAGTATCAGGACGATTCTCGTCATATTTATTCAACGAATCTGCAATTCAGGACACTAGTGCGCCATCGGCTCCGGATGCCAGCCCAGCAGGGCCAGCATGACGGCGAAGCCGAGCACATAGGCCAGCGGCACGTGCCAGCCATGGCGCAGCCACTGTGCCACCGAGCGCGACTCCGGATACATGCCGCTCAGCGCCACCCCGGCCGAGGAGCCGAACCAGATCATCGAGCCGCCGAAGCCCACCGCGTAGGCCAGGAAGCCCCAGTCGAAGCCGCCCTGCTTGAGCGCCAGCGCGGTCAGCGGGATGTTGTCGAACACCGCCGAGACGAAGCCGATGCCCAGCGCGATCGGCCAGGAGGCCGGCGGCAGCGCCTCGACCGGCATCAGCGAGGCCGACCAGACCAGCGCCAACAGGAACACCGCGCCGCGCAGCGCGCCCGGCAGCTCGTGCCAGTCGGGCCGGCGCACCAGGCCGCTGAGCAGGATCGCCAACCAGACCGCCGCGCCGAGGAAGGGGAACAGTCCGCTGGCGGCGGCATAGCGGGTGTTGAGCAGCACGTTGGCGCCGATCGTCAGGGCCAGGATGAAGGCGACGATGCCGACCCGCAGCCAGTCGACCCGCACGCCGTCCGGCGCGTCCTTGACGATCGGGCTGTAGGCGTGCTGCTGGCGCGCCGCCGGCACCGCGCACACCAGCAGCGCCACGCCGGCCGCCACGTAGGCGTGCAGCACCTGGCCCGGCGCCACGCCGGCCAGCCACATCATGGTGGTGGTGGTGTCGCCGACCACGCTGCCGGCGCCGCCGGCGTTGGAGGCGGCGACGATGCCGGCCAGGTAGCCGATGTGCACCTTGTTGCGGAACACGCTGCGGGCGATGGTGCCGCCGATGATGGCGGCGGCGATGTTGTCGAGGAAACTGGAGATGAAGAACACCAGCACCAGCAGCACCAGCGGCCCCTTCCAGTCGTCCGGCATGTAGTGCGGCAGCACGGCCGGAATGTGGCTGCGCTCGAAGTGGCGCGCCAGCAGCGCGAAGCCGAGCAGCAGCGCCAGCAGGTTGGCCAGGCCGACCCACTCGTGGCCGGCGTGGCCGAGCAGGCCGGCCAGCCCGGCGCCCTCGCCGAACGGCGCCCACAGCAGCTTGTAGACGGTGATCGCCAAGGCGCCCCACAGCGCCGTCAGCATGGTGCTGACGTGGCTGAAGGCGACCATGCCGAGCACGCCGGCGAACAACAGGAACTCGAGCGGCACGCCGGCCAGCGCCGGGCCGGCGGTGGCGGCCGGGACGGTGGCGGCGAGATTGGCGGCGGCCGGGCCGGCCAGGCCTGACAACAGTAATAGCAACAGCGGCGGGGTGAAACGGGGCATGGCATCTCCGGGAAACGTATCCGGCACCGCCGACTTCGGACGGCGCGGAATTTTATTGTGAAATGGATTCTAGCGCATCGCCAACCGCGCGCCGCCGGCGCCGATCTTTGCGCCGCGTCAAACGGGGCGCCCCGCCCCGGCGCGACCATGCTCTTGAACCGGCGCGCCGAGGCGGCGCCCGGCGGCGCGCCGGCCCGCTGCCGCCGACGCCGGCCGCCCCCAAGCGCAGCAGCATCCATCGGGAGATTCATCATGGACCAAAAAGTCATCGTGCCGGTCGAGGCGGTGCCGACCAAGTGCGCCGCGCTGCCGGTCGGCTACGTCCCCACGCCGTCGGCGTCCTACCGCCAGCACCGCAAGGCGGCCCAGCTGACCCAGGAGCCGGCGGCGCCGCGCCTGAAGGAGGCGGCGCTGTACCCGCCCGGCTCGCGCGTGCTGATCTGGAAACAGGACCCCGCCGTCAGCGAAATGGGCACGCGCAAGTCCTACCTGCCCGGCATCATCCTCGAGGGGCCGCGCGACGCCCGCATCGTCAGCGGCAAGCCCGGCATCGCGGCGGTCAGCCCGAACACCTTCGGCGACTTCATCCTCTCGCCCAACACCGACCAGTTCGACGCCGTGCACACCTTCGCCATCGTGCGCCAGACCTTGACCATGTACCAGCGCGCGCTGGCCAGCAACGGCGCCGAGGCGCCCCTGCCGTGGCAGTGGAACGGCGCGCACAACACCGCCCCGCTGCAGGTCTACCCGCACGGCCTGCCCAACGTGATGAACGCCTACTACAGCCGCTCCGACCGGGCGCTCAAGTTCGGCGACTTCGTGCCCAGCGGCGCCGGCGAGCGCATGTACACCTGCCGCTCGCTCGACATCGTCTCGCACGAGGCCGGCCACGCCGTGCTCGACGGCCTCAAGCCGAAGTGGCTGCTCAGCAGCAATCCGCCGCAGACCGGCGGCCTGCACGAATCCTTCGGCGACCTGACGGCGATCTTCCTGACCCTGTCCCAGTTCGACCAGGTCGAGGCGGTGATCGCCCAGACCAAGGCCGACCTGCACGACAAGACCTTCCTGGCCGACATGGCCGAGCAGTTCGGCCTGGCGCTGGGCCGCCCCAACGGCCTGCGCAACGCCGACAACGACCTCAAGCTGTCCGAGGTGGGCAACGAGGTGCACGCCATCTCGCAGGTGTTCACCGGCGCCATCTACGACATCCTGGCCGATATCTTCGCCTTCGAGCGCGGCCCCAACATGCGCGACGACGCCATGGTGCTGCACAGCGCCGCCGAGTACCTGCGCGGCCTGGTGCTGCGCGCGCTGATCGCCGCGCCCGACAGCGGCGCCACCTTCGCCGACGTGGCCAACCAGATGCTGAAGATCGCCGCCGCCGACCAACGCCCGGTCGAGTACCGCAACTTCATCCGCAACCGCTTCACGCTGCGCGAGGTGGTGCTGGCGACGGTGGCGCCCGGCGTCAACCACGACGCCGCGCTGACCCTGGCACCCAACATCGTCGACCAGGCGGGCGCGCCCCAGGACCGCCGCGCCTGCTGCGGCACCATGAACCACGCCGACTACGCCGGCGTCGAGGACGTGCTCGAGGAGGAGCGCCAGCGCCTGGCCTCCTGGTGCCGCGACTACGGTTGCGGCGGCGGCGGCGGCGGCAACGGCAACGGCAACTGGCGCGAACCGGCCAGCGCCGAGGAGCTGGGCCTGACCACCAACAAATGAGGCGCCCCGCCTTGGCGCGCCGCCTTGGCGCCCCGCCTTGGCGCACCGGGGCGGGCCTTCCTCCGCAGGCGGGCTCGACCAACAACACCACAAGGGGAACAAGATGAAAATTAGCGCCACCTCCAGCGGCGGCTACGCCGGCCTGGTCCAACACCTCGAGGTCGACACCGACAGCGGCCCGGCCGGCAAGGCCTTGGAACAAGCCCTGAAGGCGCACAACTATTTCGCCGCGGCGCCGTCCGCCGCGCCGATCGGCGCCGACCTGTTGCGCTGGACCCTCACCTTCGACGACGCCGGCCAGCAGCGCAGCGTCAGCTTCGTCGAGGACGGCCAACCCGCCAACGCCCCCTGGCAGGAGCTGCTGGCGCAGATCCGCGCCGCCGCCTGAGGCGCCGCCCAGGCCGCCGCGCACGACGTGATACGGAGCATAAACGAATTTGCTTATATGTATTGTATATAAGCCCAATTTGTGAGAAGCAGCGAATTACCTTAAAATACAGTGCTTTGCGGAAGTGCGCATGCCGCCAACGCGCCGCTGACGCCGCAGCACACCAACATTGATAGGACTGTTATGACCCACGTTGTCACCGAATCTTGCATCAGCTGTCGTTACACCGATTGCGTCGATGTCTGCCCGGTAGATTGTTTCCGCGAAGGCCCGAACTTCCTGGCGATCGACCCCGACGAATGCATCGACTGCGCCGTCTGCGTGGCCGAGTGCCCCGTCAATGCCATCTTCGCCGAGGAGGACGTGCCGTCCGACCAGCAGGCCTTCATCAAGATCAACGTCGACCTCGCGCGCAACTGGCCTTCGATCACCAAGACCAAGGCGGCCCTGCCGGAAGCCGAGGAGTTCAAGGACGTCAAGAGCAAGCTGCAACTGCTGGTACGTTAAGACAGACAGCGCCCCCACCGCCCGCCCGGCCAGCCCGGCTGGCGGACCGCATTCCGACGCCCCTCTCTCTTCGAGTTCCGCGCGCCACGCGCGGGCCTGTCTCATTGTTGCCAAACCAATATTGAAACCACAGGAAAGCATCGTATGAATAGCGCAACCACGTCCCCCACAACCGGCCTCATCGAAGCCGACGCCGTCATCATCGGCGCCGGCCCGGTCGGCCTGTTCCAAGTGTTCGAACTGGGCCTGCTCGAAATCAAGGCCCACGTCATCGACTCGCTGGCGGCGGTGGGCGGGCAATGCGTCGAGCTGTATCCGGACAAGCCGATCTACGACATCCCCGCCGTGCCCTCCTGCACCGGCCAGGAGCTGACCGACAACCTGCTCAAGCAGATCGCCCCGTTCAACCCGACCTTCCACCTGGGCCAGGAAGTGACCGTGGTCGAACGCCGCGACGACGGCCGCTTCAACGTCGAAACCAGCGCCGGCACCCGCTTCGTCACCAAGACCATCTTCATCGCCGCCGGCGTCGGCTCCTTCCAGGCGCGCACGCTGAAGGTCGACGGCATCGACGCCTTCGACAACAGCCAGCTGTTCTACCGCGTCAAGGACCCCGCCCTGTTCGAGGGCAAGAACCTGGTCATCTGCGGCGGCGGCGACTCGGCGCTGGACTGGGCCCTGAACTTCGTCGGCAAGGCCGAATCGGTGGTGCTGCTGCACCGCCGCGAGGACTTCCGCGCCGCGCCCGCCTCGGTGGCGAAAATGAAGGCCCTGTGCGACGACTACGAGATGCAGTTGTTGATCGGCCAGGCCAGCGGCTTCGAGGTCGACGCCGCCGGCAAACTGAACCACCTGAAGGTCACCGCCCTCGACGGCGTGACCCGCCGCGTACCGCTCGACATGCTGCTGGTGTTCTACGGCCTGACGCCCAAGCTCGGCCCGATCGCCGACTGGGGCCTGGACATCGAACGGCGCCAGCTCAAGGTGCAGAGCACCGAGAAGTTCGAGACCAACGTGCCCGGCATCTTCGCCGTCGGCGACATCAACACCTATCCGGGCAAGAAGAAGCTGATCCTGTCGGGCTTCCACGAGGCCGCCCTGGCCGCCTTCGGCGCCGCGCCCTACATCTTCCCGGACAAGAAGATCCACATGCAATACACCACCACCTCGCCCAAGTTGCACAAGGTGCTGGGGGTGGAAAGCCCGGTCTTCGACTAAACAACGGCCCGCTCTACAACAAGCGGGTCTTGTCCTACACAAAAAGCAGCGGAAACGCTGCTTTTTTTCCGTCCGATACACTATCATCGTACTATGAAAACCGGGCAAAGCCGCATGCCTGCTTTCTCTCAAGTATCCTAAAGTGCTTTACGTCACGAACAAATATCCTATAATTGGTCTATGATGTAAGGCGTTGGTGCACCGCACCAAAAATTAATTGCCAGGACTACTTATGCTCTACCAACTGCACGAAATGCAACGTTCGCTTCTGACGCCTCTCATGCAATGGGCCGACGCGTCGTCGAAGATGTTCACCAATCCTGTCTCCCCGCTGGCGCACACGCCGTTTTCGCAACGGATCGCCGCGGGTTACGAGCTGATGTACCGATTGGGCAAGGACTACGAAAAACCAGCCTTCGAGATCGACAGCGTCCAGGTCAACGGCCAGACGGTCGGCATCGTCGAGCACGTCGAGCTGACCAAGCCGTTCTGCCGCCTGCTGCACTTCCGCAAGGACCTGAGCGACAAGGAAACGCGCGCCCTCAAGCAGCCCAAGGTGCTGCTGGTGGCGCCGCTGTCGGGCCACCATTCAACGCTGCTGCGCGACACCGTGCGCGCGCTGTTGGCCGAACACGACGTCTACGTCACCGACTGGACCGACGCCCGCATGGTGCCGATGACCGAAGGCGCCTTCCACCTCGACGACTACATCTTCTACGTGCAGGACTTCATCCGCCTGCTGGCGCCCGACCTGCACGTGATCTCGGTTTGCCAGCCGACGGTGCCGGTGTTGGCCGCCATCTCGCTGATGGCCACCGCCAAGGACCCGAAACTGCCGAAGACCATGACGATGATGGGCGGCCCGATCGATCCACGCAAATCGCCGACCCAGGTCAACAATCTGGCCACCGAGAAGAAGTTCTCCTGGTTCGAGAACACCGTGATCTACGCGGTGCCGCCGAACTACCCGGCCTTCGGCCGCAAGGTCTACCCGGGCTTCCTGCAGCACGCCGGCTTCATCGCCATGAATCCGGGCCGCCACGCGCAGAGCCACCGCGAGTTCTACATGCACCTGGTGACCGGCGACGACGAGCCGGCGGAAGGCCACCGCAAGTTCTACGACGAGTACAACGCGGTGCTCGACATGCCGGCCGAGTACTATTTGGACACCATCAAGACCGTGTTCCAGGAGTTCAGCCTGCCCAAGGGCACCTGGATGGTCGGCGGCCAGCTGGTGCGGCCGCAGGACATCACCACGGTGGCCCTGTTCACCGTCGAGGGCGAGCTGGACGACATCTCCGGCGCCGGCCAGACCCAGGCCGCGCACGAGCTGTGCAGCGGCATCCCGGCGACTATGCAGCAGGACTTCGTCGCGCCCCAGGCCGGCCACTACGGCATCTTCTCCGGCCGCCGCTGGCGCGAGACGATCTGTCCGAAAATCGGCGAATTCATCAAGAAACACGGTTAAACGCCAACAAAAAACGCTCTTCGGAGCGTTTTTTTTCGTCCGTCCGCCGCCGGTTCAGGGCGCCATCACGCGGCGCGCGTTGTCTTTCCAATAGGCCCGCTCGATCTTGCCCAGGTCGAACTCGCGCGCCGCCTCGTTGAAGGCTCTCTGCTGCGTCAGTCCCTGCTCGTCGCGCTTGAAGCAGACGTGCACCGAGCGCTCCTTGAACAGCGTGTCGATGCTGCCGATGCGGGCCGCCTCGGCGCGGCTGAAGCGGCGCGAGGCCAGCAGGTGTTGCAGCACGTGCCTTTCGACCACGATGGCGCCGACCCGTTGCTTGAGCAGCTTGCGCAGATTGGTCTCGTCGTTGACGCCCTCGTCCACCGTCAGCTCGCCGCGCTGGCGCATGGCGTCGAACTGCTCGCCGTTCGAATAGCCGGCCACCGTGCCGATGCGCAGCTTGTTCAAGCCGGCCAGGCTGGCCGCCGCCACCGGCGCCGACTTCAAAAAGGCCAGCACCGTCTGCGTGTTGCCGATCGACGAGGAAAAGTGACACAGCTGCTCGCGCTCGGGCGAGCGCCAGACCGCCAGGAAACCGGCGTAGCGGGGATGGTGCAGACCAAACTCCATGGTCCGCTTCCACGGGAAATACTCGATCTGCAACTGGACGCCAAGCCGCCCGTAGACCGCCTGCAGCAAGGCGCCGGACAGGCCGCTGTCGGGCAGGTCGGGGCCGATGAAGGGCGGCCAGTCCTCGGCGGCGAAACGGATCACGCGCAGCGGCGCCACGCCGTCCGGGTGCGCCGCGCCGACCGGCTGGACGGCGCACAGCGCCAACCACAGCAGACAGCCGCCGGCCAGCCGCCGCCGCAGCGGCAACGCTTGGGACGACGGCGGCGGCAAGCGCGACGGCGCAAGGGAACGAGTCCAGCGCAGGATTGGCAACATGGCGACTACCGGATTGAACGCGACACTACTATCCTCGCACAAAACAAAATGTTCGCAAACTTAATTATGGGCAATACTGTTTTCCTGCTATCAGGCCGCGGGCGACAAGGTTTTTCGGCCCGCGCCGCGCAGATATCGGATAATGACGCTTTCCCGTTTTTGAAGCTGACCGTGGCCGCTCCAGATTCCCCCTCCCTCGCCGACCGCATCGAAGACCTGCTGCCGCAGACCCAGTGCACCAAGTGCGGCTACCAGGGCTGCCGCCCCTACGCCGAGGCGATCGCCGGCGGCGGCGCCGACATCAACCAATGCCCGCCGGGCGGCGCCGAGGGCGTGGCGCGCCTGGCCGGCCTGCTCGGCCGCGCCGTCATCCCGCTCAACCCGGTCAACGGCCGCGAGCGGCCGCGCGCCGTCGCCTACATCGACGAGGCCCTGTGCATCGGCTGCACGCTGTGCATCCAGGCCTGCCCGGTCGACGCCATCGTCGGCGCCGCCAAGCAGATGCACACCGTGCTGCCCGAGCTGTGCACCGGCTGCGACCTGTGCGTGGCGCCCTGCCCGGTCGACTGCATCGTCATGTACCCGGTGACGCAGACGGCCGGCTGGGACGCCTGGAGCCAGCCGCTGGCCGCCGCCGCGCGCCTGCGCCACGAGCGCCGCGCGCTGCGCCTGCAACGCGACATCGCCGAGAACGACGCCCGCCTGGCCGCCAAGGCGGTGGCCAAGCTGCGCGCCGTCGACCAGCTGGCGCCGGAGAACACGGCCGAGCAGGCCGAGAAGGAGCGCAAGCGCGCCATCATCGCCGCCGCCATGGAGCGCGCCCGCCTGAAGGCCGAGGCCGCCAAAGCCGGCGCCGCCGCCGACGCCCCTCCTCCGCCACCCGCCGACCAGACCCCGTCCACATGAACAACGCAAAACGACTGGACATGTTCACGCGCTTCCGCGCCGCCAATCCGCAACCCGTCACCGAGCTGGAATACACCACACCGTTCGAGCTGCTGATCGCCGTGCTGCTGTCGGCCCAGTCCACCGACGTCGGCGTCAACAAGGCGACGCGCAAGCTCTATCCGGTGGCCAACACGCCGGCCAAGATCCTGGCGCTGGGACTCGACGAGTTGACGGAATACATCCGCACCATCGGCCTGTACAAGACCAAGGCCAAAAACGTCATCGCCACCTGCAAGATTTTGCAGGAGCAGCACGGCGGCGAGGTGCCGCGCGACCGCGAGTCGCTCGAGGCGCTGCCCGGCGTCGGCCGCAAGACCGCCAACGTGGTGATGAACACCGCCTTCGGCGAGCCGACCATGGCGGTCGACACCCACATCTTCCGCGTCGCCAACCGCACCGGCCTGGCGCCGGGCAAGAACGTCGACATCGTCGAGCAAAAGCTGCTCAAGTTCGTGCCAAAGGAGTTTCTGCACGACGCCCACCACTGGCTGATTTTGCACGGCCGCTACACCTGCATGGCGCGCAAGCCGCTGTGCTGGAACTGCATGGTGGCCGACCTGTGCGACTACCGCGCCAAAACGCCGGCGCCGGCCGACGCCTAAACCCGATGCCAAAACGGGGTCTGACCCCGGACGGGGTCAGACCCCTGCTGCCGGTGTGCGGGGTCGGCCTTGGCGTCCGCCCGGCTGCCTACCGCTACAACAAGACCATGTTATCGCGGTGCACCAGCTCCGGCCCCTCGAGGAAGCCGAGGATCGCCTCGATCTCGGCCGAGGGCTTGCGCATGATGCGGCGCGCCTCGGCGCTGGTGTAGTTCGACAGGCCGCGCGCCACCGCCCGGCCGTCCTCGCCGACGCAGGTGATGACGGCGCCACGGCCGAACTCGCCCTTGACGTCGACCACGCCGATCGGCAACAGCGACTTGCCCTCCAGGGTCAGCTTCTGCACCGCGCCGGCGTCCAGCACCACCTGGCCGACCGTGTGCAGGTGGTCGGCCATCCACTGCTTGCGCGCCGTCAGGTGGCCGGTCTGCGCGGTCAGCTCGGTGCCGATCGCCTCGCCCTGGGCCAGCCGGGCCAGCACGTCGCTGTCGCGGCCCCAGGCGATGATGGTGTGGGCGCCCGACTTGGCGGCGCGCTTGGCCGCCAGGATCTTGGTCAGCATGCCGCCCCGGCCGATGTCGCTGCCGGCGCCGCCGGCCATCGCCTCGAGCGCCGGATCGCCGGCGCGGCCCTGCTGGATCAGCTTGGCGTCCGGGTCCTTGCGCGGATCGGCCGAGTACAGGCCGTGCTGGTCGGTCAGGATGATCAGCGCGTCGGCCTCGATCAGGTTGGCCACCAGCGCGCCCAGGGTGTCGTTGTCGCCGAACTTGATCTCGTCGGTGACCACCGTGTCGTTCTCGTTGATGATCGGCACCACGCCGAAGCGCAGCAGGGTGGTCAGCGTCGAGCGCGCGTTCAGGTAGCGCTCGCGGTCGGCCAGGTCGGCGTGGGTCAGCAGCACCTGGGCGGTGCCCAGGCCGTGGGCGCGGAAGCTGGTCTCGTAGATCTGCGCCAGGCCCATCTGGCCGACGGCGGCGCAGGCCTGCAGTTCGTGGATGTCGGTCGGGCGGCGCTCGAAGCCGAGGCGCAGCATGCCCTCGGCGATGGCGCCGGAGCTGACCAGCACCACCTGCTTGCCCAGCGCGCGCAGGCCGGCGATCTGCGCCGCCCAGCGGGCGATGGCGGCATGGTCGAGGCCGCGGCCGTCGTTGGTGACCAGCGAAGAGCCGACCTTAATGATGATGCGGTTGGCTTTTTGTATGACGGAATTCATGGTGCGGCGGTTCTCATCTGAAGGCTGACAAATAAAACCCCTGGCGGCGCCGCGCGCGGTGTGCGGTGTGCGGCGGCCCCGGCCGGGACGAATCTGGTGCGTTGCTGTGACATCGCCGGGAACGGGCTGGCCGTCCTGCCGCTTATAGGGCCGGGTCCGTGGTAACGGGGCCGGCGCCACATTGATGACATACACCGGCGATAACCGTTTATGTCGAGAAAAATGCGAAACGGCCGCACTAGTGCGGCCGGCGTTACACCCATTTTAACCAAGCTGGGCCGGCTTGTCAGCGCCGCGCGCGCGCCCTGTGGCGTGCGGCGCGGCGGCCGAACCTTTAGTCGAGGATTTTGAAACGCGGATCGTCCGGATCGATCGAGGAAATGCCGCGCGCCTCTTCCGTCATCTGGGTTTCCTCGGCACGCTGTTCGCTGTGCTTTTTGGTTTCCAGGTGCATGTAGATGGCGTTGACCAGTTCCTGCGTGCCGCTGTGGTCCAGTGCCGAGATCTCGAACACGGGGCCCTTCCAGGCGAAGCGCTTGATGAAGTCCTTGACCACCGATTTGCGGTCGGCCTCGGGCACCATGTCCATCTTGTTCAGCACCAACCAGCGCGGCTTGTCGACCAGCGACTCGTCGTACTTCTTCAGCTCCTTGACCAGGGCCTTGGCTTCCTTGACCGGATCGACGTTGGTCTCGAACGGCGCCAGGTCGACGATGTGCAACAGCAGACCGGTGCGCTGCAGGTGGCGCAGGAATTGGTGGCCCAGGCCGGCGCCCTCGGAAGCGCCTTCGATCAAGCCGGGAATGTCGGCGATCACAAAGCTCTTCTCGTGCGAGACGCGGACCACGCCCAGGTTGGGGTGCAAGGTGGTGAACGGGTAGTCGGCGATCTTCGGCCGGGCGTTCGACACGGCCGAGATGAAGGTCGACTTGCCGGCGTTGGGCATGCCCAACAGGCCGACGTCGGCCAGCACCTTCAGCTCCAGGCGCAGTTCGCGCCGTTCGCCTTCCTTGCCCTCGGTCTTTTGACGCGGCGCACGGTTTGTCGACGATTTGAAGTGGATGTTGCCCCAACCGCCCTCGCCGCCCTTGGCCAGCAGCTCGATCTGGCCGTGTTCGGTCAGGTCGGCCATGATTTCGCCGGTCAGATGGTCGATGATCAGCGTGCCCACCGGCATGCGCATGTGGATGTCGTCGGCGCCCTTGCCGTAGCAGTCGGCGCCGCGACCTGGTTCGCCGTCCCGCCCCTTGTGCATCTTGGAGAAGCGGAAGTCGACCAGGGTGTTGATGTTACGGTCGGCCACGGCCCAGATGCTGCCGCCCTTGCCGCCATCGCCACCGTCCGGGCCGCCGAAAGGTCGGAACTTTTCACGGCAGAAGGAGGCGCAGCCATTGCCGCCGTCGCCGGCGATGACTTCAATTTTTGCTTCGTCGATAAACTTCATAATGTGCCGCCATAAAACTAAAAAGGCTCTACCTTGGGCAGAGCCTTTCGATTGAAGGCTTGCGCCTTACAGTGTGCGTTTTACGCTGAAGCGTAAATTACGCTGGTACTACGGTCGCTGGTACGACGGTCACGAACTGGTGCGAACCGGCGCCCTTGACAACGAACTTGACCTTGCCTGCGATCAGCGCGAACAGGGTGTGATCCTTGCCCATGCCTACGCCTTCGCCGGCGCGCACTGGGGTGCCGCGCTGACGAATGATGATGCCGCCGGCATTGATCGATTGACCGCCGTAGACTTTAACGCCCAGGCGTTTTGATTCTGAGTCACGGCCGTTTCGCGTTGTGCCGCCGCCTTTTTTGTGTGCCATTTATAGCTCCTTAATTAGCTGGTGTGTCGCAAACAGCGATTAGCCGTTGATCGAAACGATTTGGATTTCGGTGTAGTTCTGACGATGGCCTTGATGCTTCTGGTAGTGCTTACGACGACGCATCTTGAAAATCTTCACCTTATCGTGACGACCGTGTGCCACAACAGTAACCAGTACCTTTGCACCTTCGACCAATGGAGCACCAAACTTGATGGTGTCGCCCGCGCCAACGGCGAGGACCTGATCGATGGTGATTTCGGAACCAATGTCTGCCGGTATCTGTTCTACTTTAAGTTTTTCGCCAGCGACAACTTTGTATTGTTTGCCACCGGTTTTTATGACCGCGTACATGATTTGAAACCTCATCAAATGTTAGAAAAGTTCATCCCGTGGGTTTGCTCACAAACCTGCATGTGTTGCTGAACCGAAACGGGAGAACCTGTGATTATACATGGGATGAGAATTTGCGTCAAAAACTATTCACAAATGGGATTTGTCGTGGTATGTCGGCAACTTTGCCCCGGCGCCGGCGCGCGCCGATGCTCGGATCGCCATCGAAGTTGCCGCCCATAGCAGGCAAAAGCCACTGATAGGCGGGGCATGACGTATAATCGCCGCACCTAATAGTCTATAGCAGGTTCGCCTTGTCTGCCGCCACCCAAAACGCCACCCAAAACAACATCGCCCACACGATCGCCGCCGACATGGACGCGGTCAACCAGGTGATCCGCCGCAGCCTGCACTCCGAGGTCAGCCTCGTCAACCAGATTGCCGAGTACATCATCAGCGCCGGCGGCAAGCGCATCCGGCCCGTGCTGGTATTGCTGGTCGCCAACGCCTATTCCTACAAGGGAAAGGCGCACCACGAGCTGGCGTCGGTGGTGGAGTTCATCCACACCGCCACCCTGCTGCACGACGACGTGGTCGACGAATCGTCGTTGCGCCGTGGCCGCGCCACCGCCAACGCCCTGTTCGGCAACGCCGCCTCGGTGCTGGTCGGCGACTTCCTCTACTCGCGCGCCTTCCAGATGATGGTCGGGCTGAACAATATGCGGGTGATGCAGATCCTGTCGGACGCCACCAACGTCATCGCCGAGGGCGAGGTGTTGCAGCTGCTTAACATGCACGACCCGGACGTCAACCAGGAACGCTACCTGCAGGTGATCCGCTCGAAGACGGCCAAGCTGTTCGAGGCCGCCGCCGAGCTCGGCGCCCTGATCTCCGGCGCCAACGACGCCCAGATCGAGGCCGCCGGCGAATACGGCCGCTCGCTGGGCACCGCCTTCCAGCTGATCGACGACGTGCTCGACTACGCCGGCGACGCCGCCGAGATCGGCAAGAACGTCGGCGACGACCTGCGCGAAGGCAAGCCGACCTTGCCGCTGATCTACCTGATGGAGAACGGCACGGCCGAACAGCGCGAGCTGGTGCGCAGCTGCATCGAGCAGGGCGACGAGCAGCACTTCGACACCATCCTGGCCGCCATCACCACCAGCGGCGCGCTCGACTACACGCGCCGCCAAGCCGAGGCGGCCGCCCGCCGCGCCGCCGAGGCGATCAGCGACCTGCCCGACAGCATCTACAAGGAATCGCTGCTGCAACTGGCCACCTTCGCCGTCGACCGCACCCACTAAGCGGCCGCGGGCGCCGGCGCCGGGCGCCGACGCGACAGGGCGACGCCAACGGCGCCGCCCTTTTTTTATCGCGCCCCGCAATGGTAGACTCTGCCCTGTCCGCCCCTCCCCGCCACCGATGCACACCCTCGAACAACTCCGCGCCGGACAACTGGCCGGCATCCGCCGCCTGCAACTGTCCTGCGCGCTGACCGAATTCCCCCGCGAGATCTTCGACCTGGCCGACACGCTGGAAATCCTCGACCTGTCCGGCAACGCCTTGTCCACCCTGCCCGACGACCTGCCGCGCCTGGGCAAGCTGCGCATCATCTTCTGTTCGGACAACCGGTTCACCGAGCTGCCCGCCGTGCTGGGCGCCTGCGCCGAGCTGAGCATGATCGGCTTCAAGGCCAACCGCATCGAGCGCGTGCCGGCCGCCTCGCTGCCCGCCAAGCTGCGCTGGCTGGTGCTGACCGACAACCGCATCGAGGAGCTGCCGGCGAGCATAGGCCGCTGCACCCAGCTGCAAAAGCTGATGTTGGCCGGCAACCGCCTGCGCGCCCTGCCCGCCGAGATGGCCGCCTGCACCCGGCTCGAGCTGCTGCGCGTCGCCGCCAACCGCCTGGGCGAGCTGCCGGCCTGGTTGCTGGCGCTGCCGCGCCTGAGCTGGTTGGCCTACGCCGGCAACCCCTGCGCCGCGACCAACGCGCCGGGCGCGCCGCCCCGCGCCATCGCCTGGCAGCGATTACAGTTGCAGCAGCAATTGGGCGAAGGCGCCTCCGGCGTCATCCACCAGGCGCGGCAGGATGGCGCGCAGACCGTCGCCGTCAAGCTGTTCAAGGGCGAGGTGACCAGCGACGGCCTGCCCGGCGCCGAAATGGCCGCCTGCATCGGCGCCGGCGAACACCCCAACCTGATCCCGGTGCTGGGCCAGCTGAGCGAGCATCCGGGCCAGGCCCAGGGCCTGGTGATGCAACTGATCGACCCCGGCTTCGGCAACTTGGCCGGCCCGCCCAGCCTGGACAGCTGCACCCGCGACGTCTACCCGGCCGGCAAGCGCTTCGACCTGGCCGCCAAGCTCGGCATTGCCCACGGCATCGCCTCGGCGGTCCACCACCTGCACCGGCGCGGCATCCTGCACGGCGACCTGTACGGCCACAACATCCTGCACTGCGAGCAGGGCCGCAGCCTGCTCGGCGACTTCGGCGCCGCCTCCTTCTTCGACCCGGACGGCGCCCATGCCGGCGCGCTGCAGCGGCTCGAAGCGCGCGCCTTCGGCTGTCTGTTGGAGGAGCTGATCGGGCGCAGCGACGCGCCCGCCTCGGCCCGGCCGGCGCTGGACCAGTTGAGCCGGCTCAGCGCCGACTGCCTGCACGCGGAGGGCGCGCGCCGCCCCCTGTTCGGCGAGATCGAGCAGCGCCTGGCCGACCTGAAGCGGACGCACTCGCCCCGCCCGCAGCGGGAAGACTGAGCCCATCGAGCGAATAGCCGGCGAGCCCGCTAGCTGCGGGCTCGTCGCGTTTCAGGCTGGGGAGTTTCAAGCCGGAGGGTTCCGGGCCGGAGTTTCAGGCCGGAGTCCCAGGCTGGAGTTTCAGTCCGAAATCTCAGGCTGGAGTTCAGGCGGCAGTTTAAGGCAGCAGTTCGCGCACCAGATCGGCCGGACGGCACAGGCGGGCGCCCTTGTCCGTCACCACGAAGGGACGGTTGATCAGAATCGGGTGGGCCATCATCACGTCGAGTAGCGCCGCCTCGGACAGCGCCGGATCGGCCAGGCCCAGCTCGTTGTAAAGGTCGCCCTTGTCGCGCATGGCGGCGCGCGCCGTCAGGCCGGCCTTGGCGATCATGTCCTGCAACTCGGCGCGGCTCGGTGGGTTCTTCACATAGTCGACGACCAGCGGCTCGATGCCCGCCTCGCGGATCATGGCCAAGGTGTTGCGCGAGGTGCCGCAGGCGGCGTTGTGGTAGATGGTGACGGTCATGGTGCAGGTTTCCTTGTGCTGGGGGCCGCGCCGGCGCACGGCGGATTGGCCGAAACCATAATGGAAGCGGCCTAAAAACACAAGGCTTGATCCGACCGCGCCGGGTGGCGCCGGAACACGCGCCAACATGGTTGAAAAAGCCACAAAAATCTGGTTTAATTATCGTCTAGTCGGGGTGTGGCTCAGCCTGGTAGAGCGCTGCGTTCGGGACGCAGAGGCCGGAGGTTCGAATCCTCTCACCCCGACCAAAATCCCCCATAAATTCAACCAGTTAGCTACTAGGTGCCGACTGTTCAAGAAACGCACCAATCTGAGTTCTGTACCAGCGCGGAAACACATCTAGCTGATTTACTCATGGCGCCACTCACTCCAATGTTGGCGCGCTAGTCAAAAGCAGGACGATCCAGTCGGACTAGCCTGGTCGGCTACGCGCCCAGCATACGCCGCAGGCGGCAAGCGCGGAGTGGAGCACGCCGCCCGGCCGCCCAATTTACCCGTCGTAAGCGGGCTGATCGGACCTATGGCGGCTCGGCGCATGGTGCTTCCACTCCTAAGGCGCTAAATTTCATAGTGAATATATGATAAATCAAGAAACTACGTTAAGCTAATGATCGCCATATTTTGCGCTCGTTTGGGGGCATCGTCACAAAAGCGGTCGGTTTCACTCCCTGCACGGATGGCCGCCGTCCGATGTTTGAACATCGTAAAAACAAAGCCTTCCTAAGGACATGAAGAACCTTCCTGAAGAGCTATTCAATAACAAGCGTGTAACAAGCCCATCACTCGACGATGACTGATACAGTCGGCCGCGAAAGCCAAAAAAAATGCTAAAAGAACTACATCTACGGAAAGTTGGACCATCGGAGACATTGGACGTCAGGTTTAAGCCGCGCCTCAACCTTATCACTGGCGACAACGGACTCGGCAAGAGCTTTCTGCTTGATATTGCATGGTGGTCACTTACCCGACGGTGGCCTCGCGACCTCAACAAGGACTTGGTGAGCGGCTACATAGTCAGACCGTTTTCTGCGAAAGATGGCAGCATTGAGTTTGTAGTGGAAGGAAAGGCAAAGAAAGAAATTCGTTACAAGAGTGTTTTCTCGGCGCAGGACGAAGCATGGGTGGGGAAATCCGGACGTCCGCACAATCCCGGATTGGTACTCTATGCAATGGCGGACGGCGGGTTCGCAGTGTGGGACCCTGCCCGTAACTATTGGAAAAAGGTAGGGAATGTAGATGTGCAAGACCGGGTTCCCGCATACGTATTCAGTCCAAGCGACGTATGGGACGGGCTCCACAGCGCCGAGAAAGGTCAACTCTGCAATGGATTAATTCAAGACTGGGCGGGCTGGCAAAAGGAAAATGGCCAGGCATTTCAGTTGCTATGCAATGTGTTAGAGCGCTTGTCGCCCTCGCCAGAGGAATTGCTTCGCCCCGGCCCTCTCGAGCGGATGAGTTTAGACGATGTTCGGGATATTCCAACGTTAATGGGGCCGCTGGGGAAGCCGATTCGAATATTGCACGCATCGTCGGGGGTTCGGCGAATTGTCGCATTGGCGTACTTAATGGTCTGGAGTTGGCAAGAGCATCAGAAGGCCGCGCAACTACTCGAAGAAGACACCGCCCAGCAAATTGTTTTCTTGATCGATGAAATAGAAGCTCACTTGCATCCACGCTGGCAGCGAACCATCGTGCGCACGCTACTTGAAGTGGCGGGAGTACTCGGGCAAGCGGCCAAGGTCCAGCTTCTTGTGGCAACACACTCTCCATTGGTAATGGCGTCAATGGAACCCCATTTTGCGGACGAACTCGATGGTTGGTTTGACTTGGACCTTGTTAGGAACAAACTTGGGGAAGGAAACGTCGAGCTAACTGAACGCCATTTCACGCGACTCGGCGATGCGTCAAAATGGTTGGTGAGTGAGGCCTTTGACCTGGAAGCCGCGCGCTCGCAAGAAGCCGAGGCTGCGCTTGCTGAAGCGACAGATATCATGAATCTTCTGGGGACAAACGTACAAGTGTCCGACGAAAGGATCGCGAGAGCTGAGAAATTACTAGGTTCGGCCTTATCCGATACCGATATTTTCTGGTCTCGCTGGAATATTGCACTGGAGAAACAGTGATTCCGGTAAAATTGAAACCTGAACATTCCGACTTCGAAAAGAAAGTTCGCCGACCCGGCCAAAAATGGCTCTTTAAGAAACTCTACCCGACGCAGCCACTGAATGTCGCAGCGCCGCCCAAAACAAAATTCCCATCGCACTGGACAAAGGTCCTGCCGGAATTTCATGATGCGTATGGCGGCATATGTTCCTACCTAGGAACATACATAAGTTTGGCAACAGGGTCCGCATCAATGGACCATTTTGCGCCAAAATCGAAGGCTGCCGGTCTGGCATATGAGTGGGATAATTTTCGATTGGCATGTTTACTAATGAACTCGCGCAAGAACAACTTTAGCGGGATTCTTGACCCTTTCACCATGCCCGACGAGGTTTTCCATCTCGTTCTAACCACTGGGAAACTTGAAATCAACGGCGCTTTTCTAGGGACACCTATTGAAAGCAAAGCTATCGAAACAATGTCCCGACTGAAGCTGGATTCCAAGGTGAATCGCGATGACAGAGCCACGTTGTTCACCGAATACAAGACCGGCGATAGATCCGCGCGACTAATGCGGCTCTACCATCCATTTGTCTGGTCCGAAATCGTTAGACAAGGCAAACAGTAGCTCGATAGTTCCAAAGATCGCCAAATCCTTCCACTGAACGAACTTGGGTGTTTACTGTCAGGCGGTGGTGTCGACCACGCTCCCCAAGGTGGCATCCCGCGATGCCGATTTCGTTCTTTCGGCGCCGGAAGTCGAGCCGCCGGCGGCCGGCTCGTTCTGCCGCTTGGCGCTGGCGGCCGAATCCTGCTGTAGCTTCAGCTGTTCCAACGCGGCTTTCTGCGCATCGGCCGACAGCAATTGCTGGATCTGCGTTTGCACCGCCTTTGTTCCCCCGCAACATATTCTGACACCGGCAAACAGTTGAGTTAGAGTTTGTCGGATAGCCGCAGCGCAGCGGTCCCACCTGCGCGAAAACTTTCGTGCCCTCCCAAAAAACCGACATGAAGATTCAGCGTTTCCTCGCCGCCACCCTATTGCTCATCAAGGCCGGCCACGCCATGGCCGACTGTTCCCGTCCGATACTGGTCCCGGTGGCGCCGGCCGGCCTATCGGTCGTCGTCAGCGGGCAGGAGGTGGGCGGCATCTATCCGGACATGTTGGCGGCGGCGGGCAAGCGGGCCAACTGCCAGTTCATTTTCAAGCCCGTGCCGCGCGCCCGCCTGGAGGCGATGTTCGAGGCGGGAACGGCCGACCTGCTGCTGCCGGCGCCACGCACGGCCCGGCGCGACCAGCACGGCATTTTCATTCCCATGATCCAGGCGCGCGCGACGGTGATCACGGTCGATGCCAAGTACGAGCCGGTGCGCTCGCTGGCGCAATTGACGAGCCGCTCCCAGCGCACGGCGGTGGTGCGCGGCTTCGACTACGGCGCGCCCTACCAGCGCTTCCTGAGCGAAGCGAGCCAGGGCGGCCGCCTGTTCATCGAGGTCGACGCGGAACACGTGGCGCGCCTGTTGAACGCCGGCATCGCCGACGCGGCCGTGATGACGCCGACCGTGCTGGCCGGCGCCATTCTCGGCGACAAGCGCCTGGCCGGCCTGCTGGAGCGGCTGCGCTTCGAGCCGGTCGAGGAGTTGGACTGGATGGACACCGGCATCTACCTGTCCAAGTCCAGCCTGAGCGAAGCGGACCAGAACGAACTGGCACGCATCCTGACGGCGGCCGCCCAATCGGGCGCGCTATGGAACAGCTACAAACGCTACTACCCCGCCAACATCCTGGCGACCAGCCTGCGGCCACGCGGCTAGCCAAGACGCCGACGGCGGTCGATGGCGCCAATCCGGCGTCAACTTGGCGCCGACGGCCGGCCGCAGCGGCATGGCGGGCGCATCCACGCGCACAGCCGCCCACTCGCCGATAATTTGACCAGAAGCGGCCGCCCCGGCTAGGCCGGCAGGGTCGCGCACGGCGGGCCGGCCGCCGCCCGCAGCGGCGGCGCCAGCGTCGCCCGGTTGCGCCCGCCCGTCTTGCTCGCGTACAGGGCCAGGTCGGCCGCCTCGACCAGGCGCAGCGGCGCGGCCGCGTCCGCCGCCGCGCCGCCCGGATGGCCGCCGCCGGGCGCGGAACCGGCGCCGACGCAGGCCACGCCGATGCTCAGCGTGACGTGGCCGGCGGCGGCCGAGTGCGCGTGCTCGACGCCCAGCTCGGCCAGCGCGCGGCAGATGCCTTGGGCGAAGGCCAGCGCCGCCGCGCCGTCCATGCCGGGCAGCAGCACGGCGAACTCCTCGCCGCCGTAGCGCGCCGCCAGCTCGCCGGGCCGCCGCGCCGCCGCCGCCAGCAGCTGCGCCACCCGGCGCAGGCAGCCGTCGCCGGCGACATGGCCGTAGGCGTCGTTGTAGCACTTGAAGAAATCGATGTCGAGCATCAGCAGCGACAGCGGCGCGCCGCTGCGCATGGCGCGCCGCCATTCGGCCTCGAGGGTGGCGTCGAACTGGCGCCGGTTGGCGATGCCGGTCATGGTGTCGACCATGCTCAGCTGGCGCAACTCGTCGGCCATGCGGCTCAGGTTCAGGTACAGCGTGCCGTTCTCGACCATCAGCATCATCAGCACGAAATTGGCCGCCAGCAGGCCGTAGATGCGGCCGGCGTAGAAGCCCAGGTCGAAACGGGCGCCGTTAAACAGCGCCGACAGGGCGATGTCGATCAGCCAGGCGCACATCACCACCATCAGCCACAGGTCGAGCATGCTGCGCTGCCGCTTGCGCCAGACGGCGAACAGGGCGAACACGCTGAACGACCAAACGATGCCGACCACGACGGTCAAAGCGGGGGCGTAGCGCTGCTTAACCATGATGACGGGCAAGCGGTCGTGGCCGATGGTGGCCAGCGCGCCCAGCGCCACCACCAGCAGCAGCGTCAGCAGCACGCAACGCAGGATGGCGCGGTACAAGGGACGCGGCCCCGGCCGCATGCGCAGCTCGACGCCCTGCAGGCCGGCGTAGGCCAGCACGAACAGGGGAAAGCCGCCGTGCCAGAACATGTACAGCCAGGCCGTCGACTGCGGCCCGGCGCCCAGCAGGCCGGTGGGGGAGAACAGGCCGGGGAAGCTCAGCGCGTGCACCACGGTCATGCCGGCCGTGAAGAAATAGCCGCAGGCCAGCGCCAGCACACCCCGGCTGCGCGTGCTGCGCACCTGGCCGAGCAGCAGCACGGCGGTGATCAGGTCGCTAATCAACAGCATCGATTCGTAGCAGGGAATGAAGGCCCACACCGGCGCCAGCGGCAGCTTGGCGAACGGCACCAGCGCGCCGAACACCAGCAGCGACAACAGCAGCACGGCGCCGGCCAGCCGCTGCGCGCGCAGCCCGGCGCCGGCCGTCGACAGCATCACCTCGGAATTCGACGTCAAATCCATGTCCGCACCCCGCCACGCGTCGAAGAAAGTGTTAGATTTGGAGAGAATTCAGTGTAGCAAACTTCGTCGCCGATTCTTGCCCTTTTAAAAACTTCAATCCATTGCAACAACGAAGCCGCGCGCGGGAAATTCTCCGCAGGCGCCGGTGGCGCGCGGCCCGGGCCGCCGCCGGGCCGTGCCGTGCCGCCGCTAGATCGTCTCGCCCCCGCGCAGGGTCGACGGGCTGGCCAGCGCGTGGCGGGCGATCTCGTCCTTGCGCAGGAAGGCCACACCGGCCTTGCTTCTCGCGTAGGTCAGGAACTGGCCCCAGGCGCGCACCATCTGCGGCGTGCCGCTGATGCGGTCGTGGGCGCTGATCGACATCATGCGGCGGCGCGTACCGGCCTCCTCGTACAGCTGGTCGAACTCGCCCTTGATCTGTTGGAGGAATTGATCGGGCGAATAGTTGCGCCCCTCCACCAGCAGGATGTCGTTGTTGCGCAGCGTGTAGGGCACCACCACGAAGTCCCGGCCGTCGACCTGCTCGATGAAGGGCTCGTCGCGGCTGACGTCGTCGATGTGGTAGAGGAAGCCCAGCTCCTGCAACAGCGACAGGGTGTTCGGCCCACGCCGCAGCCAGTTGCAGTTGTAGCCCAGGGTGCGCTCGCCGGTGCCGGCCTGCACCATGTCGCGGCCGTCGAGCAGGAACTGGCGTTCCTCGGCGCGGCCCATGGCGTATTGCGAGCTCCAGCGCGGGCCGTGGCCGGACGCCTCGTGGCCGCGCCGCACGATCTCGCGCGCCAGCTCGGGGTGGCGGCGCACCGCCTCGCCGATCATGTGCGAGGTGACCTTGACGCCATGCTTGTCCCACAGCTCCAGCATACGCGGGATGCCCTCGCGGTAGCCATAGGCGAACCAGCTGTCGGCGGCGCCGTCGCGCGGCACCTTGGGCGGGAAGTCGACCTTCGGGAAGGGGCTGTCGGCACCCAGCGCGGGCTGGCCGCCGGCCTCGAACTGCATCGAGATCGACACCACCAGGCGGGCGCCGTGCGGCCAGAACTTGCCGGCCGCGCCGGACGGTGACGGCGCGCCGGCCGGCGCCTTGGCGGCGGCCTCGGCGCTGCCGTTCAACGCCAGGCCGGCAGCCAGCAGCGTGGTGGCACCGCCGGCCTGGGCCAGAAAGCGGCGGGGTGGATTGGTGTGGTGTTGTTTGCGGTCGGACTGTTTCATTGTATGGTTCCTGGCAATGCCATTGTCGGATGGCGGGGGAAGGCGTTCTGGGGTTCGCGGGACGCTGGGCAAACCCGCAGGCAAAATCTGGGGTCAGACCCCGAAGGGGTCTGACCCCGGCTTGGCGCCGTTGGGTGGTTCATAGCCGCTGGCGCCTTGACTTGGCGGGCAAGACCAGGCGGCGCTACAGCAGGCCGCCGCCATCGACGTCGAGCACGGCGCCGCTCATGAAGCCGTTGTTCATCACCATCAGGTAGGCGCGGGCCAGTTCCTCGGCGGCGCCGGTGTGCTTCCATGCTGATTCTCCATTCGGGTGGGCGATGGAGAGCATGTTGCACCTGATTGCCTAGGTTGATAATTGGCTTAGATTTTGAATGACCATCTCGGATTTATTGATAATCGTGGCAGCATCCAGGCCGGCCGTTTTGCGTGAAAGGCAAGCCTCGGCTACACTGGCAGCGCCGTGCCGGCCCGGCCCGCACGGCGCCCTTTCCCATCCACACGACAAGCGAGCACCATGCCACTCAGCCCCTACCTCGACAGCTTCCCCGTCATCGGCGAACAGGTCTATCTGCACGACAGCGCCACCGTCATCGGCGACGTGTGCATCGGCGACCACAGCTCGGTTTGGTGCAACGCGGTGCTGCGCGGCGACGTCAACCGCATCACCATCGGCCACAGCAGCAACATCCAGGACTTCACCATGGGCCACGTGTCGCACAAGAACGCGGCCAAGCCGGACGGCTCGCCTTTGACCATCGGCAACTACGTGACCATCGGCCACGGCGTGCAGTTGCACGGCTGCAGCATCGGCGACGCCTGCCTGATCGGCATGGGCTCGATCATCATGGACGACGTCGTGGTCGAGCACCACGTGATGGTCGGCGCCGGCAGCCTGGTGCCGCCGGGCAAGGTGTTGCAGAGCGGCCACTTGTATGTCGGCCGGCCGGCCGTCAAGCTGCGCGCGCTGAGCGCCGACGAGATCGCCTATCTGCAATATTCCGCCGAGCATTATGTGCGCGTGAAGAACAACTACCTGGCCACGCCGGCGCGCGGCTAGGGCCATGAGAGCGCCCTCGCCGCGCGCCGCCGGCGCCTTCCTGCTCAAGCTGTTGGGCCTGCTGGCCCTGGCCCACGTCGCCGGCGCCGCCTCGCGCGCGCCCGCAGCGGCCCCGCCCCCCCCCTCGACCATCCCGGTCTACCGCTACGAGGTGTTGCACGCTTATCCGCACGACGCCAACGCCTTCACCCAGGGCCTGTTCTACGACCAGGGCGTGCTGTACGAGAGCACCGGCCTGCAGGGCCGCTCGTCGGTGCGCAAGGTCAGATTGGAGACGGGCGAGGTGCTGCAGCAGACCAACTTGTCGCCGGCCGTGTTCGGCGAGGGCATCACCCACTGGGACAAGCGCCTGGTCGGCGTGACCTGGCAGTCCGAGCTGGGCTACGTGCTCGACCAGGACAGCTTCGCCGTGCAGCAGTTGTTCAACTACAAGGGCGAGGGCTGGGGCCTGACCCAGGACGGCCAGTCCATCATCATGAGCGACGGCAGCGCCGAGCTGCGCTTCCTCGACCCGCAAACGCTGCAGGAGCGGCGCCGCCTGCGCGTGACGGCCGACGGCCGGCCGGTCGACCAGCTCAACGAATTGGAATGGGTCGAGGGCGAGATCTACGCCAACATCTGGCAATCCGACCGCATCGCCCGCATCGACCCGGCCAGCGGCAAGGTGGTGGGCTGGATCGACCTGGCCGGCCTGCTGGGCGCCAAGGAGCGCGCCGGCGCCAACCCGGACGTGCTCAACGGCATCGCCTACGACAGCGCCGGCAAGCGCCTGTTCGTCACCGGCAAGTTGTGGCCGAAGCTGTACGAGATCCGCCTAGCGGCGCCGGCCAAGCCGGCGCCGCGCCGCTGATTCAGATTCAATAGGCAACTCGCCCGCCATGAGGGCGAAATATGCAAAAAAGCGAGCTGTTGCGCCGCGCGCACAAGCGCGCGCCTCAGGCCGGCGGCTCGGCCGGGTTGGCGCCCCGTTCGGGCGCGGCCAGCGGCAGCACGATGCACACCCGGCAGCCTTGGCCGGGCGCGCTGTGCAGCACGATGCTGC
Organism: Rugamonas rubra; assembly: GCF_900114705.1. Lineage (GTDB taxonomy): Bacteria > Pseudomonadota > Gammaproteobacteria > Burkholderiales > Burkholderiaceae_D > Rugamonas > Rugamonas rubra. The sequence continues at coordinate 261,565 of NZ_FOTW01000010.1, forward strand.
CGCCCAGCAGCGCCGTCACCAGGTTGTAGACGATGTGCATGCCCAGGCCGGAGCCGCCCTGCCCCAGCTTGGTGGTGAAGAAGGGATCGAACACCCGCTCCATCTGCGCCTGCGCCATGCCGACGCCATCGTCGGCGAAGTCGAGCAGCAGCCGGCCGTCGCCGTCGAGCGCGGTCGACAGCCGCATGGTACCGTCGGCGCGGCCGTCGAAGCCGTGCGCCAGCGCGTTGCTGACCAGGTTGGTGATGACCTGCCCGAGGGCGCCGGGATAGCTGTCGAGCTCGACCTCCGCCGCCAGCGACAGCACCATCTTGTACGGCGACTTCTGGTACATCGGCGCCAGCGTGGCCAGCACCTCCTCGACGGTGCGCGACAGCGCGAAGCGGCGCCGGTGGTTGCTGGCCTGGTCGACCGCGACCTGTTTGAAGCTCTGCACCAGCTCGCCCGCCCGCACCAGGTTGCGCAGCAGGATCTCGCTGCCCTGCACGCTGGCCTGCAGGCCCTGCTCCAACCGCGTGCGGCTCGGCCGCGCCGCCGCCAGTTCGTCCAGGCTCTGCTGGGCGTTGGCCTGCAGCGAGCTGGCCATCATGATGCCGTTGCCGATCGGCGTGTTCAGCTCGTGCGCCACGCCGGCCACCAGCGAGCCCAGCGCGGCCAGCTTCTCCGAGCGCAGCAGCTCATGCTGGGTGGCCTGCAGGGCGCGCAGCGCCTGGCCCAGCTCGGCGTTGGCCTGCTCCAGGTTCAGCGTGCGCTGGCCGACGCGCCGCTCCAGGCCGGCGTTCAACTCGCGGATCTCGTGCTCGATCTGCCGCTGGCGCGCGACGCTGTCGCGCAGCGAGCGTTCGGAGCGCTGCAGTCGCCGCATGTGCAGCAACAAAAACAGGCCGAGCACGGCGGCCAGGCCGATCGCGGCGGCGGCGAAGGCGACCCGCTCGCGGCTGCGCTGGCGCCAGTCGGCCAGCACGTCGTCCAGGCGCTGCGCGAAGACGGTGTTGACGCCGTAGGCGGCCAGCTTGCGGTAGGTGTACTGGCGCGCCTCGCCGCCGCCCAGGTCGAGGAAGTGGCCGTCCTCGAAGACACCCTCGGCGGCGGCGCCGCGCAGCCGCCGCGCCACGTCCGAGCGCGCCAGGTCGAGGTCCAGGTAGCCGGCCGCGAACGGCGTGCGGACGACGACGAAACCCTGGTCGGCGAACAGCGCCACCAGCGCGCCGCTGTCCTTGGCGACGCGGGCATACACGCCGGCGAAGTAGGCGACGTCGATGTCGATCGAGATGATACCGAGGTGGCGGCCGGCGCCGTCGTACAGGTTGCGCGCCAGCGGCAGCACCAGCGCCTGGTCGTAGAAGCGCTGGAAGGGGTGGCCCAGGCGCGAGCCGCGCTGCGCCGGATCGGCCAGCAACGGCGCCACGTAGCCGCGGTCGACGATGTCGAACTGGAAGGCCGGATAGGCCGCCGAGTTGACGAAGGGCAGGCCTTGCAGGTTGACGAACTGCAGCGCGTTCAAATAGCGCCCGTCCTGCTGGCCGGCGCTGATGACGGCGCGCACGGCGCGGTCGTCGAGCCGGGTTTTCTGGCCGGCGCGGGCGATGGCGGCCACCACCGCATCGAGCCGGCGCTCGGCGTCGCGCAGCGTCTGCGTGGCGTGCTCGTCGAGCAGGCGCACGGCGATCAGACCGGTGCTGTGGGCCGAGGCCAGCGTCAGGCGGCGGTCCTGCGCCACCGTCCACCAGGTCTGCGCCAACACCAGCGCGGCCAGTAGTAGCAAACACAGCAGCAGAGCCAACTGGGCGCGGCGCGCCCGCGCCGCCGCCACTTTGGCGCCGCTGTCGGCGGCATCGGCGGACGGCGCAACAGCAACGGCGGCGGCGGGCGGCGGCGTACTCAAGGGAAGTAGCCGCTGGTGACCAGCACCCCGCCGACCCGTTCGGTGTAGGCGCGCTTGCGCTGCCACTGGTGGCTGAGCGGATGCGGCCATTTGTATTCGATCCAGCCGCGATGGTTCGGGCTGTTGCCGACGGCGATGAGTTTCTTGATGACGAAGACGCCGTCGCTGTCCTGCAGCTCGAGCAGCGAGTTGCCGACCACCTTGGGCGTCAAGCCGTGCGCCAAGTTGACGCCGCTGACGGCGTCGTTGACGGCGATGTACAGGGTGCCGTCGACGAAGGCGCCGCGCGGATCGGAGAAGTCGGCGAAGGCGCGCTGCGGGCCGACCTGCTGCAAATGGGCGACGGCGCGGCGCACCAGCGCCAACGTGCGTTCGGCCGTGCCGTTGTCGGCCGTCGTCGCCGGCGCGGCCGACAACGGCAGGGCCGGCGCCAACGCCGCCGCCGCCAACATCAACCGCCGCAACGCGGAGCGCCGCCCTGTCGCCATCGTGCCTCCCACCAGCGGCCGGCCGTGCGGCCTATTTGTAGATGCCGGTGCCGAGACAGTACTCGTCGATCCGCACCACGTAGCTTTGCTTGGACTCGACCGCCTTGGTCACCGGATTGGGCCACTTGTAGCTGACCCAGCCCTTGCCGGCCGGCGAGTTGCAGGCCTTGATGATCTCACGGATCAGGTAGACGCCGTCGGCGTCGCGCATGTCCGACACGTCCTTGCCGACGATCTTGGGATTCTTGCCGTGCACCACCTGGCCGGTGCCCGGCTTGCTGGCGTCGAACATGAACAGATACAGGTCGCCCTTCTTGTTGATCTCGCTGGTGACGTTGAATGGGCTGCTCAGGTTGTTGAATTCGACGATGGATTTCTCCTTGCCGTTCTTCTTCATGTAGTCGAGCGCCTTGTCGATCAAGGCGATGGCCTCGTCGGCGGTGCTGCGCTCGACCGCCCGGGCCGGGCCGGCGGCGAGCAGGGCGGCAAACACGATCAATCCGGCAGTAAAATACAATCGCATGTCATCCTCCTGGTTGGCGCCGCTATTGGATGCGGCTGTCAAGCCATACTATGACCAATCTTATGCCACGTCAACGAGTAGAGTCCATCGTGCAAGCCGGTGTTGCGCGCCGCGCCTAGCGCGGCGCGCTCGGCGGCTGGTAGCGCGCCAGCTCGAGCTTGCCGATCTGGTTGCGGTGCACCTCGTCGGGACCGTCGGCCAGGCGCAGCGAGCGGGCCGCCGCGTAGGCCGGCGCCAGGAAGGGGTCGCTCATGCCGCCGCCGCCCTGCACCTGGATGGCCCAGTCGATCACCCGGCAGGCCATGTTCGGCGCCGCCACCTTGATCATGGCGATCTCCTTGGCCGCCACCTTGTTGCCCACCGTGTCCATCATGTGCGCCGCGTTGAGCACCAGGAAGCGCGCCTGGTCGATCAGGATGCGCGCCTCGGCGATGCGCTCGAGCGTGACGCCTTGCTGCGCCAGCGGCTTGCCGAAGGCGACCCGGCCCAGCGAGCGGCGGCACATGTGCTCCAGCGCGCGCTCGGCCAGGCCGATCAGGCGCATGCAGTGGTGGATGCGGCCGGGGCCGAGGCGGCCTTGGGCGATCTCGAAGCCGCGCCCCTCGCCCAGCAGCAGATTGGCCACCGGCACGCGCACGTTCTCGAAGACGATCTCGGAGTGGCCGTGCGGCGCGTCGTCGAAGCCGAACACCGGCAGCTGGCGTTCGATGGTCACGCCCGGCGTGGCGCGCGGCACCAGGATCATCGACTGCTGCTGGTGGCGGCTGGGGTTGTTCGGATCGGTCTTGCCCATGAAGACGAACACCTGGCAGCGCGGATCGCCGCCGCCGGACGACCACCACTTGCGGCCGTTGATGACGTACTCGTCGCCGTCGCGCACGATGCTGCTCTCGATGTTGGTGGCGTCCGACGAGGCCACGGCCGGCTCGGTCATGGCGAAGCAGGAGCGGATGCGGCCGGCCAGCAGCGGTTCGAGCCACTGGCGCTGCTGCTCGGCGCTGCCGTAGCGCGCCAGCACCTCCATGTTGCCGGTGTCCGGCGCCGAGCAGTTGAAGGCCTCGGCCGACCACAGCGCGCGGCCCATGATCTCGCACAGCGGCGCGTACTCCAGGTTGCTCAGGCCGGCGCCCAGCTCGGACTCGGGCAGGAACAGGTTCCACAGGCCGGCGGCGCGCGCCAGCTCCTTCAACTCCTCCATCACGCGGGTCGGCAGCCAGGCGTCGCCGGCGGCGCGGTTGGCCTCGATCTCGGCGTGGAAGCGCGCCTCGTTCGGGTAGATGTGCTGGTCCATGAAGGCGTTCAGGCGTGCCTGCAACTGCTGTACCTTGGGGCTGTAGTCGAAGTCCATGTGCTGCTCCTGTGTGGAAAATGCGGACGTAGGGGGGCCTTGGCGCCCCGCCCGGGGCGCCTTGGTCACATCGGAAATTGGATGGGCTAGCGGTAGGTGACGCTACCCGCTTCGCCCAGCCACTCCAGGTGGGCGTAGTTGTTCAGGTAGGCCAGGCTGGTTTGGCCGGGCCGGTGCAGCACCTTGCTGACGGCGCCGTTGACCATGCCCATGCTCAGCTCCACCACCTGCTGGTCGTCCAGCCCCAGCACGTGCTGCACCAGCGCGGAGATGGTGCCGCCGGAGGTGAACACGATGCAGTTCTGCACGCCGTCGGCCTGGGTTTGGGCGCACAGGCGCTCGAAGGCGGCCACGCAGCGGGCCCGGAAGGCCGGCCAGCTCTCGTCGTAGTCGTGGTCGTGGGCGCCGCCCATCCAGCGCGCCATGGCGTCGCGGAACAGCTGCTCGAAGGCGCGCAGCGGCTGCTCCTGGCGCGCCATCATCAGCTTGAATTCGGCCGGGTCGGCGAACTCGGGACACAGGCGCAGCAGCACCTGGTGGTGGTCGAACTCGGCGAAGCCGGCGTCGGTCTGCCACTCGGTCTCCAGCAGCAGCGCGCGCGGCAGCTCGGCCAGGCAGCTGTCGGCGCTCTGGCGGTGGCGCTGCATGCCGCCGGTGACGACGCGGCCGAAGCCCTGGCGGCAGTTGGCGAACCACTGGCCCAGCAGGCGCGTCTGCTCGTAGCCCAGCGGCGACAGCTGGTCGTAGTTGGCGCTGCCGAAGGAGGCCTGGCCGTGGCGCACCAGATAGATATGTCCCATTGCTCGTCTCGTCTGCTGAAGAATAAGCCATAGCATACCGCCGCGACTATAATTCATCAAATGAATAGTATTAATGCGGAACTATAAATGCCATGCATATATCCAGAGTCGACCTGAACCTGTTCATCGTCTTCGAGGCGATCTACTCCGAGGGCAGCCTGACCCGCGCCAGCCTGAAGATGAACCTGACCCAGCCGGCCATCAGCCACGCGCTGGGCCGGCTGCGCCAGTTGTTCGACGACCCGCTGTTCGAGCGCCAAGGCCACGTGATGGTGCCCACGCCGCTGGCGCGCAGCATGATCGAGCCGGTGCGCCAGTCGCTGCGCGGCTTCGAGCTGACCCTGAACGGCGCCGAGCGCTTCGACCCGGCCAGCAGCACGCGCAGCTTCACGCTGGCACTGCGCGACGTGCTGGAGGCGACCATGCTGCCGCCGCTGATGGCCGGCATCGCCGCGCAGGCGGCCGGCGTCGGCCTGAACGCGCTGCAGGTCGGCCGCCGCGAGCTCGAGAGCGAGCTGGCCGGCGGCACCCTGGACGCGGCCATCGACGTGCTGCTGCCGCTGTCGCCGGAGATCCGCCACACCCAGCTGGTGATGGACCAGACGGTGGTGCTGGCGCGCCACGGCCACCCCGCCGTGCGGGGCGCGCTGGACTTGGACGGCTATCTGCGCCAGGAGCACATCCTGGCCAGCTCGCGCCGCCGCGGGCCGGGGCTGGAGGACGTGGAGCTGAGCCGGCTCGGTTTGCAGCGCCGCGTCAAGCTGCGCTGCCAGCACTATTACGCCGCCTGCCGCGTGGTCAGCCAAACCGACCTGCTGCTGACCATGCCGGAGCGCCTGGCGCGCGTGGTCAACCAGCAGTTCGACAACCAGATGCTGCCCTTCCCCCTGCCCATGCCGGGGCTGGACGTGCACCTGTATTGGCACGCCAACGTCGACACCGACCCGGCCAACGCCTGGCTGCGCCAGCGCGTCATCGAGGCGGTCGGCGCGCTGCCGGGCTAGCCGGCGCGGCGCGCCGCTAACGCATCAGCAGCCGGCCTGGCCGGACGCGGCCAGCGCGCGCACCGCCTTGGCGATGTCGGCGCCGATCTGCAGCACGGCGCGGCGGTGGCCGGCCACCAGCGCGTCGTAGCCGGAGCCGGCCGGCAGCGACTGGTTGGCCACGCTGCGGCAGGTCAGCACGGCGCCGCTGCCGACCCGGCGCACGCTCCACACGGCGTCGATCAGCGCGTACTGGCCGGGCGCCGATTCGAAGCGCTGCACATTGGTGCTGATGCGGTAGACGGCGGCCTGCTCCGGCGTCGGCGTGCGGAACACGTCGATGGCGCCCAGCTCGCCGGTGACGGCCAGCGACAGCGCCTGCCCCAGCTCGGCCGCCAGCGGCGCCGACCAGCGCTCCTGCTCGAGCAGCTCGACCCGGCCAGGGCCGGCCGCCACCACCAGTTGGTTGCGGCTGACCTGCTGCGGCACGCTGACCGCCTGCAGCTCGATGAACAGCACGCCGCCGGCGCCGGCCGGCGCCGCCGGCGCGCCGCCGCTGAGGCTATAGAAGCGTTCGACCGGCGGCGTGGCGCAGCCGGCCAGCGCCAGCAGCATCGTCAGCGCCGACAGCGCGGCCATTCGTGGCGCCTTGCGGCAAGCGGACACACTCATTTCTGATCTCCTTTTTTACCGCGCAACAGCGACTCGGGATGCCGCTCCAGATAGTCCGACAGCGCGTTCAACGATTGCAGCGTCTGCGTCAACTGCTGCAGCGCCTCGCGCAGGTCGGACTGCACCGGCGAATCCTTCTGCAGCACCTGCTCGGCCGCGCCGAAGGTCTGCTTGGCCGCGCTCAGCGTGCCGCGCATCTCCGGCACCACCTGGGCGTCGAGCTGCTTGAACAGCAGGTTGGCGCTCTTCAGCGTTTGGTTCAGATTGTTGCCGATGTCGGCGAACGGCACCTGGTCGAGCTTCTTGGCGATGCTGGCGATCTGGTCCTGCAGCTCGTCCAGGCTGTTCGGCACCGTCGGCACCTCGAGCGGATACTGCGCCAGGTTCAGCTTGGCCGCCGGCGCCTTGGGGAAGAAGTCCAACGCGATGTACAACTGGCTGGTCAGCAGGTTCCCCGTGCGCAGCTGGGCGCGCAGGCCACGGCTGACCATGCGCTCCAACACCTGCGGGCCGACGTTGTGGTCGCGCTCGTCGGCGATGGCCTGCTGGAAGCGCTTGCCCAGACGAGCCGGATACAGGTTCACCGTGACCGGCATGCGGAAGCTCTTCTTCACCGGGTCGTACTCGACGCCGACCGAACGCACCTCGCCCAGCACGATGCCGCGGAAGTCCACCGGCGCGCCGGGCGACAGGCCGCGCAGCGACTGGTCGAAGTAGAACACCGAGGTGATCGGCTCGCCATCCGGCTCGAGCATCGCGCTGGCCAGGTCGGGCGCCAACTGGAAGCTGGCGCCGTTGGCCGCCGGCTTCTCCGAGCCCGGTCCGTTGTAGATGGTCTCGAAGGAGATGCCGCCCACCACCAGCGCCGCCAACGACTGCGTGTTGAGCTTGAAGCCGTTCGAATCGAGCCGCACGTCGATGCCGCTGGCATGCCACCAGCGCGTGTTCTGGCTGACGAAGGACTCGTAGGGCGCGTTGACGAACACCGTCATGGTGACGCCGCCGCCCTCCTTGTCGAGCGAATAGCCGATCACCTGGCCGACCTGGATGCGGCGGTAGAACACCGGCGAGCCGATGTCGATCGAGCCCAGGCTGTCGCCGTGCAGCGTGTACTGGCGGCCCTTCTGGTCGCCGGTCACCTGTGGCACCTGCTCCAGGCCGACGAACTCCTCGCGCTGCTCGCTGGCCTTGCCGGCGTCGACGCCGATGTAGGCGCCCGACAGCAGCGTGCCCAGGCCGGACACGCCGCTGGCGCCGACCCGTGGCCGCACCACCCAGAAGCGCGTGTCGGCCGCCGTGAAGCGCCGCGCCTCCTTGCTCATGTCGATCGTCACCAGCACCTTCGACAGGTCGGGCGCCAGGCGGATCGCCCGCACCAGGCCGATGTCGACGTCCTTGTACTTGACCTTGGTCTTGCCCGGCTCCAGGCCGTCGCCGCTGTGGAAGCTGACCGTCACCGTCGGCCCCTGGTCGAGCACCGACTTGACCACCAGGCCCAGGCCGATCAAGGCCGCCAGCAAGGGGATCAGCCAGACCAGCGAAGGCAGCCAGCGGCTGGCCGGTTCCACGTCCGGCGTGGGCAGGCGCGCCGGGTCGCCCTCGTTTTCAATCATGTGTTCCTCCAGAAGATTCAATACGATTCGAATGCGGTAAGGCGGGCGGCGTTGGCGTCAACGGCGGCGGTGCCGCCGGCGCAGGCGGCCCGGCGGCATCCCAGATCAGCCGTGGGTCGAACTGCAGCGAGGCCAGCATGGTCAGCACCACCACCGCGCAGAAGGCCAGCGCGCCGGGGCCGGCGGTGATCACCGCCAGCGTCTGGAAGCGCACCAGCGCCACCGTCAGCGTGATGACGAAGATGTCCAGCATCGACCAGCGGCCGACGAACTCGACCAGCCGGTACAACACCGTGCGCTGGTAGGGCCGCCAGCGCGAGCGGCGCTGCGCCGTCCAGGCCAGCAGCGACAGCGCGGCCAACTTGGCCACCGGCACCACGATGCTGGCGATGAAGATGATGGCGGCCAGCGCCGGCGAGCCGCTGGTCCAGAAGTAGACCACGCCGCTGATGATGGTGTCGTCCTGCTTGCCGAACAGCGAGTGGGTGTACATCACCGGCAGCAGGTTGGCCGGAATGTAGAGGATGGCGGCGGCCAGCAGCAAGGCCCAGGTGCGACCGATGCTGTCGGGGTGGCGCCGGTGCAGCGTCTTGTCGCAGCGGGCGCAATGCTGGTGCTGGTGCTGGTGCTGGTGCTGCTTGCCCAAGTCCGGCGCCACCAGGCCGCAGGCGTGGCACAACAGCGGCGCGCGGCCGCCGCCGAGCAGCGCGCGCTCGTCCTGCGCGGCACGCGGCAGCAGGCGGTCGCCCAGCTCCCACAGCGCGCGCGGCTCGTAGGCGACGACGAAGGCCAGCATCGCCGTCAGCGCGCCAAAGGCGAACAGGCCGGGCTGCACCAGCACCTGCGCCAGGCTGGTCATTTTGACGATGGTGATCAGGATGCCGATCATCAGCACCTCGGTCATGCCCCAGTGGCGCGCCGCGCTGACGGCGCGCAGCAGGCGGTGGAAGCCCGGCAGCACGCGGCCGGCGCGCAGCCCCAGCGTGACGTACAGCAGCGCGCCCAACTCGACCGCCGGGAACAGGATGGTGCTCAGGAAGACGATGGCGGCCACCAGCTGCATCTGCTCCCGCCACAGCACGACGATGGCGCCGAACAGCGTGGCCGACGAGCGCAGGCCGTTGACCTCCAGCTCGACGATGGGGCAGAACTGGGCGATCAGGAAGGTGAGGATGGCGCCGAGGACGATGGCGGCCATGCGCTCCGGGCCGGCGCCGCTGCCGCGATACAGCACCGAGCGGCAGCGCACGCAGCGCGCCTTTTGGCGCGGGCCGAGCGGCGCCTTGCGGTGCAGGGTGCCGCATTCATGACAGCTGATCAGATCGTATCGAGGCACGGGGTCGCGGTGGCTTGGTCGTGGCAGCATCATACGATAAAAGCAAGCTTCCCGGCGATCGCGGAACGTCGGCAAAAAACCGCAGCACAAACTAGGGTCAGACTCCCCGCCTTGGCGCTAGGGTCTGACCCTGGCTTGCTGCCGTTGGGCGGTCTTGTCGCCGCCGGCGCCTAGACGAAAAGCGCGCAGGACGCCGCGAAAATCAAGCGCCGAGGAAGTCCAGCAGCGTCATCGCCACCACCTTGGTGGCCTTGCGCAGGTCCTCCAGCGCCAGCCGCTCGTCGCCCTTCTTGGCGTTCGACTCCGGCACCGTGCGCGGGCCGGCGCCGTACAGCACGGCCGGAATGCCGTGCTCGCCGTACAGGCGCGCGTCGGCGTACAGCGGCGTGCCCTGCGCCGGAATCAGCTCGCCGAGCACCGTCTGCGCGTTCTGCTGCAGGTGCGCCACCAGCTGCTCGCTGCCCGGCTGCGGCCGCAGCGCGTGCGACAGCAACAGGCGCTTGATCTCGACGCGGATGCCGGGCTGGCCGCGCACCGCCTCCTCGATCAGCGCGCGCACCTGCGCCTCGACCGCCGCCGGGTCCTCCTCCGGAATCATGCGGCGGTCCATCTTCAGCACCACCTGGCCCGGCACCACGTTGGTGTTGGTGCCGCCGTCGATGCGGCCGACCAGCATGGTCGGCGAATCGATGCCCGGCACCTTGGACTTGATCTTCTTCAGCTCCGGCAGCTGGCCGTAGATCGCGTTGAGGATGCGCGTGGCCGCCTGCAGCGCGTCGTGTCCGGTCTCCGGCATGGCGCCGTGGCCGGACTTGCCCAGCACGGTGATCTCGAACTGCAAACAGGCGTTGTGCGCGGTGACGATGTTGTAGCTGAAGCCGGCGGCGATGACGAAGTCCGGCTTGGTCAGCTTCTGCTCCAGCAGCCAGCCCGGGCCGAGCAGGCCGCCGAACTCCTCGTCGTAGGTGAAGTGCAGCTCCAGCGCGCCCTTCAGCGGCGCGCCCAGCGCCTCCAGCGCGCGCGTGGCGAAGATGTAGGTGGCGAAGTCGCACTTGGAGACGGCGGCGGCGCGGCCGTAGATAAAGCCGTCCTGCACCACGCCGCCGTAGGGCGGGAAGCTCCAACCCTCGCCCGGCGGCACCACGTCGCCGTGGGCGTTCAGCGCCACCGTCGGGCCGCCGGCCTGGTAGGGGCGGCGCACGATCAGGTTGGTGATGCTCTCCATGCCGTAGTCGCGCACCGTCTGCTGCGGCACGGCGTGCTTCTCGGCGCTCCAGCCGTAGGCCTTGACCAGCTCGGCGACGGTGTCGGCGTGCGGCGCGTTGTTGCCCGGCGGGGTGTCGGTCGGCACGCGCAACACCTGCTGCAGAAAGCCGACCTCCTCGTCGAAGTGGGCGTCGATCCAGCTGGCCAGTTGTTCTTTTTTCGAGCTCATGGTGGTGTCCTTTGTGCGGTGTTCTTTGTGCGGTGTTACTTGTGCGGTGTTACTTGTGCGGTGTTACTTGGCGCCGGCTTCGAACCAAGCGCCGATGGCGGCCCGTTCGGCATCCGTCATGTTGGTCAGGTTGCCGATCGGCATAGCCTTCAGCTGCACCGCCTGCTTGTAGATCTTCTCCGACTGCTGGCGGATCTGCTCGGCGCCGTCGAACATCACGCCGGCCGGCGCGGTGGCGAAGCCGGGCTGGCTGGGATGGGCCGAGTGGCAGCTGACGCAGCGCTGCGCGACGATGACCTGCACCTTGGTGAAGGCGGCGGCCGGATCGGCCACGGCCACGGCGGCGGCGGGGCGCGGCGGCGCGATCGCCACCGCCACGGCCAGCAGCAGCGCCACGCCAAACATTGGATAGCGCCACTCGGTGCGGCCCTTGTGGCGCAGGTTGAAGAAGTGGCGGATCGACACGCCGGCCGCCATGATGAAGGCCAGCACCAGCCAGGCGCGGTCGTTGCGGTAGGTCATCGCGTAGTGGTTGCTGATCATGATGAACAGCACCGGCAGCGTGAAGTAGTTGTTGTGCACGCTACGCTGCTTGGCGCGCTGGCCGTGCACCGGATCGGGCAGGCCGCCGGCCGCCATCGCCTCGACCATTTTGCGCTGGCCGGGAATGATCAGCATCAGCACGTTGGCCACCATGATGGTGCCGATCATCGCGCCGACGTGGATGTAGGCGGCGCGGCCGCTGAGCCAGTGCGTCAGGCCGAAGCCGGCGGCGACGATCAGCGCGAACACCACCACGCCGAACCAAAAGTCGTGCTTGCCCAGCGGCGAGCGGCACAGCAGGTCGTACACGGTCCAGCCGACCAGCAGGCTGCCGAGGCCGAGGCCGACCGCCTGCCAGCTGCCGATATCGGCCACATCCTTGTCGATCATCATCGCCTGGGCGTTGAAGTAGTAGGCGATGGTCAGCAGCGCGAAGCCGGACAGCCAGGTGGTGTAGGCCTCCCATTTGAACCAGTGCAGGTCCTTCGGCAGTTCGGCCGGCGCCACCAGGTATTTTTGCGGGTTGTAGAAGCCGCCGCCGTGCACCGCCCACAGCTCGCCCGAGACGCCCTTCTTGGCCAGGTCGGAACCGGGCGCCGGCGGGCGGATCGAATTGTCCAGCCAGACGAAATAGAACGAGGCGCCGATCCAGGCGATGCCGGTGATCACGTGCAGCCAGCGGACGATCAGGTTGAGCCATTCCAGGCCGTACGGGATCAAATAGGCGAACAAGTCCATGGCTTCCTTCTGCGGGTTGGCTTTTAAGGCGATAGATGCGGCGAATTTACAGAAGATAGCCGGTATTGGTTCCGACCAGATGAAATATATCGTATATTCAACATATCCGATTCAATATAAGCGACAGCATGGCCTCCCTGCCACTACACCTCGACCTGCACCTGATCCGCATCCTCTACCTGCTGCTGGTTGAAAAGAACGTTTCGCGCGTGGCGCTCAAGCTGAACCAGCCGCAGCCGTCGATTTCGGCCTCGCTGCGCAAGCTGCGCGAGCTGACCGGCGACCCGCTGCTGGTGCGCGGCGCGCGCGGCATGGTGCCGACCCAGCACGGCGAAAGCCTGCTCAAGCCGGCCAAGCGCATCCTCGACGAGACCGAGAACCTGTTCGTCAAGAAGACGCCCTTCGTGCCGCAGGAGGAGTCGCGCACCTTCCACATCGCCGCGCCGGACTACCTCGACAGCCAGTTCCTGCCCAACATCGTGGCGGCGCTGCGGCGCGGCTCGCCGCTGTCGAAGGTGGTGATCCACAGCCTGGGACCGGGCATCGACTACATCCGCCTGCTATCCGACGGCGACATGGACCTGGTCATCGCCAACTGGGAGGAGCCGCCGCAGCACCTGCACATCGCCAAGCTGTTCGAGGACCCGATCATCTGCACCATGCGCGCCGACAGCCCCTACGCCATGCGCACCGACTGCGACGCCATGACCCTGGCCGACTATTTGAGTTTGCCGCACGTGGCGCCGGCGCAGATCCTGCCCGGCTACCACGGCGTGATCGACACCTTCCTGGCCAGCCAGAACCTACAGCGCAACGTGATGGTGGAGTCGGCCTACTTCGGCCTGATCCCCTACATGCTGACGCAGACCGACCTGGTGCTGACCACCGGCCGCCAGTTCGTCCGCTACTACGAGAGGACGCTGCCGCTGAAGACCTTCAGCGTGCCGGTCAAGTTCCCGCCGATGCGCTTCTACCAGCTGTGGCACGAGCGGGTGCACCAGGCGCCCGAGCACAAGTGGCTGCGCGACCAGGTCAGCGCGGCGGCCAAGGCGCTGCTGCCGCAGTAGGGGGAGTGTTGGCGCTGGTGGCAGATAACGCCGAGCTGGTGGCGCGGGTACTGCTCGATCTCCCGCGCAGCTTCCGATCCAAGCCCAAGAAATAGTCGCACGCGTTCGCCTTGGCGACCGCTACCTCAAACGAGTTAAGGCACCTTGGGTTGCGGTGAAGACTCTGATTTCTGCTGGGTGCGGTCCGTTCCAAGATCGAGCCGCGTTTCGGTTGCGGAGTTAAAACTGGCCAAGGATTTATAGCCAATTACTGCGGTACCAATAACGATAATGGTGACAATATTTATCAGCAAATTCGCGCTCACTTCGGCGCACCAGCCCCAGAAGCTCCGCTTGCCATCTAGCTTGCCTTCGATCCTGTCTAGCCGCCGATTGAAATCCGATTCTTGCAACTCCAGGCCTATGCGCACAATATGCTCAGCCAATCCATCTTCGAGAAAATTCGCCGCTAAAACCTGCGCTCTCTGCCTATAGCCGTCCAGTTGACTCTGCAAAGAGATTTGCTGATAGAAAATCTCCATTTCCTCGTCAGTGGGGTCCCTTCCACGCGCGTCAAAAACGTTTTTCACGAATGCGACTTTATGCTGTTTGTACAGCACGTAGGCAAAGGCCCCGACAGCATCGTCGGGGCCGGCAACAAGGCGCTCGTAAACGTGATTGTGCGGCATAGCAAACCTATGCTTCACCCAGACGCCGCCGAGCGGCGGCAAAGGCGCTGTTGATCTGCTCACGGGAAAAACGAACGTCGCGCAAGAACCTGTCGCGAATATCTGGGGCTAGTGGCGCGGGCTCTCGATTAATCATGCGCTGATTAATCTTCACCACATCGGCCGTGGTAAACAATCTGGCTGACTTCATATCATCCCCCCCTGTTTGGAAACATTGCGCCCTGCAATGTCGTCCATTTGAAGCACCATCGTAAAAAACAGTATAGGACATCGTCAAAAATCCGTTTTTGATCCCGCGCGCATGCCAGTCGACTTGGAAAACCAAGTCCAGCCGCTACCGGCCGTCGATGAAGCGGCCCAGCTCGGGCGTAGTTTCGATGCGGTGGCGCTCGAGCAGCTTGCGGTAGGCGCCGCCGGCCAGGTAGGCCTTGAACTCAAGGTCGAACTGGTCGCGCAGCGCCGTCAGCCGCAGCGACTTGGCGAAGGCGATGTGGCTGGCCACGTTCTCCAGCGCCAGCGGCAGCTGGACGATGTCGTCCGCGCCGGCGCCCATGCGGCGCAGCGTGACGCCGGCGGTGTACAGGTTGCTCGGCACCAGGTCGAGCCGGCCCAGCGCCAGCTTGCGGAAGTTCTGCTCCAGCGTGGCCACCTCGCGCACCGCCAGCGTGGCGCGCGCCGCCTCGAAGCGGGCGCCGTAGTTGACGTTCAGGACGGTGCCGACGCGGCTGCCGGCCAGCGCGGCCAGGTCGCCGTTGAAGGCGGTGGCGCCGTCGCGCTGGCCGTAGAAGTAGATGATCTGCGGCAGGATGGACTCGCGGCTGAAGTCGAGGAAGCCTTCGCGCTCGGCCGTGCGGAAGATGGTGAACACGCAGTCGCGCTGGCCCTGGCGCACCAGCGCCAAGGCGCGGCCCCAGGGATAGATTTCGACGCTGACGGTGTGGCCCATGCGGGCGAACACGGCGCCGACCAGCTCGACCGCCAGGCCGTGCACCGGCCCGCCGGCCTCCTGCTGGATCAGCGGAGGATAGTCGAGCGAGACGCAGCGGTAGTGGTCGGCCCAGGCGTGCGACGGCAGCGCCGCCGCGAGCAGCAGGCAGGCAAGGCGGGCAATGACACTGCAGCGTCGCATAGTCGCTCCTTGGCCGGCGCGGCCGGCGCCGCAATCGCTCCAGTATAGCGCGATGGCGCTGGCGAGCGGACGGGCGACACCGCGCCACCGCCACGCCGTGCCCGCTGGCGCCGGCGGCGGCGCCCCCCTCAGCCGCCGGCGCGGGCGGCGATGAACTCGGCCAGCCGCTCTGCCGGCAACGGCCGGCTGTACAGATAGCCCTGGTAGGCCTGGCAGCCCTCGGCGACGATGAAGTCAAACTGCGCCGCCGTCTCGACGCCCTCGGCCAGCACCGTCATGTCGAGCGCCTGGCCGAGGGCGACGATGATGCGCACGATGGCCGCGCCGTGGCCCTCGCCGCTGATCTCTTGGATGAAGGAGCGGTCGATCTTCAACTGGTCGAGCGGCAGCCGGTGCAGGTAGGACAGCGAGGAGTAGCCGGTGCCGAAATCGTCCAGCGCGAAGCCGACGCCGACCTCGCGCAGCAGGAACATCTTCTCGACGGTGCCGGCGACGTCCTTCAGCAGCAGGCTCTCGGTCAGCTCCAGCTTCAGGCGGCCGGCCGGCGCGCCCGTCTCGGCCAGCACCGCAAGCACCTGCCCGACGAAGTCGGGCCGGTGGAACTGGTGGGCGCTGACGTTGACCGCCATCTCCAGCGCGGCCGTGGCGGCGCCGCCGGCCCACTGCGCCAGCTGCCGGCAGGCGCTGCGCAGCACCCACTGGCCGAGCGGCACGATCAGGCCGGTGTCCTCGGCCACCGGGATGAACTCGGCCGGCGACACCAGGCCGCGCTGCGGGTGGTTCCAGCGCAGCAGCGCCTCGGCGCCGGCCAGGCGGCCGTCGACGCCGACCTGCGGCTGGTAGTGCAGCACGAACTCCTCCTGCGCCAGGGCGCGCCGCAGGTCGGCCTCCAGCGCCACGCTGGCGGCCACGCGCAGCTGCATCTCCGGGTCGAAGCAGGCGATGGTGTTGCGGCCGGCCGCCTTGGCCTGGTACATGGCCAGGTCGGCGCGCTGCAGCACGTCGTCGACGCTGCCTGCGTCGCGGTCGAAGATGGTGATGCCGATGCTCGGCGTGCTGTACTGCTGCACGCCGGCGATCTCGAACGGCTGGCAGAAGGCGTGCTGCACCTTGCGCGCGCTCTCCTGCGCGCCGGCGGTGGCGCTGGCGGCGTCGGCGTCCAGGTCCTCCAGCAGCACGACGAACTCGTCGCCGCCGAAGCGCGCCACCGTGTCGCTGGCGCGCACCGCCGACTGCAGGCGTTGCGCCACCAGTTGCAACAGGATGTCGCCCTTGTCGTGGCCGCGCGTGTCGTTGATGGCCTTGAAGTTGTCCAGGTCGATGAACAGCACGGCGCCGCTGTGGCCGATGCGCCCGCACAGCGTCAGCGCGTGCTCGATGCGGTTGAGCAGCAGCTGGCGGTTGGGCAGGCCGGTCAGCCGGTCGTAGAAGGCCAACTGGTGGATCTCGGCCTCGCTGGCCTTGCGCGCGCTGATGTCGAGGAAGTAGATGGCCAGGCCCTCTTCCGACGGGTAGGCGCGGATCTCGGTCCACAGGTTCAGCGGCGCGTAGTACTCCTCGAAGGAGACCGAGCTGTTGCTCTCGACCGCCTTGTGGTAGGCGCGGTAGTAGGGCCCGCCCACGGCCTCGGGGAACACCTGCCAGACGTTGCGGCCGATGACCTGCTCGCGCCGGCACTGCAGCAGGCGCTCGGCCTCGCCGTTCATGTAGCTGAGGTTCCAGTCGCGGTCGAGCATCAGGAAGGCGTCGGTGATGCTCTCCAGGGTGGCGGTGAGGCGCGCCGCCAGCCGCGCCGCGCTGTGCTCCGGCGTGTTGCCGCCCGCGCCATCCTGGGCGGATGGGGAGTGCGTGGAATCTTGCATCGTGCGATCTGCCCCGCCGGATCGGTCGAAACGGCGCGCCGGCCCCGGCAAAGCCGGCGCGCCACAGGACGATCATAAGCAATTCCGCGCGGCCGGGCGACTACTAACTTAATTGCGAACGGGAAAACAACAAGGCCGCCATTGTTGCCGATTGGTCTAGCAGTCTGTCGGACTTGAAGTCAGGTCTACCCCTGACCCCATTGTTGCGTTCGGGGCCGGGCTAGAAGAGGTGGTCGATGCCCATGGAGACGCCGGTCTGGCTGGTCTGGCTGCCGATGCGCGAGCTCCCGCTCAGTTTGGCATAGTCGATGTCGGCGTACAGATTGGTCCGCTTGGACAGGTAGTGGACGGCGCCAACCATGAAGAGTTTGCGCGCGCCGGCAATGCGCGCCACCGAGGTTTTGGTCTGGTAGTAGGCGGCGCTGATGACGGTTTGCGGCGCCACGTCGAAGCTGACGCCGCCCCAGGCGTTTTTGGTGGTGTTGTCGGCGCCGGAGGCGGTCGCCAGTTTGTCGGCCATGTAGCCGGCCGCGACGCGCGCCGCGCCGAATTTGTAGGCGGCGCCGACGGTGTAGTGGCGGTCGGCGAAGCCTTCCACGTCGCGGCTGCTGTAGGCGCCGCCCCAGTTCAGCGGCCCTTGCGCATAGGCCAGGCCGACCGCCTTGGCGGTGTTGGTGCCGGCGTTGCCGGCCTTTTCGCCGGGCGCGTACTCGGCCCGCACCTTGTAGGCGCCGAAGCTGCCGGTGTATTGGATGTTGTTGTCGTAGCGCCCGCCCGCGGTCGCCGCCGACACCGGGATGATGTAGGCGTATTTGTAGTTGAAGGGGTCGTAGTCGTTGGCGGTGAAGAAGGCGATGGTGTATTGGTGGCCGAAGTTGATCTGTCCCCACTTGCCCGACACGCCCACCCACGAGCTGCGGTTGAACAGGCGTCCGCCGGCGTTGTCGAGCGCGCCGGTGCCGGTGTTGAAGCCGCTTTCGAGTTTGAAGTGCACCTTCATGCCGTCGCCCAGGTCCTCGCTGCCGATGAAGCCGAGCCGGTTCGGGTAGTACTGGCCGTTCGAGCCGACCGACAGTTTGCTGTCGCCGGCGGCGTTGACGTTGGTCTGGTGGCGCAGGCCGCCGTCGATGGAGCCGTAGATGGTGACGCCGCTTTGCGCCTGCGCCGCGCCGGCCAGCGCCGCCATGATGGTCGTTGCCGCCAGTGCCAGGATGTGTTTTTTCATTCTTGTCTCCGTTGTGGTGTTGATGTGCTGCGGGTCCGGGCGGTCAGCTTCGTTTGTCTGTTCCGCCCGGCTTGGGTGGGACCGGCGCCGCTGGTGGGCGCCGCCGGCCGGTGCTGGCTGCCCGCCGCGGCGGGCAGTTCTGAAAATCTCTAGATCGACGGGCGCAGCTCTCCCGCGCCGCTCGCCGGCGGCATCTGCAACAGCGCTGTGGGGAACGGGGGCCGGCCCGCGCGGGGTCAGCCGGCCGGCGCTTCCAGGTTGCGCACCAGGACCAGCGATTCGCCGCGGCAGATGGCGCGCCCGTCCGCGCCGGTGAGCACGCTGGACAGGTTGACCAGGTCCTTGTCGGCGCGCAGGCGGACGATTTCGACTTCGGCGGCGATGCGTTCGCCGACGTAGGCCGGCGCAACGAAGCGCAGCGTCTGCTTCATCCAGCCGGTGCCGCGCCCGGGCAGGCGGGTGCCGAGCAGGTCGGAGAACAGGCTCGCCAGCAGCGGCGGCGGCACCAGGCGGCCGGCGAAGCCGTGGGCGACGGCCCAGTCGTCGCTGTGGTGCAGCGGGTTGCGATCGCCGGTCAGCGCCGCGTAGTCGGCCAGGTCGGCCTCGCTCAGGGTGCGCTCGGCGCGCGCGCGCATGCCGAGGCGCAGTCCGCGCAGTTCCTCGTCGCTGGCGCCGGGCGCGCCGGGCGCGCCGGCCGGCGCCATGGCGGCGGCGGCGCCGGCCGCCAGCGCGGCGGCGCCGCCGGCGCCGCTCACCCGCGCGCTGCCCAGCGCCGTGACGACGGCCGCGCCGCCGGCCTGCTTGCGCACCACGGTGCTGAAGCAGCGGCTGCCGTCGCCGCGCCCCGGCAGCGGCGTGACCAGCACCTCGACCTCGTCCTGCGCGTAGCTGGGATTGGGGAACATCAGTTCCTGCTCGAGCTGCAGCATGCCTGCGCCGGGCACCGCCTCTTCCAGGGCGCGGTAGATCAGGCCGTAGAGGAACATGCCGTGCGCGACGGTGGCGCCGAAGTGGCTGCGGCCGGCGAACTCGGGGTCGCAGTGGATCGGGTTGTTGTCGCCGCTGAGCACGGCGAAGCGGTCGAAGTCGCTCTGTTGCAGCGTGCGGCGAAAGCCGGATTGGACTGAGCTCATGGCGCGGTTCCTTCTTGAGTGCCGAGATCGGCGAATTGGCTGCGGAGTTTGTGTTTTTCGAGTTTGCCCGACGGCGTGCGCGGCAGCGCGTCGAGGACCACCACGTGCTTGGGCACCTTGTAGCCGGACAGACGGGCGCGGCAGAAGGCTTGCAGCTCGGCCGGCGCCAGCGGCTGGCCGGCCTTGAGCACGACGATGGCGGCGCCGACGTCGCCCCATTTGGCGTCGGCCACGCCGATGACGGCGGCGTCGGCGATCTGCGGCATCTGGAACAGCACGTTTTCGACTTCGGCCGGATAGACGTTTTCCGCGCCGGAGATGTACATGTCCTTGGCACGGTCGACGATGTAGTGGTCGCCCTCGTCGTCGAAGTAGGCGATGTCGCCGGAGCGCAGCCAGCCGTCGACGAAGGCCTC
Source organism: Rugamonas rubra (assembly GCF_900114705.1). Taxonomy (GTDB): domain Bacteria; phylum Pseudomonadota; class Gammaproteobacteria; order Burkholderiales; family Burkholderiaceae_D; genus Rugamonas; species Rugamonas rubra. The sequence goes on from NZ_FOTW01000010.1 coordinate 281,429, forward strand.
GGCGCTGGCTTGCGGCAGCTTCCAGTAGCCGGGCGTGACGCCGGGCCCCTGGATGTAGAGTTCGCCGCGCTGTCCCGGGCCGGCGTCGCTGCCGTCGGCCAGCACCACGCGCGTGCGCATCGAGCCGACCGGCCGGCCGATGGTGCCGGTCTTGCGCCGGGCGGTCGCCTCGTCGCAGATGAACACGGTCGGCCCGGTTTCGGTCATGCCAAAGCCGAAGCAAATGGTCACGCCCTTGGCCTGGTACAGCTCGAGCAGGCTGTGCGCCATCGGCGAGCCGCCGGCCGACCAGTGGCGCATGGCGCGGAAACGCGCGGCGCCGAAGGCGGGGTGCTGGCTCAGCATCAGGTAGACCGCCGGCACGCCGAGGAACAGCGTCACCGTGCTGTCGAGCAGTTCGAGCGCGGCGCCGGCGTCGAACTGCTGCATGATGTGGACCGTGCCGCCGGCGTGCAGCACCGGATTGGTGTACAGGTTCAAGCCGCCCGTGTGGAAGAACGGCAGCACGTTGAGCAGCACGTCGTGCCGCGACAGGCCGGTCGCCAGCATGCAGTTGACAGCGTTGAAGTAGACCATGCCGTAGGTCTGCATCACGCCCTTCGGCGTGCCGGTGGTGCCCGAGGTGTAGAGCAGGTGCCAGACCTCGTCCATGCCGCGCGGCTGCATTTCGATGGCGTCGCCGCAGGCGCCGGCCAGGCAGTCTTCGTAACCGCGCGCACCGGCCTGCTCGGCCCCGCCCGTGGCACCGATCACCACCGCCTGCCGCGCCCGCAGGCCCGGCAGCTGCGCCCGCAGCGCCTCGGCGGTGGCGCCGAAGGGCTGGCCGTAGACCAGCAGGGCCGGCTCGGCGTCCTGCAGAATCGGCAGCAGCTCGGCCGGCGCCAGGCGCCAGTTCAGGCAGACCATGACCATGCCGGCCTTGGCGCAACCGTACAGCAGCTCCAGATAGTCCGAGGAATTCTGCGCCAGCACCGCCACGCGCGCGCCCGGCTGCAGGCCGGCCCGCGTCAGCAGGTAGTCGGCGACGCGGCTGGCGCGCTCGTTGAACTGCCGGTAGGTCCATTCGCGCCCGCTGGCCAGGTCCACCAGCGCGGTCTGGTCCGGCCGGTGCAGCGCCTGCTTGTGCAACCAATCCACTACATACATATGCCGCTCCTTCATCAAATGGGGTGTCCCCGGTCAAGGCTTGCCGCGCAGGCGCCCGACGATGCCGCTGGGGAAGAAGTAGACGCTCAAAATGAACAGCACGCCCAGCCACAACAGCCAGCGGTCCGGATGGAACAGGGCCGCCAGCAGGGGCGCGGACTCGAGCGCGCCGCTGAGCAGCTTCATGCCGTCCTGTAGATAGTTTTGCGCGACGACGAAAATGGCCGCGCCCAGCGCCGCGCCGTACATCGAGCCCATGCCGCCGATGACCACCATCAGCAGGATGTCGATCATGATGGCGAAGCTGAGCGTGGTGTCGGGGCCGACGTAGCGCAGCCACAGCGCGTACAGGATGCCGGCGGCGCAGGCCAGCAGCGCCGCCAGGCAATTGGCCACGGTGCGGTACAGCACCGGGTTGTAGCCGATGGCGGCGGCGCGGAAGTCGTTTTCGCGGATCGCCTGCAGCACCTTGCCGAACGGCGAATTGACCACCCGCAGCGCCAGCAGGAACAGCGCCAGGCTGCAGCAGAACACCAGGTAGTAGCACAGCAGCTTGCCGCCCCAGTCGACGCCGAGGAAGGGCTGGTCGAGGAAGCGGGTGGCCGGCGAGAGCAGCGCCGGCAACTTGAAGCTGAGACCGTCCTCGCCGCCGGTGAAGGCGGAGAACTGCGACGCCAGCGTGGCGAAGAAGGAGGCCAGCGCCAGCGACATCATGGCGAAGAAGATGGTGCGCACGCGCAGCGAGAGCACGCCCAGCAGCAAGGCCAGCAGCAGCGCCAGCAACAAGGCCGCGCCGGCGCCGGCGGCCAGCGCCAGCCAGTCGCCCTCGCGGTGCGCCATGGCGATGCCGACGCCGTAGGCGCCGATGCCGAAGAACATGGTGTGGGCGAAGGAGACCACGCCGGTGTAGCCCAGCAGCAGGTCGTAGCTGGCGGCCAGCACGATGAAGACGCAGATCTTGGCGGCGACGTTGAGCGCGCGCGTGCCGGGGAACAGGAAGGGCGCCAGCAGCAGGCCGGCGCACAGCAGCAGCAGCAGGACGGCCAGCACGCGGCTGCGCGGCGCGTCGCCCGACAGCGCGCTGGGGAGCAGGCGGGCGATCATCGCGACGCCACCGGAAACAGGCCCTGCGGGCGCCACAGCAGGATCAGCACCATCAGCAGGATGTTGGCGCCCAGCGCCACCTTGGGCGCCAGGAAGCCGGCGTAGTTGGCGGTGAGCCCGACCAGCAACGCGCCGGCGAAGCAGCCGCCGACCGAGCCGAGGCCGCCGATGATGATGACGATGAAGATCAGCACCATCAGCTGCGCGCCCAGCGCGGCGCTGACGCTTTCCTGGTACAAGCCCCACAGCACCCCGCCCAGCCCGGCCAGCGCCGAACCGGCGACGAACACGCCGACGAACAGCACGCCGACGCGGTAGCCCAGGGTTTCGACCATCTCGCGGTCCTGCACGCCGGCGCGCACCAGCAGGCCGATCTTGGTGCGGTTCAGCACCAGCCACATCGCCGCGAAGACCAGCAGGCCCAGCGCCACCGCCAGCAGGCGGAACTTCTCGACCGCGACGTCGCCGACGATCCAGGCGCCGCGCAGGCTGGGCGGGCGCGGCAGCGGAATCTGCTCCGGCCCCCAGAGCACGTGGATCAACTGCTCGGCGACGATCAGGCCGCCGGTGGTGACCAGGATCTGCGTCAGGTGGCTGCCGTAGACCGGGCGTATCATCAGGCGCTCGAATCCCCAGCCCAGCAGGCCGGTGGCCAGCGCCGCCGCCAGCAGCGCGACGCCGACCGCGCCGGCGTTGAGCAGCAGGCTGTCGGCGCCCATCCAGCCCGGCATCCAGCGCAGCACGCTGGTGGCGACGAAGGCGCCGACGGCGATGAAGGCGCCGTGGCCGAAGTTCATCACGTCCATCAGGCCGAACACCAGGGTCAGGCCGCTGGCCATGATGAAGATCATCATGCCCATCGCCAGGCCGGCGACGGTCAGCGTGATCCAGGTCGGCAGACCGGGCAGCAGGGGCAGGGCCAGCAGCATCAGCGCCGGCAGCACCAGGCTGGGCAGGTTCTTGTCGAAGGCCCGCAGGCCGTTGGAGGCCATCATGCGCCCTCCCCCGCCGGCGCCGGCGCCGGTGCGGCGGCCAGGTGCAGCCCGAGCAGGCGCTGCTGCAGGTCGGCGTCGGCCGCCAGTTGCGCCATGGCGCCGTGGTGGATCACCCGGCCGGCGTCCATCACCGCCACCGAGTCGCCCAGCGCCTGCGCCACCGCCAGGTTCTGCTCGACCAGCAGCACCGTCGCGCCCTGCTCCTTGAGCGCGCGCAGCGCCGCCACCATGCTGTTGACCATCACCGGCGCCAGGCCCTTGGAGGGCTCGTCGAACATGTACAACTGGCGCGGCTCGACCAGCGCGCGGCCGATCGCCACCATCTGCTTCTGGCCGCCCGAGAGCTTGCCGGCCGGCTTGTCCCAGAACTGCTTGAGGGACGGGAACAGCGTGAAGATCCACTCCAGGCGGGCGCCGTCCATCGGCCCGCTGCGCGCCGCCAGCAGCATGTTCTCGCGCACCGTCAGGTCGCTGAAGATGCCCATGTTTTCCGGCACATAGGCGATGCCGCGGGCGGCGATGTCGGCCGTGCCGACGCCGCGCAGCGAGGCGCCGGCAAAGCCGATGGCCCCGGCGCTGGCGCGCCACAGGCCCATGATGGTGCGCAGCGTCGTGCTCTTGCCGGCGCCGTTGCGGCCCAGCAGCATGGTCAGCTGGCCGCGCGGCACCTGCAGGTCGACGCCCTGCAAGATGTGGTAGGGGCCGATGTGGGTGTGCACCCCGGCCAGGGTCAGCAAGGGCGCGCTCATGCCGCCTCCTCCGCCGCCACCTCGGCGCCCAGATAGGCCTCCTGCACCACGCGCAGACGCATCACCGCGGCCGGCGCGCCGTCGGCCACCAGCTGGCCGTGGTTGAGCACGATGACGCGGTCGGCCAGGCGCTCGACCACGTCCATCTTGTGCTCGACCAGCAAAATGGTCTTGTCGCGCCGCGCCTGGATCCGCGCGATCAGCTCGAGGATCACCGGCGCCTCGTCGTGGCTCATGCCGGCGGTCGGCTCGTCGAACATGAACACCTGCGGCTGCATCGCCAGCAGCAGGCCGACCTCGAGCTTGCGCTGGTCGCCGTGCGACAGCGCGCTGGCCGGCGTGTCGCGCCGCGCCGCCAGGGAGATCTGTTCGAGGATGTCGCCGGCCTCCTCGACCAGGTGGCGCTGGCTGAACCAGGTCGTCAGCAGGCGCAGGCCGGTGCGGTGGCGCGCCTGCAGCACCAGGCGCACGTTTTCCAGCACCGACAGGCGCGGGAACAGATTGGTCAGCTGGAAGGCCCGGCCCAGGCCGCCACGGGCGCGCGCGGCGGCGCCGTGGCGCGTCAGGCTCTCGCCGTTCAGCAGCACCTCGCCGCCGCTGGCCGGCAACTGGCCGGAGATCAGGTTGAAATAGGTGGTCTTGCCGGCGCCGTTCGGGCCGACGATGGCGGTCAGGGTGCCGGGCCGGAAGGCGCACGACACCTGGTTGACCGCCACGTGGCCGCCGAAATTGACGGTCAGCGCGCGCGTTTCGAGAGAAATGGACATGGCTACCCCTGCCGCGCTTCAAGGCGGCGAAAATGTGGACAAAAAAGGCTGTGCTGACGCCAGGGTGGCGCGGGCCGGCCATCAACCCAGGGGCGCGGAGCCGGTGCACCTCCCTGGTTTTGCTATGGCCGCCCCGGCGCTCACAGCTTGTTGCGCAGCGGCAGCTTGATCTCGTCGATCGTCAGCTCGCGCACCAGCTCCGGCACGCCCCAGGCAAAGGCCGGGTCGGCCTTGATCTGGAAGTGGTACATCGACTGCAGCGCCTGGTGGTCTTCCTTGCGGAACACCATCTTGCCTTTCGGGCTCTGGAACGCCATGCCCTCCATGGCCTTGATCAGCTGTTCCGAGCCGGCGTCGTCGGCCTTTTTCAGCGCCTCCACCAGCGCGATGCCGGCCGTCATGCCGCCGGCCGTGAAGAAGTCGGGCGGCGTCTTGAACTTCTTGTAGTGCTCGGCGACCAGCCAGATGTTGGCGGGATTCTTCGGGATGCCGAAGTAATAGTAGGTGGCGCCCTGCATGCCGGGGAACTGCTTGTAGGCGACCATCGCCGGCAGGATGTTGCCGCCGCTGGCGATCTCGATGCCGTAGCGCTTCAGGTCCAGGTCGGCGATCTTGAAGGGATTGCCGGCGCCGGCCCAGATCACGAAGATCACCTTGCGGCCGGGCTGGTTCTTCAGCGCGTCGATCAGGCGCTGGGCGCCGGCGGTGAAGTCGGTGGTCGAGGTGGGCAGATACTCCTCGTGCACCAGCTTGGCGCCCTTGCCCGACAGCGCCTGGGAGAAGGCCTTCACGCCGTCGCGCCCGAAGGCGTAGTCCTGCGCCAGCGTGGCGATGGTCACGCCCGGCTTGTCGAGCGCGACGGCGTTGGCGATGGCGTCCTGGGAAGAATTGCGGCCGCTGCGGAAGACGTAGCGGTTCCACTTGCTGCCGGTGATCGAATCGGCCACCGCCGGCTCCACCAGCAGCACCTTCTTGTACTCCTCGGCCACCGGCAGCATGGCGATGGCCACGCCCGACGAGGTCGGGCCGACGGCCAGGTCGACCTTGTCGTCGCCGTAGGCCTGGGCCAGCAGCGACTTGCCGACGTCCGGCTTGCCCTGGTCGTCCTTCTCGATGACGACGATCTTGCGGCCCTTGACGGTCATGCTGCCGCCGGTGGCGTACTCCAGCCCCATCATCAAGCCGGTCTGGGTCTGTTTGCCGTAGGCCTCCAGCGCGCCGGTCTTGCTGTAGATGTGGGCGATCTTGATGTCGGCGGCGTGCGCCGGCGAACTGGCGCAGGCCAGCGCCAGCAGCGCGCCGGCGGCCAGGCTATGCAACGGTGTGTGGTTCATGTCTCTTCCATCCTTATTGTTATATGAAAACGGGGAAGGCGGGCGCCCTCCCCGGCGACGTCAACTCAAGGCGGCGTCAGTTCGCTCCAGTCGAAAATGGTCACACGGCAGCTGATCAGCGAGCTGACGTAGACCTGCCAGGGCGATCGCGCCGCTGGCCGGATAAACCTCGAAAATCTTGATGCGCTTGTCGCCGTTGTCGCACAGGTACAGATAACTGTGGGTGCCGGCCGGCGGTCGCCAGTAGCTCATGCCCTGGGGGAGCAGCGCCGCCCGTGCCTTGCCCTTGAAGCTCGATTGCAAATTCATGAAACTGTTCATTGTCACTCCTTCAATAGGGTTAACGCTGTACAGCCTGACTCCCCTGAGACAAGAATCGCTGCATACCTTGTTGTGCTTCCATACTCACCACCTGCTGCAAAAATTCGCTGCGCTCCCGCTCCAGCGCCTCGGCCAGACGCAGCGGGTCCGGGCCCAGCAGGGCGCGCGTGCGGCGCACGCTGCCGGGCACCTTGGCGGCGACGGCGCGGGCCGTCGCGGCGGCCTGGTCGGCCATGTCGATCGAGGCCACCAGCCTGGCAGCCATGCCCCAGGCCAGCGCCTGCTCGGCGCTGATGCGCTGGTTCAGCAACTGCACCGCGCGCGCGCGCGCCGGGCCGATGAAGGCCGGCAGCAGCGCGGTCCAGCCGCCGTCCGGGCTGAAGCCGACGTCGACGTAATACGGGGTGAAGCTGGCGCGCGCCGACACCAGCACGATGTCGCAGGCCAGCACCAGGCCGAGCGCGCCGCCGGTGACGGTGCCGTCGACCGCCGCCACCACCGGCTTGGGGTAGCCGGCCAGACGCAGGATCGCCTCGTTGAGCAGGCCGACCAGCTCGGCGCCGTAGGCGGCCAGGCCCTGGCCCTGCTCGTGGAAGGCGCGCACGTCGCCGCCGGTGGAGAACGACGGCCCGGCGTGCGCCAGCACCAGCGCGGCCACCGTCGGATCGGCGGCGCAGGTGTCGAGCGCGCCCAGCAGCGCGCGCAGCAACTCCGGCACCAGGCTGTTGTGGCGCGCCGGCCGGTTCAGCACCAGCCGCGCCAGCGCGCCGTCGCGCTCGACCAGCACCAGCGCGCTCATGGCGCATCCTTGGCGCGCAAGCCGTTGCTGATGAAATCGGCGGCGGCGTCGACCACGCGGGCGTGCGCCTCCGGGCTGTCCCACAGGCCGTAGCGCATGCCGAGGAAATGGCTGATGCCCATCAGGCACCAGGCCCGCACCTCGGTGTCGCCGGCGGTGATCTCGCCGTTGCCCGCGGCCGCGTCCAGACGCGACTGGTACAGCGCGCCGAACTTGCTGAAGTAACTGCGGTAAATCGCCTCGTCGACGAACAGCGACTCGAGCACGATGCGGTACAGGTTCTTGTGCTCGGCGACGAAGGAAAGGAAAGCCTGCAGGCCGAGGCGCTCGGCCTCCAGGCGGCTCTGGGCGGCGCCGGTGCGCTGGCGGATGAAGGCCTGGGTCTCCTGGCCCATGAACTCGACCAACGCGCGGAAGGCCTCCTCCTTGTCCGGGAAATAGATATAGAAGGTGCCCTGCGACACCTCGGCGACCTGGGTGATTTCCGAGATCGAGGCGGCATGGAAGCCCTTGTTGCCGAACACCTGCTCGGCCGCCTTGAGGATCTTGGCCCGCGTCTTGATGCCGCGGGCGGTCTTCGGTGCTTCGATTTTCTTGACTGGGGTCGGTTGCATGGCTACTCAATATACAATATGATTCATGTGTCATATTGTATACGGGTCAACTCCAATGTCAACGACAGCCGACACAAAATTTTTCCTGCCGCTGCGCGACGGTGCGCGGCTGCACTACCGCGACAGCGGCGCGGGCGCGGGCGCGGGCGCGGGCCCGACCATCATCCTTCTGCACGGGTGGGGCGCCTCGGGCGACTTCTTCGAGCGCCAAGCGGCGCTGGCGCAACAAGGCCTGCGGCTGATCGTGCCCGACCTGCGCGGCCACGGCCTATCGCAGGGCGGGCCGCAAGGGCCGCAGCGGGGGCCGCTGACGCTCGCCGTGCTGGCGGCCGACGTGGGCGAACTCATCGCACAGCTCGCACTGGAGCGCTACTCCCTGGTCGGCTGGTCGATGGGCGCGATGGTCGCGTGGGAACACCTGCGCGGCGCCGGCCTGGAGCGGCTGGACAAACTGAGCGTCGTCGACATGACGGCGAAAATCGTCACCGACGAGGGCTGGCCCCACGGCCTGACGGGCGGCTATCCCGAAGCGATGGTGGCGCCGACGGTGGCGGCGGTGCGCGCCGACTGGGCGCGCATGGCCCAGACAAGCGCGGCCAAACTATTCGCCCGCGGCACCCGCGCCGAGCCGGCGCTGCTGGCGCGCCTCACCGCCTTGATGCGCGCCAACGCGGCGGAGGGGCTGGCGCAACTGTGGAGCGACATGGCGCGGCAAGACTACCGCGCGCTGCTGCCGCGCCTGGGCGAGCGCTGCCAATACATCTACGGCAAAGAAAGCCGGCTCTACAACGAAGCGACCTTCCTCCACCTGGCGCGCCTGACAGGAACGACCCGACTGGTGGGTCTGGCGGGCGCCGGCCACGCGCCGCAATGGGAACAGCCCGAAGCGTTCGCCGCCGCCCTGACCCGCCACCTCGCGCCACACCCACGGGCTCAGGTCTAGACATGGCGGTTTCCCCCTTGTTGCTCGCGGGGCTTCAGGCGCTGCCGGCGCGCTCCAGCATGGCGTGCAGCAGCACGTTGCAGCCGGCCTCCAGGTGCTCGGACTTGGCGTCCTCGATCTCGTTGTGGCTGATGCCGTCCTTGCAGGGCACGAAGATCATGCCGGCCGGCGCCAGGCGGGCGGCGTAGATGGCGTCGTGGCCGGCGCCGGATACCACGTCCATCGTCGAGTAGCCCAACGCGGCGGTGGCGCGGCGCACCGCGCCGACGCAGTCCGGGTGGAAGGGACAAGGCGGATAGTAGGAGACGCGCTCGACGCTGATGGCCAGGCCGCTGTCGCGCCGGGTTTGCTCGACGAAGGCCAGCATCTCCTCGTGCATGGTGTTGAGCAGCGCGTCGTTGACGTTGCGCAGGTCGATGCTGAACTTGACCTCGCCGGGGATCACGTTGCGGCTGTTGGGGAACACCTGCACCATGCCCACCGTGCCGCGGCCATACGGCGGGTAGCGGTTGGCGATCGCCACCACCTCTTGCATGATGCGGGTGGCCACTTGCAGCGCGTCCTTGCGCAGGCCCATCGGGGTCGGTCCGGCGTGCGCCTCCATGCCGCTGACCACGCAGTCGTACCAGGACAGGCCCATCACCGCCGGCACCACGCCGATCACCTTGTCGGCATCCTCCAGCACCGGGCCTTGTTCGATGTGGGTCTCGAAGTAGGCGCCGATCGGATGCTGGCCGGGCACCTGCTCGCCCTGGTAGCCGATGCGCGCCAGCTCCTCGCCGACGCTCTTGCCCTCGGTGTCGCGCGCGGCGTAGGCCGTCTCCAGGCTGAAGGCGCCGCAGAACACGCCCGAGCCCATCATCACCGGCACGAAGCGCGAGCCCTCCTCGTTGGTCCAGAAGGCCACCTCGATCGGCGCCTCGGTTTGGATGTTCGCATCGTTCAGGGTGCGCACCACCTCCAGGCCGGCCAGCACGCCGTAGTTGCCGTCGAACTTGCCACCGGTCGGCTGGGTGTCGATGTGGCTGCCCGTCATGATGGGCGGCAGCGCGTTGTTGCGGCCGTCGCGGCGCATGAAGACGTTGCCGATCTGGTCGATGGTGACGCTCATGCCGGCGGCGCGGCCCCAGCCCACCACCAGGTCGCGGCCCTGCTTGTCCAGGTCGGTCAGTGCCAGGCGTTTGACGCCGCCCTTGGCGGTGGCGCCGATCTGCGCCAGTTCCATCAGCGCCGCCCACAGGCGCGCGCCGTTGATGCGCAATTCACTCATGTCCCTGCTCCTCTGCCACGGTTGAAAATCGAATCGCGCTTGCCTGGTCGGCGCCGGCGGCGCCGCCGCTACTTGGCCGCTACCTGGCCGCTACTTGGCCGATACCGGCGCGAAGGCCGGCCGTTCGACGTAGCGGCCGGCGCCCTCCTCGGCCATCAGCTCGCCGCGCTGGAACACCACGTTGCCGGCGGCCAGCGTGGTGCTGGGGATGCCGCGCACGGTGCGGCCCTCGAAGACGTTGAAGCCGCCCTTGGCGAACTGGGTCTTGGCCGAGATGGTGCGCGTGCCCTCGGGGTCCCAGACGACGATGTCGGCGTCCGAGCCGACGGCGATCAAGCCCTTGCGCGGATACATGTTGAAGATCTGCGCGGCGTTGGCCGAGGTGACGCGGACGAACTCGGACGGCGTCAGCTTGCCGCTGTTGACGCCGGCGTCCCACACCACCGACATGCGGTCCTCGACGCCGCCGCAGCCGTTGGGGATCTTGGTGAAGTCGTCCTTGCCGGCCGCCTTTTGTGCGGCGCAGAAGGTGCAGTGGTCGGTGGCGGTGGTGTGCAGGTTGCCGCTTTGCAGACCGTGCCACAGCGCCGCCTGGTGGTGCTTGCCGCGGAACGGCGGGCTCATCACGTGGGCGGCGGCGTACTCCAGATCCTTGCTCTGGTAGACGCTGTCGTCGATCACCAGGTGGCCGGCCAGCGCCTCGCCGTAGACGCGCTGGCCATTGGCGCGGGCGCGGGCGATGGCGTCCAGCGATTCGGCGCAGGAGACGTGGACGATGTAGACCGGCGTGCCGAGCACGCCGGCGATGGCGATGGCGCGGTTGGCCGCCTCCGCCTCGACGGCGGGCGGGCGCGACAGCGGATGCGCGCTGGGGCCGGTCATGCCGCGCTTGAGCAGGTCCTGCTGCAGTTGGAAAACCAGCTCGCCGTTCTCGGCGTGCACGGTGGGAATCGCGCCCAGTTCGAGCGAGCGGCGGAAGCTCTTCACCAGCGTCTCGTCGTCGGCCATGATGGCGTTTTTATACGCCATGAAGTGCTTGAAGCTGTTCACGCCGTGCTGGCGCACCAGCGTGCCCATGTCGGCGTGCACGCTGTCGTCCCACCAGGTGATGGCGACGTGGAAGGTGTAGTCGCCGGCCGACTTCTGCGCCCAGCCGCGCCAGGTGTGGTAGGCCTCCATCAGCGACTGCTTGGGCGCCGGGATGACGAAGTCCATGATGGTGGTGGTGCCGCCGGCCAGGCCGGCGGCGGTGCCGCTGAAGAAGTCGTCCTGCGTCACCGTGCCCATGAAGGGCAGGTTCATGTGGGTGTGGGTGTCTATGCCGCCGGGGATGACGTACTGGCCGCCGGCGTCGACCACCGTGGCCGAATGCGGCGCCTCCAGGTTCTCGCCGACGGCGACGATCTTGTCGCCGTAGCACAGCACATCGGCACGAAACGCGCGGTCCGCGTTGACCACAGTACCACCGCGAATAATGGTTGTCATAGACATCTCCGTAAGACTCAGGTCGGGTTCAGGGCTGGGCCGCCGGCCGCATGGCCGGCAGTGCTTTGCCCTTCATCATAACCGCATACACCAGCGCGGAAATAGCGATTCCGACAAACCACGCATAGGTGTAAATCGTCTTGAAACCGTCGGCCACTTGCGGGAAGCTAGCCGGGAAGGCGGCGTTGAGGAAACCGGGGATGTTCGGCAGCACGCCGACCACAAAGGCCACCAGCGCCGCCATGTTCCAGCCGCCGCCGTAGGAGTAGACGCCGTCGTCCAGATACAGCTGGTCGACCGCCAGTTCGGTCTTGCGCACGAAGTAGTAGTCGACGATCAGGATGCCGGCGATGGGGCCGAGCAGCGCCGAGTAACCGATCAACCAGGTGAAGACGTAGCCCTGGGTCGACTCGAGTATCTTCCACGGCATCATGACGATGGCGATGCCGGCGGTGATGTAGCCGCCGGTCCTGTAGGAGATCAGCTTGGGCGCCAGCGAGGAGAAGTCGTAGGCCGGTCCAACCAGATTGGCCGCCAGGTTGACCGAGACGGTGTCGATCAGCAGCACCAGCAGGGCGATCAGCACGGCGATGCCGGTCATGCGGCTGGCCAGGTCGACCGGGTCCCAGATCGCCTTGCCGTACAAGACCACGGTGGCCGAGGTGACGATCACCGCCAGCATGGCCAGCAGCCCCATCGGCACCGGCAGGCCGACCGACTGGCCGACGATCTGGTCGCGCTGCGACTTGGCGAAGCGGGTGAAGTCGGGGATGTTCAGCGCCAGCGTGGCCCAAAAGCCGACCATCGCCGTCAGCGAGGGCCAGAAGGCGCTCCAGAACTGGCCGGCCTTCTTGCCTCCCTCGACGAACTGCGACGGCGCGCCGAGCAGGTCGCCGAAACCGCCGGCCTTGTTGTGGACCCAGCCGAGCAGCACGAAGCAGATCAAAATCTTCAGCGGCGCGGTGTAGGTCTCCAGCTTGCGGATGGCGTCCATGCCGTGCACGATGTACCAGAACTGGATGCCCCAGAAGGCCAGGAAGCACAGCAGCTGGACCGGATTGATGCCCAGGCCGGCCAACTTGGCGCCGCCGATCTCGCCGCCGTACATCACGCCGAGCAGGGTGTAGATCATCTGCCCGCCGAACCAGGTCTGGATGCCGTACCAGCCGCAGGCGACGATGGCGCGCATCAGCGCCGGCAGCCGCGCGCCGCGCGTGCCGAAGGAGGCGCGCGCCAGCACCGCGTAGGGAATGCCGTACTTGGTGCCGGCGTGGCCGATCAACAGCATCGGCAGCAGCACGATGGCGTTGGCGAGGAACACCGTCAGCACCGCCTGGTAGCCCGACATGCCGCCCTCGATCAGGCTGGCCGACAGGGTGTAGGCGGGTATGCACATCACCATGCCGACCCACAGCGCGGCGAAGTGATACCAGCGCCAAGTGCGTTGCGCGGCGCTGGTCGGCGCCAGGTCCTCGTTCCAAAGTTGCGCGCTGACGGACTGTTGTTTACTCACGTTGGTTCTCTCCCAGGGTTGAATATGCTTGTCGCACTACCGGTCTAGATGCCGGCGATGCGACAGTCTATAACAAGCTTGCAAGTTCCATACCTAGACTTGCACTGGTTCCAACGTTGGCACAGTCACACCGGGCGCCGGCTCCGCGCGCGGATTGCGCGGGTCCTGCGTCCAGTTCATATACGGCTTGCCGGTCTTCTGCGGCACCATCGTGATGCAGCCCTGCACCGGACAGGTGATCTCGCACAGATTGCAGCCGACGCACTCCTCCTTGATCACCTCGTAGGTGCGCACGCCGGCCGCGTCGATCAGCTGGGCGATCGACTGGTGCGAGGTGTCCTCGCAGGCGACGTAGCAGCGGCCGCACTTGATGCAGTCGTCCTGGTTGATCTGCGCGATCACCTGGTAGTTCATGTCCAGGTATTTCCAGTCGGTGGTGTTGGCCACCGCCTTGCCGGCGAAGTCGTCGATGGTCCGGTAGCCCTTCTCGTCCATCCAGCGCGACAGGCCGTCCTTCATCTCCTCGACAATGCGGAAGCCATGCAGCATGGCGGCGGTGCACACCTGCACCGAGCCGGCGCCCAGCGCGATGAACTCGGCGGCGTCGCGCCAATTGCCGATGCCGCCTATGCCGGAGATCGGCAGCCCTTTGGTGGCGGGGTCGCGGGCGATCTCGGCCACCATGTTCAGCGCGATCGGCTTGACGGCGGAGCCGCAGTAGCCGCCGTGGGTGCTGGCGTTGCCCACCGCCGGGAAGGCCACCATGCGGTCCAGGTCCAGATGGGTGATCGAGTTGATGGTGTTGATGAGCGAGACGGCGTCGGCGCCGCCGGCCTTGGCGGCGCGGGCCGGCGCGCGCACGTCGGTGATGTTGGGCGTGAGCTTGACGATCACCGGCAGTTTGCTGTGCTTCTTGCACCAGCTGGTCACCAGCTGCACGTACTCGGGCACCTGGCCGACCGCCGCGCCCATGCCGCGCTCGGGCATGCCGTGCGGGCAGCCGAAGTTGAGCTCGATGCCGTCGGCGCCGGTGGCCTCCACCAGCGGCAGGATGTTGGCCCACAGCTGCTCCTCGCAGGGCAGCATCAACGAGACGACGATGGCGCGGTCGGGCCAGTCCTTCTTGACCTGGGTGATCTCGCGCAGGTTGATCTCCAGCGAGCGGTCGGTGATCAGCTCGATGTTGTTAAAGCCGAGCACCTCGCGGTTCTTGCCGTAGTGCGCCGAGTAGCGCGACGAGACGTTGACGGCCGGAGGGTCTTCGCCCAGCGTCTTCCACACCACGCCGCCCCAGCCGGCCTCGAAGGCGCGCACCACGTTGTAGGCCTTGTCGGTGGGCGGCGCGGAGGCCAGCCAGAAAGGATTGGGCGACTTGATGCCGCAAAAATTGATGGACAGATCAGCCATTATGCAGCCTCCACTTTCGCCTTGGTGTTCAGTTGAATGTCCGCGTGAATCGCCAGCGCGGCCAGCTTGCCGTGCTGGACCGCCTGCACCGTCAAGTCCTGCCCCGGCGCGACGCAATCGCCGCCGGCGTAGATACCCGGCAGGACGGTGCGGAATTGCGCGTCGACTTCGATCTTGTCGCCGTCGCGCTTCAACATGGCCGCCAGCGGATCGGCGACGCTGTGCGCGTCCAGGCTCTGGCCGATGGCCTTGAAGACGGCGTCGGCGGCGATCTCGAAGGTCTCGCCGGTGCCGGCCAGGCGGCCGTTGAGCAGCGCGGTGCGCTCGAAGCGCATGCCGCGCACGCGGCCGGCGTCGTCCAGCAGCACTTGCTGCGGCTGGGCCCAGGTCTGCATGCGCACCTGGTTGGCCTTGGCGATGTCCTGCTCGTGGTGGGTCGCGCTCATCGCGTCGAAGCCGCGCCGGTAGACCAGCGTGACCTCCTGCGCGCCGAGGCGTTGTATCTGCACCGCCATGTCGATCGCCGTGTTGCCGGCGCCGATGACGATGGCGCGCGCCGGCAGCGGCAGCGCGTGCAAGTCGTCGGCCTGGCGCAGCGCGGCGATGTAGTCGACGGCGGCCAGCAGGCCGGGCGCGTCCTCGCCGGTCAGACCCAGCTGGCGGCTGGCGCCCAGGCCCAGGCCGAGGAACACCGCGTCGTACTGCGCGTGCAGGTCTTTGAGTTGCAGATTGCCGCCCAGGGTCTGGCCGTGGCGGACCGTGATGCCACCCACGCCAAGTAGGAACTCGACCTCCTTCTGCGCGAAGTCGTCGGTCAGTTTGTATTTGGCGATGCCGTATTCGTTCAGGCCGCCGGATTTTTCGCGCGCCTCGAAGACGACGACGTCGTTGCCCAGCATGGCCAGACGGTGGGCGCAGGACAGGCCGGCCGGGCCGGCGCCGACCACGGCGACGGTCTTGCCGGTGGCGGCGGCGCGGGCGAAGGGGTGGCCGTTCAGCTGCATGTGGTCGACGGCGTAGCGCTGCAGCAGGCCGATCTTGACCGGCTGGCCCTCGGCGTCGTGGTTGCGCACGCAGGCGTCCTCGCACAGGATCTCGGTTGGGCAGACGCGGGCGCAGCTGCCGCCGAGGATGTTCTTCTTGAGGATGCCGACGGCGGCGCCGTTGATGTTCTCGTCGTTGATGTTGCGGATGAAGCTGGCCACGTCGATTTCCGACGGGCAGATGCGGCTGCAAGGCGCGTCGTAGCAGTACAGGCAACGCGCGCTTTCAATCGCCGCCTGGCGCGGTGTCAGCGGCGGCGCCAGGTCGGTGAATTGTGCGGCCAGTTCGCCGTCGGCTTGCTGCGGGTGCGGCATGTAGTTCAGTGAGGTGATCATCATTCGTTTTCCTGGCAATGGCTTGGTGGGCAAATGGGTTACAGCATGCGGAAACCGCGCACCCCGCACTGCGGCGACCAGGGGTCAGACCCCGTACGGGGTCTGACCCCGACCTCTTGGGGGTAGAACGCCGCTCAATCGAGCAGTCAGAGCGTCACTTCATCTGAGGAAAAGCAAATTCCGCACCAGCGCTGGCGGTGTTCGGCCAGCGCTGCATCACGGCCTTGTGGCGCGTGTAGAAGCGCACGCCCTCGGGACCGTAGGCGTGGTGGTCGCCGAACAGGCTGCGCTTCCACCCGCCGAAACTGTTGAAGGCCATCGGCACCGGCAGCGGCACGTTGACGCCGACCATGCCGACCTGGATCTGCCGCACGAACTCGCGCGCCACGCCGCCGTCGCGCGTGTAGATGGCCACGCCGTTGCCGTACTCGTTGCGGTTGATGAGCTCCACCGCGTGCACCACGTCGGGCGCGCGCAGCATGCACAACACCGGGCCGAAAATCTCCTCCTTGTAGATCGACATGTCCGGCGTGACGTGGTCGAACAAGGTGCCGCCGACGAAGAAGCCGTTCTCGCGGCCGGCCACCGTGCAGTTGCGGCCGTCCACCACCAGCGTGGCACCCTGCTCGACGCCCTCGCCGATCAGCTTCTCGATGCGCTGCTTGGCCGCGCTCGACACCACCGGCCCCATTTCGGCGTCGGCCGCCATGCCGTCGCGTATTTTCAGTGCGGCCGTGCGCTGTGCCAGTGCGTGCACCAGTTTGTCGCCGGCGTCGCCCACCGCCACCACCACCGAGATCGCCATGCAGCGCTCGCCGGCCGAGCCGTAGGCGGCGCCCATCAGCGCATCGACGGTCATGTCCATGTCGGCGTCGGGCATCACCACCATGTGGTTCTTGGCGCCGCCCAGCGCCTGCACGCGCTTGCCGCTGGCGCTGCCGCGCGCGTAGATGTATTCGGCGATCGGCGTCGAGCCGACGAAGCTGACCGCCTGCACCACCGGATGGTCGAGCAGCGCGTCGACGGTGACCTTGTCGCCCTGGACGACGTTGAACACGCCGTCCGGCAAACCGGCCTCCTTGAGCAGCGCGGCGTGCAGCAGCGACGGCGACGGGTCGCGCTCGGACGGCTTGAGGATGAAGGTGTTGCCGCAGGCGATGGCGACCGGGAACATCCACATCGGCACCATCACCGGGAAGTTGAACGGCGTGATGCCGGCCACCACGCCGAGTGCTTGGCGCATCGACCAGGCGTCGATGCCGCGCGAGATCTGGTCGGTGAATTCGCCCTTCAACATCTGCGGAATGCCGACCGCGAATTCGACCATCTCGATGCCGCGCGCCACCTCGCCCTGGGCGTCGGCAAAGGTCTTGCCGTGTTCGCGCGTCAGCATGGCGGCGAATTCGTCGGTGTGCTGCTGGCACAGCTGCAGGTACTTGAACAGCACACGGGCGCGGGTCAGCGGCGGCGTCGCCGACCACGCGGGGAAGGCGGCGGCGGCGGCCTGCACGGCGGCGTCCACCTCGGCCACGGTGCCCAGCGCGACGCGCGCCACCGGCTCGCCAAGCGCCGGGTTGTAGACGTCGGCGTAGCGTCCGCTCAGGGTGTCGACCTTGGCGCCGTTGATGAAGTGGGTGATGGTGTCTAGCTGGTTCATGATGTTCCGTTCAAAGTGGTGCCGCCGGGCTTAGACCAGCAGCGTGTCGGGGTCGACGTAGGTGTAGCCCAGCGCGTGCGCCACCGCCTCGTAGGTGACGTGGCCGTGGCAGACGTTGAGGCCTTGTTTCAGATGCGGATTGGCGGCGACGGCGCGGCGCCAGCCCTTGTCGGCCAGCGCCAGCGCATGCGCGATGGTGGCGTTGTTGAGCGCGAAGGTGGAGGTGCGCGCCACCGCGCCCGGCATGTTGGCGACGCAGTAGTGCACCACGCCGTCGACCACGTAGGTCGGCTGCTCGTGCGTGGTGGCGTGCGAGGTTTCGAAGCAACCGCCCTGGTCGATGGCCACGTCGACCACCACGGCGCCCGGTTTCATGCGGGCGATCATGGCGGCGGTGACCAGTTTGGGCGCGGCCGCGCCGGGCACCAGCACGCCGCCCACCACCAGGTCGGCGTCGAACACCGCCTCTTCGATGCTGTGGGCGTTGGAGTAGCGGGTGGCGACGCGGTTGCCGTAGATCAGATCGAGCTGGCGCAGGCGGTCGATGTTCTTGTCGAGGATGGTGACGCGGGCGCCGATGCCGACGGCCATTTGCAGCGCGTTGGTGCCGACCACACCGGCGCCGATGATGGCTATATGGCCGGGCGCCACGCCGGGCACGCCGCCCAGCAGCAGACCCATGCCGCCCTTGGATTTTTCCAAATGCGCGGCGCCGGCCTGGATGGCCATGCGGCCGGCCACCTCGCTCATTGGCGCCAGCAGCGGCAGGCCGCCGTTCGCGCCGGTGATGGTCTCGTAGGCCAGGCAGACGGCGCCGGAGGCCATCAGCGCGCGCGTCTGCTCCGGGTCGGGGGCGAGGTGCAGGTAGGTGTAGAGGATCTGGTCTTCGTGCAGCATGGCGCATTCCTGCGCCTGCGGTTCCTTGACCTTGACGATCATCTCGGCGCGGGCGAAGACTTCCTTGGCCGTGTCGACGATGCTCGCGCCGGCGCCAAGGTACATGGCGTCGGTCAGGCCGATGGCGGTGCCGGCGTTGGTTTGCACCAGCACCTGGTGGCCGCGCAGCGTGAGTTCCTTGACGCTGGCCGGGGTCAGGCCAACGCGCGATTCCTGGTTCTTGATCTCTTTGGGGACGCCTACCAACATGCTGTTCTCCTCGTTGTTATATTTGGAAGCAATTGGACATCAGCAGATCATGCAGCTAAGCGAAGAAACCCCAAGGGCGAAAATCTAGGGTCAGACCCTGAGGGTCTGACCCTGGGCATCTCTTTGCGGCATGAACCTTAGGCGGGGGGCCGGGGCTTGTGGCCCTCCCCCCCAGGTACATCGCTTGTTAAGCGAGATTCTTCAACACGGTGCGCAGTTTGCCGAACAGTTCATCGATGTGTTTTTTCTCCAGCACCAGCGGTGGCGACAGGGCGATGATGTCGCCGGTGGTGCGGATCAAGACGCCGTCGGCGAAGGCCTTCTTGAAGGCGTCGAAGGCGCGCGCGCCCGGCTTGCCGGCGATCGGCGCCAGTTCGATGCCGGCGATCAGGCCGATGGTGCGGATGTCGATCACATGCGGCAGCCCTTTCAGCGAATGCACCGCGTCGGCCCAGTACTCCTGCATGCCGGCGGCGTGCTCCAGGATCTTCTGCTCCTCGAACACGCGCAGCGTGGCCAGCGAGGCGGCGCAGGCCAGCGGGTGGCCGGAATAGGTGTAGCCGTGGAACAGCTCGATGCCCGGCGGCGCGTCCATGAAGGCGTCGTGGACGAACTTTTTCGAGAACACCGCGCCCATCGGCACCACGCCGTTGGTCAGTCCCTTGGCGGTGGTCATCAGGTCCGGCTCGACGTCGAAGTAGTCGGCGGCGAACGGCGTGGTCAGGCGGCCGAAGCCGGTGATCACCTCGTCGAAGATCAGCAGGATGCCGTGCTTGGTGCACAGCTCGCGCAGCCGCTTCAGGTAGCCCTTGGGCGGGATCAGCACGCCGGTGGAGCCGGCCACCGGCTCGACGATGACGGCGGCGATGGTCGAGGCGTCGTGCAGCGCGACGATGCGTTCCAGCTCGTCGGCCAGGTTGGCGCCGTGTTCCGGCTCGCCGCGCGTGTAGGCGTTCTTCTCCAGGTTGTGGGTGTGCGGCAGGTGGTCGACATACGGCAGGCCGGCGCCGTAGGCCTTGCGGTTGCCGGCGATGCCGCCGACCGACATGCCGCCGAAGCCGACGCCGTGGTAGCCGCGCTCGCGGCCGATCAGGCGGGTGCGGCCGGCCTCGCCGCGCGCCTTGTGGTAGGCCAGCGCCATCTTCAGCGCGGTGTCGACCGCCTCGGAGCCGGAGTTGGTGTAGAAGACGTGGCCGAAGCGGTGGTTGGTGTAGTCCATCAGCTTTTCGGCCAGGTCGAAGGCGGCCGGGTGGCCCATCTGGAAGGTGGGGGCGAAGTCGAGCTGGCCGATCATCTCGCGCACGGCGGCGACGATGACGGGTTGGGCGTGGCCGCAAGGCACACACCACAGGCCGGCGGTGCCGTCGAGGATGGCGTTGCCGTCGACGTCGCGGTAGTACATGCCTTCGGCCGACACCAGCAGCCGGGGATTGGCCTTGAAGTCGCGGTTGTTGGTGAAGGGCATCCAAAACGCGGACATCGATTCTGGGCGGGATTCGTTCATGCGTTCCTCCTGAAAACTACTGCGGTTTTTTTGATGAACCGGACAAAAAATTTACCAGTTGGCAAAATGATGATGCAATAATAGACAGCGCTTCAACTATGGCACAGATACACAAATAGCAAAACCGCCCAACCGTACAGGCGACGAAAACACTACAGTTTGCTTTTCCCCGAACGGGGCGGGCACAACCAGGGGACAGCGACGATGGACCAGCACAATTCCGCGCCGCCGGCGGCGGACCCGGCGGCGGCCGACGGCGCCTGGCCGCTGGTGGCGATCGAGCGCGGCGGCAAGGGCAGCCTGGTCGAGCAGATCGTCGCCGCCGTCAGCGCCATGGTGGCCAGGCGCGAGCTGCGCATCGGCACCAAAATGCCCTCCGTGCGGCAGTTCGCCAAGTGTAACGGCGTCAGCACCTTTACAGTTGTCGAGGCCTACGACCGCCTAGTGACCCTGGGACTGCTGTCCTCGCGCCGCGGCTCCGGCTATTTCGTCGCGCGCCAAGACCTGCCGGCTGCGCTGCTGCCGCCGCCCTTCCACTCCAGCCCGACGGCGATCGACGCCCTCACCCCCGACCTGTACTCCGGCGTGTCGGACGCGCTGCCGGTCGGCGCCGGCTGGCTGCCGCCCGAGTGGTACGGCGAGGACACCATCCTCGACGCGGTGCGCCAGGCCATGCGCATCCCGGCCAACCGGCTGCGCGGCTACGGCCACCCGCTCGGCTTCCCCACGCTGCGCCAGCACATGGCGGCGACGCTGTCGGACGAGCTGTACGCCGTCGAGCCGGAGCAGATCCTGTTGACCCACGGCGCCACCCACGCCTTCGACCTAATCCTGCGCAGCCTGACCAAGCCGGGCGACACCGTGCTGGTCGAGGACCCCGGCTACAGCAACCTGCTGTCGCTGATCCGCCACCACGGCTGCATCCCGGTCGGCATCCCGCGCGGACCGCAGGGGCTGGACATGGCGGCGCTGGCGGCGCAGGCCGCCCTCACCCAGCCCAAGCTCATGTTCGTCAACACGGTGCTGCAAAACCCGCTCGGCACCTCGCTCAGCGCGGCGCAGGCGCACCGCCTGCTCGGCCTGGCCGAGCAGTTCGACTTCTGGCTGGTCGAGGACGACATCTACCGCGAGCTGGCGCCGCGCGGCGAGGCCTCGCTGGCGGCGATGGACGGGCTGCGCCGGGTGATCCGCGTCGGCAGCTTCTCCAAGACCCTGTCGCCGGTGCTGCGGGTCGGCTCGATCAGCGCCTCGGCGCAGCTGCTGCCCGAGCTGCTGCGGGTGAAGATGCTGGCCGGCCTGACCACCTCGGAGATCAACGAGCGCGCCGTCTACCACGCCGTCACGGCGCGGCCCTACAAGCGCATGCTGGAAAAGCTGATCAACCAGCTCGACGCCGGCCGCGAGCGCACCATCGACAGCCTGCGCGCGGCCGGCATGGCGCCGCTGGCGCGGCCGCGCGGCGGCATGTTCGTCAGCGCCGGCTGGGACGTGGCGCCGACGGCCGAATGGAACGGCAAGCTGATCGCCGACCAGGCGCTCAAGTCCGGCATCCTGCTGTCGCCCAACGAGTTCTTCATGCTGCGCCAGGCCGACACGGTCTGGTTCCGTTTCAATGTCGCCTACAGCGACCGCCTGCAGCTGCTGACCTTTCTGCAGTCGATCCGACCAAGCTGAAAGAGAGACCATGGCCACCGTCAAACCGTCCGCCGCCGCGCCGAAGATCAAGCGGCGCGTGCTCAACCGCGACAAGCTGGAGGCCGACATCGCCGCCGAGGCGGTCAAGGTGTTCGCCGAATGCGGCTACGAGGGCGCCTCGATCGCCACCGTGGCGGAGAACGCCGGCCTGTCGAAGCAGAACCTGATGTACTACTTCCCCACCAAGCAGGCCTTGTACCAGCGCGTGCTCGACAACGTGCTCGACGACTGGCTCGAGCGCATGGAGCACCTGGCCCACGCCGACGACGAGCCGCAGGAGGCGCTGCGCGCCTACGTGCAGGCCAAGCTGCGCTTCTCGCGCGAGCAGCCGTGGGCCTCGCGGGTGTATGCGATGGAGGTGATCGGCGGCGCGCAGTTGTACGGCGCGCAGATCCAGAGCCGCGTGGTGCCGCTGCTGCGCAAAGATATCGAGGTGTTCGAACAGTGGATCAGCGCCGGCAAGATCGCGCCGGTCAACGCCACCCATCTGCTGTTCGCGATCTGGGCGATGACCCAGTCCTACGCCGACTTCTCGACGCAAATGGGGCTGGTGTTGAACCGCAAGCAGTTGAACAAGAAGGACTTCGACGACGCCGAAAAGCTCATCGTCGACATGGTGCTGGCCACCGTCCGCGTCGCCGCCTGAGGAGGCGGCACGGCGCGGCATGGCCGAATGGAGGACAGGGCCGGCGCGGCGGCCGGCCCCTTACATCAGGACTGGCGGAACGGTGCCGGCTTGCGGCGGCGCGCCACCAGGCCGAGCAGGCCGAGACCGAGGCCCATCATGGCGTAGCCTTCCGGTTCCGGCACGGCCGTCACCGGCAGCGTGCCGCTGAACGACTGCAGGTGGATCTCGCCGTCCTGGTGCAGGTTGGCGGCGAACACGCCGCCTTCGACGTTGGCGCCGCCCACGTTGCTGAAGGTGGCGCCGGTGGCCAGCACCTGGCCGCCGAAGGTGCGGCCGACGGTGACGCTCTCGGCGCCGGCGAAGTTCCAGATCAATTGGCCGCCCAGCGACTGCGCCTGGTTGAAGTTGGCCATCAGGCTCAGGTTCTTGTCGTCGGTGTTGAGGATCACCGTGGTGGCGCCGTTCATGTTGAAGACGATGTCGCTGGTGGTGGCCGAGAAGATGCTGCTGTCGAGCGCGCGCAGGTCGAACACGGCGACGCCGTTTTGCGCCACGGCGTTGAAGGTCACCTGCTGGTTGTTGTTGCTGAAGTCCACCGTGCTGCCAGTGCTGTGCAGCGTGGACAAGGAACTCGACAGGCCACCGAGCACGCTGCCGAAGTTGGTCGAGGTCGACGCCGCCAGGGTGCTGTTCATCGCCGCCGTCGGCGCTGCCAGCGGGCGGTTGTTGTTGGTGTTGACCAGGCTGGCGGCATGGCCGGCGCCGTTGAAGTTGACACCGTCGGCGACGCCGCCGACCCAGGCGTCGCCGCCGAAGCTGACGCCGGTGGCCTTGCCGCCGACGTAGGCGGCGCCGCTGTTGACGCCACGGAAATAGATGTCGCCGCCGACCACCACGCCGAGGCCGTTGACGTTGGCGCCGCGCAGGTCGCCGCCCACGGTCAGGCCGGCATAGGCCGAGGCCGGCGTGTCGTTGACGTGCTGCACATAGTCGCCGCCGACGACGTTGCCGCCGGCGAAGGTGCGGCCGTCAACGTGGGAGCTCGAGTGGATATCGCCAGTCACCACCACATTGAATTGCTGCAAGACCTGGGTCGCGCTGAGCGGGGCGGCCTGGGCCGCGCTGGAGAACAAGGCAGCGACGGCGAGCGCGCTAAGGGAAACTGGACGTACCAACATGTACCACTCCTATCGTAAAGAAAGCCGCCAGCCACATCACCGGCGAAATTGCATAATTGAAACCAACGTTACGATAATTGTATCATGATATTGATCAAACAGATGGTATAAAGTAAATTATTTTTGTAACTGCGATAACAATTGCCACTTCCCAGAACAAAAAAAACCGCCCGGTATGGCGGGCGGCGCAACACTACCACTACAGGGATTCGAATCAGCCGCGCCGGCGGCGGCGCATCACGCCCAGCAGGCCCAGGCCTGCCAGCAACATCGCGTAGGTCTCCGGCTCCGGCACCGCCGTCACATAGCCGCTCACGTTGACGGGCTTGAAGAAATGGTTGGCGTTGACTTGGACGTTGGACAACCAGTCGCCGACGATGACGTTGCCGTTGATCTGGCCGCCGTAGCCGGTGACCGTGGCCAGCGGCGCCAGCAGGCTGCCCTGGATGCCGACGCTCTGGATGTTCAGCGCCGTGCTCTGGTAGAAGTTGAACAGCACGTTGTAGTCCTTGAAGCCGTCCAGGCCCACACCGTTCTGGTTGAAGCCGATGGCGTCGGCGCCGCTGACGTTGAAGATCAGCGTGGCGTTCTTGCTCAGGCCGCTAAGGGTGAAATTGTTGACGCTGGACAGGTCCTTGCCGCTCAGGTTGAACACCTCCACCGACTTCTTGCTGCCGGTGAGGGTCATGCCGCCGTACTGGATGGCCGACGAGCCGGTCGTGGCCACCTTGGACAGCGAGCTCGAGACGTTCTTGGCATTGCTGGCCAGCGCGTCGAAGGACACCGGCGCCGTCTTCGTGATGGTTGAGCTTTGCAGACCGACGCTGCTGGTCTTGGTGTCGCCGCCGACATAAATCTTGCCGTGTTTGATAGAGCCGGAGCTGTAGTCGAGGTTGCCGCCCACCGCCAGCGAATAGCCGGAGCCGTTGTTCTTGCCGTAGGCGTCCTGGTTCTTGTCGTTGATCGAGTAGCTGCTGGCGCTTAGGTTGCCGCGCACCAGCACGGCGCCCTCGACGTCGCTGCTGGAGGCCTTGAAGTTACCGAGTGAAAAGAGGTTGGCGTTGCTCACGCCCAAGTCGAGTACGACGGCCTGGCTGGCGCCGGCGGCCAGCGCACAGAAAGCGGTGGTGGCGGCGGCGAGGAAGTGTTTTGACATGCTTGGCATATTATTCCCAGACATCAATTTAAGTTACCCTCAGGGTATCATAAATCGACTAATAATTTCCATGCGGCACTAATAAATTTCTTATCGGAAAACACTTACGGCGCTTTCGTGTATGCTTGCGAAAATTGTAAAAACAACATGGCCGAACACATGCCCCGTTTCCTTCCCACCACGTTGCACAGCCCGCGCCTGACCCTGCGCGTGCTCACCCCGGCCGACGCCGACGCCCTGTTCACCATCTGCCGCGACGACGAGACGATGCGCTACTGGAGCTGCGCGCCCTGGCGCGAAAAGGCCCAGGCGGTCGATCACGTCAGGCAAAGCGAGGACAACTACCGCGACGGCACGGCCTTGCAGCTCGGCGTGACGCTGCGCGAGACGGGCCAGTTGATCGGCACCGTCACGCTGTACGCCATCATGCGCGCCAACCACCGCTGCGAGATCGGCTACCTGCTGGCCCGGCCGCACTGGGGCCACGGCTACATGGGCGAGGCGTTGGCGCTGCTGATCGAGCATGGCTTCGAGCAGCTCGAGCTGAACCGCATCGAGGCCGACCTGCACCCGCACAACGCCGCCTCGGCCAAGCTGCTGGACAAGCTGCACTTCCGCCTCGAGGGGCAGCTGCGCGAGCGCTGGTTCGTCAACGGCGAAGTGTCCGGCAGCGACATGTACGGCCTGCTGCGCAGCGACTGGCGCGCCGCCAAGGGCTGAGCGGCTGAACCGCCGCACGGCACCGTTCATCGGCGGCTCCCGCCGGCCATGCCGTCGAATCGACCGTTGATCGGAATCCGCTGAGGGCGCGCCGGCGGCCGCGCTACAGTGGCACCATTCCATCAACCGGACCTGGGAGCCTCACCATGCAACGCATCACCTGCCAATCGATCTGCGACCTGCTCGACGATGTCGTGCGGGCCTTCCTCCACACCGGCCGCATCGGCCTGCGCGCGCTGCGCCGCATGTCCTGGCCGGCCCTGCTGTTGAGCAGCGTGCTGCTGGCGCTGCTGCTGACCATCCTGCCGCTGGCCTTGGTGCTGTTCACCGTCTTCCTGCTGCTCAAACTGGCGCTCGGCGCCGTGGTCATCGGCAGCCGCCGCGCCCGTCACGACGACAAGACCCATCCATGAGAAAGGCCAACCGCGTGCTTGAATTCGTGCGCGAGGTGGGCGACACCGCCAGCGCGCTGTGGTGGCGCTTTTTCGACTGGCTGGCCCAAGTACCATGGCGCAAGCTGTACGTGATCTGGGTGCTGTTGCTGCTGCTGTGCGTAACCCCGCTGTGGCTGCCGAAACAGGCGGTCGCCTTCATCGTCGTCTCCTTCCTGCTGAAGGTGCTGGCCGGCGGCAAGCGCAAGGCCGAGCTGGAGGCGCGCCAAGCCAGCACCGAGGCCGGCGCCGAGGGCCTGGAGCGGCGCCTGGTCGAGGCGCGCATGGCGGCGTTGCAGGCGCAGATCGAACCGCACTTCCTGTTCAACACCCTGGCCCTGATCGGCCAGCTGATCGAGACCGACCCGCCGCAGGCGGCGAAAATCCACACCCACCTGATCGCCTATCTGCGCGCCACGCTGCCGCAAATGCGCGGCCCCGGCAGCGCCACGCTGGGCCGCCAGCTGGAGATGGCGCGCGCCTACCTGGCCATCATGCAAGCGAGGATGAAGGCGCGGCTGGCCGTGTCGATCGACGTGCCGGCCCAGATGCACAGCGCCAGCCTGCCGCCGATGATGCTGCAAATTTTGATCGAGAACGCCATCAAACACGGTCTGGAGCCGAAGGTCGAGGGAGGCCGCATCGACATCCGCGCCAGCGTCGACGGCGCCATGCTGCAAGTGGAGGTGCAGGACGATGGCGTCGGCTTCAACCTGCACGCCGACGACGGCGTCGGCCTGTCCAACGTGCGCGAGCGCCTGCGCTTGCTGTACGGCCAGCGCGCCCAGCTGGTGCTGGAGGCGCCGCACAGCGGCGGCACGCGCGCGCTGATCCGCCTGCCCTACGCGCCGGACATCTTCGCCGGGAGCGCCGCCACATGAACCAAGCACACAGCGCGCCGCGCGCCACCGCCCTGATCGCCGACGACGAGGACGCCATGCGCGCCCAGCTGCGCAGCCGCCTGCGCGAGGTCTGGCCGGAGCTGGAGATCGTCGCCGAGGCGGCCAACGGCATCGAGGCGGTGGCGTTGGCCGGCCAGCACCAGCCCGACATCGTCTTCCTCGACATCCGCATGCCCGGCCTGTCCGGCATCGAGGCGGCGCGGCTGCTGTTCAACCGCTGCCACCTGGTGTTCGTCACCGCCTACGACCAGTACGCCATCGCCGCCTTCGAGCAGGGCGCGCTCGACTACGTGCTCAAGCCCGCCGACGCCGCCCGTCTGGCCGGCACCTGCGCCCGCCTGCAAGCGCGCCTGGGGCGCCGGCCCGACGACATCGCCCGCCAGCTCGGCGCGCTGCTGCAGGGCCAGACGGCCAAGCCAAACTATCTGCGCTGGGTCCAGGCGCAGGTGGGCGGCAACCTGCGCATGATCAGCACGCGCGAGGTGCTGTTCTTCCAGGCCGAGGAGAAGTACACGCGGGTCAAGACCGAGCAGGGCGAGGTGTTGATCCGCAAGACGCTGAAGGAGCTGGCCGACGAGCTCGACCCGGACGAGTTCTGGCGCATCCACCGCTCCACGCTGGTGCGGGTCGACGCCATCACGCAAGTCACGCGCGACCTGCGCGGCCGGCAGATGGTCAAGCTGCGCGACTGCGCCGAACAGCTGGAAGTGAGCCGGGGTCACGCCCACCTGTTCCAGCAGATGTAGGCGGCCTCGGCGCTTGCGGGCCGCCGCCCGGCGACCTATGATGAAATGATGCCCCGCGTCTACGGCGGCTTCGCCACCCGCCATTCCTAACGGCCGATTTCATGGCGTTCGGATTCATCCTACGGGGGTCTGCGTTCTTCTGATCGACGTCAAAACGCGCGCGTAGCGCGGTCGATGGCATGAACGTCGACACTGGAAAAGTGATCGAAGATGTTCTATGTTTTTTGTCACACGACCGACTCAGGGAGAATAATATGTCCAACATTCCGAAGAATACAAAAGCCAACGTCATCCCCTGCCTGCGCTACCGCGACGCGCCGGCCGCCATCGACTGGTTGTGCGACAACCTCGGCTTCGAGCGCCTGCTGGTGATTCCCAACGAGGACGGCAGCATCGCCCACGCCCAGCTGGGCTACGGCAACGGCATGGTCATGCTCAGCTCCATCTTCGACACCGAGTTCGGCCGCCTGATGCGCGAGCCGGCGCAGATCGGCGGCGGCGTGACGCAGTGCAGCTACCTGCTGGTCAACGACGCCGACCTGGTCTACGGCCGCGTGCTGGAGTCGGGAGTGAAAGTCGAAATGGACATCAAGGACGAGGACTACGGCGGCCGGGGCTTCACCTGCCGCGATCCGGAGGGGCATTTGTGGAGTGTGGGGACTTACGATCCGTTTGCTTAGGGCAGGATACCTAGTTGTGGTCTCAGGTCTCGCTCACCGCAGGAGCGTTGGGCGACAACTAAACTAACAAATCAGCGCGTCCCTAAGGTTTCGAAATAAATCAATAACCCATCGATATTTTCTTCACGACACCGTCGAATAGCTGCTCAAGGGGAGCATAATCGCCGTTATATGCCGAAATGTTTGCACGAATCCATATATCCTTATTTACGCTCAGCCAATCTAAGACGTAACCAGCGTTAAGCGCAATAAGTTCAAACAAGAGTCGCTGAGAGCGACCGTTTCCTTCTCTAAATGGATGCAAAACATTTAGCTCCCCGAAGTGAAATGCCAAGCGTTTCACAAATTCCGATTGTTCGAGTCCACAAAGAAAACTTTCCTTTTCAAGCCTTGAAAACAGGGAGCCGCCATACTGATCAAGTTGTTCTGGCATTGCGAACACACTGCTCCCCTTGCGAATCTTCACCGTCCGTAGCTCACCGGCCCAATCATAGACATCTTGAAATAAATAGAAATGAATATTTTTCCAAGTATTCAAGGAAAATTTCGAAAGTGCAGGATACTCAAATGTAGCTAAACGATGCTGAGAAAAAGCCACCTCCGCATCGTTCAACGTACTTTGATCGGTAATATTAAGAATGTTCTTTAATACTTCAGAGTCGGGGTAGCAGTAGACCCATAGGTTTATACACAAGTCACTCGGCTTCCTCGCGTAGCGCTTTTATCGTTAGTGCGGCCACGCGCACTTCCTGAATCCCCTGCCAAATCGTTTTCACTCCTGGATCGCCGTCGCCTTTTCGCCCCAAGAATCCGCCGACGCGGGCGATCAGTCGCAAGACTTCGTTCAGGGTCGGAGGTCGATCCGGCCGTCGCTCCTTCGTGAGCAGGTAGGCTCCGCGGATTTCGTCAGGATCAAAGAACAGGCCCGCGTCCAGATCCGGACAGATGCGGCCCAGGCGCATCAAGTGGGCGATGCGCCACGCCACGACCATGAACAATGCCAACGCGCGCTCGATATTGT
>NZ_FOTW01000005.1 GCF_900114705.1 Rugamonas rubra
GAGTGGTACGGGACAGCGCCGAGCAGCTGATGAAGTGGAAATGGGCACAGCTTAAATTAACTGGCAGAGTGTCTTGACTGACGGGTCCACTTTAGTTCTGCGGCGGGACTCCGCCAAGTGCTCTAGACGGGCGCGAGTATCCGGGTCCAGCTTGACCGACATGGGGCGGGCAACAATGGCTGTCATGGTGCGTCTCCAGTCGCTTAGTGATAGGTATTACCTTATCATACTTTGTCCAGGCAAGCCGCTATCGAAGGGCGGCCAACTCTACCGCGCCGCCCGCCACCGGCAGCCGCAGCAGCACCCGCGCGCCCTCCCCCGGCGCGCTGGCGATGGCCACGCTGCCCTTCATCATGTCCACCACCAGGCTGTGCACGCTGGCCAGGCCCAGGCCGGCGCCGCTCTGGCCCAGCTGGGTGGTGAAGAAGGGTTCGAACACCTTGCCCAGATGCTCGGCGGCGATGCCGTTGCCGTCGTCGGCCCACTCGATCAACAGCTCCTCGCCCACGCGACTGGCGGCCACGACGATCTCGCCGCCCGTCCGCCCCTTGAAGCCGTGGTAGATGCTGTTTTCGAACAGTTGCTGGAACACCTGGCGGCAGCCGTTGCCGTAGCCGCTCAGCCATAGTTCCTCGGGCAGCTCCAGCCGCATGCGCACCGACTGCGGCCCCATCAGCGGCTGCCAGTGGCCCTGGCACATGCGCAGCAGCTCGGCCATGTCGAACCGGCCGCAAGCCTCCTGCTCCGGGTGGCTGGACAAGCCCTTGAAGCGCTCGACCAGCGCGCTGATCTGGCTGATGGCCCGCTCCAGCAACGCGCCGCCGTCGGCCACGTGGGACAGCAGCGCCTGCAGCTGGCTGCGCTTCAGCGTGCCGCCGGCCAGGTTGCGCTGCAGCTCGACGCCCTGCTCGGCGATGGCGCTGGCGGCGACGCGGGCGTTGCCCAGCGGCGTGTTCATCTCGTGCGCCATGCCCACCACCATGCGCGACATGCCCAGCTGCTTCTCCTGCTGCATCAGCGAGCGCATGGCCAGCTCCAACTCGCCGGTGCGCGCGCGCACCTGCTCCTCGAGCTCGTCGTGGGCGCGGCGCAGCGCCGCCTCGGCCGCCTGGCGCACGCTGACCTCGGCCTGCACCTTGCACAGCGCGTTGCTCAGCTCGATGTTGCGCTGCGCCAGGGAGTTCTCCAGCGCCGTGCCGTGCTGGGCCAGTTGGGCGTTCTCGTGCTGCAGATGGGGCCGCTCCATGACGGCGTTGATGGTCTCGCCTAGCGCGTTGGCGATCTCGCGCTTGTGGCGCCGCTCGACCCGCACCTGGCTGATGCAGGCCTGCAGCGTCTGCTCCAGGTAGCCCCACTGGCGGCCGTAGCGGCGGATGGTGTGCGAGACGATCTCGCGCGAGCCGATGCTGTGCGGCGGCTCCAGCGCCAGCTCGGCGTCGAAGGCGAGCAGCGTGCGCCAGGCCTGCTCGCGCGGCAGTTCCACGCAGCCGAGCAAGACCTCGCACAGGCGCAGGCCGAGCACCCAGTAGGGCTGCACGTGCTCCGGCTCGACCCGCCGGTGGAACTGGCGCAGATACTCGCGGCTCTCGGCCGCCCGCCCCAGCGTGGCCGTCACCACCGCCAGGTTCAGCAGCGCCAGCCCCTCGTGGTAGTGCAGGCCCTCGGCGCAGGCCAGCGCCAGCGCCTGCTGGCGCAGCGCCAGGCAGTCGTCCCAGTGGGGCGCGGCGCTGTCCTCGTCGTCCTCCTCGATGGCCAGGTAGTAGGCGGCCGAGGCGGAATAGTTGAGCAGCAGGGCGCGCACCGGCGCGGCCAGGCCGTCCGGGTGGCCGAGCAGCTCGGCGCAGTTCTGCCGCAGCTCGACATACATCTCCGAGCTGAACAGCACGGTGCAGCGGATCGCGCGCATCTGCACGGCCAGGGCGTCCTGGCCGCAACGCTGGTACAGCTCGCCGGCGCGCGCCACGCTGTCGAGCGCGGCGTGGTACAGCCGCATGCGGGTCTGCACCCATTGCAGGGCGCGCCAGGCGGCGGCCTGGGCCATGGGGAAGTTTTCGGACTGGGCCTGCATCTGCAGGCTCTTGGCGCGCAGCAGCAACTCGTTGGGCGCCGCGTCGTCGTGCAGCGACTGCGCCAGGATCTGGAAGGCCTCCAGCTCCAACGCCTGGCCGGGCGCCAGCGGCATCTGGCGGATCAGATGCAGCGACGAGGAGAAGTGCGCCAGCTCGAAGCCGGTCAGGTACTCGCGCAGCAGTTGCAGCTGCGCCTCGGCGTGTGCCTTGCTGTCCGTCCCGGTGGCGGGAGGATGCGTGTTCGATGCCAACATGTCCCTCCTCCAGCCCGCGCCGCGAGCCGGCGCCGGGCGCCACGCTCACTGACACTCTGACTGACACTGTATAGGACATGCGCGTCGGATTGCAAATACAAAGTGGCCCGTTGTGGCAGCTTATGCCACCTTGGGCCGCTACACCACCCTGCCCTCCTTGACGTATTCGCGCATCACCCCGGCCTCGAGCGCGGCGGCGGACAATGCAATGTTGTCATTTGCCAACACTTGCAGCGCGCAGTAATGACAAATGTTCAGGATGCTGGCGCCGGTCAATTCGTGGCTGGCCGCCACCGCCGGCCAGCGCAGGTCGTCGGCCAGGACGATCTGCGGCGGCATGCTCTTGCGCCAGATCGCCTCGCGCTCGGCCACGCCGGGCAGCGGGAAATGGATCATCGCCTGGAAGCGGCGCACGAAGGCGTCGTCGATGTTGCCGCGTTGGTTGGTGGCCAGGATCACCAGGCCGTTGTAGCTCTCGATGCGTTGCAGCAGGTAGGCCACCTCCTGGTTGGCGTATTTGTCGTGGGCGTCGCGGATGTCGGTGCGCTTGCCGAACAGCGCGTCGGCCTCGTCGAAGAACAGAATCCACTGCTTGTTCTCGGCCTTGTCGAACAGGTTGGCCAGGTTCTTCTCGGTCTCGCCGATGAACTTCGACACCACCCGCGACAGGTCGATGCGGTAGACGTCCAGGCCGGTCTGCTTGCCCAGCAGGCTCGCCGTCAGCGTCTTGCCGGTGCCGGGCGGGCCGTAGAACAGGGCGCGGTAGCCCGGCTTCATCTTGCGGCCCATGCCCCAGTCGCGCAGCAGGGTGTCCTTGTGCACGGTCCAGTGCTCGATGTCGCGGATCTGCCGCCGCGTGTCCGGGTTCAGCACCAGGTCGTCCCACTCCATTTCCGTCTCCAGCAGCTCGGCCGGGAAGGCGCTGGAAAAGCGCGGCTTGCTGACCGCGCCGACGGTGAGCAGTTCGACCACCTCCGGCGCCAGGATCAAGCGCCCGCTCATGGCCGGCTCGCCCTCCTGCACCGCTTCGAGCCACAGCACGCGCTGGCGGGCGAACCAATGGCCGCCGCCCAGCATGCGCTGCACCTGCAGGCGGTTGACCAGGTTGTCGCCGGCCAGGATGAACTGCGCCGTCTCGCCGGTGGGGATGACGCCACGGTGGCCGTTGACGCGCACGCCGCCGAAGGCGGCGAAGTCGCCGCCGTCCGGCAGGTGGCTGGCGATGACGTCGTTCAAAAACGTCGGGTGCACGTTGGGCGACAAGGCCAGCAGCAGCACGATGTATTCCTCGAAGGCCGGCTGGTGCCGCTCGACGAAGCGGGCGAAGGGCGAGCCGTCGTCGTACCAGGCGGTGTCGTTGACGGAGCGTTCCAGCTCGTCCGGCGCGGCGTCGCGCAGGCGCGCCAGGATGATGGCGCGCAGGTAGTGCAAGGCGGTCTGCAGGTTGACGGCGGACATAGACTAGGCTTCGTCCAAGCCGGTGACCTTCAGCGTGCCGTCCAGCGCCCAGCCGCGCTTGATGTGGCGCACGTGCTCGTCGAGCTTCTTGTCATTGCCGGCCATCTCGGGATGGAAGGGGTCGATGTTCGCCTGCAGCATGCTGTTCTCCAGCTGGTCGCCGATGAACAGGTTGCGGGCGTAGCCAAAGAACTTGTTGTAGCGCGTCTTGGCGGAGGCCTGCAGGCTGGCCAGCTTCAGGTCGGGCACCGGCGTCAGCGCGTCGCCCACCGAACCGCGCTGCTCCAGCAGCACCTTGGCCTCGGAGACCTTCTTGCCGACCAGCGCGGTGTTGTAGTGGGTCGACATGTCGTGCGCCGAGATCACGTGGCGCCGCCCCAGGCGGGCGCCGTCGCGCGTGCCCAGCTTGCTCCAGGCCTTGTTCTTGCTGTCGTAGGCCAGCTCGCCCTTGTCGGCGTGCTGCTCGCCGACGCGCACCTTCTGCTGGAAGCTGAAGCTGCCGCGCGTGATGGCGATGTCGTCCTTCTTCACCTCCGGGTCGTTCACCTGCCAGTCCTCCAGCGTCTCGCCGACGTGGGCCGCCAGCGTGGCCAGCTTGCCGTCGAGCTGCTTGGACAGCTTGTCGGCCTTGGTGGCGGCCTTGCCGGAGGCGGTGTCGGCGGTGGTGGAGTCGGGGCCGGCGTCGTCCAGCTCGCGCAGCTCCTTTTGGATCGGCACGATCGCCTCCTCGTGGGTCACCGCCGTGCTGATCGGCTTGGCGCTCTTCGCCTTCGCCAGGCGGCGCGTCGCCGCCGTGGCGGTCAGGAACACCGACGGCAGCGCCGGGTCGGAGCGCAGCACCAGCTTGGCCGCCTTGCCCTCGCCGGCGAAGGTCAAGGTGTGGCTTTCGCCGCCGCCCTTGACCGGCACCTTCTTGCGCCACCAGTTGAGCAGCTTGCGCAGGCCCGCCTTGGCCGCCGCACCTATCTTCTTGAGCAGGCCGCCGAGCCAGGCGACGATCTTGTCGAGGCCCTTGTCGATCGGCGCACGGATCTTCTTGACCACGCCGACCAGCTTGTCCGGTATGCCGCCCAGGCCGGCGAACTTGGCCAGGAAGCCGATCACGATGAGCAGCGTGTTGGCCAGCGTCTGCTCGACGCGCTTGGCGGCGGGGCCGAGCTGGCCGGCGGCGATGGCGGCGATCGAGTCGATGAAGGAGGCCACCACGGCGGCGATCTGGTTGATCTTCTGGATGAAGAAGCTGATCGTGTTGTAGATCGCGATGATCGCCTGGATCACCGCGCCGGCCGGGTTGAGCATGGTCACCAGCTTGGTCACGGCGGCCTTGACGATCTCGGTGGTGACCATCTCGGTGACCTTGGCGATCATGCTGTCCTTCAGCTCGTTGAGTTCGTTCTTGATCTCCTGCCAGGCCGCCGCCGGGCCGTCGCGCACCAGGGTCACCAGCACGCCGGCGGTCTTCTCCAGCACCGTCAACACCGGGTCGGGGATGATCTTGACCAGCTTGGAGCGGATGTTGGTCCAGGTCAGGCCGAGCACCGACAGCACCAGCTTGACGATCTCGATCAGGCTGAACTCCTTGGGAATGTAGACGCCGGCCTCGCCCAGCGGCCCGGTGATCCACTTGATCAGCGCCGTCTTCAAATGCGCGCCGATGTTGGCGGCGAAGTTTTGGAAACCCAGCTTGCCGGCGCGCACCAGGTTGCCGACGAAGCCGATCGGGTTCTGGATGATGCTGCGGAAGGCGCCCTGCGCCTTCTTGATGTAGGGGACGGCGCGCGGCGCCACCACCGAGAAGATGATCTCCAACAGCGTGATGACCTGCGCCCCGGCCCAGCTGAGGAACTGCCCGGCGACGTTGAGGAAGGCCCGCCCCACCTTGGAAAACAGGCCGGTGATGGTCAGCACGTCCTGCCAGGTGATGCTGCGCAGCGTGTCCACGATCTGGCCGGGGATGGCGCGCACGAATCCCATCAGCCCCTCCAGCGCGCCCTGGAACCAGTCCCAGGCGCGGCCGATGGCGTTGCCCTTCTGGATGTTCTGCCACACCTCCTCCTGGCCGATCAGCTTCATGAAGCCGCCGATCAGCAGGGCCGGCGAGCGCGGCACCGCCTCGCCGGTGACCGGGTCCTGGCCCAGCACGGCCTTCAGCAGGTCGTAGCCGGCGGTGCCCTCGGCCAGCGCCGCCAGCGGGCGCAGCACCACCTCGCGCACGATGGCCATCAGCCCCGTCACGACGCCGGCGCCGAAAGAGATCAGCCTGCCGATGGGGTTGGTGAAGATCGCCTTGGCGCGGTCCCACACGCCGCCCAGGTCGAAGATGTCGCGCCAGCTGAGCGAGTCGATGAAACGCGCCAGGCCGGCGACGATGGCGCCGCCGATGTCGCCCAGCGTGGCCAGCTGCTGCTCGACCCAGGCGCCGGCGCGGGTGAACACGCCGTGGTTGTCCAGCGCCTGGGCGATCAGCGCGCCGCCGGGGATCAACTCGACCAGGGCGCGCAGGATGTTGGCGGCGCTGCGGTCGGCGCTGCGCTGGTTGATCGGGTTGAAGCCCAGCACGATGGTCAGCAGGCGGTAGCCGGGGATGTAGTAGGCCTTGTCGGCGAAGTAGTCGAGCGCGTCCTGCACGCCCAGGCGCTGGATCGCCGGCGTGGCGCTGTTGGTCGACACCTGCGGGCTGCGTTGCACGACCGGCTGCGCGCCGCGCTCGACGGCAGGCTGCGCGCTGCGCCGCACCGACTGGCCCTGCTGGATGGTGTGGGTCAGCTCGTGCGCCAGCAGATGCTTGCCGTCGCGCGTGCCGGGCTGGAACTGGTTATCCGAGAAGAAGACGTGGTTGCGCAGGGTGAAGGCGCGGGCGCCGAGGCGGTTGCTCAGGCCGGCCGATTCCCTGTCGCGGTGCACCCGCACGCCACTGAAGTCGGCGCCGAAGCGCGGCTCCATGAAGCCGCGCGTCTCGGCCGACAGCGCCTCGCCGCCGCTCATCTGGTTCATCAGCGCCGACTGGGTGGCGCCGTCGACCTGCGGCGCGGCACCGGTTTCCTTGCGCTGCACCCGCTCGTCGTCTTTGCGTTGGATGCGCTCGGCCTCCTTGCGCTGTGCCGGCTCGGCCTCCTTGCGCTGCACGCGCCCGCTGTCTTTGCGCTGGATGCGTTCGACCTCCTTGCGCGGCGCCGCTTCGGCGTCTTTGCCCTGCACGCGTTCGGCCTCCTTCTTCTGCAGCCGGTCGCCGGCCATCGAGGCCCAGTCGCTGGCGCGGCCGGTGGCCCACTCGGGCTTGACGATGGTCGGCGCGCTCATCACGTGGTCGGCCATGCGTTCGGCCTCCCGCTCGAAGTGGTCGCCCGGTTGGTTGACGCTCAGCTTGGCCTGCACCACCTTGGCCGGCATCGCGCCGCCGCGCGGCGCGGCGCGCTCGTCCAGGCCGCTCTTTTGGAAGAACGGCTGCTGGCCGGCCCGATGTGCCGTGGCCGGCGTGGTGGTGGTGGATGTGGTGGATTTCTCTGCGCTGGTTTTCATGGCGGTCCGCTAAGTCCATTCGACCCACAGGATGCGCTCCATCCACGGCAGCCGCACCGCCGAGATGCCCCACGGCAGATCGCCCAGCAGGATGTCGGCGGTCTGCGGCTCGACCTGCAGCAGCCACTCGCCGGCGCGCTCGCTCAGCTTGCCGGCACGCAGCAGGAAGGCGCCGCGCAGGCCGTCGGGCGAGGTGTTGCGCAGCGCCGTCCAGTGGCCGATCACCGCCGCCAGCAGCGCCTCGGCCTCGGCGCACTCGGCGGCGGTCAACACCACGCCGTCCTCCACGGTGGCCGTCAGCGGCAGCGCGCACAGCAGCTTGGGCAGCGCCAGCGCGTACTCCGGCGTGCTGGGCCGCCCGCTGGCGAGGAAGTACAGCAGCGCCAGCGCCCTGCCCGGCCGCAGCAGACGCCCCTCCTGGCTGAATCCCAGCGCGTCGAACAGGCGCGGCAGGAAGGGATGCAGCAGCACCAGGCCGGCGTTGTCGAGGTAGATGCCGTGGCGTCGGTCCGGGTGTTCGTCGCCGCGCGCCACGTCCGGCCGGGCCGCCGGGCGCCCGCGTTCGCCGGGCGGCGCGCGCAGCACGGCCGGCGCGCGGCCCCGGTCGCCGCGCGGCGCGGCCGGATGCAAGGCGGCCAGCGCGGCGCGCGCGGCCTGCTCGGGCAGGCCGCGCCACAGCGCGCCATGCAGCGGCAGCCTGGCGTCGCCGACGCGGCCGTGCAGCGCCAGCTCCAGCCCGGCGCGGCACAGCAGCCGCGCGCCCGCCTCGGCCGTGGCACCCTGGGCTCGCGCGCGCAACTGCGCCAGGCTGGCCTGCAGCGCCGCCGCCAGCGCGGGCGACAGGCGCGCCAGCAGCAGCAACTGGAAGCCGGTCGAGAACTGGCCGCACAGGCGGCGCAGCGCGCTGGAGCCGCGCAGCGCCGCCATCAGGTCGGCCGTCGGCGCCGGCGGCGCGGCCACTTGCCCGCTCGCCAGTGCGGAGGGCCCCGCCGCCTGCCCGGCCGTCGGCGCGCCGGGCGCGGCGGCCCAGGCGGGCGCCGTCGCGGCCGAATCCAGCGCCGCCAGCGCGCCGCCGTCGGCGCTCCAGGCGGCCAACAAGGTGGCCTCGAAGTCCATGCCCGCGGCCAGGTGCAACGCGGCCGGCAGCGTGCCGTAGCGCAGGAAGTGGGCCAGCGCCTCGTCCAGCGCCTGCGCCAGGCCGATGTGGCGCGGCGCGGCCCGCCCGTCGGCGGCGCCTCCCGCGCCACCGGCCAGATGGACGCCGAGCGCCTGGTCCAGGCAGCGCTCCAGCAGCGCCGGCAGATCCTGCTCCAACCGCCCCAGCGCGACGCTGCCGGCGTCCACCTCCAGCCGCTCGATGCGCAGCACGCCGCGCGGCGGACAGCAGCGTTCCAGCGCGCGTTCGATCACCGGCGTCAGCCATTGCGCACACAGGCCCGCCAGCCGGCCCTGCAAGGCCAGCGCCTCGGCCTCGCTGCCGGCCATCCGCACCTCGACGTACTGGCGCAGGATGCTGTGGGGCGCGCTCGGCTGCATGGCGCGCTAGCCCGGGCTGCCGACGTTGACTTGCGTGAAGCCGACCACCATGCAGCCTTCCTTGGTGTAGGCGCACAGGCGGACGCTCTTGACCGGCGGCTCGCTGTTGACGATGGACACCGATGCCGACCGTCCGTTGACGATCGACGGGGAGCAGTCCTGCACCTCCCAAGTGAAGACTTCCAGCTCCACGCCGCCGGAAATTCCTACGTTGAGGAAGACCCGGTTGTTGTCGACGCCAATGTCGAAATTGAAGCCGATGTCCAGCGGCCCGCACACCGGCGTGACCGGCCGAGACGGATCGCATTTGTCGATGTGGCTGGGATTGAAGGCCGGTACCTGGAGTGTGCCCTCGTTGATGTTGATGGTGGTGCCGGCCGGCGCGTACTGGAACAGCAGGCCGCCCTGCTGGCCGGGGCGGCTGAACTCGGAGGCGATCTGGATATTGAAGCTCAGACAGTCGAAGCCTTCGATCCACAGCGCCGGCACGCCGGTCTTGGTGTCGTAGTCCAGCAGCAGCCAATCGGCGTCGCCGACCGCCTTGGTGGTCAGCTCGTTGATGCGCTGGACCCAGCCGCGCACCACCGCCTCGTAGTCCTTGTTCAGGTCGTCGACCGTGGTCGCCTCGAAGATGTGCTGCACATCGGCGCGCAGGTCGACCACCTGGCCGTCCTTGAAGTCGAAACTGAAGCTCGGCACCGCGACCCGGAAGGCGCGGAACGGCCGTTGCGGGTCGTTGTCCGGCAGCCAGAAGCGGTAGCCGGCGCGCCGCGCGATCCCCTCGCAGGGCAGATCGCAGGGCACCACCACCACGTGGCTGTAGTCCTGCATCACCTCGCAACCGGCGCCGTCGCGCACCAGCACCATGGCCGTCTCGCCGCTGGGCACGGGCGGACTGATATATTGATTGATATTGATTGAGCCGAATTCCGTGAAATATGGCATCACCCCGCCGGACACGGTCAGCCCGACCTGGTAAGTCATGTTCGTCACGTCGTCGCTGAAGCTGGCCTCGCCCAGCTGCAGCATCGACGGCACCGCCACCGTCTGCTGCGCCGACTCCGAGCCGGCGCTGTCGCGGATGGCCAGCGTGTGCTCGCCCACGCTCAGCGCCACCGTCGGCGTCAGCGTCTTGAAGGGCTGGCCGTCGAGTTGGTAGCTGATCGGCGCCAGGCCGCCCTCCGGCGTCAAGGTGGCCAGCGCGACGCCGGTGGCGTCGGTGCAGCCCAGCGTGATGACTAGCCCCAGCGGCGGCGGCGGCAGCACGTACTGGATGCACGGCCCGTCGGCGCAGCAGCGGTACGGCAGGAAGAAGTCGGCGATCACCACGCCGTTGGCCAGCGCCGCCACGGCGTCGGCGATGGGGGCGCGGGCCGGGCGGCCGTCGCCGGGGAAGAAGATGCCGCCGCCGTGCGTCAAGCTGCCGATCAGCGCCTGCACGTCGGCATCCTGGGCGAAGCGGATGTCGCCGCCGATGCGCGAGAGCGCCCGGTTCAAGGCCTCCTTGTTGATGCCGGAAGCGCTGCGGGCGGCGTCGGCGGCGGCATTGCTGGCGGCGCTGGCGGCACCGTCCGCACGGGCTGCGGCGGACCGGGGCGTCTTGCCGGCGGGCGGTCGTTTGCCGCGCTCGGCGGCGGCCAGCGCCAGCGCCGATGCCGGCAACGCCTTGCCGATGCCGCCCTGCCCGGCCACCGCCTCGTGGTACACCAGCAGGAAGGTGCCGCCCAGCGGCACGCCGGCCTTGTGCTGGATGCCGGGATGCTTTTGCAGGAAGAAGGCCAGCACCTGCTGCTGCTTGAGCTGGCGCATGCGGGCGAGGAACTCGTCGTGCACCGCCCGCATCGCGTCCAGGTTGGAGCCGTACAGCACCTGGTCGAAATGGTCGATCAGCTCCTCCTTCGGCATGAACTGCTGCAGGTCGGTCGACACGGCGGCGCTTTGCTGGTCGCGGAAGAAGTGGGTCAGACCCAGCAGATCCTGGCACTTGTTCTCGAAGTCGGCGAAGGCCAGCACGTCCAGGCTGGCCGGCAGCGTCTCGGACAGCTTGGTCATGTAGTAGACCGACACGGCGTAGGCGAAGAACTCGGCGGGCAGCCCGACAGTGCCGCTGAACAGCGCGCAGTAGACGATCAGCACGGCGTTGGGGTCGATCTGGTTCTGGTCGACGTCGATGTAGGGCCGCGCCAGGAAGCCGGCCAGGTATTTTTCATACCAGGCGCCGACGGTGTTGGCGTCGTAGACGAACTTCGGCGCGCGCAGCTTGAGCAGCGGATGCTTGGGTACGCCGCCCGGCAGCGCGGTGTTGGCCTGCACGCTGTAGAGGAAGCGGATGCCCTCGGTGAGATTGGTCAGCAGCTCCTCGCGCAGCACGTCGTACATGGCTTCCAGGTCGGGGAAGCGCGCCGTGTCGCCGGCCGGCAGCGGCACGTTCTCGTCGAAGGCGCCGGTGCGCAGGGCGATCACCTCGAACGGCAGGCGGTGGCGCGTCTTCAAGCTCAGCAGCGTGGCCAGCACGGGCTGGAACTGCTTGCCCAGGTGGCCTTCGATGCGCAGGAAGTTGTGCGGCTCCAGGTCGAAGCGCAGCGGCTCGGTGACGAAGGCCGGCGCCGCCGGCACGTACTCGACGCTGCGGTAGCCCAGGCTTTGATTGGCGCGGCCGCGCCGGCTGCGGATCGGACTCCACAGCTGGTACAGCGGCGGCGCCAAGTCGACCCGGTAGTAGTACGGCAGCGCCTTCTTCTCCAAGGCGGCGCAACCCAGCGCGCTTGGCGTGATGCGGATCTGCGGGTCGAGCGAGCGGTCGCTACCCTGCGACGGCAGTGGCGGTTGGTGGGTAAAACTGTCCAGCATGCCAACCAGACGGCCGAACAGCAGCAGGAACTCGTCGACCAACAGGTCGCCGTGGCAGGCCGGCGTGAAACCGTGGCGGTACAGGGCGGGGTTGATGCCGATCGGGCGCGGCACGCCCAGCATCAAGTGGCGCGGGAACAGCAGCTCGGACGGCACGCAGGCGCACACCAGCTCCACGCCCTTCCAGCGCATTTCGTCGTAGGCGCGCAGCAGGTCGTCGAACAGGTCGTGGTAGTACTGCAGGAAGACGATCTGCGCCGGCGTGCCGAAGGCGTTGTCGAGGAAACCGAACTTGGCGCCGAAGCCGGCGAAAGGGTCGCTCGGATAGCGTTCCAGCAGCAGCGGCTTGAAGGCCTGGTAGGCGGCGCTCAAGGCAAGACCTGTATTGGTGGCCAACTGGGCGGAGTGGAACACCGCGTGGTAGGCGGCCAACACATGCTCGGAGGTGGTCGGCGCCGTGTTGGGCACGTCGTAGCGCGGCAGCGCCAGGTCGGGCAGGTTGAGGCGGGCCAGCATGAGCGCCTCCAGATCGGAGGTGGTCATGCCGCCCCCCTGCTCCGCGCCTTCGGCGATCACCTTGGCCAGGTCGGCCACACCGATCAGCAGGCGGCGGATGGTGACCACCGTCTGCGAACCGCGATCATTGCAGTCGTTCGGGCTGCAGTTGCGCAGCCCCTCGGTCTTCAATTCGACGAACAGCAGCACGGCTTTGTTATCGAGGAAGCTGGCCGGACTGACTAGCGGCGTGGTGTCCGGCTCGCCGGCCGGAAACAGCTCCCACAGCGGATAGGACGGCTGGCCGGTCTGGCTTTTGTCGCGCAGCAGCGGGTAGTCGACGTCGAGCGGCAGGTTGTAGCCGCGGTAGGCGGTCAACGCCACCGGGTCGGCCTCAATGACCAGATAGCCCTCGGTGGTGATGCCGCAGCCGGGCGCCAGGTGCAGCGTGGTGCTGGCGTCGTCGAGCTTGAGCGTCAGGCCGCAGGCGATGCCGACGCCGATCAGGTTGGCGCGGGTCAGCCTTTCCTGCTCGTTCAGGTAGTCGAACAGCTGGTTCAGGTGCAGGTTCGACAAGACCTGGTTGGCCTCGAAAACAGGATATGTGTCTTGGACAGTTTTCATGTTCAGCACCGTCTTTCGGAAATGGCGTATGTGTTGGCGAACTGGTTGTCGTGCCGGGATAGCTATTTGGGGCCCTTGCCGCGTTTGGGCGGCTTCTTCCCGGGCGGTGCGGCTTGCGGTGCCGGGGATGCGTTCTTTGCAGGCGCCGCCGCAGGAACTGACGGCAACGCGGGCGGCGTCCCGGCCGTTCGCACAGGGTCTGGAGCAGGAGCCAACGTGGGCGCCGGGGCCGGTACGGGCACCGCCTCGTTTTCCACCTCGGGTGTCGGCGCCACCGGGCGGCGCGGCTGCTGGCCCAGTGCCGTGCTGCCGAGGCGCACGGGATTGAGGTCGCTGCCGTCGTCGCAGTCGTGCAGCGTGGCGCCCGGGTAGATGTTGCGCAGCTTGGCCAGCAGCGCCAGCAAAATACGCAAGCGGTAGGACACCTCGACATACGCGCCGTAGCGGTCGCCCAGCAGGGCCTCCACCAGCGCCGCCGTGCCGGCTTTGAACGTCAACCCGGCGCATAACTGCACCGGCGTCGGCGCGAACACGCTGAAGTCGGCCGGCTGTTTGCCGGCGGCGATGTTGGCCGTCATCCAGGCGTCGAACTCCAGCCCCCGGGCGACGGTGATGGCGGTGGCGCAGTGGCACAGCGCTTCCTTGGTCGCCGCGTCGGCCACCACGTCCAGCCCGCCGGCCAGAATCGCCTGCACCCGGTCCTGCACGCGCTCCTCGGTCCAGTTGAAGGGTGCGTTGGCGTCCAACCAGGCGCACCAGGCGTTCTCGAAGCGCTCGAACTGCCAGCCGCTGAGCACCACCGCGTGGAAGTGCGCCAGCATCAGTGCCTTCACCTTGGCGAACAGCGCCGCGTCTAGCACCGTGGTGCAGGAGAAGTCGCCGGGGACCGGCGTGCTCGCGAACAGCACCTGCAGGGCCGCGTCCAGCGCGTCCGGCTGCCAGTAGTCCAGCGTCTTGTCGGCGTACCAGGTGTTGAACACGGCCGAAAAACCGGCGTACAGCGCCTCGGCGCAGGCGCAGGCGGCCACACCGCCGGGCCGCTGGCCGTCGCCGGTCAAGCCCTCGGTCTCCAGCAACAGGGCCACCTCGGCCACCACCGGCTCGCACAGGTTGAGGATGAAGCCGTCGTTGCCGACCCAGCAGATCTTGGCCAGCAGATGCGCCGGCAGCTCCTGCTGGATGGTGCGGTCGGCAAAGCCGCGCAGCGCCAGGTTGTCGTTGAACGGCGCCGTCCAGCCGGGCATGACGAAGCTGAGGCGGAAGGAATACGGGTCGGCGTCGTCGCAGCTGGTGCAACTGCCCTCGGTGCAGGGGGCGATCAGGCCGTCGCCGGGGAACTTGGGCCGCAGCAGCAGGTGCTCGACCACGATGGCGCGCCGGTTGCTGCTCCACGACAGCAGCTCGTCCATCACGCCGCGCGCGCCGGACAGCGTGGCGAAGGATTCCGGCCCGGCGCCCATCGGCTGGTCGTTCACATCGCGCACTTTGACGAAGAACTGGTCGCCCTGTTTGACCAGATGGTAGGCCTCGGGCTGCGACAGGCGCGAGATCGTGAAGTCGTAGGCCTGCTGCTGCGCGGCTGCCGCGTCGGCCGCCGTGAACGGCACGGCAAAGCTGCCCGCCAACCAACTGCGGCCCTGCCGGTCCTGTAGCGCGTAGCCGCTGACGGTGGCCGGCGCCGACATGGTCCAGACAAAGTTCAGCTCGGGGTAGCCCAGCAGCAGGCTGACGCGCAGCTTGATGCCGGCCACATTGTCCGGCGCGCAGGGCTGGCGCGTGTAGTCGAAGGCGCGCGCGCGGTCGCGGCTGATGCGCGGATAGCCGTCGAGGAAGCCGATCTTGTCGTCGATCAGCCGCGCCAGGCCGGTCCGCACGCCGTTGGCGTCGGTCAGCAGCAGCGCGTACTCGGCGAAGCTCTCGCCGAAGCGCGCCAGCAGGTGGTCGAGGAAGCGGTTGCGCCGCTCATGGAACTCGACCGGCGTTTCCGTCATCATGTTCAACTTGGCCGGCGTCAGGCCCTGCACCACCTGGTCGTAGGATTCGATCACGGCGCCGCTGAGCTTGTGCGCGAAGTAGCTGCGCGACTGCCCGGGATCGAGCGAGAACAGGTCCGCCGTGTGCTCCAGCTGGGCGCCGGCGTTGGCCAGCAGCTGCTCGAACACCATCAGGTAGGCCTGCAACTGCTTGGCCTGGGCCTGGCGCAGCGGCGGCGCGCTGGCCACCAAGCCGGCCGCCCCGATGCCGTAGGTCTGCGGGAAGCCGTACTGCATCGGGTAGTAGTTGCCGAGCTGGCGGAAGGTCCCGGACGGCACCGGCAGGTCCAGCGGCGCGTTCTTGATCTTGCCGCGCTCGGCCTCGCCCTGCAGTTGCAGCAGCGTGTCGGCCGCCTCGTCGGCGCGCGGCAGGAAGGGCAAGCCGTTCTTGGTGAACAGGAAGCGCGAGCGCTTGAAGTACAGGCGCGGCTGGTGCAGCGCGCTCAGATACAACTGCCAGGCCGCGCTGCCCTTGTTGGGGTCGAACACCAGCATGCCGTTGTTGAGGGTGGGGTCGGCGGCGCCCTTGACCAGCTCGCCCTCCTCGTCGTACTTGGACAGCAGC
This sequence comes from Rugamonas rubra, assembly GCF_900114705.1. GTDB lineage: Bacteria > Pseudomonadota > Gammaproteobacteria > Burkholderiales > Burkholderiaceae_D > Rugamonas > Rugamonas rubra. The sequence goes on from NZ_FOTW01000005.1 coordinate 15,404, forward strand.
AGGCTGCCCACCGCCACCACGCCGTCGATGTCCATCAGCAGGTTGATGATGTCGGAGCTGCGCAGCACCGTCTTCAGGCCGGCGGCGGCCAGCTCGTCCTGCTTGAGGAAACCGCCCTCGGGCATCGGGCCGTTGAAGATGTCCTCCACCGGCACGCCGGCGTCGCGCATCTCCTGCAGGCTGTAGTGCAGCACCGGCGGGTTGAAGTACCGCTCGATGAGGAACCAGGCCTGCGCCTGCACCAGCTCGATGTCGGCGTCGGCCGCCACCTCCATGTCGGCGCACACCGCCACGTCCTCGATGTGGACGCTGGCGACGCGGCAGTAGTCCTCGTCCAGGTTGCGGTACAGCGCCAGCGTGCTCCAGGCGTCGGCCAGCGCCAGCGCCGCCTTGCGCACCTTGGCCCGGTAGCGCGCGATAGCGCCGCCGGAGCCGGCGTCCTGCAGCAGCTCGCGCAGCGCCAGCACGGTGGTCACGCCACGGGTCGGATTGTCGCTGAACAGGTGCAGCGCCACGCTGTCGATGCGCACCTTCACTGCGCCGGCCAGTTCGACCTCGAAGCCCAGGTAGAACACGCCGTTCCAGTGCTGGCGCAGGTAGCGGTCGCGCCCGTCCTGGTCCAGGCCGGGGTCGCCCATCACGTCGTAGACCTTGGTGGCGCCCAGCGACAGCAGCGTGACCGCCACCGTCGGCCCCGGCGCCAGGAAGGCCAGCCAGTCGGCCGGCCGCGCCAGCTCCCAGTCGGGGAAGCGCAGCTCCAGCGCCAGCGTGTGCGGCTTGGCGTCCGGCCCGCTGACGCCGGCCTTCAGTTCCACCTTGGCGTCGTTCAGGTCGCCGGACTCGGCGTCCGCCTCGAGTTCCAGCAGCACCTCGTACAGGCCTTGGACGTCGACGCGGCTGGCGGGCTTGGCGCCCGGCGCCGGCTTGGCGAAGCTGAACACCTGCTGGCCCAGCTCGCACCAGGCGTAGTACACCACGTCGCAGGCGCACTGCTTGCAGAACACCCAGGCGTTGCGCACCGGCCCCAGGCCGATCAGCAGGCGCCGGAAGTCGTCCGGCGTGACCGGGTTGACGGTGAGGATCTGCCGCGCCGTGAAGAAGGTCTGCAGCGGATACGGCTGCGCCGGATCGGCAGGCGGCGTGGCGGGCATCAGAATGTCCTTGATGTCCCATCCGTTGCGGTAGGCCAGCTCGGTGAGCATGAAGCACAGCTGTTCAAGGATGGTGATGCCGGGGTCGTGGGCGTTGTAGTCGGTCCAGACGGCGCTCGACATCTGCTCGATGAAGCCGACGCCCTCGCGGCGCAGGCCGAAGAAATCGGCCGCCGGGGTCAGCTCCGGCTGGGCCGGAATGGTGATGGGATCGGCGCTCATGATGCCTCACAAGGGCAGTGTTCGGCGGCGCCGGCCTGTGCCAACGGGTGCAGCACCTCGATGGCGTGGCGCGCCGCCGGCACCGACACCAGGATGGAGACGGCCAGCGAACCACTGACCATGGCCAGGTCGAGCGTGCCCGGTCCCGCGTCGGTGTCGTGGAACAGCTTGAAGTCGCTGACGTAGTCGACGTAGGGCCGCTCTTCGACGAAGTTGATCAGCACCGATTTGTAGACCTTGCCGCCGAACGAGGGCGCTGCGCCGCCCGGGAAGGCCCACGGCGACAGGAAACGGGTGATCTCCTCGCGCAGCTGCTTGACGTAGAAGGTCTCGTCGAAGCCGTCGCGCAGGCGCACCTTGAAGTCCAGGCGGACCTCCTCGAACTTGGGATTGCGCACATGGAGTTGGACGAAACAGCCGCTGCGCTGGCGCAGGAAGGCTTCCACCTGCAGCAACAGGTCCAGGCTGGTGTAGGGCCGCAGCGGGTCGCGCAGGTTCTGGAACTGCTGGTTCGGCACCGTGACGACGGTGACGTGGCCGGGCGCCAGCTCGCGGTAAATGCCGCCGGGGCCGGGTGCCGGCTCGTACTGCGTGTGGTTCAGGCACTTGACCTTGTAGATCTGCGGGAAGGCCTCCAACACCAAATGCTCATAGTCCCACAGCGCGATGGCGCGGTCCTTGTGGCGCAAACGCTCGCTGACACGGGTGTGGAAATCGCCGGACGCCTCGGCGCCGCGTCCGCCGAAGCTGGCGAAGGGTTGGCTGAGCTGCTTGACGGCGGCGTCCGGCGCGGCCAGCTTGGTGACCGAGCCGGCCGGCAGCACCGTCGCGGCGAAGGCCGGGTCGTTGCCTTGGTCCGTGAATTGCGCCTCCATCGCCTGCGCCGCCACCATCAGCAGGCGGCAGACGGCGTCCACCTTGGTCGCCACCGCCACGCGTATCCAGTGCATGCCGGGCGCGAGCAGCGTGTTGTCGGCGTTGGCGTCGCGCGGCACGCTGAGCGTGACGATGCCGGAGGCGAGCAGCCCGGCCGTGCCGTCGCCCACCTCGTTGCTGGCGAAGGCGACCCACTCGTTGCGGCGCAAGTAGCTCCACAGTACGTGCTGCGGCGGCTTGGGTGTCTGCGGATCGGCCGTGCCGGCCACCACCTCCATCAGCAGCGCCAAGTTCTGCGGCGGCTTCAGGCCGGCCACGCCGACGTAGAACTCGCCGCCGCTTTCGATGCCCGAGTCGAGGCTGTGGAAGACGAACTGCGGCAGCAGCCAGGTCTTGTGCGCGCCGTTCAACAGCGGATGCTGCTCGGCCTGGCCGAACGGCGCGACGTGGAAGAAGCGGGCCTGGCGCTGCTCGAACGCGGCGGCGTCGGTGCTGTCGAGGGCGATGGTCTGGCTGGCCGTGTAGTCCATGCTCAGCGCGGCCATCACCGGCGCCACCGGCGGCGCCGGCGCCGGCCCGGGGGTGGGCGTGGGCGGCAGGCGCAGGTAGGCGAGCAGCGCCGCCTGGTAGAGGGCTAGTCCGAGATCTGTCCCCATGCGCAGGCGCAGATAGCCCTGGCGCGACTCGTTGCCGTAGAACTCGGGCGGCGACAGGTCGGGCGCCTCGCGCACCGTCAGGTTCAGGCCCGCGGTCAGGGGCAGCGAGTCGACGCCGAGCGAAATCCCCGCCATCAAGGCGAGCTGCCATTGTCCGGCGACCAGATAGTCGACGTCGAAGGTCGGCGCGGGACTCGTCGTATAGGCGACGGCCTTGGTTTGCCAGTCGAACTGCAGGGTGGCCGAGTCCAGCCTTTTCTGGAACACCTCGCGCGCGCCGATCAGCAGCTTGCTGCCGACGGCCGGCAGCGCGCCGAAGGGCTGGAATGGCTTGGATGTGTCGACCGGGCCGAAGTCGTTCGACACGCTGAGCGTCTTCACGCCGCTCACGTCGACCGTCAGCTCGCACTGGCGCAGCACCACGTCCTGCAGCCGGGCATAGGGGTAGTCGGCGTCGGGCCGCTGGCGCAGCAGCACCTGCAGAACCGGCAGTTGGACGCCGAAGCGCGCGCCGTGGATCTTTTCCTGGTAGGCGACAATGGCCGGCTCGGCGCCGCCCAGGTGCAGGCTCAGATGCAGCACGCCGCCGTCCATGTGCCAGCCGTCCGGCGCCTTTTCCAGCCAGCCGGCGGCGGTGCTGAGCAGGCAGAGCGCGTCGGCCTTCAACTCCCCAGCCGGCCCCGGCCCCGCCAAAGTCAGGCGCAGGTCGATGCTGCGCTCGCCTTCGGCCAGCAGCAGATAGTGCGAGGCGACGGCGAAGCCGAGCGTGGCAGTCGGCATACGGATTTGCGCCAGCGCGCCATTGGCGAAGATCTTGTTGTGGAAGGGGTGCCAGGACGGTAGTTCCGGCGTCAGCGGCGCGCCCAGGCCGTCGAGGGAGTTGGCCACCGGCGAGGCGTACAGGCGGCCGGCGTCGTGGCCGCCGCCGGCGACCGGCTCGGCGTCGTGCCGGTACACCGTTTGCATCGCCGCCACGCTGGCCTGGTTGAGCACCGTGTCGCGGCTGAGCGCGAAGAAAGCGTCCTTGCCCTTGGCGTCCTTGCCGGCCTTGATCAGCGTGCCCTCGGCCATCAAATGGTCCGGCACCGCCTTGGCCAGCTCGCCCAGCAGGTGCGCGTGGGCGGGCTGGGCGCCCTTCTCCCTCAAGCGCAACACCTCGCGGTAGTAGAAGTCCAAGTGGCGTGCCGTCAGCGTGTTCGACTCCGCGCGCACCCGCTCGTACAGGCGCAGGAAGGCGAGGAACAGGCCGTAGTGCGGCTCGTGCGTGTCGCGTGCGGTGAAGCTGGCCTCCAGCGCCTCGGCCGCCGCGCCCACCGTGCGGGCGTAGACCTTGAGGAAGCGCTCGAAGATCGAGGTGAACAGGTTGTGCGTGGCGATGTGGTTGACGCGGCTGAACAAGGTGCTGCCGCTGCCGTAGACGCCGGTGTCGGGATACAGCAGCAGATTGTCCAGGTTGGCCAGGTACTGCGGCCAGGTGGTGGCGGCATCGTCGGCGATCCAGTCCAGCGACAGCGGCCGGCCGGGCGTTTGCAAGGCCTGCGGCAGCGTGTGGGCGGCGCCGAGGATGTCGAACGACGGCGCCGCCTCGGTCAGGTACGGCCCGGCCGGCGGCGGCGAGGCGGCCAGCAGGCCGTCGCGGTGATACAACAGCAGCGACTTGAGGGCCGGCGCCAACTGGCGGCGGATCAGGTTTTGCAGCTGCGCCTGCAAGGGCAGCTCGTGCGGTAGGCCCAGCGCCAGCTGGTCCAGTTGGGCCGCCAGCGTGGCGGCGCTGCCGAACAGCTGGCCCAGGTTCAGGCGCAGGCCGGCCAGGTCGGCGTCGTTGTCGAGCTTGTCGAGGAAGTCGAAGTTGGCCTTGATGTTGGCCTTGTAGTAGCCGACGTCCTGCACCGACGCCACCGCCAGTTGCACCGACACGTCGCTGCTGAAGAACGGCTGCCAGTCGCCTGCGTCCAGGTTCTTCTCGTTGAAGAAGCGCAGGTAGGCCGAGTAGGCGCGGGCGAAGATCATCCGGTGCGCCGGGCCGTGCTGGTCCACCGGCGCGAACTCCGGCGCCAGCGCCGCCAACTGGCGCTGCGCCTGGCTTAGGCCCTCGCGCACCAGCTTGAGCGGATCGGTGTTGTGCGTGCAGTCGATTTGCGGCATCCGGGCACCCGCGCTATGGCAAGAGGTTCACCGTGGTGGTGAGGTTGATGTCGGTGCCTTCCAGTTTGTAGAACGGGAAGACGAAATTGAAGCGCGAGTTGGTGGCCTTGACCATGTACACCACCTCGATCAGGATCAGTCCCTCCAGCTCCCGGCTGTCGTCCAGCCGCACCGTCTCGATCTCGATGCGCGGCTCGAAGTACAGGATGGCGGTCTGCACCTTGTCGGCCATCAGCGTCTTCATGCGCGTGTCCAGGCTCTCGAACACCAGCTCGTCGAGGTTGCAGCCGTACTGCGGCAGCATGGTGCGCTCGCCCAGCGCGGTGGTCAGCAGGATCTCCAGGCTGGAGGCGATGTCGGCCTCGTCCTCCAGCATGTCGACACCGCCGCGCTGGCGCTTGAAGGTGGGCGGGAAGCTCCAGCCACGGCCCAGGTAATCGCGGCGCATGCTCAGCCTCCGATCAATACGTTGGGCGCGCCGGGGCCGACCACCGCGCCGCCGCCGCCGGTCAGGTCGGCCAGGCGGGCCGCCGGCATGCCGCCGATCAGCACCGTCATCGAACCCTTGACGATGGCGTCGGCGCCGCAGCTGTCGCCCACGCGCGCCGCCGGCAGGCCGCCGATCAGCACCGTCGGCGCCCCCGGCGGAATGATGGGCACCGGCGCGCCAAAGGTGGCCGTGCTGACGATCATGTCGCTTACCCGCGCTGCTGGCAGCATGCTGCCCTCCCCTGTCCGCTCAGTTAATCTGCACCATCCCGCCCTGCACCACCACCGTCGCGCTGCCCTTCACCGTGGTGCTGGCGCCGGACACTTCGGCGCTGGACGTGCCGGCCGCCTTGAAGCCGGCACTGGCCTTCAGCTCGACGTTGACGCCGTCCAGCTTGATGTCCTTGGCCGCCTTCAGCACCAGATCCTTGCTGCTCTCGATCTTGATGCCGCTGTCGTCCAGCGTGATCTTGTTGCCGTTCTGGTCCTCCAGCACGATGCCCTTGGCGTCCTCCGACAAGGTGACGCGGTTGCCGGCCGGCGTCTCCAGCAGCGCGCTCTTCTTGTCGTCGTCGAACAGCAGGCGCAGCTTGGCGCGGCTGACGTAGCCCTTCTTGTCGTTCTTGTCGGCGATCGGCTCCGGCGCCGCCTTGGCGCTGCTGTGGCACATGCCCAGCACCACCGGGTGGCGCGGGTCGCTGTCGAGGAAACCTACCACCACCTCGTCGCCCACCTCGGGACGGAAGAAGGTGCCGCGCTCCTTGCCGGCGTCCAGGCAGGCGATGCGGCTCCACACGCCGTCGGTCGAGTTGTCGGCGAAGGGCAGGCGCACGGCGATGCGCTCCTCGTGCGCCGGGTCGCCCTCCAGCGCGCTGACCACGCCGATCTGCAGGCCGCTGACGGCCGGCAGCAGGCCGGACGCCGGCAGCGGCCGCAGATTGGCCGCCGCCACGAACTGCTGCGCGGCCAGGCCGAACTGCACGTCGGTCTCCCAATTGCCGCCGACGACGCTGTGGCGCACGCCGGACACGTACAGCTTGCCCTCGAAGCGCCGGCCGACGCCCTTCAGCTCCATCAGGTCGCCCGGCTTGAGCGCCGCCAGGCCCTGGCAGCGGGCGCGCCCGCGCACCTTGGCCAGGCGCTCGCGCTGCAGCTGGGCGTCGGCCCAGGCCTGCAACTCGCCCTGCCCCAGCTGGCCGCCGTGGCGCAGCAGCAGGGCTTTGCCGGCCGCCACCTTGGCCAGGTCGGCCGGCTGCAGGTTGCCGCTGGAACCGGCCTGGCCCTCGCTGGCCTCGGCCACCAGCAGCTTCTGGTCGGCCGCGCTCCAGCTGCTGGCGTGCACCGCCTTGCTCTGGCAGCGCGCGTCGATCTCCGCGTCCAGCTCGATCAGGCTGGCGCCGAAGGCCACGCTGAGCGCCGCCGCCGCGCTGGTGGCCGGCTTCATCACCTTGAGCTTGCCGTCGTCGACCAGCACCACCATGCCGTTGGCCTCGGCCCGGCACAGCACGAAGTCCCAATCGGTGGCCTGGTACTGCACCAGCTCCTCCAGCGCCGCGCCGGTCGACTCGACGTCGTGCTGCAGGCCGAAGGCGCCGACCAGCTGTTCGATGATCTCGCTGTCGGTCTTAGCCTGGAAGTGGCGGGTGGCCGGCTCGGTGCTCATCTTCACCGCCGCGTCGCGGCAGTCGATCAGCAACTGGCTGGAGTTCTTGCGCACGCGCAGGCTGTGCTTGACGATCACGCCCTTGAACACGGTGTCGTTCTTGGCCTGGTAGCCCAGCTTGATCTCGATCTGTTTGCCGGGGACGAATTGGTCGGCCTCGCTGGCCTGGAAGGTGGACTGCGCGGCGTCGCCGTCGCGCAGCTCGATCAGCGCCGTCGGGATGCGGTTCAACTCGCGCCCCACCTCCAGCGCCAGCACATGGAACTGGCCCGACACGTCCTTGCCCTCGACCAGCACGGCGAAGGTGCAGACGTCGGCCGAGCTGCTGCCCGGGGTGGCGGCGCCGTCGCTCATGGCGTGCCCCCGGCCTTGCGCAGCGGCGGGAACAGCAGCTGCTGGCCCGGCACCAGGGCGCGGAAGTCGGCCAGGCCGTTGACGCGGGCCACGTCGAGGTAGTGGCGCGCGTCGCCATACACAGCGAAGCACATCAGCGGCAGCTTGTCGCCGCCGCGCACGGTGCGGATGTGGGTCAGGTCGGGCGAGCGGCGGTCCTCCTTGGCGATGCGCTTCTGCTCCTCGATGCTGCCCTTGAACTTGGCGCGCGCCAGGGCGCGGATCGGCTGGCCGTCCGGGTTGAACAGCTTGTAGGTGATGCCCAGCTCGATGGCGCGGCCCTTGAAGATCAGGTTGCCCCAGATGAGCTTGAGGTGGAAGGGTTCGTGTGAGTCGGGCCGGTACTCGGTGAGCAGCTTGCGGAAGGCGTCGACCTGGTCGAACACGCCGTCTTTGCTCGGCTTGCCGTCGATGATGCCGGTGCTGTCGAACAGGAACTCGAAACTGAGCTCCTCCGGCATGGTGTAGGCGAACTTTTGCTGCGCCCCGCTGCTGCCCTGGCCCTGGCCCTCGGCCGTCTTGACCTTGTACTCGAGGGTGTAGGTCTCCGGGTTGATCAGCGCCTCGAAGCGGCCCTTGGCGTCCAGCTTGCCGCCGTTCTCGGCCGCGCTGGCCGTGTCGAAGGCCAGGATCAGCATCTTCTCGAGTTTGCCCTGGGTGGCCATCAACGCTCCATTTTGTTTTGCAGGATGCGCAGCACCTGCTCGACGCACTCGGCCACCAGGGCCTGCTGCGCCTGTTCGCCGGCGCCGTCGGCCGCGCCGGGCGGCTGGGCGGCCGCGCCGCCGCCCGCGCCGGGGCCGCCGCCGGTGACGGCGACCTTGATGTGCAGCTCCCTGATCTCTATCGGCATCTCGCTCTTCCCCGGCGCCGCGCGCCATCCCCTGCGTTGCGCCGCGCCGCCGCTACTGGATGGTGAAGTAGCGGTAGGACAGCTCCATACTCTCGATGACCACGCTGTTCTCGCCCGAGTTCAGGTCGCTGATCGACCACTTCTTCGGGATCGCCTGGGCGATTTTCCAGCTGCGCAGCGGCTCGCCGTCGGCGTTCATCAAGATCACGTTGACGTCGGTCGGCGCGAACTGGCGCTCGCGGAAGGCGTCGAAGAACCAGGCGATCACCGCCGAATCGGTCAACATGCCACGCTTGAGCACCAGGTCGGCGTACTTGGTGCGCACCGGCAGCTTGTGGGTGAAGCGGTTCTCGCCGCCCTCCTTGAACTCCTCCATGTCGTATTCGACGGACAGCCCGGACACGGTCTGGAAACGCGCGTCGTTCTTGTCCTTGCTGACGCCGAATTCGACCTTGTAGTAGAAGCTCCACGGCGGGTAGTAGTCGTTCATCGCGGCCGCCGGCTCAGATCTTCATCAGCTTCAGACCCTCGTGGGCGATCTCCAGGCTCTCGATGGCGGTCTCGTTGGCGTCCGACTTGAGGTCCGGCGCGCTGATCTTGACCGGGAAGCAGCGCGTCGCCGACCACGCCGCCACCGGCAGATGCTTCTCGTTGAGCAGGCGGATGGTGACGTCGCGGCGGCCCTCGGAACGCTCGTTGGCGATGTCGTCGAGCCACTTGTTGTAGTCGAAGTCGCCCTCGAACTTGCCGCGCTTGAGCGTGATGTTGGCGTTCTTGACCATGCCCGGCATGGCGATCTTGTTGAAGTCCTTGCTGTCGCTGTGGCGGTATTCGATCTTTTCGCGCTCCATCACCAGGCCGGTGACCTCGGTGAAGCTGATCTTGGCGCCGCCCCAGTCGACCTGGAAGTGGAAGCGCGGGATGGGATAGTCTTGTGCCATGACCTACTCCTTGTCGTAAGGTGGAAAAACGCCCCGGCTCAGGCCTGCGCCAGCTTGTGCGAGAAGCGCAGGATGATGAACTCGGCCGGCCGCACCGCCGCCAGGCCGACCTCGACGATCATGCGGCCCTCCAGCAGATCCTGCGCCGTCATCGTCTTGCCCAGGCCGACCGAGACGAAGAAGGCCTGGTCCGGCTTGGCCCCCTGCAGCGCGCCCTGGCGCCACTGCACGGTGAGGAAGTTCTCGATCATGGCCTGCACCTTGACCCAGGTGTTGGCGTCGTTCGGCTCGAAGACGAAGCTGCCGCAGGCCTTGTTGACCGACTCCTCGATGAAGATGAACAGGCGCCGCACATTGACGTAGCGCCACTCGGCGTCGTTGCCGGCCAGGGTGCGCGCGCCCCACACCAGCGTGCCCTTGCCGGTGAAGGGGCGGATCGCGTTGACCGACTTGCCGGCCACGGCGTCGTCGTTGATGGTCTCCTGGTCGCGGTTGGTGAACTCGATGCTGGGCTTGACCACCGCCGCCACGCTGACGTTGGCCGGCGCCTTCCAGACGCCGCGGTCGGCGTCGACGGCGGCGTAGATGCCGGCCATGGTCGAGCTGGGCGGCAAGGTGCATGGCAGGTCGCGGATGGCCGCCTTGGCGCTCTCGTAGATCAGGCTGTTGCCGGTGGCCAGGGTGTTGAGCATGGCGCCGCCCGGCACGCCGGCGATGAAGTAGCTGACCGCCGTGGTGGTCTCGTCGACGACGAAGTCGAGGATCGTGTCCAGGTTGGGCGCGTAGGCGGCGCCGTACTTGAGGTTGTTGATGCCGATGCCGCTGTTGCGGAAGGTGTCGACGATGGTCAGGATGTTGGCGTTCGGGTCGCCCGGCGACAAGGCGTCGCCGTGCACGTCCATGATGACGAAGCGGTCCTTGAGCAGGTTGCACTGGGCCAGCGCGGCCTCCTCGATCGCCTTGAAGTCGGAGATGCTCAGCGCCTGCGCCTCGGGGACCACGATCAGGGTCGGCTCGTCGACCTTCTCCAGCGCGGCCAGACCGGCCTGCAGGTCGGCCAGCAGCAGCGCCGAGGGCGTCTTGTACAGGCCCACCGAGACGATGTAGCAGGGGCCGCCGCCGTTGGCGAAGAACATCTGCACGGCATAGAACATGATGTGCTTGGAGCGGTCGGCCGCCGCCAGCGTGGCGGTGAACTTCTGCCCGGTCACGTTGCCGGCGCCGTCCTTGACCTCGACGCCGGCCACCTTCATCGCGGTCTCCAGCTGCGGCTTGCCGAAGTGCTGCTCGTACTCGACCATCGAGGTGATGCGGAATGGCTTGTTGACGGGCACGTCGACCGAGGTTTCGGTGTAGCCGATAAAGGCCGGGATCGCCGTCTCCACCGCCGAGATGATGGGCGGAAATTTCGGGATTTCCTCGATATACACGCCGGGAGTCTTGTAGACCTGTGCCATTTCTTCACCTCTTTCAGAAAGGAATTGGGCTTATCGGATGAACGTTGGACTGGGTTTCGACGATAAGTTTTTCTTCGTTTTGCGGCGCCTCGAATTTCAAATCCAGCATGCGCATCAAATACAGCACAAAGGGGTATTGCTTGCCGCCCAGCGTACCCCACATGTGGTTCACCTCCTCCATGGCCGGCGAATAGAGGTCGAATATCAATTTGAATTGGGCCAGGCGGTCGAGCGGATTGAGCGGCGCGTTGCTGGTGATCGACGCCGGGGCGACACTGGTTTGCGTGAAGGTATTATTCAATTGGAAGAAGCGTATGGCGCGCGATAACATCAAGGTCGCGCCGGTATAACTGGTGTGGGTGGCGACAATAAGAATTTGAAAATTCAAGAACACCGGCGGATTTTCGTACAGGGCCCGTTGATTAACCTCGTCGCGGGTGAAATTGGGCAGGTTTTTCAGCGATTTCTCTTCCCGGATATTGACGAGCTGCATATTCAACACCTCGCGCGACACCCCGCTGCCGCTGGCGCTGGCCTTGAAGCCCTCGGCGATATTGCCCAGCTCGACCATCGGCGTGGCGACCGGGCCGTATGCCAACAAATGCCGGTTCAACTCGTTGACGATAATGGTCAAGGCGTGCGATATCATTGCAATTCCTATTGGAAGCAGTGAACTCGATCGGGAATATCGGATAGTTTTTATTGGCGAATAAAACCCCCGCCGATTGCCGGCGCGGGTCGACCACGGCAAGCCCGGAAGTAAGCGGACTCAAGCGTTGTCGATGCGACCAAGTTACAACGGAATGTTTATCGCGTCAAGAAAAAAACCATGCCAAATGGCGCTTGTTTGCGCAATACATTTGCCGGCTGTTTCCAACTGCAACGGAGGAGCAATTCAATTTCCAAAAATCCAATTTCTTCGATTTAATTCCAGTTGCGGGAAAGAATAAATTGCTAGGGAAAGGATTATTACCGCAACATAAGAGGAATTGCTGTTCCGCTATGTGATGGGGGGATGGGGAGGAATAGACCCGGCGGCGCGGCCGCCGGGCTGGGCATTGCAGTACCGCGCAGGCGGATTACTTCTCGGCGAAGGCGCGCTCGATGACGAAGTCGCCAGGGGTCGAGGTGTTGCCTTCCTTGAAGCCGCGCTCTTCGAACATGTCCTTCAGTTCCTTGAGCATCGAGGCGCTGCCGCAGATCATCATACGGTCGACGGCCGGGTCCAGCGGCGGCACGCCGAGGTCCTCGAACAGCTTGCCGCTGGCCATCAGGTCGGTGATACGGCCGGTGTTGCGGTAGGCTTCGCGGGTGACGGTCGGGTAGTAGCGCAGCTTGCTGGTGACCATGTCGCCGAGGAACTCGTGGTTCGGCAGGTGCTCGACCAGCAGGTCGTGGTAGGCCAGCTCGTCGACTTGACGCACGCCGTGCACCAGGATGATCTGGTCGAACTTTTCATACACTTCCGGGTCGCGCACGATGCTCATGAACGGCGCCAGGCCGGTGCCGGTCGACAGCAGGTACAGGCGCTTGCCCGGCAGCAGGTAGTCGGCCACCAGGGTGCCGGTCGGCTTGCGGCCGACGATGACGGTGTCGCCCACCTTGATGTGTTGCAGGCGCGAGGTCAGCGGACCTTCCGGCACCTTGATGCTCAGAAATTCCAGATGGTCTTCGTAGTTGGCGCTGACGATGGAATAGGCGCGCAGCAGCGGCTTGCCGTCGACGCGCAGGCCGATCATCGTAAAGTGGCCGTTGGAGAACCGCAACGCCGGATCGCGCGTCGTGGTGAAAGAGAACAAACGGTCGGTCCAGTGGTGAACGCTTAAGACGCGCTCCTCATTCATATTACTCACGGTGTGGTCGTCATAAGAATTTTAGAAGGCGTAAGCATACCAGACCTGCCGTCCGCAGCATAGCCGGCCTGGGGCAAACCATGCTGGCTGCAAGGGTTTTAGGGGGGATGAGGGCAGGCGGAACTTGCACATATTTCTCGCCGGCATTTAGTTTCTTGAGCTCGATCAAGAACGCCGCGCCGGCTGCATTCGTCGCCCCACGCCCACAACGATGCCGACCAAGCAAGGTTTCGCCCCTTTACTTCTTGACTATGGATTAAAATCACCTGCTTTCAAAGCACGGCGCGCATACGATGCGTTGACCTAAAAACCTGCAAACAATCCAGGGGACACGATGGTAGATGGTAAGAACGAACTCAAACGGGGCTTGAAAAGCCGCCACATCCAGCTCATTGCGCTGGGCGGGGCGATCGGCACGGGCCTGTTCCTGGGCATCGCGCAGACGATCAAGATGGCCGGCCCCTCGGTGCTGCTGGGCTACGCGCTGGCCGGCGTGATCGCCTTCCTGATCATGCGCCAGCTCGGCGAGATGGTGGTCGACGAGCCGGTCGCCGGCTCGTTCAGCTACTTCGCCAACAAGTATTGCGGCCACCTGGCCGGCTTCATGTCGGGCTGGAACTACTGGGTGCTGTATGTGCTCGTCAGCATGGCCGAGCTGTCGGCGGTCGGCATCTACGTGCAGTATTGGTGGCCGGCGATCCCCTCGTGGGTGTCGGCGCTGGGCTTTTTCGTCGTCATCAACGCCATCAGCCTGTGCAACGTCAAGGCCTTCGGCGAGATGGAGTTCTGGTTTGCCATCATCAAGGTGGTGGCCATCGTCGGCATGATCGGTTTCGGCGCCTACCTGCTGGTGTCCGGCGAGGCCGGGCCACAGGCCAGCGTCGCCAACCTGTGGCGGCACGGCGGTTTCTTCCCCAACGGCTTCGGCGGCCTGGTGATGGCGATGGCCGTCATCATGTTCTCCTTCGGCGGGCTGGAACTGGTCGGCATCACCGCCGCCGAGGCGGACGACCCGTCCAAAACCATTCCCAGCGCCACCAACCAGGCGATCTACCGCATTCTGATCTTCTACATCGGCGCGCTGGGCATCCTGCTGTCCTTGTATCCGTGGCAAAACGTGGTCACCGGCGGCAGCCCCTTCGTGCTGATCTTCCACGCCTTGAACAGCAACATGGTCGCCAACGTGCTCAACGTGGTGGTGTTGACGGCCGCGTTGTCGGTCTACAACAGCTGCGTCTATTGCAACACGCGCATGCTGTACGGCCTGGCCATGCAGGGCAACGCGCCGCGTTCGCTGCTCAAGGTCAACGGCCGCGGCGTGCCGCTGACGGCGCTGGCGGTGTCGGCCACCGCCACCGGCATCTGCGTGCTGGTCAACTATTTCATGCCGGGCAAGGCGTTTGAAATGCTGATGGGCCTGGTGGTGTCCGCCCTGATCATCAACTGGGCGATGATCAGCTGGATCCACCTGCGCTTCCGCGCCGCCAAGAGCGCCGCCGGCCAGAGCACGGCCTTCCGCAGCCTGGGCTATCCGCTGACCAACTACCTGTGCCTGGCCTTCCTGGCCGGCATCCTGGTGGTGATGTTCCTGACGCCGGACCTGCGCCTGTCGGTCTACCTGATCCCGGCTTGGCTGGGCCTGCTGGGCGTCGGCTACTGGGTGCGCCAGCGCAAGGGAGCCGGCTCGGCCGCGCCGCTGGCCGGTTCGCAACGTTAGACCACCGCCCCTCCGTACGGAGGGGTTTTCATTTCTGCAGATTTAACGAGGACATCATGAGCCCGAACCCCGGCGACGCGACACAGACCCCGTCGGCGTATTCGCTGGCCTGCCAGACGCTGGCGGAAATCGTCGCCGGCGCGGTACAAAAATCCAAAGCTGTACCGCTGCCCGCGCCGGCGCCGCGCGCCACCGTCGTCCTGGAGGAAGCCTTCGCCCTACTGCAAACCAGCGTATTCGGCAGCGGCCTGGACGAGGAGGCCATCACGGCCGCCTTCATGTCGGCGCTGGCGGGAGCCGCCCGCATGTGGTCGGCTTGCTGGGTGTGGGACGGGCCGCCGCCCGGCGATCTCTGCTGGATTCACTACAGCAAGAAAAGCGAATCACTCATCGGCGCCGATTTCGCGCTGCTCCTCGCCACGCCGGGCCTACCGGGCGGAACAGCGGCAGGCTACCGTCTGATCGTCGTGCAGGCCAAGTTGCAACATAAAAGCGACGTGGCTAGGTTGTCAGTTGAACAGTCCGCCGACTGGGGAAAGAAAATCGACGCCAATACGCGCAACGACGTCGCCGAATTCGCCGAACAAAGCCTGCAGAAGCTTCTGGACAAGGTCGAGGGATACTCCATCGACGTCAAGCAGGAGCCGCATTTCCAACTCAGCAAGCTCATCGAATTGCGCAACCGGTTTCAGCGGCTTGTGGCAGAAACACGCATATCGCAAATGCCGGACATTCTCTATTCCATCTGGCCCAGCAGCCGGGCGGAACCCTACTATTGCACCTTGCAGCAGGCGATTTTGGATGTTGTCAAAACCAACTTGGGGAACCCCGCTCCAGCGCCAGGCAAGCAGTCGGCCAAAATCACCCAGTCAATCGACATCAACACCGGCGCGCTATTGCGGGAATGGCTATTGACGACAGCGAGCGTCGGGGGAGCCGGCACAATGACGTTGGAGCAAGCCACGACCGCGCTCGCCGCCGTCGATCAGTTTTGCTCCGCGACGCTCATCCTCGACTTAAGCAACAGCGGCTTGGGGAACACCTTGACGACTGCGTTGAACCTGAAAAAACCGGCGCCTCTACCGGCTGTTGCGCGCCAAACCGCCGCCAAAACGAATGTGCTGAAGAAATAGCACGATCAGCCCGTTGTCGCCGGGGACGGCGTGGGCGGCGCTGACATCGCGCCCCTCCACATGCGCCATCCCGCGCGGCTACAGGATGGAAAAGCACGCACCAGCGGGACGCCGACATCAGAACTGGAAGCGCACGCCGGCCGAGATGTAGCGCCCGACCACGTCATACACGCTGGGATTGGTCGGGTACATCAGGTTGAACGAGCCATACACCGGCAGCAGCGGCGGCTGCTTGTTGAACAGATTGTTCACCGTGGCGAACAGCTGCACACCGCGCCTGCCGGGCAGTTGGTAGTTCAAGGTCGCGTCCACATAACGGATCGACGGCACCGAATTGTCGGCCAGCGCGGGATTGAAGTACTCGGTCGCCGCCTGGAACTTGGCGCGGCCGATGTGGCGCAACTGTAGATACACGCCGAGCGGGCCGTTGCGGTAGTCGGCGCTGAGGGTGGCGGTCAGGCGCGGGTTGTTCGAGGTGCCGACCACGCCGGCATACTCCAGCGGGGCGCTGCCCGGCGAGGTGGTGGTGTAGGCGTCCAGATAGGTGGCGAAGGCGCGCAGCGTCAGTTCGCCGTTCAGCGCCGGCCACAGCTTCGACGCCTTGGCACGGTAGCTCAACTCGACGTCGTAACCGGAGGTCTTCAGCGAGGACAGGTTCCGCTGCGGCATCAGCACGCGGATCAGTCCCGTGCGCGCCGCCGGATTGGTCCAGATCAGATTGGCGCACTGCTCCGGCACGCCGGCCGCGCACTTGTTGATGGTCTCCTGCGGGGTCAGCGCGCCGATCACGCCGCCCAGGTCGATGCTGAAATGGTCGAGCGCCAGCGACAGGCCGGACACGAAGGATGGCTGATACACCAGGCCGTAGGTGACGGTGTTGGCCTTTTCCGGCCGCAGGTCGGGATTGCCCAACTGGCTGACAACGGCATTGGCGGCGACGTTGTTGATCGTGTCGCGCACCGTCGCCTGGCCCTGCACCGAGCCGGAGAACAGCTCGGAGACGTTGGGCGCGCGGATGTCGCGCGACTTGGCGGCGCGCAGGCGCAGCTCGTTCACCGGCGCCCAGGTCAGGCCGATCTTACTGGTGGTGACGCCGCCGCTGGTGCTGTAGTCGGCATAGCGCAGCGCGGCGTTGACGTTCAACTCCTTGGCGAAGGCGCGCTCGGCCAGCAGCGGCGCGTCCACTTCGACAAAGCCCTCGCGGATCTGGTAGCTGCCGCCCAGTGGCTGCGGGTTGGTCAACTGCCAGCCGCCGGCGCCCCCCAGCACCGCCGACGGCACCTGGCGCAGGCCGGTCGGCGCCACCGGCGTCACCGAGGTGGCGTCGGTGGTCTGCGCCACCGACTCCTTGCGGTACTCCACGCCGCTGGCGACGCGCACGTCGCCGGCCGGCAGTTCGAACGGCGCGCCGCGCACGGTCAAGGCGGCGACGTCCTGCTTGAGCGTGGCGGTGTACGTGGAAACGCCCTGGACGTAGGCGGTGGCGGCGGCCGACGGTGCGCCGGCGCCGAACAAGTTGAGCGGCGCGCAGCCCGGATACAGGCCGGGATGGGTCAAGGCGACGCGGCAGACGGGCGCGCCGCCGACGGGATCGGACACCACGTCGGTGGCGGCGAAGAAGCGGGCGTAGTTCAGGTTGTTCTCGGTGTTGATGGTCTGGCGGTTCTTGCCGTGCTCCCAGTAGCCGTCCACCTTCCAGTTGTTCGGCGCGCGCCAGCGGAAGCCGGTGACGAAGTTGCTGGTCCGGTTGGTGGCGTCCGCCGTGCTGGTCGGCATATCCTGGTCGAAGCGGCCGATCTGGAAGCCGGGCTGCTTGTTCGCCAGCATGGTCGCCTGCAACGCCGCCGGAATGAAGGGATTGCCGAGCATGAAGGTCGGCGAGTTATAGCCGGGCAGCTGGAAGTTGGAGGTTTGCGGGTAGCGGTTGTTGACGCCGCCGAGCGAGCCCTCGGCGAACACCGTCAGGTCGGCGCCCAGGTCGTACTCGACGTGGGTGAAGGCGCTGTGCGACTTGACGCCGGCGATCAGGTTGGTTTGGCCGGTCAGGCCCTCGCCGCCGACCTGCACGCCGTCGACGATGCTGCCGGGGCTGAACGGGCGCACCGCGCCGGCCGGGCCGAACTGGCTTGTGCCCATGCCGATGCCGGCGCCGCCGAACAGCAGGCCGCCCGGGCTGAGCACGGTGTTGTGGTAGTTGGTGACCAGGATGTTTTGGGCGGGATTGGCCGGATCGGGCAGCACCACGCCGGCGCGCGCACCGAAGGGCCGCGACAAGGTGCTGTCGACGCCGTCGGCGCGGTAGTAGGCGGCGCTGGCGACGACGCGGCCACGGCCGCCGTTGAAGTCACTGCCGCCGGTCAGGGTGAATTTGCGCGAGCGGTTGTCGTCGTAGTTCGACTGCCCCCCCTGCACGCTGCCCTTGATACCCTTGAAGCGTGTGTCGAGGATGAAGTTGACCACGCCGGCCACCGCGTCCGAACCGTAGGCGGCGGAGGCGCCGCCGGTGACGATGTCGACGCGCTTGACCAGCTCCTGCGGCAGCAGATTGGTGTCGGTGGCGCCGCTGACGGCGGACGGTGCGGCGCGGCGGCCGTCGATCAGCACCAACGTGCGCTGCGCGCCCAGGTTGCGCAGGTTGAGGAAGGCGCCGGAGTTGGGGCCGGTCGACGAGACGTTGCCGCTGGCCGGGGTGGTCGAGCCACGGAACACCGGCAGCATCGACAAGGCGCTGGCGATGGTGCCCGGCGAGGCGGCGTTGAGCTGCTCGGCCGTCACCACGGTGACCGGGGTCGGCGCCAGCGAACCGTCGCGCATGGTGCGGGTGCCGCTGATCTCGACCACCGCCATGCTGCCGGCGGCGCTGGCGCTGGCGCTGGCGGCATTCGTCTTGGTATTGGCGGTGGCACCGCCCTCGCCCTCGCCGCCGGGCGGCGCGCCTTGGGCGCCGGCGGCGCTGGCGGCGGTGGCGAACACCACGCCGATGGCGTTACCCGCCACAACTCGCAATCTGGTTTTGAAACGTGAGTCGGCCTTGCGCATGCTGGTCTCCTTGTGACGTCGTCGTGGACGTCGTTTGTCTGGTCCGGTCCCCCGCCGCCCGCGCCTGTCACGCTCTGCGTGACGGCCGGCCGGACCGCACGGCAACGAGCATTCCTTGAGTGGGGGCCGGAAATTATGTTTTCCGTGTGAGTCGAATATACGGTCTCGTCAATACCTCGTCAAAAAATACTTCTTTCCTACAAAAGAAAGAAATACACATAGAATTACGCATTCAATGGGCCAAATAAGCAAGAATTAGAAAAACCTTTCCTCCCAAGGCAAGAAGTAAGTAGAATCCATACAAATATTTTTCACTTCGACCCACACACTAGGCAACACGATGGCAACGACGAGCAAGGTAAGCACGAAAGTCGCGACAAAGACCGGCACCAAGAAGGACGGCAAGCTGGCGGCGGCGCCAAGCAAGGACCTCGAGGCGAAGGACAAGGATGCCGGCGGCACCCGCCGCAAGCAGGCCGAACGCCGCGCCGAATCGATGCAGAAGATCCTCGACTGCGCCGAGACCAACTTCGCCAAACTGGGCTTCTACGGTGTGACGCTGAACGACATCGCCCAGCAGTGCGAGGTGCAAACGGCGCTGATCCGCTACTACTACGACGACAAGCGCGCGCTGCTCGACGCGGTGCTGACGCGCCGCTCGGTGGTCATCAACGAGATCCGCCTGCGCGTGCTGCGCGACTACGAGGCGGCGGCCGGCGACAACATGACGATCGAAGGACTGCTGGGGGCCTACCTCGACCCGGTGGTCGACATCATGAGCAACGGCGGCGAAGGCTGGCGCACCTTCGGCACACTGGTGGCGCAGATCGGCACGTTGCCGGCCTGGGGCGGCGGCGGCGACATCCTGCGCGACTACTTCGACCCGGTGATCCGCGTGTTCCTGCCGATGCTGCGCCGGCTGGCTACCGGGGTCGGCGAGGAGGACCTGTACTGGTACTACCATTTGCTGTCGGGCGCGCTGTCGATGTCGCTGGCGCAGACCGGACTAATCGACCGCTTCTCCGGCGGACTGTGCAAGTCCACCGACATGCGCTCGATCGGCAAACACCTCATTGGCGTCTACACGGCCGGCTT
The DNA here is from genome assembly GCF_900114705.1 of Rugamonas rubra. GTDB lineage: Bacteria > Pseudomonadota > Gammaproteobacteria > Burkholderiales > Burkholderiaceae_D > Rugamonas > Rugamonas rubra. Next base: position 35,087 of record NZ_FOTW01000005.1, read on the forward strand.
CAACGCCCTGCCGCGCAAGCGCGTCAAGAGCCGCGTGCGCGGCTAAGCCGGGTGGCGGCCGTTCCGGCCAGGCCGGACGCGCCGCCCGCCCCCCCCCCTCTACTCCCACACCGCCCACGGGCGAAGGCATATGCAAATCTCTCGAGTGATGACGGCCGACGGCGCGCTGGTCGGCCGGTCGGATGGACGTGTCCAGGTCTACAAGGGCATTCCCTATGCGGCGCCACCGGTCGGCGAGCTGCGCTGGCGACCGCCGCAGCCGGTGGCAGCGTGGAGCGGCGAGCGCGCGGCGTTGGAGTTCGGCCCCTCGGCCCACCAGGCCGGCCCGGAAGGCATCGCCGACCTGCGCACAATCGGCGGCGCCGGCGCGCCGTTCAGCGAGGACTGCCTGACGCTCAACGTCTGGGCGCCGGCGCTCGGTGGCGGTGCCGACGCGCCGGCGGCGTGCCGCCATGGCGCGCCGGTCATGGTCTGGCTGCACGGCGGCTCCGGCCGCATGGGCGCCGGCTCCCTGCCGTTCTACGACGGCGGCGCCTTCGCCGCCGACGGCGTGGTGCTGGTCACCCTGAACTACCGCCTGGGACAGCTGGGCTTTTTCGGCCACCCGGCGCTGCGCCGCGCGGCGGCGCCGGACGAGCCGCTGGCCTCGTTCGGCATCATGGACCAGATCGCCGCGCTGCGCTGGGTGCGCGACAACATCGCCGCGTTCGGCGGCGACCCGCGGCGCGTCACCCTGTTCGGCGAATCGATGGGCGGCTTCCACGTGCTCGCCCTCATGGCCTGCCCGTCCGCCCAAGGCTTGTTCCAGCAGGCGATCGTGCAATCGGGCGGCGGCTGGTTCCCGCCCAATCCACTCAAGAAGGTGGAGGCGCGCGGCGCGGCCCTGGCCAGCACGCTCGGCCTGCCCGGCGCGCAGGCCACGCTGGAGCAGTTGCGTGCCCTGCCGGCCGAGCTGGTGGCCGCCGTGCCCGGCGAGTTCCAGCCGGTGATCGACGGCCGGCTGCTGCCGCAGGACTTGACGCCGGCCCTGGCGCGCGAGGCGGCGGCGCATATCCCGCTGATCATCGGCGCCAACAGCGGCGAGGACTCGCTACTCAACTATCCCGGCGGGTTCGAGCGCTACCTGAAGGGCTTGAAGCCGGCGCTGCTGGCCAAGGCCGGCGCCTGCTACGGCTTGGCGCCGGAGGGCTCGGCCCGGCTGCTGTTCCGCGACATGCTCTTCGTCGCGCCGGCGCGCTGGGTGGCGCGCCGGCGCCGGCGCAGCCCGGCCTACCTCTACCTGTTCGACCAGGCCGACGCCGGCGGCGATTCGCCGCGTGCCGGCCACGGCAGCGAGATCGGCTTCGTGTTCCAGACCCTGGATAGCCGGCCGGACGGCGTGGCGCCGCGCGCGCCGGACCGGCAACTGGCGCTCGACATGCACCGCCGCTGGGTCGCCTTCGCCCACCACGGCGTGCCCGGCGAGGGCTGGCCGCGCTATCGCGCCGGCAGCGACGAATGGATGTTGTTCCAGGCGCCGCACGGGCGCATCAGCCCGGTGCCGCGCAAGGGACTGGATTGGCACGAGCGGCGCATGCGCTGGATCATCGCCCTGTTCACCCTGAAGAGTCGGCTGACGACCACGTTGGCGACGCTGGCGCGCGCCGTCGGTGGCGGGCGCGGCCGGCCGCGCTAAACGCCGCCACGGCGGCGCCGCATCCCAAGTATCATAAGCACGAAATCTATACCGACAAGGCCAAACTATGTCCGATGTACTCATCAAAATGAGCCGCAACCGCGCCGGCGCAGCCCTCATCAAGGCGCTCGGCCTGCCCAACCCGGTCGAACTGGCGCGCGCCGAGGGCGGCTATGTCGCCCTGCCCTTCACCGGCAAAACGGTGCTGCTGGCCGGCGCAGCCGGCGGCTACGCGGCCGAGGCGCTGAGCGGCGCCGCCGGCGCGGCCGGCGCCACGCCGCTGCGACAGGCGCCGGCCGACGCCGCCGCGCGCATCGACGTCGTGCTGCTCGACGCCACAGGCTGCGCCACGCCGGCCGCGCTGCGCGCGCTGTACGACAGCTTCCACCCGCTGATGCGCCGCGTCGCCCGCAACGGCCGCGTGCTGATCGTCGCGGCGCCGCCGGAGCTGGCCGCCGAGCCGGTGGCGGCGGCCGCCGCGCGCGGCGTCGAGGGCTTCAACCGCTCGCTGGGCAAGGAGCTGGGCAAACAAGGCATCACCGTCAACCTGGCCTATGTGGCGCCGGACGCGGTGGACCGGCTGGCCGGCGTGCTGCGCTTCTTCGGCGGCGTGCAGACCACCTACGTGTCCGGCCAGACGCTGCGGCTGACGGCGCGCGTGGCCGCACCGGCGGCGCTGCCCCACACCGCCGCGTTGGCCGGCAAGGTGGCGCTGGTCACCGGCGCGGCGCGCGGCATCGGCCTGGCGACGGCGCAGCGCCTGGCGCAGGAAGGCGCCCACGTGGTTTGCCTGGACGTGCCGGCGGCGGCCGAGGAACTGGCGCGCGTGTGCGGCGCGATGGGCGCCACGGCGCTGCCGCTGGATATCGCCACGGCCGAGGCGCCGGCGCGGTTGGCCGCCTTCCTCAAGGAGAAGTTCGGCGGCGTCGACATCGTCGTGCACAACGCCGGCATCACCCGCGACCGCACGCTGGCGAACATGAAGGAACACTACTGGGACATGGTGGTCGGCATCAACTTCGCCGCCATCGTGGCGATCGACGCCGAGCTGCTGGCGGGCGGCGCGCTGCGCGACGAGGGCCGTGTGGTCTGTCTGTCGTCGATCAGCGGCGTGGCCGGCAACTATGGCCAGACCAACTACGCCACCAGCAAGGCCGCGCTGATCGGCTATGTGGCGGCGCAGGCGCCGTTGCTGGCGCCGCGCGGCATCGCCATCAACGCCATCGCGCCGGGCTTCATCGAAACGGCGATGACGGCGCAGATGCCCTTCCTGAGCCGCGAGATCGGGCGCCGCGCCAACTCCCTGCAACAGGGCGGCCAGCCGCGCGACGCCGCCGAGCTGATCGCCTTCCTCTGCACGCCGGGCTGCTACGGCGTCAGCGGCGAGACCATCCGGGTCTGCGGCCAGGGCCTGATCGGCGCCTGAGCGCTGCCGGCTAGCGCGGCAGCGCCAGCCAGCCTGGGAAGCTGTCCAACTCGTAGCCGGCGAGGTGGAACACGCCCACGTCCTCGGCGGGACGCGGCAGCTGGCCGTCCAGCGAGACCAGCTCGACGCGCCGGCCGGCGGCCAAGGTGTTGGGCTTCCAGCCGATAATCCAATCGTCGCTGCCGCGCCGGCCGAGCACCACGCCGACGTCGGCGCTGCGGTCGAGCACCGCCCAGCGCGCGGCCGAGGCGGACAGCAGCGCCTGCGTCAACTCCTCGTCGAGGCGTTCGCGCCATGGCGATTGCGCTAGCCAGCGTCCAACCCATATATAGAACGACCAGCCCATGGTGAGGTTTTCGCGCCGCGCCCAGTCCATGAAGGGCGCGAAGATCGCCATGCCGTCGGGGTCGGCGATGTCGAGCAGACCGGGGCAGATGTCGAACAGCGTGTGCCAGTAGGCGCGGATGCTGATGTCGATGCGCACGTGGGCGCGGCAGCCGGGCGGGAAGTCGCCGCGCGCGGCGGGGTCGGCCAGGCGCGCCAGCAGCTCGCTGTCCTTGACTTGGCGGCCGGGCGCCGCGCCGGCGGCCGCCGTCGTCGGCGCGTTCATGACGCCACCGCTTCCGCCGGCGCAGGCTGGCGCGCCTGGCCACGCGGGAAGATGGCGCGCAAGGCCAGCAGATCGGCGCGCACGCCGTCGATGTCGATGTTCTCGTCGCGCTCGTAGGTGATGGTGGCGCCGGGCTTGTCCAGCACGTCGCGGTGGCGCCGCAGGCTGTCGAGCGTGTCCTGCGCCAGCGCGCGGTCGTGGGTGTCGACGGTGACGCCCTCGTCGATGAAGGCGCCGGCATATCCGCCCACGTGGAAGTGGCTGGCGCCGGCCATCACACCGCGCCACGCCGCCACCTCCGGGCCGTCGTTGCGCCAGGCGCAGACCGCGTTGGAGACGTCGAACAGCACGCCGGCGCCGGTGTCCCGGGCCAGGCGTTGGAAGAAGGCCGGCGCGGCGTGGCCGCCGTCGACGATGGACGGGTAGTTCTCGAAGTGGATGGTTTGTCCCAGCAGCGACTGCCACAGCGCGGCACGCGCGCGCACGCGCTCGTAGTCGGCGGCGTAGTCGATCTCGCCGAGATGGTACAGGGCGCGGCCCTGGTGGCTGAAGTAGGCGATGTGGTCGGACACGTACAGCGGCCGCAGCGCCTCGATGTAGGGCCGCAGGCGCGCCGCGAAGTCGCGCAGTTGCTCCTCGTCGCTTTCGATGAAGCGGGAGAACATGATATGGAAGCCGACTGGAACGTCGAAGGCCTCGGCCAGTTCCTGCGGCGGCACCTGCATGAAGTTATCGATCAGCAGTTCGCAGTAATCGATGGCGCCCTCTTGCGCCAACTGTCTGACCAGGGGCAGCGTTTCGCCCAGTGTGAAGTTGAATCCAATGCGCATACATACTCCCTTCAAAACGGGCGGCGGCGCTTGCCATGGCGCGGGCGCAAGCACCGCCGCAGTCATGCCGAATAGGCCGGCTTAGGACTTGGCGCCGCAGCTGCTGGCGCAACGCATGCCGGTACGACCTGCCACTTGGATCTCTACTTTTTTGACGATGACGATTTTCATATTGATTCCTATTGATTGAAAGTTGGACTACAGGATTGCGTTGAACATGTGCCGCGTTGGCTCACCTCCCCTTCCGCTGTGAAGAATCTGGTTTGCGTCCGGCGCCGGTCGGATCGGCATGGCGGCTGGCGCGCAAGAACTCCGCATCGCTGAGCGAGGCCAGGAAGGCCTTCAAATCGTCCACCTCCTGCTCGCTCAGCTCGAAGCCTTCGATGAACTGGCTGCGCAAGGGGTTCGCCCCGGTTCCACCCAGCGCGGCGCGGCCCTTGACGGCGTAGTGTCTCCGGATCGCCTGGTCCAAGGTGGCGACCGAGCCGTCGTGCATATACGGCGCGGTCTGCGCCACGTTGCGCAGGCTCGGGGTACGGAAGCGGCCCTCGTCCTGCGGCTCGCCGCTGAACTCGCGCAGCCCCTGCTGGCCGGGTGGGTAGGCGCCCCCGCCATCGAGGTTGTACAGGCCGGTGTTGTGGTAGCCGGTTTCACCCTCGGGCAGGCGGCGGTGGATCTGGTTGTCGGTGAAGTGCAGGCCGCCGTGGCAGTGGTAGCACTCGAGCCGGTCGCCGAAGAACAGCGTCTCGCCGCGCTTGGCCGAGGCGGAGATGGCGCCGCCCTTGCCTTCGTAGCGGTAGCGGTCGTAGGGCGAGTTCATCGACAACAGGCTGCGCTCGTAGGCGGCGATGGCGCGCGTCACCGACCAGAGCGAGATCTCGCCGCCGCGCTCGGGGAAGGCACGGGCGAACTGGCGCCGATAGCTGGGCTTGGCCTTCAGACGGCCCAGCAGCAGGTCCTCGCGGCCGGCCATGCCCATTTCCACCGGGTGGTCGCCGAACAGCGGCACCAGCGCCTGCTGCTCCAGCGTGGTCAGGTTGGGGTTGGCCCAGGTCAGCGTGGGCAGATAGGCGACGTTCGCCAGCGGCATGGCGTTGCGCGCGCCGACCACGCCGGTGCTGCCCAGGGCCAGCTTGCGGCCGTCGCTGAAGCCGCGCGCCTGCTCGTGGCACCCGGCGCAGGACTGCGTGCGGTTGGCCGACAGGGCCTTGTCGTAGAAAAGGGCACGTCCGAGTGCCACCTTGGCCTCGCTCATCGGATTGTCGTCCGGGACCAGCGGCTCGGGCGCCCATGCCGGCAGGCGCCAACGGTAGCTTGCCGGCGTACCAACTGCCGCGTGCCCGGAGGCCGAGGCGGCGGCGTGGGCGCCGCCGCCGGCCGTGGTTCCCGCCGCCGCTCCCGGCGCCCCCGCCGCAAGCGCGTCGAACGCGCCGCCGCTGAGCAGGCAGGCGACGAGCAGCGCGCTCGCCATGGCTTGACGGCCGCCGCTCATGGCTTGCGCAGCACGCTGAACACGCGCTGCCGGTCGCCGCCGCTTAAACCGAGCGCCTCGAACACGCCGGAACAGTCGGGATCATCGGACGCCGCCATGCATCCCGGCGCGCTGCCCGGCGTTTGCATGTCCAAGCGGGTCTGGGCGATCAGCGCCGACAGGTCGAGCAGCACACGGTCGGTGGCCGGGTCGAACTGCTCCAAGGCCACCGCCACCCGGTTCGCTTGCAGGCAATGGGTGGCCGGCGTGCGCAGGTTCGCCGCCTGGCAGGCGCTGCTGCCGATGTGGATGGGGAAGCCGGTCTTCTTGTCGCCGTTCTGCACCTCCAGTTCGAACTTCATGAAGCGGTAGCCGGACTGCCAGCTCCAAAACATCGCCGTCTGGTTCAACGGCGCGCTGGCCAGGGTCGAGTCGGCGTGGTTCAAGGCCGCCGGCACGCCCAGCGTGAAGCGCAGGCCGCGATAGCGTCCGGCCGGCAGCTGCCCGGTCAAGGCGGTGTGGGTGGCCGGCGTGCCGTTGCGGCAGCTCGCCTGGCCGTTCTCGAAGTCGAGCATGGCGACGTCGCGATGCTGCCAGCGGCCGTCCTGCTCCAGCTTGACGGCGACGCCGCGCCCGTCCTCGTCGACCAGCTCGAGCGAGGAGACGAACAGGCGCAAGTCGCCGAACAGCACGCCGGACTGGGCCGCGCCCTGCCCCTCGTAGCGCTGGCCGCAGCGCACCGGCTGGCCGGCCAGCTGCGGCTCGAATTGAATGCTGACGCGCTGCTCGGCGACCTCCGCCGCCCAGGCGGTGTTGGCGAGCAGCGCGGCGGCGCAGGCCAGGGTGTGTATGCTTCGTTTCATGTTCTCTCCTTGTTTAGAATGTCCAACCCAGCGTGGCCTGCAGGGCGCGGCCCATTTCAACCACGCGCGAAGTCGGGTTCTCGCTCTGGTAGACGATGTAGCGGTGGTCGCCCAGGTTGCTGATGCCGGCCGACAGTTCCAGCTGCGGCGCGGCATCGGGACGCCAGTTGACGAACAGGTCGTGGCTGGCGTAGCCGGCGGTGCGGCGCTCCAGCGTGCTGTCGCGCGACTGCGCGGCGACCAGGCGGCTGCGCCAGTTCAAGCGCCACGCCTGCCATTTCCAGCCCAGGTTGGCGACCAGCTTGTCGGGCGGGGCGAACAAGTTCTGGTCGGTGTCGGCGTCGCGCACGCGCAAGCGGCTGTAGGCCAGGTCGGCGCGCCAGGCGCCGTTGCGCCAGCCCCATTCCAACTCGACGCCTTGGCGCCGCGCGTTGCTCTTGTTCTGGCTCTGGAACACCAGGCCGCGTCCCTTGAAGGGGAAGCTGCGCTGGTAGGCGCCGACCACGGCGGTGGCGATCAGGTCGTCGACGGTGGAGTAGAACACGCTGCCCTTCATCTGCACGCGGTCGCCGGCGGCGAACCAGCCGCGCCCGTCGTAATTGGCGCCGAGCTCCAGCGTGCGGTCGGTCTCGGGGCGCAGCGCCGGGTTGGGCGCGAAGTTGAACAGGCAGCCGGTGCAGCTCAGGTTCATATACGTTTCGCTCAGCGACGGCGCGCGGTAGGACTCGCCGGCGCTGGCCCAGGCCTGCCATTGCGGCGTGAAGCGCAGCGCCGCCGTCAGCTTGGGCGACAGGTGGCCCTGCCGCGCGTCCGGACCGGCGCCGCCGTCGACATGGGTGCTGTAGCGGTCGTAGCGCGCGGCCGGCGTCAGCAGCCAGGCGTCGCCCAGGCGCCATTCGTCCTGCACGAAGACGCCGGCCACCGTCTGCCGGCCGGGCGGCGTGACCGGATTGGGCTGGCCGCCGTTGCGCGCGTCCTGCTCGTCGCGGTAGCCGTCGATGCCGTAGCTGAGGCGGTGCCGGCCCCAGCGCGTGGTGCGCTGCACGCCGCCGCCCACGGTGCGGGTGAAGCTGCTGCTGGCGGCCAGGCTTTGGGCCGGGTTGGCCTCGGCGCTGGTGTCCAGCCGCGTGCGGTACAGCTGGGCGCTCAAGGTGGGCGCGCCGCCGGCCTCGGTGTGTTCGATCCCGATAGTGGTTTGCGACTGGTCGATCAAGTTGCGCTGCACCGGCACGGCGCCGAGCTGGCCGAGGGATGCGTCGGACTGCGGGTTGTTCGGGCGCAGCGCGCTCTCCTGGTAGGCGCGGTGGCTCAGGGTCAGGCGCAGGTCCGGCCGCAGCGTGTAGCCGAGCTTGAGCAGGCCCTGGCCGGCGTGGCCGTCGTTCGGCGCCAGCTCGCCGCCGCCGCCCTCGCGGATCGCGCCCCAGTCGCGCCGGCCCAGCGCCAGCAGCGCGTCGAAGCCGCCCTGCCGCGTGTAGGCGCGGGCCTGCTGCGAGCGGCCGGCCTCGCCGAGGTCGCGGCCGAGGCGCGCGTCGGCGCCCCAGTTGCGGCCGGGCGCCAGCAGATCGCGCGCCGCCACGGTGTTCAGCGCCAGCACGCCGCCCAGGCCGCCGCTGCCGTACAAGGCGGAACTGGCGCCGCGCAGCACCTCGGCGCCGGACAACAGCCAGGGGTCGATGAAGATGGGCGCGCCCAGGCCCGAGGCGCTGTTCATGCGGGCGCCGTCGACCAGCAGCGTGACCTCCTTGCCGCTGTAGCCGCGCAGCGTGGGCTGGCGGCCGGCGCCGCGCGGGCCGCCGCCGAAGTCGACGTTGGGCAGGTCCTGCAGCGCGTCGCCGATGCCGCGCGCCTGGCGCTCGGCGAAGGCGCCGGCGTCGATCTTGCTGACCGGCGCGGCGGCGTCCTTCAGCAACTGTGGCGTGCGCGTCGCGCTGACGACGATGGTCTCGACGGTGCCGGCGTCCTCGCCGGCGCGGGCCGGTGCGTGGCCGCCGCCCAGCGCGAGCGCCAGAGCGACGCTGCTGGCGAGCGGGTGGAGGCGCAAGGCGGCGCCCATCGCGGCGACGGAGTTGTTCTGTTCCATGGTGTATCCAATTCGGTTGTTTCAGTGATGACGGGCGCGCGCGGCTCGGCCGCAGGCGCGCAATCGGGCACGGCGCCGGTGCGGCTGCCGTGGCGCGTGCGGCGGCGTCAATCCTTCAAGTTGTGGCTGGGTTGTCGGTAAGGTCGGCGCGGACTCGCCTTGTGTGGCGGCCTGCGCGCGGGGGATGGATCAGCAGACGGCGGGAGGGGCGCGCGGGTTGGCGGCGGACCAGGAGAACAGCGGGGTCGGCGCGTGGTAGAACAGCGAGGGGAAAACGTCGTGGCCACCCTGCACCGCGAACGGCGTCGGCAGGGCCGGCGGCGGCATGGCCGAGCCGGCGTGGCTCATGCAGAAGGGGCAGTGTTCGAGGTGGTGCAGCACCGAGTCGGACGAGCTCGGGCCGCCGTCGGGCGCGGCCTGGTCGACGGCGACCATCTTGCTGCCGGCCACAGAGCAAACCTCCACCAAGGTCGGCGCGCCGCGCAGCGCGGCCAGCGCATGGGATACCGAGGGGGCGAGCGCATTGAGCAGGAGCGCGAAACACGCGATCCAGATATGCAGCCGAGTACGCCTCAGGAATTTACTCATAATCAACATTATAACAAAGACATTTCCGCGCGTCATCTATTGTGTCGCGGAACTCCCCTGCCGGCTAGGGGCCCGGCGTCCGCCCCGCCCCGCCGTCGCACATCGACCAGTACTTGTCGTAGACATAGGCGGTGTTGATCAGGTAGCCGTAGTCGCGCACGCCGAGGCGGGTCATCCACACCGCCGCGCGCAGCGCGTTGCGGCTGATCAGGTGGCGCGGGAAGCTGCGGCTGCCCAGCACGCGCTTGCCGCGCGCCGCCGCGTTGCGCCGCATCTGGCGCACGGTGGCGGAGTCGAAGTAGTCCTCCCACTGGTACTTCAAGCCGGCCGGCGCCGCCACGTCGCAGGGCACGTGGCCGGGATAGGCCTGCCACGGCAGCGTCGCCAGGCCGTTGGGGAAGGCGCGCAGCCAGTCGATGTAGAAGCGGTGCTGCAGGTAGGGCTCGCACGGGTGGCGCAGGATGGTGGCGAGGAAGTCGGCGTCGAAGAACGGCAGCTGGAACTCGATGCGCTCGCTGTCGAGGTTCTCGAAGTGCTGCGCCAGGTGGCGGCGCTGGTCGTTCTGCAGCAGGAACAGGTGGAAGGCGCGGCCCGGATCGGCGCTGGCGATGGCGGCCAGCTCCTCCTCGGCGCCCTGGAAGGACAGCGCCGTCAAGGCCTCGCGCATGGCCGGCCGTACCACGCCGCTGGGCAGGCCGTTGTTGAACAGCCCAACCGCCTCGCGCCGGTCGCCGCGCCGCATCGCCTCCACTATCGGCCGGCTCAGGTAGACGTGGCCGAGCGCGACGCTGCCGCCGTCGCCGGACCAGATCAGTGCGGCGCTGCCGGCGCCGAAGCGCTCCGTCAGCCAGCGGGTCAGCGTGGCCTTGCGGTAGCCCTGGTCGATGTTGTCGGCGTTGGTGACCAGTTGGGCGTGGCGGGTGTTGAGCTTTTCCGCCACCAGCGTGGCGAACACCTGGTCCTGGGTGTGGTCGGGCGCGAAGTTGACGGTGTGGAGCTCGCCGACGATCAGCGCCAGGCCGCCGACGATGGCGCGCGAGTCGAGGCCGCCGCTGAGGAAGCAGGTGGCGCTGGGGCTGCCGCGCTGGCGCCGCCGCAACGCGTCCATGAAGGCGCCGTGGCACTGCTCGACAGCCTGCGCGCCGCCGTCCTCCAGGCTGCCGGCCTGCCAATCCCAATAGTTGTGGTGGCTGACGGCGCCGTCCAGGCAGCGCGTCACCTCGGCGCCGGCCAGCATGCGGATGCCGCTGTAGCCGGTGCGCGTGCCAAGCGGGTAGCCGAAGGCGGCGATCTCGGTCACGCCGCGCACGTCGAAGGTCTTGTCGACCTGCGGCAACGCCTCCAGCACCCGCAAAGCGGTGGAAAACACCACCACGTGCTCGTCGTGCCAAACGTACAGCGGGCGCACGCCGACCTTGTCGACGAACAGCAGCAGCAGATGGCGCTCCCGCTCGTAGTGGACGCCGCAGAAGGTGCCACGGCTTTGCGCCAGGGCGTCCCAGTTGCTGGCGCCAAGCTGGCGCTGCAGCAGGGCCAGGTCGCGCGCCCTGTTCCAATCCGGCGCCGACTCGCCCTCGCGCAGCAACGGCTCGCCGGCGACGGCGTCGACGTTGCCGGCGGCGTCCTGCAGCAGGGCCGGCGCGGCGAAGGCGCCGACGTCGCCCTTGAGCAGGAAAAAGGCGCCGCTGTCGACCTGCGCGATCGGCTCGCCCGGATGGCGCGAAATATGGCTGCGCAAATCGGCGCACAACTGCGGCGACAAGGGCTTGTTGCGGTCGAGACTAAACGCTCCGGCGAAAAATGACATGTGGCGGTTCCTTGATCCCTGATTGAATGGTTGCGGCCTAATCGGCGTGGGCCTGTTGCGGCACGCCGGCCTTGCCGAACATGGCGCCGCCGATCTCCTGCAAGGTGGCGCGGTTCAGCGCCAACGCGCTGAGCAGATAGCTGGCGGTGCCGACCAGCACCTCGACGGCCAGCACGACGCGGCGGTCCGGGTAGGCGCGCAGCGCCAATTGCACCGCCCAGACGGCGCCGAACATGGCGGCGCCGCACAGCATCGACGGCGCGACATGGCGGCTGACCTGGGCCAGCGTCAGGCCGACCACCGCCACCATGCGCCGCGTGTTGATCAGCAGGACCACCGGGTAGGCCAGCAGCCAGGCGTAGGCCACGCCGACCATGCCCCACTGCGTGCCCAGCCAGAACGCCAGCGGCATGACGGCGCAGCCGACCAGCACGTTGTGCATGGCCACCTCGGGGCGGCCGACGGCGTCGGTCACGCTGGGCAGGAAGCCGACGATGGCGCGCAGCGGCATGACCAGGGCCAGCACCTGCAGCGGCATCACGGCGCCGCTCCAGCCCGGCCCGAGCAGCACGGCGACCAGCTCCGGCGCCACGCTGGCGATGCCCCACAGGACCGGGAAGGCGACGAAGCCGAGCATGCGCAGCACCTTCAACAGCTGGACGGCGATCAGGCTGCGGTCGTGCTGGTGGCGGGCGAAGGCGGGAAACGCCACCTGGTTGAGGATGGAGGAGACGCGCTGCACCGGCATCGAGGCCAGGTGCATCGCCACCGAGTACATGCCCAGCACCTCGCTGCCCAGCACGCGGCCGACGATGACCACGTCGATCTGGGTGAAGAACATCCACAGGAAGCGCGACACCGTCACCTTGCCGCCGAAGGACAGCAGTTTGCGCATGCCGCCGACGGCGAAGCTGGGCCAGTGGGGGAAAGGCGCGATGCTGTTGACCAGCACGGTGCGCCACACCGTGGCGCCGACGTTGCCCAGCACCAGGGCCCAGACGCCGTAGTGGCCCAGCGCCAGCAGCAGCGTGGCCACGCTGGTGAAGATGGCGGTGCTCAGGTCGATCAGCGAGCGCTTCTTGTAGTCGAGCTGGCGTTGCAGCAGCACCTCCGGCACCACCGCCAGCGGCGTGAAGAGGAACTGCACCGACAGCACGCGCAGCACCAGTTCGAGCCGGGGCTCGTCGTAGAACACCGCCATGGCCGGCGCCAGCAGGTTGAGCAGCAGGCACAGCGCCCAGTTCACCAGCAGGAAGATGCCGAAGGCCTGGCGCAGTTGGCGCGTGTCGACCTCGTGGGCCTGCACCAGCGCCGGCCCCAGGCCGACCTCGGCCACCATGTTCATGAAGACGATCAGCACCGAGGCCATGGCCAGCAGGCCGTAGTCGGCCGGCGCCAACAGGCGCATGATGAAGATGGTGATGCCCCAGGTGACCAGCTGGCCGCCGAACTTGGCGCCGGCGGTCCACTTCAGGCCGCGCAGGACGTCCGCCTTGAGACTCATGCGCGCTCCCGGCGCGCCGACAAGGGCATGGCCAGCTGCTCGGCCGGCGCCGTCAGGTTGCGCGCCAGGCGCAACAGGAAGGGCGCGGCGCGCCGGTCCCATGGCGTGAAGCGCGGCAGCTGGAACAGGTCCGGCGCGCCCTGGCTGGCGCCCCAGGCGGTGCTGACGGCGCCCTCGAAGCCGAGATCGCGCGCGATGGCGACGTGTTCGGCGGTGTAGTCCTCGCCCGGTTTGCCGTTCGGGTAGGCCAGCAGGCGCACCGGCGCGCCCGTCATCGCCTCCAGCGCCAGCTTACCCTGCTCGATCTCGGCGTGCGCCTGCATGGTCGGCAGGCGCGCCAGGATCGGATGGTTGACGGTGTGCGCGCCGATCTCCATGCCGGCGGCGTGCAGCTGGCGCAGCTGGGCCGAGCTCATCATCAGATCGTCGCGCAGTCGCAGGCCGCACAGGGCGATCAGCCAGTCGACCTGCTCCTGGCGCTGCGCCATCGGCAGGTATTTGAGCTTGCCGATCAGGGCGGCGATGCTGTCGCGCCGGTCCTGCGGCGTGGCGATGGCGTAGTCGGCCAGGCCCAGCGGCCTGGCGTCGATGCTGGCGCCGCGCGCGTTGCGCACCAATTCGATGATGCTGTCGTTCCACATGCGGCCGCCGTCGATGAAGCCGCTGGCGACGAAGAAGGTGGCCGGCATCTGGTGCTTCTGCAGCAGCGGCAGCGCCACCTCGGCGTTGTCGGCGTAGCCGTCGTCGAAGGTGATGCAGGCGGCGCGCGCCGGCAGCGTGCCGGCGCGCAGGTGGCGCACGGCGTCGATCAGCGGCAGCACCTTGAAGCAGGACTTGAGCAGCACCAGTTGGCGATCGAACTCTTGCTGCTCCATCTGCTCGGGGAACAGGGCGTCGCGCTGCGCCAGCACGCGGTGGTAGATCAGGATGGAAAGGCCCTGCTGGCCGCCGCGCGCCAGCGGCGAGAGCAGCGCGCGGCCGAGCAGCGCGCCGGCCATGTGGCCCGGTCGCAGGCCGCTCATGAGCGTGTCTTTCGGAACAAGGCGAAGGCCGGGCCGCCGTCGCGGAGCGCCGCGGGCAAAGGCGACGACTGCGGGGATGCTGGAGTGGTCATGGGGCTCGATTCGGGCAGGGGTAAAGTATCGGCGGCGGCGGCGTCGCCGAGCAACTTGGCGTTTTCGAGCGCGATGGCGGCGCGGCTCTCGCGCTCGGCGATGGCGCGGGTGGCGGCCAGCGCCACCATCAGGTAGTAAGGCACGTCGAAGTAGGCCAGGCTGAGGAAGGCGCCGCCGACGGCGAAGCCGAGCAGGCTGACCTGCAGCATGCGGGCCGCGTTGCTGGCCCAGGCCAGCTGCGGCAGCGTGCGCGCCAGGCGCACGACGCGGCTGCCTTCGCGCCAACTCAGCGCGCCCAGCGTCAGATACAGCAGCAGGCCGACGAAGCCGTGCTCGCCGAGGATCTGGAAGTAGATGCTGTGGGCGGCGTGGACGTCCTCCGGCACCGGCGCGTACATGAGGAACACGCCGGGGTCGTAGATCTCGAAGCCGCCGCCGACCAGCGGCCGGTCCAGCGCCAGGTTGGTGGCCATGCGCCAGGCGTTGATGCGGCCCATGGCCGAGCCGTCCTCCTCGTAGGTCTTGATGGTGTCGATGCGCTCGTGCCACTGGCTCGGCATGCTCAGCACCAGGATCGGCATCACACACACCAACAGCACGCCGATGACGACGCGGTTGTTACTCTTGGCCCAAAAGAACAGGATCATCGCCGCCATCGCCACCGCCGCGCCGCGCGAATAGGAGCCCAGCGAGGCCAGGGTGCACAGCAGCATGGCGCCCATCATGGCGTAGCGGCCGTACTTGTTCTTCAACAGCGACAGCAGGTAGTACATCAGCGGGATCACCATGATCAGCGCCAGCGCGAAGGCGTTGTTGTCGTCGATGAAGGTGCCGGCCGGGCCCCAGACGCGGTAGTTGCCGCCGCTGCGCAGCGTGAACAGGCCGCCCTTGACGCCGTAGTAGCCGATCGAGACGACGATGGTCCAGATCATCCATTCGATGTGGCGCCGCTCCCTGACCAGCATGAACATGACCAGGGTCATGCCGGTGATCTTCATCACCTTGACCCATTGCGTGCCGACCTGGTCGAAGTGGATGGCGAACAGCGAACTGACGCACATCCAGAAGATGAACAGCATGAACACCGTCGACACCGGCGTGACCGGCACGCGGAAGCGCTCCTTGCTCATGACGATGCTGGCCATGCAGGTGGCGGCGATGATGGCGGCGAAGGGGAAGGAACGGGCGAAGCCCCAGCCCTGCGAGTGCGGGTTCATCACGCTGATCCACACCCACAGCACCATGCCGAACCAGGGCTTCTTGAACACATAGGGCAGGCTGCCGAACACCAGCAGCGTCACCAGCAAGTCCCTCATGGCGCCGCCCCGCCCGCCCGGGCCGCGTCGACCTTGCTGGAGACGTAGCGGAATTTGCCCGACTTCTCCGGCAGGATGCGCTCGACCTGCTCCAATTCGATGCTGACGCCGGCGCCGAGGCGGCGCCGCAGGCCCTGCTCGAGCAGCGCGCGCAGCGCCGGCGTCAGCGCTTCCTCCAGCACCAGTTGGACGCGGGTCAGTTGCAGGCTCTCCTGGACGATCTTGAAGGCCTTCACCTCCGGCTGGTCGCGCAGCACGTAGACCAGCGCCAGGCCGTGCATCACGGTGCCGTCGGCGGCGACCACGAAGTCGGTGCTGCGGCCCTGGATGTCGTTGAGCAGCGGCAGGCCCCGGCCGCAGGCGCAGGGCTGGTCCGACAAGGTGCCGACGTCGCCGGTGCGGTAGCGGATGAAGGGGTAGTCGCCGCTGGCCAGGTGGGTGACGACGATCTCGCCGGACTGGCCGGCCGGCAGCGGCCGGCCGTCCGGCGCGATGATCTCGACGATGATGTCCTCGGCGGTCAGGTGCATGCCGCCCTCGGGACACTGGTGGGCGATGAAGCCGGCGTCGCGGCCGCCATAGCCGTTGGCCACCGGGCAGCCGAAGGCGGCGCTGATCTGCTCGCGCTGCTCGGCGTACAACAGCTCGGAGGTGACGAAGGCGACGCGGACGCCCAGGTCGTCCAGGCGCTGGCCACGGGCGGCGGCGTGGCGGGCGATGTGCGACAGCGCCGACGGGTAGCCGAACACCATGCGCGGCCGGCGCCGGCGGATGCTGGCGATGAAGCCGTCGAGCTTGGCCTCGGACATGTCGAAGGCCGGCAGCAGCTCGGTGCGCAGCACGGCGTCGCGCGCCGCGCGCACGCGGTCCTGCGCGCCCAGCTCGATCGGCGAGCCCCACACCACGATCTCGGGGTCGCCGATGTCGACCGCCCACCAGCGCGTGGCGCGCCACTTGGCGCCGACGTCGTGGCTGACCCGCTCCTTGCCGATGTAGAAGACCAGCGGCTCGCCGCTGGAGCCGCCGGTGTTGAAGCGGGCCAGCGGGCCGGCGTCGTCGGCGCGCAGGCGGGCCGACTGGCTGCGCATCACCGCCTTGTCGCTCAGCGGCAGGCGCGCCAGGTCGTCCAGGCTGCGCAGGTCGCGCTGCGGCTCGAAGCCCAGCGTGGCGAACAGCTCGCGGTAGTAAGGCACCTGGCTGGCGGCGCGCAGCAGCAGGCGGCGCAGGCGCTCGAGCTGTAGTTGGCGCAGCTGCTCCGGCGTGCAGTACTGGGTCTGCTCCAGCTGCCGGCGCACGCGCACGCTGCTGTGCCGCTTGAGCCGCTCGTGCAGCGGAAACAGCAGGCCGGACACCAGCCGGGTGTAGATGGTGCGGCGCGCCGGCGCCGGCAGGTGCGGGTGCAGGGGCGCGCTCATGACTTGGCCGCCAGCGTGCCGACCGGCGCGGCCAGCGCGTCGCGGTAGACCTGGGACAGCACCGGCTTGACGCTGGGCCAGCAGTACTGCTGCACCTGGTCGAGGCCGT
The DNA here is from genome assembly GCF_900114705.1 of Rugamonas rubra. Taxonomy (GTDB): domain Bacteria; phylum Pseudomonadota; class Gammaproteobacteria; order Burkholderiales; family Burkholderiaceae_D; genus Rugamonas; species Rugamonas rubra. The sequence goes on from NZ_FOTW01000005.1 coordinate 51,896, forward strand.
TCTGGATCAAGCGTTCGGCCAGCGCCGGCTCGGCCGCCAGGCGCAGCACGGCGTCGGCCAGCGCGCGCGGATCGGCCGGCGGCACCAGCAGCGCGGTGCGTTCCGCCTCGACCATGAAGGAGACGCCGCCGACGTTGGTGCTGACGATGGGCACGCCGCTGGCCAGCGCCTCGAGCAGGCAGTTGGGCATGTTGTCGACCAGGCTGGGATTGAGCAGGACGCCGGCCTGGCGGTACAGCGCCGCCATTTGCGCGTGCTCGACGCGGCCGCTGAAGCGCACCGCGTGGGCCACGCCCAGCCCGGCCGCCAGCGCCTCCAGTTCGGCGCGCAGCGGGCCGCTGCCGGCGATGGTCAGGCGCGCCTCGGGCCGGACCGCCAATACAAGGGCGAAGGCGCGCAGCGCGCCGGCGTTGTCGTAGATCGCCTCCAGGTTGCGCGCCACCAGCAGGTGCAGACGGTTGACCGCCGTCCGCGACGGCACGGGCGCGCCGCGGAAGCGCGCCAGGTCGATGATGTTGGGGACCACCAGCGCCTGGTAGCCGCGCGCGCCGAACACCGCCGCCAGGTAGCCGGACGGGACGATCAGCGCCTGGGCGCGGTGCAGGGTCAGCGCCACCACGGCGGCCGAGGCGCGCAGGAAGGGTTCGGCCTCGCCGCCCCGGTAGTTGACCACCACCGCCGTGCCGCGCAGGCGGGCGATGCAGATGGCCGGCGCGGCGTACAGGTGCCAGGACCAGCCGGAGTTGGCCATCACATGGAACAAGTCGACCCGGCCGGCCGCGCGCCACAGGCGCAGCAGGTAGGGCAGCAGGCGGAACACGGCGCGCACGCCCTTCAAGCGCGCGCTCCAGGCCGGCACATACGGCGCGTTGACCTGGATGGTCTCGACCTCCAGCCCGGCCGCCTGCAACAGCGCGGCCAGTTGCAGGGTTTGGTTGGCCATGCCGCCCGAGGGCGGCGGCAGCGGCCCGACCAGGCCGACGCGCAGGCCGTTCACGGCGCCACCGCCGCAGGCGACAGCGGCGCGTATACCGCCTGGTAGCGCGCCACGCTGGCGGCCCAGTTGCGCTCCGCCTCGACGAACACCCGGCCGCGCCGGCGCAGTTCCGGCCACTGGCCGGGGTTGTCCAGCAGCGCCAGCACCTGCTGCGCCAACGCGGCGGCGTCGCCGGCGGCGAACAGCAGGCCGGTGCGGCCGTGTTCGATCAACTCGCGGTGGCCGCCGACGTCGGAGGCCACCAGCAGGCGGCCCTGGGCCATCGCCTCGAGCGGCTTGAGCGGCGTGACCAGGTCGGTCAGGCGCATCTTCAGGCGCGGGTAGACCAGCACGTCGATCAAATCGTAGTAGCGCTTGACCTGCTCGTGCGGCACGCGGCCGGTGAACACCACCTGCCCGGCCAGGCCCAGCTCCCGGGTCTGCGCCTTCAGCGCCGACTCCTGCGGGCCGCCGCCGACCAGCAGCACGCGGATGTCCGGACGGGCGCGCAGCAGCGCCGGCAGCGCCTGCAGCAGCAGCGCCAGGCCCTCGTAGGAATAGAAGGAGCCGATGAAGCCGAGCACCGTCTTGCCGTCCAGGCCGAGGCTGGCGGCCAGCGCCTGGTCGGCCGTGCCGGCGACGGCGAAGTCGCCCAGGTCGACCGCGTTGGGGATCACCGACACCTTGGCGCTGGCGATGCCACGGCCGACGATCTCGGCGCGCAGGCCCTCGCAGATGGTGGTGGCGGCCTGCGCCCGTTTCAGCGCCCAGGTCTCCATGGCGCGGGTCAGGCGGTAGCGCAGGCCCCATTCGCTGCTGGTGCCGTGGTCGACGGCGGCGTCCTCCCAAAAGCCGCGCACCTCGTACACCACCGGGATGCCGAGGCGGCGGCCGACCAGCAGCGCCGCCACCGCGTTCAGCGCCGGCGAATGGGCGTGCAGGATGTCCGGCTTGACCTCGCGGGCGACCCGCAGCAGGCTGCCGACCAGGCCCGTGATGACGGCCAGTTGGCGCAGCACCGGCAGGCGCGCCAGCCAGCCGCGCGCCGGCGCGGTGCGGTGGAAGCCGAGGCCCTCGACCAGCTCGTACTCGTGCGGCGAGACGCCCTGCTTGGCGCCGGTGACGTGGTGGGTGTCCCAGCCCCGGGCGCGCTGGCCGAGCAGGATGGAGCGGCTGCGGAAGGTGTAGCCGCTGTGCAGCGGGATCGAATGGTCGAGCACGTGCAGGATGCGCAGCGGCGCGCGCGCCGTGGTGCCGACGGCGGCGGTGGTATGGGCGTTCATGCCGCCGCCTCCTTGCGCAGGAAGGCCTCGAACATCAGCAGGCTCCAGATCGGCGCGCTGTAGTCGCGCCGGCCGGACTCGTGGTGCTCGACCATCTCGCTCAGGTAGGCGCGGTTGAAGATGCCGGCGTCGGCCAGCACCGGGCCGAGCAGCGCGCTGCGCATGCGCTCGCGCAGCGGGCCACGGAACCAGGCCGCCAGCGGCACCGAGAAGCCCATTTTTTTGCGGTACAGGATCTCCTGCGGCAGGTGCGCCTCAAGGCTCTTCTTGAACACATACTTGCCCTCGCCGCCGTGCAGCTTCATCTCCGGCGGCAGGCCGGAGACCCATTCGACCAGCTTGTGGTCGAGCAGCGGCACGCGCACCTCGAGCGCGTGGGCCATGCTGGCGCGGTCCACCTTGGTCAGGATGTCGCCCGGCAGATAGGTCTTCAGATCGAGGTACTGCAACAGCGACAGCGGGTCCTGGGTCGGCGAGCGGCGCGCGTGGGCCTGCATCACCTCGACGGCGCGGTAGCCCTGCAGCTTCTGTTGGAAGGGCTTGCTGAACAACTGGGCGCGCATCTGGTCGCTCATCAGCGAGACGCCGTGGAAATAGGCCTCCACCAGGCCGCGCGCCAAGCCTTCGAAGGTGGTCTTGGCGCGGAACACGCGCGGTGCCCAGTCGGCCTTCGGATAGTATTTCCCCAAGGTGCCGAACACCGAGCGGCGCAGCGCCAGCGGAATGCGGCCGCGCACCGCCTGCTCGGCCATGGCATAGCGGTAGCGCCGGTAGCCGGCGAAGTTCTCGTCGCCGCCGTCGCCCGACAGCGCCACCGTGACGCGGCGCCGCGCCAGCTGGCAGACCCGGTAGGTGGGAATCGCCGAGCTGTCGGCGAAGGGCTCGTCGTACAGGTCGGCCAGGGTGTCGAGCAGGCCGTAGTCGTCGGTGTCGACGGTGTCGGCGTGGTGGGCGGTGCGGTACAACTGGGCCACCTGGGCGGCGTGGGCCGACTCGTCGAAGGCCTTGTCGTTGAAGGCGATCGAGCAGGTGTTGACGGGTTGGTCGCTGAGGCCGGCCATCATCGCCACGATGGCGCTGGAGTCGACGCCGCCGGACAGGAAGGCGCCCAGCGGCACTTCGGCCACCAGGCGGATGCGCACCGCCTCGCGCAGGCGCTCGATCAACTCGCCCTGGGCGTCGCGCGCGGTCATGCCGTGGTGCGGCTTGAACGGCACGTCCCAGTAGCGGTGCGGCTGGGCCAGCGGCGCGCCGACCTGCTGCAGCAGCGTGTGGCCGGGCGCCAGCTTGAGCGCGCCCTGGTAGATGGTGCGCGGCTCGGGCACGTAGCCGAAGGCGAAGTATTCCTCGACGGCGCAGGGGTCGATGGCGCGCGGCAGGCCGGGCAGGCTGCGCAGTGCCTTCAGCTCGGAGCTGAAGGCCAGCATACCGTCCGGCAGCATGGCGTAGAACAGCGGCTTGACGCCGAGCCGGTCGCGCGCCAGGAACAGCTGGCGCTTGTTGCGGTCCCACAGGCCGAAGGCGAACATGCCACGGAAGCGGTCGACGCAGGCGGCGCCCCACTCTTCCCAGGCGTGGACGATGACCTCGGTGTCGCAACGCGTGCGGAAGACGTGGCCCAGGCCCTGCAGCTCGGCCATCAGCTCCTGGTAGTTGTAGATCTCGCCGTTGTAGCAGACCATGACGCTGCCGTCCTCGTTGCCCATCGGTTGCAGGCCGCTGCTCAAGTCGATCACCGACAGGCGGCGGTGGCCGAAGCCCAGGCCCGGCTCGACGTAGACGTTGCCCTCGTCCGGGCCGCGATGGTGCTGCGTCTCGTTCATCCGGCGCAGCAGCGCCGGGTCGATGCTGCGGCTGCCACGGGTGTCCAGTATGCCTACTATTCCGCACATGATTCGATTCCTTTTTTCTTCTCGGCCGGGTCGGCGGCGGCAAGGGCCGCGACGTCGGTATGAGCTTCAACGTGGCCTTTTACGTGTAGCAGTTGATCGTAGAGTTGCTGGTAGGCGGAGACCATCGCGCCCATGCTGTAGTGGCGCAGCACGCGCTCGCGGCCGGCGGCGCCGTGCGCGGCCGCCAGCTCGGGCGCCAGCGCGTAGCGTTGCAGCGCGGCCGCCATGGCGATCGGGTCGCCGGCCGGCACCAGCGCGCCGGTGACACCCTCCTCCACCACCTCGGGGATGCCGCCGACCCGGGTGCCGACCACTGCCAGGCCGCAGGCCATTGCCTCCAGCGCGGCGCCGGGCGTGCCCTCGGCCAAAGATGAGATGGCGAACAGGTCGAAGCCGCGCAACAGCGCCGGCACGTCGGTGCGCGCACCGGGCAGCCAGACCACGTCGGCCAGGCCGGCGGCGTCGACGCGGCCGCGCAGCGCCGCCAGCAGCGGGCCGTCGCCGACGATGGCCAGGCGCAGCCGGGGCGCCAGTTCCGGCGCGCGCTGGCGCAGCAGCACGAAGGCGGCCAGCAGGCCGAAATGGTCCTTGATGTCCTGGATGCGGCCGACCGTGCCGATGACGATGCAGTCGGCGTCGAACTGGCGCAGCACCGGCTCGCCGGCGGCGACGGCCCGGGAGCGGAAGCGCTCGGTGTCGATGCCGTTGGCCAGCAGGCGGCTGCGCGCCGGCCGCACGCCGATCACTTGGCGGCTCCAGGCCAGCATGGCGGCCGAGTTGGCGTAGCAGCAGTGGTAGAACGGCCGCATCAGGCGGCGCAGGAAGTTGTGCTTGCGGTTGCTGCCGTCCAGGTCGCCCAGCTCGCGGCCGTGGGCGCCGTTGACGCGCACCGGCACGCCGGCCAGCAGCGCCACCGGGGCGTACTCGATGGCCGACAGGTTGTAGCTGTGGAACACGGCCGGGCGCAGCCGGCGCAGCAAACGCCACAGATGCAAGTGGGTGGCCGGCGACAGGCCGGGCCGCTTGTGCAGCGCGTGCAGGCCGACGCCGGGCCGGGTGATCCTTTGCGCGAAGGCCGGGCTGTAGTCGCTCAGGCAGACGACGGCGTGGCGGTAGCTGGCCGCCGGCATGCGGTTGATGCGCTCGACCAGCAGCGTCTCCATGCCACCGCAGTCGAAACGGTAGATCAGGTGCACCACCAGCGGCACGGCGGGCATCTCGGACTGCGTCATCGTGGCTCCTTGCTGAGGGCGAAGGTGGTAGCGGGCGAAGCCGCTTTGGCGCCGGGAGAATCGCGCGCGGCGGCCGGCGCGGCCGGTGCCTCAGCCAGCAGAGCCAGCAGGGGCGCCAGCTTGGCGCTCCAGCCGTAGTCGGCCTCGACGCGAGCGCGGGCGGCGCGGCCCAGTCCCGCCTGGGGATGGGCCAGCGCCTGGCAGACGGCGCTGGCGAAGGCCGCCGCGTCGCTCGCCAACAGCAATTCGCTGCCCGGCGTCGCGGCGATGCCCTCCAGCGCCTGCGGCGTGACGACCACGGTGCGCGCCATCGCCATCGCCTCGAGGACCTTGTTCTGGATGCCGCGCGCCACCCGCAGCGGCGCCACCGCCAGCTCGGCGTGCTGCAGGTAGGGCCGCACGTCGGGCACGGTGCCGCTGACGCTGACGCCGTCCAGCCTGGCCAGCGCCAGCACGGCCGGCGTCGGCCGCGCGCCAACGATGTGGAAGCGCACCGCCGGCTGTTCGCGCCGCACCAGCGGCAGGATCTCGCGGGCGAACCATTCGACGGCGTCGACGTTGGGCCAGTAGTCCATGGCGCCGGTGAACACCACGGCGCGCTGGCCGGGCGGATACGGGTTGACGCTGTCGAGCTGGGGCGCGAAGTAGACCGTGTCGACGCCGTTGTTGAAGTGGCCGATGTGGCCGGCGCTCTCCGGCGCCAGCTGGGCGAACAGCGCGGCCTCCTCGCGCGAGACGAACAGGGCGGCGTCGCTGCGCGCCGCCACGGCGCGCTCGTAGCGCAGCAGGCGGCTGGCCTCGTAGCGGTACAACTGGCTGGCCGGCCAGCGCTTCTTCTCGGCGTACTGGCGCCACTTGTCGGAGTCGACGTCGCAGAAGTCGACCACGCTGCGCAGGCCGGGCCCCTGCGGCACGTACTGCGCCATCGCCGCCGAAAACACCACCACGCGGGCGATGCGGCGCTCGGCCATGGTGGCGGCGACCCAGGCGCGCATCCGGCTGTCGCTATAGAAGTCGAGCGACAGGGCGCGGTTGGCCAGCAGCGCGCGCAGGCTGCGCAGGCGCCCGCGCAGCGGCGACAGCGGCAGGAAGTAGGCCGAGGCGCACAGCGCGCGCACCTGCGGCACGTGCCGCCAGTCGTCGGCGTCGTCGATGAAGGTGCCGAGGTGGACGCGGTAGTGCTGCGTCAACTGGCGCAGCAGGTGGTAGGAGCGGATCTTGTCGCCCTTGTTCGGGGGGTATGGCATGCGGTGCACCAACAACAGCAACTCGTCCATCTGCGTCATCCCAGGCCCTTGACGATAAACGGGCCGATAAAGTTCGCCACCGCCAGCGGCAGGCGGCGCCAGACCTTGATCATCAACTGGTACTTCGGATTCAGTGGATTGACGTCCGGCAGCGCGCGCGCGGCGTGCAGCTGGTAGGCGTAGGCCAGCGGCGTCGCCTCGAAGCCCCAGTTGTGCTTGAAGTCGTAGGCGCCGGTGCCGCGCTTGCTGCGGCCGAAGTCGAATACGCGGCAGCCGCGCGCGGCGGCGGCCTGCATCAAATTCCAGTACATGAAGTCGTTGCCGGCCACCTCGCGCGCCAACGGCATGCCGCCGCCGTAGTACGGCAGCACCTCGTCGCGGAAGAAGAAGCTGAGCACGCCGCCGACCAGCTCGTCGCCGCGCAGGATGTTGCGCACCTCGCAGTCGTCGCCGAAGACCTGTTTGAGCAGGGCGAAATAGCGCTTGGGGAAGACCGGCGTGCCGAGCCGGTGCACGCTGTTGGCGTAGGCGGTGAAGAAGCGCTCGACGTCCTGCTCGACCACGCCCTGCAGGCCGCACTTGATGCCCTTGCGCACCATGGCGCGCTGCTTGCGCGGGATGGCGTTCAGGTTCGCCTCGTCGTCGGCGACGATGGCCTTGCGGAAGGTGACGTACAAATCGCTACCGTGCCAGTCGGCGCCGGCGCGCGGCGCCGGGTTCAGATGGCGGTATTCGAGGTGGCCGGCGCCCAATTCCTTGGCCAGCCGCTGGGCGGCCTGGTCGAGCATGGCGCGGGCCGGCTCGGACAGCGCGGCCACGCCGCCGTAGACGCAGAACGGCAGCGCCACCAGCGCGTGGCCGAACAGCCGGCTCTTCATCTGCGCCAGCGGCAGCACGCCCTGGATCTGGCCGTCCTGCTCGACGTAGTAGAACCAGGTGCGGTGGCCAAAGGCCTGTTCGATCACCTGCTGCCAGCCGGCGCGGTGGAAAAAGGTCGCCTCCGGGCAGCGCTGCACGAAGGCGTCCCAGCGGGCCTGGTCGCCCGGCCGCATCAGTTGTAGGTGCAACTGCTGGTGCGGGCGGCCGGCGCCGGCGCTCGGCGCGGCGTCGAGGCGGCCGGCCGGCGCGTCTATCATCATGTTCATGCCTTCTCCAAGAAAATGCGGTCCATCCGGTCCCAGGCGAAATCGCGCGTCAGCGCCCGGATCCGGCCCTCCATGCGTGCAATGTTGACGTAGTGGCGAAAGCGCGTTTTGACGCCGGCGAGATGTTGGCGCGGTTGGCCGGTGTCCAGCTCCCAGGGGTGGAAATAGAAGATCGCCGCCTGGCCGTCGTGCCGGTTGACGCGGCGCATCAGCCGGCGCGACAGCGCGTAGGGCAGCAGGCGGAAATAGCCGCCGCCGCCGACCGGAAGGTTGCGGTTGAGCAACCTAACGGTGGTGATCGGCACCTCCAGCAGGCCGTCCGGGCCGTTCGGCCGGAAGGCGAAACGGGGCGCCTGCGGCATGCCGTAGTGGTCGTGGCTGATCGGGTAGATGCTCGAGCTGTACCGGTAGCCGGCCGCCTGCAGCTCGTCGAGCGCCCACAGATTGGCGGCGCCGATCGAGAAGCTGGGGGCGCGGTAGCCGAGCACAGCCCGGCCGGCCAGGTCCTCCAGGATGGTCTTGCTGCGGCGGACGTCGTCGCCGAAGGCGGCGCGCTCCTGGTCGCTGGCGCGCAGGTGGGCGTAGCCGTGGCTGGCCAGCTCGTGGCCGGCCGCCACGATGCGGCGCACCATGGCCGGGTAGCGCTCGGCGATCCAGCCCAGGGTGAAGAAGGTGGCGCTGGCGCCGCCCTGCTCCAGGATGGCCAGGATGCGCTCGATGTTGGCCTCGACCCGGCATTCGCGCTGCGGCCAGCTGTCCGGCGTGATGAAGGGGGCGAAGGCCGACACCTGGAAGTAGTCCTCGACGTCGATGGTCATGGCGTTGCGGATGCTGGCCGGCGCGCCGGCCAGCCGCAAGCCGGCCAGGCCGGCGCCGGAAGCGCTCGACTCAGGCGCCATGACCGCCTCCACGGCGCCGCTCCAGCCAGTCGAGCAGGATGGCGGCGATGCGCACGGCGGCCTGGCCGTCCCAGTGGCGCGGCTGGCGGTCGCGCTTGCCGCCGTCGGCCAGCAGGGCGGCGTGCAGCGCCAGGATGCGCGCCGGGTCGGTGCCGGCGATGGTGTTGGTGCCCTGCTCGACGGTGATCGGCCGCTCGGTGTTCTCGCGCAGCGTGATGCAAGGCACGCCGAGCGCGGTGGTCTCCTCCTGGATGCCGCCGGAGTCGGTCAGCACGACGCGGGCGTCCTTCATCAGGCCGAGCATCTCCAGGTAGCCCAGCGGCGGCATCGGCAGGATGGCGGCGGCGTCGAGCCGGCCGCCCAGGCCGAAGCGCTCGATGGCGGCGCGGGTGCGCGGGTGCACGGGGAACATCAGCGGCGTGGTGGCGCCGATCCGCAGCGCCGTGTCGAGCAGCGCGGCCAGCGTTTCGGGCTGGTCGACGTTGCTGGGGCGGTGCAGCGTCAGCACGCCGTAGCCGCCCGGGCCGGCGCCGAAGCCGGGCCGGCCGTGCTGCGCGGCCAGGCTGGTGGCCGGCACGGCGCGCGGCAGGTTGTGCAGCAGCGTGTCGATCATCACGTTGCCGACGAAGTGGATGCGCTCGGCGGCGACGCCCTCGGCGCGCAGGTTGTCAAAGGCGCCCTCCTCGGTGGTGAACAGCAGGTCGGACAGCTGGTCGGTCAGCACCCGGTTGATCTCCTCGGGCATGGCGCGGTCGCCGCTGCGCAGGCCGGCCTCGACGTGGACCACGGCGATGCCCTTCTTGGCCGCCACCAGGGCGCAAGCCAGGGTCGAGTTGACGTCGCCCACCACCAGCAGGGCGTCGGGCGCGTACTGGTCGATCACCTTCTCGACGCGCAGCATCACCTCGGCGGTCTGCGCGGCGTGGCTGCCGGAGCCGACCTCGAGGTTGTCGTCCGGCGCCGGGATGCCGAGCGCCTCGAAGTACTGGCTGTTCATCGCCACGTCGTAGTGCTGGCCGGTGTGCAGCAGGCGCGCCTCGACGGCCGGCGCGTGCGCCTTGAGCGCCGTCAGGATGGGCGCGATCTTCATGAAGTTGGGCCGGGCGCCGACCACGCAGAGGATGCGCAGCGGCGGGTGCTGGGTTGCGGTCATGGTGTCACTCCAGATTGTCGACGGATAGATTGGCCACGGCCTGGCCGCGGACGATCTTTTTCAGTACGCTGAGCACCGAGCCGAGCGTCTTCTCGACCCGCAGGATGCGCTCGTCGAGCAGCGCCGGGTACTGGTTGGAGAAGATCGCCGTCTCGCCCTCGTCGAGGGCGACGGCGGCGATGCCCTCGGGCTGGACAGGCTGGCCGAACTCCTGCTCGATGTCCTGCACCACGATCTGCACCTCGGCCGCCGTGAAGTGGCGGATCTCCTCGAGGAAGCCCATCAGCAGCAGGCGGTCGCACAGGTGGTTGGTCTTGCGCGGGATGCCGCCGCTATAGGCGTAGATGGCGGCCTGGGCGTCGGCGGTGAAGGACAGCTTGTCGTCCTGCCAGCCGACGGTGCACAGGCGGTGCTCGACGTAGGACTGGGTGTCGGCCTGGTCCATCGGCCCCAGGTGGTAGCTGGCGATGACGCGCTGGCGCAGCTGCTGCATGTCCTGCCGATGCAGGGTGACGCGGAACTCGGGCTGGCCGAGCAGGAAGGTCTGCAGCAGCGACTCGCTGTCGGTCTGGAAGTTCGACAGCATGCGCAGCTCCTCGACCACCCGCGGCGTCAGGTTCTGCGCCTCGTCGATGACCAGCAGGGCGCGCTTGCCCTGGGCGCCGCAGCCGCGCAGGAAGGTCTCCAGCCGGGCCAGGATCACCGGCTTGCTGGCGCCGTCCTCGCAGGGCAGGCCGAAGCAGCTGGCCACCATCTTCAGGGTGTCGTCGCAGTTGAGCTGGGTGTTGACGATGTGGGCGACGACGAAGCCGTCCGACTCGATCTGCTGGAACAGGGTGCGCACCAGCGTGGTCTTGCCGGCGCCGATCTCGCCGGTGACGACGATGAAGCCCTCGCCCTGCGACAGGCCGTACTCGAGGTAGGCCATGGCGCGCGTGTGGCCCTTGCTGCCGAAGAAGAAGTGGGGGTCGGGACGCAGGCTGAAGGGCCTTCCGCTGAGTCCGTAGTATGTCTCGTACATCGCTGGTGCGCTCCGCTTATAACTTCAGTGAGATCGAGAGCGCCACGGCGTTCTCGGTGTAGGCGCCCGCGCCCGACAGGCCGTCGCCGTGCACGCGGCGCAGCTCGAGGTTGCCGCTCAGGCGGGGCTGGAACTGGCGGTTGAGCTGCAGGCGCAGGCTGCGCTGGCGGCTGCCCAGGCCGGTCGAGAGCGAACGGGTGTTGCTCAGGTCGGCGCTGAGGGTGGCGCCGAAGCGCGACGAGGGGTGCCAGTTGAGCGCCACGCTGGCGCCGCGCTGGCGGGTGTCGTCGTTGAGGGTCTCGCTGCTGCTGCCGAGCAGCGCGCTGTCGCTCTGCCGCGCCGACAGGGCGCTGCGCCGCGTGTCGTACACGCTGAGCATGGTGATGGTGCGCGCCGTGTTCAGGCCGACCGAGGCCTGCAACTGCTTTTGCAGGCTGTAGCGGTTGCTGAAGTAGTTGACGCTGGTGGCCAACGAGCGCGGCAGGCTGTTGGCGCGGATGTAGGCCTCGACGGCCTGGGCGCGCAGCAGCGGGTCGCTGATGGTGGCCGACATCAGCCGGTTCAACAGCTCGGCCGTGCTGACGGCGGCCGGCAGCAGGAACTGCGAGCGGCTGGTGGTGACCGAGTCGTCGTAGTGGGCGCTCCACACGGTGTTGCGGCTGCGGTGCTGCAGCGACAGGCCGTTGCTGGCGCCGTAGTAGCGCCGGCCGTGGCTCAGCTGCAGGCTGCTGCGCAGGGTCGGCGCCCAGCGCAGGCCGGTGGTCCAGGAGCGGCCCTGGCTGACGCCGCCCAGGCCGAAGTCCATCTTGTCGTAGCCGGCGCCGAGGCTCAGGTTCAGGCTCGGGCTGACGCCGTAGCTGAGCGAGCCGTTGGCGCCGCTGCTGCTCGAGTCGGGCGCCACGCTGTCGTGCTGGCGCAGTTTGCTCAGCTGCAGGCCCCAGCCCAGGCTGCGGAAGGCCGGCCCGCTGGCCAGGCTGGCGAACAGCTGGTCCGACTGGCTGCGGCCGAAGGCGGCGTTGTTGGAGTCGACCTGGTCGCGCGTGTAGCGCAGCTCCAGGTCGGCGCCGGCGCCCAGGCGGCGGCGCAGATAGGGGCTGATGCTGAGGGTGCGCACCTCGTTGCGGTTGAGCGTGCTGTAGCCGTTGTCGCCCTGCTGGGGGCCGAAGGCCGAGGTGCTCTGCTGGCTGATCGAGGCGGCGCCGTCGAGGAACAGCCAGTCCTCCAGCAGGCGCGCCTTGGCGCTGGCCTGCAACTGGCTCTGGTGGCGCTGGCTGTTGGCGTCGTCGCCGCCGCCGGTGTAGAAGCGCAGCTGGTAGGCCAGCTTCAGGTTCAGCCGCGCGGTCTGCTCGCTCAGGCTGAAGCCCGGCGCCACCTCCGCCACCACGCGGCCGTGGGCGCGCTCGGGCGGCGCCATGTTGGCGTTGTCGGTGGCGCTGGCGCGCAGCTCGACGGCCGGGCTGAACACCAGTTCGGCCCGGCTGGCCGGCGCGAACAGCAGCGCCAGCACGGCCGCCAGCAGGCGCCGCCGCGGCGCGCCGCGCGCCGGCGCTCTACCCATAGTGGTAGTCATAGGTTTCGGTGCCGGCGAAGTCGCGGCTCTTGTTGTAGATCAGGCTGACGTTGTCGCAGCCCTCGAGGCGGCGCAGGCCCTCCAGCACGGCGTGCTGGGTGGTCTGCTGCGACTCGACCACCACCACGATCTGGCCCATGTGGCCGGCCAGCACGCGCGCCTCGCTGGTCAACAGCAGCGGCGGCGAATCGAAGATGACGATGCGGTCGGGGTAGCGCTGGGCGATCTCCTGCACCAGCGCCTTCATGCTCTGGCTGGCCAGCAGCTCGGTGGCGCGCAGGTTGGCGGTGCCGGCCGGCAGGATGCTGAGGGTGTTGACATTGGTGCGCAACATCACGTCGGCCAGGTCCAGGCTGTCGTCGAGCAGCAGGTCCATCAGGCCCGGTTGCGGCGACAGGCCGAGCGCCTTCAGCACCGAGGGCCGGGCCACGTCGGCGTCGATCAGCAGCACGGTGTGGTCGAGCTCCATGGCGATGCTCATCGCCAGGTTGATCGAACAGTAGGTCTTGCCCTCGCCGGCCAGCGCGCTGGTGATCATCACCAGGTTGCTGGGCAGCACGGCGGTACCGCCGGGGAAGGCCTTCTTCAGGATCGGCCGCTTGATGACGCGGAAGTCCTCGACCAGCAGGGTGCGCCCGCCGGCCACGGTGATCAGGCCGCGCTCCTGCATGCGCGCCAGGTCCAGCTCGACCTCGCGGGTGCGCCGTGGCGGCGCGCCCGGCGCGCTTGGCGCCGGCGCAGCGGACGGCGCCGGCGCCGGCATGGCGGTGGCCGTGGCGGCGCCGTGGCCGTGCTGCGCGCCGCGCGCCGGGCCGGCGCCGGCCGAACTGTCGGCGGCGCGCGCCTGGGCCGGCGCCCGTTCCTGTCGGCCGTGCTCGATCCGCCCCGCCGCTTTCTCGATAATGCTCATGCTGTCCTCACACTGCTGCGTTGGTCCGGCTACAAGGATGGGCGGAGGATGGCCAGGCCGATCACTCCGCAATAGGTGCTCACCAGCGAGAGCACCGCCAGCCCGAAGGCGTACAGGCGGCGGCGCCGCTTGACCGTCTCGGCCTGGGTCCAGTTCATGTTCACGCTGCCCAGCACCGGCAGGCCGCTCACCTCGCGCAGGCTGTGCTGGCTGAGGAAGGTCGGCCGGATCTGGCTCATCAACAGCGCGCCGCCGACGCCGGCCGCCAGCGCCGCCGCCAGCACCATCGCGTACAGGCGCGGCCGGTTCGGCCCGGCCGGCACCAGCGGCACGCTGGGCGGGTCGATGACGCGGAAGCTCATCATGTCGGTGGCCGAGCTCAGGTCGCCCGACAGCTTGGCCGCCTCGCGCCGGTTGACCAGCTTCTCGTAGTTCTCCTTGTTGACCTGGTAGTCGCGGTTGAGCTGGGCCAGCTGGGCCTCGACCTCGGGCGCCGCCGTGCTCTGCGACTGCAGCCGCGCCAGCCGCGTGGCGTACTCGGCCACGCGCGCCTTCAGGCCGGCCATGCGCGCCTCCTCCACCGACAGGGCGACGTTCATCTGCTGCAGCATCGGGCTGTAGCTGGCGCCGGGGTCGGTGACGCGGGTCTTCTTGGCCTCCTCGCGCTTGTTCGCCTCGAGCTGGCCGATCAGGCGCTTGGCCGAGACGATGTCCGGATGGTTCTCGGTGTACTGCAGGCGCAAGCCGTCGAGGTTCTTGTTGATGGCCGAGATGCGCGCGTCGAGCTCGGGATTGACCAGCACGGGCTCGGCGGCGGCGCCGCCGACCGGGACCGGGTCCTCGCCGGCGATCTGGCGCTTGATGGCGTTGCGCGACATCTCCGCCTCGGTGTACTCCAGCTTGGCCTGGCTCAGGTGGTCGGTCAGCTCGGCCAGCTTGCTCGAATAGTCGCTGCCTTGGCGCGGCAGCAGGCCCATGTTGCGGATCTTGAAGTCCTTCAGCGTGTTCTCGCCGGCGGCCAGCTTCTCCTCGTAGTTCTTGATCTGCTCGTCGATGAACTGCACCGCCTTCTCCGAGTCCTGCTTCTTGCCGCCGAAGCTGCCCTCGACGAAGATGGTCAGCAGCGACTGCACCACGTCCTTGCCCAGCTTGGGCTTGGGATTGTTGTAGGAGATCGTGTAGATGTCGTCGCGCTCGGTGCCGCCGACCTTGATCTGCGCCATCAGCTCGTCGGCCAGGCGCTCGTGCTCGTTGGAGCTCTTGGCCTGCACGTCGAGGTCGACCATGCGCATGACGCGCTCGACGTTGGGCCGGCTGATCAGGGTGCGGCGCATGAACATCACCTGCTGCTCGACGTTGGGCAGGGTGGTCATGCCGGCCATCAGCGGCTTGAGGATGCTCTGCGTGTCGACGTACACCCGCGCCGAGGCCTGGTAGTCGGCCGGCAGGCGGTACACATAGACGCCGCCGGCAATGCCGACGAGCCAACTGATCGCCACCGCGTACCAGCGGTACTTGGCGATCGCCTTCAAAAAGGCCAGCAACATCGCTATCAATTCAGCCATCGGTTCAAGTCACCAAAGTAGGGTTGCGACATCCCGAGCGAGGCCCGCGAACGTTGTTTAAATAGCATTTCAAGATGCCTATAATACCTGAACCAGGCAAGATATGTTGTTATAAATTTATTTCAAAACTAACATCTAATAGCCACCCTGCCCGGGCGTGGGCAGGGTCCGCCGACTCGCCGCCGGCCTGCCGCCGACCTGTCCGGCTGGTCCGCGCGGCGCCGCCGGAGGCGAAAAAAATTCATTTTCAACAACGGCCGAAAGCAGCCATTGTGGTATAAAATAAACATGTAAAAAAGAAAACACTGCATGCTTCCTATGCATGCTTTGCTTCTACCTGAGAGGAAAACGCCATGAGGTTTGTGCAATCGAGAACGTCCTGGGCGCGCCGCGCCGCCCCGCTGCTGCTGCTGGCGCTGAGCGCCTGCTCGAGCCTGCGCCAGGGCCCGGCCGCGCCGCCCGACGCCGCCGTGGTCGCCAGCGAGTACCGCATCGGTCCCGGCGACAACATCAACATCATGGTCTGGCACAACCCCGAGGTGTCGATGACGGTGCCGGTGCGGCCCGACGGCATGATCACCACGCCGCTGGTCGAGGACCTCGAGGCCAGCGGCAAGACCTCGACCCAGCTGGCGCGCGACATCGAGAAGAAGCTGGCCAAGTTCCTGCAGGAGCCGATGGTGACGGTGATCGTCACCGGCTTCGTCGGCATCTATTCGGAGCAGATCCGCGTCATCGGCCAGGCGGCGCGGCCGCAGGCGCTGCCGTACCGGCGCGACATGTCGCTGATGGACGTGCTGATCGCCGTCGGCGGCGTCACCGAGTTCGCCGCCGGCAACCGCGCCAGCATCATCCGCACCATCGACGGCAAGCAGCACAAGCTGGCGGTGCGTTTGAGCGATCTGATCCGCGAAGGCGACATCTCGGCCAACCTGCCGATGCGCCCGGGCGACGTGCTGGTGATACCGGAGAGCTTCTTCTGATGCGGGTTGCCTTGGGGAAGTGTCGGAAAACTTTACACTTCTACCCGGCGGCTTGCACGATGCACACGCAACGCCCGGCGCCGCCGCCGCTAAGCCCTTGATTTCACACAGGCGGCGCGGCGGCGTGACTTGCATGGCGCACATATTGCTTTGCAACACAACACCAAGCGACGGCCGCGGCCGTTCGCGCGCCGTCATATTTTCAGGAGTGAAATGGTTATGCATGAATCGTCCGACCAGCAGCAAGCGCCCGCGCCGGCCGGCACTCCCGCGCTGAGCCCGGCCGGCCAGGCGCGCCGGCGCCTGGCCACGGCCGGCGTGGCCGCCTCCGGCGTGCTGCTCACCGTCGCCAGCCAGCCCGGCATGGCCTGCGACATCTGCCGCTCGCCGTCGGGCTTCCTGTCCGGCGCGCTGCAGAGCCAGCAGGTGCCGAAGACGGTCTGCTCGGGCCGCTCGCCGAGCTACTGGAAGCGCAGCGCGAACTGGCCCAACCACCTCGCCAAGACCACCAAGTTCAGCGCCCTCTTCCCCTGCAACAGCGCGTTCGGCAGCTACAAGAACGCGACCTTGCAGCAGATGTTGTCCGGCCAGTCCTTCGACAACCAAAAGATCGGCCAGTACCTGGTGGCCGCCCACCTGAACGTGCTGGCCAAGCTGAGCAGCTTCCAGAACCTGCCGATGCTGCAAAACATCTGGAAGGAATTCCAGGCCAGGGGCTACTACGCGCCGGTGGCCGGCAAACGTTGGTACGCCTATGACATCGCCTTCTACCTGTCGGGAACCATGTCTTGAGGCCGGCGCCGCCGGCCGCAGCGGTCCCGTGTGGCGCATGAGCGCCGGCCAGCTGGCGGCCAGCCGCCACTGGGACGGCGAGTTCGTGGTCTACAACAACCTGTCGGGCGACACCCACCTGCTCGGCGCCGACGCCATGCTGGTGCTGCGCCGGCTGCAACAGGGCGAGGCCGACACGGCCGCCCTGCTGGCCGCGCTGCACGAGGGCGCCGAGGCGCCGGCGGCGGCGACGCGCGCCGCGCCGGCCGCCGAGCTCGAGGCCATGCTCGACGACCTGCGCCGCCTGGCGCTGATCGACACGGCGCCATGCTGACGGTGGCCGCGCTCAGTCAGGCCGAGCTGGCCGGACGCCTGGCCGGTGACGGCCTGCACCTGCGCACCGCCGGCTTCAGCGTCTGCCTGCGCAGCCGCATCGGCAGCGTGGCGCGCGGCATCGGCCTGCTGTACCCCGACTACCCGCTGCTGGCGGCCGACGACTTCGCCGACTTCCGCCTCAGCCTGGAACGGCCGGCCGGCCTGCGCCGCTGGTTCAAGCCGCAGGTGCGCCTGCTGTACGACGGCGCCTCGCTGTTCCAGCCGCTGCCGCTGGCGCAGGCCTTCCCGATGTTCGAATGGGGCTTGAACTGGTGCGTCTCGAGCCGCGCCCACGAGTACCTCATCGTCCACGCCGCCGTGGTGGAAAAGCACGGCCGCGCGGCGATCCTGCCGGCGCCGCCCGGCTCGGGCAAGAGCACGCTGTGCGCCGCCCTGGTCGGCCGCGGCGGCTGGCGTCTGCTGTCCGACGAGCTGACCCTGATCCGCCTGGCCGACGGCGCGCTGGTGCCGCTGCCGCGCCCGGTGAGCCTGAAGAACGGCTCGATCGCGGTGATCCGCGACTACCTCGGCGACGCCGTGTTGAGCCCGGCGGTGCGCGACACCGTCAAGGGCACGGTGGCGCACCTGAAGGCGCCGGCCGACAGCGTGGCGCGCGCCGCCGAGACGGCCCGCGCGGCCTGGCTGGTGTTCCCGCAGTACCGCGCCGGCGCCGCCGTGCGCCTGGACCCGCTGAGCCGGGCGCAGACCTTCATGCGCGTGGCCGGCAACAGCTTCAACTACAGCCTGCTGGGCCGGCGCGGCTTCGACGCGCTCGGCCGCGTGGTCGAGGCCAGCGCCGGCTACGCCCTGGAATACGGCCGGCTCGACGACGCCCTGGCGCTGTTCGAGCGCCTGGCCGGCCAGCAGTTGGCCGAGCGCGCCGCATGAAGCCGACGCCGCTGATCCTGCGCGCCATGCGCCAGCCGGAGCGCTGCGTCGGCCTGGACGGCGGCGACTGGGACCTGCTGCTGCGCCAGGCCGGCGCCGCCCACCTGCTGGCCGGCCTGGCCGCCATGCTGGCCGAGCGCCAGCTGCTCGAGCAGGTGCCGCGGCGGCCGCGCGCCCACCTGCTGTGGGCGCAGGCGCTGGCCGAGCGCCACGCCCAGGCGGTGCAGTGGGAGGTGCGCGAGATCGCCCGCGCCCTCGACGGCCTGGGCCTGCCGCTGATCCTGCTGAAGGGCGCCGCCTACGCCCTGGCCGGCCTGCCCAACGGGCGCGGCCGGCTGTTCTCCGACATCGACATCCTGGTGCCGAAGGAAAACCTGGACGAGGTCGAGGCGGCGCTGATGCTGCACGGCTGGGTGGCCCAGCACCACGACGCCTACGACCAGCGCTACTACCGCGAGTGGATGCACGAGCTGCCGCCGATGCAGCACGCGCGGCGGCAGAGCTTCATCGACGTGCACCACGCCATCCTGCCGCCGACCGCCGCCGCGCGGCCCGATCCGGCGCTGCTGCGCGCGGCGGCGCCCCCGCTGCCGGGCCGGCCCGGGCTGCGCACGCTGGCGCCGCTCGACCTGGTGCTGCACAGCGCCACCCACCTGTTCTACGACAGTGAATTGAGCCACGGCCTGCGCGACCTGGTCGACATCCACCGCCTGCTGCTGCAATACGGTGCCGAGGCCGGCTTCTACCCGCGCCTGGCCGAACGGGCCGCCCGCCTGCAACTGCAGCGGCCGCTGTTCTACGCCCTGCGCTACAGCGCGCGGCTGCTGCACACGCCGGTGCCGGCCTATCTGCGCGAGGCCGGCGCCGCCGCCGCGCCGGGCCGCTGGCGGCTGGCGCTGATGGACGCGCTGTTCCACCGCGCCCTGCTGCCGCGCCATGCCAGCTGCGACGACCGTCTCGGCGGCGCCGCCCGCTTCCTGCTGTACGTGCGCGGCAACTGGCTGCGCATGCCGCCGCTGCTGCTGGCGCGCCACCTGCTGCACAAGGCCCTGCTGTCGCCGCGGGCCGAGGCGGCGGCCGACCCGGCCTAGGCCGGCGGCGTGGCGGCGTGGCGGCGGGCGGACGGTGTCGGATTTCTTTACACGGCCGGCATCCACCAGCAAGGACGACGATGCAAGTCATTGATTTACCTCAATAGTGATGCCCTGGCCCGATTTCTGCTTAAAGACTGGTGTACCGGCTTCAGCGGTTCAAAAAAGCGATTCAACATTCCACCCGATCGAGGAGATCTCTCATGCACATGCCACTGGCCCGAAAATACGCGCTGTCCGCCCTTGCCGGCGCGATGATACTGCTGGGCACCACTTCACAAGCGCTGGCGGCACCGACCGCGCCAATCTTCACCATCGACCCGAGCGCGCTGGGCCTGGGCGGCCCCATCATCGGCCCCAACACGCCGTTCCAGGCCAACCAGATCGGCGGCACCTCGTCGGAGCTGCTGCACACCGTGGGCAACACCCACACCGGCAGCGGCTGGATCGACCTGAGCGGCTTCGCTCTGAACAGCGTCGGCCTCGCTCCACTGAGCACCGGCCTGGACATCAACTACGGCCTGTTCGTGCGCTTCCAGCTCAAGGACGTGCTGGTCTCGGGCACCATCAACACCCCCGGCAGCGCGCAAAAAGTGACCCAGCTGGACTTCCAGTTCTGGGCCGATCCGCACAACCAAAACACCTACGTTCCGTCCAGCGCGGCCGGCCTGGGCACCGAGGCGACCGTCGCCGACGTCGGCGGCGACGACATCCTGCTGGCCGTCGGCAACCTGGTGCAGGGCGTGTCGGGCATCAACGCCCTGGGCGGCGCCTTCCTCAACTCGATCCAGACCTTCGCCACCTGCAGCGGCGCCGGCATCGCCAACCTGGCTGGCACGACGATCGCCGCGGCGGCCTGCGCCAACGACATCGGCAGCAACTTCTTCTCCTCGCCGAAACCGTTCTACGGCGTCGCCTTCGACGCCTTCAACAACACCACCCAGGGTCCGGCCACCAATGGCGGCCTGCTGGCCATCAACCAGGCGGTCGGCAACGTCGACTTCAACAAGATCCCCGAGCCGGGCTCCCTGGCCCTGGTCGGCCTGGGCCTGCTGGGCATGGTCGCCGCCGGCCGCCGCCGCAGCGCCTAAACCTAGTGTGGTGCCGCACTAGCGCCGGGTTCGCCCGCCGTCGACAGCCCGTCGTGTTCGGCGGGCTGTTTTTTTGCCATTTGGACCTGCCTATGAACGCGAACTTCATCCCCCAACTGGCGCGCATCGGCGCGCTGGCGCCGTCGGCCGACAACAGCCAGCCGGTGCGACTGCGCTGGAACGGCCAAGAGCTGTCGCTGCACTACGCCGAGCGGCACGCCGGCGGCGGCGTGTTCGACGCCGACAGCCACGCCACCCTGATGGCGGTCGGCGCGGTGCTGGAAAACCTCGACATGGCGCTGGCCGCCAACGGCGTGGCGGCCGACTGGCGCATGGGCCAGGACGGCGGCCAGCCCTACGCCACGCTGGCCCTGCCGCGGCTGCCGGCGCGCTTCAGCGCGCCGGACGGCCCGCTGCTGCGCCACACCAACCGGCTCGCCTTCCGCGCCACGCCGCTGCCGGCCGACCTGGTCTCCCAGCTCGGCCTGGGCGACGACGGCGCGTTGCGCCTGCTGGTCGAGCGCGGCCAGCGCAAACGCCTGGTGCGGCTGGTGCGGCTGTGCTCGGAGGCGCGCTTTTGCAACCACGCGCTGCACGACTGGCTGTTCGACAGCCTGCGCCACACGCCGCAGCAGGTGGCCCGCGGCGACGGCCTGGACGTCGACAGCCTGGGCCTGCCGCCTGGCGGCCGGCAGATGCTGCGCTTCATCTCCCATTGGCCGCGAATGGCCATGCTGAACCGCGTCGGCGCCTACAAGCTGCTGGCCCTGTCGGAGGTCAAGCTGATCGCCGCCGCGCCCGGCCTGCTGTGCGTCAGCGGCGGCGGCGACCGCGCCAGCATCATCGACGCCGGCCGGCGCATGACGCGGGCCTGGACCGCCTTGAACCTGCAGGGCATCGCCGCGCAACCCTACTACGTCGTCACCGACCAGCTCAACCGGCGCCGCGACGGCACCCTGGCCGCCGGCTTCGACGGCAAGATGGCGGCCGTCGAGCGGGAGCTGGCCGAGCTGCTGGGACTGGACCGGGGCAGCATGTTGCACATGGTCCTGCGGGTCGGCTATCCGGCCGACCCGCCGCTGCGCTCGCGCCGCCTGCCGCTCGAGGCGGTGTTCGAGGACGCCGGCGCGGCCTGAGGCGGCGGCGCAACAGGCGGCCGGACGGCGGCGGATTTCCATAAAGGCAATAGCATTTTGCTATGATTGTTTGCTACACTGCTTCGTCGGCGGGAATCCGCCGCGCCACGCGGCGGCCCTTGCCGCCAGGCCTATTTGACAGGGAAACATATGCCGCGTAGCACGCTTCGAATCGCCAGACTCAGCGCCGCCGTTCTGGCGCTGGCCATCTCCCTCGCCGCCTGCGAAGGGACGCAATCGGCCGCCGCCTTGCTCGTCGAGGCCAAGCAATACCTGCAGCAGGGCGACAACAAGGCGGCGCTGATCCAGCTCAAGAACGCCGTGGCGCAGAGTCCGGACAACGCCGAGGCGCGCCTGCTGCTGGCCAAGCTGTACAACGACATCGGCGACGCCGCCTCGGCCGAGAAGGAGGCGCGCCGCGCGCTGGCGCTGAAGGCCGAGCCGCTGGCCGCCGGGCGGGCGCTGGGCGAGGCCCTGCTCAGCCAGGGCCAGTTCCAGAAGGTGCTCGACGAGAGCGCCGGCGCCGACGCGCAAAACCAGCCGGCGCTGCTCAACCTGCGCGGCAAGGCCCACCTGGGCCTGGGCCAGGCGGCCCCGGCGCGGGCGGCGTTCGAGGCGGCGCTGCGCCTGCGCGCCGACGACGCCGACGCGCTGATCGGGCTGGCCCGCCACGCGCTGGGCGAGCAGGACCTGGACGGCGCCGCGCGCCACGTCGAGCGCGCCATCGCCGCCAACCCGGGCAACCTGGACGCGTGGTTCTTCAAGGGCGAGATGCTGCGCGCCCAGGAGCAGACGGCGGCGGCGCTGGCCGCCTACGACCAGATCCTCAAGCTCAGTCCGGACAACGCCGCCGCCCGCCTGATGAAGGCCCATCTGCTGATCGGCCAGGGCGACTACCCGCGGGCCGGGGCCGAGATCGCCGCCGCGCGCAAGAGCACGCCGCACGGCCTGCAGATGTTCTACGCCCAGGCCAGGCTGGACTACGCCCAGGGCCGCAACCAGGCGGCGATGGAGTCGCTGCAACAGATCCTCAGCACCGCCACCGAACACGCGCCGACCATCCTGCTGGCCGGCGCCGTGCAGTTCAACCTGGGCTCGATGACCCAGGCCGAGCAGTACCTGCGCAAGTACCTGGAGATCGAACCGAAGAGCCTGTACGCCCGCAAGCTGCTGGCCTCGACGCTGCTCAAGCTCGAGCGCGGCGCCGAGGCGGCGACCCTGCTGGCGCCGCTGCTCAAGGACGGCGGCCAGGACGCCCAGTTGTACGCGCTGGCCGGCGAGGCCGCCATGAAGCTCAAGCAGTACGCCAAGGCCGGCGACTACCTGGCCAAGGCCAGCACGCTGGCGCCGCGGGAGGCGCCCATCCACACCGCGCTGGGCCTGAGCCGGCTGGCCCAGGGCGACAACGGCCGCGCCGTGCGCGAGCTCGAGGTGGCCAACGGCCTCGACAAGAAATCCTCCCAGGCCGGCGTGCTGCTGGCCATGACCCAGCTGCGTTTGGGCGAGTTCGCCAAGGCGCTGGCCGTCGCCGAAGAGTTGGAGAAGAACGCGCCGGACAACCCGGTGCTGCCGAACCTGAAGGGCGAGATCCGCCTGGCGCAGAAGGACCTGCGCGGCGCCCGCGCCGACTTCGAGCGGGCGCTGGCCAAGCAGGCCTTCTTCTTCCCCGCCACGGCCAGCCTGGCCAAGCTGGACATGCTGGAGCGGCACCCGGACGAGGCCGTCAAGCGCCTGCGCGCGCTGCTGGCGCAGGAGCCCAAGAGCACGCAGGCGATGACGGCGCTGGCCAGCCTGGCGGCGGCGCGCAACGACGAGGCCGACACCGCCAACTGGCTCGAGCGCGCCTACAACGTCGACCCGGCCGAGGCCGACCCGGCGGTCCGCCTGGCGCAGTTCTACAACGCCAGGGGCAAGCCGCAGAAGGCGCTGACCATCGCCAAGAACCTGCAAACGAGCAACCCGGGCAAGCCCGAGGTGATCGACCTGCTGGCGCAGACGCTGACGGCCACCGGCGACCAGGCCGGCGCGCTGGAGGCCTTCAGCCAGTTGGCCAAGCTGCTGCCGGCCTCGTACGGCACGCAGTTCCGCATCGCCCAGTTGTACATGACGATGAACCAGCTGCCGGCCGCCGCCGCCGCCCTCAAGAGCACGCTGGCGTTGAAGCCCGACTTCGTCGAGGCGCAGATGGCGCTGGCGGCGCTGGAGGTGCGCCGGGGCAAGCCGGAGGCGGCGCTGCAGATCGCCCGCCAGTTGCAAACCAGCCTGCCCAAGCTACCGGTCGGCCACCTGCTGGAGGGCGACGTGCTGCTCGGCCAGGCCAAGCCGGCGGCGGCCGCGGCCGCCTTCGAGCGGGCC
Organism: Rugamonas rubra; assembly: GCF_900114705.1. Taxonomy (GTDB): domain Bacteria; phylum Pseudomonadota; class Gammaproteobacteria; order Burkholderiales; family Burkholderiaceae_D; genus Rugamonas; species Rugamonas rubra. The sequence continues at coordinate 75,479 of NZ_FOTW01000005.1, forward strand.
TACGCGCGCGGCCGCGACGCGCCGATCGCCGTCATCAAGCTGCACCAGGCGATGGACCAGGCCGGCCAACGCGGCAAGGCCGACCAGCTGCTGGCGCAGTGGCTGGCCGAGCGGCCGCGCAACGTCAGCGCGCGCCTGTACGCCGCCACGCTGGACCAGACGCCGCAGCAGGGCGCCGCCATCGCCGCCTACCAGGCGGTGCTGCAGATCGAGCCGAACAACATCGACGCGCTCAACAACCTGGCCTGGGCCTACGCCCGGCAGAAGGACGCCCGCGGCCTGCCCTACGCCGAGCGGGCCTACCGCCTGGCCGCCGACAACCCGGCCGTGCTCGACACGCTGGGCTGGATCCTACTGGAACAGGGCGACGCCGCGCGCGGCCTGCCGCTGTTGCGCCAGGCCACCACGCTGGCCAGCCAGTCGGCCGACCTGCGCTACCATCTGGCGGTGGGCTTGTTCCGCGCCGGCGACAAGCTCGGCGCCAAGCAGGAGATCGCGCGCCTGATCGGCCTCGACAAGGCCTTCGCCCAGCACGCCGAGGTCAAGGCCATGCTGGCCAAGCTGTAGCGGCCGGCGCCGGCGCCGGACTGGCGCCGGCCCGGCTCAGGCCTTGCCGAGCGCCTTCAGGTACATGCGCTTGCCGATGGCGATGGCCAGGCGCTGCAGCGGATTGCTGCTGCCGCCGGGGCGCCAGGTGTGCACCAGCTTGCCGCGGTAGGCGTCGAACTGCATGCCGTGCGGCGCCGCCCGCACCTTGCCGCGGCCCAGCAGGATCTTCATCGCCTCGGCCGCCGCCAGGCCGGCGCACAGCTGGCAGGCCATGATGGTCGACGGGCCGCGCCGCTCGGCCAGGTTGACCGCCGCCGGCACCACCAGGTAGGGCCGGTGCAGGCCGGCCGGCGCCAGGCCGACCAGGAAGCGGATCGCCTTGTCGTCCTCGCCCAGGTCGCCCCATTGGAAGTACTGCTCGAAGGTGGTGTGGCCGGGCAGGAAATTGAGCAGCGCCGTGCCGATGCCCAGCGGCGCCGCCGTGCTGGCCGGGATGGCCAGCTCGGCGCAGCGGGCGAAGGTCTTCTGCCGCACGTCGAAGGCGAAGAAGTCGTAGCTGTCGAGGTAGTAGTCGACGCCGGCCAGGAAGCGCTCCAGGTTGGCCTCGTTGACGCCGTGGGCGAAGACCTCGATGTCGGCCTCGGGGTTGATGTCGCGGATCATGCGCGCCACCACCTCGACCTTGGGCTGGCCCAGGCTGGACATGGTGGCGCCCACCTGGCGGTTGAAGTTGGGCAGGTCGAAGGTGTCGAAGTCGGCGATGTGGAAGGCGCCCACGCCGAGCCGCGCCAGGGTCACCGCGTGCACGCTGCCGACCCCGCCCATGCCGCCGATGGCGACGCGCTTGCCGCGCAGCCTGGCCTGCTCGTCGGCCGTGAGCCAGCCGATGTTGCGCGAGAACGCCTGCTGGTAGTCGAAGGCGGCCGCCATCTCAGCGGTTTTCGCGCAGGCGGGCGATCAGGCCCTTCTCCTCGCGCGGCGAGTAGAACAGCGGATAGAACGAACGGTTGCCGGCCGCCGCGTGCGGGTTGCCGCCGTAGCGGTTGATCTGCTCGGTGACGTAGGCGTAGCTGAGCCACAGCAGGTAGGCCGGCGCGTTGACGCGCGGATTGGTCTTCGGCTCGCCCAGGCTGGTGAAGCCGAGCTTGTTCTCGTAGAAGGCGCGGTGGCGCGGGTTGACCTCGATGAACAGGTCGGTGCAGCCGTGGATGTCGCGCGCCATCAGCGTCGACAGGTGGAACAGCGCGGCCATCGGCTCCTTCGAGCGCACCCGCGGGTCGAAGGCGAACTTGGTGATCTCGCACAGCTTGCGGCCGGGCTGGCGGTAGGGCGCGATCTCGTCGCGGAAGATCTCGTCGGCCAGCAGGCCGAGCGGCGAGTCGATGCCCAGTGTCAGCGTGCCGACCGCGTCGCCCTTGTCGGTGGCGGTCAGGGTGATGCGGTTCGGGTCCTCGGCCAGGGTGTGGCTGCCGGCATAGCCGCGCCAGGCGTACATGCGGTTGATCAGCAGGCTGGCCTTGTTGCGGCCCTCGACGGTGTCGGCCATGCGCAGGCCGAAGGCGCGGTTGTTGGTGACCAGGTCGACCACGCCGGCCTCGCCGGCCTCGCCGGCCTCGCCGGCGGCCGCCGCGTCGGCCGGAGCGGCCTCGGCGCGGCGCTGCTCAACGGTATCGTTTGCATCGGACTTGTGATTCATCTGCTCCTCCCGGGGTGGCCGCGCGCGCGCGCGTAGCATGTTGCACGTTGTCATAATATACACGCCTTTTACCCAGAATATTAGCAATTTTGAATTTTTCAGCGCACCCCGGAGGCCGCGTCGCCTCAGCGCAACGCCAACAGGCGCCGGGTGATGTCGGCCTCCTCGGCGCGGCCGAAAAAATACGGGTAGAGCGAGCGCGCGGCGCCGTCGGCGCCGTCGGCGCCGTCGGCGCCGCTGCCGCCGAGCGCGGCGATCTGCTGCTCCATGTAGTCCAGGCTGACGCGCAACAGGTAGGCGGTGGCGTCGACGCGCGGGTTGTAGCGGCTGCCGGCGACCTGCTCGAAGCCGAGCATGTCCCGGTAGTAGCGGCGGTGGCGCGGATTGACCTCGACGAAGGCGTCGCTGCAGTGGTGGATCTTGCGGGCGTAGAGGAACAGGATGTGGAACAGCGAGGCCAGCGCCAGCTTGGGATGGGGCACCGGGTCGATGGCCAGCTTGGTCACCTCGCAGACGCGGGCGCCGCCGCGCCGGTAGGCGTCGATCTCGGCCTTGAACACGGCGTCGGCCTGGATGCCGGCGGCCGAGTCGGTGGTCAGGCTGACGGTGCCGAACAGGCGGCCCTGGCCGGAGGCGGCCAGGGTGACGCGCTGCGGCTGGGCCTCGAGCTGGCGCTGCTCGCCGTAGCCGCGCCACAGGTAGCGCTTGTTGATCAACTGGCTCGAGGCGTGGCGCGCCGCCTCCAGGTCGGCCAGGTGGATGCCGAACGAGGCGGCGGCGCCCGCCACCGGTTCGCCGCCGGGCAGCCATTTGATGTCCTGCACGATGGCCGAGCCGTACTGCTCCGCGCCGCAGTCCGGCGCGTGGGGTGAGTTGATGCGGTTTTCCATCCAACGGTTCCTCGTGGCGTGCGGTGGTTCGGGGCGCGAGCCGCCGTGCGCCAGCGCAGCGGCCGCGCCAGCGGAATACTAGCGGAATAGGCGGCAACAGCCCCGCACGATACGGGCTCGAGCGTGCGCGGAACGTGGCTGGGCAAGGCCTGGCGGGCCGCCGGCGGAAAAATGTCTAGGCTTCCGGCAATTAATGACATTACAATAAAGACATCATCCATCGCCCCCGCCGAGCCACCATGAACCAATCCGCCAGCGCGCCGATCTACGGCGACTATCCGCGCAACGAGATGCACCCCTACCTGCCGGCCGGCGCGCGCCGCGTGCTCGACGTCGGCTGCCACACCGGCGCCTTCGGCCGCTCGCTCAAGCGGCTCGGCGTGGCCGAGGTGTGGGGCGTCGAGATGAACGCCGAGGCCGCCGCCAGCGCCGCCGCCCACCTCGACCGCGTGCTGGTCGGCGCCTTTTCGGCCGAGCTGGTGCCGGACGGCCACTTCGACGCCATCTTCTTCAACGACGTGCTCGAACACATGAGCGATCCGGGCGCGGCGCTGCGCGCCGCCATGGCCAAGCTCAAGCCGGGCGGCAAGGTGGTCGCCTCGATCCCCAACCTGCGCCACATCGACAACCTCGAGCACATCTTGCTCGACAAGGACTTCCGCTACGAGGCCAACGGCGTGCGCGACCTGACCCACCTGCGCTTCTTCACCCGCAAGAGCATTCCCCGCCTGTTCGAGCAGAACGGCTACACCGTCGAGCAGCTGGCCGGCATCAACGAGAGCTGGTGGACGCCGCAGCTGTGGCGCCGCCTGGCCTTCCGCCTGTTCCCCGGCTACCTGGCCGACACCCGCTTCATCCAGTACGCGGTGGTGGCGGCGCCCGGCGCGCCGGCCTGAGCTGCCGGCGGCGGCGGCGGCGGCGGCGGCCGGCATGCCGCTCAGGCCGGCCGCCGCCAGCGCGCCAGCCGCGCGCGCAGCGCGGCGCGGGGGTCGGCCAACAATTGGCTGAGCAGGAAGGGCGCGCGGCACATCAGTTGGCGCAGCCACCAGGGGCTGCGCAGGCGCGCCGGCGGCGCGCCGAAGCGGCGCCACTGCGCGTCCCAGAAGCCGGCCACCACGGCCTCGCACTTGGCCGCCTCGCCGGCCGCGCGCAGGCTGGCGATCTCCGCCAGCGACTGCGCCAGCAGGTGGCGGAACAGGCCGCGCCGGCGCGCCGCCGGGGTGTGCTCGCGCCAGAACAGCCAGGCGTTGCGCGCGCTCAGGTACAGCGCCAGCTCGCTGTACTGGCGCACCGGCCGGCTGGCGTGCCAGGCGCGCGCCTGCTGGCAGTAGGCGGCGGCCATGCCGTGGGCGGCGATGCGGGCGCTCAGCTCGTTGTCCTCGTAGTAGGCGAAGTAGCGCTCGTCGAGCAGGCCGATGCCGGCCAGCGCCTCGCAGCGCAGCATCAACGCGGTGCCCGGCAACATGGCCGGCAGGCCGGGCGGGCGCGGCGCCGTCGGCGCCGAGGGCCGCACCGAGCAGTGCCGGCCCCAGTCCAACCAGGCCGCCACCATCTGCGGCTTCTCGCGCGCCTCGAGGCAGTAGATCAGCGGCGACAGCGCGGCCAGCCCCGGCTCGGCGCGCAGCTGGCGCAGCATGGCGGCGATCGCCGCGCCGTCGATCTCGCAGTCGTTGTTGAGCATCAGCACCGCCTCGTGGCCGCGCGCCAGCGCCAGCCGCAGGCCGTGGTTCTGGCCGGCGGCGAAGCCGGCGTTGCGCGCCAGGCGCAGCAGCTCGACGGCGGGGAAGCGCGCCGCCAGTTCGGCGCGCGGGTCGTCGCGCGAGCCGTTGTCGATCACCAGCACCTGCCAGGGCAGCTCGTCGGCCTCGTCCAGCCGTTGCGCCTCGAGCGCCGCCAGGCAGGCCAGGGTGTCGGCCAGGCCGTTCCAGTTGAGGATGCTGATCAACAGCGGCGCGCGGGCCATCATGGCGCCGCCCCCGCCAGCTCGGCGCGCCAGTCGGCCAGCACGCGCTCGAGCGCGAAGCGGGCCTGGCCGCCGACGCGCGGCCGCCCGCCCTGCTGCCAGCGGCGCAGCGTGGCGGCGTAGCCGTCGGCGGCGCCGAGCAGGTTCAGGCCGCGCTCGCCGGCCGGGCGCAGCGCCGGCCAGCGCCAGAACACGCGGTCGGCCAGCGCGCGCACGCGCGGCACGGCGATCAGCTGGCCGGCGCCGTTGAGCACCTCGGCCGCCGCGCCGATGCCGTGCGCCAGCACCGGCGTGCCCACCGCGTTGCTCTCGGCCAGCACCAGGCCGAAGGTCTCCGGGTAGACGTAGTTCGGGTAGAAGGCGCACAGCGCGCCGCGCAGGTGCTGCATCAGCTCGTGGTGCGGGATGGCGCCCAGGTTGACCACGCCGGGCTGGGCGTCCAAGGTGGCGCTGCGGTAGCCCGGGTTGGCCAGGTACAGGCGCAGCGCCGGATTGCGCTTGTGCAGGTGGCGGAACAGGTGCAGCGTGTAGTCCAGCCCCTTGTGCGGCGAGGAGAAGAAGGCCAGCTTGTTGGGGTCGTAGTCGGCCGCCGCGCCGCCCCCCCCGGCCGCGCCGGCGCCGTCGACGTCGACCGGGTTGTAGATGCGCAGCACGCGCGGCCGTTCGGCCAAGGGCAGCGCGGCGAGCAGTTGGCGCACCTGGCCGGCGTGGAAGTCGGACACGCAGACCAGCGCCACGCCGGCCGCCGCCAGCCGCGCGGCGTGGGCCAGCAGCTTGTCGCCGCGGCCGCTGCCGGGGCCGCACAGGTCGTGCAGCCACAGCCAGATGCGCGCCTGCGGATAGCGCTGGCGCTGCGCCAGCGCGGCGGCCGGCTCGCGCAGCACCACCACGTGGCTGGCCTCGGGCGCGGCGCGCCCGCCGCCGCCGCCGTCGGCGGCGATGGCGGCGCCGGCCAGGTAGCGGCCCTGGTCCTGCGCGCGGTTGTGTTGCAGCACGCGGGCGTCGAGCCCCTCGGCGATGCGGATCACCGTCGCCTCGGTGCCGCCCAGCGCGCCGCCGCGCAGGCTGTCGAGGTTGTAGGGCGCCGGCGCGACCGGGTCAACAATCAGCGTTCGCATCGTTCTTCCTCGGCGCGGCGGCCAGTGTCGGCGCGCGCCAGCGCCAGGCGCGCGACTTCAGTCGCAGCGCCGGTTGTTCGACCCAGCGCCAGCTCAGGCGCCCGCACAGGTAGGCCAGCGCGATGCTGGCCAGGGCCAGCGCCAGCGGCGAAATCGCCGGCAGATACCAGGCCAGCAGCTTGCCGACCGGCCAGCCGTACAGGTAGACGCCGTAGGAGGCGTCGGGCATGGCCTGGGCGCGGCGCAGCAGCGGGCCGCCGGCGGCGAAGGCGCAGTAAAACAGCAGGTAGGCGCCGCCCAGCAGCAGGCCGGCCTCGGCGCTGGCCGGCTGGCTCAGGCAGAGCAGCAGCACGGCCAGCGCCAGCACCGCGTTGCGCCCGCTGTAGACCACGCCGGCGCGGTAGCTGTAGTAGCTGGCGCCGGTGAAGAAGCAGCTGGAAAAGCGCAGCACCAGCAGCGTCTCCTCGCGCGCCGCGCCGGCCAGCGCCGGCCAGACGCCCAGCGCCAGCGCGGCCCACAGCGACAGACAGGCGGCCAGCACGGCCAGCGGCGCGTGGCGCCAGCGCAGCAGACCGGCCAGGCCGAGCGCCAGCACCGTCAGGTAGCAGAGGAATTCGTAGTGGATGGTCCACATGGCGCCGTTGACGCTGGGGTAGTGGCTGCCGGCGAAGGTGGCCGGCGTGACCGGCGTGTCGAGCAGCAGCAGGCTGCGCGCCAGGCCGCCCCACCAGAACTGGCCGTAGTAGCCGGCGCCGGCGCCCAGCGCGCCGACCACCAGGGCCGACAACAGCGCCGCCACCAGGTAGCCGGGCACGATGCGCAGCAGGCGTTTTTGCAGGAAGGCCAGCGGCCGCGGCCGGCCCAGCCAGCTTTGCAGGATCAGGTAGCCGCTGAGGATGAAGAAGCCGTCGACCGCCAGCACGCCGAAGGACAGGGTGTGGAACAGGCGCGTCAGCGGCTCGCGGCTGCGGTCGCCGTCGAGCATCTCCGGCGAGTGCGAAACGATCACCAGCAGCGCCAGCGCCAGCCGGATCAGGTTGAAGTTGTTGCACCGCTCGGGCGCCGCCGTGCCGTGCGCGGGCATCGCAGTCATCGCCGTCACCGCTTCAGCACGATGCCCAGCGCCAGCGGGATCGAGTAGAGGAAGGTTTGCGGATCGACCCGCCACTGTTGGCCCAGCAGCGCCGGCGCGATCGCCTTGCGGTGGCGCAGCCGGTGCAGCAGGTCGGCGACGAAGCTGCGCCGCAGCCCGCTGACGGTGCGCCGGTTGGCGGCGCGGTGCGGCGCGCTGAGCTTGAACAGGCGCGGCAGGGCCTTCTGGTACTTGATCTCGTGGTGCAGCCGCAGCAGCGACTTCTCGGTGCCCCAGCCGGAGCCGGAGAAGATGTTGACGCCGGCGCCGTAGCGGCACTCGCACCGCGCGGAAAAGGCGATGCGCCGGGTCAGCGTGCACAGCTCCAGCCAGAACAGGTAGTCCTCGCCGGCGTAGACGAACTGCTCGCGGAAGCGCAGCGCCGGGAAACGGGCGTAGCGGTACACCACGGTCGAGGTGCCGATGATGTTGCCCATCAAAATCTGGTCGAACATGTCGCCGGCGTAGGCGTGCAGCTGCCCGGCGCCGGCCAGCGCCGGATGCTGCGCCGGCGTGATGCGGCCGGCGCGCTGGAAGGCGCTGACGCTTTGGTTGAGCTGGAAGTGGTCGGCGAAATAGAAGTCGTGGCCCTGCCCCAGCGCCGCGCGGGCGCGCTCGATGTGGTCGTCGGTCCATTCGTCGTCGGAGTCGAGGAAGGCGACGTACTCGGTCCCCTCGGGCACCTCGGCCAGGCCGCGGTTGCGCGCCGCCGCCGGGCCGGCGTTGGCCTGCTCGACGATGCGGATGCGCGCGCCGTGCGCGGCCGGCAGCGCGGCCAGCTCGGCGCGCGCCGGCACCGGCGAGGCGTCGTCGACGACGATGATGTGGTCGGCGCCGGCGCCGCCCTGCGCCAGGATCGAGCGCACCGCCTTGAGCAGGATGCCGGGGCGGGTCTGGTAGTACGGGATCACCACCGCCAGGCGCGTCGCCACGCTGTCAGCGGCGCGCTCAGACACGGCGGTCCTCGTGCTGTTGATACCACTGCTCCAGCATCATCAGCACCCAGACCATGGTGCCGTGGTAGCCGGCGTGCTCGCGCAGGTGCTGGCTGAGCAGCTGTTCGATGAAGGCCGGCCGCACCACGCCGCGCTTGGCCAGCGAGTGCAGGCTGGCGCCGGCCAGCTCGCGCAGGCCGGCGTGGTCCTGCAGCCAGACGCCGAACGGCAGGCCGAAGCCGTGCTTCTGCTTGCGCAGGATGGCCTCGGGCAGGAAGCCGCGCAACGCCTCCTTGAAGAAGTAGCGCAGCTGCGTGCCATTGAGCTTTTGCGCCGGCGTCAGGCGGGTCGAGAAGGCCACCATGGCGTCGTCGAGGAAGGGAAAGGCGACCTGCATGCCGGCCAGCTCGCAGGCCTTGACCACCTTCGGCAGGTCGTTGTCGGCCAGGGTGATCTTCAGGTCCAGCGCCATCATGCGGTTGATCAGGCTGCGCGCCTCGCTGCGGCCGTAGGTGGCGCTCAGGCTGGCCAGCGGCGCGCCGGCGTCGGTCTGCGCCAGGAAGTCGTCGCTGAACACCTGGCTCGGGCCGTAGCGGCCCAGCAGGTTGTAGGTCTCCAGCCGCGCCGGCATGGCCACCGTGGCCTGCGCGATGTAGCTGTGCGCCTTGCGCGTCAGGTACAGGCGGTCGCGCCCGGGGAAGTGGTGGACGGCCGGTTCCAAGGCCCGCCGCAGCAGGCGCGGCAGCCGCTCGTAGCGGGCGAACACGCTCTGCTTGGCGTAGCGCTCGTTGCCGCCGAACAGCTCGTCGCCGCCGTCGCCGCCCAGCAAACGCTCGATGCCGTCGGCCTTGGCCAGCCTGGCGCAGTAGTAGGCCGGCACCGCCGAGGCGTTGCCGAAGGGCTGGTCGAACACGGCGCCGATGCGCGGGATGGCGTCGACCACGTCCTGCGGCGTCACGTAGTAGGCGTGGTGCTCGGTGTGGAAATGGTCGGCGGCGATGCGGGCGTAGGCCGACTCGTCGTACTCGGGGGCGTCGAAGCCGATCGAATAGGTGCGCGCCGGCGCGCCGCCGACCTCGCCGAGCACGCCGGCGATGGTCGAGCTGTCGGTGCCGCCACTGAGGAAGGCGCCGGTGCGGGCGCCGTCGGCGGCCTCCTTGACGCTGCTGCGCAGGACCTGGCGGAACTGTTCGCGCAGCTCGCCGAACGGCGCCCCGCCCTGCTCCTCGAAGGCGATGCGCCAGTAGCAGCGCTGCTCGACGCTTCCCTGGCGGTAGTGCAGGTAGTGGCCGGCCGCCATGCGCTGCTGCCCGCGGTAGATGCTGTCCGGGCCGGGCACCATGTGGAAGTAGACGTAGTTGTAGATGCTCTGCGGGTCGATGCGCGCCGGCGCGGCCGGATGGCGGCGCAGCGCGTCGGCGGTGGAGGCGAACACCAGCGTTTCGCCGCTCAGTTGCCAGCTCAGCGGCAAGGTGCCCATGCGGTCCAGCGCCAGCAGCGCCTCGCCGGCCGCCTCGTCGATCAGGCACAGGGCGAAGGAGCCGGCCAGCTGCTGGCAAAGCAGCTCCGGCCCCTGGCGCCACAGGCCGGCCAACACGCGGCCCAGGCCCTCGCCCTGGGCCTGCTGCGCCAGCGTGGCGTCGCGCAGGCGCGGCCGGCCCCAGATCGCCAGTTGCACCTGGCCGACCCGCAGCAGCCGCGCGGCGCCCGGCGTGGCCGCCACGGCGACGGCGCTGAGTTTGCCGACGTGGCAGTGCAGCGCGGCGTCGTCGAAGCGCCGCATCGGCACGGCCATGGCGTTGAGCAGGCCGCGCTGGCCGTCCTCCTGGCCGCCGTGGCCGATCCAGCCGCAGATGCCGCTCATCGCCGCGCTCCCTTATTCAAGGCGGGGTTCAACTGCCGGTGTGGCTTCGGGTGAAACATCAGCACTCCTTCAAGCGATGCCGCCGGCCAGCGGCCGGCGGGGGAATTCAGACCAGCACTTCCAGCGCCGCCGGATGGCCGAGGAAGGCCTGCGGACTGGCGCTCCAGCCGTAGGCGCCCGACTGCAGCACGGCGACCAGGTCGCCGGGGCCGGCCACGGCCAGCTCCATCTGCTCGGCCAGCAGGTCGAGCGGGGTGCACAGCGGACCGACCACGGAGACGCGCTCGCGCGGCCCGCCGGCGACGCGGTTGCCGACCACCACGGGGTAATTCTTGCGGATCACCTGGCCGAAATTGCCCGAGGCGGCCAGGTGGTGGTGCAGGCCGCCGTCGGTGACCAGGAAGACCTTGCCGCGCGACTCCTTGCGCTCGATCACCCGGCAGACGTAGACGCCGGCCTCGGCCACCAGGTAGCGGCCCAGCTCGATATCGATGCGGGTGCCCGGCAGTTGCTGGCGCGCCGCCGCGACCACGCCGTGCAGGTGGCGGCCGACGGCGTCCAGGTCGAGCCGCTGCTCGCCGGGGAAGTAAGGCACGCCGAAGCCGCCGCCCAGGTTCAGCGTGCGCAGCTGGCCCGGCCAGTGCGCCGCCAGGCGCACCGCCAGCGCCAGGGTCTGGTCCTGCGCCTCGGCCAGCGCGGCGGCGCTCAGGTTCTGCGAGCCGCTATAAATATGCAGGCCGCGCACCTCCAACGCCAGCTGGGCCGCCTCGGCCAGCATGGCCGGCACGCGCTCGGCGTCGACGCCGAACTGCTTGGCGCCGCCGCCCATGCTCATGCCGGAGCGCTGCAGCTCGAAGTCGGGGTTGACGCGCACCGCCACCAGCGGGCGGATGCCGAGCCTGGCGCCGATGGCGGCGATGCGCCGCATCTCCTGCTCCGACTCCATGTTGAGCACGCAGCCGGCGGCGATGGCGCAGCCGAGTTCCTGGTCGCGCTTGCCGGGGCCGGCGAAGCTGATGTCGAGCGGCGCCATCGGCGTGTCGAGGGCGACGCGCAGCTCGCCGCCGGAGGCGACGTCGAGGCCGTCGACCAGGCGCGCCATGTGCTGCACCACCGCCGGCATCGGGTTGGCCTTCATCGCGTAGTGCAGGTGCACCTCGGCCGGCAGGGCGCGGCGCAGCTGCGCCACGCGCTCGCTCAGCTGGGCGCGGTCGTAGGCGTAGAACGGCGTCTGGCCGACCCGCTCGGCCAGCCGTGGCAGCGCCATGCCGCCCAGTTGCAGGCTGTCGTCGCGCACCGCGAACTGGGTCAGCGGGGCGTGCCGCGGCGGCAGGCGCGCCGGCGCGGCGCCCGCCGCCGGGGCCGGGGCCGGGGCCGGGGCCGGGGCCGGGGCCGGGGCCATATTCGCATGCGGCCCGCTCACGGCTCCAGCTCCGCGAAGACGGCGAGGAACTGCAGGCTGAGCTGCTTGCGGTCGATCTTGCCGTTCGGGTTGCGCGGCAGGCTCTCCGGCCAGATGACGATCTTCGCCGGTAGCATGTAGCCGGGCAGCTCCGGGCGGCAGGCCGCCAGCAGCTCCTCCGGGCTCAGCGCGACGCCGTCGCGCACGCTGGCCACCACCACGATGGCCTGGCCCAGCGCCGGATGCGGCACGCCGAAGGCGGCCGCCTCGGCCACCTGCTGGCGCGCGTACACCACCTCCTCGATCTCGGCCGGGCTGACCCGGTAGCCCGAGGTCTTGATCATCTCGTCGTTGCGGCCGATGAAGTAGAGGAAGCCCTCGGCGTCCTTGCGCACGGTGTCGCCCGACCAGACGGCGATCTCCGGCAGGGTCAGGCCGGCGACGCGCGGCGCCAGCACGCGGTAGCGCAGCGCCGTGTTGACCGGGTCGTTCCAGTAGCCCATGCCGACCAGCGCGCCACGGTGCACCAGCTCGCCCGGCTCGTCGGCGTCGCACTCGCTGCCGTCCGGCCGCAGCACCATGATCTCGGCGTTGGGGATGGCGCGGCCCATCGAATCGGGGCGCCGCGCCAGCTCCTCGGGCGGCAGGTAGGTCGAGCGGAAGGCCTCGGTCAGGCCGTACATCAGGAAGGGCCGCGCCGCCGGCAGGGCGCGGCGCAGCGCGTCCAGCGTCGGCCGGGGCATGGCGCCGCCCGAGTTGGTCAAATAGCGCAGCGTGCAGTCGGCCGGCCAGTTCAAGCCGGCCAGCTGGCGCCACAGCGGCGGCACGCCGGCCAGGCCGGTGATGGCCTCGTCGCGCACGGCGCGCAGCACGTCCTGCGGCAGCAGGTGGTTGAGCAGCACCACGCAGGCGCCGGCGCGGAAGCCGGTGGTCAGCTGGCTCAGGCCGTAGTCGAAGCTGAGCGGCAGCACCGCCAGGATGCGGTCGGCCGGCGAGTTCTCCAGGTACTCGGCGACGCTGTGGGCGCCGGCCACCAGGTTGCGGTGCGACAGCACCACGCCCTTCGGCTTGCCGGTGCTGCCGGAGGTGTACATGATGGCGGCCATGTCGGCGTCGACGCAGCGGTGCGGCGCCACGGCGCCGGCGCCGTCCGGCAGCGCGCTGGCGGCCATCAGCTCGTCCCAGCCGCGCAGGCGCAGGCCGGGCAGCTCGGGCCACTCCGGCGGCGCGGCGCCGGCGGCCAGGCCGGTGAGCAGCACCAGGCGCAGCGCTGGGCAGCCGGCCAACGCCGGCTTGAGCAGGCGCAGGCGCTCGACCGAGGTGACCAGCACGGCGACGTCGCAGTCGGCCAGGATGTAGGCGACCTGCTCGGGCTTGAGCAGCGGGTTGACCGGCACGAAGCTGGCGCCGGCCGCCGCCGCGCCGAACATGGCGGTGACGTTCTCCGGGTTCTTTTCCAGGTACACCGCCAGGCGTTCCTGCCGTCCCAGGCCCTGGCGCAGCAGCGCGCCGGCGGCGCCGCGCACGGCCTCGGCCAGCGCGGCGTAGTCGAGCCGGCGGGCGCCATGCACCAGCGCCTCGGCGGCGGGCGCCCGGCGCGCCGCCTCAAACAATAGATCGTGCACCAGTTGACTCATTCGACACCTTATCAAGTCCGGAACTGCGACGGGGCGGCGGCGCGGGGCCGTCGCCTTCAATATCAAAAACACAATGATAATCGCGTATGGTACGCGGCCCGCGTTGGCCTGTAAAGAAACTTAGTTGCAAAAACGACAGTTTCAATTTTACTACGCAAATGCCCCGTCCTGAGGCTATACTCATGGCAGCGCAACATCATGATCTGGCGCACGGTGCGACCGTGCGCCCTTTGATTCCGATCCAGGCAGCACCAGACAGATGGGGTTCCATGAACAGCTTTGATGTCGACGCGCCCCTGTCGCTGGACGCCGCCGTCACACCGCGCCAGCCCAGGGCCGCCGTCCCCTCGCAGCACGCCGCCGCCGACTACCCGCGGCCGGCGCTGCCGGTCACGCCGGTGCTGTCGCTGGCCTCGCTGCGCCGCGGCGGCGCGCGCCGCGTGCCGTCCATCCTCGACGCCGGCCAGTTGCGCCTGGTCACCAGCGGCCGCATCGCCATCGCCCTGGCGCTGCGCGAAATGGGCATCGGCCCCGGCGCCCGCGTGCTGCTGCCGGCCTACCACTGCGCCTCGATGGTCGAGCCGGTGATCTGGTGCGGCGCCGAGCCGGTGTTCTACCGCATCCGGCCGGACGCCTCGGTCGACCTGGACGACGTCGCCGCCAAGCTCGACGCCGACGCGCGCCTGCTGATGGTCACCAACTACTTCGGCTTTCCACAGCAGTTGCACAGCATCCGCGCCTTCTGCGACGGCCACGGCCTGCGCCTGCTGGAGGACTGCGCCCACTCCTTCCTCGGCGAGCACCAGGGCCGCCCGCTGGGCAGCTTCGGCGACTACGCCATCGCCAGCAGCATGAAGTTCTTCCCCATGTACGAGGGCGGCTGCCTGGTCTCGGCGCGCCACGATTTGGCCGGCGTCAAGCTGGCCTCGGCCGGCAGCGGCTTCGAGGCGAAGGTCCTGCTCAGCACCCTGGAGGAGGCCTTCGCCTACCGCCGCCTGCCGCTGCTGAAGGCCCTGTGCAGCCTGCCGCTGCGCGCCAAGAACCTGCTGTGGAACCGCATCAAGGCGCGCCACGCCGGCACCGGCGCGGCGCTGGCGCCGGACTCCTCGGACGGCGGCTTCGGCTTCGATCCGGCCTGGCTCCACATGCGCTCGTCGTATTGCGCGCGCCTGCTGCTCAAGCTGGTTTCGCGCGAGCGCATGGCCGCGCTGCGGCGGCGCCACTACCAGCGCATCGCCGACGCCGTCGCCGGCCTGCCCGGCTGCCGCCCGCTGTTCGCCGCCCTGCCCGACGGCGTCTGCCCCTGGGTCTTCCCGCTGCTGGTCGACGCGCCCGAACCGGTGTTCGACGCCCTCAAGCGCGCCGCCGTGCCGGTGATCCGCTTCGGCGAATACCTGTGGCCCGGCGTCGACGCGACGGTCTGCCCGGTCAGCGTCGACCTGTCGCGCCGGGTGCTGCAATTCCCCTGCCACCAGGAGCTGCGCGAGACGGAGCTGGCCTGGATGATAGCCCAAATCACATCGGTGTTACGTCAACCAAGGAAGCCAACATGAGCTGGATCATCCTGCCCGCCAGCGCCTTCGAGGGCTACAAACAGCAATGGCGCGAATTGAACGCCGCCAGCGCCGCGTCGCCGCTGCTCGAGCCCGACTTCGTCACCCCGCTGCTGGCCGAATTCGCCAACGGCCAGGAGCTGCTGGTCTGTTACGTGCGCGAGCGCGTCACCCTGTTGATGGGCATCGTGGTGCCGCGCCGGCGCGGCGTGTGGGAGACCTTCCAACCCTCGCAGGCGCCGCTCGGCATCTGGTTGCAGCGCCCCGGCGTCGACGCCGCGCCGCTGCTCGACAGCCTGATGCGCCAGCTGCCCGGCACGCCGCTGATCTTCGGCCTGACCCAGTGCGACCCCCGGCACGGCCCGCGCCCGGCCGACAGCGCGACGCAGAACAGCATCGACTACATCGACACCGCCCACATCACGGTCGAGGGCAGCTTCGACGACTACTGGGCGGCGCGCGGCAAGAACCTGCGCGCCAACATGAAGAAGCAGCGCGCCAAGCTGCACAAGGAGGGCATCGTCGCACGCCTGCAGATCAGCCGCGCGCCCGAGGAGATGGCCGAGGCGGTGCGCGACTTCGGCCGGCTCGAAAGCGCCGGCTGGAAGGCCGGCCTGGGCACCGCCCT
Organism: Rugamonas rubra; assembly: GCF_900114705.1. Lineage (GTDB taxonomy): Bacteria > Pseudomonadota > Gammaproteobacteria > Burkholderiales > Burkholderiaceae_D > Rugamonas > Rugamonas rubra. Next base: position 90,846 of record NZ_FOTW01000005.1, read on the forward strand.
GCACGGCGACAACGACCAGGGCCGCTTCTACCGCGCCATGCTGGAGGCCTTCTGCCGGCGTGGTTGCGCCAGCGTCTACCGCTACTGGTTCAACGACCAGCTGGTGGCGATGGACCTGTGCGTCGAGGGCAACGGCATGATCGTCGTGCTCAAGACCAGCTACGACGAAAGCGTGCCCTCGGGCCTGTCGCCCAGCCTGCTGATGCGCGAGGAGTGCTGCCGCCTGTTCTTCGAGCAGGCCCGCTTCGGCCGCGTCGAATTCTACGGCAAGGTGCTCGAATGGCACACCCGCTGGACCGAGGAGATCCGCACGCTGTACCACCTGAACCACTACCGCTGGCCGGGACTGGTGCGCCTGCACCGCTTCTCGCGCCGCTCCCCCTCCCTGCTCGGCCAACTGCGCGCCCGCCTGGCACCGCGCGCGGCGCCGGCCGGCCCCGTCAGCAGTCCTTTGGAGTAGACATGTATCTTGGTGAAGTCAAACACATTCTCGGCGCCGTGCTCGGCCTGGGCCAGCGCAGCGCCGAATTCGACGCCGACACGCCGCTGCTGGGCGAAGTGCCCGAACTCGATTCCCAGGCGGTGGTGGTGCTGATCACCGCGCTCGAGGAGCAGTTCGGCATCGAGGTGCACGACGACGAGATCGGCGCGGCCACCTTCGCCACCGTCGGCAGCCTGGCCCGCTTCGTCGAGGCCAAGCTGGCATGACGCGGTCCGCCGCCGCGCCCGGCGCCCTGCCCTTCTTCTTTCCGGCCGAGGCGGGCGAACGCTTCTGCCTGTACCACGCCCCCGCCGGCACCTGCCGTGGCGCGGTGCTCTACCTGCACCCCTGGGGCGAGGAGATGAACAAATCGCGCCGCATGGCCGCGCTGCAGTCGCGCGCGCTGGCCCAGTTGGGCTTCGGCGTGCTGCAGCTCGACCTGTACGGCTGCGGCGACAGCGCCGGCGACGCCGGCGACGCCCGCTGGGAGATCTGGCTGGCCGACGTGGCCGCCGGCGCCGCCTGGCTGCGCCAGCGGCTGGACCAGCCGCTGACCCTGTGGGGCCTGCGCCTGGGCGCCCTACTGGCGCTGGCCTACGCACGCGCCGCGCCCGGCGTGGCGCAGCGCCTGCTGCTGTGGCAACCCCCGGCCAACGGCGCCGCCCTGCTGACCCAGTTCCTGCGCCTGAAGATGGCCGGCCAGCTGCTGGCCGAGGGCGCCGCCGAGGACAACAGCAGCGCCACGCTGCGCCGCCAGCTGGCCGGCGGCGCCACGCTGGAGATCGCCGGCTACGCGCTGGCGCCGCAGCTGGCCGCCAGCCTCGACGCGCTCGACGCCGCCGCGCTGGCCGTGACCGGCTGCCCGGTGCACTGGCTCGAGGTGACGCCGCGCGGCGGCGAGACCCTGATGCCGGCCTCGGAGCGGGTCGCCCAGGCCTGGCGCGAACACGGCGTCGACCTGCACTGCCACCCGCTGGGCGGCGCGCAGTTCTGGGCGACCCAGGAAATCAGCGAAAACCCGGCCCTGCTCGACACCAGCTGCGCCATACTGGCCTAGGACCACCATGCCCTTCGACGAACACGCCCTGCAATTCTCCTGCGACGACGCCGCCCTGATCGGCATCCTCAGCCGGCCGCGCCAGGCCGCCACGCGCGGCGTGCTGGTGGTGGTCGGCGGGCCGCAGTACCGCGCCGGCAGCCACCGCCAATTCACCCTGCTGGCGCGCGCGCTGGCCGCGCAGGGCGTCCCGGTGCTGCGCTTCGACTATCGCGGCATGGGCGACAGCGAGGGCGCGGCGCGCGACTTCGAGGCGGTCAGCGCCGACCTGCGCGCCGCCATCGACGAATTCTTCCGCCAGGTGCCGACGCTGCGCGACGTGGTTCTCTGGGGCCTGTGCGACGGCGCCAGCGCCGCCCTGTTCTACGCCGCCGGCGACCCGCGCGTGGCCGGCCTGGCGCTGCTCAACCCCTGGGTGCGCAGCGCCGCCGGCTACGCCCGCACCACGCTGCGCCACTACTATCTGGCGCGGCTGCGCCAGGGCGAGTTCTGGCGCAAGCTGCTGGGCGGCCGCTTCGACGTGCGCGCCGCCGCCGCCTCGCTGCGCCAGCTGCTGCAGGCCAGCCGCGCCGGCACGCCGGCCACGGCGGGCGGCGCCGGCCTGGCCATGTCCAGCAACGAGGCGCTGATCGGCGGCGCCCGCCTGCGCGCCGGCGCGGGCGCCGACAGCAACGCCGGCGGCGGCAGGGGCTCCGACAGCGGCGCCGGTGCCGCTGCCGGCGCCGGCCAACAGCAGGCACCGGCGCCGCGCGCGGCGGCGCCGGCCGACATCAGCGCCCCGGCCGGCGCCGCCGCCCTGCCGCAACGCATGCTGGCCGGCCTGCGCTACTTCCCCGGCAAGGTGATGTTCATCTTCAGCGGCAACGATTTGACGGCAAAGGAATTCCTCGACATGGTCGATTCATCGAAACACTGGCGGCGCCTGCTGGCGGCACCGCGCATCAGCCGCCATCTGCTGGCCGATGCCGACCACACCTTCTCGCGCGCCGCCTGGCGCGACGAGGTGGCGCGCCTGACCGCCGACTGGGTACGCTCATGGTGAGGAGCGTGCTGATGATCGCCTTCCACTATCCGCCGATGCGCGGCAGCAGCGGCATCCAGCGCACGCTGACCTTCAGCCAGCACCTGCCGCAGCACGGCTGGCAGCCGCTGCTGCTGTCGGCCCAGCCGCGCGCCTATGCCAACAGCGGCGCCGACCAGCTCGCCGAGATCCCGGCCGGCATGGTGGTGCGGCGCGCCTTCGCCCTCGACACCTCGCGCCACCTGGCCCTCGGCGGCCGCTACCCGTTGCTGCTGGCCCTGCCCGACCGCTGGGTCACCTGGCTGCTCGGCGCCGTGCCGGCCGGCCTCGGCCTGGTCCGCCGCCACCGCCCGGCGCTGATCTGGTCGACCTATCCGATCGCCACCGCCCACCTGATCGGCCTGGCGCTGCACCGCCTGACCGGGCTGCCCTGGGTGGCCGACCTGCGCGACCCGATGACCGACCACGACTACCCGGCGCATCCGCTGACGCGGCGCGTCTACCGCTGGATCGAGCGGCAGACCATCGCCCGCTGCAGCGTCGCCGTGTGCACCACGCCGGGCGCGATCCAGACCTACCGCGCGCGCTTCCCCGACATCCCGGCCGAGCGCTACGCGCTGATCGAGAACGGCTACGACGAAGCCAACTTCGCCCAGGCCGGCGACGCCGCGCCGGCCGGCCGCACGGGCGCGGCGGCCAACGCCGCCGACTACGCCGACACCAGCGCCGCGCCGGCGCCGACGCCGCCCCCGGCGCCGCTGACGCTGGTGCACAGCGGCGTGATCTACCCGTCGGAACGCGATCCCCGGCCACTGTTCGCCGCGCTGGCCGAGCTGCAGCGCGCCGGCCACATCTCGCCGCAGCGCCTGCGGGTGGTGCTGCGCGCCACCGGCCACGACGACTACCTGCGCCCGCTGCTGCGCGAATACGGCATCGAGCAGATGGTCAGCCTGGCGCCGCACATCGCCTACCGCGCCGCGCTCGGCGAGATGTTGGGCGCCGGCGGCCTGCTGGTGCTGCAGGCGGCCAACTGCAACCACCAGATCCCGGCCAAGCTGTACGAATACTTCCGCGCCGGCCGCCCCATCCTGGCGCTGACCGACGCCGCCGGCGACACCGCCGCCGCCCTGCGCAAGGCCGGCATCGACACCGTCGCCCAACTCGACTCCCGCGAAGACATCATGCACCAGCTACTCCGCTTCCTCACCCTGGCCGAAGCCGGCCAGGCGCCGCTGGCCAGCGCCGCCGCCGTCGCCGCCAGTTCGCGCGCGGCGCGCAGCGCCCAGCTGGGCGAGCTGCTCGACCGCGTGGCGCTGCGCGCGCAGGCGGCCGGCCGCGCGCTGCCGCGCGCCGGCAGCAAGGAGGGCGCGCCATGACCGCCGCCCTGCCGCCGCGCACCCACGGCACACGCGGCAGCCGGCGCCGCCCGGCCGGACGCCTGGCCGGCGGCCTGCTGCTGGCCGCCAGCCTGCTGCTGCCGGCCGCGCCGGTGTTCGCCGCCAAAAAATTCTGCGGCGAGCTGACGGCCTCGCTCGGCCCCTTCGACTACCGCAAGGCGGAGTTCGCCAACACCCTGGCGATGGTCGACCAGGCCCACTTCACCGAAGAGGTGGCACAGGGCGTGCGCGGCAACACCAGCACCATCGGCGCCGACATCAGCTACGCCCTGCACGTCTTCCCCAACCACATCCTCGCGCTGGAGGCGATCGACGCGATCAGCTGGCGGCAGAAGACGGTGCAACTGCCGGGCGCCAAATATCCGACCGAGTGCTACTTCGACCGCGCCATCCGCTTCGCGCCTGACGACGGCAGCGTGCGCGCCGCCTACGCCAACTTCTACCACCGCCGCGGCCGCGGCGACGACGCCTTCGCCATGCTGGTCCAGGCCGTCGCGCTGGCGCCGGACAACAGCGCCATCCAGTACAACATGGGCCTGGCCTACCTGCGCCGCAAGGACTACCCGAACGCCTTGCTGTACGCCCGCCGCGCCTATGAGCTGGGCGCCGCCGCCGCCGATCTGCGCAACAAGCTGAAAGCCGCCGGCCAATGGTCCGACCCGCAGCAATGATGGGCCTGGCCGCGCGCCGCGCGCTGGCGTTGGCGCTGCTGGCGGCACTGCTGTGGTCGCTTTCGGTGTATCCGGCCTACGTGCCGGCGCTGGCCGCCGGCCTGGCCGCCTACGCCGCCCTGCTGTGCTGGCGGCCGGCCTCGTGGCTGCTGGTGGTGCCGGCCCTGCTGCCGGTGTTCGACCTGGCGCCCTACACCGGCTGGTACTTCCTCGAGGAGCTCGACCTGCTGCTGCTGACCACCGTGGTGGTCGGCTACTGGCGCGCGCCGGCCGGCGCCCCGGCCAGGCCGGCGCTTGCCGGCGCCCCGGGCCAGCCCGCGCGCGCGCCCGTGTCCGCGCCGGCGCTGCCGCTGCGCCTGCCCGGCGCGGTGCGCCTGGGCGTACTGCTGGTCGGCGCCAGCGTCGCCGTCGCCGCCTGGACCGGCGTGCAGCCGCTGCCGCCGCTCGACGCCAACTCCTTCGCCAACTACCTGAGCCCCTACAACAGCCTGCGCGTGGCCAAGGGCTTCGCCTGGCTGCTGCTGCTGTACCCGCTGCTGCGGCGCGACGCCGGCCGCGACAACCTGGCGCGCTACTTCGTGCCGGGCATGCTGCTCGGCCTGGCCGGCGCCAGCCTGGCGGTGGCCTGGGAGCGCGCCGTCTTCCCCGGCCTGCTCAACTTCTCCAGCGACTACCGCCCCACCGCGCCGTTCTCCGCCATGCACACCGGCGGCGCCGCGCTCGACGCCTATCTGGCCATGGCCCTGCCCTTCGTCGCCTGCTGGCTGCTCGACCGCCACGCCCGCCGCCGCCTGGCCGCCGCCCTGCTGCTGCTCGGCCTTGGCGTGTACGCCGGCCTGGCCACCTTCTCGCGCGACGTCTACCTGGCCTACGCCTGCTCGGCCGCCATCATCGGCCTGCTGGCCCTGCAGCGCTGGCGCCGCCAGGGCGAGCTCGACGCCCGCCAGACCGGCTGGACGCTGGCCCTGGTGGCGCTGGCCGCGCTGCTGTTGCAGGCGGTGTTCGGCAGCAGCGGCTACCGTGGCCTGGGCGCCGCCCTCGGCCTGCTGGGCGCCGCCGCGCTGCTGGCGGCCGGCGGCCGGGGCCGCTGGCCGCGCGCCTGGCTGGCGGCCGGCGCGCTGGCGCTGCTGCTGCTCGACCTGGCCTGCTACCTCTACCTGCGGCGTGACGCCCCGCCCGGCACCGACAAGGGCGCCTACCTGGCCTATGCATTGTCGGCCGGCGTGTTCGCGCTGGCCCTGCCTCTGTCGCTGCGCCGTGGCGGCGGCGACCTGTCGCTGGCCGCGCTGGCCCTGCCCGGCCTGGCGCTGAGCACCGTGCTGGTGGCCGAGCACTGGGGCGGCGCGGCGGCGCGCCCCGCCGCGCTGGCCGTGGTCGCGCTGGCCGCCGCGCTGGCGGCGCTGCGCTGGCGCCGTGGCGCCGCCCTGTGGACGCTGAACCGGCGCAGCATCGCCGCCGGCCTGTGCTGCGCCATCGCCATGGCCATCGCCATCCCGCTGGCCGGCAGCTACTACCTGGGCAGCCGCTTCTCGACCGCCTCCGGCGACCTGGCGGTGCGCCTGGGCCACTGGGACGAGGCGCTGCAAATGATGGAGCCCGACCCGCTCACGCAGGCGCTGGGCATGGGCCTGGGGCGCTACCCGGCCACCTACCTGTGGAACACCAAGCACGGCGAGCGGCCGCCCACCTTCCGCTTCGCCGAGGAGGCCGGCCGCGCCTTCCTGCAGCTGTCGGTGTCGCGCTACCAGGGTGGCCACGGCGAGGAGTTGCGCATGCTGCAGCACGTCGCGCTGCGCCACGGCCAGCCCTACCTGCTGTCGCTCGACGTGCGCCGGCGCGACAACGCCACCGGCATGACGCTGGCGGTGTGCCAGCGCTGGCTGCTGTATCCGGTCAACTGCGCGGTGGCGCCGCTGCGCCTGCGCCCGGCCGACGGCAAGTGGCAGCACTACCAGGTCGGCCTGAACTTCGATCCGCCCGAGCGGCGCTGGCCGCTGCGCGCGCCGACCCAGTTCGAGCTGTCCATCGACGGCGGCAACGCCGTGCTCGACGTCGCCAACCTGAGCCTGGCGGCGGCCGACGACGGCGCCGAGGCGCTGGCCAACGGCGCCTTCGCCCATGGCAACGACCGCTGGTTCTTCAGCAGCGACCACAACCACTTCCCCTGGCACGTCAAAAATTTCGTCGTCAACCAGGTGTTCGAAACGGGATGGTGCGGCCTGGCCGCGATGGCCCTGCTGCTGCTGGCCGTGGCCGCCGACCTGCTCAGGCGCGGCCTGGCCGGCGACGATAAGGCCGATGCAGCCTCGGCCGGCGTCTATCTGGCGGCGCTGGCCGGCGCCATGGCGGTCGGCCTGTTCGACAGCATCGTCGACGTGCCGCGCCTGACCCTGCTGCTCGGCCTGATCCTGCTGGCCGCCACGCTGCGCCCGCCGCGCCAGGGAACGCCGCGCCTCAGTCGGCGCCGCTCCGGATCGACAGCCGCGCCATCAGGTCGTACAAGGTCGGACGGGTGACGCCGAGCAGCTCGGAGGCCTTCATGATGTTGCTCTCCGAGCGGTTCAAGGCGTTCAGCACGGCGCCGTACTCGGCCTGGTCGCGCACCTGGCGCAGGTTGAGCGGCTCGGCCGGCGGCAGCACGCCGGCCAGGCCCAGGTCGGCGGCGGCGATCATCGCGCCGTCGGCCATGATGACGGCGCGGCGGATGCAGTTCTCCATCTCGCGCACGTTGCCCGGCCAGCGGTGCGCGGCGATGGCGCTGAGCGCGTCGTCGCCGAAGGCCAGGCCGGGGCGCTGCTCGCGGGCGCAGAACAGGGTCTTGAAGTGCTGTGCCAGCAGCACCGCGTCGCCGACGCGCTGGCGCAGCGGCGGAATGGCGATGACGATTTCCGACAGGCGGTAGTACAAGTCCTCGCGGAAGCGCCCGGCGGCGCTGAGCTCCTGCAGATTCTGGTGGGTGGCGCAGACCACCCGCACGTCGACGGCGATCTCCTCGCGCCCGCCGACCCGCTCGATCACCCGCTCCTGCAGGAAGCGCAGCAACTTGGCCTGCAGCGCCATCGGCAGGTCGCCCACCTCGTCGAGGAAGAAGGTGCCGCCGTGCGCCAGCTCGACCTTGCCCTTGGTCTGCTTGACGGCGCCGGTGAAGGCGCCGCGCTCGTAGCCGAACAACTCGCTCTCGAGCAGGTTCTCCGGGATCGCCGCGCAGTTGATGGCGACGAAGCGGCCCTGCTGGCGCGCGCTCATCTGGTGCAGCGCGCGCGCCAGCACCTCCTTGCCGGTGCCGCTCTCGCCGAGCAGCATCACCGAGGCCGAGCTGGGCGCCACCTTCTCGATGCTGCGGCACAGCTTGAGCATGCCGGGGTCGCGGCTGATGACACCGGCCAGCGGCTGCTCGGCCGCCCGGCTCTGGCTCAGCCGCAGGTTCTCGGCCTGCAGCTCGTGCAGGTAGAAGGCGCGCTGCAGCACCAGGCCGAGCATCTGCGCGTCGGCCGGCTTCTGGTGGAAGTCGTAGGCGCCCTGCGCCACCGCCTTGAGGGCGTGGGCCGGGTCCTGGTTGCCGGTCAGGACGATGACCTTGCTGGCCGGCGCCAGCGCCAGGATCTCGCCCAAGGTGGCCAGGCCCTCGGTGGCGCCCTCCGGGTCGGGCGGCAGGCCCAGGTCCATCAGCACCACCGCCGGCTCGTGGCGGCGCAGCTGGGCGATGGCGCCCTCGCGGTCGCCCGCCACCACCACCTGGTAGGCGTCGAAGCTCCAGCGCAGCTGTTTTTGCAGGCCGGGGTCGTCCTCGACCACCAGCAATATCGGTTTGTTCGTCTTCACCCTGTTCCCTATCTGTTCTACGCGGCCTGCTCGACGGCGGACCGCTGGCTGCGGTATAGCGGCAGGCGCAGCACGAAGCTGCTGCCCTGGCCGGGCACGCTGGCGACCTCCATGCGGCCGCCCAGCTGCGCGATGTATTCCTTGCTCTCGAAGGCGCCGATGCCCATGCCGGCCGACTTGGTCGAGTCGAAGGGCTTGAACAGGCGCTCGCGGATGAAGTCGGCGCTCATGCCGCTGCCGGTGTCGCTGACCTCGATGCGCGCCACGCCGTCGACGCGGGCCAGACGCACGCTGACGGCGCCGCCGCGCGGCGTCGCCTCGATGGCGTTCTGGATCAGGTGGCCGAGCACGCGCGCCAGCCGCTCCGGGTCGGCCAGCACCTGCGTGGCGGCGTCGGCGTCGGCGATCAGCAGCGTCGGGCGCGGCTCGAAGGCGGCCTTCAGCTCGACCGCCTGGCGCAGCAGCTTGGCCAGCGCCAGCGGCACGGCGCGCTCGGGCGTGTCGCCCCGGCTGAGCTTTTGCAGCAGCCGCTTCATCTTCTGCACGGCGAAGTCGACGGTCTCGCGCATGTCCTGCTGGAACTCCGGATTGTCGCGGTGGCGCTCGGCGTTCTGCATCAGCAGCGACAGCTGCGACACCAGGTTCTTCAGGTCGTGCACGACGAAGGTCGACAGCCGGTTGAAGGAGTCGAACTGGCGCGCCATGCTCAGCGCGGTGGCCGCCTCGCGCTGCGCCAGGTAGCTGGCCACCTGGCTGCCGGCGATCCTCAGCAGGTCGATGGTTTCCCAGTTCAGCTTGACCGGCTGCGGCGGCTGCAGCAGCAGCACGAAGCCGGACAACTGGCCGTGCAGGATCAGCGGCAGCACCAGCCAGGCGCGCGGCACGGCCGGCAGCCAGGCCGGCAGCGCCACCGCGCCCTCGGCGCCGGCGGCGTGGCCGGCCACCTCGACCAGCCACTGCTTGTCGCCCAGCAGGCGGCAGAACGGCGAGTCGGCCGCCTCGTCGTCGGCCGGCAGCGGCATGTGCCAGTGCGCCGCCGGTTCGCAGCGGCCGTTGTCGCGGCGCAGCCACAGCGCACCGGCCGGGCTGCCCACCAGCGCCGCCACCGCCTCGATGCTGCGGCTGCCCAGGTCCGGCCCCGGCTCGGACAGCGCGCGCGTCAGCGCCAGCCATTCCTCGCGGTAGTCGTAGTGGTAGCGGTAGAAGTGTTTGTTGATCAGCACCTTCAGGCCGGCGCGGAAGCGCCCCGAGAACAGGATGCCGGCCAACAGCAGCACGGCGCCGAACAGGAAGGCCAGCTGCATCATCGCGCCCCAGCTGCCGCCGACGTAGCGCAGGTAATAGGCGGCCGCGCCCATCGCCAGCAGATAGCAGGCCGAGCCGAGCAAGGTGGCCGAGTGCAGCAGCGCCAGCCGCGACAGCGCCAGCTGCGGCGCCGAGGCGGCGCTGCGCGCCACCGCCACCGCCAGCAGCGGCGCGCTGAGCGCGTAGACCACGCCGCGCGCGCTCCACAGCTCCGGGTTGACGGCGCGGAACAGCAAGGTGTCGCTGTACAGGTAGAAGTCGTAGACGAACATCGCGCCTATGCCCAGGCAGGCGTACTTGATGGCCCAGCGTTGTTGCGCCGGTGTGCTGCGGTAGAGCTGCTCGACCAGCAGCATGCCCAACATGGCCATGGCCAGGCGCAGCATCACGGCGGGCAGGAAGGCCAGCGCGGCGCCCCAGCACAGCGGCAGCAGGGTCAGCGCCGCCGCCGCCGCGTAGGCCAGCGCCAGCGCGGCGCCGCCGCCGCGCCACCACGGCTGGCCGGGGCGGCGCGCCAGCTGGCCGGCCAGCGCCAGCAACAGCAGGCTCCAGCCGGCGTTGCGGGCCAGCTCGAGCGCCTCGAGCAGGGCCGCCGGCACGCCGCCGGCGCGCTCCTGCCAGGCCAGCGCCGCGCTCCAGGCCAGCATCAGCGCGCTGGCCGCCGACAGCGGCCGGCCGTGCGGGTGGCCGCGCCACAGCAGCGCCAGCGCCAGCCCCAGCAGCAGGAAGGCGGCGCCGGCGATGGCGTAGCTGAACTGCGCGACCTCGGCCGCCATGCCTAGCGCCCGGCGCCCAGCAGCACCACCTTGACCGTGTCGATCAGGATCAGGATGTCGAGCAGCAGGCTGTTGTTCTTCACGTAGTACAGGTCGTAGCGCAGCTTCTGCACCGCGTCCTCGACCGAGTCGCCGTAGCCGTAGTGGACCTGGGCCCAGCCGGTGATGCCGGGCTTGAGGCAGTGCCGCACGTTGTAGTAGGGCACCCCCTCGGCCAGCAGGCGGACGAAGTGCTGGCGCTCCGGACGCGGCCCGACGAAGCTCATCTCGCCCTTGAACACGTTCCAGATCTGCGGCAGCTCGTCGATCCGCGCGCGGCGGATGAACTGGCCGACCCGGGTCACCCTTGGGTCGTTCTTGGCGGCCCACTGCGGCTTGCCGTCGCGTTCGGCGTTGAAGCCCATGCTGCGGAACTTCCAGACGTGGAAGGCCTTGCAGTCCTTGCCGATGCGCTCCTGCCGGTAGAACACCGGCTGGCGGTCCTCGGCGTAGATGCACAGCGCCGTCAGCAGCATCACCGGCAGGGTCAGCAGCAGCAGGCACAGGCTGACGGCCACGTCGAAGCTGCGCTTCATGAAGGTGCGCAGGGTGGTCTGGTCGAAGCCGCCGCCGTACACCAGCCAGCTCGGCTGCATCGACTCGACGCGGATCTGGCAGGTCTCGCGCTCGAAGAAGGAGTCGGCGTCGATGATGCGGATGCCCGACATCTTGCAGTTGAGCAGCTCGTCGGTGGGGAACGGGCCGCCGCGCCGGTTCTTCACCGAGACGACGATCTCGTCGGCGCCGTGCTGGCGCGCCAACGACAGCAGCGAGGTCGCCGCGTCGAGCTGGAGCAGCTGCTGCGGCGCCACGCAGGACGGCTCGGCCGGCACCGGGATGAAGCCGATGATGTGGTATTTGCGGTAGCTTTGGCGCAGCGCCAGCTCGCCGATCTCGTTGGCCAGCTGGCCGCTGCCGAGGATCAGGATGCGCGACTTGAGGAAGGCCGAGTCGGACGTCTTGAGGAACACCACGCGCACCAGGGCGATGCCGCCGGCCGCCACCAGCAGCACCATCATCAACGTGCCGCGGTCGATGTACAGGCCGGGCACGGTGTCGAGCACCAGCGTGAGGATGCAAAAGCCCATGACGAAGGCCGGCGCCAGTTGCAGCAGCAGCGGTTTGAGCAGGCCGGCGCGGAAGTCCAGGTGGTACATGCCCAGCGTGCCCATGCTGAACACCATGGCGACGGCGAACACGCAGGCCGACAGGAAGGCGTGCTCCAGCTTGGGCAGGACCAGCGGGCTGTCGTGGAAGAAGCGCAGCCCGGCGCCGGCGTAGAAGGACCCGACCAGGATCAGCAGCTCCAGCACCAGCAGACCGGAGACCGCCTTCGATACGTAATGGTTGAATATTCGGTACATCTTCTTCTCCCCGCCTGGTGGGCGGCAGTCAAACTGCGCTTGTACGACGCCGTGGCATGCCCGGCGTCACCTTGAGTGCGCCGGCGCCAGCCGCCGCACATACCAATCCATCGCCTCGCGCAGCCCCTCGGACAGGCGGTGCGTCGGCGCGTAGCCGAGCAGCGTGCGCGCCTTCGAGATGTCGGCCTGCGAGTGGCGCACGTCGCCGGCGCGGAACGCGCGGTGCTGCGGCCGGTGCTCGTGCACATGCGGGAAGCGCTCGGCCAGCAGCCGGCACATCATCTGGTGCAGCTCGTTGAGCGTGGTGCGCTCGTTGAGGGCGACGTTGTAGACCTGGTTGACCGCCTCGGCGTTGCCGCTCAGCGCGGCCAGCAGGTTGGCCTGCACCACGTTGTCGATGTAGCAGAAGTCGCGGCTGCTCTCGCCGTCGCCGTTGATGTGCACGGTGTCGTCGTTGATCAGCGCGGCGACCCACTGCGGGATCACCGCCGCGTAGGCGCCCTTCGGGTCCTGCCGCGGGCCGAACACGTTGAAGTAGCGCAGGCCGATGCTCTCGACGCCGTAGCAGCGGGCGAACACCTCGGCGTACAGCTCGTCGGCGTACTTGGTCACGGCGTAGGGCGACAGCGGATGGCCGATCTGCGGCTCGACCTTGGGCAGGGCCGGATGGTCGCCGTAGGTCGAGCTGGAGGCGGCGTAGACGAAGCGCTTGACCTTGGCGTCGCGCGCCGCCACCAACATGTGCAGGAAGCCGGTGACGTTGGTCTCGTGGGTGGCGATCGGGTCCTCGATCGAGCGCGACACCGAGCCCAGCGCCGCCTCGTGCAGCACGTAGTCGACGCCCTGGCAGGCGCGGGCGCAGTCGGCCGCCAGGCGGATGTCGCCCTCGATGAAGCGGAAGTTGGCCCAGGCCTGCGCGCCGACCCGCTCGCGCACCAGCTCGAGGTTGTCGGCGAAGCCGGTGGCGAAGTTGTCCAACCCGGTGACGCGCTGCCCCAACAGCAGCAGCTGCTCGAGCAGGTTGGAGCCGATGAAGCCGGCCGCGCCGGTCACCAACCAGTGGTACTTGTGGCCGCGCAGTTGCTGCTGGACGGATTCGAATTGGCTCATCGAGGCGGTTCCTTGAAATCGTGGTGGAGTGGCGGCCGGCTCACAGGCGCCAGACGGTGCAGCCGGCCGCGCGCAGCGGCTCCAGGTCGAACTGCGACTTGACGTCGATGAAGCAGCCGCCCTTGTTCAGCTTGGACAGGAAGTCGTCGGTGCTCAGTTCGAGCAGCGCGCGGTGCGACACGGCGGCGACGATGGCGTCGGCGCGCGGCAGGCCGGCCCAGCTCTCCAGGTCGATGTCGTACTCCTTGGCCGCCGCCACCGGGTCGGCCACCGGGTCGTGCACGTGCACCTGCACGCCGTAGGAGCGCAGCTCGCTGACCACGTCGGCCACCTTGGAGTTGCGCAGGTCCGGGCAGTCCTCCTTGAAGGTCAGGCCGATCACGTTGACGCGCGCGCCCTTGACGTTGAAGCCGGCCGCGATCATCGACTTGACGGTCTTCTCGGCGACGAACTTGGCCATGCCGTCGTTGATGCGGCGCCCGGCCAGGATCACCTGCGGGTGGTAGCCCAGCATGTCGGCCTTGTAGGTCAGGTAGTAGGGGTCGACGCCGATGCAGTGGCCGCCCACCAGGCCCGGGCGGAACGGCAGGAAGTTCCACTTGGTGCCGGCGGTCTGCAGCACGTCGAGGGTGTCGATGCCGACCCGGTCGAAGATCAGCGCCAGCTCGTTCATCAGGGCGATGTTCAGGTCGCGCTGGGTGTTCTCGATCACCTTGGCCGCCTCGGCCACCTTGATGCTCTTGGCGCGGTAGACGCCGGCCGTCACCACCGACTCGTACAGCGCGGCGACCGCCTCCAGCGTGGCCGCGTCGTCGCCCGACACCACCTTCAGGATGGTGGTCAGGGTGTGCGTCTTGTCGCCCGGGTTGATGCGCTCGGGCGAGAAGCCGACGTGGAAGTCGCGGCGCCAGGTCAGGCCGGAACAGCGCTCCAGGATCGGCACGCACAGGTCCTCGGTCACGCCGGGGTAGACGGTCGACTCGTAGACGACGATGGCGCCGCGCTTCATGTGCTTGCCGACCGCCTCGCTGGCCGAGACCAGCGGGTGGAAATCGGGCGTGTGGGCGCTGTCGACCGGGGTCGGCACGGCGACGATGATGTAGTCGGCCTGGCCCAGCGCGGCCGGGTCGGTGCCCACCGTCAACTGGCTGGCGGCGCGCAGATCGGCGCTGGAAACCTCGCCGGTGGGGTCGATGAAATTGCGGTAGTGCGCGATCTTGGCGGGCGACAAATCAAATCCGACCGTCGGCCGCTTCTTGCCAAACTCGACGGCCAATGGCAGGCCCACATAGCCCAAGCCGACGACTGCAACGCTTTCAGTGTTTTTCATCGTATGTCCAAGAAGTAAATTTAAATTATCATAAAAACAATTATAGTTATACCACGATATCGGCCTGATAGTTATAAATTTTTTAAGTTATATGGCAATATAAATATCTTAAGAACAACGTTTTAGACACAAACGTCGGCAAGCTTCTTGCCGCTGAGCACGCCTTGGCGACGCCGCCGAGGGGGCTCTCCGGCGCGCCCGCGCGGCGCCAGGCGGGCGCGCGGCGGCGCGGACTGGAAAGGCGGCATCGGCGCACCGCGCGCGCCTAAAAAATGGGGGAGTTGCCGGGTGCGGGCTCAGCCCGGGGGGCGCGCCTCAGCGCATCGACGCAGCGCCGACCGGCGCCGCCGGCGCCGCCAGTCGACCTCGGAACCGGCCGCCGGCGCGCGCCCAGCCTCGTACCTCAAGGCAAAAGCTGTTGCCGAGCACGGCAAGGCGGCGGCACACACCGGGAGCGCGCAAGACAATATGGATAGATCGGCAATCGCCTTCAACGTATCATCCTTTGGCTGAACCATGCTGTCGGACAGATCCTACAAAGCGACAGGATGTTATAAATATAACGCCTATTCGTGGTCAAAAAATACACGAATTGTCACAACACAAACTCCCATTGAGGAAGCGATGGCGGCTCGTCGTGTTGTAAATATGCTCAGACCGGACGGTGTGGTGTTGTGAAAATAATACGCTTCAGACACAATATTAAAGTTATGATAATGATGTCCGCTGGCAGAATGGCGGACGGCAGCAAACTCAACCCGACCGCGTACGCGACAAACGGCTTCGACCAGGACATTGCGCGCGACGACACGATTATCTAATGGACAAATCGACCAATATCGACCTGTGCCGGGGAATGCTGTTCGTCCTGATGGCCAACACCCACGCCTCCTCGGTGTCCCATCTGCCCGCCGACAGCTGGCTGCTGTCCGACCTGTGGCTGCCGACCGGCTGGGCCACGGTCACCTTCGTCGTGCTGTCGGGCTACAGCGTCGGCTTCATCACTTCGCGGCGCAGCCCCAACGCGGCCTGGGACCGCGCGCTGTACCGCCGCGCCAAGCAGATCCTCGCCGTCATGCTGGTCTCCAACGCCATCTTCGCCATCCTGCGCGAGGCCGTCGCCGGACGGATGGACGCCGTCCACACGGCGCCCTGGTGGCTCGGCTTCCTGACGCTGCAAACGCCGTGGACCATCTCCGGCGTGTTGCTGCCCACCGCCCTGCTGCTGCTGTGCGCGCCCGAGCTGCAGCGCCGCTTCCGCTTCTCGTGCTGGCAATTGCTTTTCTACATGATCGGCGCGCGCGCCCTGGTCGCCGTGCTCAGCATCGAGGTCGCCGAGTCGCCGCTGGCGGCCAGCTGGGCCGCCCGCTTCTTCCTGCTCGAAGGCTTCGGCGGCTTTCCCGTGCTGCCGTTCGTGCTCAACGGCTGCATCGGCATCGCCCTGGGCATGCTGCGCAACCACAGCGAATGGCAGTGGCAAAGGGTGATCCTGCTGCTGATGGGCTTGCAGGTCGGCATCTACCTGACCTCCTACTACCCGACCTCCTTCGCCTCGGAGATGGTCGTGGCGACCTTCGGCGCGGCCGGCAAGTTCGCCTGGATGTACTTCCTGGCGCACATCCTGAAACTGTCGCGCCTGCGCTGGCTGGCCGACCCGGTCGAGCTGATCGGCAAGTTCGCCCTCGGCTCCTTCGTCATGCACCGCTTCTTCCTGCACGCGCTGGCCGAGGGACTGGTGCTGGCCCGGTTGCCGTATCTGCCGCCGGAGATGCGCATGGCCACCCTGCTGCTGTGCACCCTACTGCTGACCTGGAGCCTGTGCCGCATGCGCCAGCACACCAACTGGATCGACACGCCGTTCCGCCGCCTGGCGCTGTAGCGCCGCAGGCCGCAGGCTAGGAGTGTGCGCGGCAGAACGATTTCACACGAATTTCCGGTATCTTCAAGGGTGCCTTCCCCCTTCCTAGGGACGAGATCGTTGATCCTGACGCGATCCGAGAGGTCGAGATTTTTCGCGTCAGTTTCATTTTCTTCTGCCACACAGACTCCTAACCGCAGCGCCTGGTGAGGCGGCGCCAGTTCGAGGCGAGCGGCGTCAGCCACCAGGGACTGAGCAGGTGGAGGGCTACGGCGCCAACCGTGAGCAATAGCAGGGCGATGACCAGGCTGAAGCCGCTCTCGCGCAACACCGCCTCGCCCATCGCGATGGCCGCCACCATGCGGGTGGCCGGCCAAGGGTTGCCGCCCAACACCACGGACGACCAGAACAGCTCGAGCAACATCAACACGCCGCCGGCGCCGAAGCCGGCCACGGCCGGCGCCGCCCAGTCGGGCCGCTGCGCCGTACAGCGCAGTGACAACAAATGTAGTTGCATGACTTCCTCCAAGAATATGCCGGCCGCGACGGTGGAGCCGCCCGCGCCGGCCGCTCAGGCGCGCCGCCGGCGGCGCACCCAACACACCTGCCACACCCAGTTGGCCAGTGCCGAATAGCACAGGCCCAGCAGCGCCGCCGGCAGCTTGTAGCGGTCCAGCCGGGCCAGCCAGTCGCCGCCGCGCGCGACGCCGTCGCTGACTACGAAACCGGCGCCGTCGACGCGCAGCGCCACCTGCTCCGGCGCCAGCGCCAGGTGGTGGGCGCGCAGCGTCGGGCTGGCCGCGCAGTCGTCCGGGCCGGGCGCCCGCGGCCACGGGAACAGCCGGCCCTTGCTCGCCGAACAGGCGTACCACTTGTAGCTGCCGTCGCGCCGGCGCAGTCCGACGTCGCGCACGGCCACGCCGGTGTCGGCGCCGGCGCCCGGCCCCTCGGCGCCCTCGCCCAGATAGAGGCGGCTGACCGGCGCGCCGACCGGGAACACCAGCACGATGGCGCGCCCCTCGCCCACCTCCAGCCCGACCGGCAGGGCGCCCGGCAGCGTCAGCGCGCCGGCCTTGCCGATCCGCAAGACGTTGCGCTCGGCCACCGCCGGCTTGCCGCCGGCCTCAGCCGCGTCGCCGAGCAGCACGCTCAGCCGCGCCACCGCGACGGCGTTGCGCACCCGCACGCGCAGCGCGGCGGCGCCGCCGCTGCCGGCCTGCTCGAACTCGACCTCCGGCCCGCCCGTTGCGCCCGTCCCCTGCGGCGGCGCCCGCAGCGCCAGCTCGATGCGGCTGCGGCCGTTGCCCCTGGCCGCCGTCGTCCAATTGATCGGCCCGCGCTTGGCGGGTAGCGCCAGCATCCAGGTCTGCTCCAGCTCGGCCGCCGTGGCCGCGTCCAGCGCACCGTCCTCGACGTGCACGTCGACGCCCTCGTTGGCCTCGCCCAGCACCGTCAACAAGGTCGAGGCGGCGCCGCCGGACGCCGGCGGCGGCCGCAACAACAGCGTCTCGCCGCCCTCCGCCTTCAGCCGCAACGCCGCGTCGGCCGGATCGACGAAGTCGGCCACCGGCAGCTGCACGATGTAATAGATGGCCCCCGTCGCCGCCAGGAACACCGACAAGGCGGCCACCTTCTCCTTCAGCGAAGCCGGCGCGGGCGGGGCCGCCGGAGGCGCCGGCGCCTCCGGCCCGCTCGGCTGCGGCGGACGCCTGCGCCTATTGGCCATGGTCGGCGATCCGCACAATGCCGGGGGAGATCGCGCCGACCCAGCTGCGGTCGTCGCCGGCCAGCCAAGCCCGTACCTGCAACCGGTGCAGCCCCGGCGACAGCGCCGCCGCGCCATTGCGGCCGTCCCAGGTCTGGCCGGCCACCTCGCCGGCCGGCAAGCCCCGGCCGTGTTCCGCGTCCAGCGTGGCGACCCGCTCGACCTCGATGCCGTCCGCGCCGCTGCGGCGGAAGCGCAGCACCTCGACGGCGACGTGGTTGAACGGCCATTGCATGCGGTAGCCGACCTGCACCAGCTCGCGCGGCAGCTTGGGCTGCGGCGGGCCGAACACCAGCCGGTCCACCGCCACCGAGCCGACCGCGCGCGGCCCGGCGCCGATGCCGTACACCTCGACCGAGACGCCACCCTCGTCCGCCCCGCCGCCGCGCTCGGCGCAGGCGGGGCGGGCGGAGCGCAGCACGTACAGCGCCGGGCGCGCCGCCGGCGCGATGTTGCCGGGCAGCTCGATCTTCAGCAGGCGCCGGCCGGCGCTGCCGTCGGCGTCGAGCAGCCGTGAAAACACCTGCTTGCCGCCCAGGTAGACGTCCAGCTTGGTACAGCTGTCGGGTTGCGGTAGAAAGTCGACGACGAAGGGCCAGCCGCCCCGGATGTATCCCTCGACGACGAAGCTGCCGACCTTCTGCGTGACGGCGAAGCGCGGCCCGTTGAGCGCGAGATAGTCGTCGTTGGCCGGCGCCTGCCGCTGTTCGGGCGGACCGGGAAAGACGTTGGCGAGGACAGCGCCGACGCCGACCAGGATGGCGGCGTTTGCAACCGAGCTGGAGCCGCGTTGGCGCAGGTGCTCACTTTGTTGCCTGGATGGCGGTGGCGCCGGCCGCTGCGGCTCGGCGCGCGAAGACGGCGGCGGCGCAGGCGCCGGCGCCTGCTGCACTTGCTGCACTTGCTGCACTTGCTGCACTTGCTGCGCCGGCTGTGCCTGCTGCGGCCGCGGCACGCGCGCCACATCGCCGGATTGCTGCGCGAACGCGGCGCCAGGCGCCAGCGG
Organism: Rugamonas rubra; assembly: GCF_900114705.1. Lineage (GTDB taxonomy): Bacteria > Pseudomonadota > Gammaproteobacteria > Burkholderiales > Burkholderiaceae_D > Rugamonas > Rugamonas rubra. The sequence goes on from NZ_FOTW01000005.1 coordinate 109,848, forward strand.
CGCCAGCAATGTGGCCACCAACGCCATGCGCCACGGCTTCAGCGATCGACGACCGTTCCGCTTCATATGCCCGCCCTTGAATTGAAGCACACCCCAGCCGTCCGGCGCGAACGCGGAGCGGCAAATGAGCTTTCAAGTTAATAGGCTGGAGGGGACAGGCTTTGACGAGCGTCAAAAGTGTTCGGCGTGGCCCGCTGGCCTGGCTTGCCGCCAGCGGGCCGGAAAAACCATCAAACAGCAACGATGTGGCGGCAGGCCATGGCTTACACCACGCCGGCGCTCATCCAACCGCCCGCCATCAACACCACGGCGCCGGCGGCGCGCAGCCACAGGTCGCGGCGGCGCAGCGCGGCGCCGAAGCCGACACCCATACCGTGCAACAACATGCTGGCGGCGACGAAGCCGGCGGCGTACTGCCACGGCGTGCTCATCGCCGGCATTTCCATGCCGTGGGCGTAGCCGTGGAACAAGGCGAACAGGCCGACCATGGCCGCGCCCAGCGCACTCGGCACGGCCACCGCCATGGCGATCAGCACGCCCAGCAACAGCACGGAGGCGGCGATACCGCCCTCCACCATCGGCATGACCAGGCCGCTGGTCGCCATGCCGGCGCCCACGGTCAGGCAGGCGACAAAGCTCACCGGTAGCAACCACTGTGCCCGGCCGCCCAGTTGCGCCGCCCAGACGCCGACGGCGAACATCGCCAGCAGGTGGTCCCAACCCATGAACGGGTGCATCAGGCCGGCCAGCGCGCCCTCGGCATGGCCCGGATGGGCCTGCGCGACACCGGCCACGGCCAGCGCCGCCAAGCCCAGCCAACGATACGTTTTTGCATACATAAAGGTACTCCTTAAAGAAAAATGAATAGGTGCGAAATAACTAAACTCTAGCGCCAGCTGCTGCCGGTCAACTCCGTCAACAGCGCGGCAACCTTGCTGCGGCTCACGTGGTAGCCGATGAACACCAGCTCCGAGCGCTTGCCGGCCGGCCGCGCGGCGTCGGCCTTGATGTCGATGCGCGCGCGCACGCCCTGCACCAGCAAGGCGCCCTGCCCCTCGCCGGTCTGCGCGAAACCCTTGCTGCGCAGGATGGGCTCGGCCATCGCCGCCTCGCGCAGCGCCGCCGCCAGCGTCGCGCTGCTCTGCGGCGCATCGCTGCGCAGCACAAACGACTGCCAGCCCGGGTCCTGCTCGTGGAAATGCTTGTGCGTGGCCAGACCGTGGCTGTGCGCGCCCAGGCCCGAGTGGGCGTGGCCGTTCAAGCGGCTCTGGCTGGCCAGCACGCCGGTCTGCGGCCCCGGCATCGCCGGCAGCAAGGTGTAGGCGTGCTCGTGCTCGGTGCGGGTCGGCTGATGCAGCCGCAGGCCCAGCGCCAGACGAATATCCAGCTGCGCCCGCCGCGCCAGCTCGAGGAAGCGCACGTTCGGCGCGCGCAGGCGCACCCGCGTCTCGGCCAGCAGCAGCTGCTCGTCGTCCAGCTCGTCGACCTTGTTGAGCACCACCACGTCGGCCGACTCCAGCTGGCGCTCGAACATCGCGGCCACCGGGTTGACGCCGGCGGCGTGCTCGAACTGGTCGGACAGCAGCAGCGGCGTGTCGACCACGGCGATGGTGGCGTCGAGGATGAAGTCGTCGGCCAGCGCCGCGCCTTGCAGCTGCTCCATCACCGCCGACGGCAGCGCCAGGCCGGAGGTTTCGATCAGCACGTGGTCGACGTTGGCGCGCCGCGCCGCGATGGCCAGCATGGTCGGCACGAACTGCTCGTCCTCACCGTAGGCGATCAGACCGTCGGCGAAGTCGTGGATGCGCACCTCGTCGTCGCCCACCGCGCCGTCGCGCACCAAGGTGCTGTCGATGGAGATCTCGCCGAACTCGTTGATGAGGATCGCCAGGCGTCGCGTTTGGCGCCGCTCGATCAGCCCGCGCAACAAGGTGGTCTTGCCCGAGCCGAGGAAACCGGTGACGATGGTCACCGGGATCAGCTTCTTCATGTTCATGCTGCGCCCACCGCCTTCAACTGCGCCAGCACCTCGGCGCTGCTGCCGGCCAGCGAGGGATACGCCAACTGCGGCCGCGCCACCACCACCAGCGCAATGCCCAGCGCGCGCGCGGCGTCGGCCTTGGCGCGGTAGCCGCCGGCGCCGCCGGAGTCCTTGCTCACCACGCAGTCGATGCCCCAGTCGCGCCATAGCGCCGTGTTGAACTCGGCCGAGAACGGCCCCTGCATGGCGCAGATGCGCTCGCGCGGCACGCCCAGCGCGATGGCGCGCTGGATGAATTCCGGCTCTGCCGTCAAGCGCACGAACCACTGCTTGTCGGCCGCGCCCGGGGCCTGCAGGAAGGTGGCCAGATCCTTCGACCCGGTGGCCAGGAAGATGCGCTGGCCGCTGGCGATGGCCCGTTCGGCGGCCAACTGCGGCGTGGCGCACAGGGCGCCGTCGGCGGCGTCGAACTCGCTGGCGCGCTCGAAGCGCACATATGGAATGCCCAGCTCGCGCGACAGTCCCATCAACTGCTCGGACATGCTGCTGGCGAAAGGATGCGTGGCGTCGACCAGCACCCGCGCGCGGCTGGCGCCCAGCGCCTGCCGGCGCGCCTCCACACCCTGCCGGCCGGCCCACACGGTCACGCCCGGGCAGTCCTTCAAGGCCAGCGCGCCGCCGTGCTCCGTCGCCGCCGACACCACCACCTTGCGACCGACGGTGGCGCCCAACTCGGCCGCCAGTTCGGCCGCCAGCGCGTTGCCGTCACTGGTGCCGGAGAAGACCCAGGCCGCGTCGTCCGGCATCGCATCACGCGGCGCGGTCGGCACCAGCGGCGCGCCTTCCGGCAGCGACCAGTCGTTGTAGCCGCGCGGCGTGTAGATGCTGCCGCGCTTGCGCTTGGTGAAGCGGTTGCCGACCACGATGGTGGTCAGCATGTCGAACTGCAGCGACGGCAGCTCGTCCAAACGGTGGATGCTGACCTGCTGGCCCGGCCGATAGGCGTTCTTCACCACGCCGCAAAGGGTATGCGGCGCCTTCGATTCGAGCATCAGCTGCAGCACGCGGTAGACGCCCTGCTGGCGGCCGGCGCTTTGCACGTTGTACATCACGCAGGCCAGGTCGGCCTGGGCGATGTGGCGGGCGCGGTGCTCGATCCACTCCCACGGGCACAGCAGGTCGGACAAGCTGAGCGTGGCGAAATCGTGCGACAGCGGCGAGCCAAGCAGCGAGGCGCAGGCGTTGGCCGAGGTGATCCCCGGGATCACGTTGACCTGGTAGGTGTCGTCCTCGCTCATTTCCTCGAAGGCCAGCGCGGCCATCGCGTAGATGCCGATGTCGCCACTGGAGATCAGCGACACGGTGGCGCCGCCGCGCGCCTTCTCGATCGCCAGCAAGGCGCGCTCGCGCTCCTGCGTCAGCGGCGGCGAATGGATCTCCTTGCCCTCGATATGTGGGCCGATCCAGCGCAGATACAACTCGTAGGCGACGATCACGTCGCTGCTCTCCAGCGCCGCGACGGCGCGCGGCGCGATCAAGTCCTCATATCCCGGCCCGACCGACACCAAATTCAGTACACCACTCATATTTCCATCCATTGATCTTGAACCACTGCGACGGCGACGCCGTCCAGGCTTGTTTTTGGAACCAGCAGGCGCCCGCGCGGACTGGCCACCAGGGCGCAGGGCTCGCAAACTCCGTCGAGTCCCACATTCTGTTTGACCCAGGCCGACGGCTGGCTGACCCAGGGCCGCGCCGCCAAGGTCTCGCGGGCGAACACCCGCAGCGGCAGATTGTGCTGCGCGCAAAAGTCCAGCAGACCAGGCTCGTTGGCCTTCAGGTCCACCGTCGCCACCTCGCGCACGTCGCCGATGGCGTAGTCGCCAAGGGCCAGCCGCACGGCCGCCTCGATGCGTTCGGCCGGCACGCCCTTGCGGCAGCCGATGCCCACCACCAGCGACTTGAGCGCCTCGGTCGCCGTGGTCACCACCGGCACCGCGCCGACAACGGCGGCGACGCGGTAGGCCAGCGCGTTGGCGCCGCCCTCGTGGCCGGCCAGCAGCGACACGGCGAAGCGGCCCGCCTCGTCCAACACCACCACGGCCGGGTCGCTGTGCTTATCCTGCGGCAGACCGTCGAGGAAGCGCACGGCGATGCCGCTGGCCGCCACCATCACCCACTGCGCGTGCTGGCGGTAGGCGGCGGCGAACTGCGCCTTCTGCGCCACATCCGCTTGCAGCCAGGGCCGGTACACCTGCCCGCCCAGCCGCTCGTGCAGACAGGCGGCCAGGTCCTCGCCCTCGGGCCGCACCAGCCAGACGCCGAGCGGCGCTGCCGTCGCAGACCCCTGCTCCGGCTCGCTCACGCCGCCGCCTTGGTCTTTTTCACCACCCGGAACAGGTGGGTGAAGTCCTTCGAGTACAGGCTCGATTCGGCGGCGGCCTCCTTGCCCAGCGCCGCGCCGACCAGCATCATCGTCGTCAAGTTCCAGGCGCCGCGCTTGGTATCCTGCAGCACCGTGCCCAACGTGCCCTGATAGATCTTCTGCTCCGGCCAACTGGCGCGGTAGACCAGCGACACCGGCGTCTCCTGCGGATAGTGCAGCGACAAATCGGCGACGATCTTCTTCAGGTGCGGACCGGACAGGAAGATGCACATCGTCGCGCGGTGCTCGGCCAGCCGGGCGATCGACTCCAGCTCCGGCACCGCAGAGGCGCGGCCGGACACCCGGGTCAAAATCACCGATTGCGACACCTCCGGCTTGGTCAGCTCGGACTTGATGGCGGCGGCCGCCGCCGTGAACGAGGACACGCCCGGCACGATCTCGTAGTCGATGCCCAGCGCGTCGAGCCGGCGCATCTGCTCCGCCGTGGCGCCGTAGATGGCCGGGTCGCCCGAATGCAGCCGCACCACGTCGCTGTTCGTCGCCTTGGCGCGCAGGTAGCAGGCCTGCTGCTGCTCCAGGTCCAGCTGGGCCGTGTCGATCAGTTCGGCGTCGGCGCGGCAGTGCTGCAGCATGTCGGTCGGCACCAGCGAGCCGGCGTACAGCACCATGTCGACGCGGCCCAGCAGGCGCGCGCCGCGCAGGGTGATCAAGTCGGCGGCGCCGGGGCCGGCGCCAATAAAGTAGACCTTCATATGCTTATCGTTCCTCTCGTGAAGCGCGGCGCACCAGCATGGTGGCCAAATATCCCATGGCGTCCTGCGCCACCAGGTCGTCCAGACCGGAAGCGAGCATCTCGCCAGGCAGGCCGATGCGGCGGGCGAAGGCGCAGTGTTGGGCGATGCCCATCTCGCGCAGCAGCGCCAGCACCCACGGCAGGCGCTGGCCGATCTTCATCAGCACCACAATGTCGTGCGTCTCGATGTCGCGGCGCAGCTCCTCGGCCGTCTCCGGGCACGGCAGGATCAGCACGCGCTCCTTGCCCTCGCCCAGCGGCCAGGACAAGGCCGACGCGGCGGCGGCGTAGCTGGTGATGCCGGGGAAGGTGCGCTGGCGCAGCTCCGGCAGGCGCGCCTGCAAGGCCGCCAGCACATAGCCGTAGGTCGAATAGGTCAGCGAATCGCCGATGGTCAGGTAGGCCACGTTGCGGCCGGCGCGCAGCTCGGCGGCGATCTGCTCGCCCAGCTGCGCGTAGTGCTCGCTGAGCACCGAGCGGTCCGGGTCCATATTGAATTCGATGTCGCGCAGCTTGGCCGCGTCGATCTCGACGCCGGCCAAACACTGCAAGGCGACCGAGGTCTCGATGCCGCGCGCCCGTGGCGCGTAGATCAAGTCGGCCTCGCGCAGCGCCTCCAGCGCCGCCAGCGGCACATAGCCCGCCGGGCCGGGACCAACGCCGACGCCCCAGAACATGCCGGGCATCGCCACTTCCTTCGGCGCGGCGCTCAAGCGTCCGCTCCCAGCGAGTTACCGGCCAGGTCGAACAGGCGCACCTCCAGCCGCCGCACCGACGGCACGCGGGCGTGCGCCAACTGGCCGACGCGCCGCTCGATCTCGACCCACAGATCGCGCGCACCCGCTTCATTCTTCATTCTTTCCATTGCTGCTTCCACTGTGTTTGCCTGCTCTATCTCTTGCACCAAATGGGGCGCATATCCACACTGCGCCGCGACGCGGGCCACGCCCGCCATCGCCATACTGCTTTTGCTCGAATGCGTGTCCCACACGCCGTCCAACACCTTGGCCAGCTTGCCCGGATGGCCGGCCAGCCACAGCACCTCCAGCTCGCGGCCTTCCTGCCGCAGCGCCGTCTCGGTGAAGTCGAGCGCGTCGCCGAGGAAGTTGGCGATCTGCACCGTGCGCCGTTCCGGCATGCACAGCACGTCCTTGGCATACTCGCGCCCGATCTTCCCCGGCAGGTAGGCCACGCTGGGCGCGTGGTCGGCCAGCGCCACCCGCACATACACTTCGATGGATGCGATCCAGGTCGACAGCGACATCGGCTCGACGATGCCCGAGGTGCCGAGGATCGAGATCCCTCCCAGGATGCCCAGCCGTGGATTGAAGGTCTTGCGGGCGATGACTTCGCCCTCCTCGCAGCCGATGGTCAGGTCGAAGCCCGTGTTCTGCGCCTCGGCCGGCGCCTCGTCGAGCACCTCGGCCACCGCCCGCCGCATCATCTGGCGCGGCACAGGGTTGATCGCCGGCTCGCCGACCGCCACGCGCAGGCCCGGCAAAGTCGCCGTGCCCACGCCGCGTCCGGCGAAGAAGCGCACCGCGTTCACGTCGTTGCGCCGCACCTCGGCGAAGATCGTCGAGCCGTGCGTGTTGTCCGGATCGTCGCCGCCGTCCTTCAGCACCTCGGCGCGCGCGCCGCCTTCCATCGCGTCCACCCGCTGGATCGGCACCATCAAATAGTGCGCGCCGTCGGGCAGCGTGACGGCGACGCGCTCCTGCCGCTCGTCCAACAGCAGCAGGTGTAGCGCCGCCTTCACCGCCGCCGTCGCGCAGCTGCCCGTGGTGCGCCCGCGCCGCAGGCCGTTCAGGGCCAGCAAGCTCAGGTCGAATTCGCTGCGTTCAGCCAGGCGCATACCCGGCGAGCTGGTTGACGGCGTCGATCATCATGCCGTTGACCACGCTGGCGGCCCACGGCGAACCGCCGCGCGTGCCGCTGTTGGTGATGCGCGGCACTTGCAGACAGCGCCGCAGCAGTTCCTTGGTTTCCCGCGTGCCGACAAAACCGACCGGCAGGCCGATCACCAGTTGCGGGCGCCAGCCATGGTCGCGGATCAGCCGCACCGCCTCGGCGATGGCGGTCGGCGCGTCGCCGATCGCCACCACCACGTCGTTGCCGTACTTTTCAAAGCCACGGCGGATGCCGGCCGCCGAGCGGGTGATGCCCAGCGCTTCGGACATCAGATGCGTCTCGCGGTCGTGCACGCCGCACCAGGTGTCCACGCCCAGTTGTTCGAGCAGCGCGCGTTTCAGGCCGGTCTGCACCATCGTCACGTCGGTCAGCACGCGCTTGCAGCGCAACAGCGCGCGGATGCCGATCTCCACCGCGCCCGGCGAGAAGTACATGTCGTCGACGGCGTTGAAGTCGCCGCTGGTGTGCACCAGCCGTTGCAACACCGTCAACTGCTCGACCGGGAACGGCGCCCAGTCGCGCCCGGCGGCGATGATCTCGAAGCTCTCCGCCTCGATCGGATGCGGCACGTAGGCGGCGAAGCGCTCCGAAGCGGCCGGCACATTGGCGGCGCCATCCTGCGCCAGCAGGCCGCGCACGGCCATGTGGTGGGCGCGCTGCGGCTCGCCCACCTGCTGCTCGAAGCCGACGATTTGCACGCGGTACTTGCACAGCGAGCAGTTCATCGCGGCGCGGCCGGCGACGGCCTCGCGGGCGCGTTCGATCATCACGTCGGCCAGCAGCGGATGCACGCCGAAGTAGCCGGCCTTGAGCACCTCGACGGCCGGCTCGCGCTCGGCCAGCTCGTCGGCCGCCGCGTAGATGCGCTTGACCAGCACGCCGTCGAACAGGAAGAACGGCAGCACCACCAGGCGGGCGAAACCCATGCGGGCGGCGGCGCGCAGCCCGTCCGCCACCAACGGCGTGGCGGTGCCGGAATAGCAGACGTAGACGCCGCCGAAGCCCATGCCCTCCTCCAGCATGCGCGCCAGCTTGGACACCTCGCCGTTGGCGTCCGGGTCGGTGGTGCCACGGCCGACCAGCACCAGGCAGGTGTCGGCGCGGCGCACCGTGGCCGAGGAAGTACCCTCGGCCTCGACGATGCGCTCCTGCGCTAGCTGCAGCAGCTTGGGATGCAGGTTCAGCGGCGCGCCGAAGTGGAAATCGATCTCGGGATAGTCGCGCGCCATCGCCTGCATTTCGGCCGGCATGTCGTTCTTGGCATGGCGCGCCGCCAGCAGCACGCCCGGCACCACGGCCAACTGGCGCGTGCCGGCGGCCAGGTTGGCCGTCACCGCCTCGGCGATGGTCGGGCTGGAGAACTCCAGATAACCATGGGTGACCACGTCCTGCGGCGCGCGCGCCCGCACCAGTTCCACCAGCGCCTCGAATTCGCGCACGGCGTCCGGATCGCGGCTGCCGTGGCCGGCGACGACGATGCCGGATTTGACCGGCGCCGCGCTGGCGTTCACGGCGGTACTGATTTGACCGCCGCTCATTTTGCCGGCGCCGTTTCAGCTTGGCCCGGCGCCGCCTCGATCTGGCTGGCCATCGGCGCCAGCGTGCGGATCAACATGATGCTCATGTCCGAGCAGCGGTGCTCGGCGCACTCGGCCAGGCTGCCGTGCCATTCGGCCTCGCCCCGGGTCAGGTTTTCCCACACCTCGACCCGGTGCTCGGGCGGGATGCCCTGCTCGATCAAATAGGCGGCGATATGCCAGGGCATGAAGGAGCGCGCCTCGTCCCACGGACAAGGAATCACGATGGCGTTGCGCTGGTCCTCCAGCACATGCACCAGATGGCGCTTGAACGGCGTCAGGTCGCCGCGCCGGTGGAAGGTGACGAAGGTGGTCTCGTCGAAGCACACCTTGGTGCGCGAGGCCAGGATCTGCGCCGACGAAATCCCCGGCAGCGACTCGACCGGATGGCCGCAGGCGCGCTCCACCCGCTCCAAGTATTGGAAACCGCTGAAGTGGATGTCGCCCATGAAGACCACCACGCATTTCTTACCGGCGTGGTGTTCGACGGCCACCTCGTCGAGCTTGGCGACCTGGTCGCGGTAGCCCATGGTGATGACCTGGGCCTCGGCCGGAATCAGGCTGCGCACCACGTTCAACACGGCGTCAAAGCCGGCCACCACGTCGGCGTCGCGTATCAATTGCGCGCCGCGTTGGGTCAAGTAAGCCACATCGCCGGGACCGGCACCGATACAAATAATCATACAAACTGCTCCTCGAATTGTTCTTGCTGCGGCGCTTGCCGTTTTAGCTGCGATGTCAGCTGCGATTGCAGTTGCGCTGCCACGCCGACCACGTCGCCGATGATGACGATGGCCGGGCTGCCGATGCCGGACAGGCGCACCCGCTCGGCCAGCTGGCCCAGCGGCGCCGCCACGCAGCGTTGCTGCGGCAGCGTGCCGTTCTGGATGACGGCGGCCGGCCGCGTCGGCGGCATGCCGGCCGCCAGTAGTTGTTCCGTGATGCCGGGCAGCTTGGCCACACCCATATAGATCACCAGCGTGCCGCCGGCCGCCACCAGGCCGGCCCAGTTGGGCGGCGTGTCGTTGCAGCCGTGGCCGGTCAGGAAGGTCACGCTGCGGGCGTGGTCGCGGTGCGTCACCGGAATGCCCAGCGCCGCCGGCACGGCCATGCCGCTGGTGATGCCGCTGACCACCTCGACCTCGACGCCGGCCGCCTGCAGGCACTGCACCTCCTCGCCGCCACGGCCGAACATGAAGGGGTCGCCGCCCTTCAGCCGCGCCACCGTCTTGCCGGTCAGCGCGTGCTCCAGCATCTGCTGTTGGATTTCTTCCTGCGTGGCCGAATGGCGGCCGCCACGCTTGCCCACCTCGACCACCTGCGCGCCGGGCGCGACAAAGCGCAGCACCTCGCGGTTGACCAGCGCGTCGAGCAGCACCACCTGCGCCTCGCCGAGCAGGCGCACGGCCTTCAGCGTCATCAGTTCCGGGTCGCCGGGGCCGGCGCCGATCAAATAGACTCTGCCCGGCTTCATACTGCCCCCAGTCGGGCGCGGATGGTCAGCACCAGATTGTCGGCCGATAGCTGCTCCAGCGTCAGGCACTCCGCGCCCAAGGTCTGCGCCAGCTGCGCCGCGCGGCCCAGCTTGAGGTAGCCGGTCTCGGTGTCGAGCACCAGCGCCGGCACGCCGCGTTCGGCCAGCAGCTCGGCCATGGCCAGCGTTTCGCGCCAAGGGTCGCCGCCCTCGGCCAGCGCCACGTTGGCCTTGCCGTCGGTGAGCAGCACCAGCAGCGGCGGCGCGTGGTTCGCGCCGCGTCCCAGCGTCTCCAACGCCAGCTGCATGGCGTGCGGCAGCGGCGTGCGGCCGCCGGTCGGCAGCTGGCTCAGGCCCTGCTCGGCGCGCTCCACGCTGCGTGTCGGCGCCAGCAGCAGTTGGGCCGACTGGCCTCGGAAGGAGATCACCGCCACCTCGTCGCGGCGCTGGTAGGCGTCCGTCAGCAGCGCCAGCACGGTGCCCTTGACTGCCTCCATGCGCCGCTGCGCCGCCATCGAGCCGGAGGCGTCCACCACGAACAGGATCAGGTTGGCGCTCTTGCCGACGCGGATCTGCTGGTGCAGGTCGGCCTTGGTCACGTTGAAATTGCCCGGGTCGCGCAGCGCCGCGCTGCGCAGCGTCGCGCCGACCGCCAGACTGCTCGGATTCTCGTCCGGTACGGCGCGCACCACGCGGCCGCGCACGGCGTTGGCGGCGTCGCTGCGCCGGCCCATGGCGTTGCGGCCGATGCTGGAGCTGGCCGCCACCGTCAGATGGGGCGCGGCGCCGCTGGCGCCGCTGGCGAACAGCTGTTCCGCCTGTTCCTGCTCGTCGTTCGCCGGGGACCGCGCCGCCTCGTCGTCGTGGTCGTGCTCGTCCTCGGCCTCGCCGTCGCTGGAGTCGTCGCCCTGCCCTTGTGCCTGTTGTTCCTGTTGTTCCTGTTGTTCAGCTTGCTTCTGCGCCTGGTTCATCAAGTCGTCCAGCTTGTCCTGGTCCAGACCCGGTTGTTCAAACGGCTTGCGGCGGCGACGGTGCGGCAGCACCAGCTCGGCGGCGCTGCGCAGATCGGCCGGCGTCACCTTCAAGCGGCCGTCCAGCGCCGCCAAGGCGCGCGCCGCCTTGTGCATGACGATGTCGGCGCGCAGGCTGGCCACCTCGAACTCGCAGCACAGGTGACTGATCAGATCGAGCATGGCGTCGTCCAGCTCCACCTGCGGTAGCAGCGCTTGCGCCGTCGCCAGTTGAGCGTTGAGCGCGTCCTGCTGCCGCTGCCACGCCGCAGCGTAGGCCAAGGGATCGGCCTCGTAGGCGATGCGGCGGCGCACCACCTCGGAGCGCACCGCCTTGTCGCGCGGCGCCGCCACTTCCACCATCAAGGCGAAGCGGTCCAGCAATTGCGGGCGCAGGTCGCCCTCCTCCAGATTCATCGTGCCGATCAAGGTGAAGCGGGCCGGGTGGCGTATCGACAGGCCCTCGCGCTGCACCGAGTTGACGCCCATCGCCGCCACGTCGAGCAGCACGTCGACCAGATGGTCGGCCAACAGGTTCACCTCGTCGATGTACAAAATGCCGCGATGCGCCGAGGCCAGCAGGCCGGCCTGGAACAGCTTGCCGCCGCCCCGCAAGGCGCTGGCCACATCCAGGCTGCCCAGCACGCGGTCCTCGGTGGCGCCCAGCGGCAGCGTGACGAAGGGCACGGCGGTCAGGCCGGCCGTGGCGCCGTCGGCGCGGCAGACCTCGCAATGCTCGCTCGGCGCCGCGCCGGTGCAGTTGAAGGCGCAGCCGGCGACGCGGTCGATGCGCGGCAGGATGTCCGCCAGCGCGCGCGCGGCGGTGCTCTTGGCCGTGCCCTTGTCGCCGCGTATCAGCACGCCGCCCATGCTGGGGTCCACCGCGCACAACAGCAGCGCCGTTTGCAGCTTGGGTTGGCCGACCACGGCCGCGAACGGGAAATTCGTGCTTCTCATCTTATCCATTGCGCGGCGTCTCGCCGCGCGCCTCCAACAGGGTTTCACTATTCAAGTACAGCTCGCGCAGCCGCTCCAGCGTCTCCGGGCGCGGCGCCTTCCACATGCCACGGCCGGCCGCCTCCAGCAGGCGCTCGGCGATGGCGTTCTGCGCCCACGGATTGGCCTCCTGTAGGAACTGCTGCATCTGCGGGTCGAAACCGTAGGCTTGCGCCACGTCCTCGTACATCCAATCGTCCATCACCTGCGCCGTGGCGTCGTAACCGAATAGATAGTCGACCGTGGCGGTCAGCTCCAGGCCGCCCTTGTAACCGTGGCGCTGTATGCTGTTCAGCCATTTCGGGTTGACCACGCGCGAGCGGAACACCCGCAGCGTCTCTTCCTTCAAGTCGCGCACCTGCGCCCGCGCCGGATCGTGGCTGTCGCCGAAATAATGGCGCGGCTGCTGTCCACTCAGGGCGCGGATGGTGGCGATCATCCCGCCGTGGAATTGCAGGTAGTCGTCACTGTCGAAGATGTCGTGTTCGCGGTTGTCCTGGTTGTGCAGCGCCACCTCCACGCCGGACAGGCGCAGCTTGAAGGCGTCGCGCTGGTCCACGCCCTGCGCGCCGCGCGCGTAGGCGTAGCCGCCCCAGTTGACGTAGGCCTCGGCGAAGTCGGCGTCGGTCTCCCAGTTCTTGTGCTGGATCAGCGGCAGGATGCCGGCGCCATAGCTGCCCGGCTTGGCGCCGAACACCCGGTAGGCGGCGCGCTGTTCCGCTTCCTCCTGCGGCAGTCCCTGGCCGATCCAGTCGCCCAGCTCGGCCAGATAGTGCTTGCGCACGAAGTTGTGCGTCAACGGCTCGTCCAGTTGGATCACCGTGTTGACGGCCTCGTCGATCAGGTCGATCAGCTGCGGGAAGGCGTCGCGGAAGAAGCCGCTGATGCGGGTCGTCACGTCGATGCGCGGACGCTTCAACTCCTCCAGTGGGATCACCTCGACGCCGCTGACCTGCCGGTTCTCGGCGCGCCAGACCGGGCGCACGCCCAGCAGCGCCAGGATCTGCGCCACGTCGTCGCCGTGGGTGCGCATCGCGCTGGTGCCCCAGATGCTGATCGCCACACTCTCCGGATAGGCGCCGGTCTCGCGCTCGTGGCGCGTCAGCACCTCGTGCGCCAGTTGTAGGCCGACGCGCCAGGCCGACTGCGACGGCACGCTGCGCGGATCGACCGAGTAGAAATTGCGCCCGGTCGGCAGGATGTGCGCCATGCCACGGCTGGGCGAACCGTTCGGACCGGCCGGCACATACTGGCCGGACAGGCCGTTGAGCAGGTTGTCGATTTCGTCGGTAGCCAGGGCCAGGTTCGGCACCAGCTCGCGGCAGGCGAAGCCGAGCACGCTGCGCAGCGCCTTGAAGCGGCTGGCGCGGTCGCCTGCGGTCTGGACCACGGCGATGGGCACCGTCTTGAGCGCTGCCGCAGGACGTGCCGGCAGTATGGCGCGCGGTTTTCCCATTTGTGCCAGCAAGGTGCCGCCGCCGGTTCGCATGGCCGGCTGAAGCAAAGGCTTGGCGATGGCGTCGTCGGCATCGAGCTGGCCGAACACTTGATCCAGGACGGCGTCGATGCGTTCGGCGGCGTACTCGGATTCGCGCAGCTCGACGAACAGCTTCAGGCACAGGCTGTCGATCGCTTCGAGCGCGTCGGCGCGCGTGACCACTGCGCGCTCGGCGATGCGGGCCAGCGAAGGCACCACGTTGACGCGGCGGCCCTTCTGTTCGAGCAGCATGGTCAAGTCAAACCCGAACAGGCGGGCGACTTCCTCCTGCAAGCCGGGCACGTCCTGATTCGGCAGGCGGGTCAGCGAGACCAGCATGTCCGGCAGCTGTTCGTGATCCGGGCCGCGTCCCAGGATGTGCAGGCCGTCGCGGATCTGGGCCGAGCCCAGTTCGCACAGATAGCCGTCCAAATCCTCGATCAAGTGGGCGACATCGGAGCCGCCCATCGCCGCCAAGGCCGCCGGCAATTCGCCTTCGTGTTCATGGTCATGGTCGTGATCGTGGTCATGACCGTGATGGCCATGGTCGTGTCCATGGTCGTGCGCGTGCGCGTGCGCGTGGCCGTGGTCATGGCCATGATCGTGCCCACCCTCGTGGTCATGATCGTGATGCAGCAAGCGCGCCTGCAAATCCGCGTCCAAATTGGTCTGCTTGACCAGCTCCCAAATCTGCTGCTGCAACAAGGGCAGCTTGGACGGGTCGAGCACCTCGACCTGATAATACTCGTCCACCAGCTGCGTCAGCTGGGCCAGCGCGCCGTAGGTGTCGGCGGTGGTCATCGGCGGCGTCAAATGGTCGACCACCACCGCGTGGGCGCGCCGCTTGGCCTGCGAACCTTCGCCCGGATCGTTGATGATAAACGGGTAGAACAACGGCAGATCGCCCAACAGCGCGTCCGGGAAGCAGTTCTCCGACAGCCCGACGCCCTTCCCCGGCAACCACTCCATGGTGCCGTGCTTGCCGACGTGGACGATGGCGTCGGCGCGCCACTCCTCGCGCAGCCAGCGGTACAGCGCGTAATAGTGGTGGGTCGGCGGCAGGTCCGGCTGATGGTAGATCGCGTCCGGGTCCATGCCGTAGCCGCGCGGCGGTTGCAGCGCGACGAAGGTGTTGCCCAGCTCGATGCCGGCCAGCGCCAGATGGCCGTCGTGGAAGTAGGCCTCGCCCGGCGCCTCGCCCCACTGCGCCACCATCCGCTTGCGCATGTCCTCCGGCAGATCGGCGAACCACCCGGCGTACTGCGCCGTCGGCACCCTTCCCGCCGCGTTGGCCAGCTGCTCGGCGCTCAGATAGATATTGTCGTAGGAGCAGCGCGCCACCAGCTCGTGAATCAGCGTCGTGCCGTCCTTCGGCAGCGTGCCGACGTCGTAGCCGGCCAGGCGCATCGCCTCCAGTATGCGCATCAACGAGGCCGGCGCGTCCAGCCCGACCGCGTTGCCGATCTGCGAGGCCTTGCTGCTCGAATTGGTGAACATGAAGGCGACCCGCTTGCTCGCGTTCGGCGTCCGGCGCAGCTGGGCGAAGCGCGCGGCGATGCCGGCCACCCGCGCCACCCGCTCGAACACCGGCTCGTACTCGATCACCTCGCTCGGCATGCCCGCCGCGCGCGCCTTGAACGAGATGGGCACGGTGATGATGCGGCCGTCGAACTCGGGCAGCACCACGTTCATCGCCGCGTCCAGCGGATTCATGCCGCGCGCCGACTGCTGCCACTGCGCCAGCGTCATGCCGCTGGTGATCGCTTGCAGCACCGGCACGTTGAGCGTCTCCAGCACGCCGACCGACCAGCCGGCCGGGGTCGAGCCGCCGGCGGTGATTTCGCCCATGGCGAAGGAGGTGGTGTTGATCAGCACGTCGACCAGCGTGCCCTCGGCGCCACGGAAGTAGCGCAAGGCGCTCGGTAGCGCGCCCGCCTCGTCCGCCCCGGCGCGCAGCGACGAGGTGAACACCGGCAGCACGTTCATGCCGCGCTTTTCCAGCGCGTCGAGCATGGCGTCGACGAAGCGGGTGTTCCCGCTCATCCAGTGGGCGCGGTAGAAGACGATGCCCACGCTGGGTTTGTCGGCCGCGCGCATGGCCAGCCAGTCGGCCGTGTCCGCGCCGGGCGCCAGGTCGGGATGGTAAATGCCGTGCTCGGGCAGCTTGTGGGCCGGCTCGAAGCCGAAGCCGGTCAACAACAGATGGTCGGACAGGTAGCGCAGCAACTGGGCCAGGTTGGCGCTGCCGCCGGCCTGGAAGTATTCGAGGCAGTGGCGCAGCACGTCCGGCGCCACCGTCGACACGGCCGCCAGCTCGGGGTCGGCCTCGCCGGTGCCGCTGATGGCGATCAGGTGGACGCCCCGGCGGCGCGCCTGGCCCACCAGCTCGGCCACGCCCGGTACGCTGCCGAGCCGCCCCAGCACGCGCAGGATGACGACGCGGGCGGCCGACAACTCGCCGGCCAGCAGCGCCGTCATCTCGCTGTCGCTGGACAGCGGCTGCAAATTGATGCCGTTCAGGGAGGGGAACTGCGGCGGCAGCTGGGCCAGCGCGTGGTGCAATACGGTCAGGTCGTTCGAGGCGTGGGTAAGCAGAACAATCTGCGCCTGGCCTGCTGGTGTTTCGGACATCTTATTCTTCCGCTGGACAGGTGTCGCCTTCGCCTAGGCGATGGAAAATCAAATCGGTGACTTCTTCATCGCCGAGCAGGTGCTCGGTGACGATGCGCTCGACCGCCGCCTCGTCGACGCGGTTGTACCAAACGCCCTCCGGGTAGACCACCAGCACCGGCCCCTGCGCGCGGCAGGCGACCATGCAATGGGTGCGGGTGCGCTTCACGCGGAGTTCCGGCAAGGCGTCGATCTTCTCGCCCATCAATTCGAACATGGCCTGGGCGCGCTCACCGTTTTCGGTGCAGCGCGGCCCCACGCACATGAACACGTGGCGTGTGTGGGTTCTCATGCGCTCAGTTGAATTTCTTGAAGAAGAAGCCGGACAGCGCGCCCAGCGCCAACCAGAACACGGCGTTGGCGAAGGCGGTGGCGTAGATGAAGGACTGCGCCAGCTCGGCCGGCGCGGCGCTGGCGTGCACCAGCGGTTGCGGCGCGCCGACCAGATGCGGCACCAGCAGCATGGCCACACCGGCCAGCTTGAGCGGCCAACGCGGCGCCAGCGCCAGCAGCGCCAGGCCGCCGGCCGTGGCGGCCACGGTCAGCAGCCACCACACTTGACGCGCGCCGAGCGGCGCGGCGGCGGTGCCCGGCACCTCCGGCGGCAGGCCCAGCGACGGCGCCAGGAAGAACACGGCGTAGCCGGCCGCGCCCCACAACAGCGCGCCGCGCCAACCGTGGCTAACGCCGCGCAGCGTCATCGCGGCGCTGAGCAACAGGCCGAAGGCCACCGCCATGCTGATGTTGGCCAGCGCGCTGAAGAAGGTGCGCTCGGCGCCGTTCTCCGGCTTCCAGCCGCCGTGCTCGTGGCCGTGCTCGTGCTCGACCGGCCCGGCGTGCGCTTGCGCGCCCACCGAACCGTGCGCGTGCCCAGCTGCGGCGCCGTGTTCGTGCACAGCGGAGGCCACATGCTCGTGCGCCTCTGCGGCGGGGTGCTCGTGCGCGACCTCCGCCTTGAGTTCCTGCACACCGTCGGCATGCTGCTGCGGCGCGGCGATGGCGGCGTCCGCCGCAGGCTTGAGCTCGGCCTTCGCCTGCGCGTCCTCGTAGGTCTCGGCCTGCAGGATGATCGGCGCCACCTGCAGGCTTTGCAGGCCGGTCAGCACCAGGCCGGACAGCAGCCCGGCGGCCACCGCCGTGCGCACGATGCGGTTGAAAGGACTGGTCTTCGTCATGCGATCGCTTTGCTTCAATGGCACGGGAAGCCCGCCGAGTGGCGCCCGTCGTGGGCGGCGTTGTGCAGCGCCTCCATCGGCGAGAAGGCGGCGCCGTACAGCAGGGCGACGGCCAGCGCGCTGGCGAACAGGGCCGGCAGGACTTTGTCCTTGGCGACGGACGTGGCTGGGGCGGAGGTGTGATCGACGACGGCGGAGGCGTGAATTGACATGATGTCCTTCCAGAAAGCACAAATACCAGCCTGGACGGCACGACGAAAAAACGCGCGCGGCGAGCGGGACTGGAACAGGGATCTATACCGGGAGGACCAACAAATGTGGGTGCGCAACGCTGCAAACCACCTGGATCGCCCTCCGCGATACAAACGTTTATGTTCAGTTTCAGGCTGGTCTCCGGACTCTTGAAGCGATCTCCCTGGGGAGATCAAAACCCGCGCCTTCCCATGGTTGAACACAGTGGCGTAATGCGGGTTTTCGATTCAAATACCGTTGCGGGGGCAGTGCCGGAATTGTTTTTCGTCGAAAAACTTACCGGCTTCCCATTTCACCACCCGGACGATCATCCGGGCAGGACCTGAAACAATGTTGCAAGGTTGCGATTGTATTCACGAAACCCTTGACTGGCAAGACAATTCCAACCGAAGCGGGCGGCGCCGGCCGGCCGCCCCCCCGCCGCCCCCGGTGGCTCTCGGTGGCTCTCAGTTGCTTACTCCTGCGGGCAGCGCACCAGTCCGGCGCCGAAGTCGAACGGGTCCGAGCCGTCGACCATGCCGGCCGTGCTCGCCATGCCGGCCAGCTTGGACATCAGCTGGAAGCCGTTCAGCCGGCCCGCCTGGTTCAGCTTCTGCGCCCACAGCGCCGCCACCCCGGCCACGCAGGGCGTGGCCATGCTGGTGCCGCTCATCGCGCGCAGGCCGCCGCCGGCCGCCGCCGACACGATGTTGACGCCCGGCGCGCTGACGTTGACGCCGGTGTTGGAGAAGTTGGCCACCTCGAACCGGGCGCCGTGCTGGCCCAGCGCGCCCACCGACAGGATGCCCTGCGCCACCGCCGGCGGCGCCACCGCCACCTCGTAGTCCGGATCGATCTTGCGCTTGCTCTCGTTGCCGCCGGCGGCCACCACGATGGTCGCCTGGGCGCTCAACTCGTGCGCGCTGATCAGCGCCGACAGGCTGTCGAACAGGCGCGTGCTGGCGCGGTAGCCCTCCAGCGCGCGCGAGGTGGCCAGGTCGGCCGGCATGCCGGAGTCGACCAGGGCCTTGACGTAGCCGGGGAAGTCCATCCCCAGCGACATGGAGATGATGTTGGCACCCTCGTCGACCGCCCACAGGATCGCCTGGACGATGTTGTCGCTCGAGCCGCTGCCCTGGCTGTCGAGCACCTTGCCGATCAGCGCCTTCTTGACGCCCGGCGCCACGCCGATCGGCACGCCGCCGACCGGGCGGCCGAAGGCGATGCCGGCGCAGTGGGTGCCGTGGCCGTGGCCGTCGCCGTCGCCCTCGCCGGTGAAGTCCCGCTGCACCAGCTCGACGCCGGCGAAGGCGGCGTGGTTGGCGTCGATGCCGGTGTCGAGGATGGCCACCACGATGCCGTCGCCGTCGAACGGCGAGGTGTCGGCGCCGACCGCCGGCAGGCCCCAGGCGACCTGGGCGCTGGCGCCGGTCACGCTCTCCGACGACACCGGCGCGATCAGCCGCATCGGCATCACCGGCGCCACCGCCACCGTGTCGGCCTGCGCCGCGATCAGGCGCACCTCCTTGCGCTCGACGTTGTTGACCTCGGCGGTGACGTTCAGGCCGGGCGCGCCGGCCTGCGCCATGGGCATGCCGAGCACGCCGGCCACCGGCCCGCCCCACAACTGGTCGCGGGTGGGTGAGGGTTCGCGGCGCAAAACGATGAAATCGGATTTCATTTTCTTCTCCTGTAGGAATCGCACTGTGCTGGAAGGAATCGGTTGTCAACAAACTGACCGATCCATGCTACGCAGCTGGCGCCCGCAGGCTTTGCGCGAGCGCACAGTTGCGCGCCGACGCGGTGGATTCGTCAGGCCAGTTCCGGGTCGCCCAGCATGGCCACGACGAACTTGCCTCCGAGACAATCAGAAACGCGCCTTCATCCGCAGGCCGATGGTGCGCGGACGCGCCATGAACAAGGTGTCGCCCGGTTGGATGGCGATGCCGTTGGTCGTCACGTCGTTGACCTTGTTGCCGTTGCTCAGGTTGCTGCCGAACAGGCCCAGCTCGTAGCCGCGCGTTTTATAGGTCACGGTGGCGTTGACGGTGTTCGACGACGGAATCTCCGAGTAGCCGCCCTGCTCCTTGGCAAAATTGGTGTAGGCCTTGCCACGGTAGGCGTAGCTGGCGGAAATGCCGATCTCGTCCGTGTCCCGCACCGGCACGGCGTAGCTGAACGTCGCGCTGGCTGCGACATGCGGCGCGTACGGCGTGCGGCTGCCGGCCGGGATGTTCTGCGCGGCGATGCCGGTCAACACCGTGTGCTTGGCGTAGGCGTCGTTGTAGGAGGCGCTCAGGCCGAGCGAGGCGCGGCGCGTCAGCTTGAACGCCGTCTCCAGCTCCACGCCCTGGCTGCGCAGCTTGCCGGCGTTCTGCGTGAAGTAATAGGTGCAGGGCAGCTTGTTGAACACCTGCACGTCGCTCCACTCGATCAGGTAGGCGCTGACGTTGAGCGTCATGCGCCGGTCGAGCAGGGTGTTCTTCGAGCCGAGCTCGTAGTTCCACAGGCTGTCCGGGGCGAAGGTGGACGGCGCGTTGACGCCGCAGAAGTTGAACGGCACCGGCTGGTTGTTGCCGCCGTAGCGGAAGCCCTTGCCGGCGGCGGCGTACAGCAGATGCTCGGCGTCAACATGGTAGGCGGCGGCGAAGCGCGGGTTGGCGCCCTGCGCCGTGGCGCTGCTGCGGCTCTCCTCGGGGGTGCCGACCGGCACCGCCGGGCTGGCGCCGACCAGGTTGCCGAACAGGCCGGTGAAGCGCAGGTCGAAGTCCTGCGTGCCACGGAACAGGCGCAGGCCGGCGGTCAGGTCGAGCTTGTCCCACACGGTATAGGTGGCCTCGGCGAACAGGGCCGCCTGGCGCGACTTGGCGTGTTGCAGGCCGGAGAAGAAGTCGTCCGGGCCGAAGGCCAGGTCGTTGCTCTGCGAGTTGTAGCCGGGGAAGTTGTGCGTGGCGGCAAAGCGCGCGTCGAAGCCGGCGGTCGGCTCGTCCTGGCGCGTGGCCCGCTTGCCGCTCTCGAAGAAGGCGCCGGCGGTCCACTTCAAGGGCCCGGCGTCCTTCGAGTTGAGGCGGAACTCCTGGGCGAAGTCGGTCACCGCGTTGCCGATGGTGTAGGCGGCCGGCATCAGCGGCGCCTTGCCGCCGAAGATGAAGGCGGTGGCCGGATACTGCGCCGAGGTCAGGTACAGGGTGTCGCGGTGCAGGTAGGAGGTCGACGAGACCAGCTGGGCGCGGCCCAGGTCGTAGCTCAGCGCCAGGTTGTACAGTTGCAGATTGTCGTTGCTGGTTTGTGGCAGCAAGGCGATGGTGGTGAACGGCGCCAGGCCGGCGTAGGCGTCGTTGACGCCGCCTTTGACGTTGGAAGCGGTCACGCTGGCGTCCACCAGCAAGTCGGCCGAGGCGCGCAGGCGCATAGCGGCGCGGCCCTGGTTGGTCGAGACGGCGTTGGTGGTGGCGCCCGTCAGCGCGTTCCGGATGTAGCCGGAATCGTTGCCGGTGTAGCCGGTCAGGCGCAGGCCCAGCACTTCGCTCTTCAGCGGCAGGTTGAGCATGCCGCGCAGATTGTGGTTGTTGCCGCCGAAGCCGGAGGTGCGCGAGCCGACCGCCTCGACCGAGCCGAACAGCTCGTTGGTGTCCGGCTTTTGGGTGATCTGGCGCACCGCGCCGGCCATCGCGCCGGCGCCGAACAGCGTGCCCTGCGGCCCCTGCAGCACCTCGATGCGCTCCAGGTCCAGCACCTTCAGGTCGGGATTGCCGGACTTCAGCGTCACCGGCATGTCGTCGACATACACCGCCACCAGCGACGCGTCCTGGATCTCCGACGGCACGATGCCGCGCACCACCAGGCCGCGCATGGTGATGTTGTTGACGCCCGGGGCCTGCTCCTGCACGCTCATGGCCGGCACCAGGCTGGCGATGTCGCTCAGGTTGCCCAGGCCGAACTTGGCCAGGCTCTCGGGCTTGAGCACGGTGACGGCGGCCGGCACCTTCTGCACGTCGACGGTGTTGGCGGCGCGGGTGGCGGTCACTTCGACCCGCTCGATCTTTTCCGAGTTGGCACCGCCGCCGGCCTGCGGCGCTGGCGCCGACACTTGCGCCTGCGCCGCGCAGATCACGCCGAGCGACAACACCACCAAGGCGCCATGGCCAATCAAATGCTTACCCATCAGTACTCCCTCAAATATTGTTATCGTGTTTTTGTTGCGCGGGTACAGTTGGCGCGGCGGCATTGTATGCGGCCCGGGACCAGCTTGGCAGCATTGTTTTGCAAATGGGCGGACGGCGCGGAAAAGTACAGGCAACCATACCTGGCTTGCCCACGAAGAGAAACAAACTTGCATGATTGAAATCCTCCGGGCACCTGCCGCAGCCGTCGGCATCGGCGCCCGCTACGCTTCCGCACCATTTTGGCACACTTGATATACACCAATTTGGCGCAGCCGCCCCAGTTGCACCATTCCGAGGCGCGCGGTGGATGGCGCGGGCACTACGCCGGGGCGGCCCCAGAGTGCAGACAATAGATATTAAAAGGAAAGTTTTAGTATCCTGACGGCATGAATATTGCTTAAAGAAAAGTCACTTGCTACCATGTTGGTGTCCATCAGCGGGCGGCGGCCTCCCACAACGGCCCCGCCATTCGATCCCGACAAGCACGAATGCCCCCTCCCCGCATGCCATTACCCTCTCACCATGAAGGAATCGCCATGCGCTTCGCCGACTTAAAAGTCCGCAACCGATTATTGATCGGCTTCGGCAGCACCCTCGTCTTCCTCCTCTTGATCGGCCTGGTCAATTGGTTCAGCCTGGACCGCATCAAGGCCGACACCGCCCATTTGCTCGGCGACCGGCTGCGCAACGAGCGCCTGATCGCCGATTGGAAGGCGATTATCCAGAACAACGTCCAGCGCACGCTGGCGGCGGCCAAGAGCGACGACCCCGCCGTGCAACGGTTCTTCGAGGACGGCATTACCAACAGTACCGTGGCGGCGTCGCGCATCCAGTCCGCGCTGGCGGCAGGCCTGGTCGATCCGTCGGCCAAGGCGCTGTTCGCCGAAGCGCTGCAGCGACGCCTGGCCTACCGCAAGGCGCGCGACATCGCCCTGGCCGCCAAGGCCGCCGGCAATCTCGAGCAGGCCCGGCAACTCTTCGACCGCGACTTCGCGGCGGCGGTGGCCAGCTATCTGGCCGTCATGGACCAGCTGGCGCAGCGCCAGCAAGCCCTGATCGACGAGAGCGGCGCGGCCATCCGCGCGCGCAGCGACCGGGCGATCCTGGGCGGCGCCGCGCTGACGCTGTGCTCGATCATCCTGTCGCTGGTGTGCAACGGCTACATCGTGCGCTCCCTGCTGCGCCAGCTCGGCGGCGAGCCCGGCTACGCCGCCCACATCACCGACCGCATCGCCGCCGGCGACCTGGCGGTCGAGGTGCGCCTGCACCCGCGCGACAACAGCAGCCTGTTGTTCAGCATCGACACCATGCGCGGCCGCCTGGCCGCCATCGTCCGCGAGGTGCGCGGCGGCACGGTCAGCGTGGCCGGCGCCTCCGACGAGATCGCCCGTGGCAACCTGGACCTGTCGCAGCGCACCGAGCTGCAGGCCGGCGCGCTGGAGCAGACCGCCTCGTCGATGGAGCAACTGACCGCCACCGTCAAACAGAACGGCGAGTACGCGCGCCAGGCCGCCGGCCTGGCCGCCACCGCCGAGGAGGTGGCGGTGCGCGGCGGCGGCATCGTCGCCGAGGTGATCGGCACGATGGCGGCGATCGACGCCTCGTCCAAGAAAATCGCCGACATCATCGGCGTGATCGACGGCATCGCCTTCCAAACCAACATCCTGGCCCTGAACGCGGCCGTCGAGGCGGCGCGAGCCGGCGAGCAGGGCCGTGGCTTCGCCGTCGTCGCCAGCGAGGTGCGCAACCTGGCGCAGCGCTCGGCCAGCGCGGCGCGCGACATCAAGAGCTTGATCGAGGACTCGGTGCTCAAGGTCGGCAACGGCAGCGCCCAGGTGCAGCAGGCCGGCACCACCATGACCGGCCTGGTCGACAGCGTCAAGCGGGTCAGCGCCATCATGGCGCAGATCAGCTCGGCCGGCGGCGAACAGGAGGCCGGCATCGAACAGATCAACCGGGCCATCGTCGAGATGGACGTGGTGACGCAGCAGAACGCCGCCCAGGTCGAGGAGGCGGCGGCGGCGGCCGACGCGCTGCGCCACGAGGCCGCCCATCTGGCCGGACTGGTCAGCGTGTTCCAACTGGCCGGCGAGCACGCCGTCGCGGCGCCGGCGCCGGCCGCCAGCGGCGCGGCGCGGCATGGCCAGACGGCGGCGCCGCGCTTGGCGCTGGCTTAGCCGGCGCCCAGCCCGGCCGGGCCGGGCAAGGGTGCGGGCACGGGCGCGGGCACGGGCGCGGGCCGCCCGCCGCCGCGGCGGGCGCGGCCGAGCTGGCGGAAATGCGCCGGCGCCGTGCCGGCCCAGGACAGGAAGGCGCGGCGGAAGTTGTGCGCGTCGCTGTAGCCGAGGCGGCCGGCGATCTCCTCGTTGCTCAGTTCGCTGGTGCGCAGGTAGCTGAGCGCCAGCTGCATGCGGTGCCGCAGCAGGATCTTGCTGAACGAGGTGCCCTCGGCGTCGAGCCGGCGGCGCAGCGTGCGGCAGCTCAGTTGCAGCGCCCGCGCCGTCTGCTCGATGTTGGGAAAGGCGCCCTGGCGCTCCATCAGGATCGTCAACACCAGGCCGGACACGCTGGTGCCGCTGTTGATCTGCTGGAAGCTCTGCTCGCACAGCTCGAGCATCATGGCGTGGGTGATCGGGTCGGAGGCCCGCTTCGCCGTCGCCGCCAGACGGCCGAAGCTGACGTCGTTGGCGGCGCAGTCGAACTCGATCTCGCAAGCGAAGATGCGGCGGTAGTCGGCGGCGTTGGCCGGCGCCGGATAGCGCAGGCGGATGCGGCGGAAGCGGAAGGCCTCGCCGTACAGATCGCGCATCACCGTCAGCATGCTGGCCAGCTTCATCTCCATGGCGAACCGGTACAGCGCGTCGGTCGGCGCGCAGGCCAGCACCGGCGTCAAGCCCCACATCGGCTGGCGCGCCGTGCCGACGTAGTGCAGCATGACCAGCGGGTCGACCAGGCCGTTGTAGCGCTGCACCACGCCGACCAGGCTGTCGCGGTCCGGGCTGCTCAACAGCGCGTAGCCGTACACGCCGCAGGCGCTGACGTGGAAGCGCAGGCCGACCTGGAAGGCGATGCCGCTCCAGCCGCGCGGCACGTTGCCGATGACGGCGAGGATCTGCGCGACGGAAAAGCGCGACGAGGGCATGTAGATCGTCGCCGGGTCGATGCCGCTGCCGGCCAGCGACAGCTGCGGCGCCTGGCCGTGCTGTTGCAGGATCTCGGTGAGAAAGGCGATGGCGTGGCCGGGATAGACCCGGGCCAGCTGGCCCGGCTGGACGACGTCGGCGTCCGCGCCGGCCGCGCCGGCGGGCGCCGCCGGGCGCGCTAACACAATGATTCTTCTATCCATTCCTCATCCAAGCTGGGCGTCGGCGCCGGCCAGCGCCACGGGCCGGTGGAGGCCCAGGCACTGCACGAAGGCGGCGAACACGGCGGCGTCGAGATGGCCGTCCAGGCACCATTGCGCCATGCTGTCGAGCGCCTCGAGCGGCGTCCAGGCCGCCTTGTACGGTCGGTAGGAGGTGACCGCGTCGTACACGTCGCACACCGCCGCCATGCGCGCGTACAGGCTGATCTCCGCGCCGCGCAGGCGCTCCGGATAGCCGCTGCCGTCGATCTTCTCGTGGTGGTGCAGGCAGACGTCGAGCACCAGCGGCGGCAGGTCGCCGATGCCGGCCAACACCCGGTGGCCAAATTCCGGATGGCGCTTGACGATGTCGAACTCGGCCGGCGTCAGCCGGGCCGGCTTGTGCAGGATCTCGGGCGGGATGTCCATCTTGCCCAGGTCGTGGAACAGGCCGGCCAGGCCGCAGTCGCGCACCCGCGCCTCGTCCAGGCCCAACTGTTTGGCCAAGGCCACCATCATCGCGCACACGGCGATCGAATGGATATAAGTGTAGTCATCAATGGTTCTCAGGCGGACCAGCTGCAACAAGACGTCCTGGTTGCGCAGCACGCTGGCGGCGATCTCGTCGACCAGCGCCAGCACGCCGGCGCACGACGACATATTACCGCTGCGCGCCTCGTCGAACACGGCGGCGACGGCGGCCTTGGAGCGGGCGATCAACTGCGCCGCCTGCGTCTGCGCCGCGTCGGCCGGCGTGGCCGCCCCGGCCGCCGCAGCGCGGCCGGCCGGGACGGCCGCCAAGCGCGCCCGCGCCGCCCTCGCCGGCTCACCGTCGCTCCGAGCGGCCGGCGCCGGCGCCGAGCTTGGCGGCGCGGCGGGATCGGCGACGTCGAGGCCCTTGGCCAGGTCTATCCACATCTCGCCCGCGCCGCAGTTCTGTACCCTCAGCAGCAGCGCCTCGCTATCGACGGCGAAGGTGCGCTTCCAAAACGGATTGTCGAACCAGGAACCGCACAGCCTCTCCACATACATTCCCTTGCGCGCCTGTCGCACGGAAATCTTCTTCAACATTTGCGAATCATAAAATCTCAATAAATCAAAGGTGTGTGCATTTTGAAAACATCTATTTCCAATTAGAAATATGTCTATCTAGCTTAATTGCTACCGAACAGGCGAACAAGATCAATATCGGCAATCTTCGGGTCATATGGGGACAGGCCCGCTCCAGTTGCGCGGCGCTTCGGCCGGTCGGCGGCGCACCAATAAAAAAGCCCCTGAAAATCAGAGGCTTGCGGCGGCCGCCGGGGCTGCCGGCGGACGGATCGGGACGGCCGGGTGGCCTACAGCTTGGGGTGCAGCCGCGAGTTGCGGCGCGAGTAGCCGAAGTAGATGGCCAGGCCGATCACCAGCCAGATGCCGAAGGCGATCCAGGTGGTGCGGCTGAGGAAGGTCATCAGCGCCAGGCAGAACAGCACGGCCAGCGCCGGCACCACCGGCACGCCGGGGCAGCGGAAGGCGCGGTGCAGGTCGGGCCGGCGCTTGCGCAGCACGATCACGGCGACCGACACCAGGCAGAAGGCGGCCAGCGTGCCGATGTTGATCAGCTCGGCCAGCACGCCCAGCGGCACCACGGCGGCGATCAGGCCGAAGACGATGCCGACCACCCAAGTGGCGAAGAACGGCGTGCCGAACTTCGGATGCACGGTCGACAGCTTGGCCGGCAGCAGGCCGTCGCGCGACATGGCGAAGATCACCCGGGTCTGGCCGTAGGCCATCACCAGGATCACCGTGGTCATGCCGAGGATGGCGCCGAGGTCGACGAAGCCGGCGAACCAGCCCTCGTTGGCGTACTGCAGCGCCAGCGAGATCGGGTGGTCGACGCCGGCGAACTTCTGGAACGGCACGATGCCGGTCATGATCGCCGACACCAGCACGTACAGCACGGTGCAGACGGCCAGCGAGCCGATGATGCCGATCGGCAGGTCGCGCTCGGGCCGCTTGACCTCCTCCGCCGCCGAGGTCACGGCGTCGAAACCGATGAAGGCGAAGAACACCAGGGCGGCGGCGCTCATCACGCCGTTCATGCCGAAGGGCATGAACGGTTTCCAGTTGGCCGGCTCGACGTGGCCGGCGCCGACCACGATGAACAGGATCACCACGCTGACCTTGATGGCCACCATGATGCCGTTCATGCGGGCCGACTCGCGCACGCCCCAGGACAGCATGGCCGTCAGGAACAGCATGATCAGCAGCGCCGGCAGGTTGAACAGGGTGTCGACGCCGGGCACCGAACCGGGCGCGGCGGTCAGCGCGGTGGGCAGGTGCAGGCCGAAGCCGGACAGCAGCGACTGGAAGTAGCCGGACCAGCCGACCGACACGGCCGAGGTGGCCAGGCCGTACTCGAGCAACAGGTCCCAGCCGATCATCCAGGCCACCAGCTCGCCCATGGTGGCGTAGGTGTAGGTGTAGATGGAGCCGGCCACCGGCACGGTCGAGGCGAACTCGGCGTAGCACAGCGCGGCGAAGGCGCAGGCCAGCGCGGCGATGACGAAGGACAAGGTCAGCGCCGGCCCGGCGGTCAGCGCGCCGGTGCCGGTCAGCACGAAAATGCCGGTGCCGACGATGGCGCCGACCCCCATCAGGACCAGGTCCAGCGGTCCCAACACTTTTTTCAGGCCGCCCTCGGCGCGGCCCTGCGCCATCATGTGGTCCAGATTCTTGGTTCGGAAAAGGCTCAAGTGACTGTCTCCTGCTATGTTTTTGGATTGTTGTGGTGTACTCGCTGGCGCCGTCGCCGCACCGGCGCGCAGGATACGGACCCGCAGTCTACACCGTTTCCCCCTGGGTCCGACAGATCCAAGTGTTCTTTTGGACAAGACACGAGGCGCCGCCGCCACGCCCGGCCGGCGGCAAGCCCGCTCAGCCGAGCAGGCCCTGGGCGCGCGCCTCGTAGATCGCCTCGGCGCGCGAGTTGACCTTCAGCTTGCGGTAGGTGCGGCGGATGAAGGTCAGCACGGTGTGGCTGGAGACGCCCATCAGGGCGGCGATCTCGTCGGTGGTGAAGCCCTTGGTGATCAGCTCGAGCACCTCCTGCTCGCGCGGCGACAGCTGGGCGCGCAGCGCCGGCTCGGCGCCGTCGGCCACGCCCTGGGCCGGCGCCGGCGCCGGCGACAGGTGGCGGAAGCGGGTCAGCATCTGTCGCGCGATGAGCGGGCTGATCGGGCTGCCGCCCTGGTGGATGCTGCGGATCTCCTCGGCCAGGCCGGCCGGCTCGGCGTGCTTGAGCAGGTAGCCGGCGGCGCCCGCCTCGATCGAGCGCATCACGTGCAGCTCGTCGCCGAAGTTGGTGCTGACCATCACCGCGCAGGCCGGCCACTTCAGCCCGGCGGCGCGGATCACGTCGATGCCGGAGCCGTCCGGCAGGCCCAGGTCGACCACCAGCACGTCGCAGGCGGCCTGCTCGAGCAGCTCGAGGCCGGCGCGGCGCGTGCTGGCGCTGCCGGCCAGCACCAGGTCGGCGGCGTCGGCGACGGCGCCGACCAGGGCGTTGAGGAAGTCCATGTCGTCCTCGACGACGCCGACGCGGATGGGTGGAACGGATGGGGCTGTCATGGTGGCGGCTTTCTTCAAAAGATGGATGGGGCCGGCGCGGCGGCGGCGGCGGAAACGGCCGGCGCCGCGCCGGCCGCCGCCAGCGGCAGCCACAGCAGCACGCGGGTGCCGGCGCCGGTGGCCTCCCAGCGGATCGTGCCGCCGATGGCGGCGGCGCGGCGCTGCTGGTTGGCCAGGCCCTTGCCGCCGCCGCGCAGCGCCGCCGCCAGCTCGAAGCCGGCGCCGTTGTCGGCGATCGTCACCAGCACGCCCAGGCCGTCGCAGGAGGTGGCCACGCTGATCTGGCTGGCCTCGGTGTGCTTGACGATGTTGGTCAGCGCCTCCTGCAGGATGCGCAGGATGTGCAGCGCGCTGCGCGGGTCGATCCAGTCCAGCGGCGGCACGTCGAGCACCGCCCAGTGCAGCTTGATGCCGGCGGTGCGCAGGCGCCCGCCCAGGCGGTAGCGCAGGGTCGCCAGCAACAGCAACAGGTCGGCCTCGACCGGCTCGAGCGAGTCGATGGTCAGGTGCAGGTCGTCGATGCAGGCGCGCAGGATGTTGGAGACGGAGATCTCGTCGAGCTGGCCGCGCTCGATGGCGCGCAGCGCGCTGTGCAGCGAGGAGCCCAGGCCGTCGTGCATGTCCTGCATCAGGCGCTGGCGCTCCTCGGCGACGGTCTGCTTGTGCTCGATCTCGCGCAGGCGCCGGTAGCTGTCGGCCAGCTCGGCCTCGCGCTCGCCCAGGCGCAGCGCCAGCCGGGCGTGGCTCTGCTCGACCTGGCTCAGCGCGCCGATGTAGCGGCGGTACATCAGGTAGCACAGCATGGCGAAGTTTTGCAGGTTCATGTACGGCCCCAGATACCAGTCCTCCGGGCCGAGGAAGTTGCTTTGCAGCGCCCAGTCGTTGAGGCCGTACAGCACGCACAGGGCGACCCCGGCCGACATCAGCATGGCCTCCGGCGAGCGGCGCCACGCGGCGCGCGCGCCGGCGACGGCGATGGTGGCGCCGGTGGCGATGGCCAGCAGGTAGATCAGCGGCGTGATCAGCGGCGTGTTGGGCCAGCTCGCCAGCAGCGGCAGCGAGAACACGCCGACCAACAGGTTGACGCCGAGCAGGCTGCGGCTGAGCCAGCGCTGGCGCCGGCCGTGCGTCAACACCTGGAAGGCGTGCACCAGGGTCATGACCCAGAACAGCGAGTTGAGCATCAGCCAGGCGAACCAGTCGTTGGCCAGCCGCGTCTCGCAGTAGAAGCCCAGCGCGCGCACGAACTGGGCACCGGCCAGCAGCGCGAACAGGCCGTAGCCACGGCCGACGCCGCGGCGGAACCAGACCACGGCGGAGAACAGGCCGACGGCGATGAAGGCGCCGATGCACATGACCGGCAGGTAGACCTGCAGCCATTGGCGGCCCTGGTAGCGCCAGCCGATCTGCTCGGTCGAGCCGAGCCAGACCGAGGCCAGCGCCGTGTGGCTGGCGCGGCCGTGCTGCAGGCGGAACAGGATCTCGCGTGGCGGCGCGGCGCGCTGGCCGGCGTCGAGCGCCAGCCACAGCGGGGTCCAGTACCAGGTGGCGCCGTCGAGCTGGCGCTGGTGCAGCAGCTGGCCGTCGACATAGACGGCGATCGGGCCGTAGGCCTTGACCCGCGCCGCGTACAGCATCAGCGCCGCCGGCGCCGGCTGGAAGGCCGGCAGCGTCAGGCGGTACCAGGTGGTGGTGACGGCGGCGCCGGGGCCGCCCTCGGCCGGCGCGGCGCCGGCCTGCTTGAGCACGTCCGAGGCGCGCGCATAGGGCAGCGCGACGGCGCGCCAGGCGGCCGGCAGGCCGGCACTGTCGACGCGGGCCGGCGCTGGCGTGAAGCTGGCGCCGGCCACGTCCTGCACCTCGGCCGCCACCACGTGCAGCATGTCGGCCGGCGCACCGTCCCGGGCGGCGGCGCCGCCGCCCAGCAGCGCCGAGGCCAGCAGGCACAAGCAGCACAGCGCGCGCCACGGACACCAGCGCGGCGCCGACCGGGCCGACGCGCGCCGGCCCGGCAGGCGGGTGGGCGGGCAAGGTGGGCGCGGCGGCGCGATGGTTGATTTCACTAGGGGTGTACCGGTGGCAGGATATTTCCGCACGGAATTGTGGCTTCCGCGACGGGCGGCTGCCGCGTTCACTGCGGCGGGACGCAGCTTACCGCACAAGCCGGCGCCGGCAAACCGTTCATTGTCGCCAATTCTAGCGACAGCGGCGCCGGCGGCCGCCACAACGGGCCGAACCGAGCGCACCGGGCACCGGTGCCGCCCTGCCGGCAGCGTCAATGACTTGATGCGCCCGACACGGATGCGGCGCCGTGGCCGTGACCACGCTCAGGCCGGACAGCGTCGACAGCAGACTGCCGACCTTGGGCGTGCCCAAACCGGTCAGCTGGTCGTAGCCGGTCTTGGCGGCGCAGGCGGCGCAGCTGCCGTCGCTGCCCTTGACGATGTCGGCGAAGGCGCCGGCCTAGGTGCCCGGCACGCTAGCGATTTGACCGTACGGCACGGCGTGCGGCGCGCCCAGCGCCGCCTTGCCGCCCAGGGCGCGGCCGGCGTTGGCGACGGCGATCAGGCAGGCCCACTGCGGCGTCGACAGGCGGGTGCCGCCGGCGCTGCTCCAGTTGACGGCAGCACTGCAAGCCAAGGCCAGGGAAAGGATGACGCCAGTCTATGTTATGCCGCGCATGTTGCGCATTTCACGAGTCCCGTGTGGCCGATCGTCCAACCACCGGCCTTCGCCGCCAGCGCCGCCCTCTTGGCCCATTCGTCCATTGGATCACTGGCGACTTCTTCGAATTCAAAGAACGCGCGGCAGTCATGGGACTCGCAAACGAGCATGAATTCACAGAACAGCATTTCTTCGAGCAGGTTGTTCATTCTTGCGACGGCTTTCTAAACATGGGATACAAAAAGACTCTGTGAGGATCAAACCGCCTGTGCAAGGGGCGCCGGTTCCGTTGAATAGCGCGTGGGGGATTGCGCGCCAGGCATGAGGGAAACATGCCCGGCGCCGTGACGACCAAAAACTGCTATTTAGGGATGCTGCATTGGGCATCTTTGAATGAGCCCAGTTGCGGTTGCACCACCCAGCCGCTGCCCATATAGGCATTGGCACATACGCGCTCGCCGGTCACCCGGCTTTGATACCACTGGTACGCCGCCGGACCGGCGAAAGCGCTAGCGGTGCAGGCCGCTGCCAGCAGACCTGCAATGATGAGTTTCACTTTCATCTTTTCTCCACGTAGAAATGGCCCCATGGCCATGGAAATATTATCCTACAATAAATCTTTCAAAGTGGCTACTTTTTCCTAATTGATATCGGCCCTGCTTGCGGGACCGGACTCAGCTCAAGGTGCGGCGAATCGTTTGCCGCAGCGCCGGCCAAAATACAAAAAAGCCCCTGAAAATCAGGGGCTTGGTCGTTCGAACCGCCGGGTCCGGCGTTATGCCGCCGGACCGGAAATCATTCCCACTCGATCATCAACGAGCAAAAAAATCACCAATAAATCAAAAACTTAGCAAGGCTGCCGGAGTACGATGCCATGCAAAACACCATGCGCACGCGGCTCAGGCCAAAGCCGCCTGACGCAACACGTCTTCGGCCCATTGATTTAGGCTCTTTCCGTGGGCGGCGGCAGCGATTGTCGCCGCCTCATGTATGGAAGGATCGACCCGCAGAGAGAACTTGCCGGAAAATTGTTTGCGCGGTTCGACGCCGTCTTCGGCGCACGCGTCGAGAAAAATCTTCAGTGAAATCCCGCCTTCCCTTTGCAATCCTTTGACATCCTTGGCGTAGAAATCCGCCCCGCCATTCAGCCCAAGAAATTCCCCCCGGAACATCTGAATGTCGGAATCGAATGTAATCAAGGCATGGTAGCCGCCAATGGTCATCGTGTTTCGCATATTCATGGCTTAACTCCTTGATCCTCGAACCATTTTCGGATGGACGCCAACGCTCCCTTATCCGTCACCGGTTCCGGGTGTGGCCGGTGAAACACGCGCCGCTCGCCAAACAAGCGCACCAGAACGCGCGAACCCTCGCGCTCTTCGACACGCGCACCCAGTTCGACGAACAAAGCTTCGATATCGGCCCAGCGGACGTTCGCAGATGTTGGCCGCGCGAAAATTAACTCCAACGTACGTTGGTGCTTGCGTCTCATCGCACAATGGTAGCAGAAAATGGTATCAATCCATGCTCCGATAAGGGCTAAAGCTGGTTTCACGCCTCCATTCGAGCAAAACGAAGCTTTCGGCGCGCAGCAGTGGTGCGCAGGTTTCCTGTACGCTGGAAGGTTCGACCAAGCGGCCTGAAGCGAGCTGATGGTCCTGGGACCCAGCCGGTTCACCCCTTTCCTGCGGCTAGGGACTGCTGATGGCGTCGATATCACTACCGGCGCGGGCGACGCGCAGACCTGGGGATGGGCGAGAGCACACGCTATGACGACACGTTTTTCTTACAACGAGAGCACAGACGCCGTTCTGACGTTCCAACCACGCCGTGCGCGGCGGCATGCTGGCGCGGTGCGCACGACGTCGTAGCAATACCTTGTTAGCGGCGCCCCTCGCGGACGCGCCAGTATTGAAACTCGTCCTTGTGGATTTCCAGATCCAGTTCCAGGGCTTTCCGTTCCAGGTTTTCCTGAACATCGGTCACTGCTGCATTGTAGACAAGGGGGCCGATCTCATCAATGCTGAAACCCAGCAAGGCGCCAGCGGTCACGTTACCGATTTTCTCCGCCAGATTCTCGTCAAAGTAACCCTGGAGCGACGCAATTGGCTTTTTTTGCGTCTTTCGAGATTTCAATTGTCATCGAAGATATCCTTAGTCCCAAGAAATGAATTGAGCTGCGATCCGGCACCGGCCATTTCGGTCCCATCCGGGCGGGATCACGCCACAAACAATCCCATACTGGCCGCGAGCATGGCCGCTTGCTCGGCTGAAATCACCGCGCGCTTGAAACTGGACACCTGCTCCATCGTGAGGGCGCCGAGAACGACCTGGCGCAAATCGCTGCCCTCGAAGCGGGCCAGCCTTAGGTTGGCGTCGCGTAGACTACCGCCGTCGAAGACCGCGTCGCGGAAATCGCAGCCGCCCAGGTCGGCTCCCGAAAAGTCCAAGCCGATCAGGCGCTGCTTTCTGAACGACATGCCCCGCAGGTCCGCCCCCACCAGCAAGCTGTCCTGGAACGCCAGGCCAAGGCCCCGTATGTCGCCGAATGTGGCCCCCGTCAACTTGGTCCCGTCAAAAACGACCGCAGCAAGCCGGGCGCCCGTCCAGTTCGAGTTGTTTAAGTCCGAGTCGTTGAAACGGGCGTCAGTCAAGTCCGCCCAGCTGAAGTCGCAGCCGCCAGCCCGGCAGGCAATCCATTCGCTGTCGCCCAACTGGGCGCGACTCAGGCAGCTTGTCGCCAGCGAGCAGCGCACGAAGACGCATCCGCGCAGGTCCAGGCGGGACAGGTCCTCGCCATCGAAGACGCAGCGCTCGAACCTGAGGGGGTGCGACCTGCCGTCGAGCAGCTTGTCGATCGCCGCGCGCGCGAGGGTGAGTTCGGCAACTAGGGTGTAATTCAATGTCATATCGGTCCCATGATGTGTGGGCACGCACTTCTTGCGCCGCACGGGGCCGCCGAAAACAACAACGCGAACCCGTACAGCCGCAAGCGAGCGCATGCGAGCTGTCTGGATCCGCGTGGGTTGAGAGTGCCTCCTGGCTTGGAGGCGGCTGGGCTAACCATCCAGCCTGCCCTCGTTCTGACTGCAGCGATTCTAAGTGGACTAAGCGGCCGATGTCAACCGCCGGCCGCGATCCCATTTCTGCTTGTCACCGCGTCGCTGACCCGAGGCAAGGTCGCCGGGTCGCGCAGCCAAGGTTGCCTGGCACGCCCGGCAGCGGCCTGGCTGAAGACGGTCTGCGCCATAGCCCGCTTTCTTGCCGGCCAGTTCCCGCCGGAGTGGACTGGACGCACACCGTTGTTGAACATGATGCACTCCGTTAGGACTGGATTGGCGTGCGCAAATGCTATTCGCAATCCTTCTTTCTCCGGAGAATGAACAGCAATCGTCGGCTACGACTTGTCATCCCCTCGCCCCGGGGTTACAAGGTTCTTGCGTAGAACGGAACCAAATTACCAAGCGCGGCCTGCACGTATTGGGGAACCCAGTAGGTCTCAATGTGCGTCGCACCTTCGATCTTGACCATCACCTTATTTTTCGTTCCGGTTGCCTTGGCAAACGCCTCCTCGGTCATATACAGGCTATCGGCCTTGCTGCCCGCGATCATCAGCAGCGGCTGCCCAATCAATTCGATCTGATCGGTGGCATCCCAGCGCATCAAATCCAGCAAGCTGCTCATGGTGTATTTAAAGGTTGAACCAGGGTGCGCGTGCGTTCGCCAGTAGTATTCGTAGCCCTGTCGATACATTTCAAAAGGCAACGCCGCAATCTGCGCATCCGTCATGTCCGCGTCGCCGGCATAGAGAATCCCGCCGCCGGCTTGCTCTTGCGCCCTTGCGTTTGACGCCTGCTGCAAACGCTGCTGGACCGTGGCGAGCTGTGAATCGGCAAATCCATTGCGACGAACCCGTCCGGAGTTGAACATGCTGAGCGTCGCAACGGATTTGAAACGCTTGTCGGTCTTCGCTGCTGACAATGCATAGCCGCCTCCCCCACAAATGCCAAATAGGCCCAGGCGCGCCGCATCGGCGCCGGGGAAATGGGTGATGTAGTCCGCCATACCATGTATATCCTCAATCCGGTGAACAGGCATGTCTACGCTACGAGACTGGCCGCCACTGCCGCCCTGATAAGCAGCATCTGCCGTAATCGTGATGTAGCCTTGCTCAGCCAAATGCTGGGCGTACAGACCTGCGACCTGTTCTTTGACGCCACCATTCGGATGCGCCACAACGATTGCGGCATACCGCTTTTTCGGATCATAGTTTGCCGGCGTGTAGACGTTGGCGACAATATTCAGCCCATTGAGATCGTAGTGCACCGGGTGGATATTGACTTTGCCAGGCTCATTCTTTGTGATCGCACCGCCATACACGAGTGTGTAGGGATTCTCCTTGTGGTTGGCTGCGACGGCGGGGGGAGATGTGGACACGGAACAGACTCCTATGCTTGCCAAAGAAAGGGAAACGGCGGATGTACCGAGAAACGTCCGCCTATTGATGTCAATTTTTACGTCCTTCATTCAGAGCTCCATTTGAGAATTCGTATCGCAACGCCCGCGCAACGGTTTGCGCCTCCGCACTTGGTCAATCCAGCCTTTTCTCTGCAAGGAAGCGCGAGACCTGATCGGCTATTTCAACGTTGTTCAGGTCTGACATTGGAAAATGTGTATTGCCGTGAATTCCAATATCAGGAAGGTGTACCAGGCGGGCATGACCGCCATGTCTGTTGATGGCGTCAACCCAGAGCCGAGCCATGGCTAGCCGTACACGCCAGTTGTCCTGACCCCGCTCTGTGGTTGGCTGGTCCGGAAAGTTGTCTCCATAGTAGATGATGATCGGTATGCGAGTGAGCTTCTGAAAATCAGTCGACGACACCGCCTCAGGCGACAACGTCCCGGCAGCGCTCGGCACTACCGGCGGCAATTCGCCCGGCGGGAAGATGAAGCCGCTGCCCGGCTCGAAGGCGACAATCGCTTTGACGTTGGCGTTCTTGATCGCCGTCAGCCAACCTGGGCCGCCGCCCTGCGAATGGGTGAACAAGGTCGCGGGACCGACCTTCGTCAACAGTGCCGACATGGCATCCGAGATCACGCCGGCGTCATAGGGGCCCGTGTTGGGCGTAACCGACCGGAAGAACTGGTCGAGCGTCTCTGGCTTCCGGTCAAACTGCACGTTATCGAAGTAGTTTGGCCACTTGCCGATGCGGAACTGGTCGAAGAAAAGCTGGTCGTTGGGCGTCGAATCAAGCGAAACTGCGACGGTGCTGTTGCCAGCCCGTCCACGGCGCGGCTGGTCCACAAGGTAGACAGGAAAACCCCGCCGCAAGAACAAGGTCTGGAAGCCTTCTCGTCCATCCGAAGTGCTCTCCCAGCTACGCGCCGACTGGAATGCTCCGTGCAACATAACGATGGGCAAGGGCCTGGCGTTTTGCGGTATCTGATAAAAGGCGTAGAGATGATCTCCATGGAAGCTCTGCCCCGCCGCCGCCGGCTTGTTGTTGTCGTAATTGCCGCTATTCCTCAGTTCGGTGCCGCCTGCTGCGAAGCTGCCCTGGGCCTGGATTAGCAATGGCCCGGAAGTGTGGCGGGGACCGTCGAAAGTGGCCGCGCAGCCAGTCGCCAGAATCGTCACGGCAATGGCGGTGGATAACCATAAGGATGGTTTGATTTTCATGCTCAACCTTTCGATGTTGCGGCGAGAACCTGCGTGAGCGCGTCGTTCACACGGCTTGCAGCCTCGTCAATGCCATAGTTGGAAAAACTTTGTGCCATTTGCCGCAGCTGCGCCGCACTCAAGCCCACGCGCATGCCGGCTCGCACGTGTGAGCGCAACTGTGCCTCGACCCCGGGCACGGCGGCGAGTGCTCCCAGCGTGGCCAGTTCGCGGCTTTGCCAGTCAAGGTTGTCGCGCCCGAAAATGTCGCCGAACAAATGGCTCTGGAGGTACTGGTTGATGACAGGTGCAAAGTCGAACACCGGCCCCTGTACCGGGCCACCGGAAATCTCTGTTTGATTCGCTTTCCCGATCGCGAGCAGCTCGCTTCCAACCGCGACGGCTCTACTCGGTTCGAGGCCCGGCGCGTCATGAATGCCGCGTTGTTTGCGTGCTTCGACAACTTTTAGGAGTTCCCCCAGTGCGTTCAGGCTTTTTGGAAAACCAGTGTAGGCATAGAGCTGCACCAGAATTTCCTTCGCCTCGCTCACGCTCATTCCGCTATCGAGCCCTTGGTTCAAGGCGGCATTCAGTCTGGCCATATCGCCGATGGCCATGAAGGACGCAATCAGTGGAATGGCCAACTGCTTGGCCGACAGGGTATCGGACACGGACCTCGCATTTGCCCCGGCTCGCGGCCCCTTGACAGTCCGCTCAACGGCACCGGCCGGCATCGCGCCTGGAACCGCGAGAGCAAGACCTGTTCCGGTCAGGACGGCCTGATACTCCTGGTCGGTGACCTTGCTTCGCCATGTCACGGCATTGCCATCTAACTTTTCCGCGACAGCGATGTGCGTCATTGAACCTGCGGGCCCAGCACCATGCCAGTGGCGCACGTTGGCGGGAATAGTGACAACATCGCCGGGGTGGATCAGTTGAGCGGGCTGTCCTTCCTGCTGAACCAGGCCGAGGCCGGCCGTGACAATCAAGGTCTGGCCAAGCGGATGAGTGTGCCACGCCGTCCGGGCCTGCGCCTCGAAGGTCACTGTGGCGCCCCCAGCACGCCCAGGTGGTGCCGCCTGGAACGGCGTGCTGATATGGACAGTGCCGGTAAAGGTTGCCGCCGATCCGGTGGCCATTGGCAGGGCCGCGACTGCTTGTACCGCCACAGTGTGCGGAACGGCTTGTGGCTGTGAGGCCTGCGCACTTGTGATGGCCACCACGCCACCCAGCGCCATGCAGATCAACGATTTCATGATAGTGCCTCCAGGTGCTTGGGTTTCGCTTTGCGACGCGGTAGGACGATAAGAGCCCACGACACTATCAGCGCCAGGGCAAGCAACAGGCCGGCGGCGTCCATGACCGCTGAAATCCGAAGAGCCAGCGCCTGGCTATCGTGAGCGCCGGCAGGTGCTGCACTGGCAAAGACGAGTACCAACAAACCTAGTCCCAATGCCCCGCCAAGCTGATGGGCAACGTTAACCAGGCCAGCTGCGGCGCCGGCATCGTCGCGAGCAACACCGGCCACTCCGGCGGCTGTCAACGGACCTAGCAGCAAACCTTGGCCCAGGCCGACAAGTAGCATCGGTGGCGCGACACTCGTCCAGTAGCTCGCTCCGGCATCGGCCTGTCCCAACCAGAGCAGGCCGCCAACGTCCAATGACAAGCCTGAGAGGATGAGTGAACCGTTGCCGAAACGTCGCGCCAATCCGGGTACCGCCAGTGCCGAGGCGAAGTTGGGTAGTGTTACCGGCAGGAAGGCGAGGCCCGCCTGTAATGGCCGCATATGCAGTACGCCTTGCAGGAACTGCGTGGAGAAGAACCAGAAGCCCACGGCGCCGCCGAGAAAAAGCATACGCGCCAGATAGGCACCCGCACGTTCGCGGCTGGCCAGCAAGCGCAACGGCAGGATGGGCTGACGAATGCGGCGCTCGACCAAGACGAATACCGCTATCCAGACGACGCCACTGAGAAGTGCCGCCAGCGCGAAGGTGTCATGCCAGCCGGCCTCTGCGGCTCCCACGAGTCCAAAGACCAGTGCTGTCATTCCGATGGTTGAGCAAATAGCTCCGCCCGCGTCGAAGCGGCCGGGACGCATTGGCGTCTCGACGATGTGCCGTCTGGCAGCGACAATCAGCAGCACGCCAATGGGGAGGTTGATGAAGAACCCCGCACGCCACGTGAGCAGATCGGCGAACAGACCGCCCAATACCAGGCCCAGCGTAGCCCCCACGCCTGCCGCTGCGGCATACATCGACAATGCACGATTGCGCTCAGGTCCTTCAGCAAAGTGGGTAGACAACAAAGCCAGCGTGGATGGGGCCAGCACAGCCGCTCCAGCCCCCTGGATGGCACGGGCGGTGAGCAGCCAGGCAGCCGACTGCGCTACGCCAATCGCCATCGAGGCCAATGTGAACAAGGAGAGGCCCACGATGAACATGCGACGCCGGCCCAGGATATCGCCAGCACGCGCGCCCAGCAACAGCAACCCGCCAAACGTCAGCGTATAGGCGTTGCTTACCCACGAGAGCTGTGCGGCACTAAAACCAAGACTGGCCTGAATGCGCGGCAGGCCAGTGATGACAATGGAAATGTCGACCACAACCATCAGGTAGCTGGCTACGATGATAGCCAACACTGTGTTGGGGTTTTGCGCCGGCGGAAGGGACATGGCGTCGCTCATGGCCGGCGCTCAGATGTCAAGCTTGCGCTCGGACATCCACTTGACGATAGCCGGATCGCGATGCGAGAAAAAGCTGCTCGTGTTGGTGTCCAGTGCCTGGATGCCCACCATGTCGGCATCATCCAGTTCAAAGTCAAAGATCGAGATGTTCTCGACCATGCGCTGCTTGCGCACCGACTTTGCCAACGACACGATGCCACGCTGCAGCAGCCATCGCAGCACCACTTGGCCGACCGTTTTGCCATGGCGCCCGGCGATGGCCAACAGCGCTTGGTTCTGGAATAGGCCGTTGCGTCCTTCCGCGAACGGCGCCCAGGCTTCGGCCTGTACCCCAACCTCCTTCATGAAGGTGGCGCTCTCCAACTGCTGCTGGAAGGGATTGACCTCGACCTGGTTGACTGCGGGCGCGATCTCGTTAAACGTCATGATGTCCATCAAGCGGTCGGACTGGAAGTTGCTGACGCCGATGGCGCGAACCTTGCCGGCACGGTGGGCCGCCTCCATTGCGCGCCACGATCCATGGACATCGCCAAACGGTTGATGGATCAGGTAGAGGTCCAGATAGTCGAGTTGCAGCCGACGTAGCGACTTCTCGATGGCCTGCTGCGTGCGTTGGTAGCCGGTCTCCTGCACCCAGAGCTTGCTGGTCACGAAAAGGTCGCCACGAGGGACACCACTCGCACGAAGGCCTTTACCGACGGCCTCCTCATTCATATACGACGCGGCGGTATCGATGAGCCTGTAGCCGGTTTCGATGGCGTCGACGACGCTGCGCAGGCATTCATTGGCGTCCGCAATCTGGAAGACGCCGTAACCGACGAGGGGCATCTGAATTTTGTTGTTCAGGGTGACGTGCTGCATGGGCCAATCCTTTCGATGATTTGTTAGGATTCACTTTAGACAAAGGACTGACATCTGAATAGTGATAAACCGGTTGATTTATACGCATCAAATTGATGATAATCATCGAAGGAGGATGTCCCTATGGCAATCAATGAACTTCGGTCCATCACGACCTTCATCAAGGCAGCGGAACTGGGCAGCCTGCGCAAGGCGGCGCAGGACCTGGGAATCAGCCCACAAGCGGCGAGCAAAGCATTAGCCCAGCTGGAGTCTCACCTGGACGCCCGGCTGTTCCACCGCACGACGCGTGTGATGTCATTAACTGATGCAGGTCAGCGACTGCTCGAAGACGTGCAGCCGGCCGTCCTCGGCATGCAGCGCGCATTGTTGAACGCCCGTGCGGCAAAGGATGAGTTCGCCGGCCCCTTGCGAATTGCAGGGCCCCGAACCACATTCCAGCCGATCCTCTGGCGGCTGGTCGAGGAGTTCTGTGAGATCCATCCCGGCATTCAGCCCGACGTGCTACTGGAAGATCGGGTTGGCAACTGGGTGGAAGATCGCGTCGACGTTGGGTTCCGCTTGGGGGCATCGCCTCACGAAGGGGTCATCGCACGTCGACTGTTCCCGCTGCAGATGGTGATTTGTGGGTCGCCAGCCTACTTCGAACAGCATGGTGTGCCGGAAACATTGGGAGCGCTCGCAACGCATCGCTGCAGCGCTTTCCGGCATCCGGCGACAGGAAAGGTAGTACCTTGGCATATAAAGCTTGGCGATCAGACAGTAGACCAACCGGTCGTCCCTGCAATCTGTAGCAACGACGAGTTGTTCGAACTTCACGCCGTGCTCGCGGGCAAGGCACTTGGGCAGCTTGCCGGAGTGACGGCAGCGCCATTTATCCGCGCAGGGCAACTGGTTCCGATCCTGGTCGATCACATGCCCGACATCGCCAGCTACTTCGTCTACTTTGGGAGCAAAACCTCGCAGCCGGCACGGGCACGCGCATTTATTGATTTGGCGGTTCAACGCCTTGTCAACAACCCGGATTACGTGCTGAGCCTAGAAGAATTGCTGCCCATGTCTAGCCCAGGCAAAAGAAATGCGAAGGACTAGACACCACGCCCCCCGGCAGGCGATGACATGGCATCGTTTACGCCTTCATGGCCAGGCGCTCCAAGCACCATAAAAAATGCCATTGACGACGCGGTTAAGGTCATCAATGGCATTCATTTAATTCAATAGAATCAATGAGTAAACAACCTCACTCCCACTCGATGGTCGCCGGCGGCTTGCCGCTGATGTCGTAGACCACCCGGTTGATGCCGCGCACCTCGTTGATGATGCGATTCGACACCTTGCCCAGCAGCGCGTGCGGCAGGTGCGCCCAGTGCGCCGTCATGAAGTCCTGGGTTTGCACGGCGCGCAGCGCCACCACGTACTCGTAGGTGCGGCCGTCGCCCATCACGCCGACCGACTTGACCGGCAGGAACACGGCGAAGGCTTGGCTGGTCGCCTCGTACCAGTTGAGCGGAATCTGCTCGTGGTCGACGGCCTGGCCGGCGACGAACTCGTAGGGGGTGTTGCGCAGCTCTTCGATGAAGATCGCGTCGGCGCGGCGCAGCAGGTCGGCGAAGTCCTTCTTCACCTCGCCGAGGATGCGCACGCCCAGGCCCGGGCCGGGGAACGGATGGCGGTAGACCATGTCGTGCGGCAGGCCCAGGGCCACGCCCAGCTTGCGCACCTCGTCCTTGAACAGCTCGCGCAGCGGCTCGAGCAGCTTCAGCTTCATCGTCTCGGGCAGGCCGCCGACGTTGTGGTGGCTCTTGATGGTCTGGCCCTTCTTGCCCTTGCCGGCCGACTCGATCACGTCCGGGTAGATGGTGCCCTGGGCCAGCCACTTGGCGTTGACCAGCTTGCCCGATTCGACCTGGAACACTTCGACGAACTCGCGGCCGATGATCTTGCGCTTCTGCTCGGGATCGCTGACGCCGGCCAGGTGGCCCATGAACTGCTCTTCCGCGTCGACGCGGATGACCTTGACGCCGAGGTTTTTGGCGAACATGTCCATCACCATCTTGCCCTCGTCCAGGCGCAGCAGGCCGTGGTCGACGAAGACGCAGGTCAGCTGGTCGCCGATGGCGCGGTGGATCAGCGCGGCGGCCACCGACGAGTCGACACCGCCGGACAGGCCGAGGATGACGTCGTCGCTGCCGACCTGGGCGCGGATCTTCTCGACCGCCTCGGAGATGTAGTCGGGCATGTTCCAGTCCGACTTGCAACCGCAGATCTCGTGCACGAAGCGGCCCAGCATGGCCTTGCCCTGCTGGGTGTGGGTCACTTCCGGATGGAACTGCAGGGCGTAGAAGCGGCGCGCCTCGTCGGCCATGGCGGCGATCGGGCAGCTCGGCGTGTCGCCCATCAGCACGAAGCCGGGCGGCAGCTCGGTGACCTTGTCGCCGTGGCTCATCCATACCTTGAGCATGCCGTGGCCCTCGTCGGTGACGAAGTCGTTGATGCCGTCGAGCAGCTTGGTGTGGCTGCGGGCGCGCATCTCGGCGTAGCCGAATTCGCGCACCAGGCCGTTTTCGGTCTTGCCGCCCAGCTGGGCCGCCATGGTCTGCATGCCGTAGCAAATGCCCAGCACCGGCACACCCAGCTCGAACACGGCCTGCGGCGCGCGCGGCGCGTCGCCTTCCAAGGTCGAGCTGTGGCTGCCCGACAGGATCACGCCGGCGGCGCCGTAGTTGCGCACGAACTCGTCGCTGACGTCGTAGGGGAACACTTCGGAGAACACGCCGGAGTCGCGCACGCGGCGGGCAATCAGCTGGGTGACTTGGGAGCCGAAATCGAGGATGAGGATTTTAGAGTGCATGGGTTGGATGCTTTAAAAATGATGATATCGCTGCGGAATAGCCGGCCCGCCGCAGACATGGCGCGGACCGCGCTG
The DNA here is from genome assembly GCF_900114705.1 of Rugamonas rubra. GTDB lineage: Bacteria > Pseudomonadota > Gammaproteobacteria > Burkholderiales > Burkholderiaceae_D > Rugamonas > Rugamonas rubra. Next base: position 153,443 of record NZ_FOTW01000005.1, read on the forward strand.
TTGGCGGGACCGCAACGGTCCGCGCCGCAAAACTGGCCACGCCGGCGGCGCGAAGGCGCCGCCGGCGTGCTGCCAAGGCTTAGTCGCCGGAACGGTAGTTCGGCGCTTCCTTGGTGATTTGCACGTCGTGGACGTGCGATTCGCGCATGCCGGCCGAGGTGATCTCGACGAACTCGGCTTTTTCGCGCAGCTCGTCGATGGTGGCGCAACCGCAGTAGCCCATCGATTGGCGCACGCCGCCGACCAGTTGGAAGATGATCGCCAGCACGCTGCCCTTGTAGGCGACGCGGCCTTCGATACCCTCGGGCACGAACTTGTCGGCCTTCATGGTGGCGTCCTGGAAGTAGCGGTCGGCCGAGCCGTCCGACATCGCGCCCAGCGAGCCCATGCCGCGGTAGGACTTGTAGCTGCGGCCCTGGTACAGGATGACCTCGCCCGGCGCCTCTTCGGTGCCGGCGAACATCGAACCCATCATCACGCTCGAGGCGCCAGCGGCCAGGGCCTTGGAGATGTCGCCCGAGAAGCGGATGCCGCCGTCGGCGATGCAGGGCACGCCGGTGCCGGCCAGCGCCTCGGCGACGTTGGAGATGGCGGTGATCTGCGGCACGCCGACACCGGCGACGATGCGGGTGGTGCAGATCGAGCCGGGGCCGATGCCGACCTTGACCGCGTCGGCGCCGTGCTCGACCAGCGCCAAGGCGGCGGCGGCGGTGGCGATGTTGCCGCCGATGACGTCAACGTGGGGGAACTTGGTCTTGATCCATTTGACGCGGTCGAGGATGCCCTGCGAGTGGCCGTGGGCGGTGTCGACCACCAGCACGTCGACGCCGGCGGCGACCAGCAGCTCGATGCGCTCTTCATCCTTGACACCGACGCCGACGGCGGCGCCGACCAGCAGCTTGCCCTGCGAATCCTTCGACGCCAGCGGGTGCTCGGTCGACTTCTGGATGTCCTTGACGGTGATCAGGCCGCGCAGCTCGAAGGCCTCGTTGACCACCAGCACGCGCTCGAGGCGGTGCTTGTTCATCAAACGCTTGGCTTCGACCGTGTCGGCGCCCTCCATCACGTAGACCAGCTTCTCGCGCGGGGTCATCTTGGCGCGGGCCTCGGCGTCGAGTTCCTGTTCGAAACGCAGGTCGCGGTTGGTGATGATGCCGACCACAACCTTGCCTTCGACCACGGGGAAGCCGGAGATGCCGTACTGTTCGGTCAGCTTGATGACGTCGCGGATCTTCATCTCTGGCGGGATGGTGATCGGGTCGCGCAGCACGCCGGCCTCGAAACGTTTGACGCGCGCTACTTCACGGGCCTGGTCTTTCGGGTTCAGATTCTTGTGGATGATGCCGATGCCACCCTCTTGCGCCATGGCGATCGCCAGACGGGCTTCGGTGACGGTATCCATCGCTGCGGACAGCAGGGGGATGTTCAACGAAATGTTGCGGGTCAGGCGAGTTTTGAGGGACGTATCGACAGGCAGAACATTCGAGTACGCTGGGACGAGGAGCACGTCATCGAACGTGAGTGCTTTTTGAAGTAGACGCATAGCATTTCCTATTGGCGCAAAAGCAGATTATACAGAAAATCTAGGGCGCCGTCCTTGCATCTTGGAAAAATCTGCCCCGCAGGCCGCATGGCGATTGACACTCGCTGCGAATCATGGCGAAATCGCAGACAGGCAACGCCCCCTTCCTCACGGAAAGCACAGCATGAAACCAGACAGAGCAGCAGGCCCGGCGGCGGCGAGCGCAGCGGCAAAGGCGGCGCCCGCAGCGGCGGCTTCGGCGCGGGCGACGCGGGCGACGCCGGCAACGACGGCCGCGACGGCCGCGACGGCCACGCCGACGCCGACGCCATTGGCCCGGCCGCGCGCGGCGGCGTGGCTGGCCGGCGCCCTGCTGCTGGCGGCCTGCGGCCAAGCGGCGGCGCAGTATGTGTGGATCGACGACAAGGGGGTCAAGCAACTGTCGGACCGTCCGCCGCCGCCGTCGGTGCCGCAGAAGCGCATCCTGAAGGCGCCCGGCAAGGACAAGCTCAATCCTGCCGCCGACACAGCCGGCGAGAACGGCGCCGACGGCGACAACCCGGCCGGCGCCGCCGAGGCGCCCGCCGCCAAACCGGCGCCGACGCTGGGCGAACGCAACGCCGCCTACAACAAGCGCAAGGCGGAGGCGGCGCTGGCGGCGCAACAGGCCGGCGAGGACAGCGCCCGCAAGGCCGAGATCGCCGCCAACTGCGAGAACGCCCGCAACAACCAGCGCGCCCTCGATCAAGGCGTGCGCATGAGCACCTACGACAAGAACGGCGTACGCGGCTTCATGAGCGAGGCCGAACGGGCCGAGTCGGCGAAGAAAAACAAGCAGGTGCTGGCGCAGTGCCAATAGGCAGCAGGCGCGGTATCGCGCTTTACTGCTGCGGCGCGCGCCGATTGCCTCTATGATATGGCAATCGACCAACAATTCATTCCAGGCATGACCAAGACTCAGCAAACCAAGAGCCGCGCCAGCGGCCGCGTGACCCTCGCCGCCGTGGCCCAGCTGGCCGGCGTGGCGACGATGACGGCCTCGCGCGCCATCACCCAGCCCGACCTGGTGTCGGAAACGCTGCGCACCCGCGTCGAACAGGCCGTGGCCGAGCTCGGCTATGTGCCCAACCGCGCCGCCCGCGCCCTCGCCTCCGCCGAGTCCAAGGTCATCGCCGTGCTGGTGCCGTCGCTGTCGAACGCGGTGTTCACCGAGGTGCTGGCCGGCATCCAGGACGCCCTCGACGCCGACAACTACCAGATCCTGATCGGCAACACGCGCTACTCCGACGCCGAGGAGGAGAAGCTGCTCGGCATCTACCTGCAGTCGAATCCGGACGGCATCCTGTTGTCCGGCCTGAACCACAGCCCGCGCGTGCAACAGATGCTGACCTCGTCGCGCGTGCCCATCGTCTCGATGATGGACATGTCGACCGACCCGGCCCAGTTGTCGGTCGGCTTTTCGCAGGTGCAGGCCGGCCAGGCGATGACCCGCTACCTGATCGACAAGGGCCACCGCCGCATCGGCTTCATCGGCGCCCAGCTCGACGAGCGTACCTTGAAGCGCGCCGACGGCTACCGCCAGGCGATGCGCGAGGCCGGCCTGGCCGACCCGCGACTGGAGCTGATGGTGCCCGATCCGTCCACCATCGCGCTCGGCGCCGAGCTGGTCGAGCGCATGCTGGCGCAGGCGCCCGACTGCGACGCCGTGTTCTGCTGCAACGACGACTTGGCCCACGGCGCCATCTACCAATGCCAGCGCCTCGGCATCGCCGTGCCGGGCCAACTGGCCATCTGCGGCTTCAACGATCTACCCGCCTCCGCCTGGATCAACCCATCGGTGACCACGGTGGCCACGCCGCGCTACCAGATCGGCTTCGAGGCGGCCACGCTGCTGCGCGCCGTCATCAAGGGCGAAACGCCGGCGGCGACGCAGATCGACCTGGGCTTCACGCTGATGGCGCGCGAGAGCGCCTGATCTTCGTGGCGAAAGCACAACAGCAGGATTGATATCGCCCAAGCCGCCGGCCACCCCGGCGGTTCTTCCCACCTACCGCCACAGGCGCCAATTCCTCCATGGCTGGGCGCAAAACGGCGCCTCGCCGCAGGCGTGTTTCCGGGCGCCGGCTTGCTGCGCCGCAGCATCGAATCTTCTTTACAAATCCAGGGCAGGGACTACACTCCGATCTCGATGTTAGCGCTAACATTTCGTCGTAACAGCAATATCCGGCAACACAACAGCAACCACACCACGATAGCCACGAGACATGAGCACAACAACGAGACAAGCACGCTGGGTCGTCATGGGCGTCAGCGGCTGCGGCAAGAGCGAAATCGGACAGGGCCTGTCCACCGCGCTGGGCGTCGACTTCCTCGAAGGCGACAGCCTGCACAGCGCCGCCAACGTCGCCAAGATGGCGGCCGGCACGCCGCTGACCGACAGCGACCGCGCCGACTGGCTGCTGACCCTGCAACAACGCATCGCCCAGGCGGCGCAGCAGCAACGCGGCCTGGTGCTGTCCTGCTCGGCGCTGAAGCGGCGCTACCGCGACCTGTTGCGGGCCGGCGATCCCGGCCTGCGCTTCGCCCACCTGAGCGGAGCGCGCGCGGTCATCGCCGAGCGCATGCAGGCCCGGGTCGGCCACTACATGCCGCCGTCGCTGCTCGACAGCCAGTTGCGCGACCTCGAACCATTGCAGGCCGACGAGGCCGGCGTGTTGCTCGACCTGACCCGCACGCCGCAACAGCTGGTCGCCGACATCCTGCACTCGGCCGCCCAGCCAGCCATCCTATAATCCAGAAGGAGACACCATGAACACCGTCACACAGAAGAAAAAAATCCCCAAACGCCGCTGGGGCATCGGCGCCCTGCTCGGCATGGGTGTGCTGATCAACTACATCGACCGCATCGGCCTGTCCGTCGCCGCGCCGCAGATCAAGGAGATGTTCGACCTGACGCCGGTCGAGCTGGGCCTGCTGTTCAGCGCCTTCGCCTGGTCCTACTCGCTGCTGCAAATTCCGGTCGGCATGGTGATCGACCGCTTCGGCCCGACCCGCGTCGGCCGCTGGGGCGCCTTCCTGTGGGGCGTGGCCTCGGTCATCACCGCCTTCTCCAGCGGCTTCGCCGGCATCTTCTTCGCCCGCATCCTGCTCGGCGTGGCCGAGGCGCCCGCCTTCCCGGTCAGCGCCAAGGCCACCGGCTACTGGTTCCCGCGCGGCGAGCGCGGCATGGCCACGGCGATCTTCGACGCCGCCGCCAAGTTCTCCAACGTCATCGGCGTGCCGCTGATCGCCGTCACCATCGTCACCTTCGGCTGGCGCTGGGGCTTCGGTCTGACCGCCCTGCTCAGCTTCAGCTACTTCATCGCCTTCTTCGTGCTGTACCGCGACCCGAGCGCCGACCCCAAGCTGTCGAAGGAGGAGCTGCACTACATCCAGTCCGGCGGCGCCTCGCCGGAAGGCCCGTCCGAGGCGGGCGCCGTCAACATGCTCGGCTATCTGTTGACCAAGTCCAAGGTCTGGGGCCTGACCATCGGCTTCGCCGCCTACGGCTACTCCTTCTACCTGTTCCTCACCTGGCTGCCCGGCTACCTGGTGCAGACCATGCACATGAGCATACTGAAATCGGCCGGCTTCGCCGCCATCCCCTGGGCCGTGGCCACCGCCACCGACCTGTTCGTTGGCGGCTGGCTGATCGACCATCTGATCGCCAAGGGCAAGGACGAGTCCGTCGTGCGTAAAAGCGTACTGATCATCGGCATGCTGTTCGGCCTGGCCGTGTTCGGCGCCACCCAGACCACCGACCCGGTCTGGGCCATCGTCTGGATCTCGATCGCCCTGGGCGGCCTGGCCTCGGCCGCGCCGGTCGGCTGGTCGCTGCCCTCGCTGATCGCCCCCAAGGGCGGCGCCGGCACCATCGGCGGCATCATGAACTTCGCCAACAACCTGATGGGCGCGGCCGCGCCGATCGTCACCGGCGTGATCGTCGGCGCCACCAACTCCTTCACCAACGCCTTCCTGGTGGCCGGCGTGATCCTGGTGATCGGCATCATCTCCTTCGTCTTCGTGCTCGGCAAGATCGAACCGATCCCCGATCCCGCACCGGCCGCACCGGCGCCCGTACCGGCGCGCTGATTTTCCCCAACGGCGAAAGCCCGGCACCAAGCGGCGATCACAGCCGTCTATGGGCCGGGCCGGCGCCCGCCCTTCCCTTCCTTTTCAGAGACATTCGTATGACACCACGCATCCCTGCGGCGGCAGCGCTCGCCCTGATTTTCTGCGGCCCGGCCGCAGCCCAAAGCAATGTCGCCTTTTATGGCGTGATGGACGTCGGCATCTCGCAAGACCGTGGCGGCCTCGCCGGCAGCGCCACCCGGCTGACCAGCGGCATGGCCACGCAGAGCCGCTGGGGCTGGCGCGGCAGCGAGGACCTGGGCGGCGGCATGGCGGCCTTCTTCGTGCTCGAGGGCGGCATCCACGCCGACAACGGCAGCTCGACGCAGAACAACACCCTGTTCGGCCGCAACAGCGCCGTCGGCCTGCGCGGCAACTTCGGCGCCGTCTCGCTGGGCCTGCAGGACACGCCGCTGTTCACCACCCTCAACACCGTGGTCGACCCCTTGCGCAACGGCATCGCCCGCTCGAACAACCTGATGGCGGCGACCGCCTTCCGCGCCAGCAACTCCATCCTCTACCGCAGCAACGCCGTCAACGGCTTCAGCGCCGACGCCATGCTTGTGGCCGGCGAGGTGGCCGGCGACAACGCCGCCGGCCGCGCCATGGGTGGCTCGGTCGGCTACAGCAACGGCCCGCTGACGGTGCGCCTGGCCTACCACCACCGCAACAACGACACGGCCAGCCTGCTCAACACCGAGTCGGCGCGCAACACCCTGCTCGGCGCCAACTACGACTTCGGCGCAGCCAAGGCCTACTTCGGCTTCGGCGTCGACAAGGGCCTGAACAGCTCGACCTTGAACAACGCGGCGGCCACCTTCGGCGGCAAGGCGCCAACGGCCTCGACCGACAGCAACTCCCTACTGCTGGGCTTGTCCGTGCCGCTGGGCGCCAGCACCGTGGTGGCAAGTTATGTGCGCAAGAACGACAAGGGCGCGCTGAACCAGGACGCCCAGCAGTTCGCGCTGGCGTATATGTACGCGCTGTCGAAGCGCACCGACGTCTACACCTCCTACGCGCTGATCCGCAACCAGAACGGCGCCGCCTACACCGAGGGCAACAGCGAGGAGCCGGGCACCGGCAACAAGCAGTTCACCGCCGGCCTGCGCCACCGCTTCTAAACCGCAGCTAGTGGAAAACCAGAAGGGCGCGCCACCGTCGACCGGTGGCGCGCCCTACTATTTGTTCCTTGCGGCCGGCGAACTCAGGCCGCGCCGGCCTTGCGCCGGCGGCGGGCGTGTTTCGGGTCGGCGACCAGCGGGCGGTAGATTTCCACCCGGTCGTGTTCGCGCAGCACCGTGTCGAGCGTCTTCTTCTTGCTGAAGATGCCGACCGGCATGGTCGCTAGGTCGATCTCCGGCGCCTCGCGCAGCAGGCCGCTTGCGGCGACGGCCTGCTCCAGCGTGGTGCCGGCCTCGACCGTCAAGTCGCGCAGCCATTGCGCGGTGGCGCCGGCGAAACACACCTGCACCTGGATTAGCTCAGCCATACACCGTCTCCGCCCGTTTGCAGAAGCAATCGACCATGCTGTTGGCGATCATGCCGAACACCGGGCCGATCAGTTGCTCCAGTATGATGCTGGAAAACTCGTAGTGCAGGTCCAGCTCGATCTTGCAGGCGTCCTCGCGCAGCGCCTTGAAGGTCCAGGTGCCGTCGAGGGTCTTGAAAGGACCGTCCACCAGCCGCATCTTGATGCTGGTCGAGGGCGTGTTGACGTTGAATGTGGTAAAACTCTGGCGTATGCCGTGGTAATGGATGCCCAGGCTGGCCACCACCGTGTTCTCGCCCCGCTCCTTGACCTCGACACCGCCGCACCATGGCAGAAATTTGGGGTAATCCTCGACCTTGGCCACCAGATCGAACATTTGTTCCGCGCTGTATCCCAGGAAAACCGATTTATGTACTACTGCCATTGTGTAACCGTTTGCTATGATGTTGAATTATTCGCGACTTTTGGCGCGAAACAGTAGTTTAACCGACCCGCGCCTACTATTTACCATCTCATGACCATAGCTGATAACAAAAAAGCCTTCCACGACTACTTCATCGAGGACCGCTACGAAGCGGGCATCGTGCTGGAGGGGTGGGAAGTCAAGGCCATCCGCGACGCCCGCGTGCAGATCAAGGAAGCTTACGTCACCATCCGTGGCGACGAGCTGTTCCTGTTCGGCGCCCACATCAGCGCCCTGCCGACCGCCTCCACCCACATCCATCCGGAGGCCGTGCGCACCCGCAAGCTGCTGCTGCACCGCACCGAAATGGACAAGCTGATCAGCAAGGTCGAGCGTTCCGGCTACACCCTGGTGCCGCTCAACCTGCACTACAAGGGCGGCCGCGTCAAATGCGAGATCGGCCTGGCCAAGGGCAAGAAGATGCACGACAAGCGCGCCACCGAGCGCGACCGCGACGGCGCCCGCGAAGTCGCCGCGGCGATGAAACAAAACCGCCGCTAAGGCACTCGGCGCCGGGCGCGGCGCGCGGCGGCGCCGCCGCGGCGCGCCGCCGGCCTGGCCGGGCGGTGTATTTAGTCTGTCCGGAGCGCACAAAACGCAAGCTTTTGTTCTGTTGTGAATTTCCAAATAGAAACATCCGTGCTACACTGGCCGGAGGAAATTACCCTTTTTCGCCCCGGCAAGCCGGGGGTAGAATGGGCTGTTCACTTTAGACTTTGACGAGGGCATGATGGTGCTGAAAACCGGAGCAGCGATAGTGGCCGGCCTGATCTTGGCCGGATGTGCGGCGCGCTTCTCGCCTGTGCCGCAGGCGACCAACTTCCCCGCCAGCCAGCAGGTCAAGCTGCAGGCGGCCAGCCACTGGGGCACGATCGCCGGGCATATCGAGAAAAACATGCTGGCCGAGCTGAAGAAGAATCCGCCGCGTCCGCTGTTCATCAACGAGGCGCCCAACCCCAGCCCCTTCCAGCGCGCGCTGAACACCCAGCTGATCACCTCGCTGGTCAACGACGGCTACACGGTGTCCAAATCGGCCGCCGGCTCGCTGAAGATCGACCTCGACGTGCAGGCCGTCACCTTCAGCGCCGACCGGCCGCAATACCGCTACCATGGCGAACACGGCGCGCTGGCCGCCGGCGTCTTCGTGCTGAGCGAGATCGAGCCGCCGCTGCTGCTGGCCGCAGCCGCCGGCGTCGGCGCCCAAGACGCCTATTCCTGGTTCAACGACCAGTTCGCGCCCGGCGCCACGCCGCGCACCGAGCTCATCATCACAGTGTCCGTGTCGGACCAGTACCGCTACTTCGCGCGCAACACCTCGGCCTACTATGTGACCGACAGCGACCGCGTGCTGTACGGCATCATCGACAAGGAACCCGAGCTGCCCCAATTGAGCAAGACCTACCAGCTGCGCGGAGAACGCTAAATGACGAAAAAACTGGCCTCCCTGTCCGTACTGGCCCTGCCGCTGCTGCTGGCGGCCTGCTCGACCACGCCGAAGGACGAACCGAATTATTCGACCATCTCGTCGAACCAATTTATCGCCTCGAACTACAAGGCGGCCGACACCCTGCTGCAGCAGCTGAGCGGCAAGCTGACCGCCGACAAGCCGCTGATCATGGCCACCGTGGTCAACATCGACGCGCTCGAGCAGACCACCACGCTGGGCCGCCTGGTGTCGGAGGAAATCTCCACCCGGCTGTCGCAGGGCGGCCTGAACATGTTGGAGATGAAGCTGCGCAACAGCGTCTACATGAAGCGCAACCAGGGCGAGCTGATGCTCACCCGCGAAATCGGCGACGTGGCGCAGACCCACCACGCCCAGGCCATCGTGGTCGGCTCCTACGCCGAAACCAGCGACATGGTGTTCATCAACATCAAGGTGATCCAGCCCAACACCAACTTCGTGCTGGCCGGACACGACTACGTGCTGGCCAAGGAGGGCATCGTGCGCTCCATGCTGCTGCGCAACTGATTAGCGCCGACGGACGCGGCCGGCACCCGTGCGGCTAGTCGGCCTCGTCGCAGTCCACCGGCGGCGGCGGCGCAGGCAGCCCCGCCAGCCGTTTCGACAGAATGGTGTTGTACAAATCCTTGGGCGAGCGCTTGCCCAGTTCCTGCAAATCCCGATAGTTGGCCAGAAAGTCCAGGATGCTCGGCCGTAGCGGCTGGGCCCGCAGGTCGCGCCCCGACTTGAGCTTGCGCTCCAGATCCAGCTTGGTCAGTTCCAGCGCGTGCTTGCGCCACTCCGCCTCGCGGTCCTGGCGGTCGCGCGCGCCCAGCATGGGCGTGACCAGCAGCTTGCCGATCAGCGCGGCGAGCACCGCGCCGCTGGCGCCGGCCAGCGCGGCCAGCGCCGCCAGCACGCCCGGCGTCAGCTTGGCCAGTTCGGCGAGAAAATTTTGCATGCGCTGTGCTCCATGAGGTGGCGCAGTCAGCGGGTGGCGCCCACCAGCACGCCGCCCGCGCTGGGGTCGGGGGTGCCGACACGGAAGGTGCGTTGCGCCAGGGCGCCGTCGGCGTCGCGCGCCACCACCCACAGCTCGGCGCCGCGCGCGCCGGACGGAATGAACACCATCTCGTGGCAGGGAGGATCGTCGCAGTCCTCGTGCATCAGCGGCGCGCCGTCGACGTAGACCTCGATGTGGATGGGCCGCGCGCCGTCGCTGACGACGAAGTGGAACTGCCCGCCGGCAAACGCTTCGTTCAAATTGTTGATGTCCATAGGGCCTCCCGTGTCAGCACAGGTATAGCGCAAACGGGACGGCGAACTTAGACAAAAGCCAAAGCGGCGCGGCTTTTCGGCGCTATTCGCCCGCGACCGGCGCCAGCCCCAGCAGTTGAACCAGGCCCGGCAGAACGGATTCGGCCGACAGCTGCACCTTCAACGCCAGCAATTCGTCGGCCCGCGTCCTGCCGACGTTGATGGCGACGATGGGCTTGCCTGACTCGGCCGCCAGCTTGCAGAAGCGGAAACCGGAGAACACCATCAGCGAGGAGCCCACCACCAACAGCGCGTCGGCTTCTTCCAGCATGGCCAGCGCGGCGGCGGTGCGCGGCGGCGGCACGTTGTCGCCGAAGAAGACCACGTCCGGCTGCAGCGTGCCGCCGCAGTGGCGGCAGTATGGCGGCTGGAAGTCGTCCAGCGCGTCCGGCTCGATCTGCGCGTCGCCGTCCGGCAAGGGCTGCGCCAGCGCCTGCGCCAGGGCCGGGTTGGCCCCGACCAGCGCCGCCTGGATCGCCGCGCGCGGATGCTCGGCGCGGCAGTCGAGGCAGACCACGCCGTGGATGTTGCCGTGCAGCTCGATCAACCGCCGGCTGCCGGCGCGCTGGTGCAGGCCGTCGACGTTCTGCGTGATCAGGCCGCCCAGCGCCCCGCCCCGCTCCAGCGCCGCCAGCGCCAGGTGGCCGGCGTTCGGCGCCGCCCGCGCCAGCGTCGCCCAGCCGACCATGCTGCGCGCCCAGTAGCGCCGGCGCACCGCCTCGGAGCGGCGGAACTCCGGCCCCTGCACCGGCAAACGGCCGCGCCGCACGCCGTCCTGGTCGCGATAGTCGGGGATGCCGGAGGCCGTGCTCATGCCGGCGCCAGTCAGCGCCAGCACGCGGGAATGCGCTTGCAGGAAGGCGGCCAGCGGCGCCAGATGGTCGATACGGTCGATGTTGCTCATAGGTCTTCATGCTAACACCAAGCGAGGCGGTTGAACGTCGCGCCGGGCGGGCCGGTGCCGGGACGGCGGTTCAGCGGCAGATCGAGCAACACCCCGCCCTTCACCGCCGGCCCGGGCGACGAGACGCACGGCCAGCACGGCCGCATCGACATGAAATAGCGATGAGAATTCGCCTCACGGCGGCTAGCGTCCTGCATGCCTACGGCGTGCCGTCAAGCCACGGCACATGCCCGCCGGCAAACGGCGGCGGCGCACGGGCGGCGGCGGCACAAGGCAAAACAAGGCCACGCCCGGCACCAAGGCGCCCGCCGCGCCTCGGTGCCGCCCGGCTTGGCGCCAGCGACTTTCCCCTTGCTACGCCCCAAGGTCACTTGCACAATAGAATTAGTGTCTTTTCCACAACGATAGAAAATGTCGTTTTGACAGGACCGGCCGGCAGGCGTAGCGTCGGTGATCCGATGGATCAACCCTTGAGGAAAATCATGACTAGCCCGCTCAGCCTGATGATGCCCTGCCTGCCCGGCACCAGCCTGGTAGCCGTCGCCGCCACTTTGGTGGAGGCGCAGAAACAGATCGACGCCGCCCTGGAGGACATCGGCACCGTCCACTTCGCCCGCTTCCTGATGCTCGACCGCTCGCAGGCCAACCTGCAGCCGCAACTGAAGAGCGCGGGCACCTCGGACAGCCTGATCATCGGCGTCGTCACCGAATACGACGGCGACTTCAACGCCTACATCCAGGACTTCGTCACGCAGCTGGGCGACGTCTTCGACGCGCTGCTCAAGTTCGTCGTCGGCGGCGCCGCGCTGACCCCGGTGATCAACAACGTGCCGGCCTTCCAGGCCTACATCACCGTCAACGACGCCTCGCAGCACATCCCCAACAACAGCCTGTACGCCGCCTACCCGCAGACGGTGCAGCAGATCCTCGCCGCCGTCTGAGGCGCGCCGTTCGTCCCGCGGGCGCCGCACCGGCGCAGCCGATGTCCCCTGGCGCCCGCCCCCTTCCAGCCATCGCCACCGGAGAGCCACCATGGCCGATCCCGACATTGACTTCGCCGACGTCCAGGGCACCATCCTGCGCGGCTACCGCGTCGACCTGGCGCGCCACTTCGTCCTCGCCATCAGCGACCCGGCCGGCGCCCGCGCGCTGATCGCCACGCTGGTCGACGGCAGCGGCGGCCTGCCCGCCGTCACCACCGCGCTGCGCGTCGAACCCAAGCCGCCCTGCTTCCTCAACCTCAGCTTCAGCTGCGCCGGCCTGGCCGCGCTGGGCCTGACCCCGGCCGAGCTGGCCACCTTCGACCCCGCCTTCCAGCGCGGCGCGGCCAGCGCCGCCACCGCCCAAAGCATCGGCGACACCGGCAGCAGCGCGCCGCAATTCTGGCTCGGCGGACTGGGCGACGGCGCCCAGGTGCACATGCTGCTCAGCGTCTGGGTCACCGAATCGCGCGAGGTGCTCGATTCGGTCAGTGCCAAGCTGCGCGCCGCCTGGGCCGGCTGCCTGCGCGAGCTGTACACGCAGGACGCCACCGCCCTGCCCGACAACCAGGTCCACTTCGGCTACCGCGACAGCATCGCCCAGCCCAACGTCAAGGGCGCGCCGGACAGCAAGCGCATGGCGCCGGACGACCAGCCGGAGGTGGCCACCGGCGAGTTCCTGCTCGGCTATGCCAACCAGAGCGGCGGCGTCTACAGCGTCACGCCGGCCCAGTTGTCGACCAACAGCAGCTACGCCGCCTTCCGCATCCTCGAGCAGGACGTCGCCGCCTTCGACGCCATGCTGGCGCAGTACGCCGGCGAGACCGGCCTGTCGAGCGAAATGGTCGCCGCCAAGTTCTGCGGCCGCTGGCGCAACGGCAACCCGCTGGAGCTGGCCCCCGAGGTCGCGGGGCCGGTGCTGCCCGACGAGCAGCTCAACAACTTCCACTATGTCACGCCCGACATCGCCACCGACGACACGCTGGGCCTGAAGTGCCCGATCGGCTCGCACATCCGCCGCAACAACCCGCGCGACGGCAAGGTCAACGGCACCGACGCCGCCCACCACCGCATCGTGCGCCGCGCCATGCCCTACGGCCCGGCCTACGACGCGGCCAAGCCCGACCACACGCCGCGCGGCCTGATCGGCTACTTCATCAACGCCAACGTCGGCAACCAGTTCGAGTTCCTCACCAGCCAGTGGAACAACCAGTCGGAGTTCGTCAAGGCCGCCACCGGGCCGGGCGGCTCGGCCGACGGCAACGCCGTCTACAACATCAGCGGCCAGGACGTCTTCAGCGGCGTCAACGATCCGGCCACCAGCTCCTTCACCTTCGCCGGCAAGGGTCCCAAGCACGAGGGCAACACCGTGATCAACGGCTTCGGCCGCACCATCGTCACGCGCGGCAGCGTCTACTGCTTCTTCCCCAGCATCAGCGGCCTGCGCTATCTGGCCGCCATGGGCTGAGCCAAACCGCCGGCCAAAGCAAAAACGCCGCCTTCCCGGCCAAGGGAAGGCGGCGTTCGCTGCGCTCGGCGCGGCGGCGCTGCCTCAGCGGCCCGTCGCGACGGCGAAGCTGAACTCAGCCGACATTGACTCGGCCCTTCAACTCGGCCACCGAGGCGGTCCAGTCGGCGTAGTGTTCGCTGTCGGCCCACAACTCGCGCAGCTCGGACTGCTCGGCCAGGATGCGCTCGATCACCTGGTGCGCCTTGGCCGCCAAGTCCGGCCGCGCCTTCTGCGGGCGCTGCTCGACCCAGGCGTCGACCGCCTCGCTTTCCTCGTTGCGCAGGCCCCAATGGCCCTGCAGGCGGGCGATCACTTCGATCGCCACCAGCGCCTCGGCGGCGAACGGCGCCTCCAGATAGGCGCCACCGTTGTCGAGCACGTTGTCGAGGGTGTTCTCCACCGCCTCCAGGTTTCTCGTCTCCTGCAGGTCCTCCGCCCAGTCCAGCGCGTAGTCGTTGCCGAAGGCGTCCACTGCCCAAGTTCCCATATTCCACTCCTTGTCGAAGGCGGCCTTGCCGCCTTTGTTTTTGCGCCGGACCGGCCGCCTATTTTTGCGCCTTGACCACCTGCATCGCCGTGGCGATCAGGCCGCTCATCTCGCCCAGGTTGGCCGGGATGATGATCGAGTTGTTGGTCTTGGCCAAATTGGCGAAGGCGCCCACGTACTGCTCGGCCACCTTCAGGTTGACCGCGTCGGCGCCGCCCGGCGACTGGATCGCCGCCCCCACCTCGCGCAGCGCGGCGGCGGTGGCGTCGGCCAGCGCGACGATGGCGGCGGCCTGCCCCTCGGCGCGGTTGATGGCGGCCTGCTTCTCGCCCTCGGAGCGGGCGATCGAGGCCTCGCGCTCGCCGCTGGCGATGTTGATCTGCTCCTGCTTGCGGCCTTCCGAGGCGGCGATCAGCGCGCGCTTCTCGCGCTCGGCGGTGATCTGCGCCTGCATCGCGTGCAGGATCTCCTTCGGCGGCGTCAGGTCCTTGATCTCGTAGCGCAACACCTTGACGCCCCAGTTGGCGGCCGACTCGTCGATCGCGTTGACGATGGCGGTGTTGATGTGGTCGCGTTCCTCGAAGGTCTTGTCCAGCTCCATGCGGCCGATCACCGAACGCAGCGTGGTCTGCGCCAGCTGGGTGATGGCGGCGATGTAGTTCGACGAGCCGTAGGAGGCGCGCATCGGGTCGGTGATCTGGAAATACAGGATGCCGTCGACCTGCAGTTGCGTGTTGTCCTTCGTGATGCAGACCTGCGGCGGCACGTCGAGCGGGATCTCCTTGAGCACGTGCTTGTAGGCGATGCGGTCGACGAAGGGCACCACGATGTTCAGGCCGGGGCCCAGCGTGGCGTGGTACTTGCCCAGCCGCTCGACCACCCAGGCGTGCTGCTGCGGTACCACGTTGATGGTCTTGAACACGAACACCAGGGCGAGGATGAACAGGATGAATGTGACGTTACCGAAGCTAAATTCCATTGCGTACTCTCCAGGTTGAAAACGGTTTTGCCGCTGTCGCGCGACGACGGCTGCGGCGGTGCTGCTGCTACTGCTGCTAATGCTGGTGCTGCTGCCGGTGCCCTCAGGCGGCCACCACCAAACGGCTGCCGCGCACCTCGCGGATGGTGAACTGGCCGGGCGCCGGTTGGCCGCCGGGCGCCAGGTCGACGTCCCACATGGCGCCGCGGTACATCACCCGCGCCGAGCCCTCGTGCCAGTGGGCCACGTGCACGGTCTGGCCGATGTCCATGTTGACGTTGGGGTCGCGCGCCGGGTCGCCGCGCTCGGGCCGGCCGTACTTGCTGCGCCACAGCAGGCCGGTGGCCGCAACGCCGACCACCGCCGCTACCAGCATCTGGCCCGGCGGTTGCAGCCCGGCCAGAGCAGCCACACCGCCGCAGGCCACACCGATGGAAATCATCAGCAAATAAAAGGTGCCGGTGAACAGCTCGAAAATCACGATCACGCCCGCCGCCACCAGCCATGTCATCCAGTCCGCCATGATGCCTCCTTCGATGCGCAAGGACTTGCGCTTTTGAAAAACAAAAACCCCCGCTGCCCGCAACGGGCGACGAGGGTTTTTACTGCGATTCGGTAAGTATTAATGGTGTTTGTATTGGTCGACACTATGTAAGCAGTCTAACGCATATCCAGCCCGCGTCAACTTCTTCTTGTTCGATCTTCACCATTTCCTACTTAACAATATCTTTGCGTAGCCTTACTTCTGTTGCAGCGAGGCCAGTTTCTGCCAAGTGTCGATGACCGAGTCCGGGTTCAAGGACATCGACTCGATGCCCTCACCCATCAGCCATTCGGCGAAGTCAGGGTGGTCCGAAGGGCCCTGGCCGCAGATGCCGATGTACTTGCCCTGTGCGCGGCAGGCCTTGATCGCCATCGACAGCAGCGCCTTGACCGCAGGGTCGCGCTCGTCGAAGTCGGCCGCCAACAGCGCCATGCCGGAATCGCGGTCCAGGCCCAGGGTCAGCTGGGTCAGGTCGTTGGAACCGATCGAGAAGCCGTCGAAGTATTGCAGGAACTGGTCGGCCAGGATCGCGTTCGATGGCACTTCGCACATCATGATCAGGCGCAGGCCGTTTTCGCCGCGCCTCAGGCCGTTCTTGGCCAGCAGGTCGACCACTTTCTCAGCCTGGCCCAGGGTACGCACGAACGGCACCATGATCTCGACGTTGGTCAAGCCCATGTCGTTGCGCACGCGCTTCATGGCCAGGCATTCCATCTCGAAAGACTCGGCGAAGTCCGGCGACAGGTAGCGCGCCGCGCCACGGAAGCCCAACATCGGGTTTTCCTCGTCCGGCTCGTAGCGCGAACCGCCGATCAGCTTCTTGTACTCGTTCGACTTGAAGTCGGACAAGCGCACGATCACCGGCTTGGGCCAGAAGGCCGCAGCGATGGTGGCGATGCCCTCGGCCAGCTTGTCGATGTAGAAGGCCTTCGGCGAGGCGTGGCCACGGGCCACCGACTCGACCGCTTTTTTCAGGTCGGCGTCGATGTTCGGGTATTCCAGAATCGCCTTCGGATGCACGCCGATGTTGTTGTTGATGATGAACTCGAGACGGGCCAGGCCGACGCCGCCGTTCGGCACCGACTGGAAGTCGAAGGCCAGCTGCGGATTGCCGACGTTGAGCATGATTTTGACCGGCAGCGGCGGCAGTTCGCCGCGCGCCACTTCGGACACCTCGGTTTCCAGCAGGCCGTCGTAGATCTTGCCCTCGTCGCCTTCGGCGCAGGACACGGTGACGAAGGTGCCGTCCTTCAGGATGTCGGTGGCGTTGCCGCAACCCACAACCGCCGGCACGCCCAGCTCGCGCGCGATGATCGCCGCGTGGCAGGTACGGCCGCCACGGTTGGTGACGATGGCGGCGGCGCGCTTCATGACCGGTTCCCAGTTAGGGTCGGTCATGTCGGCCACCAGCACGTCGCCCGGCTGCACGCGTTCCATGTCGGCCGGGTCGGTGATGACGCGCACCGGACCGGCGCCGATTTTCTGGCCGATGGCGCGGCCCGAGGTCAGCACGGTGCCGCTCGATTTCAGTTTGAAGCGCTGCTGCGCGTCGGTCGACTTCTGCTGCGACTTGACCGTCTCCGGACGCGCCTGCAGGATGTACAGCTTGCCGTCGCGGCCGTCCTTGCCCCACTCGATGTCCATCGGACGGCCGTAGTGGTTCTCGATGATGACGGCGTACTTGGCCAGCTCGACCACTTCGTTGTCGTCCAGCGAGTAGCGGTTGCGCATCTCGACCGGCACGTCGACGGTTTTCACCGAGCGGCCGGCCTTGGCTTCGTTGGTGAATTCCATCTTCAGCAGCTTCGAGCCGATGTTGCGGCGGATCACAGGCGACTTGCCCAGTTCCAGCATTGGCTTGTGGACGTAGAACTCGTCGGGATTGACCGCGCCCTGCACCACCGTCTCGCCCAGGCCGTAGCTGGAGGTGACGAAGACCACGTCCTTGAAGCCGGACTCGGTGTCGATGGTGAACATCACGCCGGCCGCGCCCAGGTCCGAGCGGACCATGCGCTGCACGCCGGCCGACAGGGCCACCTCGGCGTGGGTGAAGCCCTTGTGCACGCGGTAGGAGATGGCGCGGTCGTTGTACAGCGAGGCGAACACCTGCTTCATCGCGTCGAGCACGTTGTCGATGCCGACCACGTTGAGGAAGGTCTCCTGCTGACCGGCGAAGGACGCGTCCGGCAAGTCTTCGGCGGTGGCCGAAGAACGCACGGCGAACGACATCTCGGTGCTCGAATCGGCCACCAGTTTTTCGTAGAAGGATTGGATTTCCGTCGCCAGGCGCGGCTGGAACGGGGTCTCGACGATCCATTGACGGATCTCGGCGCCGGCCAGGGCCAACGAACGCACGTCGTCAATGTTCAGGCCGGCCAGACGGTCGGCGATGCGCTCGGCCAGCGGCTTGCCGCCGTTGGCGCTGTACGACAGGAAGTCGCGGAAGGCCTGCGCCGTGGTGGCGAAACCGCCCGGCACGCGCACGCCGGCCGTGGCCAGCTGGCTGATCATTTCGCCCAGGGAGGCGTTCTTGCCGCCGACGGATTCGACATCCGTCATGCGCAATGTTTCGAACGAGGCAACGTACACCGCCTCGCCCGTTTGCTCCTGCTGCTCCTTCAATGCTGCGTTGGAAATGCTGGTCATAATGACACCCTTACTTGATGATAGAAATCTTCCCGCGAGGCGCCGACATTCAATCTTGTTATTCTTAGCGTCGTGCAGCACAATCTTACCGTTGGCAGACATTTTACAGCCTGCAGCGCAAATTGACGATTCACAATACTTAATTGACGATTAACCTGGCACCCAAATGACCCAAGAACAACGCCCGCCCCTGCCCAACGCCGCCCGCACGGTATTTTTCGTATCGGATGGCACCGGTATCACGGCAGAGACCTTCGGCCACTCCGTGCTGACGCAGTTCGAGTTGCGCTTCCGCCAGATCCGCCTGCCCTTCATCGACACCCTCGACAAGGCGCACGACGCGGCGCGCAAGATCAACGAGGCCTTCGCCGCCGACGGCCAGCGCCCGATCATCTTCTCGACCCTGGTCAAGAGCGACTTGTCGGCGGTGATCCGCAACTGCAAGGGTCTGCACATGGACTTGATCCAGACCTTCGTCGCGCCGCTCGAACAAGAGCTGGGCGTCAAGTCGACCCACACCATCGGCCGCTCGCACAACATCGTCGACAGCGAGGAGTACAAGAACCGCATCGAGGCGATCAACTTCTCGCTGGCGCACGACGACGGCCAGTCGCACAAGAATTTGTCGTCGGCCGACGTGATTTTGGTCGGCGTGTCGCGCTCGGGCAAGACGCCGACCAGCTTGTACCTGGCCATGCAATACGGCATCAAGGCGGCCAACTACCCGCTGATCCCGGACGACTTCGAGCGCGGCCGCCTGCCCTCCTCGCTGTACGAGTTCAAGAGCAAGATCTTCGGCCTGACCATCACCGCCGAGCGCCTCGCCGAGATCCGCAACGAGCGCCGCGCCGGCAGCAAGTACGCCTCCATCGAGAACTGCCGCTACGAGGTCAACGAGGCCGAAATGATGATGAAGCGCGAAGGCATCCGCTGGCTATCGTCGACCGCCAAGTCGATCGAGGAGATCTCCACCACGATCCTGCAGGAGATCAAGCCGAACCGGCGGGATTACTAGGGCTGAGCGCCCCAGCGCGCCGACAACCCGGTTCAGAAACGACAAACCCGCCAACAGGCGGGTTTGTCTTAAATCGGGGCGGCCCCGCAGAACGGGACCAAAACTAACCTAGTGTCTTCACCGGAATGGTAGCCGGGAGAGGACGCCTCCTAGGGCTGCATCTCCAGCATAGCACCAAGATCGCAAATTGCGAATTTCAGCCCTGTCTGCACAATCAGAAGAACTGCCGCCAATCGGCCAGCCAGCCGGGGAACTCCTCCACCGGCATCGGCTTGGCGATGTAGTAGCCCTGCGCATAGGTACAGCCCAGGCCCTGCAGGAAGTCCCAGTCCTGCTTGGTCTCCACCCCCACCGCCACCGAGCGCCGCTCCAGGCTGCGCGCCAGCCCCAGGCAGGAACGCAGCACCGTGCCGATCGGCAGGCGCTTGGCGGCGCCGTCGACGAAGCTGCGGTCGATCTTCAATTCGGTGAACGGGATGCGCGCCAGCAGCTGCAGGTTGGAACGGCCGGTGCCGTAGTCGTCGATGGCCAGGCCGAAGCCCAGCATGCGCAGGCGCAGCAGGCGTTCGAGGAAGTGCGGCTCGGTGATCAGCACGGCCGACTCGGTCATCTCGAAGGTGATGTAGTCGGCCAGCAGATCGTGGCGCTGCAGGCAGGCGCCGATCTGCTCGATGAACTGCGGATGCGCCAGCGTGCCCTGGTCGACGTTGATCGACATCGAAATCGGGATGCCCTGCCGGTGCAGGCCGCGGCAGGCCGCCACCGATTTTTCGATCATGCTCCAGTCGAGGAAGTCGATGCGGCCGTTGGCCTCCAGCGCGCCGAAGAAGGCGGCCGGGCCGAGCACGCCGTGCTGCGGATGGTGCCAGCGGGCGAACATCTCCAGTCCCTTGACCTGGCCGCTGGCCAGCTCGATCATCGGTTGGAAGTGGGGTTCGAATTCGCGCGCCTGCAGGCCGCGCCCGACCTCGGCGAAGGAGAAGCTCAGCGCCGAGCGGCGCAGCTCGTTGCGCCGCTCCGGCGGCACATAGTTGGCCAGCAGCGCCTCCAGCCGCGCCGCCGTCACCGGCTTGGCGATGCTGCCGAGCAGATTGACGCCATAGGCCATGGCCATGGTCTCGACCGAAAACAACAGTTCGGCGCTCTGCTCGCCGGTGACGATGACGCCGGCCTGCGCCCGCCCCTCGCCCAGCCGGCGGATCAGCTCCAGCCCGTCCATGCCCGCCAGCGCCAGGTCGATGATGGCGATCTGCGGCGCTGGCGCGATGTCGGCGTCGAACATGCTGAAGGCGCTGTGGCCGTCTGCCGCCTCGCCGACGTTGACGGCACCCAGCTCGCGCAGCATGGCAAGCAGCGCCTGCCGCTGTCCGGCATCGCCCTCGGCGACCAGAAAGTGCAACTGCGCGTTGTCCATGGACTGCTCCCGAGGTGTGCGGCCGACACTAACCGGCGGCTATCATGCCTTCATCCTACCCTTGATTCTGCCTGACTTGTTCGAAAAAGCATACCGCCGCGCAGGCGGCGACGTTGAGTGACTCGACCTGGCCCAGGTGCGGAATCACCACCTGGTGGCGCGCCGCCGACAGCAAATCGTCGGCCACGCCCTGCCCCTCGTGGCCGAACAGCCAGGCCACCGGCTGGCGCAGGTCGACGTCGTACAGGCGCTGGGTGGCGTAGCCGCTGGTGGCCAGCGTGGCGATGGGCGAGCCCTGCACCAACGGCGCCAGATCGACGTTCTCGAAGATCTCCAGCACGAAGTGGGCGCCCATCGCCGCGCGCAACACCTTGGGCGACCAGCAAAAGGCCGTGCCGGCGCTGCAGTAGACCTGGGTGATGCCGGCGGCGGCGGCGCTGCGCAGGATGGAGCCGACGTTGCCGGGGTCCTGCACGTTGTCCAACAACACCGCCGAGACGCTCAGCGCGGCCGGCGCGGCGCGTTCCGGCGTATCGATCAGGAACATCACGCCGACGCCGTGCTCGACCTGGCTGACCGCCTTGTACAGCGCGTCCGGCAGGGCCAGCACGTGGCCGTGGCGCGCCTCCAGCTGGCCGACAATGTCGCCCACCTCGGGGTTGTGCAGCGCCGTCTCGCTCACCACACACTGCTGTGGCAGGCCGCGCAGCTGCAGGTAGGCCTGGCACAGGTGGACGCCGTCGAGCAGCGTCTGGCCGACCTTCTTACGCGCCTGCGAGCTGCCGGCCAGGTGTTTCAGATCCTTGTACTGCGCGTTGTCGCGCGAGGTGATGGTTTTCATTTGCCCTCTCCAAGGCCGGTCGATTCAAGCACTTTGCGCACCGGGCCGAACGAGCGGCGGTGCACCGGCGAGGCGCCGTGCTCGCGCAGGCGCGCCAGGTGCAGCGCGGTCGGATAACCCTTGTGCTGGTCGAAGCTGTATTGCGGATAGGCGGCGTGCAGCGTCACCAGAGCGGCGTCGCGCGCCGTCTTGGCCAGGATCGACGCGGCCGAAATGGAGTCGACCTTGTCGTCGCCGCCGACGATGGCCATGGTCTGGATCTTCATCACCGGGCAGCGGTTGCCGTCGATCAGGGCCAGGGTCGGCACGGTGGCCAGCGCCTCGACGGCGCGGCGCATCGCCAGCAGCGAGGCCTGCAGGATGTTCAGTTCGTCGATCTCCGCCTCGGAGGCCTCGGCCACCGCCCACGCCAGGGCGTTGGCCTTGATGACGGGCGCCAGCAGGTCGCGCTTGGCCTCGCTCAGCTTCTTCGAGTCGCGCAGGCCGGCGATGGGCCGGTCGGCGTGCAGGATCACGGCGGCGGCAAACACCGGGCCGGCCAGCGGGCCACGGCCCGCCTCGTCGACGCCGCAGACGATTTCGTCGAGGGAGAACGGCAGGTCGTCGAACAGGCCGGGATAGATGTTTTTCACTGGTTGCTTCACTGGGTGGCTACTTTACTGTTTTTACTGTTTTGATTGAAGCGGATACTGCGGATGCCGGGCGCGAGCTGGCGCGCCTAGCGCCCCTCGATGACGCGCATGACCGCCTGCGCGCTCTCCTGCGCGCTGTTGCGCAGCAGGCTGTGGTGCATCTCGGTGAAGCGCTGCGCCAGTTGCAGGCGGTGCGGCACGTCGCTCAGCTGGCGCCACATGGCCTCGGCCAGCGCGGCCGGGTTGGCGGCGTCCTGCAGCAGCTCGGGCACGACGAATTCGCGCGCCAATATGTTGGGCAGGCCGATCCATGGCTGGTAGCCGAAGTGGCGCAGGATCTGCCATTCGGCCGCCATCATCTTGTAGGCGATGACCATCGGCTTCTTGAACAGCGCCACCTCCAGCGAGGCCGTGCCGGAGGCCACCAGCACCGCGTCGGCGGCGGCGATGGCGGTGTGCGACTGGCCGTCGAGCAGTTGGATCTCGACGTCCTGCAGGCCGGCCTGGGCCACCAGTTCGAGGAAGTACTGGCGCTGCTTCTCGCCGGCCATCGGCGCGACGAAGCGCAGCGAGCGGTCGCGCGCCAGCAGCAGCTTGGCGGCGCCGACGAAGGCGGCGGTGTTGTACTTCAGCTCCGACATGCGGCTGCCCGGCATGATGGTGACCACGTTGGCGTCCTGCGGCAGGCCGAGTTGGACGCGCGCGCCCGCCTCGTCCGGCACCAGCGGCACCAGCTCGGCCAGCGGATGGCCGACATAGCTGACCGGCACGCCGGCCTTGCGATAGATCTCCTCCTCGAAGGGGAACACCACCAGCATGTGCGAGACGGCCTTGATGATCTTCTTGATGCGGCCGCCGCGCCAGGCCCAGATCTGCGGCCCGATGTAGTGCACGGTGGGGATGCCGGCGTCCTTCAGCTGCATCTCCAGGCCGAGGTTGAAACCCGGGTAGTCGGCGCCAATGAACACGGACGGACGCTCGGCCAGCAGCTGGTCGCGCAGCGCGTTCTGGATGCCCTTGATGTCGCGGTAGCGCGGAATCACCGCCAGCAGGCCGCGCACCGTCAACCGTTCCATCGGCCAGTGCGACTCGAAGCCCTGCGCCATCATGTGCTCGCCGCCGATGCCGTGGAAGCGGGCCTCCGGCAGCAAGGGCCGCAGGCCGGACAGCAGGCGCGCCGCCAGCACGTCGCCGGACGGTTCGCCGGCGACCAACGCGACCGAGCGCGCGGCCGGCTTAGCGGACGATGCCACGGGACGCCGTATCGAGGAATTCGCGCATGGCGCGGATCTGCTCGGCCGCCGCCGGCATGGCCAACTCCTCGGCCAGCAGGGCCGCCTTGGCCTCCTCCAGCGTCAAGCCGGAGCGGTAGATGATCTTATAGGCGGCGCGCACGCCGTTGATCTGCTCGCGGGTGAAACCGCGCCGCTTCAGACCCTCGATATTGACGCCGTGGGCCTGCGCCGGATTGCCGTTCAACAGCACATACGGCGGCACGTCCTGGGTCAGGCTGGTACTCATGCCGACGAAGGCGTGGGCGCCGATCTTGCAGAACTGGTGGACGTTGGCGAAGCCACTCATGATCACCCAGTCGCCGATCTCGACGTGGCCGGCGATCTGCGCGTTGTTCGAGAAGATCGTGTTGCTGCCGACCTGGCAGTCGTGCGCCAGGTGGACGTAGGCGGAAATCCAGTTGTCGTCGCCCAGGCTGGTCACGCCCCGGTCCTGCACCGTGCCGGTGTTGAAGGTGCAGAACTCGCGGATGGTGTTGCGATCGCCGATGGTCAAACGGGTCGGCTCGCCGGCCCACTTCTTGTCCTGCGGCGCGGCGCCGATCGACGAGAACTGGAACAGCTTGTTGTCGCGGCCGATCGTGGTGTGGCCCTCGATGACCACGTGCGGGCCGACCACCGTGCCGGCGCCGATGCTGACGTGCGGCCCGATGATGGTGTACGGCCCCACCTCGACGCTGCTGTCGAGCTGCGCCTTCGGATCGATGACCGCGGTCGAATGGATCTTGACCATGGCCTTACTTCCCGGCGGGCTGACTAGCGTCGTCCGCGCTGCGGATGGTGCACATCAATTCGGCCTCGACGGCGACCTTGCCGTCGACGCTGCCGACCGCCTTGTACTTCCAGATGCCGCGCGAGACGCGCAGGATCTCGACGTTCATCACCAACTGGTCGCCCGGCTCGACCGGACGCTTGAAGCGGGCGTTGTCGATGCCGACGAAGTAGACCACCGAGTTCTCGTCCGGCTTGATGTCCATGGTCAGGAAGGACAGGATGGCGGCGGTCTGCGCCATCGCCTCGATCATCAGCACGCCCGGCATCACCGGCTTGTGCGGGAAGTGGCCGTTGAAGAACTCCTCGTTGACGGTGACGTTCTTGATCGCAGTGATCGATTTGTTGGCTTCCCAGTCGAGCACGCGGTCGACCAGCAGCATCGGATAGCGGTGCGGCAGATACTGCTTGATCTGGTGGATGTCCATGCTCTTCTTGGCTGGAGTCTCGATGGTCGTGCTGGTGTCGATAGTGGTCATTTTGTGTCTTGTATGGTCAGTGTTTTAATTGTCTTTTCGAGCGCGCGCAGCTTCTCGCGCATGCTCGCCAGATTGCGCACGATGGCGGCCGACTTTTCCCACTCGGCGTTCTTGGCCAGCGGGTAGAAGCCGGTGTACTGGCCCGGTTCGAGGATCGAGCGCGAGACCATGCTGCCCGACGAGATGTGCACGCGGTCGGCGATGGTCAGGTGGCCCAGCACCATGGCGGCGCCGCCGAATGTGCAGTATTTGCCGATCTTGGCGCTGCCGGCCACGCCGACGCAGCCGGCCATGGCCGTGTGCGCGCCGATGTGGCAGTTGTGGCCGATCTGGATCTGGTTGTCGAGCTTGACGCCGTCCTCGATCACCGTGTCGGCCAGCGCGCCACGGTCGATGGTGGTGTTGGCGCCGATGTCGACGTCGTCGCCGATCATCACGCGGCCGGTCTGCGGGATCTTGATGTAGACCCCGCCCTCGTTGGCGAAACCGAAGCCGTCGGTGCCGATCACGGCGCCCGAGTGGATGATGCCGCGCGCGCCGATCTGGCAGCGGGCGTGGAAGGTGACGTTGGCGAACAGCTCGGTGCCCTCGCCGATCACGGCGTCGCGCCCGACGTAGCAGCCGGCGCCGATCACCGCGCCCGGGCCGACCACCGCGCCGGCCTCGACGACGGCGCGCGCGCCGACACTGGCGCTGGCGTCCACCGTGGCCATGGCGTCGACGCTGGCGGCCGGATGGATGCCGGCCGGCGCGACGTGGGCATGCTGCGCCGCGAAGAACTGGGCGGCGCGGGCGAAGTACACATAGGGGTTGGGGGTGACGATGCGCGCGCCGGCATAACCGGCGGCGATGAACTCGTCGTCGGCGGCCGCGACGATCAGCGCCGCCGCCTGGCTGTGCAGCGCCTGCGCGCGCAGTTTGCTATTGCTGAGAAAGCTGATGTGCGAAACGCCGGCGTCCGTCAGTGGCGCGATCCCGATCACTTCCAGGTTCGGGTCGCCCACCAACTGCCCGCCCAAGCGTTCGACCAATTCTCCTAGTCGAGTGCCCATCGGGGAGTTCCAATCTGTGGTTGTGAGTCTCAGGCCGGCCTTACACCGGCCCTGCGTGTTACTTGTCTTTGTCGAGCGCGGCCAGCACCTTGTCGGTGATGTCGATGCGCGGGCTGGCCCAAACGGCGTCCTGCAGCACGATATCGAAGCCCTCGACCTGGGCCAGCTGCTTGATGATCTTGGTGGCCTTCTCCGAGATCGTGGCGCGCTCCTCGTTGGTGCGCTGGTTCAAATCCTCGCGGAACTCGCGCTGGCGGCGTTGGAACTCCTTGTCCAGCTCGAAGTACTCGCGCTGGCGCTTGGCCCGCTCGGCCTCGCCCAGCGACGGCAGTTCCTTCTCCAGTTTTTCGGACGAGACCTTCAAGCGCGCCGCCATCTCCTGCACGGCCTTTTCGCGCGACTTGAACTCCTCGGCCAGCTTCTCGCCGGCCAGCTTGGCCAGCTTGGACTCGTTGTAGATGCGCTCTGGGCTGAGCCAGGCGATGCGCGAAGCGGTCTGCGCCTGCACCGACGCCATTGCACACCAGCCCAGTGCAAGCGCGGCAAGATATTTGCTCATGGTGGCGGATACAGTCTTCAACTTATTTCTCCGAAAAAATTAACAATGCTCACTGGCATTAGAAACCGGTGCCCATCTGGAACTGGAAGCGCTCCAGGCGGTCGCCCGGCTTGGCGTTCAGGGGCTTAGCATAACTCAACTTGAGCGGACCGACCGGGGAAATCCAGCTGATGCCCAGACCGGCCGAGTAGCGCAGCTCGGACAGGCGCATCTTCTGGCCTTCCTGGTAGACCTGGCCGCCGTCGAGGAAGCCGAACCAGCGCAGGCTGCGGTCCTGGCCGGAGCCGGGGAAAGGCATCTGCAGTTCGGCATTGCCGATCAGGCGCGAGGCGCCGCCCAGGGCGTCGTAGTTGACCGGGTCGACCGCGCCCAGCGAGGAGCTGAGGTAGCCGCGCACCGAGCCGATGCCGCCGCCGTAGAAGTTCTTGAACACCGGATAGGGCTTGCTGCCGATGCCGTGGCCGAAGTCGATCTCGCCCTTCAAGGCCAGCGTGACCTTCGGATGCAACGGCTTGTACCACTGCTGCTCGTAGACGGCGCGGTAGTACTTGATGTTGCCGATCACGTCGATTTCCAGGTTGGCGCGCTGGTAGCGGCCGATGGTCGGGGTGATCGCGCTGTCGCGGCTGTCGCGCGCCCAGGCCGCCGTCAAGGGCACGGCGTTCGAGCTGACGGTGCCGATGCCGTTGGACGGGCCGCCGTTGTCGCGGATGTAGTTGAGGAAGCGCTGCGGGCTCGAGCCGTCGGTCGAGATGCGCGAGCGCTCCAGGCCGATACCGAAGAACACCGTGTCGTTTTCCGAGAACGGCACGCCGTAGCTGATGCGGCCGCCCTCCTGCTTGATGCTGTAGGTGCCGATGTTGAGCGCCGGCGGCTGCGTGGTGCGCAGGTAGACCTCGAAGGCGCGCGAGACGCCCTCGTCCGTGTAGTACGGGTTGGTCTGCGAGAACGAGATGGTGCGGCTGTACTTGCTGGTGTTGAGCTCGATGCCGACGGTGGTGCCGCTGCCGGCGAAGTTGGCCTGCTGGATCGCCGCCTGGAAGGTGAACTTCTCCGACTGCGAGAAGGCGCCGCCGATCTGGAAGTTACCCGTCGGCTTCTCGACCACGGTGAGGTTGACGTCGACCTGGTCGTTGGTGCCCTGGGCTTCCGGCGTGTCGATGGTGACGTCCTTGAAGTAGCCGAGGCGGTCGACGCGGTCGCGCGACAGCTTGATCTTGTTGGCGTCGTACCAGGACGACTCGAACTGGCGGAACTCGCGGCGGATCACCTCGTCGCGCGTGGTGGTGTTGCCGGCGATGTTCATGTGGCGCACGTAGGCGCGCTTGCCCGGATCGATGAAGAAGGTGAAGCCGACCTCGCGCTTGTCGCGGTTGATCTCCGGATTGGCGTTGACGTTGGCGAAGGCGTAGCCGAAGGTGCCCAGGCGGTCGGAGATCAGCTTGTTGGTGGCGGTCAGGCGCTCGCCGGAATACACCTCGCCGCGGCGCAGCAGCACCAGCGAACGCAGCTCCTCCTCGCGGCCGAACATCTCGCCCTCGAACTTGATGTTCGAGACGGTGTACTTCTCACCCTCGGTGATGTTGATGGTGATGTAGATGTCCTTCTTGTCGGGCGTGATCGAGACCTGGGTCGATTCGACCTGCATCTCGATGTAGCCACGGTTCAGGTAGAAGGACTTGAGCGACTCGATGTCGCCGGTCAGCTTGGTCTTGGAGTACTGGTCGGCCTTGGTGTACCAGCTGAACCAGCCGCCGGTGTTGAGGGCCAGCTGCTCGCGCAGCTCCTTGTCGTTGAAGACCTTGTTGCCGACGATGTTGATCTGTTTGATCTTGGCGATCTCGCCCTCGTCCACCGCGAAGACGATGTTGACGCGGTTGCGCTCGATCGGCGTGACGGTGGTGGTGATCTTGACGCCGTACAGGCCGTGCGACAGGTATTGGCGCTTGAGCTCCTGCTCGGCGCGGTCGACCGAGGCCTTGTCGAAGACCTTGGTCTCGCCGACGCCGATGTCCTTCAGCGCCTTGACCAGGGTGTCCTTTTCGAACTCCTTGGTGCCGGTGAACTCCACCTTGGCGATGGCCGGGCGTTCCTCGACCAGCACCACCAGCACATTGCCGTCCTGCTCGAGGCGCACGTCCTTGAAGATGCCGGTGGCGTACAGCGCCTTGATCGCGGCCACGCTCTTGTCGTCGTTGAAGGTTTCGCCGACGCGCACCGGCAGGTAGTTGAAGACCGTGCCGGCCTCCGTGCGCTGGATGCCTTCGACGCGGATGTCCTTGACGGTGAAGGGTTCGATGGCCAGCGCTTGGCCGGCACACATGGCCAGCACGGCGGCGCCGATCAGGCTGCGGCGAAACGAAGGCGAGGCAAAACGGTCAGAATATAATTTCATTGGCTAAATCAATGGCTCTCATTGGAATACACAAACGCAACGATGCGAAACTCATGCCGCCGGACGCGGTGGCCGACGCGATTTACAGCAGCCTGGCGAAGTCGTTGAACACCGCCAGCACCATCAAGGTGACCAGCAGGCCGACGCCGATGCGCTGCGCAATCTCGCCAACGCGCTCCGGCACCGGGCGCCCAGTCAAAACTTCCAGCGAATAATACAGCAAATGGCCGCCATCTAGAACCGGAATGGGTAGCAAATTCATCACGCCCAGACTGATACTGATGAAGGCGATGAAGCTCAGATAGCTGGCCACGCCGATGCGCGCGGTCTGCCCGGCGTAGTCGGCGATGGTGATCGGCCCGGTCACATTCTTCCACGAGACCTCGCCGACGATCATCTTGCCGATCATCTTCAGCGTCATCGCGCTGGTGTCCCACACCTTGGCGACGGCCTTGTGCAGCGCCGCCGGCGCCGATGAGGGCACGGTGATCATATCCGGCATCTGCGCCACGTAGACGTTGATCTTACCGACTGTTACAGGTGTAGGCCCCTTGTCCAGCTGGGCGTCCGGCGTCAGCGCCAACTGCAGCTCCTGGCCGGCGCGGCGCAGCGCCAGGTTCAGCGTGCGGCCGGCGGCGCCGCGCACGATGCTGATGAAGGCCGGGCCGTCGACCACCGGCTGGCCGTCGACGGCGACGATCAAGTCGCCCTTGCGCAGGCCGGCGCGGGCGCCGGCGCCGCCGGCGACGACCTCCTCGACCAGCGGCGGCGGGCGGCCGAGGTT
This sequence comes from Rugamonas rubra, assembly GCF_900114705.1. Taxonomy (GTDB): domain Bacteria; phylum Pseudomonadota; class Gammaproteobacteria; order Burkholderiales; family Burkholderiaceae_D; genus Rugamonas; species Rugamonas rubra. The sequence goes on from NZ_FOTW01000005.1 coordinate 183,132, forward strand.
GATGCCCAGCTTGCCCAGCACGTCGCCCTCCAGGTCCAGCGCGGTCAGGGCGGCGGCCGGCAGCAGCAGACTGTAACGGCCGGCGCCGGGGCGCTCGACCTCGAGGCGGGCCTCGTTCTTGTCGACGGCGGCCTGGATCAGCTGCCAGCGCAGCTCGGACCAGACGGCGACGGCCTGGCCGTTGACGGCGACCACGCGGTCGCCGCCGTGCAGGCCGGCGACGGCGGCCGGGCTGCCGGCGGCGCTGGCGCCGACCTTGCTGGACGGCTCGGCGATGCCGACCATGTACAGGCCGGTGAACAGCAGGATGGCGACGAGGAAGTTGGCCAGCGGGCCGGCGGCGACGATGGCGATGCGCACCCACACCGACTGGCGGGTGAATTCGCGTTTCAGCTCGGCCGGCGCCAGGCCGCCGAGGTCCTGCTCGCGGCCGTCGAGCATCTTGACGTAGCCGCCCAGCGGTAGCGCCGAGACGGCCCATTCGGTCTGGTCGGGGCCGCAGCGGCGCGACCACACCACCTTGCCCATGCCGATCGAAAAGCGCAGCACCTTGACGCCGAACAGGCGGGCCACCCAGTAGTGGCCCAGCTCGTGGATGACGATCAAGGAGCCGAGCGCGACGACGAAGGCCAGCAAGGTGTGCAGGAAGCTCATCGCGTCAACCCGGCGATAAGGCGTTCGGCGGCGGCGCGCGCCAGCGCGTCCTGCGCCATCACCGCCTCGATGCTGTCGGCGGCGCCGTGCGGCAGCGCCTCGACCACCTGGGCGATGACGCGGTCGATCTGGCGGAAGCCGATGCGCAGGTCGAGGAAGGCCTGCACCGCCACCTCGTTGGCGGCGTTCAGCAGGGCCGGCGCGGTGCCGCCGGCGCGCAGCGCGGCGAAGGCCAGCGCCAGGCAGGGGAAGCGGGCGTAGTCGGGACGCTCGAACTGCAGTGTGGCGATCTGCGTCAGGTCGAGCTGGGCGACGCCGGAGGCGATGCGCTCCGGGTAGGCCAAGGCGTGGGCGATCGGCGTGCGCATGTCGGGGTTGCCCAGTTGCGCCAGCACCGAGCCGTCGACGTAGGAGACCATCGAGTGGATCACGCTCTGCGGGTGGATCACCACCTCGATCTGCTCGGCCGGCGCGCCAAACAGCCAGTGCGCCTCGATCACCTCGAGGCCCTTGTTCATCATGGTGGCCGAGTCGACCGAGATCTTGCGACCCATGGCCCAGTTGGGATGCTTGCAGGCCTGCTCCGGCGTGACGGCGTCGAGCGTGTCGACGGCGCGCGTCAGGAACGGGCCGCCTGAGGCGGTGAGCAAGATCTTGGCCACGCCGCTGCCCTGCGGCGCGCGGCCGTAGTCGGCCGGCAGGCACTGGAAGATGGCGTTGTGCTCGCTGTCGATCGGCAGCAGCACGGCGCCGGCCTGCTGCGCCGCGTCGATGAACAACTGGCCCGACATCACCAGCGCCTCCTTGTTGGCCAGCAGGACCTTTTTGCCGGCGCGGGCGGCGGCCAGGGTCGGCGCCAGGCCGGCGGCGCCGACGATGGCGGCCATCACGGTGTCCACCTCGGCGGCGCTGGCGATGGCGCACAGTGCCGCCTCGCCGTGCTCGACCTGAGTTGTCAGGCCCTTCGCCTTGAGCAGCGCGCTCAGTTCGGCGGCGGCGGCGGCCGTGCCGACCACGGCGCGGGCCGGGCGGAACTGCGCGCACTGGGCGGCCAGCTCGGCCACCCGGCTGTGCGCCGACAGGGCGTAGACGCTATAGCGCTCGGGGTGGCGCGCCAGCACGTCGAGGGTGGAGACGCCGATCGAGCCGGTGGCGCCGAGGATGGTGACTTGTTGCATGGTGACTTCCTTCACAGCCAGGAACCGATCAGCGCGGCCAGCGGCAGCACCGGGATCAAGGCGTCAATACGGTCGAGCACACCGCCGTGGCCGGGCAGCAGATTGCTGCTGTCCTTCATGGCGGCGCGCCGTTTGAGCTGGGATTCGAACAGGTCGCCGACCACGCTGGCGGCGACGATCACGATAAGGATGGCCAGCGCGCCGAACCAGCCCATGCGCGCCTGCAGCAGCACGGCGAAGGTGTCGGCCAGCCAGGGCGCGGCCGGCGCGGCCAGAATGCTCGCGGCCGACAGGGCCAGCACGGCGATGGCGCCGCCGATGGCGCCCTCCCAGGATTTACCCGGCGAGATGGTCGGCGCCAGCTTGCGCTTGCCGAAGGCCTTGCCCGAGAAGTAGGCGCCGATGTCGGCCACCCACACCAGCGCCATGGCCGACAGCAGGAAGGCCGGCGAGTGCTGGAACAGCGCGACGATGGCGACGAAGCAGCCGAACAGGGCGAAGCAGAAGCTGAAGGCGACCATGTAGTTGGCCGAGCCCTTGAGCGGCGGCAGGCCGATCGCCAGCGAGGGCGTGAAGCGCATCAGCCACAGCGCGGCGCAGACGGCGAACAGCATGTTGTTGCCGCCGCTGGCGGGACGCAGCAGCACATAGACGAACAGCGTGGCCACGCCCAGCGCCCAGGCCGGCGCGGCGCGCAGGCCGAACAGGCGGCCGGCCTCCCACACGGCGGCGCCGAGGAACAGCGTGGCCAGCACGGCGAAGGCCGGGAAATAGGCGAAGAACAGCACCGGCAGCAGCACCGCCAGCAGGACCAGGGCGGTCAGTATCCGAGTTTTGAGCATGGGGCGGTCTTCTTAGGTGGTCTTGTTGGCCAATTGGGCGCCGGTGCGGCCGAAGCGGCGCTCGCGGTGCTGGTAGGAGGCGATCGCCTCGTCCAGGCTGGCGGCGGAGAAGTCGGGCCAATAGGTGTCGGTGAAGTACAGTTCGGTGTAAGCGAGCTGCCACATCAGGAAGTTGGAGATGCGCTGCTCGCCACCGGTGCGGATGAACAGGTCGGGCTCGGGCGCGTAGGCCATGGCCAGGTGGGGCGCCAGCTGCTCCTCGCTGAAGGCGGCCGCGCCGGGGTGGCCGGCGACCATCTTGCCGACCGCCTGCATGATGTCCCAGCGGCCGCCGTAGTTGGCGCAGACCGTCACCGTCATGCGCGTGTTGGCGGCGGTGCGCCGCTCGGCCGAGGCGATCATGGTCTGCAGCTTGGCGTCGAAGCGGCTCAGGTCGCCGACCACCTTCAGGCGGATGTTGTTGGCGTGCAGCTTGGAGACCTCGCGGTCGAGCGCGGTGACGAACAGGCGCATCAACAGCGACACCTCCTCCTCCGGCCGGCGCCAGTTCTCCGAGCTGAAGGCGAACAGGGTCAGGTATTCGACGCCGCGGCGGGCGCAGGCCTCGACCACGGCGCGCACCGCCTCGACACCCTTGACGTGGCCGGCGACGCGCGGCAGGAAGCGCTTGGTGGCCCAGCGGCCGTTGCCGTCCATGATGATGGCGACGTGGCGTGGCACGTTCGGGGTGTCCGGAACAGCGGTGGTCGAGCTGGTATATTTCATGAAAACGTTTTGCCAGATTAAGTGGTGCCAGGTGCTGCAAACCCAGGGCCCGCCGCTGCGCTGGCCGGCCCCCAAAACAAGCAAGGGGCCAGACCCCGCGAAGGCTCTGACCCCGGCTTCCCGGCGCCGCGCGCAAGGCGCGCGCCGGGAGTGTGCCGACTAGACCGTCAGCACTTCCTTCTCTTTGTCGACCACCATCTTGTCGATGTCGGCGATGAACTTGTCGGTCAGTTTCTGCACCTCGTCGGACGAGCGGCGCTCGTCGTCCTCGGAGCAGGCCTTTTCCTTGACCAGCTTCTTGACCGTTTCGTTGGCGTCGCGGCGGATGTTGCGCACGGCGATCTTGGCGTCCTCGCCCTCGCCCTTGACCAGCTTGACCATCTCCTTGCGGCGTTCCTCGGTCAGCGCCGGGGTCGGCACGCGGATCACGTCGCCCTGGCTCGACGGGTTCAGGCCCAGGTCGGCGTCGCGGATGGCTTTTTCGATGGTGGCGGCCATCTTCTTCTCGAACGGCTGCACGCCGATGGTGCGGGCGTCGATCAGGTTGATGCTGGCCACCTGCGACAGCGCCGTCGGCGAGCCGTAGTACTCGACCATCACGTGGTCGAGGATGCCGGTGTGGGCGCGGCCGGTGCGGACCTTGGCCAGGTCGGCGCGCAGGGTTTCGAGCGATTTGACCATGCGGTCTTGGGCGTTCTTTTTAACGTCAGCTAAGGACATTGCTGCTCTCCTGTATCTTGGGGGTGGATCTTAATGGGTGGGAACTTAAACGTGGACCAGTGTACCCTCATCCTCGCCCATGATGACGCGCATCAGCGCGCCCGGCTTGGTGATGGAGAACACCTTGATCGGCAGCTTCTGGTCGCGGCACAGGGCGAACGCGGTGGCGTCCATCACCTGCAGGTGCTTGGCGATGGCTTCGTCGAAGGTGATGGTGTGGAACAGGGTGGCGTTCGGGTCCTTCTTCGGATCGGCCGTGTAGACGCCGTCGACCTTGGTCGCCTTGAGCACGATCTCGGCGCTGATCTCCGAGCCGCGCAGGGCGGCGGCGGTGTCGGTGGTGAAGAAGGGGTTGCCGGTGCCGGCGGCGAAGACGACGACCTTGCCCTCCTCCAGGTATTGCAGCGCCTTCGGGCGCACGTAGGGCTCGACCACCTGCTCGATGCCGATGGCCGACATGACGCGGGCGGTGATGCCGACATGGCGCATGGCGTCGGCCAGGGCCAGCGCGTTCATCACCGTGGCCAGCATGCCCATGTAGTCGGCGGTGGCGCGGTCCATGCCCTGGGCGCCGGGCGCGACGCCACGGAAGATGTTGCCGCCGCCGATGACGATCGCCAGCTCCACGCCCAGTTGTGCCACCTCGGCCACGTCGGCCACCATGCGCTCGATCGTGCTGCGGTTGATGCCGTAGGGATCATCCCCCATCAGGGCTTCGCCGGACAATTTGAGGAGGACACGCTTGTAGGCTGGTTTTGACATGAGCTGGGGCTCCTAAAATGGGTTGATTCGGTGGGACTGCCGGCGGCCCTGCATGATACCAAAAACTGCCTGGCACACGCGCCGCCGGAAAATGCTCGCCGCCGGCCGGCGCGGGGCCGGCTGGCGGGTCAGGCTAAAAAAACGGGCCTCGCGGCCCGTTTTCACATTACGCTCCTTTGGAAGCAGCCATTTGCGCGGCTACCTCTGCGGCGAAGTCGTCTTGCTTCTTCTCGATCCCCTCGCCCACCACGTACATGGTGAAGGCTTTGACGGTGGTCGCTTTTTCTTTCAGCATCTGTTCGATCGACTGCTTGTCGTTCTTGACGAAGGCCTGGTTCAGCAGGGACACTTCCTTCAGGAACTTCTGGACCGAACCTTCCAGGCGCTTGGCCAGGATTTCCGGCGACTGGGCGGCTTTGCCTTCGGCGGCCGCTTTGGCTGCGTCTTCTTCGGCTTTCAGTTTTGCAACCGAACGCTCTTTTTCGATCAGTTCGGCCGGCACTTGCTCGGACGACAGCGACACCGGCTTCATCGCGGCGATGTGCATGGCGACGTCTTTACCAACTTGCTCGTCGGCACCGTCGAAGTCGACGATCACGCCGATGCGGGCGCCGTGCAGGTAGGAGGCCAGCTTGCCGGTGGTTTCGAAACGCTGGAAGCGGCGGATCGACATGTTCTCGCCGATTTTGCCGATCAGGGCGGCGCGCACTTCGTCCAGGGTCTTGCCGTCGAGCGGCAGGGCCAGCAGGGCGGCGACGTCGGCCGGGTTGTGTTCGGCGACCAGGCGGGCGGCGTTGTTGGCCAGGGCCAGGAAGTCGTCGTTCTTGGCCACGAAGTCGGTCTCGGAGTTCACTTCGACCAGGGCGCCGACGCCGTTGGCGATGAAGGTCGCTACCACGCCTTCGGCGGTGATGCGCGAGGAGGCCTTCGATGCCTTGCCGCCCAGTTTGACGCGCAGGATCTCTTCGGCACGGGCCATGTCGCCGTCGGCTTCGGTCAGTGCCTTCTTGCATTCCATCATCGGTGCGTCGGTCTTGCCGCGCAGTTCGCCTACCATCGCTGCTGTAATCGCTGCCATGTGTTTCTCCTGTATTCGGTGGGGGTGGTCCGGGGCGGCTCGGATGAAGCGGAGCGCGCAGCGCCCAAACCATTTTCATTAAAAAAAAGGGGGAGCTGCTGCCACCCCTTTTCCATTACTGCGAAGCTATCTCGCGATAGCGCAGCAATTAAGCCTGTTCGCTAACTTCGACGAATTCGTCGCCGGCAGCGGCTTTGATCATTTCAACGACTTCGTTACCGGCAGCTGCGCGGCCTTCGATGATTGCGTCTGCAACACCGCGGGCGTACAACATGATGGCTTTCGAGGAGTCATCGTTACCTGGGATCACGTACTGCACGCCTTCTGGCGAGTGGTTGGTATCGACCACGCCGATGACCGGGATGCCCAGTTTTGCTGCTTCGGTGATCGCACCTTTGTGGTAGCCGACGTCAACGACGAAGATAGCGTCAGGAACGCCGCCCATGTCTTTGATGCCGCCGATCGATTTCTGCAGCTTGATCATTTCGCGTTCAAACATCAGCGCTTCTTTTTTCGACAGCTTCTCAACGGAACCGTCTTCGATCGTCGCTTCCATGTCTTTCAGGCGCTTGATCGAGGTCTTGATCGTTTTGAAGTTGGTCAGCATGCCGCCCAACCAACGTTGGTCGACGAAAGGAACGCCGGCGCGTGCCGCTTCAGCCGCGATGATTTCGCGAGCTTGACGCTTGGTGCCGACCATCAGGATGGTGCCGCGGTTCGAAGCAACCTGTTTCACGTGTTTCATCGCTTCTTGATACATCGCCATCGTCTTTTCCAAGTTGATGATGTGGATCTTGTTGCGGTGACCGAAGATGAAAGGAGCCATCTTTGGGTTCCAGAAACGGGTTTGGTGACCGAAGTGGACACCGGCTTCCAGCATTTCGCGCATTGTTACGGACATAATTAACTCCAGGGTTGGGTCTGGAATCCGATCAGTCACCATAGAGGCACCCTTGTCGACCGGATTCGCGTTTATTAACGATTTTCGAGGCGGAACGAGGGGCAAACAACACGCCACCCGCCCCGCTGCTTCACAACATTGCTCAAAACCGAATTCAAGCAACCCAAAATTGTACCCTGAAACCAGCCGATTTGGCAAGCGCGGCGTGCGCCCGGGCACCCCGGGCGGGCGGGCCGTGGTGGCGACGGGTGATCCTCGTCATGTTTTGTCAACCTGGACAACACAACAAGCGTTTCCATGGTTAAACTATCGACAATAGTGCGGCGCCGGCAAGGGCGGCGGCCACCGGATGGCAATTACTTTTACAAAAAACAATGTCCCGATAAGCACGCACGACCGTTTTATATTATCATAGGGAAAAGTTTAGTTCCGCGTTGCCAACTATCCCGACAGCGACACGAAGCAAATCTGAACTACATAGAGGAACCCCACCATGTCCGTCGCCTTCGCCTTGACGCTTGCTGCCATTTCAACCGTGCAACCCCACTGCTCGTGGGACCGGCCGGGCGTGAACCCCTACACCGGCAGCGCCGCCGCCGCGCTGGAGCGCTACAGCGACATCCCGGCCGAGATCCGCGCCGAACTCAAGCGGCGTATCGAGCAGGGCCAAGCGGACGACAAGGTCAGCATCAAGCGCGACAGCATCGGCGGCAAGTACGCCTACGAGCCGGCCATCCGCGACATGCACTTCGGCCGCGCCTCGGTGTGCCGCAGCGTCACGCGGGCCAAATGGAGCGCCGAGCGCGACGAGCCGGGCGTGGTCTATTGCGCCAAGCAACACTGCATCCTGGTGCCCAAGATCTGCGGCAACTTCAGCCGGGTGACGCGGCGCGCCGCGCCGCTGGCGGCCACCGTGGTGATCCCGCCGGCGCCGGTCGCGCGCGAACTGGGCGACGGCGTCAAGGCCAAGGACCTGGGCTTGGCCGACGCCGAGCCGCAGGAGGAACTGACCGAGGAGGAGCTGCAGCAGCTGCGCGAGCGCGCGCCGCGCCTGGGCGCGGGCGGCCCGCTCGACACCGATCCCGAGCTGGTCGCGCTGGGCGCCGACGAGGAGGGCCTGCGCTGGATCAACCGCGGCCGCAACCCCTTCGATCCGGTGGGCGACCACGAGTTCATCCCGTCCGCCGTGCCCGAGGCGCAAACCTGGGCCATGCTGCTGGCCGGCCTGGGCCTGCTCGGCTGGGCCAAGCGCCGCGCCGCCAAGCGCGCCTGAGCCGCCGCTGTGGCGCCGGCCGCCGCCACGCCCTCCCCTGGCGGCCCGCCCGCGCACTCCCGTCGTCGTTTATAATTTCATTCTATCCGCATCCCGCCGAGCCGGCCGCAGCGCGCCCCCGCGCCGCGGCGGGCCCGGCCGCGATGCCTGTCTCCCCGTTTACCTAGCAGATTGCGACCCATTATGTCCATTTCCATCAAATCCGCCGAAGACATCGCAGGCATGCGCGTGGCCGGCCGCCTCGGCGCCGAGGTGCTGGACTACATCACCCCCTTCGTCAAGGCCGGCGTCACCACCGGCGAGCTCGACCGCCTGTGCCACGAATACATGGTCGACGTCCAGGGCACCATCCCGGCGCCGCTGAACTACTGCCCGCCCGGCTACACGCCGTATCCGAAGGCCATCTGCACCTCGGTCAACGACGTCATCTGCCACGGCATCCCGGGCGACAAGGTGCTCAAGAACGGCGACGTGGTCAACCTCGACATCACCGTCATCAAGGACGGCTACCACGGCGACAACAGCCGCATGTTCTTCATCGGCGAACCGTCGATCCTGGCCAAGCGCCTGTCCGACATCACCTACGAGTGCATGTGGCTGGGCATCGCCAAGGTCAAGCCGGGCGCCCACCTGGGCGATATCGGCCACGTCATCCAGCAGCACGCCGAAAAGGCCGGCTACAGCGTGGTGCGCGAGTTCTGCGGCCACGGCATCGGCAAGATCTTCCACGAGGAGCCGCAGGTGCTGCACTACGGCCGTGCCGGCACGCTCGATGAACTCAAGGCCGGCATGATCTTCACCATCGAGCCGATGATCAACGCCGGCAAGCGCGAGATCCGCGAGATGGGCGACGGCTGGACCATCAAAACCAAGGACCGCAGCCTGTCGGCGCAGTGGGAACACACCATTCTGGTCACCGAGACCGGCTACGAGGTGCTGACCAACTCGGCCGGCACACCACCGCCGCCGGCCATCGTGCTGGCCGCCGGCGCCGCCGCCACCGCCGTCTGAGCCACCGTGCCGGCCGCCGCGATGAAGCAGCAACTGCGTGAGCAACTCAAACGCCAACTGAAGGCCGACCGGCAGATCGTCGTCGCCGCCTTCCAGGCCGACGGCATGCCGGAGAAGCTGCTGCGCAGCCTGCGCCAGAGCGTTGACGCGGTGCTGGCGACGGCCTGGCAGGCCGCCGCGCTGCCGGCCGACACGGCGCTGGTCGGCGTCGGCGGCTACGGCCGCGGCGAGCTGTACCCGCACTCCGACGTCGACCTGCTGATCCTGCTCGGCCGCGCGCCCGACCACGACACCCGCGCCCGGCTGGAAGAACTGGTGCAGCTGCTGTGGGACCTGGGGCTGGAGATCGGCCACAGCATCCGCACCGTCGACGAGTGCCTGAGCGAGTCGCAGGCCGACATCACGGTGCAAACCAGCCTGCTCGAGGCGCGCCTGGTGTGCGGCGACGCCGCCCTGTTCGCCGAGCTGCAGCGCCGCTACGACGCGGCGATGGACCCGCAGGCCTTCTTCCAGGCCAAGGTGCTGGAGATGCGCCAGCGCCACGCCAAGTACGAGGACACCGCCTTCAGCCTGGAGCCGAACTGCAAGGAGAGCCCGGGCGGCCTGCGCGACCTGCAGGTGATCCTGTGGCTGGCCAAGGCGGCCGGCCTGGCCAGCTCCTGGCGCACGCTGGCCACCGGCGGCCTGATCACCCAGACCGAGGCCAAGCAGCTGATGGAGAAGGAGCGCGCCTTCAAGGACATCCGCGTGCGCCTGCACCTGCACGCCGGCCGCCGCGAGGACCGCCTGGTGTTCGACATCCAGACCGCGCTGGCCGAGACGCTGGGCCTGCAGGCCACCGGCAGCGGCGCCAACATGCGCCGCGCCAGCGAATACCTGATGCAGCGCTACTACTGGGCGGCCAAGACGGTGACCCAGCTCAACACCATCCTGCTGCAGAACATCGAGGAGCGCCTGTTCCCGCCGTCCGGCGTGGCGCTGCCGATCAACGAGCGCTTCAACGAGCTGAACGGCTTCATCGACATCGCCGACGACGACACCTTCGCGCGCACGCCCTCGGCCATGCTGGAGATCTTCGTCCTGATGACCGAGCGGCCGGCCTTGAAGGGCATGACGGCGCGCGCCACCCGCGCGCTGTGGCACGAGCGCTTCAAGATCGACACGGCGTTCCGCCAGGACCCGCGCAACCGCGCCCTGTTCCTGCGCATCCTGCAGGCCCCGGTCGGCATCATCCACGCGCTGCGGCGCATGAACGACCTGTCGGTGCTGGGCCGCTACCTGCCCAACTTCCGCAAGATCGTCGGCCAGATGCAGCACGACCTGTTCCACGTCTACACGGTGGACCAGCACATCCTGATGGTGGTGCGCAACATGCGCCGCTTCACCATGCCCGAGCACGCCCACGAGTACCCGTTCTGCAGCCAGCTGATGGCCAACTTCCCGCAGCCCTGGCTGCTCTACCTGGGCGCGCTGTTCCACGACATCGCCAAGGGCCGCGGCGGCGACCACTCCAAGCTGGGCACGGTGGACGCGGCGCAGTTCTGCCACGACCACGGCCTGAGCGCCGAGGACAGCGAGCTGGTGGTGTTCCTGGTGGAGAACCACCTGACCATGTCGCAGGTGGCGCAGAAGCAGGACCTGTCCGACCCCGACGTGGTGGCCGCCTTCGCCAAGCTGGCCAAGGACGAGCGCCACCTCACCGCGCTGTACCTGCTGACGGTGGCCGACATCCGCGGCACCAGCCCGAAGGTGTGGAACGCCTGGAAGGGCAAGCTGCTCGAGGACCTGTACCGCATCACCCTGCGCGTGCTGGGCGGCGAGCCGCCCTCGGCCGACCGCGAGCTGAAGAACCGCCAGCAGGAGGCGCTGGCCACGCTGCGCCTGTACGGCCTGCCGCCCGACGCCCACGAGGCGCTGTGGAAGCAGCTCGACGTCGCCTACTTCCTGCGCCACGACGCCTCCGACATCGCCTGGCAGACGCGCGCCCTGTACGACCGCCTGGGCAGCGCCACGCCGGTGGTCAAGTGCCGCCTGGCGCCGATCGGCGAGGGCCTGCAGGTGGCCGTCTACGTCAAGGACCAGGCCGACCTGTTCGCCCGCATCTGCGGCTACTTCGACCGCAAGAACTTCAGCATCCTCGACGCCAAGATCCACACCACCCGGCACGGCTACGCGCTCGACACCTTCCTGGTCACCGAACAGAGCTTCGCCAACAGCTACCGCGACATCATCAACCTGATCGAGCACGAGCTGGCCGAGCTGCTGGTCAGCCAGGCGGCGCTGCCGGCGCCCGGCCGGGGCCGCCTGTCGCGGCTGTCGCGCTCCTTCCCGATCCAGCCGACGGTCGACCTGCGGCCCGACGAGCGCGGCCAGTACTACCTGCTGTCGGTGGCGGCCAACGACCGCACCGGCCTGCTGTACGCCATCGCCAACGTGCTCACCAAGTACAAGATCAACCTGCACACGGCCAAGGTGATGACCCTGGGCGAGCGGGTCGAGGACGTCTTCCTGGTCGACGGCGCCGCCCTCAACAACACGCGCCTGCAGCTGCAGCTCGAGACCGAACTGCTCGAGGCGCTCAAGGTCTGAGCCGCGCCGCGCCACCCCGAACAACCGCAATCCAACGATATAGAAGCAGAAACAGAACCATGACCGAAGAACTCTTACGCTTGTCCAAACGCATGTCCGAACTGGGCCTGTGCTCGCGCCGCGAGGCCGACGAATGGATCGCCCGCGGCTGGGTGCGGGTCGACGGCCAGGTGGTGTCCGAACTGGGCAGCAAGGTCTACCCGAGCCAACGCGTGACGGTCGAGCGGCAGGCCGCCGCCGAGCAGTCGAAGCGCGTCACCGTGCTGATCAACAAGCCGATGGGCTATGTCAGCGGCCAGGCCGAGGACGGCTACCAGCCGGCCGTGGCCTTGATCAAGGCGGAGAACCGCTGGGCCGAGTGCGGCGCCGACGAGCAGTTCCACCCGACCCAGCTGCGCAGCCTGGTGCCGGCCGGCCGCCTCGACATCGACTCGGTCGGCCTGCTGGTGCTGACCCAGGACGGCCGCGTCGCCAAGCACCTGATCGGCCACGACACCGACGTCGACAAGGAATACCTGGTGCGCGTGCAATACACCGGCGAGGGCACGCTGCCCGAGGCGGCGCTGAAAAAGCTCAACCACGGCCTGTGGATGGACGGCAAGGCGCTGCTGCCGGCCAAGGTGCGCTGGCAGAACGAGGACCAGCTCAGCTTCACCCTGCGCGAGGGCAAGAAGCGGCAGATCCGCCGCATGTGCGAGATGGTCGGGCTGCGCGTGGTCGGCCTCAAGCGGGTGCGCATCGGCAAGGTCAAGCTGGGCGACCTGCCGGTCGGCCAATGGCGCTATCTGCGCCCGGACGAGCAATTCTGATAAGATTGTCGGGGACAAAACGTTGTCGCCGCGCCAAACGGGTCGGCGCCTGTCGCCGGCGGCGCGAAATTCTTGCCATTTAGCAAGCCAAAGCGGCGAATAAAATGTAAACTATTCGAACCGGAATTTGCTTCCCATTGGAAACTATCAAAGAGATATGCCGTCGTGAACGATCCACTACCTAACGAATTCCGCCGGGGCCCGCCGCGCCTGTCCGACGCGGTCGAGCCGATCCCCTTCGGCTCCAAGCCGCACGACATGACCGATCCGGACGAGATCGGCAATTCGCTGGCCCTGCTGGCCGAGACCGGCGACCCGGTGTCGATCTACCCGGCCAGCAGCACCAACGTGGTGATGGGGCGGATCCGCTCGGTCGACCCGGACCACCCCTACTTCGTGCTCGAACTCAACGAGGGCGAATACATCCCGCCGGGCGAGTGCGTGCTGGTGGCCTGGCTGCGCAGCGCCAAGATGCAGTTCAAGCTGAGTTCGCCGGACTGGTCGCCGCTGGCCAACCAGCCGACCCTGGTGCCGGCCGCCTTCCCGGAGAAGTGCCAGATCCTCAACCGGCGCGCCGCCCAGCGCCTCGAGACGCCGCTGGGGATCTACTACCTGGCCTCGTTCGTGCTCAACGGCAAGCCCTACGAGCTGCAGTTGTACGACTTCTCGGCCGGCGGCGTCGGCATGCGCGCCGCGCCGCGCGACGCGGTCGGCCTGCACGTCGGCCGCCGCCTGCAGCGGGTGCGCCTGGAGCTGGGGCCGGAGGCGGTGATGATCGCCGACCTCGACATCCGCCTGTCGCGCACCTTCCGCTCCTTCCTGCTCGGCGAGCAGGTGCAGATCGGCTGCCAGTTCGCCAACCTGTCGCCGCTGATGCAGGAGGAGCTGGCGCGCCAGCTCGACCACCTCGGCGCCAGCCGCAAGGCCGGCGGCCACTAGTGTAGTGTTGCGTTCTTGGGGGCTAGTCGGCCAGCAGCGGGCCGTCCCAGCCCTGCAGGTATTTGGGCAGGGCGTCGGCCACCTCGAGCACCCGCTCGGCGTAGAACAAATGCATCTGCGGCGCCAGCGCCGGCGGCAGGGCGCCACCGGCGGCGCGCGCCGCCAGGCCGTTGGGCAGCACCGTCATGCCCAGCCGGTTGATGCCGAACATCAATTCGCCGCAATCGGCGCAGAACGCCCGGCTCATCTGTTTATCCGGATGGGCATAGCGGCGCAACTCCCCCTTCACCACGCGGACGTCCGCGGCGGCCCAGGCGCTCGCCGCCAACATGGGCGTGGCGTAGAAGTCGCGGCAGCTGGCGCAATGGCAGTTGGCGCGGGCCTGCGGCGCGGCGCCGAGCGCCAGTTCGACCTTGCCGCACAGGCAGGCGACGGTGGCGGGAATCGACATGCGGTCTCCTTGCTTAAAATAGCCATTCTAACAAACATTTCAAGAAAACAATTTCCACCCGGCGCAGGCACGGCAAGCGCCCGGGACGGCCTTCACTTGCCCGGGTTGAAACATTCTCCGGCCATAAAATTCCTTGTGGAAATCATATGTCGCGGAAATGTCGATAATATTTCCTAATGGTAATTAAACATCTATAATTAACAATTAATTTCCAAAAGTTATGCTATCCTGAATCACAGTAGAGCTTGATTGCTCCAAACCCTTTCCGGCCGCCGCCCCGCCGGACGAAATATTTTCATCGATCAATCCTAGCGGGAGTGGTGCCACATGAAACAATTCGTCAAAAGAACTATCTTCGCGGCGGCCGTCGCCGCCGCCGGCCTGGGCATGTCGGCGGCGCAGGCGGCCGACGTCAGCCACGCCAGCAAGGCGCTGGTCTTCGTCGGCGGCAACACCAACGACGGCGCCGGCTTCGGCAAGACCATCCTGGCCGGCAGCACCTTCACCGACGTGTTCACCTTCAGCGTGGCGTCGGCGACGGGCCATGCGACCTTCAGCAACTTCCAGGTCTCGTCGGACGCCCAGTCGGCGCTGCTCGGCATGGACCTGAGCAATTTCACCTTGAACGGCCCGGTCAGCTTCGGCGGCAGCCAGATCCAGACCGGCGTGTCCGAGTTGTGGAAGCTGCCGACGCTCGACCTGGTCAACGGCGACTACACGATCAGCGTCAGCGGCATCACCGTGTCGAAGCCGGGCGGCTCGTACGCCTTGTCGGGCAAACTGGTCTCCGCCGTGCCGGAGCCGGCCACCTACGGCATGCTCGGCCTCGGCCTCGGCATGGTCGGCCTGATGGCCCGCCGCCAGCGCCGCCGCGGCCAGGCCGCCTGAGCCGCCCCGCCCCGCATCCGCCCCACACCGACTGAAAGGCCCACAAAATGAATATGACGACAAAAGCGGCGCTGGCCGCCATCGCCCTGACCGCAAGCATGTTTGCCCCGCAGGCGCAGGCCGCGACCCCGGTCGACCATGCGCTGGTCAACCTGATCGACTTCAACAGCGACAACCTGGGCAACTCCTTCGCCGGCGCCGGCGACTTCAGCGACCACTTCACCTTCACCACCGACGCCAGCGCCTACATCACCGACGCCCTGCTGCACACGGTGAAAACGGAAGTGACCATCAGCTCGTTCGGCCTGTACCTGGCCTCGAACAACTCGCTGGTCGGCAGCAGCGCGATCGAGGTCAGTGAAACCGATTCTTCGGTGGCGCAGGCCGGCAGCGGCTACTGGCGCTTCTCCGGCGTCAACATCGCCGCCAACACCGACTACTATGTGGCGGTCAACGGCAGCGTGCTGTCGACCAGCGGCACCGCCTACGGCGGCACCGTCTTCATCACGGCGGTGCCGGAACCGGAAACCTACGCCATGCTGCTCGGCGGCCTGGGCATCATGGCCTTCCTGGCGCGCCGCCGCAAAGCCGCCTAGGCATCCGCCGCACGGCAAAATGCGCGCCTCGGTGCGCATTTTTTTTGCCCGGCGCGCCGCCCTACTTGGCCAGATAGGTGCCGACGCACACCATGGTGTCGCCGGCGCCGCGTTCGCAGTACGACTTCTTCAACTCGTAGCCCTGGCTGTTCGGATTGGTGAACTTGTAGGGGCCGTACCAGCCCTTGGACGAGGCCTTGACCATGTCGATCATGCCTTGGATGAAGGGCTTGCCGTCGACGTCGCGGATGGCCAGCAGGTTCTTGCCGACCATGCGCGCATTGGCCCCCTGCGCCAGACAGGTGCCGCCGAAGTCGTACACGAACACGTACAGGTCGCGGTCCTTGAAGGCGCCGTCCGGATGCTCGTTGAAACTGCGGTAGGCCGCCTCCGTGCCGGCCGCGTGCACCAGCGCGACGGCCTTCTTGACCATCTCCTGCGCCTCGCGCTCGCTGCCGTGCTCGGCGGCGCCGGCGCCGCCTGCGGCCAGCAGCAACGCCAGCCCCCATGTCGCGCCACGACGGCGGCCAAAAAATCCTGCTGTGCCCATATGCTCTCCTTGTCTGCTCATGCGAGTGAAAAAATCTTGCCGCAGCGCGCGCGCGCGAAGGCCTCGAACTGGGCCGCCGGCAACGGCCGGCTGTAGTGGTAGCCCTGCATCTCGTCGCAGCCCTGCTGGCGCAGGAACTCGAGTTGGGCCGGCGTCTCGACGCCCTCGGCGATGGTCTGCAGGCCGAGGCCCTTGGCCATGTTGATGATGGCCACGACGATCGCCTTGTCCTCCGGATCGGTGCTGATATCGCGCACGAAGGACTGGTCGATCTTCAGCTTGTAGACCTTGAACTTCTTCAAATAGCTGAGCGAGGAATAGCCGGTGCCGAAGTCGTCGATCGACATGCGCACGCCCTGCTCGCGCAACTTGTTCATCACCGCGATGGCGCTCGGCGGGTCTTGCATGGCACCGCTCTCGGTCAGCTCGAGCTCGAGGTATTCCGGCGCCAGGCCGACCTCGCGCAGGATGGCGCGGACCAGGTCGGGCAGGTTGGGGTGGCGGAACTGCACCGCCGACAGGTTCACCGCCATCACCAGCGGCGCCATGCCGGCGTCCATCCAGTCCTTGGCCTGGCGCACCGCCGTGCGCAGCACCCATTCGCCCAGCTCGAGGATCAAACCGCTCTCCTCGGCCGCCGGAATGAACTCGGCCGGCGACACCGTGCCCAGTTCGGGGTGCTGCCAGCGCAGCAGCGCCTCGGCACCGACGATGCGGCCGTCGCGCGCGGCGAACTGCGGCTGGTAGTGCACCGCCAGCTGCGCCAGCCGCAGCGCCTGGCGCAGCGCGCCGACGATCCGCATGTGGCGCGCCGTGCGCGCCTGCATCTCGGCGGTGAAGAAGCAGTAGCCGTTGCGGCCGTTCTTCTTGGCCCGGTACATCGCCGCGTCGGCGCACTTGACCAGCTCCTCGAGGTCCTTGCCGTCGGCCGGATACAGCGCGATGCCGATCGAGCCGGTCAACGTCAACTGGTGCTGCTCGACCTGGTGCGGCCGCGCCACCAACGCCAGCACCTTCTCGACCACCTGCGACAGGCCGCGCGCGTCGCCGGCGTGGACCAGCAGGATGAACTCGTCGCCGCCCAGCCGCGAGACGGTGTCCTCGACGCGCAGCTCGGCCAGCAGGCGCTTGGCCAGGCCGACCAGCACGGCGTCGCCGACGCTGTGGCCGAGCGTGTCGTTGACGTCCTTGAAGTGGTCGAGGTCGAGGAACATCAGCGCCAGGTGCTCGTTGTTGCGTTGCGCCAGGCTGATGGCGTAGCCGGCCCGTTCGGCCAGCTGGACCCGGTTGGGCAGGCCGGTCAGCGCGTCGAAGTGGGCCAGGTATTCGATCTTCTCCTCGGCGCGGCGGCGCTCGGTGACGTCGCGCGAGATGCCGAACAGGCCGACCACGCGGCCGTTCTTGTCGAACACCGGCCCCTTGGTGGTGTGGAACAGCACCTCGCGGCCGTCGGCGCAGCTGAGCAGCTCCTCGTGCGTGGCGGTGAGGCCGGCGGCCATGATGGCCCGGTCGCTTTCGATCAGCGCGGCGGCCTGGTGGGTGGGAAAGATGGCGTGGTCGTCGCGGCCCAGCATCTGCTCGCGGGTGCGGCCGACGAACTGCGTGGTGGCGTCGTTGGCCATCAGGTAGCGGCCCTGCAGGTCCTTGACGAAGATCGCGTCGGGCGTGCCGGAAACAACGCTGTTAATCAGGCCGCGGTCGATCTGCCCCTTGACCAGGGCGCCGCGCAACAGTTCGCTGAGCACGCTGATCATGGCGCCGTTGACCAGCAGCACGACCCATTGCAGCAGGTCGTGGTCGTCGTCGAAGGCCAGGCTGTGCAGCGGGGCGACGACGTACATCTTGGCCCAAACGGCCGCCACCGCCGTCGCCAGCAGGCCCGGCCCGGCGCCGCCCAGCAGGGCGCTGAGGATGATCGGGAACATGAACAGGATCATCAGCGGCCGCGTGCCGTTGCCCAGGCCGAGCTGGGCGCGCAGGAACAGCATGGCGGCGGTCAATACCAGCGCCAGCAGGTAGTTGCTCCACTGCGGCCGGCTGCTCGGCGCCAGGCCGCCGGCCAGCAGGTCCAGCGTCGACTGCTGCCCGTCCGGCGTGCGCATGGCGACGGCGCGCAGCGCGAAGAAGTAGCCGGTGGCGCTGGCGGCGACGAAGGCGATGCCCTTGGCCTGCGACAGCCAATACATCGAGGCGAGGTCGCCGAAGGCCAGCAACAGCCGGTCCGACAGCAGTATCCACAGCAGCGCCAGGGCGACATAGCTGGCGGTGACCAGGGCGATGAAATGATTCCTCTTGGGCATACAAGAGTCCTGTCTTGGCGGAGTGGAAAAGGATTGCTCAAGAGTAGCATTCCTCGACGAAAAACAACGTGATAGTTGCGATATCGCAAACGGATCAGGTGAATTCCATGATCTATGTCAACCCAGCGCCACAGAAGCAACAACACTCGCGGCCGCGATTCCGCTTTCGAATTGTATAAAAACATACATTTCACGGCGGCCGGCGGCGGGCCGCACGGCGCCGCGCGAACGCGGTAGAATTGGCGGCCCGGCTCCGCCGCCCGCCCACGCCACCCACGCCCGTCCGCCGCCATGTCCGTCGCGCCGCCCTTCCCCATCCGCAAAGAATGTCCGCCCGGCGCCTGCGTCTGCGGCCGCGAGGCGCTGCTGGCGCCGGTCGCGGGCGCCGAGGCGGCGCCGGCCGACCTGCGCGTGCTGCGCCTGACCCGCGAGGAGGAGCGCAAGCTGTTGGATCACATCGGCGCGCTGGCCAGCTACGCCGAGCTGCTCACGCTGGAGCAGCGCCTGCGCGCCCAACTCGGCGTCGAGCTGCGCATCACGCCCAGCGCGCGCGGCGTGCGCACGGTGCGCGGCCTGGCGATCGAATTGCTGGAGCGCCCCGGCCTGTGCCGCAAGACGCGCGAGGCGGTGCCGGCGGCGCTGCGCCGCCGCCTCGACCAGCAGCCGGAGATCGTCTACGCGCTACTCAACGCGCGCGACCTGCTGGGCGACTGAGGGGCGGCGCGGCGCTAGCCCGGGTGGGCCATGGCGCCGCCCGAGGCGGCGCCGTCGTCGCTGCCGTCGGCGATGATGTCGTGGAACTTGCCGAAGTCGAGGATACGCACGTCGCCGCCCGGACCGGGCAGCTTGTCGGACAGGATGTCGGCGAAATGGTGGCCGAAGAAGATGTGCTCGGCGGCGTAGCTCTGGCGCGCGTGGACGAAGTCGTTCAAGGTGTCGTCGGTGCCGGAGATGGCCACGGTCAAGGTGGTGCCCTCGTCGTGCAGGTCCTTCTGCGTCTTGCCGTACAGCGGGCTGTCGATGCCGATGCTATGCATGATGGTCCAGCTCAGCGCGAACACGCCGCTCTGCTCGCGCTCCAGCTTGAGGTCGTAGAAGCGGGTGAACAACTGGCCCTCCAAGGTGTGCTCGCGGCGCACCAACGAGGCGCGCACCGAGGCCTCGAGGATCAGGTTGCTGCGCTCGTTGCCGGCGCGGATCATCAGGGTCGGCACGCCGTTGAAGTTGGTCACCACCGCCGCCTCGGAGAACAGGATGCGCGACGACGGCCGCGAGAAGCGGGCGAACAACAGGCCGGTGACGGTGGCCACCTCGGCCATGCCGAGCAGGATCTCGGTGGACGCCACCAGGTGGCCGTAGGTGGTGGCCGGGTTCATGTAGCCATAGCCGACGGTGGCCAGCGTCTCGATCGAGAAGAACACCATGTCCAGGTAGGAGCCGGGCCGGGCGTTGGCGACCGAGCCGGGCACCAGGTAGAAGGCGGTGGCGAAGAACAGGTTGGTCAGCAGGTAGGCCAGCAGCACCCAGGCGAAGAACATCGGCCAGCTCAGCGTGAGGATCCAGTGGTAGGAGTCGCTCCAGTTCCAGCGGCTCACGCCGACCCGCTTGATCTGCGAGTTGCCCAGCCTGAAGGCGCCGCGCACGGTGCCGACCTTGGGACGCAGCGGATGGGCGGTCGGCTTCATGGCTTATTCTTCATGGCTTAGTCGTCTTGGTCGGGGTCGAGCTCGGGGAACATCACGGCGGTGTAGCCGAAACGGGAGAAGTCCTTGATGCGCATCGGGTAGAGGATGCCGTGCAGGTGGTCGACCTCGTGCTGCACCACGCGGGCGTGGAAGCCGTCGACCTCGCGCCGGATCGGCTGGCCGGACTGGTCGACGCCCTCGTAGCGCAGGCTGGTCCAGCGCGGCACGCTGCCGCGCAGGCCGGGCACCGACAGGCAGCCCTCGTAGCCCTCCTCCTGCTCGTCGGAGAGCGGCGTCAACAGCGGGTTGATCAACACCGTCTCGGGCACCTGCGGCGCCTCCGGGTAGCGCTGGTTCTGCCGGAAGCCGAAGATCACCAGTTGCAGGTTGACGCCGATCTGCGGCGCCGCCAGGCCGGCGCCGTTGGCCGCGTGCATGGTGTCGAACATGTCGGCGATCAGCGCGTCCAACTCCGCCGTGGCGAACTCGCGCACCGGCTCGGCCACGCGCAGCAGGCGCGGGTCGCCCATTTTGAGGATCTCGCGCACCGTCATTTGGTGTTTTCCCGCTCGACGTGCAGCTCGGCGAGGAAGTCGCGGAACTCGGCGCCCGTCTCGGCGTGCTTCAGGCCCATCGCCGTCATCGCCTTCAGATAGCCCAGCTTGGAGCCGCAGTCGTAGCGCTGGCCGTCGTAGCGGTAGGCCAGCACGCGCTCGTCGCGCATCAGCGCGGCGATGCCGTCGGTCAGCTGGATCTCGCCGCCGGTGCCGGTGCCCAGGTGCTCCAGGTAGTCGAAGATGCGGCCCGACAGCACGTAGCGGCCGACCACCGCCAGGGTCGACGGCGCCAGCTCGGGCGCCGGCTTCTCGACGATGCCCGAGACCAGCTCGAGCTTCTCCTGGTAGCGCGAGGCGCTGACGATGCCGTACTGGCGCGTCTGCGCGCGCGGCACGTCCTGGACCGCCAGCAGGCTGCAGCGCTCGTAGGCGTAGACCTCGGTCATTTGCGCCAGCACCGGCTTGACGCCGTCGGCGGTGTCCATGAAGTCGTCGGCCAACATCACGGCGAAGGGCTCGTTGCCCACCACCGGACGGGCGCACAGCACGGCGTGGCCCAGGCCCAGCGGCGCCGACTGGCGGATGTAGATGCAGTTGATGTGCTTGGGGATGACGTTGCGCACCAGCTCGAGCAGGTACTGCTTGTTGGCCGCCTCCAGCTCGGCCTCCAGCTCGTAGGCCTTGTCGAAGTGGTCCTCGATGGCGCGCTTGTTGCGGCCGGTGATGAAGATCATGTCGGTGATGCCGGCGGCGACCGCCTCCTCGACGGCGTACTGGATCAGCGGCTTGTCGACGATGGGCAGCATCTCCTTCGGCTGCGCCTTGGTGGCGGGCAGGAAGCGGCTGCCGAGGCCGGCCACCGGGAAGACTGCTTTGGTAATTCTGGTCATGGTCTGTCGTCCTTGCTATCGGTTGCGGTTTATTCTGCGGCCGCCGGCGGCGCGCCCACGTTCAACAGGGCCAGCAGGCCGGCCTCGTCGAGGATGGCCACGCCCAGCTCCTGCGCCTTGCTCAATTTGCTGCCGGCTTCGGCGCCGGCCACCACGTAACTGGTCTTCTTCGACACCGAGCCGGCCACCTTGCCGCCGGCCGCCTCGACCAGCTCGGCCGCCTCGTCGCGGCTCATGTTGGGCAAGGTGCCGGTGAGGACGAAGGTCTTGCCCGTCATCGGCCCCTGCTGCGCCGCCGCCGGCAGTTGCGCCAGCAGCTCCTCGCGCAGCGCGGCCAGCGCGCGCACCTGCTCGCGGCTGCCGGGCAGCGCCATCCACTCCTCCAGCGCCTGCGCTACGGCCGGCGGCAGGCCCCATACATTGAAGATGGTCAGGCCGGCCAGCTTGTCGAGCGTGACGCCCTGCTCGATCAACTGGCGGCTGCGCGGCTCGGTCAACTTGGGAATGGCCAGCGCGGCCAACAGCTTGACCGGGTCGAGCTGCTCGCGCAGGTGGGCGCTGGGGGCGTGCTCGCCCTGCGGCGCCACGCCCTGCGCCAGCAAGGCGTCGATCGCCTCCTGGTTGCGCGGCTCGGCGAAGAACTCGGCGATCGAGACGGCCACCGTGCCGCCGATGTCGGGCAGCACGCGCAGCAGCGCCACCGGGGCGCGCCGCACCAGCTCGAAGCGGCCCAGCCACTCGGCCAGCGTCTTGGCGGTGGACTCGCCGACGTGGCGGATGCCCAGCGCGAACAGCAGGCGCTCGAGCGGCGGTTTTTTGCTGGCGGCGATGGCCTCGAGCAGGTTGTCGGCCCACTTGGTGGCCACCTTGCCTTGGACGACGGTCTCGGGCGTGCTGCCGTCGCGCTCGTCGGCCAGCCGCTTCATGTCGAGCAGTTCGTCCATGGTCAACAGGTACAGGTCGGCGACGCGGTGCACCTTGCCGTACTCGACCAGGTTGTCGATGTAGCGGTCGCCCAGGCCCTCGATGTCCATCATGCGGCGCCCGGCGAAGTGGCGGATCGCCTCCTTGCGCTGGGCCGAGCAAAACAGGCCGCCGGAGCAGCGCGCGATGGCCTCGTCGACCTCGCGCACCACGTGCGAGTCGCACACCGGGCAGCGCTTGGGCAGCTCGTAGCGTGGCGGTCCGGGCTGCGCGCGCTTTTCCAACACCACCGCCAGCACCTCGGGGATGACGTCGCCGGCGCGCCGCACGATGACGGTGTCGCCGACGCGCACATCCTTGCGCAGCACCTCGTCCTCGTTGTGCAGGGTGGCATTGGTGACGGTGACGCCGCCGACGAACACCGGCGCCAGCCGTGCCACCGGCGTGATGGCGCCGGTGCGGCCGACCTGCACCTCGATCGCCAGCACGGTGGTCAGCGCCTCCTCGGCGGGGAACTTGTGCGCCAACGCGAAGCGCGGCGCGCGCGAGACGAAGCCGAGCGCGCGCTGGTCGCGCAGGCGGTTGGCCTTGTAGACCACGCCGTCGATCTCGTAGGGCATGGCCGAGCGCTCGGCGCCGATGCGGCGGTAGTAGCCGAGCAGGCCGTCCAGGCCCTGCACCACGTCGGCCTCGCGCGCCACCGGCAGGCCCAGTTGCTGGAACCAGGCCAGCAGCGCCGAGTGCGAATCGGGCAGCTCGGCGCCCTCCAGCGCGCCGACGCCGTAGGCGAAGAAGCTCAGCTTGCGCTCGGCGGTGACGCGCGAGTCGAGCTGGCGCAGGCTGCCGGCGGCGGCGTTGCGCGGATTGACGAACTCCTTGTTGCCGGCGGCGCGCTGGCGCGCGTTCATGGCGGCAAAGTCGCTCTTGAACATCAAGACCTCGCCGCGCACGTCGAGCACGGCCGGCGGCGTGGCGCTGTTCAGGCGCAGCGGGATCGAACGCACCGTGCGGATGTTGGCCGTGACGTCCTCGCCGGTGTAGCCGTCGCCACGGGTGGCGGCCTGGCTCAGCACGCCGTCGACGTAGCGCAGGTTGATGGCCAGGCCGTCGTACTTGACCTCGGCGGCGTATTCGACCTCGCCGTCGCCCAGGCCGTCGCGCACGCGGCGGTCGAAGTTCTCGATGTCCTCGTCGGAGAAGCCGTTGTTGAGCGACAGCATCGGCACCGTGTGGGTGATCTGCTCGAACTGCGGCAGCGGCGGCGCGCCCACCCGCAGGGTCGGCGAATCGGTCGCCTGCAATTCGGGCTGGGCCGCCTCCAGCGCCTGCAGTTCGGCGAACAGGCGGTCGTATTCGGCGTCGGGGATGGTGGGGGCGTCGAGCACGTGGTAGGCGTGCAGGTGCCGGTTCAATTCGGCGGTGAGCCAGGCGGCGCGCGCGGCGCCGTCCTGGTGGCTAGTATCGTTCATGTGCGGTGTTCAGCTTTGGTGTTTGGTTTTATTGTTCAGCTAAAAAGGCGCAGCGCGCGGGTCGAGCCGGCCGGGATGTCGGCGTCGTTCATCTCGGTGTAGAAGTCCTGCACCTGGCCGGCGATCTCGGCCAGCGCCGCGTCGCTCAGCGGCTGGTTGTAGTCGTCGACGATGGTGGCGTCGAGCCGGCCGACCAGCGACTTGGCGCAGGCCACCATGGCGCCGAAACCGTCGCGCGCCGGCGCCACGCAGGGCACGTCGAGCAGCAGGGTCAGGCGGGCGGTGGTCTCCTCGGCCAGGGTGACGTTGGTCGACAGGGTGAACAAGTGGCCGCCCTCGCCGTCCGGCATCACATAGCGGCCGTCGGGACGCAGGTCGAAGCCCTGCTTCTCCAAGGCGCCGAGCAGGGTCACGATCGACCACGGCGCGCCGTTGCTGGCCAGGTTGACGCCCAGCTGGGCGTCGTGGCCGGCGACGAAGCGGTGCAGATTGCGCGCCTCGGCCATCACCTCGATCATGTCCGGAATCTCCGGCTCGGCGCCGATCTCGTCGGCCATGGCGCGCAGGCGCGTCACCAGCTCGGAGTACTCCAGCTCGTTCAAGGCGGTGCTGCGGCTGGCCAGCTGCACGCCGCCCTGCAGTTTGGTGTAGACGCCGCCGTGGACGATGGGTTCCCATTCGCCGCTGACGGCCAGGCCGATGTAGTGCACCGGCTTGTTGCCGACCATGCGCAGCGTTTGCAGCGCCGGCAGGATCTTCTCGCCGCGCGCCGCGCCCTCCAGCGCCAGCGGCAGCAGGCAGTCGATCAACGGGTCGACCAGGCTGGTGGCCTTGTCGGCTTCCGGACTGGCCTGGCCGGGCGCCGCCGCGGCGGGCGTGTCGGTGGCGGCGTCGGCGCCGGCGCCGGCCGCGCCGGCGGCGTGCTCGGGCGCGGCGCTAGGCGCGTGCGCCGGCGTGGCGGCCTCGTCGCTCGAAAAGCTCGGCTCCTGGCGCACCAGCGGCGCCTCGCCGGCGCGCATCAGCACGTCGTCGTGGTCGGACGAGAAGGCGCGTTCGACACTCTTCTTGGCCTTGTGCTCCTGCCACTTGTTGTAGGAAAAAACGCCGACGATGAATACGCCGCCGGCCGCCATTAAACTCAATTGGAGATCTGTCATGCTGCTTGTGCCTCGGAAGCGAAATGGGCGGCGGACTCCATGTCCACCGCCACGATGCGCGATACGCCCTGCTCCTGCATCGTCACACCGATCAGTTGATTGGCCATCTCCATCGCAATCTTGTTGTGCGAGATGAAGAGGAATTGGGTATGCCCGGACATCCGTTTGACCATCCGGCAAAAACGTTCTGTGTTGGCGTCGTCCAGCGGTGCGTCGACCTCGTCGAGCAGGCAGAACGGCGCCGGGTTCAGGCGGAACATGGAGAACACCAGCGCCGTCGCCGTCAGCGCCTTCTCGCCGCCGGACAGCAAATGGATGGTGGCGTTCTTCTTGCCCGGCGGTTGCGCCATGACCTGCACGCCGGAGTCGAGGATCTCGTCGCCGGTCATGATCAGGCGCGCCTGGCCGCCGCCGAACAAAATCGGGAACAGCTCGGAGAAGTGGCCGTTGACGCGCTCGAAGGTGTCCTGCAACAGCTCGCGGGTCTCCTTGTCGATCT
Source organism: Rugamonas rubra (assembly GCF_900114705.1). Taxonomy (GTDB): domain Bacteria; phylum Pseudomonadota; class Gammaproteobacteria; order Burkholderiales; family Burkholderiaceae_D; genus Rugamonas; species Rugamonas rubra. The sequence continues at coordinate 208,619 of NZ_FOTW01000005.1, forward strand.
TGTGGATCGCGTCCTGCAAGGTGTTGATCGCCTCGTTCAGGTCGGCGTTCTGGGCGTCGAGGAAGTTCTTCCGCTCGGACGCCTGCGACAGCTCGTCGAGCGCGGCCAGGTTGACCGCGCCCAGGCCGGCGATGGCGTTGCCCAGCCGGGTCACCTCGCCCTGCAAATAGGACGGTTTCAAATCCGGGTGCAGCTTGCCGGCCAGCGCCGCCTCGTCGGCCTGCACCTCCAGCAACTGGGCGGCGAACTGCTCCTGGTTCAGGCGCGCCGCCTGCTCCTTGAGCTGCATCTCCATGATCTTGTCGCGCTGCGGCTGCAGGCTGCGCTCGGACTGCATGCGCGCCTCCTCGGCGCCGCGCAGCTGCTGGGTGATCTGGTCGAGCTCGTGGCGCGCGTCCGACAGCGCCTTCTCCTGCTCGGTGCGGCGCTGCAGCAGGTCCTGCAGGCCGTCGGCGGCGGCGCCGGACTCCAGGTTCTCCAGCTCCTGCTGGCCGGCCAGCAGGCTGGCGGCCACCTGCGCCGCCTGGGTGCTGGCGGTGGCGATGCTGCGGCGCAGCTCGTCGATCTTGCTGCGCCCGCTCTTCTCGGCGAACTGCGCCTCCTGCGCCTTGCGCTCCAGGTCGCGCAGCGCCTCGCGCGCGTCGCTCAGGCGCTGCTCCATTTGCAGGAACAGGGTCTGGCCGTCCTCGTGGGCGCCCTGCAGGTCGCCGAGCGCCATGTCGAGCTGTTCGAACTTTTCCTCCGACTCCATCTTGGCCTGCATCTGCTCGGCCTCCTGGGCGGCGATCTCGGCCAGGTCGGCGGCGATCTGCCCGCTGCGCTGGTTGAAGCGCGCCTCGACCTCGGACAGCTTGACCACGTCGAGCTGCAGGGTGTGTACGGCCTGGGTCAGGCTCTGGCTCTTGGCGCGCAGCTCGGCCAGCTGGCGCGTGTTGTGCGACAGCGCCGCCTCGGCCCGCGCCGAGCGGGCGCGCGCCTCGTCGGCCAGCATCTGCTGGGCGCGCAGCTGCTTGCTCAGGTTGTCGATGTCCTGCTGGCGGCCCAGCATGCCGTCCTGCTCCGAGTCGGCGGCGTAGAAGCGCACGCTGGACTGGCTCACCACGTGGCCCTGGCGGGTGACGAAGCTGGCGCCGGCCGGCAGCAGGCCGCGCTCGGCGAAGGCGGCGGCGGCGTCCTCGGCCAGGTAGACGTTGTGCAGCCAGTCCTGCAGCAGGCCGCGCAGGCCGGGGTCGTTCAGTTTCAGCAGCGACAGGAAGGGCTTGAGGCCGGGCAGCTCGGCGGCGGCGGTCGGCGCCGTGGTCGACGGCGCGTACAGCGCCAGCTTGGCCGGCGGCGCGTCGTTGAAAAATGCCTTGGCCCAGTCGATGTTCGACATTTGCAGCGCCGAGGTGCGCTCGCGCAGCACCGCCTCCAGCGCGGTTTCCCAGCCGGCCTCGATCTGCAGCTTCTGCCACAGGCGCGGCAGGCCGTCCAACTCGTGTTTTTGCAGCCACGGCTGCACCTTGCCCTGGCTCTGCACCCGCTCCTGCATTTGGCGCAGCGCGTTCAAGCGCGCCTCCAGCTGGGCGTTGGCGGCCGTCTCGGCGTTGACCTGGGCCTGCGCCGCCTGGCGCTCCTGCTCCAGCAAGGGCTGCTGCTCCAGCGCCTCCTCCAGGTGGTAGCCCTGCTCCTCGAGCGCCTGCTGCTTCTCCTCCAGCTGCAGCTTGAGGTTGGCCAGGTGGCTGCTGTCGGGCAGGTTCAGGCCGTTCTTTTCCTGTTGCAGGCGCTCGCGCCGCGTCGCCAGGCCGGACAGGATGTTCGAGGCGTTGCGCTGCTGCGCCGACTCCAGCTCGAGTTGCTGCTGCGCCTGCATGATGCGGCCGCGCGACTCGGTGCTGCGCTCCTGCGCGGCGCGCCAGGCGGCGTCCAACTCCGGCAGCGACTCGGCCTTTTGCTCGGCCATCATCTGCGACTGCTCGACCTTGGCCGCCAGTTCCTCCAGGTTGAATTCGGCCTCCTCGATCTGCTCGGCGTATTCCTGCGCCTGGTTCTGCCACTGGTCGCGCTGGGCGGCCAGGGTGGCCAGCTGGTTTTGCAGCCGGCTGCGCGACTCCAGCACGAACTTGATCTGCGCCTCCAGGCTGCCGATCTCGGCGTTGGTCTGGTACAGATGACCCTGCGCCTGGTGCAGGCGGTCGCCGACGGCAAAGTGGGCCTGGCGCATCTGCTCGAGCGACAGCTCGACGTGGCGCAGTTTGGCGGTCTGTTCCTCCAGGTCGGTCTGGGCCTGCTCCATGTCGCGGAAGCAGCGCTTCTGCTCGCCCTCGGCCTCGTTCTTGCGCAGCAGCCAGAGCAGCTTCTGCTTCTCGTCCTGGTCGGCCTGCATGCTGTGGAACTTGTTGGCGACGACGGCCTGCGCCTCGAGCTTCTCCAGGTTGGCGTTCAGCTCGCGCAGGATGTCGTCGACCCGCAACAGGTTCTCGCGCGTGTCGTTGAGCCGGTTCTCCGTCTCGCGGCGGCGCTCCTTGTACTTCGACACGCCGGCCGCCTCCTCGAGGAAGACGCGCAGCTCCTCCGGGCGCGACTCGATGATGCGTGAGATCATGCCCTGGCCGATGATGGCGTAGGCGCGCGGGCCGAGGCCGGTGCCGAGGAAGATGTCCTGGATGTCGCGCCGGCGCACCGGCTGGCCGTTGATGTAGTAGGTCGAGGTGCCGTCGCGCGTCAGGGTGCGCTTGACGGCGATCTCGGCGTACTGGCCCCACTGGCCGGCGGCCTTGCCGTCGTTGTTGTCGAACACCAGCTCGACCGAGGCGCGGCCGGCCGGCTTGCGGTGGGTCGAGCCGTTGAAGATGACGTCCTGCATCGACTCGCCGCGCAGCTCGGAGGCTTTCGACTCGCCCAGCACCCAGCGCACGGCGTCGATGATGTTCGACTTGCCGCAGCCATTGGGACCGACCACGCCAACCAGCTGACCCGGCACCTGGAAATTGGTGGGATCGACGAATGACTTGAATCCCGACAATTTGATGGAAGAGAGTCGCACGTTGTTTAGGTTCTATGCCAGGACTGGCCTTAGGTGAAGGATAAGTGGTTAATCATACCATTTTACGGGGCAAATCAGGCCAAAAACAGGCAAACGGGGCGCCCGGCCGGCGCCGCGCTCAGCCTAGCACGGGCGGCAGGCGCATCTGCCGCCACATGTGGCGCGTGAAGGGCTGCTCGTGGCCGGACAAATACAGCGCCAGGCCGGTCATCCACTCCTCGGTCGGCACCGGCTCCAGCTTTGGCGTGATCAGCAGGATGGGCAGGCACAGCGCCACCAACACCCGGCTCGGCGCCATCGACGGCGCCGCGCCGGCCAGGCGGATGAAGGCCGCCGCCACGCTCAGGCCGAGCAGGCAGCCGGCCACCACCTCGGACATCGAATGCGCTTTCACCTCCAGGCGGGAGACGCCGATCAACAGCGCCAGCAGCACGCCGGCCAGCACGGCCAGGCGTTGCAGCGACACGCCGGCGTGGCGGAAGGCCAGGTAGCCGGCCACCGGATACACCGCGCCGGCGCGCATGGCGTGGCCGCTGATGCCGCCGAACTCGAGCGTGGCCGAGCCGACGCCCCAGCCGATGAAGGCGACCTTGGTGGCCACCACCAGGGCCATGCCGATGCCGAACAGCCAGCACCAGGACAGCGTCAGGCGCCAGGATTTACCCGCCAGCAGCCAGCCGGCGATGGCGATGCCCAGGGGACCGGTGACCGAGAGGCCGCCCAACACACTTAAAAAATGCCACCAAATCATAAAATCCAGTAAAAAAGTTTGCCCTGCGAACAATGGTTTGACGACGCCGCCCGGCCGGAAAGCGGCGTGATACTTTTGCGGCGGTGCATCATTGAACCACATTTGCCCGCATTCTACCGAATATTGCGCGTGGGAAATATCATTTTTTATCGCCGCTCAGGCCGAGCGGCGCGTGGCGGCCGCCGCCGCGTCCGGGTCTTCCCCGGGGGCGGCGCCGGCCAGCACCCGGCTCAAGGCCTGGCCGACCACGCCTTCGCTCAGCTGGACCTGCACCCCGCCGGCGCGGAAGCGCTCCAGCAGCGCAGCGCCGGACATCGAAAACGCCTCCTGCCGCGCGCCGGTGGCGAATATGTACAGCGTGCGCAGCGGGCTGATCCAGGCCAGCTTGACCTTGCGCCGCGTGCCGTCCGGCTCCTCGAAGGCCAGCCACATGCCGCGCGCCAGCGCCGCCACCTCGACGCCGGCCTCGGCCGCCCCGGCCTCGGCCGGCGCCGCCGCGTCCGCCGCCGCCAACTGCGCCGCCTGCCGCTCGGCGCGCCGCTCGGCCGACTGGCGCGCCGCCTCCATGGCCAGCTCGAGCTGGCGCTCGGCGGTGATGTCGAGCGGGGCGCGGACGATCGAGGCGTGGCACTCGGCCAGCTCGGCGAAGAACTGCAGACGATCGGCGTCGCGCCACTGCACGATGTCGAGCCATTTGTTGAGCGTGGCCAGCAGCCCCGGCAGCATGGCGATCAAGCGCTTGCGCTCGTCGGCGCGCAGCTTCGGCTTGGCGCTCCAGATCAGTTCGTCCATCGCCCGGGTGGCGTTGCCCACCGCGCCGGGCTTGTCGTCCTCGACGCTGTAGGCGATGGTCAGCACGTCGACCCATTTGTTTTCCAGGAAGGCCTCGAGCACCGCCACCACCTCGCCGCTGCCCAGGCGCAGCGCCACCGCGCTCTTGGCCTGCTGGCCGGCCTGCGCCAGCTTCTCCTGCTTGAGCGCGACGGCCACCGGCGCGGCCAACGCGCTGGCGGCGGCGCTCTCCTCGGCCTGCGCCGCCGCCCGCGCCGAGGCCTCGAGCTCGTCGACGGCGGCGGCGAACACGGCGCGTTCGTCGGCGTCGTCGCGGCCGACCCGCTCCACGCTGCGCCGCATCGCCTGGAACAAGGGGTCGTCCGGGCCACGGCGCGGCTCCCAGCCGAGCCGCGACAGCAGGTCGATCAGGCGCCGCGCCGGGTGCTCCTCCTGGAAAAAGAAATCGCGGTCGACCAGCGCCGCCTTCAACACGGGGATCTGCAGCAGATGGATCAGGTCGCGGATCTCCTGGGCGATGTTCTGGTCGCCGAACACCGTCTCGAAGATCGCCGCCAACAGGTCGATGGTGCTCTCGTCGGCGCGCGACAGGCTGCCGCGCGGCAGGCTGTCCTTGATGCCGGGCAGGTAGAACACCTTGGCCGAGGCGGCGTCGCGGCGCCCGCCGCCGGCGCCATGGCCGCCGCCGGGGTTGGCGCCGCCGGTCGTGGCGCCGTCGCCGCTCGCTGCGCCGTGGCCGACAGCGCCGCCACCCGGGCCATCGACGAATCCACCGGCCGCCGGCGCCGGCAGGGCCTGCTGCAGCTGGGCCAACAAGCTCAGCAAGGGCCGCTTGGCGCCGACCAGCGTCTGCCGCTGCGCGATGCGGTTGTCCTGACCGGCGTGGAAGCCCTCGGCCGCGCCCTGGCGCCACGGCCGGGCGCCGCCCGGCGGCAGGTTGGGCAGGTCGGGAATGCTCAGGTCGAAGGCCTCGGCCGGCGCGGCGTCCTCGCCGCCGGCGGCGAAGAACTGGCGCAACTGCTGCGCCAACGCGGCGGGATCGGCGCGCCGGCGCGCCGCCGGACGGGCCGGCGCGTCGGCCTTGCGCACCGGCCGGCCGGCCGCCGCACCGGGCAGCACGCCCTTGCGCTGCAGGGCCAGGTTGAGGGCCTCGAGCATCGGCCCGAGCTCGAAGAACAGGCCGGGCTTGCACAGCGGCGCGAGCAGCTGGCGCAGATCGGCGTCGGGCGCGAATTCGGCCCAGCCGGCTTGCAGGGCCTGCAGCCACACCTCCGGGCGGAACGGGTTCTGCCCGGGGCGCAGGATGTCGCGCTCGAACAGGAAGGCCAGCCGAACGCTCAGCGTCTGCAGTACGTCGGCGTGCAACAGCTCGAAGGGCTTGCACAAGGCCCCCAGCGCCACCCGGCTATCCATCTCCTCGTAGGGCACCAGGCCGAGCGGCTCGGCGGCCGGCCGCGCGCGCGCCGCCGGCGCCGGCGCCAGCTGGGCCATTTCCTGGCGCAGCGCGCGCTCGAGCGCGAGCTTGGCCAGGTGGAGGAAGGCGTAGTTGCGGTTGCGCAGCAGATTGCCGGCGCGGATGCGCTGCTGCAGCGTGGCGGGGTCGCCGTCGCGGGCGTCGATCAGGGCGCCGGCCAGCCGCGTCGCCAGCTCGGGCAGCTGGGCGTCGAGGTGGCCGCAGGCGATGCCGATCAACTCCTCCAGCAGGGCATGGCGCGGCGACACCGGCTTGGGCGGTGGCGGCGGCGCGCTGCTCGGCGAGGAAGAAATCATGGTCGGCCTGGCGGCGGGGCAAGCGCCGCGTTGTGCTGCTTGGACAAAAGACAAGATGCAAGGTGTTAACGGAACAGCCAACTAAACATTGAACGCCCACCTCCATTTTCACACAGCGTTGCCACAAGGCAATGGGCAAAGTGAACCAATTGGCGAGAATCGGGCATTTTTTCTGTTTTGAAACACATTGCGCCAACGCCGAACCACACTTGACGCTGCACAAGAATCAAGCTTGCGCATTGCCTAACATGACAAGCTGGCTGTCCCCTTCCCGTCCTTCGCCGAGGTTGCCATGTCCTTTCTGCACAATTTGAAGACCGCCCACAAGCTGCTCGCGGCGTTCGCCTTTGTTCTCGGCCTGATGGTGCTGCAGGGCGTCGGCTCGCTCGAGCACATGAGCGACATCGACGACGCCTCCGCCGTGATCTCGCAGCGCTGGCTGCCCGAGATCATGGCCGTGCTCTCGCTCAAGAACGACCTGCAGGAAATCCGCAAATGGCAGACCCAGCACATCCTGGCCAGCGACCGCGAGGGCATGGCGAAGTACCGCGACAAGGTGGCCGCCGCCATGCTGGTCCTGCGCGACGACTGCCGCCGCCTGATCGAGCGCCAGGGCGAGGAGCAGACCCGCGGCTACGCCCGCCAACTGGACGCGCTGCGGGCCGATTTCGCCGGTGAGCAAGTCAGCCTGCTGAACCTGTCCGGCAACGACCAGAAGGCGCTGGCCCTGGTCTTGTACAACACCACGATGCGCGAGCACTTCCTCGCCATGGTCGCGCAGATCGACCTGCTGGTGGCCCACGACCTGGCCGGCGGCCGCCGCGCGGCGCAAGCCGCCGACCGGCTGTACGACCAGGCGCGCCTGGTCACCACCGCCCTGCTGGTGGCCAGCACCGTGCTGGGCGCCACGCTGGCGCTGTGGCTGGCGCGTTCCATCGTCGGCCCGATGCGCGAGGCGGTGGCGATGGCGCGGCGCATCGCCGGCGGCGACCTGGGCGCGCGCATCGGGCCGCAACCGGCCAACGAGACCGGCCAAGTGCTGCAGGCCATGCAGGAGATGAACGACAGCCTGCTGGAGCTGATCGGCCAGGTCGGCCGGGGCACCGCCGTGATCGGCGGCGCCGCCGACGAGATCGCCAGCGGCAACCAGGACCTGTCCAACCGCACCGAGCAGCAGGCCGCCGCGCTGGAGCAGACCGCCGCCTCGATGGAGCAGCTGACCGCCACCGTGCGGCAGAACGCCGAGCACGCCGGCCAGGCCAGCGCCCTGGCCGACTCGGCCTCGACGGTGGCCCAACGCGGCGGCGCCGACGTGCAGCAGGTGGTCGGCACCATGGCCTCGATCAACACCGCCTCGAAGAAGATCGTCGAAATCATCGGCGTGATTGACGGCATCGCCTTCCAGACGAACATATTGGCCCTGAACGCGGCGGTCGAGGCGGCCCGCGCCGGCGAGCAGGGCCGTGGCTTCGCCGTCGTCGCCGCCGAGGTGCGCGGCCTGGCCCAGCGCAGCGCGGCGGCGGCGCAGGAGATCAAGGTGTTGATCGACGACTCGGTCGGCCAGGTGGTGTTGGGCACCGAGCTGGCCGACAAGGCGCGCGCCACCATGGAGCAGGTGGTCGGTGGCGTGCAGCGGGTCAGCGCCATCGTCGGCGAGATCGCCCTGGCCAGCGCCGAACAGACCGAGGGCCTGGCCCAGGTGCACCAGGCGATCGCGTCCATGGACCAGGCCACCCAACATAACGCCGCCCTGGTGCGCCAGGCCGCCGCCGCCGCCGCCATGCGCGAACAGACCGAACACCTCGGCGAGCTGATGGCCGTGTTCACCGTGGCCGACGCCGCCGCCGCGGCGCGCCGTGCCGCGCCGGCCCGCCCTGCGGCGCCGGGGCCGGGGGCGGCCGGGCGGGCGGCGCAAGGCCGCCTCCTACAAGCGGCCGAGTGGAATTCCGATAGCGAAAGCCTGAGCAGAATCGCATGATTGCATCACCGGAAACACCCCGCCGCAAGGCGCGGCGGGCTTCGGCGATGGCTACTTCAACTTTTCACAAAGGAACAACCATGAGTGCGAATCAGAAAGACAAAGGCGCTAGCGGCAAGCAGGGTCCGGGCGGCGCCAGCAAGCAGTCCGGCTCGCCAGGGTCGGGCGCCGGCACCCAGGGCGGCAGCCACGAGCAACATGTGGCGGCCGGCCAACAAAGCCACAAGAACGACGGCAACAAACAGTCCGGCTCGCCCGGCTCCGGCGCCAAGTCCCCCGGCGGCAACAAGAACCGCTAGTCCCGTCCCCGGCGCCATGGGCGGCAGGCATGCCGCCCTACCGCCGGGGTCAGCCGCCGGGGTCAGTGCCGACATTCAGACACGACCTCAACCATTGTCTCTGCCACAGAGGCTCTTCACTGCTGAGTCTGCAGCCGCCGGGGTCAGCAGCCGCCGGGGTCAGCCGCCGGGGTCAGTGCCGACATTCGGACACGACCTCAAGCATTGCCCATACCATGGAGGCTCTTCACAGCCGAGCCTGTGTCCGAATGTCGGCACTGACCCCGGGCTGCGGTGCTGACCCTGCGGTGCTGCCCCCCTGGTCCTGTCGCATCCGTTCCTCCCCGTGCGGCCCGGATTGCCGTCAGATATTGGTGACGCGCATGCCCTTGGGCGGCGCGAAGTCCTTCACCGCGTCGATCAAGCCCACCTCCAGCGCCTCGGCGGCCGTCAGGTGCAGGTCGGAATAGGCGTGCACGCGCCAGTGCTCTTCGCTCAGGTGCACATGCTCGCGCAAAATTTGCTCGGTGCGCGCGTCGTCCGCCTGCAGGCCCTCGACGATGATGCGCAGCGCGTCCGGCCGCGCCCCGTGCGGCGCGCTGGCGTGCGACTTGTGCACCATGAAGCGGGCCGTTTCGCTGGCGTATCGTTGCTTGCCGGCAAGGTAGAGGATCACCGCGATCGAGGCCACCGCGCCGGCGTTGTAGGTGACCACCTTCAGCGGCAGCCGGCTCAGGTAGTTGTATAGGCAGATGCCGTCGCTGACATAGCCGCCGTTCGACTGGATCAGGATGTGCGCCGTCTCGACCCGGTCCTCGCTCATGTCGGCGACGGCGTCGAAGACGCGCCGCACCATGTCGCTGTTGACGTCGCCCGACAGGGTGAACCAGCCCTGCCCCGCATACTTCGCGTTCTCTTCGCCCATGGTGCCACCTGCAAAATTGAGTAAATCATTCTAGCAAAGAACACCGCCGCAAGCCGCCCCGTTGTACCCGTACAGTGCGCTAGCGCGCCGCCTCAAGATTGACAGGAAGCCCCTTCTGACATATATTCCCGAGTCTTGATCGGGAGAGGGCAAACTCGCGTTGCCGCCGAAGGGGCACTACCCAAAAACTCTCAGGCAAAAGGACCGATCAAGGGACCGGCGCGCATCGTTCGCGATGCGCCATCCGGCTCAACTCTGGAGAGCGGCCGCGGCACACGCCGGCGGCCCACCGAAGGGGCGCACGGGATTCGTCCCGTAATCTCTCAGGTACCAAGGACAGAGGGGTCTGCGATCATTGTGGAAAAGGCTGCTTCAGCTCTTCCTTGCATGTTCTGTTAACCCCTTCTACGTTTGGACCGAGGAATTATGACGCTCAAAGCCACCCCACTCAACAACGCCCACCGCGCCGCCGGCGCCCGCATGGTCGACTTCGGCGGCTGGGACATGCCGGTCAACTACGGCTCGCAGATCGAGGAACACCACGCCGTGCGCGGCGACGTCGGCATGTTCGACGTCTCCCACATGTGCGTGGTCGACCTGGTCGGCGACAACGTCCGCCCCTTCCTGCGCGGCCTGCTGGCCAACAACGTCGACAAGCTGCAAGCCAGCGGCAAGGCGCTGTACTCCTGCATGTTGAACGAACAGGGCAGCGTGATCGACGACCTGATCGTCTACTTCATCAACGAGAGCTGGTTCCGCCTGGTGGTCAACGCCGGCACCGCCGAAAAAGACCTCGCCTGGATCAACGCGCAAAACGCCGCCACCAACAGCGGCCTGACCATCACCCAGCGCCGCGACGGCGCCCTGGGCGAGACCATGGCGCTGATCGCCGTGCAGGGCCCGAACGCGCGCGCCAAGGTGTGGCAGGTGCTGCCCGAGACCCAGGCCGCATCGGCCGAGATCAAACCCTTCAACGCCGTCATCGTCAAAGACACCGCCTTCGGCGAAGTGATGGTGGCGCGCACCGGCTACACCGGCGAGGACGGCTTCGAGCTGGCCTTCCCGGCGGCCCAGGCCGAGGCGCTGTGGAACGCCCTGCTGGCCGTCGGCGTCAAGCCGGCCGGCCTGGGCGCGCGCGACACGCTGCGCCTGGAAGCCGGCATGAACCTGTACGGCCAGGACATGGACGAAACCGTCAACCCGCTCGACGCCGGCCTGGCCTGGACCATCGACCTGGTGGCGCCGCGCGACTTCATCGGCAAGGCCGCCTTGGTCGCCAAGGGCCAGAACGCCCAGTTCGTCGGCCTGATCCTGCGTGAAAAAGGCGGCGTGCTGCGCGCCCACCAAAAAGTCATCGTCGCCGCTTCCGAGCAGGTCGGCGAGATCACCAGCGGCACCTTCAGCCCGACCATGCAGCAGGCCATCGCGCTGGCCCGCGTGCCGATGGGCGTCGCCGTCGGCGACACCGTCCAGGTCGAGATCCGCGACAAGAAGCTGGCCGCCTCGGTGGTCAAGCTGCCGTTCGTGCGCAACGGTAAAATCCTCGCCGTCTAAGGAAGGCGGCCGCCACGCGCGGCCGCATAAATACACTGCATAGTCATGCCGTAGAAGTATAAATAGAATTAATAATTAGTATTCAACAACATTTACCCTCTGGAGCCCCACATGAACATCCCTGCAGACCTGAAGTACACCGAATCCCACGAATGGGTGCGCCTGGAAGCTGACGGCAGCGTCACCGTCGGCATCACCGAGTTCGCCCAGGACGCGCTGGGCGACATCGTCTTCGTCGAACTGCCGAAGGTCGGCAACAGCTACGACGCCGGCGCCGACGCCGCCGTGGTCGAATCGGTCAAGGCCGCCAGCGACATCTACGCCCCGGTCGCCGGCGAAGTCATCGCCGTCAACGAGGACGTGGTCAGCGCCCCCGAGTCGATCAACGCCGACGCCTACGCCGCCTGGCTGTTCAAGATCAAGCCGAGCGACGCCGGCGCCATCGACGGCCTGCTCGACGCGGCCGCCTACGGCAAGACCACCGCAGCGTAAACCACGCACCAGGCCAGCCTTCGCGCTGGCCTTTTTGCTGTACGCCCCCTCCCTGCCGAGCGCGCCCCGCGCGCGCCGGCGCAGCACTTTTTTGGCCCTGACAAATCATGACCCGCACCAGCCTGACCCAACTTGAAGCCCGCGATGCCTTCATCGCCCGCCACATCGGCCCCGACGCAGCAGAACAAGCGGCGATGCTGTCGACCCTCGGCTACGCCTCGCGCGCCGCGCTGATCGACGCCCTCGTCCCCGCCAACATCCGCAACCAGGGCGCGCTGCCGCTGGGCCAGTACTCGCAGCCGATGCCGGAGCAGGAGGCGCTGGCCAAGCTGAAGGCCATCGCGTCGCAGAACAAGGTGCTCAAGTCGCTGATCGGCCAGGGCTACTACAATACCCACACGCCCGGCGTCATCCTGCGCAACATCTTCGAAAACCCGGCCTGGTACACCGCCTACACGCCGTACCAGCCGGAGATCTCGCAGGGCCGCCTGGAAGCCATCTTGAACTTCCAACAGGTCATCACCGACCTGACCGGCATGGGCATCTCCAACGCCTCCATGCTCGACGAGGGCACCGCCGCCGCCGAGGCGATGACGCTGATCCAGCGCGTCGGCAAGTCGAAGTCGCAGGTGTTCTACGTCGCCGACGACGTGCTGCCGCAAACCCGTGAAGTGGTGCAGACCCGCGCCGAGCCGCTCGGCATCGAGGTGCGCACCTTCGCCCCGGCCGAACTGGCCGAGCTGCACGACTGCTTCGGCGTGCTGCTGCAGTACCCCGGCGTAAACGGCGTGGTGCGCGACTACAAGGGCGGCGTCGCCGCCGTCAAGGCCAAGGGCGCCATGGTGGTCGTCGCCGCCGACCTGCTGGCGCTGACCATGCTGACCCCGCCGGGCGAATGGGGCGCCGACGTCGTCGTCGGCAACAGCCAGCGCTTCGGCGTGCCGCTCGGTTTCGGCGGCCCGCACGCCGGCTACCTGTCGACCCGCGACGAATTCAAGCGCAGCATGTCCGGCCGCCTGGTCGGCGTCACCATCGACGCCCAGGGCAACAAGGCCTACCGCCTGGCGCTGCAAACCCGCGAGCAGCACATCCGCCGCGAAAAAGCCACCTCCAACATCTGCACCGCGCAGGTGCTGCTGGCGGTGATCGCCTCGATGTACGCCGTCTACCACGGCCCGGCCGGCCTGAAACAGATCGCCCAGCGCGTGCACCGCTACACCGGCATCCTGGCCGCCAACCTGGCCGCGCTCGGCTACGAGATCAGCAACGCCAGCTACTTCGACACGCTGACCGTCAAGACCGACAACGCCGAGGCGCTGCTGGCCACCGCCGTCGCCCACGGCGTCAACCTGCGCAAGGTCGACGCCCACCACGTCGGCGTCTCGCTCGACGAGACCACCAGCCGCGACGACCTGGAACTGCTGTGGACCATCTTCGCCCACGGCGTCAAGGGCGCCGCCAAGGCCGACTTCGACCTGGTCGAGGCGGGCGTCCAGCTGGCCTTCCCGGCCGCGCTGGAGCGCAGCAGCGCCTACCTGAGCCACCCGGTGTTCAACCGCTACCACTCCGAAACCGAAATGCTGCGCTACCTGCGCAGCCTGGCCGACAAGGACCTGGCGCTGGACCGCACCATGATCCCGCTCGGCTCCTGCACCATGAAGCTGAACGCCACCAGCGAGATGATCCCGGTCACCTGGCCCGAGTTCTCCAACATCCACCCGTTCGCGCCCGATGCGCAAACCGTCGGCTACCGCGAGATGATCGTCCAGCTGGAAGACATGCTGTGCGCGCTGACCGGCTACGCCGCCGTCTCGCTGCAGCCCAACGCCGGTTCGCAGGGCGAGTACGCCGGCCTGCTGGTGATCAAGGCCTACCACGAGTCGCGCGGCGAAGGCCACCGCAACATCTGCCTGATCCCCTCGTCGGCGCACGGCACCAACCCGGCCTCGGCCAACATGGTCGGCATGCAGGTGGTGGTCACCGCCTGCGACGCGCGCGGCAACGTCGACCTGGCCGATCTGAAGGCCAAGGCCGAGCTGCATTCGAAGAACCTGGCCTGCGTGATGGTCACCTACCCGTCGACCCACGGCGTGTTCGAGGAAGGCATCCAGGAGCTGTGCGCGATCATCCACGGCCACGGCGGCCAGGTCTACATCGACGGCGCCAACATGAACGCGCTGGTCGGCGTGGCGGCGCCGGGCAGCTTCGGCGGCGACGTCTCGCACCTGAACCTGCACAAGACCTTCTGCATCCCGCACGGCGGCGGCGGCCCCGGCGTCGGCCCGATCGGCGTTGGCGCCCACCTGGCCAAGTTCCTGCCCAACCAGCGCTCCAGCGGCTACCAGCGCGACGTCGCCGGCATCGGCGCGGTCAGCGCCGCGCCATACGGCTCGGCCAGCATCCTGCCGATCTCGTGGATGTACATCGCGATGATGGGCGCGGAGGGCTTGACCGCCGCCACCGAAACGGCCATCCTGGCGGCCAACTACATCGCCCGCCGCCTGTCGCCGCACTATCCGGTGCTGTACTCGGGCCACGACGGCCTGGTCGCCCACGAGTGCATCCTCGATCTGCGTCCGCTGACCGATGCCACCGGCATCAGCAACGAGGACGTCGCCAAGCGCCTGATGGACTTCGGCTTCCACGCCCCGACCATGAGCTTCCCGGTGCCGGGCACGCTGATGATCGAGCCGACCGAGAGCGAATCGAAGGCCGAGATCGACCGCTTCATCGACGCCATGGTCGCCATCCGCATGGAGATCGCCAAGGTCGAGAACGGTGAATTCGACCGCGAGGACAATCCGCTCAAGCACGCGCCGCACACCGCCGAGGTGCTCACCGCCGACAAGTGGGAACGCAAGTACAGCCGCGAAGTGGCGGCCTTCCCGCTGCCGTCGCTGCGCAAGCAGAAGTACTGGCCGTCGGTCGGCCGCGCCGACAACGTCTACGGCGACCGCAACCTGATGTGCGGTTGCGCGCCGATGAGCGACTACGAGTAAGCGGGCAGGACTCAAAGGCGGACCGCAGGAGGTGCCCTTGAGGGTCAGACCCTAGGGTCTGACCCTGGATTTGCGCCCTTGGGTTTTGCCCGCTTCTCAGCTCCGGTTGGAAGCAAGACGCAGCCGCGCCGCCTGGCCGACTGCGTTTTTTTTCGTCCCGCCGCCGCCCAGCGCCGGACCACCAGCGCCGGGACCGGCCCCCGGGCCGTCGCCATCGTCGAGCTTGAAGCGCTCTACCGCCTGCGACAGGTTCAAGGCCTGCTCCTGCAAGCCCTGCGCCGCCGAGGCGGCCTGCTCCACCAGCACCACGTTCTGCTGGGTCACCTGGTCCATCTGCACGATCGCCTCGTGCACGCCTTGCAGGCCGGCCGCCTGCAGCACGCTGGCCTGGCTGATCTGGCCGATCAACTCGCCCACCTGCTGCACCGAGCTGACGATGTCGGCCATGCTGCTGCCGGCCTCCTCCACCGCGCGGCTGCCCTGCTCGATCTCCGCCACCGAGGCGGCGACCAGCTGCTTGATCTCGCGCGCCGCCAGCGCCGAGCGCTGCGCCAGTTCGCGCACCTCGCCCGCCACCACGGCGAAGCCGAGCCCGTACGGCCCGGCGCGCGCCGCCTCCACCGCCGCGTTCAAGGCCAGCAGATTGCTCTGCATGGCCAGGCCGTCGATCACCCCGACGATCTCGCCGACCTGGCGCGAGCTGCCGCGGATCGAGGCCATGGTCACCACCAGGCGCTGCACCACGTTGCCGCCGCGCTGGGCGAAGTCGCTGGCGCAGTGGGCCAGCTGGCGCGCCGTGCGGGCCTTGCTGGCGGTCTGCTTGACGGTGCTGCTGAGGTCCTGCATCGAGCTGCTGGTTTGCTCCAGCGTGCTGGCCGCCTGGCCGGTGCGGCTCGACAGGTCGGCGTTGCCCTCGGCGATCTCGCGCGAGGCGTCGTCGATCGCCTGGGCCGAGCCGAGGATGCCCTTCAGCGTGGTGTTCAGGTTGCGGATGCTGGTGTCGAGCGCGCGCGAGGTCTCGGCGATCTCGTCGCTGCCGTAGACCCGCTCGCGCACAGTCAGATTGCCCTCGGCCAGGTCGCGCGCCGCCGCGCCGATCTCGCCGACCTCCTTCAACATGGCCTTGCGCACCGCCACCGTCACCAGCAGCGACAGGGCGATCGACAAGGCCACCACCAGCGGCATCAGGATCGAGATGGTCTTGAATTCGGCCTCGGCGCGGTGGTAGGCCGTTTCGCTGAGCTGCTGCTCCAGCGTGGACAGCTCCTGCAGGCGCAGCGCCACCACCTCGAAGGCGCGTTCGGCCTTGGACATGGCGTTGGCCGCCATCGACGGGTCGACCATGCTCAGCTCGACCACGTCGGCCACCGCCTTGACATACTGAGCATGGGCCGCCTGCGACTGGGCGACGAAGCGGCGCTCGGCGCCGTCGCTCTCGATGGCCATCTCGAGCTGGGCGAACTGGCGGTCCAGCACGGCGTGGCGGGCGTGCAGCTCGCGGATCAGCGCGTCCACCCGCGACGGCGAGAAGCTGGCGTTGATCCAGGTGAGCAGCTGGTAGCTTTGGGTGTGGGCGCGGTTGGCGCCGGCCACCAGCTCGTCGGCCGCCTTCATGCGGGCGGCGCGCTGCTGCACCATGTTGTCGAGCCAGTGGTTCTGCCGCACCAGGCCGAGATAGGCGCCGGCCGACAGCACGATCAACAGCAGCAGCACCACGCCGGGCGCCAGCAGCAGTTTCGGACCCAACCTCAGTTTGCTCAGCATATCGTCCCACCAGGTGTGCGCGGCCGGCCGCATGGGCGGCGCGCCGCATGCCGCCCGCGCCGGCGCGACGGCCGGCGCGACTAACGCCAGTGCTAGTGCTTGTAGATGCCCGCCTCGAGGGCGATGTCGTCGACCCGCAGCACATAGGTCGACTTGGCCTCGACCTTGCCGGTGGTCGGGTTGCGGAACTTGTAGTCGACCCAGCCCTTGCCCTTGCCCTTGGCCATCGCCACCAGCTCCTGGCGGAAGGGCTTGCCGTCGGCGTCGGGCACGTCGAGCAGGTTTTTGCCGATCAGCGCGGTGGTCGGATGGGCCACGGTGATGCCGTCCAGATCGCGCATCGCCAGGTACAGGCTGCCCAGGTTGAATTCCGGGTCCTTGCTGTTGATGCGCTTGACCATTTCGGCCTTGCCGTGCTGGCGGACGAACTGGGCGCCCTTCTCGGCCAGCGCGATGGCATCCTTTTCGTTGGCCATGGCCGGCGTGGCCGCCGCCGGCGTGGCGGCCAGCACCAGTTGGCCGCAGGCGCCCAGCGCCAGCAGCAACGACAGCACGATCCGAGTGTTCATGTTTTCTCCTTGACGATGACGGCCCGTCGCGCCATGGTCCGGCTTGAGCAGGTATGATGGGTGGCACGGCGGACCCGCCGCGCGGGCACGATATGCCTAGGCGCAATCTTGCCTAGGCGCATGTCGTACTGTACGACGCTTGCCCCGCGCCGGCCTTGCGCTGGCGCAAACCGCCGGCCGGCGCAGGGCCCGGCGCAACGCCCACCAAGACCACCAGGAACACCATGACACCATCGCTCAAGGCCGCACTCGTCAACGGCTTGCTGTTCCCCGGCCTCGGCCACCTGTTGCTGCGGCGCGCCGGGCGCGGCTGCCTGTTCCTACTGCCGACGCTGCTGGCGGGCGGCTACCTGTTGCGCCGGATGGCCCAGTTGATCATGCCGCTGGCCGAGCAGGTCGCCAGCGGCGCCCTGCCGTTCGACCCGGAGCTGATCGCGCAACGGGTCGAGGCCGCCGGCCTCGCCGGCCCGGCCGGCAACCTGGCCGCGCTGGTGCTGCTGGTCTGCTGGCTCGGCAGCGTGCTCGACGCGCTATGGCTGGGCCGGCAACACCACCACTGACACCGGGGCCGCACGCCCTTCCACCCACCCACGTAAAGGAAATGCCATGACCGCACATGCCGTGACCGCAAGCCCCCTGAAGCGTAGCCTGATCGCCATCCTGCTGCTGGCCAGCGCCAGCACCGCGCTGGCGCAAAACGCCGGCCTGCGCCGCAGCGTGGTGCAGAAGAACGATGTGTCGGTGGAGGGCCGCGAGGCGGTGGTGGCGCGGGTCGAGATCGACCCCGGCGTGCAGGCCGGCCGCCATTCCCATCCCGGCGACGAGATCAGCTACGTGCTGGAGGGCGAAGGCGAGCTGCTGGTCGACGGCGAGCCGCCGCGCCATTTGAAGGCCGGCGAGGCCTTCGTCATCCCGGCCGGCAAGGTACACGACGCGCGCAACACCGGCAGCGCCGTGATGCGCCTGGTCGGCGTCTACGTGGTGGAAAAGGGCAAGCCGCTGGCGACGCCGGCCAAGTAGGCGACGTCTTCACGCCGGCAAAACCCAACGACACAACCAAGGGTCAGACCCTAGGGTCTGACCCTGGCTCTCCGCCTTTGGGTGGTTTTGAAGCCGCCGGCACCTTGAGGCCCATCCCAAAAAAACGCCCGGGCTTTGCGCGCCGGGCGGTCTTTTGTCGGCCGTGGCGGCCGACGTGTCGCGCTGGACGAACCCTTAGGCCAGCTTGGCCGAGTGCTCGCGCGTGGCGTGGAACTTCAGCTTGGGCCAGCGTTCCTCGGTCAGGCGCAGGTTGACGCCGGAGGTGGCCAGGTAGGCCATGTTGCCGGCGGCGTCGTAGGCGACGTTGTGGCCCAGCGCGTTCTCGAAGTCGGCCAGGGCCTTCTTGTCGTCGCTGGAGATCCAGCGCGCGCTGCTGATGCTGGTGCCCTCGAAGACGGCGTCGACGCCGTACTCGTTGAGCAACCGGCTGGCCACCACCTCGAACTGCAGCACGCCGACCGCGCCCAACACCAGCTCGCCGCCCTGCACCGGCTTGAAGACCTGCACCGCGCCCTCCTCGCCGAGCTGCTGCAAGCCCTTATGCAGCTGCTTGATCTTCAGCGGATTGCGGATGCGCACCGAGCGGAAGAAGTCCGGCGCGAAGTACGGGATGCCGGTGAAGGTGAGCAGCTCGCCCTCGGAGAAGCTGTCGCCGATCTGCATGTTGCCGTGGTTCGGCAGGCCGATGATGTCGCCGGCGTAGGCCTCTTCCACCTGCTCGCGCGACGATGCCATGAAGGTCACCACCGACGATACCTTGATCTCGCGGCCCAGACGCAGGTGCTTGACCTTCATGCCGCGCTCGAAGCGTCCCGAGCACACGCGCAGGAAGGCGATGCGGTCGCGGTGGGCCGGGTCCATATTGGCCTGGATCTTGAACACGAAGCCGGTGAACGGCTGCTCGGCCGGATCGACCACACGCACCGTGGCGTCGCGCGGACGCGGCGCCGGCGCCCAGTCGACCAGCGCCGAAAGGATCTCGCGCACGCCGAAGTTGTTGATGGCCGAGCCGAAGAACACCGGCGTCTGCACGCCCGACAGGAACTCGTCCAGATTGAACGGGTGGGAGGCGCCGTGCACCAGCTCCACCTCCATCTTCAACTGGTCCATCTCCAGCGGGAACATCTCCTGCAGGCGCGGATTGTCGATGCCCTTGATGACCTCGAAGGCGCCGTCGGCCTTTTCCTCGCCGGCCTTGAACAGCATGATCTCGTCGTTCAGCAGGTGGTAGACGCCGCGGAAGTTCTTGCCCATGCCGATCGGCCAGGTGACCGGCGCGCATTGGATCTTCAGCACCGATTCGAGCTCGTCGAGCAGTTCCAGCGGATCGCGCGTTTCGCGGTCCATCTTGTTCATGAAGGTGACGATCGGCGTGTTGCGCATGCGGCAAACCGCCAGCAGCTTGATGGTCTGCGCCTCGACACCCTTGGCCGCGTCGATCACCATCAGGGCCGAGTCGACCGCCGTCAGCACGCGGTAGGTGTCTTCCGAGAAGTCCTGGTGGCCGGGGGTGTCGAGCAGGTTGATGACGTGGTCGCGGTGCTCGAACTGCATCACCGAGGAGGCCACGGAAATGCCGCGCTGCTTCTCGATCTCCATCCAGTCGGAGGTGGCGTGGCGGCCGCTCTTGCGCGCCTTGACCGTGCCGGCCATTTGGATCGCGCCCGAGAACAGCAGCAGCTTTTCGGTCAGCGTGGTCTTACCCGCATCCGGGTGGGAAATGATGCCGAAGGTGCGGCGGCGCTGCACTTCGCGGGCGATCAGCGCCGGCGTTTTGGCGCTGCTGGCCGGGGCGGAATCGTCGTTCAATTCGGGTATTGTGTTTTCGGTATCGTTGGCCATAGTCGCGACCATATTATGGCCCCGCAAAAAACCTTCAATTTTACCGATAGTTGGGGCTTTCGTGTGAACTGTTTCCCCGCTATCGGCCCGGCCCGGCCTCAATCGCCCTTGACCCGGCGCCAGCCGACCCGGTGGGCGGCGGCCGAGTTCTGCTCGGCCAGCGACTTGGTGCGCGTTTCGCCGGTGGCCATGGTGCTGATCATCTTCAGCTCGCCCTTGGGCAGGCGGATGATGATGAAGCCGACCGCCGCCGAGGTGTTCGACAAGGTGCTGCCGGCCGGCTGGCCGGACACCGCGCTGCCGTCGCAGACGTCGACCTGGTAGCTGTTGCTCGAGCCGCCCACCGAGCAGGCCGACGACGAGGTCGGCATATTCGTCACCACGTTGGCGACCCCGCTGACGATCTGCGGGTCGAGGTTCATGCGCTCGCCGGCGTTGAGCTTCCAGTCGAAGAACCAGCCGCTCTTCTGCCCCAGGTCGACCTGGTTGCTGGTGATGGCGTAGGTGTTGGTGTTGCTGCTCGAGCCGGCCAGGCTGAGGGTCTGCTCGACCATGCTGGAACCGCGCAGGTTGGCGACGGCGCTGCCGCTGTCCTTCAGCAGGTACAGGCTCTGCACGTCGGTGTTGGAGGTGTCGGGCACGTCGAGCAGGCGGCCGGTGCCGAACAAGACCACGCGCTGCGCCGTCTCGGTGACGGTGGTGATGCCGTTCACGGTGCTGCTGGCGCTGACCGCGCACAGCGTCACGTCGGGCCGCGTGGTGATCGGCTGCAGCGCGCCGGCGTCGCCCATCTTCAGCACCGCCACGGCGCTGCTGTTCGGGTCGCTCATGTCGAAGCGCCACATCTGGCCCTGGTTGTCGCCGCCGTAGACGTAGGTGGTGCTCGGGTCGGTGCTCGGGTCGAGCGAGATCGAGGTGATCTTGGCCAGGCCGGACGGCGTCGTCGTGTCGCCGGCCAGGGTCGACACCTTCTTCAACACCGCGCCGGTGGCCACGTCGACGATGAACAGGATGCCCTGGCCGCTGCCGCCGGCCACGCCGTCGACGCCGGGCACGTTGTTGTAGCCGGAGGTGAGGAAGACCACCCATTTGCCCTGCCACATGCCGAACTGCGGATTGCCGAAGGAGAGCCCGAGGTCGGTGTCGTTGCGCGCGCAGACGTTGGCGTCGGCGCACAGTTCCCACAGCGCCACCGGATGCGCCGGGTCGGTCACGTCGAGCGCGTAGTAGCCGCGGCCGCCGCCGTTCAGGCCGGCCACCAGCACGCTCTTCCAGACGCCGCCGATCTGCACGTCGGCCAGCTCGGGCGAGGCGTCGGTGCTGAACTGGTGGTTGGTGCCGTAGGTGGTGCTGGCCAGCGCGTACAGCTTCCTCATGGTGATGCGCGGCGCGTAGGCCCACAGCTCCTCGCCGCTGGCGGCGCTGAAGGCGTGCAGCATGCCGTCGTTGGCGGCGGCGAACACGGTGCCGGCGCGGCCGGCGTTGGCGCTCTTGAAGGCGCTGTAGCCGCTGGTCAGGAAGCTCTTGCGCGGGTCGCGCAGATAGGCCGGCTTGGACGAGGCGATGTCGCCCAGCACGATGGGGATCGGGCCCGGCGAGCCGGCCGGCGTGTTGGGCGTCAGCGTGTAGGCGCGGAACAGCTGGTCGTCGGCGTGCTGCTGCTGGCCGCGCAGCCAGTTGACCAGGTTGTTGCCGTCGTTGACCACGGCCTTGTCGGCGGCCGACAGCAGCGTGCACTGCGACAGCGCGGCACACTTGTTGTCGAACCAGCCCTTCTCGGCACCCGACATGGCGGCGTAGCTGAAGTTCTTCAGCGCGCCGCTGCCGGCGTCGAGCATGTAGATGGTGCGCGTGTCGCTGGCGGCGGCCACCTTCTGGCCCACCTTGTCGGAGCTGGTCCAGCTGGCCGTGCCGCCGACGATGCCGGTGGCCGGGTCGATCTTTTTGTCGGACAGCTCGCCGTACCATTTGACGGTGGTGAAGGTGGCGGAAAAAATGTCGTTGTCCTGTTGCGAGATGTTCGGCGTCGACGTCGCGGCGGCAGCCGCCGCGCCTATCTTCACCTGCATGTTGGCCAGCGCCGAGCTGAGGCCGTCGACCACCTCGCGCGGCTCGTTGGCGCTGAAGTACTTGCCATGGCCGTTGACGGCGGCGTGCCACAGGTCGTCGACCCGCTCCTGCACCGTGCTGGCGGTGTTGCTCACGTCCGGGTTGGGCCAGACGTAGGCGCCGCCGCCGTTCCACGGGCAGCCCGAGCTGGCGGCTGTGATCAGGTTGTAGAAATCGCCACCGACCTTGGGCGCCGAGTCGTAGTTGGCCTCGTAGGTCATCACGCCGTCCACGCCCAGCCCCAGGGTGTAGGTGTTCATGTGCAGGTGGGTGTTCTCGCCGCCGGCCGCCGGCACCGAGCCGGGCTTGCTCATGTCCGGCTCCAGCGAGGGCCGCAGCGACACCGTGGTGGTGCTGGAGCCGCCGTTGTACCAGTGCAGCGCGACGTCGGCGATCGAGGGTTGGCTCTGCGCACGCGCGTCGACGCAGCCGCGCGCCTGGCTGCAGAAGCGCGCCGCGTTCTCGACGTTGTCGTTGTTGACGACGTTGGCCGTCGAGCTGCCGTTCCAATAGCCGTCGGTGGTGAGGATCATGAAGTTCTGCTGGCAGGGGTACTGCACCACCTCGCTGCCGGCGGCGTAGTTGTAGGGCGCCAGGTTGCCGAACATGCGGCCGACGTTGTCCATCGCCGTGCGGATCGGCGTCGAACCGGTGGTGGTGGTGTTGTACAGCAGGGTGTACCAGGTGCTGCGCGCGCTGCCGGTGAAGTCGGCCGGCTTCATGTCGATGGCGCCGGCCGCGCCGGTCACCGACAGCTTGGCGTAGCCGACCTTGTAGTTGCCGGTGATCGGCGAGAAGGCGATGCCGACCGAGCTCTTCATCATCTGCAGCCGGGTCTTGTAGTAGGCGTACCAGTTGGCGAAGTTGGTCATCTCCTCGGCGTAGCTGCAGACGCCGGCGCCGGCCACGCAGTCGGTGCGCTCGCTGCCCTTCGGATAGGTGGCGCCGGACACGATGTCGACGCGGCTGAAGCTGCTCGGCGCGCTGGAACCGGCCGACAACGCCACCGTGGCGACCGGTATGGCGTCGCTGGAGCTGGTGGCGTTGGCCGTGGTGAAGGCCAGCGTGCCGCCGTTGCTCAGGCTGCCGACCGAGGGCGCGGCGCCGTTGACGGTGGCGCCGGTGTCGACCAGGCACAGCGTGGTGGCGCCCTGCGCCTGGCACAGCTTGGTCACGGCGTTGCCGCCGATGTAGGCGCGGATGCTGCCGGCGACGCCGATGGCGGCCTGCAGCTTGACCACCACGGCGCTGGCGGTGGTGCTCTTGCCCAGGCCGATGGCGCTGGCCAGCGTGGTGCCGCCCAGTTTGACCGAGGCCAGGCTGGGCGTGCCCGAGCCGGACGTGGTGCCGCTGGCGAACAACAGCGCGGTGGGCGGCACGCCGGTGGTGGCCGGCGTCGGCGTGACGGCCGGCGCGGTCGCCGTGATGCCCCAGCCGGCGCGGCTGGCGTCGTTGATCGGCAGGCAGTTGGCCAGGTTGACGGCGCCGCTGCACAGCACCGGCACGACGGCGACGATGTTGTCGGCCGCCAGCGTGATGCCGAAGGCGGTGGCGCAGGACGGCACGCTGGGCTGGCCGATCGGCGCGCGCACGCATGCGTAGTACAGGTTGGTGTTGCTCTTGGCGACAGACCTGGCGATGATGTTGGCGGCCAGCGCGCTGGCCACGGTCTGTTGCTTGAGCGCCGTGTTGGTGCCGGCGCTGGCGGTCAGCGTGCCGCTGCTGATGGTGCGCGCGGTGCTCGGGTCGGGGATGGTGACGCTGCTGATGGTCATCGACGAGCTCGAGGCCGAGGCGCCGATGGAGATGGTGCCGTAGGCGGCGTTGGAACCCACCGCCGCCGAGTAGCGCGGGTAGATGAAGCTGCCGACGCGCTTGCCCTGGCAGGCCGTCAGCAGGGTGTTGCTGCACCAGCGCAGCTTGACCGGCACCGGGTAGCCGGCCGGCGCGGCGGCGCCCACCGAGGTCGACTTGCAGTTGCTCATGCTGTCGTCGGTGCAGTACTCGGCCACGCCGATGGTGTAGTAGTAGGGCCCGCCGTTGATGGCGACGGCGCTGCGGAAGGTGTTGTCCGGATAGGTGTAGCTGGCGCTGTTGACCTGGCAGGAGCTGGTGTTGTTGGGGTCGCACCACTTCAGGTCGGGAAAACCGCTGACCAGGTTGATGGCGTTGCTGCTGCTGCCGTACAGGTCGGTCTTGTGGGCGCCGAAGCCGTCGCTGGTGACGTTGCTCCAGGTGCCGGTGGCGGCCGAGGTCTGCTCCGGGTAGAAGGTGCCGTCCGACTTGATCGGCGCCTGGTAGCGGATTTTCGGGTTGTAGTACTGCTTGTTGAAGTCCGGGCTCATGAAAGGCGGATGGCCGACGTTGCAGGCGGTCACGCCGCCGGACAACTGGGCCGCCGAGCGGCACAGGTTGTCGTTGACGTAGTCCGGCGTGTAGGCCTGGTCCATCGAACCGGAGTTGTCGAACAACAGCATCAGGTTGGGCTTGACGGTGCCGGTGCCGGTGATGTTAAGCAGCGGCACCTGGGCGATCTGGGTCTGGCCGGCCAAGGCGGGGCCGGCGGCCAGCAGGCCGGCGGCGGCGAGCGACAATAGAGTGATCGGTTTCATGCTAGTCCCATTGAAGAAGGTGGCCACGGCTGGCGCGTGCAGCTAAATTGAGAAAACCCTCCGGCGAAACCTAGGGTCAGACCCTAGGGTCTGACCCTGGTGTTGGAGCGGCCGGCGCCTCCGCCTCAGGGGCCCATCATCACCACGGACTGGTTGACCACGTTGCCGCCGCGCGGCCCGTAGATGCGGGTGGTGACCACGTAATGCAGCTGCGGCTGGTCCTGGTACTCCGGCGCGTCCGACGACAGGCTGCGCCCCACCGGCGTGGCCGACTTGACATTGGCCTTGGCCGAGGTCAGCACGCAGCTGTTCTGCGGGTTGGTCGAGTTGTACAGGCCGGTGAAGGTGCACATGCGGTGGATCACGTATTCGACCTGGTTGCCGGCCGTGTCGAGCAGCTTCACCGAGCCGTTCCAGAAGGCCGGCGTATTGACCGTCTGCAGCGGGTTGAGCGTGGCCAGGTAGCCGCCGCCGACCTGGTCGACCACCAGGGTCGACTTGTCGGCGGCGGCCAGCCAGGCGAAGGCGGTGTGCACGCCCAGGTCGGCGGCCTTGCTCAGCGCCGAGTCGTAGGCCAGGTTGGCGGTGGTCAGCGTGGTCGAGGTGCTCGACTTGAGCAGGTAGATGCTGCTAATTAACATGACGGTCAGCATGATCAGCATCACCGGCAGGGCCACGCCGGCCTGGCGCGCGGCGCACGCGAGCCGGGACTGGCCGGACAGGCGGCGCGGGGCCAGGCGGCGCAACAGGGGGCGGCAGAGGGGGCAGCAGGGCGGGCGGCGCATCACGGCCTCCATTCGGCGTTGCGGATCGGCACGATGGCCT
Source organism: Rugamonas rubra (assembly GCF_900114705.1). Classification (GTDB taxonomy): domain Bacteria; phylum Pseudomonadota; class Gammaproteobacteria; order Burkholderiales; family Burkholderiaceae_D; genus Rugamonas; species Rugamonas rubra. The sequence continues at coordinate 233,945 of NZ_FOTW01000005.1, forward strand.
CGAACACGCGGTAGCGGTAGCACTGCCAGGCTATCGTGTCGCCGGCCACCGCCACCTCCACCGTGACGGGCGCGGCCGCCACCGTGGCCGGCGCCTGGCTGCTGAACAGCACCGGCTTGGCGCTGCTGGCGTCGCACTGGCCGTTGCTGGCCTTGGGCTTCTCCGCGCTCTTGCTGCGCGCCACCACGGCCAGCCGCACCGCCGCCACGCGCAGGAAGTCGCCGGCGCCGCCGACCACGCCGTCGCCGTCGGCGTCGATCATGCTCCCGCTCCACTGGCCCACCTGCATGCCGTCCTTGGCCGGGCTATAGTTGGCGATGGCGCGCGTCTCGAAGCCGTACTGGGCCTTGATGGCCACCACGTTGTCGATCACCGACACCGGCTGCGCCGACGAGCCGGCCAGGTCGGTCGAGCGCAGCAGCAGGATGCCGTTTTGCACCGACCAGCTGTGCATGGCCAGCTTGGCGCCCGGCCCCAGGTTGAAGATGCGCGCCTGGCCCGGTCCGTAGTTGTTGCCCAGCCCGGCGGCGAGGTTGAAGCGGTAGGCGGCGCCCGGCGCGATGTTGAGCACCGGGCCGGCCGGCGCGCCGGCCAGCTGGGCCAGGGAACAATTGCCGCCGGCCGGCTCGGGCGCCACCACGATCACGTCGCCGTCGGCGAAGCCGAAGGCGGCGTTGGTGTCGCTGGTCAGCAGCGGACCGCCGACGTAGTTGGCCAGCAGCTTGACCGAGCCGACCGCGCTGCTCGAGCTGCCGGTGTAGAAGGTGATGCGGTCGGAGTTGGCGTTGTTCCATTCGATCACCACCGGCGCCAGCGGCGTGATGGCGGCGCCGCCCCGGGTGGCCGGCGCCAGCGTGAAGCCGGCCGTGTCGCTGAAGGTGGTGTTGCAGCCGGTGACCAGGTCGTCGTTCAGGCCCCAGCCGGACTGGGCCGCGTCGGCGTTCAGCGAGAACAGCGCCAGCATGCCGTTCTGCATGGCGTCCGAGCCGCCCAGCGAGGTCGCCTTGTTCTGCTCGGCGCTGACGATCAGCCGGGTGGCGAACATCAGCGCCAGCAGGCCGACCACCACGCTGACCAGCAGTTCGACCAGCGAGAAGCCGGCGCGGCGGCCGCCCGGCGGGGGGGATGGGTGGCGGGCGTCCATGTCAGTTCGAGATGTAGGAGGTGATCTGGTGCTGGTTCTCCACCCCGCCGGCCTTGCGCGTCCAACGGATGGTCGCGTCGACGCGGAAGCGGCGCAGCTCCGCCGTCACCGCCACGGCGATGCGCGCGCCGGGGATGTAGCCGCGCGTCTCGGCCAGCCACGGCGCCAGCGCGGCGTTGGGCACGGCGCCCTCGGCCAGCGCGTAGTTGGGGATGTTGGCGACGTCGTTGCTCATCACGCCCAGCAGTTTTTCCACCGCCATGGTGGCCTCGGCGCGCATGCTGGCGTCCGACAGCGCCGAGTAGGCGCGCGCCTGCAGGCCGACCGTGCCGAGCAGGCCGATGCCGAGGATGACGATGGCCAGCATCGCCTCGAGCAGGGCGACGCCGCGCTGGGCGGCGCGGCGCCCTTGCCGGGGCGTGGCGGCCGGGCTGGCGCCCGGGGTGGCGCTTGGCATGGCGGCATTCATGGCGGACAGCCGCGCGAATCGCCCGGCGCCACGGTCGGATCGCATTTGCTGGCCATGCCGGCCAGGGTCACCACCAGCGCCACGCTCGGCACCTCGCCGGCCAATTGGCTGCTCGGCTCCAGCTGCAGCCGGGTCAGCCGCTGGGCGAAGGTGGTGTCGACCCAGCCCAGTTCGGTGTAGTAGATCTCCGAGCTGCCCTGCGGGGTCAGGGTGGGCACCAGGGTGTCCGCCTGCGGCAGCGCGTCGGCGCCACGGAACACCGACTTGTAGCCGGCCGCGCCCTGCGGATCGTTGGGCGCCGGCGTGTCGGGCGTCGACCAGACGCCGCTGACCTGGCTGCACGGCGTGCCCGGCACCGGGAAGCACAGGTCGATCTGCCAGTCCATCTGGCCGTTGACGAGATTCGGTGACAGCACGATGCGGCTGCGCGCGTTGTGTGCCACCGCCTCGCGCCGGGCGCGGGCGAAGCCGTCGACATAGAACTCGCTGGCCGAGCGGGCCTTGCTGGCCAGCACCCACTTGCTCATGTTCGGCACGCCCAACGCCAGCATGAAGGCGAACACCACCAGGGCGATCATCAGCTCGACCATGGTGAAGCCGCCCTGCCCGGCGCCGGCCTCGGCCCAGCCGCCGGCGCGCTCTAGTTGGAACATGATCCACCCTTGTGGTCGACCCAGCAACTGGTGCTGGTGCCCCAGCCGGCCGGGCTGGCGGTGGTGGCGTGGCCGCCGTTCTGGTCGATGGTGTAGGCAAAGCCGGCCATGCGGCCGATGCCGGTGCCGGTCACCGTGTAGGCCGAGGCCGAGGCGCCGGACAAGGCGTAGGTGAAGTTGGCGGTGTTGGCCGGGAAGGTGACGGCGCCGTCGAAGCCGACGTAGCTGCGCGAGTTGGACCAGAACTGCTCGGCCGCCGGCTGCGCCGCGCCGAGCGCGGTGAACACCTCGCTGAGGCGGCCGCGCGTCACATAGTCGCTGTAGGCCGGCAGCGCCACCGCCATCAGCACGCCGACGATGGCCACCGAGATCATCACCTCGATCAGCGTAAAGCCTTGTTGCAGGCGTTTCATGGCGCTTCCTCCTGTGACGGCGGCGCTGGGGGCGGGATGCCGCCGTGTTGCTCGCTGTCATGATAGTAGCCCCCCAAGCTTGCATTTCCCTGAGGAAATCCTGACGCAACGCTGACAGCCGCGCGGCGCGCCGTTTCAACCTTGCCGCGCGGCGGCGGGCGGCAACGGCGCATCAGCTTGGATTCCGGCAAAAACACCGGCCTGGTCCCCGCGTCACTCCGCGCCGCCGGCGCGGTAGTGACTTTCATATCGCCACCATGTTGTTTAATGTCAATTAATTGCTGCGTAACCAACTTATTTATTGACCCCGCGTTAAGCTCCCGCGATACTGCTTGCCCCAGACGCAACGATCCACAAGATCGGGGCGGTGCCCGCGCGCGCCCGGCGTCTTCGCGACATGACTTCACCGGAGAACAACACATGAATTTGGCCAACCTGAAAATCACCATGCGGCTCGGTCTGCTGGGAGGCTTCTTCTGCCTCGCCCTGCTGCTGGTCGGCCTCAACGGCTGGCACGCGCTGAGCCAGGCCAACGGCCGCAGCGAGACGGGCATGCAACAGGCCGCCACGCTGACCGACGCCATCGACACGGCGCGCAGCGCCCAGGTCGAGTTCAAGGACCAGATCCAGGCGTGGAAGAACATCCTGGTGCGCGGCGGCAAGGCCGACGAGTACGAGAAGTATCTGAAGGAGTTCAAGCGGGCGGCCGACAAGACCCACGCCGAGCTGCTGCGCGTCAACGCGCTGCTGGCCAAGCTGAGCCTGGCCACGCCGCTGGTCGACGACGCCATCAAGATGCACGAGCAGCTGGCCGGCGTGTTCCTGCCCGCGCTGCGGCTGTACGACGCCGCCGATCCGGCCAGCGTGCAACTGGTCGACGCCGAGGTGCGCGGCAAGGACCGCCCCACCGCCGCCAAGATCGACGAGACGGTGCTGTATATGGAAGAGCAGACCCGGCTGTTGATGGCCGCGCTGTCGGCGCAGAACCGGGCGGCGCACACCTCGGCCACGCTGCAGCTGCTGGTCGAGCTGCTGTTGACCGTGCTGCTGGGCGGCGCCATCGTGCTGTGGCTGGCGCGCGGCATCATCGGCCCGCTCAACGAGGCGGTGGCGATCGCCCAGGTGGTCGCCGACGGCGACCTGAGCAAGGACATCGCGGTCAATCGCAAGGACGAGATCGGCACCCTGCTGGCCGCCCTCAAGCATATGCACGACAGTTTGGCCGGCATCGTCGGCCAGGTGCGCGGCGGCACCGACGCGATCGCCCTGGCCTCGGCCGAGATCGCCCAGGGCAACCAGGACCTGTCGGCCCGCACCGAGGCCCAGGCCAGCGCGCTCGAGGAGACCGCCTCGTCGATGGAGCAGCTCACCGCCGCCGTGCGCCAGACCAGCGAGAACGCCAGCCAGGCCAGCGTGCTGGCCGGCGGCGCCTCGGCCGTGGCGCTGCGCGGCGGCGCCGACGTGGCCGAGGTGATCGCCACGATGGACTCGATCAACGAGGCGTCGAAGAAGATCGTCGACATCATCGCCGTGATCGACGGCATCGCCTTCCAAACCAACATCCTGGCGCTGAACGCCGCCGTCGAGGCGGCCCGCGCCGGCGAACAGGGACGCGGCTTCGCCGTCGTCGCCAGCGAGGTGCGCAACCTGGCGCAGCGCTCGGCGGCGGCGGCCAAGGAGATCAAGGAGCTGATCTCGCATTCGGTCGAGCGGGTCGAGGCCGGCGGCAAACTGGTGGCGCGCGCCGGCGCGACGATGGACGAGGTGGTCAGCAGCGTGCAGCGGGTCACCGGCATCATCGGCGAGATCGCCGTCGCCAGCGGCGAGCAGAACGCCGGCATCTCCCAGGTCAACCAGGCCATCGCCGAGATGGACAACGCCACCCAGCAGAACGCCGCCCTGGTCGAACAGGCGGCGGCCGCCGCCGCCTCGATGCAGCAACAGGCCGCCGTGCTGCACGATGCGGTCAGCGTGTTCAAGATCGACGCCAACCACGCCGCGCCGGCCGTGGCCGCGCCGCGTGGCCACACGCAAGCCGCCGCAACGCGCCCGGCAAGCCGGCTGGCGGCGCCACGCCGCGCGCCGGCGAGCAGCGCCGGCGACGATTGGGAAACCTTCTAAATCGTTTCGCCTGGTTTGGCCACACTCGGCCACGCTGAACCTCGCCGAACCTCGCCGAACCTCGCTGGGCCATGCCGAGCCTGCGCCGCCGCGTCGGCGGCTCAGGCCGGGAAGCGCACCGAGAACAAGGCGCCCCGGCCGCCGTGGCCGCTGTCGATGGCGATGCTGGCGCCGTGCGCCTGCGCGATGTCGCGCACGATGGCCAAGCCCAGGCCGCTGCCGCTGCTCTTCCCGTCTAGCCGCAGGAAGCGGCTGAACACCAGCTCGCGCTGGTCGGGCGCGATGCCGGGGCCGGAATCCTCCACCAACAGCACGCCGCCGGCGCCGTCCGGGCGGCAGCCCACCGTCACCGTGCCGTGCGGCGGCGTGTAGCGGATGGCGTTGTCGATCAGGTTGTCGACCAGGTCGCGCAACAAAAACCGGTCGCCGCGCACCTGCGTCGGCAGCAGTTCGAAGCCCAGGTCGATGTGTTTCAACGCGGCCTGGTCGACGAAATGCTGGATCGCCTCCTCCACCAGAGACTCCAACGCCAGCGGCTCGAGCCGCGTCTTGGCGAAGCGGCTCGGCTCGGCGCGCGCCAGCGCCAGCAGCTGGTTGGTCTGGCGTATCATGCGCTCGGTCGACGACAGCATCAGGCGGATCGACTGGGCCGTGTCCGGCTCGTCGTGGCGCTGCGCCAGCCACTCCAACTGGGTGCGCAAACCGGCCAGCGGCGTGCGCAGCTGGTGCGCCACGTTGGCCAGGAAGTCGTGCTGCGCCTGGGCGCCGGCGCCGACCTTGTCGAGCAGGCCGTTGAGGGCGGCCACCACCGGTTCCAACTCGTGCGGCACTGCGGCCTGGGTTATCGGCGCCAGGTCGTCGCCGCCGCGCGCGTTCAAGTCGGCGCCCATGCGTTTCAGCGGCAGCAGGCCGTTGGTGACGGAGAACCAAACCAGGCCGACCGAGGACAGCGTCAGCAAGGCCTCCAACAACACCAGCGCGCGCACGATGGCCTGGCGCACCTGCAGCCGCTTGCGCAGCGTCTTGGCCACGCCGATGCCGGCGCCGGCGCCGTCGCGCTCCACGCGCAGCACCAGCAGGCGCACCGGCTCGCCGCGCATCATGCCGTCGTAGGCCAGCGCGGCGCGCGCCGGCGCGCCGGCGCGGGTGCTGCCGGCGCTGGCACCGGACGTGGCGCCGGCCGGCGCGCTGGCAGGTGCGGCGGCTGGTGCTGTGGTGGTAGTGACGGCGGCGGGCGTGGCGCTGGCTGGTGCGCTGGCTGGTGCGCTGGCGGCGAATGGCGGGAAGTCGGCGTCGCCGGCGATCACGCCGCCGTTGCCGTCGCGCACGACGAAGTAGACGGCGTCGGCGGCGTCGTTGCGCAGCACCTGCTCGGCCTGGCGCGGCAAGTCGATCTGCCAACCGGCGCCCTGCCGGCCCAGCCGCGCCGCCAACGCGCCGGCGGCGTCGGCCAGGCTTTCGTCGAAGGCCAGCTGGGCCGGCATCCAGGCCAACAGATAGGTCAGCGCGCCGCCGGCCAGGTTGATCAGCAGGATGGGGCCGATCAGGCGTTTGAGCAGGCGCAGCCGGATGCTAGGCATGGTCGGCGTTTTGTTCGAGCATGTAGCCGAAGCCGCGTATGGTGCGGATGCTGACGCCGGCGTCGGCGATCTTCAGGCGCACCCGCGAGATGTAGACTTCGACGGCGTTGAGCGTCAGGTCGTCGCCCCAGGGCAGGATGGCGTCGATGATCTGCTGCTTGGAGACCACCCGCGCGGCGTGTTGCAGCAGGTACTCCAGCACCGCCCACTCGCGCGCCGACAGCTCGATGACGCGCTCGCCTACCCTGGCCCGTTTGGCCGAGGTGTCCAGCGTCAAGGCGCCCAGCGCCAGCACGCTCGGCTTGGGGCCGTGGCGGCGTGCCAGCGCGCGTATCCGTGCCACCAGCTCGGCCGTGGCGAAGGGTTTGACCAGGTAGTCGTCGGCGCCCAGCTCGAGGCCGCGCACGCGGTCCTCGATGGCGTCGCGCGCCGTCAGCAGCAGGATCGGGATGGCGCTGGCGCGCGCGCGCAGGCGACGCACCACTTCGAAGCCGTCGATGCCGGGCAGGCCGATGTCGAGCACCAGCACCTCGGCGGCGGCGCCGCGCTGCAACAGGGCGTCGGCCTGGCTGCCGTTGCCGACCACCTCGACCAGCATGCCGTGGCCGCCCAGCACGCGGGCCAGGCCGTCGGCCAGCACGGCGTCGTCCTCCACCACCAGTACGTGCATGCTCGCCTCCATTGCTAACAGGCCGGGCCACGTCAGGCCGGGCCACGTCAGGCCGGGCCGCGACAGGCCGGGCCGCGTCAGCCCGGGCCGCGTAAGGCCACGGCGGCCCCGCAACGCTCCATTATGCGGCAGATCGCGCCGCGTCCACCAGCCGCGCGCCCGGGTCAAGTATTGCACCGTAGAAAATCCAAGGCAAGCGAAAACGGGCGGTGCGGAGTGGCGATCATCATGCAAGTAGGACTAGGCTTACAAAACACCCTGTTGAGAGCCTACATGAGTGCGACTACTCGTCTTATGTTCGCCAGCGACATAGATCGTTAAAGTGACAACAACACGACACGCTAAGTGAGGCGAGAACAGAAGCCCACCCGAACCCAGCGTCCGGTCCGCGTCGTCACCCCGTATTTAAAGTCTGTGAGGAATAAAATGAACAATACTCAACTGAGCGCCAAAACCAAGCAGTCGCTGTCGAAGACCATGCCTGTTGGTTCCCGCGAATACAAAGTTGCGTCCCGGCCGATTGTCAGCTACAGCGGCGCCCAGCAGAACGAACTGCTGGCGGCCCTGCCGCGCGAAGCGCTGGAGTCCTTGTTCGAACACCTGGAACTGGTCGCCCTGCCCTTCGGCAAGGAGCTGTTCGAGTTCGGCGACAAGCTGGAAAACGTCTACTTCCCGACCACCGCCATCGTCTCGCTGCTGTACGTGATGGAGGACGGCGCCACCACCGAAATCGCCGTGGTCGGCCACGAGGGTGTGGTCGGCGTGTCGCTGTTCGCCGGCGAGCGCGCCATGTGCAGCGCCGTGGTGCAGAGCGCCGGCTACGGCTACCGCCTGAAGGCCCAGCACCTGCGCGACGCCTTCAACCAGGGCGGCGCCCTGCCCCAGCTGCTGATGCGCTACAACACGGCGCTGTTCGCCCAGATGGCGCAGAACGCCGTCGGCGGCCGCCACAGCTCGATCGAACAAAAACTGTGCCGCTGGCTGCTCGACCGCCTCGACCGCTCGCCGTCGAACGAACTGAAGGTGACGCAGGAGATGATCTCCATCATGCTCGGCGTGCGCCGCGAAAGCATCACCGCCGCCGCCGGCAAGCTGCAGGACGACGGCCTGATCACCTACCGTCGCGGCAACATCACGGTGTTGGACCGCCAAGGTCTGGAGCTGTCTGCGGGAGAGTGCTACAAAGTGGCGAAGACGGAATATGACCGTCTGTTAGTGGATGTGGCACGCTGCTAAGGTCTCGGCGCGGTCCGTCCACCACGGTGACCAGCGGGCCGCGCAAGGGAATATGCACCTCGATGCAGGTGCCGGTTTCATTGCGGCCACGGCGTATCGTCATGGTGCCGCCCAGCAGCAAGGCGCGCTCGCGCATGCCCAGCAGGCCGTGCGACATCGGCTTGACGATGGTGTTGGAGGCGATGCCGACGCCGTCGTCGATCACCCGCAGCACCAGCCCCTCGGCGCTGCGGCTCAGGCTGACGGTAACCTTGCTGGCCTTGGCATATTTGCGGATGTTGGTCAGCGATTCCTGGACGATGCGGAACAGCGCGATCGACAGGTCGCCCGAGCGGCCAGCCTCGTTCTCGACGTCGGCGGCGATGTCGGTATCGCAGCGCACCTCGGCCAGCCGGCTGAATTCGTCGCAATAGCTTTCGATGGCGGCGCACAGGCCCAGGTTGTCGAGCAGGCTGGGGCGTAGGTTCTCGACGATGCGCCGCTTCATCTCCACCGTTTCGACCAGGGTGGCGCGGGCGCGCTTGAGTTGCACCGCCAGCTCGGGCTCGATCTTTTGCAGGCGCTGGGTGACGGCGGCGATGTCCATGCTGATCGAGGTCAAATTGGCACCCATCTCGTCGTGCAGTTCGCGCGACAGGCGCACCTTCTCCTCCTCGCTGATGCTGATCAAATGGCGCGACAGCACGGATAACTGCTCGGTGCGCTGCGCCACCGTCGACTCCAGGTTCTCGTTGGCGCTTTGCAGCGCGTGCTCGACCGCCGCGCGGTTCTGGAAACTGCGCCGCACCAACTGGTAGAACATGATCAACACCATGATGGCGATGGCGTTGATGCCCATGCCCAACATCACGGCTTTTTGATACTCGTAATAGAAGGCGGCGCTGCGCGCGGCCAGCGTCTCGTTCTGCTCCTGCACCATGATGACCACCAGCAGGCGGATCTCGTCCATGCTGGAGCGGCCGTCGCTGAGCGTGGCGATCTTGACGATCTCGCTCAGGCCGCCCTCGCGGTAGACGTCCAGCGCCTGTCCCATGATCGACAGCTTGCGCCGCACCAGGCTGTGCAGCTGGGCCAGGTTCTTCAGTTGCGACGGGCTGTCGGCCAACAGGCGTTCGAGTTCCTTGAACTCGGCCTCGGTAGCGGCGACGGCCGTCTTGGTCGGCCCCAGATAGGAATCCTTGCCGGAGATGAAGTAGCCGCGCATGCTGCTTTCGGCGTCCAGCACCAGCACGTTCAAGTATTGCAGGCGGTCGGCCACGCGCGAGCTCTGGCTCAGCAGGAAGTTGGCGCCCTTCAAGGATTTCAGATTGTGAAACAAACTGAAGCCGTTGACGATCAAGATCAAGGCGCAGGTGATGCACAAGACGGTCTTGTACAGGGGGAGACGGTGTTGGGGCGCCTGTTCGACGGTGAAATACATCCGGAATACATCCTTGGCTAGATTGGGCGGCCCGCTGAGAGAGGCCGCGCCGGCCAATTATAGACCGTAAGACAAACTGCTGCGCCGCAGCAGCGCTACCGTGCGCGCCCTCGCGGGCGCTTTGTTGCACGGTTTGGCGTCAGTCGAGCAGGTTGTTCTTCATGGCGTAATAGGTCAGGTCGCTGTTCGATTGCAGGCCCATCTTCTCCATCACGCGGGTGCGGTAGGTGCTGACCGTCTTGATGCTCAGCGACAGGGCCACGCCGATGTCGGACACGGTGGCGCCGCGCGCCAGGCGCAGGAAGACCTGGAACTCGCGGTCCGACAGCTCGGTGTGCAGCGCCGTGTTGGGGTCGCGGTCGAAGCTTTGCGCCAGCAACTCGCCCACCGTCGAGCTGACGTAGCGGCGGCCCTGGTAGATGGTGCGCACGGCGGTGATCAACTCGTCGGCCTCGCACTCCTTGTTCAGGTAGCCGTTGGCGCCCATCTTGAATAGGTTCAAGGCGTACTGCTGGGCCGGATAGCCGGACAGGATCAGCACCGGCAGGTCCGGCTGGCCCTGGCGGATGGTGCGCAAGGTGTCGATGCCGCTCTGGTCGGGCATGGCGATGTCGAGCAGCAACACGTCGCAGATCTCGCGACGGGCGATGTCGAGCGCCTCCCGCCCCGTGCCGGCCTCGGCCACCACGTCGAAGTCGCCCTCGGCGGAGAAGATCTGTTTGAATCCGGCTCGGACTATCTGGTGGTCGTCACATATTGCAACGCGTATCATCGTTTTCCCTCGTATTTTCCTGGCATGGGAAAGCAGACCGGGACTTCACGCCGTCCTGCATCAGCGTATGCATTCTTGAATAACAAATTATCAACATTCGTATTATAACAGCGGATATTTCACAATCCACCCGCCCCGACGGACGAAAAAAAAGGCGCCCAGCGCGCCTTCCATGGGGCCCCGCCGCCGCTACTTGAGCAGGCTGAGTATCGCCAGCAGTTCGCTGCGGATCAGGTCGCGGTCGAGCGGCGGCAAGGCCGGCTCGGCCGGCCGCGCTGCGCCGTCCGCGCCAGCCGCACCATCATACTCCGCTTGCGCCGGATCGTACGCACGACTGTCGAGTTTATTCCGCGCCCCGCTGATGGTGAAACCCTGCTCGTACAGCAGCTCGCGGATGCGGCGGATCAGCAGCACCTCGTGGTGCTGGTAGTAGCGCCGGTTGCCGCGCCGCTTGACCGGCTTGAGCTGGGTGAACTCCTGCTCCCAGTAACGCAGCACATGCGGCTTCACGCCGCACAGCTCGCTCACCTCGCCGATCGTGAAATAGCGCTTGGCCGGTATCGGCGGCAGTACGACGAGTTCGGTTTTACCGATGCGATCATTCATCACGGCTCATGTCCCAGTCAGGCTCAGGCTGCGCGCGCCAGCGGATTGGTCTCTTCGACCATGCCCTTCAACTTCTGGCTGGCGTGGAAGGTCACCACGCGGCGCGCCGTGATGGGGATCTCCTCGCCGGTTTTGGGGTTGCGGCCGGGCCGCTGCGGCTTGTCGCGCAGCTGGAAGTTGCCGAAGCCGGACAGCTTGACCGCCTCGCCGCGCTCGAGCGCGTTGCGGATCTCGTCGAAGAAGGTCTCGACCATGTCCTTCGCCTCGCGCTTGTTCAAGCCGACCTGTTCGAACAACAGCTCGGCCAGCTCGGCCTTGGTGAGCGTCGGCAAATCTTTTTCCGCTTCCTGGCGTACCTTGGCCACCAACATGGCGCGATGCAAATCGGCGGCCAGGGCGGATTGGAGTACGGCGGAATCAACGTCGTTGTTATTAATTTTCCTGCCCTGCCTTCTCTAAGAACGAGCGAGTCCGGCCGCGCCGGACTCCCGTGTGTTGCCTAAGTTGCCCCCTGCAAACGCCGGGGCGGTGCTCAGGAGCGCAGTTTGGCGCCGTCGATCTGCTTGGTCGCGTCGGCCAAAGCGGCCATCACGAGGTCGACGACATCGTCCTGCAAGGTGTTTTGAGTATCTTGTAAGCTAAAGCGGAAAGCAAGTGATTTCTCGTCCGCCTCCAAGCCTTTGCCCCGATATTCATCAAACAAAACAATGGCTTGCACAATCTTACCTTGGGGAATCGATTGCACTGCGGCATGGAACGCGTCCAGCAAGACCTGCGCCGGCACGCTCTGCTTGAGCACCACCGCCATGTCGCGGGTGGCGCCGGGGAACTTGGAGATCTCCTCGTATTTTGGCACGATTCGTTGCTGCGTGGCAATGGCATCGACCTCGAACACGACCGGCGCCAGCGGCAGGTCGTATTTCTGCTGCCAGCGCGGGTGCAGCTCGCCGATGAAGCCGATGGCCTTGCCGTCGAGCTCGACACTGGCCGAGCGGCCCGGGTGCAGCGCCGGGTGCGCGGTCTTGACGAAGCGCAGCTGGCGCGGCGCGAACAGCGCCTCCAGGTCGGCCTTCAGGTCGAAGAAGTCGACGTTGCGCGCGGCCTGGCCCCATTGCTCGTCGGCCACGCCGCCGTAGGCCATCGCGGCGACGCGCTTGGGCTGGTGGTAGCCGGCCACGCTCAGCGGGCCGTCCGGCACGCCGGCGTCGCGCTGGTAGATGGCGCCGATCTCGAACACGCGGACGCGGTTGGTCTTGCGGTTCAGGTTGTAGCGCACATTGGCCAGCAGGCTGCCGACCAGGCTCGAGCGCATCACGCCCATCTGGCTGGCGATCGGGTTCTGCAGCTTGATCGGGCTGGCGTTGTCGGCGAAGTCCTGTTCCCAGGCCGCCTCGACGAAGCTCATGTTGACCACTTCCTGGAAGCCCAGGTCGGCCAGCTGGTGGCGCACGGCGAACAGCGAACGGGTGTCTTCCGGCGCGATGATCATGCTGTTGGCGGCCACCGGGGCCACCGTCGGGATGTTCTCGAAACCGTAGACGCGGGCCACTTCCTCGATCAGGTCTTCCTCGATCTCGATGTCGAAGCGGTAGCTCGGCGCGGTCACCGAGAACACGCCGTCCTCCAGCGTGAACGGCAGCGCCAGGCGGGTGAAGATGTCGGCGATGACGGCGTCGCTCAGCACCACGCCGATGACCTTTTGGGCGCGCGCGGTGCGCAGCTTGACCGGCGTGCGCTGCGGCAGGTTGACGACGTGGTCGTCGACCGGGCCGACCTGGGTCTGCGGCGTGCCGCAGATCTCGATGATCAGCGCGGTGATGCGCTCGATGTGCTCGACCGTGGTGGCGTAGTCGACGCCGCGCTCGAAGCGGTGCGCCGCGTCGGTCGAGAAGTTGAAGCGGCGAGCGCGGCCCTGGATGGCGCTGGGCCACCAGAACGCCGCTTCCAGGTAGATACTGTCGGTATCGAGCGAGACGGCGGTGGCGTCGCCACCCATGATGCCGGCCAGCGACTCGATTTCCTTGTCGTCGGAGATCACGCCGACCCAGTCGTCGACGGCGACGGTGTTGCCGTTGAGCAGCTTCAGCGATTCGCCGGCCTTGCCCCAGCGCACGTTCAGGCCGCCGTGGATCTTCGCCAGGTCGAACACGTGGCTGGGACGGCCCAGCTCGAGCATGACGTAGTTGGAGATGTCGACCAGGGCCGACAGCGGACGCTGGCCGCTGCGCTCGAGGCGCTGCTTCATCCAGTCCGGCGTGGCCGCGCGGGCGTTCAGGTTGCGGATGACGCGGCCGGAGAAGCGGCCGCACAGGTCGGGCGCCGACACCTTGACCGGCAGCACCTCGGCGCTGTTGACGGCCACGCTGCGGTACTGCGGCTGCTGCAGCGGGGTGCCGGTCAATGCCGACACTTCGCGCGCCACGCCCAGCACGGACAGGCAGTCGGCCTTGTTGGGCGTCAGCTTGATGGTGAATTTAAGGTCGTTGAGGGCGTAGTAGTCGCGGAAGTTCTGGCCGACGGGGGCGTCGTCCGGCAGTTCCAGCAGGCCGGCGTTCTCTTCCGACAGCTTGAGCTCGCGCGCCGAGCACAACATGCCCTGCGACTCGACGCCGCGCAGCTGGCCGACCTTGATCTCGAACGGCTTGCCGTCGGCGCCGGGCGGCAGGATGGCGCCGGCCATGGCGCAGACCACCTTCAGGCCCGGGCGCACGTTGGGCGCGCCGCAGACGATGTTGAGCAGGGTGCCGGTGCCGACGTCGACCTGGCAGACGTTCAGGCGGTCGGCGTTGGGATGCTTGTTCATCTCGCGCACCAGGCCGACGACGACGTTGGAAAATGGCGGCGCGACCGCTTCGACCTCTTCGACCTCGAGGCCGGACATCGTCAGCAGGTGGGCCAGCTCGTCCGAAGTCATCTTCGGATCGACCATGGTACGGAGCCAGTTTTCGGAAAATTGCATAATCAAGCCTTCAAAGATTGTCCAAGGCGGGAGCGCGTGGCGCTCGACCGCGATTGTAGAAACGGGGTAAACCGTTTTTTAGTTGAACTGCTTCAGGAAGCGCAGGTCGCCCTCGTAGAACAGGCGCAGGTCGCTGATGCCGTAGCGCAGCATGGTCAGCCGCTCGAGGCCGGAGCCGAAGGCGAAACCGATGAAGCGCTCGGGGTCGAGGCCGAAGTTGCGCACCACGTTAGGGTGCACCTGGCCGGAGCCGGACACTTCCAGCCAGCGGCCCTTGAGCGGACCGGAGCCGAAGGCGATGTCGATCTCGGCCGACGGTTCGGTGAACGGGAAGTAGGACGGGCGGAAGCGCACCTGCAGGTCGTCGGTCTCGAAGAAGGCCTTGACGAAGTTCAGGTAGACGCCCTTCAGGTCGGCGAAGCTGATGTCCTCGGCGATCCACAGGCCCTCGACCTGGTGGAACATCGGCGAGTGGGTGGCGTCGCTGTCGACGCGGTAGGTGCGGCCGGGCGCGATCACCTTGATCGGCGGCGTGTGGCTGCGCGCGTAGCGCACCTGCATCGGACTGGTGTGGGTGCGCAGCAGCAGCGGCTTGCCTTCGCTGTCGTTGCCCTCGATGTAGAAGGTGTCCTGCATCGAACGGGCCGGATGGTTTTCCGGGCTGTTGAGCGCCGTGAAATTGGTCCAGTCGTTCTCGATTTCGGGGCCGTCGGCCACGTCGAAACCGATCGAGCGGAAGATCTCCTCGACCCGCTCCCAGGTGCGCATCACCGGGTGCAGCCCGCCGCCGGCGCGGCCGCGGCCTGGCAGCGAGACGTCGATCGCCTCGGCGTTCAAACGGGTTTGCATCTGGGCGTCGGCCAGCGCGTCGCGCCGGGCCGTCAACGCCGCTTCGATCTGCCCTTTGGCGGCATTGATCAGGGCGCCCTGCGCCTTGCGCTGTTCCGGGTCGAGCTTGCCCAGACCCTTCATCAATTCGGTGATCTGGCCGGTCTTGCCCAGGTATTTGGCTTTGGCGTTTTCCAGTGCGGCGGCGTCATCTTGCGCGGCCATGAAGTCCTGCACTGCGGAGGCGACGAGTTGTTCCAGGGAGTCCATGCGTTTTTGTTTTCCTCAATCAAAAACGGGGCACAGGTATACACCTCTGCCCCGTTCTTTTAGTCACCACCCGAAGGCGGCGCTGACAAAATCAATGCTTACGCAGCGATTTTTGCTTTCACAGCGTTGACAATCGCAGCGAACGCTGGCTTGTCCATCACTGCCATATCGGCCAGGACTTTACGGTCCAGTTCGATCGAAGCTTTTTTCAGACCGTTCATGAACACGCTGTACGTCACGCCATGCTCACGGGAAGCGGCGTTGATACGAGCGATCCACAGGCGGCGGAAGACGCGCTTCTTGTTACGACGGTCGCGGTAAGCGTATTGGCCAGCACGCATGACTGCTTGCTTGGCAACACGGTATACCTTGCTGCGACGACCGCGGTAACCCTTGGCCATGTTTAAGATTTTTTTATGACGGGCACGAGCTGTAACCCCACGTTTTACTCTAGGCATAGTAACTCCTTAAATTGAGTGTGAGATTAAGCGGTTGGCATCATGCGCATGACGGATTTCACGTCAGCCGCATCAACGTTCGTGATACCGCGCAGGTGGCGCTTCGACTTGGTGGTCTTCTTGGTCAGAATGTGGCGCTTGAAAGCGTGACCACTCTTAACAGTACCACCCGGACGCACGCGAAAACGTTTTTTCGCGGAGCTTTTGGTTTTCATTTTAGGCATAGCAATCTGTCCTTTTACGGACAGCTCCATTTATAACAGGATTGCAGGTGGCAACACGACGTCGCGCTTAGATGCCTGCTTTCACATGTTTTGCAGCGGATGCGAGTCCGCTACAGTGCAACAGCCGGCCATTATAGACCAACTGCCGCAATTCTGCACTGGAAAAGCGGCGGGCGCCAAGATCGGCGCCCAGCCCGACAGTTCACAGCTGGTACGGCTTACTTTTTCTTCTTGGGCGACAGGACCATGATCATCTGACGGCCTTCCATCTTCGGGAACTGCTCGACCTGGCCGTACGGCTCCAGGTCGGCCTTCAGACGTTCCAGCATGCGGAAACCAATATCCTGGTGCGCCATCTCACGGCCGCGGAAACGCAGCGTGATTTTGGTTTTGTCGCCTTCATCGAGGAACTTGATGAGGTTACGCAGCTTGATATTGTAGTCGCCGTCATCGGTGCCCGGACGGAATTTGACTTCCTTCACGGCGATGATCTTCTGCTTCAATTTCGCTTCGTGAGCCTTCTTCTGCTCCGAATACTTGAATTTGCCGTAGTCCATCAAACGGCAGACCGGTGGTTGCGCGGTAGGCGCGATTTCCACCAGGTCGACGTTTGCCTCTTCCGCCAGGCGGAAGGCTTCGGCCAAAGTCACGATACCGAGAGCCTCGTTATCGACCCCACTTAAACGCATTTCAGGGGCAGTGATTTCGCCATTGATGCGATGCGACTTGTCAGTAGCTATGGTGTTTCCTTTAAAAATCTGATTGATCGGCCATGCTGCGAGTCACCTCGTCAGGCTTTGTTTGCGACGTCTTGTTGGAGTCGTTCCACCAGGGCCTCGATGGACATTACGCCCAGATCGACATTGCCCCGTGCCCGCACGGCCACGGTGTTGGCATCCCGTTCTTTGTCGCCCACCACCAAAATGTAGGGCAGTTTTTGTACGGAATGTTCGCGTATTTTATACGTTATCTTCTCGTTGCGCAAATCGGTCTGCACGCGGAACCCGCATTGGCGCAGCTTTTGCGCCACTTTCTGCACATATTCCGCCTGCGCGTCGGAGATGTTCAACACCGAGATCTGGATCGGCGCCAACCACATCGGCAAGGCGCCGGCGTGGTTCTCGATCAGGATGCCGATGAAGCGCTCGAGCGAGCCGACGATGGCGCGGTGCAGCATGACCGGCACCTTGCGGCTGTTGTCGATCGCCACATACTCGGCGCCCAGCCGGCCCGGCATCGAGAAGTCGACCTGCATCGTGCCGACCTGCCATGGGCGGCCCAGCGAATCCTTCAGGTGGTACTCGATCTTGGGGCCGTAGAAGGCGCCCTCGCCCGGCAGCTCGGTCCAGCTGACGCCGCAGGCGCGCAGCGCCGAGCGCAGCGATTCCTCGGCCATGTCCCACACCTCGTCGGAGCCGATGCGGTTGTCCGGGCGCAGCGCCAGCTTGACGTCGATGTTCTCGAAGCCGAAATCGTCGTACACCTCCATCGCCTGGGCGTGGAAGGCGGTCACCTCGGACTCGACCTGCTCTTCGGTGCAGAAGATGTGGCCGTCGTCCTGGGTGAAGCCGCGCACGCGCATGATGCCGTGCAGCGCGCCGGACGGCTCGTTGCGGTGGCACTGGCCGAATTCGCCGAAGCGCAGCGGCAGGTCGCGGTAGCTCTTCATGCCGGAGTTGTAGATCTGCACGTGGCCCGGACAGTTCATCGGCTTCAGCGCGTAGGAGCGGTTCTCCGACTCGGTGGAGAACATGTTCTCGCGGTAGTTCTCCCAGTGGCCGGTCTTCTCCCACAGCGTGCGGTCGAGGATCTGCGGCGCCTTCACCTCCTGGTAGCCGTTGACCTGGTATTTATTGCGCATGTATTGCTCGACGGCTTGCCAGATGGCCCAGCCCTTCGGATGCCAGAACACCAGGCCCGGCGCCTCGTCCTGGAAGTGGAAGAAGTCGAGTTGCTTGCCCAGCTTGCGGTGGTCGCGCTTTTCCGCCTCTTCCAGCACGTGCAGGTATTGCTCCTGGTCTTCCTTCTTGGCCCAGGCGGTGCCGTAGACGCGTTGCAGCATCTCGTTCTTGTTGTCGCCGCGCCAGTAGGCGCCGGCCAGCTTCATCAGCTTGAACACTTTCAATTTACCGGTCGAGGGCACGTGGGGGCCACGGCACAGGTCGGTGAAGTTGCCCTCGCTGTACAGCGAGACGTCCTGGTCGGCCGGGATCGATTCGATGATCTCGGCCTTGTAGGCTTCGCCGATCGATTTGAAGTAGGCCACGGCCTCGTCGCGCGGCAGCACCTTGCGGGTGACCTGTTCGTCCTTCTTGGCCAGCTCGGTCATTTTCTTTTCGATCAGCACCAGGTCGTCCGGCGTGAACGGGCGCTTGTACGAGAAGT
Organism: Rugamonas rubra; assembly: GCF_900114705.1. Taxonomy (GTDB): domain Bacteria; phylum Pseudomonadota; class Gammaproteobacteria; order Burkholderiales; family Burkholderiaceae_D; genus Rugamonas; species Rugamonas rubra. The sequence goes on from NZ_FOTW01000005.1 coordinate 252,153, forward strand.
CGTAGTAGAAGCCGTTTTCGATCACCGGGCCGATGGTCACCTGCGCCTCGGGGAACAATTCCTTGACGGCGTGGGCCAACAAGTGGGCGGTCGAGTGACGGATCACTTCCAGACCGTCGGCGTCCTTGTCGGTGATGATGGCCAGATCGGAATCTTTTTCGATCAGGAAGGAGGTATCCACCAGCTTGCCGTCGACCTTGCCGGCCAAGGCGGCCTTGGCCAGGCCGGTGCCGATGCTGGCCGCCACTTGCGCAACGGTGACGGGGCCGTCGAATTCACGGGCGGAACCATCTGGAAGGCGGACTGAAAGCATAGTGATCTCCATAGTGGCGCGGACGCCGGGTAATTGGTACAAAAAAATTTACAACGAAAATGCGGACGAAAAAAAACGCGGGCTAGCCGCGTTTTCTCACTTTTTGACAAGCAAAGGAAATCCGATCGACTAGCGTCACTCCCAAATCTTGGTAGTAGTTCGCGGTGTCATAACCGGTTTTGCCTTTCTCGCTCTTACATATATTCTGGTGGGCGGTGAGGAATTCGAATCCCCGACCCCTTGGATGTCGACCAAGTATTCTAACCAGCTGAACTAACCGCCCCGTGCGGCGAAATGTACCGCGCCTGCCTTGTTTCTACAAATTTTCTACTGCGCTGCAACTACTGTATTTCATGTTCTGGTGGGCGGTGAGGAATTCGAATCCCCGACCCCTTGGATGTCGACCAAGTATTCTAACCAGCTGAACTAACCGCCCGAAGCCCAAGATTATAGAGAGCCGAGCGGACAATTACAAGGGCTTTCATAGGAAACATTGATGAAAAGCATTGCGCGTGCAAAACACCGCAACAAACCCTGCGCCGGGGGGAGGTGCCTGGAGCGCTAGGACCACCCAGATGCGCAAAGCCAGGGTCAGACCCTCAGGGTCTGACCCTAGATTTTCGCCGCTGGTTTTTGCCCAACTTAACGGCATTGACGCGCCCGGGGCGGCGCCATCCCTTACACTAGACGCAACGCCACTCGACGCCAGCCACCATGTCCGCCAAATCCACCACGCCCTCCTCCACCCATCTGCACGCCCACCTGGACGGCGACGCCAAGCACGCCCACTACGTCGAGCGGCGCAGCCAGAAGGTGCTGGGCTGGGCGCTGCTGCTGACGCTCGGCTTCGCCGTGGTCGAGGTGGCGGCCGGCTTCCTGTCGAACTCGCTGGCGTTGATCTCCGACGCCGGCCACATGGTGACCGACGCCGCCGCGCTCGGCCTGGCCCTGCTGGCGCAGTTGATCGCCAAGCGGCCGCCGTCGGCGCGCCACTCCTTCGGTTTCGGCCGCGCCGAGGCGCTGGCCGCCTTCGTCAACGGCATGGCGATGCTGGCGGTGGTGGCCTGGATCGTGGTCGAGGCGGTGCAGCGCTTCAGCCATCCGCCCACGGTGCAAGGCGGCACGGTGTTCGTGGTGGCGGCGATCGGCCTAGCGATCAATGTGGCGGTGGCCTGGGTGCTGTCGCACGACAAGGACAGCATGAACACCCGCGCCGCGCTGGTGCACGTGATGGGCGACCTGCTCGGCTCCGTGGCGGCGCTGCTGGCCGGCGGCGTGATCTATATGACGGGGTGGATGCAGATCGACCCGCTGTTGTCGCTGTTCGTCTCGCTGCTGATCTTGAAATCGACGGTCGGCGTGCTGCGCGAGTCCTACCACTTCCTGATGGAGGGCGTGCCGCAGCAGATCGATTATTTGCAGGTGGGCGCCGACCTGGAACAGGTGGCCGGGGTGTTGTCGGTGCACGATCTGCACGTGTGGGATATGTCGCCGGGCCAGCCGGCCTTGATCGGCCATATCGAGATCGCCGAGTTGCAGCAATGGCCGCAGGTGCTGGCCGCCGTCAAGGCGATGCTGCTGGCGCACCACGGCATCGACCATGTGACCCTGCAGGCGGAAGTGGCGGGCATGCAGCATCGGCCGCACGCCCACCATTGAGATATTTCACACGCAGCGGCGCTAGGCGCGCCGCGCCTCCATCACGCCGCTCACCTCGGTGATCGCCATCAGCGCTTTTTGCAGCTGCGCCGTGGCGCCGATCTCCGCCGTGAAGGTCATGCGCGCCTGCCCCTTGGCGCTCTGCGTGTTGACGCCGATGACGTTGATCTTCTCGCGCGAGAAAATCTCCGAAATGTCGCGCAGCAGGCCCTGGCGGTCGCCCGCCAGGATGAAGATGTCGACCGGGTAGACCGTGTCCGTCTGCGCGCGGCCCCACTCGGTGACGATGACCCGCTCCGGCGCCTTGCTGCGCATCTCGGCGAAGTTCTTGCAGGTCGTGCGGTGGATCGACACGCCCTTGCCGCGCGTGACAAAGCCGACGATGGCGTCCGGCGGCGCCGGCTTGCAGCACTTGGCCAGCGCCGTCATCAGGCCGTCGGTGCCGACCACCAGCACACCGGACTTGGCGCCCTGCTCGACACTGGAGGCGCGGCTCTTGCCGAGGACGACGGCGTCCTCCGGCTCGGCCACCTCGCCAGTGTCGTGCAGCGCCTGTTCGACGTGGCGCAGGCTGAACTCGTCCTTGCCGACCGAGAGGAACAAATCGTCGACCTTGGCGAAGCCCAGCTTGTGTGCCAGCGACTCCAGGTTGACGGCGGTCTTGCCCTCGCGCTGCAGCGACTTCTCCACCAGCGCGCGGCCGTTCGACAGTGTCTCCTGCATGTCGATGGCGTGGAACCAGGCGCGGATCTTCGAGCGGGTGCGGGTGCTGACCGTGTAGTCGTTGCCCAGCCAGTCGCGCGACGGGCCGGCGGTGCCGGGCGCGCCCTTGGCGGTGATGATCTCGCAGGTCTGGCCGTTCTTCAGCGGCGTGTTGAGCGGCACCATGATGCCGTCGACGCGGGCGCCACGGCAGCGGTGGCCGACGTCGCTGTGCAAATGGTAGGCGAAGTCGACCGCCGTGGCGCCGACCGGCAGTTCGAGCACGCGGGCCTGCGGCGTGAGCACGAAGATGCGGTCGTCCAACGTGGCCGACTTGAGCTTCTCGACCCACTCGCGCTGGATGTCCTCCTGGCCGACGACGGCATCGGCGACGTCGGACTTCCAGGCCAGCAGCTGGCGCAGCCAGGCGATCTTCTCGTCATACTTTTGGCCGGAGAAGTTGGAGCCGCCCTCCTCCTTGTAGCGCCAGTGCGCCGCCACGCCGTACTCGGCGAAGCTGTGCATTTCCTGGGTGCGGATCTGCACCTCCAGCGGGCGGCCGTCCTCCGCCGTCACCACCGTGTGCAGCGACTGGTAGCCGTTCGGCTTCGGCCGCGAGATGTAGTCGTCGAACTCTTTCGGGATCGGCGTCCAGATGTTGTGCACCACGCCGAGCACCGTGTAGCAGGTCTTGACGTCGGCGACGATGACGCGGAAGGCGCGCACGTCGTACAGGTCGGTGAAGTCGAGCTCCTTGCCGCGCATCTTGCTCCAGATACTGTAGATGTGCTTGGGGCGGCCGAACACCTCGGCCTGGATGCCGGCCGCCGCCATCTCGGTTTGCAGGCGCAGGATGGCCGAGGTGACGAAGCCCTCGCGCATCATGCGCTTCTCCTCCAACATCTTGGCGATGCGCTTGTAGGCGTCCGGCTCGATGAAGCGGAACGACAAGTCCTCCAGCTCCCACTTGAGCTGCCAGATGCCCAGGCGGTTGGCCAGCGGCGCGTACAGGTCCAGCGTCTCGCGGCCGTAGGCGCGGGTGACGTCGTCGAAGCGTTTGATGTCGGCGAAGTAGCGCAGGGTGGTGATGCAGGAGGCCAGGCGCACCAGCACCACGCGCATGTCCGAGGCCATCGCCAGCAGCATCTTGCGCAGCGTTTCGACCTGGGCCACGGCCAGCTGGGCGGCGTTGCGGCCACGGCCGCCGCCGCCCTGTTGGCCGACGGTCAGCTCGCGCAGGCGGATCAACTGGCGCACGCCGGTGGCCAGGTCGCACACCTCCTGGCCGAAGCGCGGCTCGATGGTCGGCACCTGGGTCGGGTCGAGCAGGGTCAGCTCGAACATCAGGCCGGCGATGCGGGTTTCGGCGTCGGAGCGCAGGAAGGCCAGCGTGCTGGCCACGCCGACAGAAAAGTCGAAGGCGCTCTGGCCGTGGCTGCTGGGGGTGGTGCCGTAGACCTCGCTGGCGTAGTCGAGCGCGGCGAGCACGCGCGCGCCGTCCTCGGGCGTGAGCCCCTGCACCAGCTGGTCCGACGTTGCACTGTTGAGCGCCGCGATGGAAACCATATCGCCCCTAGCGCTGCGCGGCGACGACGACGATCTCGACCAACACGGCCGGATCGGCCAGCTTGGCCTCGACGGTGGCGCGCGGCGGCGTGTGGCCGCTCGGCACCCAGACGTCCCACTCCTCGTTCATGCCGGCGAAGTGGGCCATGTCGGCGATGTAGATCTGGCAGCTGAGGATGCAGGTCTTGTCGCTGCCCGATTCGGCCAGCAGGCGGTCGACGTGGCCCAGCACCTCGCGGGTCTGGCCGGCGATGTCCTGCGTGGTGTCCTCGGCGATCTGGCCGGCCAGGTAGACCGTGCTGTTGTGGATGGCCACTTCGGACAGGCGCTTGCCTACATACAGTCGTTTGATTTCCATACTTTTTACTCTCAATCTTGGTTCTGAAACGTGAAGCGCATACGGTGCTGCGAAAAACGGGGGATGCCGGCAGATGCGCTCGCGCGGCTATCTATTCAACAGGAACTTGCGCACCACGGCGATCTGCTCGTCGTGGATGAAGGTGGGGGCGTGGCCGACGCCGGCGATCTCGACCAGCTCGGCGCGCGGGCCGCGCCGGGTCATGCCCAGCGCCGTGTCGCGCGACAGCAGGTCGGACTCGGCGCCGCGCACCAGCAGCGTCGGGCAGGTGACGGCGTCGTAGGCGCTCCACAGCGCCGCCTCGTCGGCCTGGGCCGACTCCGGCGTGGCCGAGCGGAACGGCTGGGCCAGGCCCATGTCGTAGTGGCGCACCCACATGCCGTCCTTGTCCTGGCGCAGCACGTCGGCCGCCAGCTTGTGCCACTCGGCCTCGCTGTGCGGGCCGAACGGTTGCGACACGTCGCGGATGAACTTGGCCGCCTCGTCGAAGGTGGGGAAGCGCAGGTCCTGGCCGATGTAGTCGCCGATGCGCTGCAGCGCCGTCGGGTCGAGCACCGGGCCGATGTCGTTGAGGATCAGCTTGCTGACCGGGCTGTCCGGCAGCGCCGCCATGCCCAGGCCGATCAGGCCGCCCATCGAGGTGCCGAACCAGTCGACCGTCTGGCGCTCGCCGTTGGCCAGCACGCGCGCCAGCAGGGTCACCATGTCGGCGACGTATTGCGGAATGCGGTAGAGCTGCGGGTTGCGCAAGCGACCGGAACGGCCACGGCCGACCACGTCGGGGCAGACCACGCGGTAGTCGGCGGCGAGGGCGCGCGCCATGCTGTCGAAGTCGTCGGCGACGCGGGTCACGCCGTGCACGCAGACCAGCACATTGGGATTGTCGGCGTCGCCCCATTCCTTGTACGCCATCTGGTGCAGACCGGCCATCGACAGACACTGAACCGACTTAATTTTTGCTTCGAGCATGCCACTTCCTTGTCAGATGCGGATTCGTCACCAAATGACCGCATGGGGATTTTTATGTAATGTTGGCCGGGGATGACATTTTACCGGTCGTTGCGCTTAAAATCTTACCGCAGTGTAGCGCAGCGGCGCCCATACCACCAACCCAACATCTTTCACCACAGGGGAAACCATGGCAAGCACTAACGCAGGCAAGCTTTTGAGCGGCAAAACGGCACTGGTCACCGGCTCCACCTCGGGCATCGGCCTGGGCATGGCGCGCGCGCTGGCCGGCAGCGGCGCCAACATCGTCTTCAACGGTTTCGGCGACGCCGGCGAGATCGAGCAGCTGCAGGCCGACGTGGCCAAGGAGTTCGGCGTGCAGACCGCCTACCACAACGCCGACATGTCCAAGCCGGCCGAGATCGAGGCGATGATCGCCTTCGCCGACGACAAGTTCGGCGGCGTCGACGTGCTGGTCAACAACGCCGGCATCCAATATGTCGCCAACATCGAGGATTTCCCCACCGAAAAATGGGATGCCATCATCGCCATCAACCTGACCTCGGCCTTCCATACGTCGCGCCTGGTGCTGCCGCGCATGCGGGCGAAGAACTGGGGCCGCATCATCAACCTGGCCTCGACCCACGGCCTGGTCGGCTCGGCGCAGAAGTCGGCCTATGTGGCGGCCAAGCACGGTCTGATCGGCCTGACCAAGGTCGGCGCGCTGGAGACGGCCACCACCGGCGTCACCGTCAACGCCATCTGCCCCGGCTTCGTGCTGACGCCGCTGGTGCAAAAACAGGTCGACGCGCGCGCCAGCAAGGACGGCATCAGCAACGACGCCGCCAAGCAGGCGCTGCTGGCCGACAAGCAACCGTCCGGCGAGTTCGTCACGCCCGAGGAGCTGGGCGCGCTGGCGGTGTTCCTGTGCAGCGACGCCGCCAAACAGGTGCGCGGCGTGGCCTGGAACATGGACGGCGGCTGGGTCGCCCAGTAGGCGCCGTCGGCTCTTAACCCACCCTAAGGCAGAGAGCCAGGGTCAGACCCTGAGGGTCTGACCCTAGGTTTTGCCTGTGGCTTGCACGGCCTGTGGCCCGTGCGCCACGAGCAGATATCACCATCCGTGATTTGCGGTTAACCACAATGGTGATATCTGGCGGCTTGACTCATCATGAACTCCTCAAATATTCCACCGCTTTCCGAGGAGCTTCCGTGAAAAAGCCGTTCTACAAAATTCTCTACATCCAGGTGCTGTTCGCCATCGCCTGCGGCATCCTGCTCGGGGAGTTCTTCCCCAAGGACGCGGTGGCCATGAAGCCGTTCGGCGACGGCTTCATCAAACTGATCAAGATGATCATCGCGCCGGTGATCTTCTGCACCGTCGTGTCCGGCATCGCCGGCATGCAGGACATCAAGAAAATCGGCCGCGTCGGCGGCAAGGCCCTGTTGTACTTCGAGGTGGTGTCCACCTTCGCGCTGGTGATCGGCCTGTTCGTCGCCAACATCCTGCGCCCGGGCGCCGGCTTCAACGCCGACCCGGCCACGCTCGACACCAAGTCGATCGCCGAGTACACCGCCAAGGCCAAGGGCCAGTCGACCATCGACTTCGTCATGAACATCATCCCCAACACCGTGGTCGACGCCTTCGCCAAGGGCGAGATCCTGCAGGTGCTGCTGGTGGCCATCCTGTTCGGCTTCGCCCTGTCGCTGATCGGCGAGCGCGGCAAGCCGGTCACCAAGCTGATCGACGACTTGTCGGCCGCCATCTTCGCCGTCGTCGCCATCATCATGAAGGCCGCCCCGGTCGGCGCCTTCGGTGCCATGGCCTTCACCATCGGCAAGTACGGCATCGCCTCGCTGAAGCCGCTGGCGGCGCTGATGGGTTCCTTCTACCTGACCTGCGCCCTGTTCATCTTCATCGTCCTCGGCGCCATCTGCAAGTACACCGGCTTCTCGATCGGCCGCTTCATCCTCTACATCAAGGAAGAACTGCTGATCGTGCTGGGCACCAGCTCGTCGGAAAGCGCCCTGCCCTCGCTGATGACCAAGCTGGAGCGCCTCGGCTGCTCGAAATCGGTGGTCGGCCTGGTGGTTCCCACCGGCTACTCGTTCAACCTGGACGGCACCAACATCTACATGACCATGGCCGCCCTGTTCGTCGCCCAGGCCACCAACACCGACCTGACGTTGACCCAGGAGCTGACCATCCTCGGCGTGGCGATGCTGACCTCGAAGGGCGCCTCCGGCATCACCGGCGCCGGCTTCATCACCCTGGCGGCAACCTTGGCCGTGGTGCCGACCATTCCGGTGGCCGGCATGGCGTTGATCCTCGGCATCGACCGCTTCATGAGCGAATGCCGCGCCCTGACCAACTTCATCGGCAACGGTGTGGCCACGGTGGTGGTATCGAGCTGGGAAAAGGAATTGAACCACGACACGCTGAAGCGCGAACTGGCCAACCCCGGCTCGACCGTGACCGATCCCGACCTGATCCCGATCAGCCGCGCCCACCACGCCTAAGCCGCCCCTAGCGGCAAAAAAAATCCCCGCACAGCGATGTGCGGGGATTTTTTTATTGGCAAGCAGCGCCTATTGGAAGGCTTTGACCAGCGCGTCGAACTTGACCTTTAGCGCGTGGTCGTGGGCGTGCACCGGCGGCACCTCGCGTTCGACCTTGAGCAGCTGGTAGACCGCCATCTGCGCCGCCCGCACCGAGTATTCGACGGTGAAGACGACGTCGTCGGCGACCTCGACGAACTGGCTGACGAAGGCCAGGTTGCGGGTGTTGGCGGGCACCGGCAGCGGCCGGTCGCTCTTGACGCGCGGCATGAACATGCTGGTGATGTAGGGCATGCGGCAGGGAATGCAATTGGCCTTGGCCATCACCTCGTAGTCGAAGTTCAAATGGCCGCACAGCTCGCGCAGGATCTCCTCGCCGCTGCAGTCGGCCATCGGCTTGGCGACGAAGTTGCCGATACGGTCGGGATGCAGCGCGTAACCCCAGAACACTTGCACGCCCTCCGGCTGGCCGGCGAAGTGCGGCTGGTGCGCCAGCACGATCGACATGAACCAGTTGGAATCCTTGAAGGTGACCAGGCCGCCGGTGCCGGCGCTGTTGCCGCTGAACTTCTCCATGCGGTCGAAGAAGGCGCTGTCGTGCAGGGTCACGGTGAACGACTCCCACCACGATTCAGGGATGCTGGAATTGAAGGCGGCCGGATTGCCGAACTGCGGCCGGCCCGCCGCCAGCTTTTCCCACAGGGTCCAGCCGCCGCTGTCGCGCTTGCTGAGCTTGGGCGGCGCGCTGCTCATCGAGCCATAGCTGGCGGCGTCGGTCATCGAGCCGTTTTGGAAGAACAGCAGGTCGTCGGGGCCGAGCTCGAGGCGCTCGCTGGCGCCGTCGCGCACACATTGCAGCGCCGTCGCCATGGTCACGCCGTCGTGCTCCTTGAGTTCGATGTCCTCCACCTTGCAGCCGGTGAGCACGCGCACGCCCTGCTGCTGCAACCAGTGCTGCAGGGGCCGCACCAGCGAGTCGTACTGGTTGTAGACGGTGCGCTTGACGCCGGCCAACGTTTCGATGCGCGAGAACTCCATCATGAAACGGTGCAGATAGCGCTTGAACTCCACCGCGCTGTGCCAGGGTTGGAAGGCGAAGGTGGTGGCCCACATGAACCAGAACTTGGTCTCGAAGAAGGCCGGCGACAGCCAGTCGGTGATGGCGCTGCCGTCCAGCACGTCCTCGCTGGCCTCGCTCAGGCGCAGCAACTCCAGGCGGTCGGTCATCGAGAAGCCCATCGACTTGACGTCGAGCTTGAAGCGGTTGCGGTCGACCAGCCGCGCCATCGAGTGCGACACGTGCTTCTCGTTGAAGGCGATGGTTTCCTCGTAGACGCTGCGGCCCGGATGTTCGAGCGAGGGAATCGACTTGAACAATTCCCAGGTGCATTCGTAGTTGTCGGTGGTGAGCATGCGGCCGCCGCGCAGCGTGTAGCCGTCGGTGGGGTTGCCGCCGCCGTCGAGGCTGCCGCCGGCGATCGCCATGGCCTCGAAGATGGTGATGTCGGCGCCGCTGACGCCGCCGTCGCGGATCATGAAGGCGGCGGCGGCGAGCGAACCGATGCCGCCTCCGACCAGATAAGCTTTAATTGGGGTATGCATTGTGTCCTCTGTGGAATGTCTTGTAATGATTGTATGTTGTACATATCATCAAGTCAGTACGCTACACCACACAGAGCGGAACGGCCGGTGCCGCGCCTTGGCGCGCCGGCGTAAACGGCAACGGCACGCCGTAGGGGCGTGCCGTTGCGTACCGTTCAGTGCCGCCGCCGCGTTATACGGCGGAAACGTCCAGATCGGCGCCGGTGGCGGCCTTGACGTCGTCCTTGCTGACGCCGGGCGCCAGTTCGATCAGCTTGAGGCCCTGCGGCGTCACCTCGATCACGCCGAGGTCGGTGATGATCAGGTCGACCACGCCGACGCCGGTCAACGGCAGGTCGCATTTTTTCAGCAGCTTGTGCGAGGTCGAGCCGTCCTTGGCGGTGGCGACGTGCTCCATCAGCACGACGACGCGCTTGACGCCGGCCACCAGGTCCATGGCGCCGCCCATGCCCTTGACCATTTTGCCGGGGATCATCCAGTTGGCCAGGTCGCCCTGTTCGGAGACCTGCATGGCGCCGAGGATGGCCAGGTTGATCTTGCCGCCACGGATCATGCCGAAGGAGTCGGCCGAGCTGAAATAGGCCGAGCCGGGCAAGGCCGTCACGGTCTGCTTGCCGGCGTTGATCAGGTCGGCGTCGACCTCGGCGTCGGTCGGGAAGGGGCCGATGCCCAGCAGGCCGTTCTCCGACTGCAGGAACACCTCGATGTCCTGCGGCACGTAGTTGGCCACCAGGGTGGGCAGGCCGATGCCCAGGTTCACATAAAATCCGTCCTGCAATTCCTTCGCCGCGCGCGCGGCCATTTCGTCACGAGTCCATGCCATAGTAATCTCCGTCTTTCTTTGTTCTGGGGTGCCGGGCGCTTAGGCGGCGGCGCGCACGGTGCGCTGCTCGATGCGTTTTTCCGGCGTGGCGTTGACCACGATGCGCTGCACGAAGATGCTCGGCAGGTGGACCTGGTCGGGATCGATCTCGCCGACCTCGACCAGCTCCTCGACCTCGGCGATGGTGATCTTGCCGGCCATCGCCACGTTCGGGTTGAAGTTGCGCGCGGTCTTGCGGAACACCAGGTTGCCGGCCTTGTCGGCCTTCCAGGCCTTGACCAGCGACACGTCGGCCACCAGGCTGCGTTCCATCACGTATTGCTCGCCGTCGAACTCGCGGATCTCCTTGCCGTCGGCGACGATGGTGCCGACGCCGGTCTTGGTGAAGAAGGCCGGGATGCCGGCGCCGCCGGCGCGCAGTTTTTCCGCCAAGGTGCCCTGCGGGGTGAATTCGAGCTCAAGCTCGCCGGCCAGGTATTGGCGGGCGAACTCCTTGTTCTCGCCGACGTAGGAGGCGATCATCTTCTTGATTTGGCGCGTCTCGAGCAGCTGGCCGAGGCCGAAGCCGTCGACCCCGGCGTTGTTGGAGATGGCGGTCAGCCCGGTCACGCCGGAATCGCGCAGCGCCAGGATCAGGGCCTCGGGGATGCCGCACAGGCCGAAGCCGCCGACGGCGATGGTTTGACCGTTTTGGACCACGCCAGCCAGGGCTGAGGCGGCGTCCGGATACACTTTGTTCATACGCGTCCCTTATCTTTTGTTAAGCTGTGTCGCTTTGTTTTGTTGATATCGCATGCAGCGCAACGTCTCAGCATAAAATACACAAAACAAAAGCACAATACCGTAGAACTACCTGCATTCTTTCCCTCGACCAGAATTGAAACCGCGCCAGATGAATGCACCGCAAGCCATCGATTACGAAACCATTTTCCTGCACGCGCCGGTCGGCATGTGCATTTCCGAGAACCGCGTCATCCAGTCCTGCAACGAGGCGCTGGCGGCGATGTTCGGCTACACGCGCGGCATGCTCGAGGGCCTGTCCTTCCAGGTGCTCTACCCCACCGCCGACGAGTTCCTGCGCACCGGCGACCGCATCATCCCGATCATGAACGCGCGCGGCCGCTATTCGGACGAGCGCATCATGCGGCGTGCCAACCAGGAGCTGTTCTGGTGCCACGTCAGCGGCCACGCGCTCAAGCTCAACGAGCCGCTCGGGCCCGGCATCTGGACCTTCGAGGACGTCAGCGAGAAGCGCCCGGTGACGGCCGAGCTGACCCCGCGCGAGCGCGAGATCGCCGCCCTGCTGGTCGAGGGCAAGACCAGCAAGGTCATCGCCCGGCAGATCGACCTGTCGCCGCGCACGGTGGAGATGCACCGCGCCAAGCTGATGCGAAAATTCTCCGCCGCCACCTCGTCCGAACTGGTGCACAAGCTGGTTGGCCTGCAACAGCAATAGGCCGCCTCGACCAGGCCGCGGCGCTGTCGCGGCGCTGCGGCGGCCCCACCCTGCCATACCCTGCCGCGCCGGTGTCGGGCGCGGCCCGTCCTTACATCGCCAGCATGCCGTCGTCGGCCGAGATGATGGCGCCGTTGATGAAGTGCGAGTCCTCGCCGGCCAGCAGCAAGAGCAGGCCGTCGAGGTCCTCCGGCTTGCCGGCACGCTTGCGCGGCAGCATCTCGACCAGCTTCTGGCCCTGCTCGCTGGCGAAATAGTCCTCGTTGATCTCGGTCGAAATGTAGCCCGGGCAGATGGCGTTGGTGTTGATGTTGTACTTGCCCCACTCGACCGCCATGGCCTTGGTCATCTGCACCACGCCGGCCTTGCTCATGCAGTAGACGCCGATCTGCGGCAGCACGCGCAGGCCGGCCACCGAAGCGATGTTAATGATGCGGTGTTGTTTTTTGGGGTCGCCCTTGGCCCGCGCGATCATCCGCTTGGCGGTCTGCTGGGCGACGAAAAAGGCGCCGCGCAGATTGGTGTCCATGACGAAGGCGTAGTCCTCCGGCGAGACGTCGACCAGGCGCTGGGTGTTGGACACGCCGGAGTTGTTGACCAGGATGTCGATCGGTCCGGCCTCCGTCTCGGCGTGGGCGATGGCCGACTTGATGCTGGCGAAGTCGGTCACGTCCAGGCTGACCACATGGGCCGCGCCGCCGTCCGCTTCGATCTCGGCGCGCAGCTCCTTGAGCCGCTCGGTGCGGCGCGAGGCCAGCACCACTTGGGCGCCGGCCTGCGCCAGCACCTTGGCGAAACGCGCGCCCAAGCCGCTGGAGGCGCCGGTGATGAGGGCGATTTTCCCCTCGAAATTGACTTCTATACCCACGAGCTACTCCCTTACTTGGAACGATCTGATTGTCTGGTGATCCATTGTAGACGCGCGGCGCACGCACCTGCGCTATCTAATCGCAATCATTACACAAATCGCCAGTATTAGATTGCGGCATCTAATAATGTCCCTCAAAATGGCGCCAAAGTTGCAATCCGCAGCAAAAAGAAGCACACTCGTGCTTAAATTTTCTCTCCACTATAAAAAAACACCATGACACAGCCTAATAATCTAGTTGAACAGTACGGCCCGCGCGACGCGATGGAATACGACGTCGTCATCGTCGGTGGCGGCCCTGCGGGCTTGTCGGCGGCGATCAAGATCAAGCAGTTGGCGGCCGAGAAGGGCCAGGAAGTGTCCGTCGTCGTGCTGGAAAAAGGCGGCGAGCTGGGCGCGCACATCCTGTCGGGCGCGGTGATGGACCCGAAGGCCTTGACCGAGCTGATCCCCAACTGGAAGGAGCTGGGCGCGCCGCTGCACACCGAGGTGAGCGAGGACCGCGTGCTGTTCCTGACCGAGACCAAGGCCTACAAGACGCCGAACTTCGTCCTGCCGGCCTGCTTCGAGAACCATGGCAACTACGTGATCTCGCTGGGCAACGTGGTGCGCTGGCTGGGCCAGCAGGCCGAGGCGCTGGGCGTCGAGGTGTTCCCCGGCTTCGCCGCCGCCGAGATCCTGTACAACGACGACGGCTCGGTCAAGGGCGTGGCCACCGGCAACATGGGCGTCAAGCGCGACGGCCAGCCCGGCCCCGACTTCCAGATCGGCATGGAGCTGCACGGCAAGTACACCCTGTTCGCCGAGGGCGCCCGCGGCCACCTGGGCAAGCAGTTGATGGCCAAGTACGACTTGAACAAGGGCAAGGACCCGCAGTCCTATGGCATCGGCATCAAGGAACTATGGGAGATCGACCCGGCCAAGCACCAGCCCGGCCTGGTGGTGCACACCACCGGCTGGCCGCTCGACAGCAAGACCTACGGCGGTTCCTTCCTCTACCACCTGGAAAACAACCAGGTGATGGTCGGCTACGTGGTCGGCCTGAGCTACGAGAACCCCTATCTGTCGCCCTACGAGGAGTTCCAGCGCTACAAGACCCACCCGGCCATCCGCGGCTTCTTCGAGGGCGCCAAGCGCATCTCCTACGGCGCCCGCGCCATCACCGCCGGCGGCCTGCAGTCGCTGCCGAAGCTGGTGTTCCCGGGCGGCGCGCTGATCGGCTGCGACGCCGGCTTCCTCAACATGAGCCGCATCAAGGGCAGCCACGCCGCCATCAAGAGCGGCATGCTGGCCGCCGAGGCGGTGTTCGGCGCGCTCGGCGAGCAACGCCAGCACGACGAGTTGACTGCCTTCCCGGCCGCCTTCGAGCAGTCCTGGCTGCACGAGGAGCTGCACGTGGCGCGCAACGTCAAGCCTTGGCTGAGCAAGGGCCTGTACCTGGGCAGCGTGATGACCGCCATCGACCAGTTGGTCCTGCGCGGCAAGGCGCCGTGGACCCTGCGCCACAGCTACGCCGACCACGAGTGCCTGAAGCCGGCGGCCCAGTGCAAGCCGATCGTCTATCCGAAACCGGACGGCAAGCTGACCTTCGACCGCCTGTCGTCGGTGTTCATCTCCAACACCAACCACGCCGAGGACCAGCCTATCCACCTGACCTTGAAGAACGCCAGCGTGCCGGTCGACGTCAACCTGGCCCAGTTCGCCGGTCCGGAGGCGCGCTACTGTCCGGCCGGGGTGTACGAGTTCGTCAAGACCGACGAGGGCGCCGACCGCCTGCAGATCAACGCGCAGAACTGCGTGCACTGCAAGACCTGCGACATCAAGGACCCGACCCAGAACATTGCCTGGATCACACCGGAGGGCGGCGGCGGGCCGAACTATCCAAATATGTAAGGTCGCCGGCCCGCCGGCCGGACTAGGCGGAAAAGCAACAAAACAGCGCGCGGTGAGCCCCACCCCGCGCTGTTTTTCTTTTCGACATGTATTTTCCCGCGCCGGGACGGCGGAAACGGCCCATAATCCACTGGTGGAAACGCCGCGAACGGCGGGCCCGGCGCGCGTTTTAAGGGCTGAAATAATTTATTTTCAAAAATTTCCACAAAGCATTTAATGTCCTCCCCTCAATGGTCGTCTTGTACTTGGGAGAGCATCAAAACGTTGCTCCGAACTGAACCCACCCTACCAGGAGTTATTTCATGCTGAGCCTTCACACCAACGCTGCTGCCCTTTCCGCACAAAACTCGATCGGCCGCACCCAGTCCAGCCTGTCGACTTCGCAGACCCGCCTGAGCACCGGCTTCCGTGTCAACTCGGCAATGGACGATGCCGCCGGCCTGCAGATCGCCACCCGTCTGAAAGCCCAGACCAGCGGCATGGCCATGGCCATGCGCAACACCCAAAACGGTATCTCGATGCTGCAGACCGCCGAAGGCGCGCTCGATGAAACCACCAACATTCTGGTCCGCATGAAGGATCTGGCGACCCAAGGCGCCGATGCGACCTCGACCACCAAGGATGGCGTCGCACTGCAAGCTGAATTCGACGCGCTGACCAGCGAGCTGAGCAATATCGTTAACAACACCTCCTTCGGTGGCCAATCGCTGTTGCGCGGCACCGCCACCGCCACCGGCACCGTTGGTACGTTGACCGCCGCAATCAAGTTCCAAATCGGCGCATCGTCGGATGAAACCATGACCGTCGATCTGGCCACCGGCACCGAACTCGCCACCATGCACACCGACCTGAAAGGCGGCGCTGGAGGCTACGACGACAGCGGTGTACCAATTGCTGCCGCCGGCAGCGACATCACCACCACCACCGCCGCCAACGGCGCGATCGACAAGTTGCAAAAAGCCATCGAATCGGTCGGCAAGGTACGTTCGGCACTGGGCGCCGCCGCCAACCGTCTGGACCACGTCTACAACAACTTGTCGAACATTTCGACCAACACCAAGGCCGCAACCGGCCGCATCATGGACACCGACTTCGCCGCTGAGTCGTCGAGCATGACCTCGAACCAGATGCTGCTGCAAGCCGGCACCGCGATGCTGAAGCAAAGCAACAGCACCTCGTCGCTGGTTATGTCCCTGCTGCAATAATCGTAGCGTCTTCCTGCGCTGGCGACAGGCGGGAACACCAGGAGCCAACCGGAGACCCGGTTGGCTTTTTTTTTTGCCCAGCAAGACGTGAGAAAACACGATGGCATTCGACCGCATAGGACCCACCACCGCCCCGCTCGGCCCGCTCGAGCGGCAGTCGCAACACACCGGCCCGGCGCCGGCGCCCGCCTTGGGCGAGGACGGCGTCTATCCGCTCGCGCCGCTGGCCGACCTGCCGCACGACGGCGGCGACGGCCGCCCCCTGCCCCGGGCCCAGGCCGGTATGGACGCCCTGTTCAGCGACAAGCTCGGCGCCAACGACCCGGCGGCGATGCGCCCCAACCAATTGTTCATGTCGCGCCAGCTGGTGTGGCAGCCGCCCGACACCAACGCCATGGCGGCCTCGTGGTTCGTCATGGTGCGCACCTACGGCGCCCAACGCGACGCGCTGCTGCAACAGGCCGCCGGCCAGCACGTGCCGGCCAGCCTGTTCATGGCCGACCACACCCCGAACTCGATGCGCGAGGGCCGCCCCGGCCTGCCGCTGGTCACCGAGATGGAGCCCTGGCGCTTCGCCGTCTACGCCTGGGGCGCGGAAAAACTGGTACTGCGGGTGGTCGCCAAGGACGGCGACAGCGAGCAATCGCGGCGCCGCCGGCGCCGCGTCGCGCTGCGGCTGGAGTTGATGCTGCCGGGCGTGGGCCGGGTGGTGATCCAGATGGAGCCGGCCGGCAGCGGCGTGGTGCTGGAGGTGGGCGCGCAGCAAAGCTCGGCGATGCAGCACATGCGCGAGATGCTGCCTCTGCTGGCCTCGACGGTCAGCCGCTCCGGCCTGACCATCCTGCGCTGCCGCCTGCTGCGCGAACTGGCGCCCAACGCCCAGGGGGCCTCCCTGCCCACCCGCGAACAGATCGCCACGCTGACCAAGGCGATGTTCAAGGCCATGGCCGAAGTGGCCGTGCTGCTGTCGCAGCCGCTGCCGCCGGACGACCTGTTCTCCGAAACGGCCTGAGGGCGGCCCCGGCGGGCGCCCCACGCGCCGCCCAACAACAAAATGGCGCCACCCGGCGCCATTTTTCATTCCCCCAAGCCGGCGCTAGCCGACCGTGCCGATGATACTGACCTCGCGGTTCTCCGGGATCTCGTTGTAGGACAGCACGTGCAGGCCGGGCGCGAACAGGCGGGCGTAGCGCGCCAGCAGAGGTCGGATCTGCGGCAGCACCAGCAGCAGCGGCGGCGTGGCCTGCTGCTTCATCTGCTCGCGCGCCACCGGCATGTTGACCTGCAGCTGGGCCAGCAGGTGCGGGTCGATCGGATAGTTGTCGAGCACCACCTTGCCGCTCTGCCGCGCCTGGTTCAGCGAACCGAGCAGCATATTCTCCAGGTCGCCGCCCAGGTTGAAGGCCTGCATCTCCGGCTTCTGCCCGAACAGGCTGGAGACGATCTGCCGGCGCAGCGCGCAGCGCACCTCGGCGGCCAGCAGGATCGGGTCCTTGGTGGTCTCCGAGCTGTCGAGCAGGGTGGTGGCGATCGGCACGATGTCCTTCAGCGAGACGTTCTCGGCCAGCAGCACGCGGAACACCCGCAGCAACTGGGTGTGGGTGAGCGCCTTGTCGAGCGCGCCCGACAGCTTGGGCGACAACGCCGCCAGCCGCTCGAGCAGGGCCGCCACGTCCTCGTGGCGGAACAGCTCGGGCAGGTACTCGCGGATCAGCTTGGACAGGTGGGTGGCGATGGCGCTCGGCGCCTCGACCACCTGGTAGCCCAGGCCGAGCGCGTTGGCCTTCTCGCCCGGCTCGATCCAGGTGACCGGCATGCCGTAGGCCGGCTCGATGCCGGGGATGCCGTCGATCTGGCCGTAGACGTTGTGCGAGGGGATCGCCATCAGGCGCTCGGGGAACACCTCGGCCGAGGCCACCGTGGTGCCAGACAGCATCACCGCGTACTGCGAGGGTTTCAGGCCGAGGTCGTCGCGCACGGCGATCGGCGGCAGCAGCAGGCCCATCGCCTCGGACAGGCTCTGGCGCAGGCCCTTGATACGCTTGGACAGCGGCTCGCCCTGGGCCTTGTCGATCATGCCGACCAGCTTGTAGCCCAAGGCCACCTGCAGCGGCGCCACCGCAGGCAGGCTCTGCCATTCCAGCTCGGGCGCGCGCTCCTCGCGCAGCGCCGCCTCGATGGCGGCCAGGTTGTCGTTGTCGGGCGCCTTGACGTGCTGGCTGAGCTTCCAGCCGACGAAGCCGAGCACGCCGGCGAAGCCGGTGAACATCATCCACGGCATGCCCGGCACCATGGCCAGCACCAGCATCATGCCGGCGGCGCTGAGGATCACCGGCGGCGAGGCCAGCAGCTGGCTGCCGACCTGCTGCTCGAAGTCGCCCGAGTCGGAGATGCGGGTTACCAGGATGGCGGCGGCGGCCGACAGCAGCAACGCCGGGATCTGCGCCACCAGGCCGTCACCGATGGTCAGCAGGGCGTACTGGCGGAAGGCCTCGCCGAAGCTCATGTCCTGCATCAGCGAGCCGATGGCGACGCCGCCGACCATGTTGATGATCAGGATCAGGATGCTGGCGACGGCGTCGCCACGGACGAACTTGGAGGCGCCGTCCATGGCGCCGTAGAAGTCGGCCTCGGCGGCGACGTCGAGACGGCGCGCCTGGGCCTTTTCCTGGTTGATCAGGCCGGCGTTGAGGTCGGCGTCGATGGCCATCTGCTTGCCCGGCAGCGCGTCCAGCGTGAAGCGGGCCGACACCTCGGAGATCCGTTCGGCACCCTTGGTGACGACGGCGAAATTGATGATCATCAGGATCACGAAGACCACGATACCGACGACGAAGTTGCCGCCGATGACGACCTTGCCGAAGGCCTCGATCACCTGGCCGGCCGCGGCGGTGCCCTCGTGGCCGTGCAGCAGCACCACCCGGGTCGAGGCGACGTTCAGGGTCAGGCGCATCATGGTGGTGGCCAGGATCACCGTCGGGAACACCGAGAAGTCGAGCGGCCGCTTGGCCGAGACGCTGACCAGGATGACGATCAGGGCCAGCACGATGTTGAAGGTGAACATCACGTCGAGCAGGACGGGCGGCAGCGGCAGGATGATCATCGCCAAGATCACCAGCAGGAAGGCGGGTGTGGCGAACTTGTGGCGACGCAGCTCTGCGATCATCCGGTTCAGGAAATTCATGACGGCGAAACCTCACTCATGGACGGTGGAATGACCACCTCGTTGGGGAATGGTGGCTGGACGGCGCGCCGCCCAGTACGGAAAGCTTGCAGTTGCAGCACGTAGTTCAGCACCTGCGAGACGGCCTGGTACAACTGCACCGGGATCTGCTGGTTGACCTGGCTGGTGTTGTAGATGGCGCGCGCCAGCGGCGGCAGCGGCAGCACCTCGATGTTGAACTCGGCGGCCAGCTGGCGGATGTACAGGGCCATCTCGTCGACGCCCTTGGCCACCACGTAGGGCGCCTCGGCGCGGCCCTCGTCGTACTTGAGGGCGACGGCGTAGTGCTCCGGGTTGACGATGACGACATCGGCCGTGGGCACGGTCTTGCGCGCGCTGCGCTTGGCCATCTGCCGCTGCAGCTGGCGGATGCGGTTCTTCACCTCGGGCCGGCCCTCGTTGCTCTTGTGCTCCTCCTTCATGTCCTGCTTGCTCATGCGCTGCTGCTTGGCGAAGAAGTAGGCCTGGGCCGGCACGTCGATGACGGCGAAGATGACGAACACCGAGCACAGCGACATCAGGCCGTCGAGCATCAGGTTCGAGCCGCTCATCATGGCCTGGCCCAGCGGCATGTGCTGCAGCTGGGTGTAGTCGCGCACGGTGGAGCGGGCGACGTGGGTCAGCACCCAGATCAGCACGCCGGCCTTGCCGAGCGAGATCAGGAAGTCGAAGCCGTGCTTGGCGGAGAACAGGCGGCCCAGGTTGGTGGCCGGACTCAGCCGCTCCATCTTGAACGACCAGTTCTTGGTGCTGGCCACCCAGCCGCCCGGCACCAGCCCGCCGAGCACGATGAACAAGGGCACCACGAACAGCGGCGCCACCATCTTCACCAGCAGCCAGATGGCGGTGGAGAAGACGATCGACAGCGCGTTGTCCAACGAGCCCTCGCTGGCCAGCGGCGCGAAGCCCTGGTGGAACAGTTCGAGGAACTCGCCGTAATAGGTCGGCAGCAGGTAGACGAACAGCTTCAGGCTGACCAGGATGCCGATCGCCGTCGACAGGTCGCGCGAGCGCACCACCTGCCCTTCCTGGCGCGACTTCTTGAGTTTCTGCGCCGAGGCCTTTTCTGTCTTGTCGCCGGTCGACTCAGCCATGGCCGGCCGCCGCCATCTGCGCCTGGATCATCTCCAGCACGCGGTCGGTCATCATGGTGTAGTGCGCGGGGATGAAGCGCACCAACTGCGACAGCATCAGCAGGCCGAAGATGGTGATCACCGAGAAGCCCAGGGCGAACAGGTTCAGGCTGGGCGCGACGCGGTTGAGGAAGCCGAAGCCGAGCTGCACCACCAGGGTCGAGAACACCACCGGGATGGCCAGCAGCATCGCCGCCGAGAAGATCCAGGCGACGTTGTAGGCCACCGTCTGCAGCAGCAGCGGGCCGTAGCCCTGGCCCAGCGGCCAGGCCTTGAAGCTGTGCGCCAGCACCGAGGTGAGCACCAGGTGGCCGTCGATGGCGAAGAAGACGATGATGGCCAGCGCCGACAACAGGGCCGAGACGACGTCGGACGACTGGCCGTTCATCGGATCGTTCATCACCGCCATCGACAGGCCCATCTGCGACGACACCATGAAGCCGAGCACGCCGATCACCGCCATGCTGAAGTGGAAGGCCAGGCCGAGCACGAAACCGAGCAGGGCCTGCTCGACGGTGGCCAGCACGCCCTGCAGCGAGATCGGGTCGATGGTGTGGGCCGGGCCGGCGCCGGTCAGCGGCAGCAGCACCACGGCCAGCACCAGCGAGACCAGGATGCGCACCGTCACCGGGGTGGCCGACTCGCCGATCACCGGGGCGGCCGACAGCAGCGCCATGCAGCGGCAAAACGGCCACCACAACGCGGTCAACATCGGCAGCAACTGGCTGAACACGGTCTCCATGGGGCGGATTGCGGGCCGGCTAGCCGACCAGGGAGCCGGCGCGGGTGAAGATGGAGACGCAGAAGTCCATCAGGTAGCCGGCCATCCAGCGGCCCATCACGATGATCGCCAGCAAGGTCACCAGCAGGCGCGGCAGGAAGCTCAGCGTCTGCTCGTTGATCTGCGTGGCGGCCTGCACCAGCGCCACCACCAGGCCGGTGATCAGGCCGGGCACCACCAGCAGCACCACCAGCAGCATGACGATGTGCAGCGATTCGACGACGAGGTCGACGGCAACTTCGGGGGTCAGCATCAGTAGGCCTGTATGCTCGTGACGAGCGTATTGACGGTCAGGGTCCAGCCGTCGACCAGCACGAACAGCAACAGCTTGAACGGCAGCGAAATGACCAGCGGCGACAGCATCATCATGCCCATCGCCATCAGCACCGACGACACCACCAGGTCGATGACCAGGAAGGGGATGAACAGCATGCAACCGATCTGGAAGGCGGTCTTGAGCTCGGACAGCACGAAGGCGGCCAGCTTGACGGTGAAGGCGTGCTCGGCCGGGGTGCTGATCTTGTCCTCGCCGGCCAGGTGGGCGATCTGCTGCAGCGCCGCCTTGCTGGTTTGCGCCAGCATGAAGCGCGAGATCGGCTTCTCGGCGATGCGCAGGGCGTCCTGCAGGCCGATCTGGTCCTTGTCGTAGGGCACGAAGGCGTCGCGCCAGATCTGCTCGCCGATCGGCCGCATCACCAGCAGGGTGAGGATCAGGGCGATGCCGGTGATGATGCGGTTGGGCAGGCCCTGCTGCAGGCCGAGCGCCTGGCGCAGCAGCGACAGCACGATGACGAAGCGGGTGAAGCTGGTCATCATCATGACCATCACCGGCAACAGACCCAGCAGGGTCATGATGATCAGGATCTGCGTCTTGACGGTCAGGTCCGTCTTGGCGCCGGGCACCACCTCGCCGAGCAGGTCGACCGCGCCGGCCGTGCGCGGCGCCAAGCTCAGCAGCAACAGCAGCAACAGTCCGCAGCCCAGCGCGGTCGGCAGCGCACGCCGCCAGCCCGCCGCGGGGGTCACACCGTGCGTCATGGGGTCATCATGTCGAGGTTGAGACCGTCCAGGTCGATCACCTTCAATCCATAGTTCTCGCCGGCGACGACGACCTCGGCGCGGCCGATGGCGGTGCCGTTGACCTTGATGATCAGCGGCTCGCCGGCCTGCACGTCGAGCTCGACGACGCTGTCGGGGCCGATCGCCATCAGGTCCTGCAGCGAGATGCGGGCCGAGCCCACCTCCAGCGTCAAGGTCACCGGAATCTTGCGCATCATCTGCGGCAGGTCGCGGCGCGGCTTGGGCTCGACCGGCTCGGGCAGCTCGGCGCCGACCTGGTCGATGATCATTTCCTCGGACAAATCTTCCAACAGGGCGTCGCTGGTACCGCTTGCATTCATGTTCATCATGTTATTCGACATCTTCAAAAGAGGTTAAACAGAGTTTGCCCTTGTGCTCGGTCACGGCCGCCGTGAACAGGCGCGAGTCGTCGAGCAGCACGTCGGCGCGGTGCAGGCTGACCGGGATGATGTCGCCGACCCGCAGGTCGAACAGGCTGCCCAGCGGCACCTCCTTGCTGACCAGGCGGCCGTGCAGGCCGACCTGCAAACGCTGCGCCAGCGGGCCCTGGTTCTTGCCGCCCTTCTTGTTCAGTTCGCGCGCCGGCATCAGGCCGCGCAGCACGCTGGCCATCAGCGCCTTGTCGAGCGAGAACCAGAAGCGGCCGGTGGCGCCGCTGTCGACGTCGCTGACGGTGACGGTGACGATCCAGGTGCCCTTCGGCGGGTGGGCGCCGGCGGCCGGCTTGAACTCGTCGCCCTCGGCCGGCGCCGCCTTGTCGATGGCCGGCAGGTTGAGCTCGATGCGGCCGGCCAGGGTACCGGCCAACTGTTGCCCCAACACCACAGCGAGGCGTTCCTCGGTGGCGGTGACGCGCACCGCGCTCTCGTCGACGGCGGCGGCGGCGCTGTTGCCCTCGACCTTGCTGTCGTTCTTGTTGCGGCCGTAGCGGAAGTTCAGCACGCTGAGCAGGACCTTGCGTTCCAGCGAGAAGCCGATGTTGCCGGACGGCGCGGCGAAACTGAGCCAGCGGCCGATCTGTTCGCCGCCCTCGAGGCGGCCGAAGACGACATCGTCGACCTGGAAGCCCCCCCAGTAGCGCCGGCTCATGTTCAGGCGCATCGCCTGGGCCAGGTCGTCGCGCAGCTGGGCCGCGAAGATGTGCAACAAGTGCACAGGCCGCCCCAGCAAGCAGGGATCGAGCACTTGGTGTTGCGCGGTCGGTTTTATGGTAGTCATGTCGTGGTCATGTCGAAACATACTGGTGCCTGCTTCCAAGACCCGTGCTCGCCGCCGCTGGCGGCGACCGCAGCGGCCTCGATTCTCAGGAAATTCGGCTGCTTACCGTATCGTATCTTAAAGTAGGACGATCTCGGTAGCACAGGATACATCATAATTCACATTATTGCCACGCAACAATATTTTATTTGCCATAAAACAATAATGGAACGGCCAAATAGACCTTTACAAGAAAGTTGCTAGGCAGTAAGCTTCCTCGTATCATAGCGCAGGTCTGGCCGCTGCAGAACAACTTTGTCAAACTGCGCTTAGTGAATGATTTATAACGATATTTGCTTAAAGAAAACAGTTTCGATTGTAAAGAAACTGTCTGGCGGCGGGTATGGTTTTCGAGCAACCCTGGACGCGCGGAATCGTGGTATTGATATGCACGGGCCGGAGCGAGGCGCCCACAGCGTGTCAGGGTTTGACCGACATGCCTCTACCGCTTGTCCTACCGGACGGCGATATGCAGAGCGGACCCGCGGCACGGCCGGCAGTGCCGGGCGCCGGGTCTGCGCAGGACCAGCAGTTATGACCAACGTTGCAAGAGAAAGTGGAGGTGGCAACATGAGCAATGGTATCGCAACCCTGATTCAGGCGGATCTCGCCTCCCTCAGCAACGCAGCGCACAACCTGGCCGGCGACAGCATCGCCGCCGCCGCCCAGTTCGCCGGCGCCGGCGCCGCCCCGGCGAGCTCGTTCGCCGACTCGATGAAACAGGCCATCGGCAGGGTCAACGAGGACGACCGCGTGGCCGGCCAGCGCATGGCCGACGTCGACAGTGGCAAGAGCGAGGACCTGGTCGGCGCCATGCTGGCCAGCCAGGAGGCCAACCTGTCCTTCTCGATGTTGATGCAAGTACGCAACAAAGTGATGGGCGCGGTCGACGAACTCATCAAACTTCCGCTGTAAGTCTTCGCGAAAGCAATCCAAGTGATCAACACCCTCAAGTCCGCCTTCGCGCGCTGGCGCGCGGATCCCGCGCTGCCGTCGCTGCCCCCCGCCCTGGTCAAAAACCTGTATCCGCTGCTGCTGCTGGCGGTCGGCGTCACCGCCATGGTGCTGATGTACCTGTGGAGCGACCAGTCGGCCTACAAGCCGGTGTTCGGCGCGCGCGAGCGCGTCTCGGCGCCCGACATGATGGCCGTGCTCGACACCGACCACATCCCCTACCGCCTGCATCCCGACAGCGGCCAGGTGCTGGTGCCGCAGTCGATGCTGGGCAAGGTGCGCATGCTGCTGGCGGCGCGCGGCGTCACCGCCCAGCTGCCCGCCGGCCTCGAGCTGATGGACAAGAACGACCCGCTGGGGGTCAGCCAGTTCGTCCAGGACGTGCGCTTCCGCCGCGGCCTGGAGGGCGAACTGGCGCAGTCGATCATGACGCTCGACGCCATCGGCCACGCCCGCGTCCACCTGTCGATCGCCAAGTCGACCTCCTTCGTCTCGAGCGACGGCGACAAGTCGTCGGCCTCGGTGGTGGTGGCGACCAAGCCGGGCCGCACCCTGGCGCCGGAACACATCGCCGCCATCGTCAACATGGTGGCCGGCAGCGTGGCCAGCCTGAGCCCGCAGCGGGTCAGCCTGGTCGACCAGGCCGGCAACCTGCTGTCCTCGCACGTCGACCTGGCCGACGGCTTCGACGCCGGCAGCAACGGCAACGACAACGGCAAGCGCTTCCAGGACGAGATCCGCAGCAACGTCAGGAACCTGCTCGGCACGGTCATCGGCGAGGACAACTTCCGCCTCAGCGTCACCGCCGCCGTCGACAACGACAAGGTCGAGGAAACGGTCGAGAAGTACGGCGACGCGCCCAAGGTCACCAGCGAGGCCATGCGCGAGGAGCAGGACCGCAACCGCATCGCCATGGGCGTACCGGGCACCCTGTCGAACCGGCCGCCGCCGGCCGCCACCGACGCCAAGGCCGCCGACGGCGCCGCCAAGGCCGACGACGGCACGGCGCGCAAGAACGCCACCACCCGCCAGTACGCCTACGACCGCAGCATCACCCAGACCAAGCGCAGCCGCGGCACGCTGAAGAAGCAGAGCATCGCCGTGGTGCTGGCGCAGGCCGCCGCGCCCTTCCCCAAGACCGGCTGGACGCCGGCCGAGCTGGCCAACATCGACAAGTTGCTGCGCAACGGCCTGGGCATCGACACCGAGCGCGGCGACCAGCTGGTGGTCAGCGCCATGAACTTCCCGGCCAAGGCGGCGCTCACGCCATGGTGGCAGGAGCGCGACACGGTGGTCGACTTCAGCTCGTGGATCATGTACGCCGTCGGCGCCCTGCTCGGCTACCTGCTGCTGCTGCGTCCGCTGCTGCGCCTGCTGACGGCGCGCCTGACGCCGTCGCCGGCCGCCGCCGCCCGCCTGGCCGCCGAACGCCGCAGCGCCGAGGCCAGCACCGTGGCCGCCGGTGCCCACGGCGCCGGCGCGCCGGCGCTGGCCTCGCCGGAACACGCCGCCGGCGAGGCGGACGCGCTGGCAGCCGGCGCCGCCGGCATGCCGGGCATGCCGGTGGTGCCGCTGCTGGAGAACTACGATTTGCCGCCGGCCGGTTCGGCGGTCGACGTGATGGTCGACCACCTGAAGGTGCTGGCCGAGAAGGAACCCGAACGCGTCGCCGAAGTCGTCAAACAATGGATGCAGAAAAATGGCCGAACTCAATAGCATGCAAGATTCCATGGACCAGCCCGAGGGCGTCTACCTGACGCCGGTCGAACAGGCCGCCATCGTCCTGCTGAGCATAGGCGAGGAGCCGGCCGCCGCCGTGCTGCGCTGCCTGTCGCGCGAGGAGCTGCTCGAGGTGACCCAGGTGATGTCGCGCATGAGCGGCATCAAGGTCGAGTCGGTCAAGCACGCCATGCAGACCTTCTTCGACGACTACCGCCAGCAGTCCGGCGTGCACGGCGCCTCGCGCAGCTACCTGAAGCGCTCGCTCGACCTGGCGCTGGGCAACGACATCGCCAACACGGTGCTCAACAGCATCTACGGCGACGAGCTGCGGCCCAAGATGGCGCGCCTGCAGTGGGCCTCGCCGAAGTGGCTGGCCGAGTACATCTCCAACGAGCACGTGCGCATGCAGGCGGTGTTCCTGGCCTTCCTGCCGGCCACCCTGGCCGGCCAGATCCTCGACGCCCTGCCCCTCGAGGGGCGCGACTTGGTGCTGCTGAATTTGGCGCGCCTGGACGAGATCGACCGCGACCTGCTGGTCGAGCTCGACCAGCTGGTGGGCCGCTGCCTGGGCACCTTCGACATGCAGAGCACCAGCGTCGAGGGCATCCGCCAGGCCGCCGAGATCCTCAACCGGCTGCCGTCGAACCGGGCGCAGATGGTCGAGCTGCTGCGCGCCCACGATCCCGAGGTGGTGGCGCAGATCGAGCTGTCGATGTACGACTTCTTCATCCTGTCGACCCAGTCCGAGGTGGCCATCACCCGCATCATCGAGGAGGTGCCGCTGGAGCAGTGGGCCATCGCCCTCAAGGGCGCCGAGCTGTCGATCCGCGACGCGGTGCTCAAGACCATGCCGAAACGCCAGGCCCAGGCCTTCGAGGACATGATGCGGCGCGCCGGTCCGATTCCGATGTCGCGCATCGAGCAGACCCGCCAGGAGATCATGGCCACCGTCAAGGCGCTGGCCGACAGCGGCGAAATCGAGATCCAGCTGTTCGCCGAGGCGGTGGTCGAATGAAGCAGTTCCGTCCCTACCGCTTCCCGCCGCTGTCGCAGGTTGTTGCAGTCGCGCAACGGGCGCACCCGAACGGTTCGAACGGCAGCGGTGGCGTCGACGCCGGCGCGCAGTGGCAGGCCTCGGTCGGCGAGGGCTTCGAGCAGGGCCAGCGCGACGGCTACGAGGTCGGCCTGTCGCGCGGCCAGGAGGACGGCTTCGAGGCCGGCCGCGCCGCCGGCCAGGAACAGGGCCGCGAGGAGGGCCGCGCCGAGACCCTGGTGGCCTACGACCAGCTGGCGCGGCCGGTCGACGCCATGCTCAAGAGCTTGAAAAAACTGCGCGCCGACTACCGCGCCGCCCAGCGCAAGGAGGTGGTCGACCTGGTGGCCAAGGTGGCGCGCCAGGTGATCCGCGCCGAGCTGGCGCTGCAACCGGTGCAGATCATGGCCCTGGTCGACGAGACCCTGGCCTCGATGCCGCCGACCCGCGAGGAGATCGACGTCTTCCTCAACCCGGAGGAGCTGAAGCGCATCAGCGAGCTGGACCCCAAGCGCGCCAAGCGCTGGAACCTAATCGGCGACGCCCGCCTCGACGCCGGCGAGTGCCGCATCAAGGCCGGCGACAACGAAGTCGATGCCGGTTGTCATCAACGTCTTGCCGCCGTCATGGAACAGGTCGATAATCAGTTACAAGCCGCCGACGGCGGCGACGACACGGAAAGCGAAGAATGATCGCCGATGCCTTGCGCAACCTAGAACTGGGCGCCGTCCCGATGGCCACCCCGACCGGGCGGCTGGTCGGCGCGTCCGGCTTGTTGCTCGAGGCGGCCGGCTGCCGGCTGCACACCGGCCAGCGTTGCCAAATAGAGACAGTCAGCGGCGAGTGGCTCGACGCCCAGGTGGTCGGCTTCCGCGAGAAGCTGTCCTTCCTGATGCCGTTCAAGAAGGCCATCGGCCTGACCACCGGCGCCCGCGTGCTGCCCTCGCAGGACAAGGTCAGCCTGCAGATCGGCCCCTCCTGGCTGGGCCGCATGGTCAACGGCCTGGGCGAGCCGATCGACGGCCTGGGCAAGCTGGGCGGCGAACATCCGCTCGAGTCGACCCCGCCGCGCATCAATCCCCTGAAAAAGAAACCGGTCACCGAGTCACTCGACGTCGGCGTGCGGGCGATCAACGCCATGCTGACGCTGGGCAAGGGCCAGCGTGTCGGCCTGATGGCCGGCAGCGGCGTCGGCAAGTCGGTGCTGCTCGGCCTGATCACCCGGCAGACCGTGGCCGACGTGGTCGTCGTCGGCCTGATCGGCGAGCGCTCGCGCGAGGTGCGCGAGTTCGTCGAGATGTCGCTCGGCAAGGACGGCCTGGCCAAGGCGGTGCTGGTGATCGCCCCGGCCGACGAGAGCCCCTTGATGCGCATCATGGCCACCGAGATGTGCCACTCGATCGCCGCCCACTTCCGCGACCAGGGCAAGAACGTGTTGCTGCTGGTCGACTCGCTGACCCGCTACGCCATGGCGCTGCGCGAGGTGGCGCTGGCGCTGGGCGAGCCGCCGGCCACCAAGGGCTATCCGCCGTCGGTGTTCTCCAACCTGCCGCAGCTGGTCGAGAGCGCCGGCAACGGCGAGAACCCGGTCGGCAGCATGAGCGCCATCTACACCGTGCTGGCCGAGGGCGACGACCAGCAGGACCCGGTGGTCGACACGGCGCGCGCCATCCTCGACGGCCACATCGTGCTCAGCCGCGAACTGGCCGAGCGCGGCCACTATCCGGCCATCGACGTGGCCGCCTCGATCAGCCGCTGCATGACCCAGGTGATCACGACGCCGCACATGCTGGCGGCGCGCGCGCTCAAGGCCAGCATGGCGCGCCACGACCGGGTGCGCGACCTGATCCCGCTGGGCGCCTACGTGCCCGGCGCCGACCCGGTCACCGACAAGGCCGTCAAACTGCATCCGGCGGTCGAGGAGTTCCTCTGCCAGGGCACCAAGGAAGCGGCGCCCTTCTCCCCCTGCGTCGATCAACTTGAGAAGCTGATGACATGAGCCAGCACAACATCCGCAACCTGACCACCTTGGTGGCGCTGCGCAACACCGAGGTCGAGCGCCTGCAGACCGAGATGGCGGAAAAGGCCAACCTGCGCGAGCGCTACCAGAAGAACCTGGACCGCCTCACGGGGCTGTACACCAACAGCGGCGCCAGCGGCGCGCTGCACATGGCGCTGGCCGGCAACTGCGGCGACTACAAGCAGGCGGTGATGCAGCTGGCCGACACCCACCGGCTCGACCTGCACATGCACGAGGCCGACATGGCAGTGTCGCAACAGGCCCTCAACGCGGCCTGGATGAAGCGCGAGGTGCTCGGCAAGGTGCTCGACAAGCAGCACCAGGTGGTCCGCAAGGAGCAACATGTACAAGAGCGCAAGCAACATGACGAATTGGCCACACAAGCCTGGTTCCGCGGCCAGAAAAACGAAAAATAGTTGAGAATATTTTCATACGGAAACGATTTAGGTCGCCTTATAACAAGGTACACTTCATCCATCCTTTCCAAGGGGCACGATCATGGCACTCAACAACATTAATTACGATCCGAAAACGACCGCGACCAACCTGGCCAACTCCTATGTCGCCGGGTCGCAGTCGATGATCGACAGCCGCAGCAAGGTGGCGACCGCCACCAAGACGGCGCTGACCACGCTGAGCAGCGCGATGGGCGCCTTCCAGAGCACGCTGTCCTCGCTCAGCTTGGGCAGCAAGACCATGAGCGCCAACGCGGCCACCTTCAGCTCGGCGGTCGGCACGGCGACGGCCACCTCGGCGGCCATCGCCGGCACCTACTCTTTCTACGTCGAACAATTGGCCACCGCCGGGCAGATCTCCTATGGCGGCCTGAGCGACACCACCGCCGCCGGCAGCGGCAACCTGAGCGTGATGCTGGCCGACGGCAGCAGCTTCCAGGTCAGCCTGACCACCGCCGACAACAACATGGACGGCACCCTGTCGCCGAAGGAAATTGCTGCCGCCATCAACGTCGCCGCCAGCAACAATTCCCGCATCACCGCCTCGACTATGAACATCAACGGCGCCACCACGCTGGTGCTGACCTCGAACCTGACCGGCGCCGCCAACGGCGCCTCGCTCGACACCGGCGGCGTCACCAACGCCGCCCTCAAGGCGGCGCTGGACGACGCCAACAACCAAAAGCAAGTGGTCGCCGCGCAGGACGCCGTGGTGTGGCTCGGGGCCAAGACCACCGGCACCCAGATCACCCAGGCCTCCAACGTGTTCAGTGTGATCGACGGCGTGACGATGACCTTCACCAAGGCACAGGCCGCCAACGAGGCACCGGTGACGCTGACCGTCGCCGCTGACAGCGCCGCCACCAACGCCAACGTGCAAAGCTTCGTCGACGCCTACAACAAGATGCTCACGACCCTCGACGGAGTGACCGATGTCGGCGACCCGGGCAAGGGCGTCGGCGCAGCGGTCTTCGCCTCCGACTCCGGCCTGGGTGCGCTGCGCAACCGGCTGCTCGGCACGCTGCGCACGGCGATCGGCGGCCAGACCCTGGTCAACTACGGCATCAGCGCCAAGCGCGACGGCACCCTGGCACTGGACACGGTCAAACTGGGCAAGGCAATCGCCGCCAATCCGACCGGCCTGGACGGCCTGTTCGGCAAGGCCTCGCTGAGCAACAGTAGCGGCGTGCTCGGCGCGCTCGACAAACTGATGGGTCAATGGACCAATTCGGCCAGCGGCCAGCTGGCTACGCGCAAGAGCTCGGTCGACAAGGAGCAGATCACGCTGGCCGACCGCCAGGCCAAGGTGCAGGCCCAGTTCCAGAACGCTTACAACCGCTATTTGGTCCAGTTCACCAACCTGCAGACGCTGCAGTCGAAGATGAACAACACCTCCAGCCTGTTCACCGCGCTGTTCTCGTCGAACAACAGCAGTTCCTAACCGGCAGGCGGCCGGCGACGGCCGCCCTCCCCTAACGCAAGCATAGAAGTACGGTGAATACCATGTTAAACCAGGAAGCCTACAGCAGTTACCATTCCGTCAACCTCGACGCCCAGACCGCGCGCGCCTCGCCGGTCGAGCTGGTGCTGGTGCTGACCAACGGCCTGCTCGAGGAGCTGGCGCGCGCCCGCGGCCACATCGTCGGCAAGCGCTACGAGCTCAAGGCCAACAGCCTGAACAAGTGCACCGAGATCATCAACGGCCTATCCAGCTCGCTCGACTTCGACAACGGCGGCGAGGTGGTGGCCAACCTGGGCCGCCTGTACGACTACTGCGCCGAACGCCTCTACACGGCCGGCGTCCAGCTCGACCCGAGCATCGTCGACGAGGTCACCACCCTGCTGACCACCATCAAGCAGGGCTGGCTGGGCGTGCAGGCGAAGAATGGATAGGCAGCGCACGTTGTTGCAGCTGGGGCAGAAAATGGGCGCCGCGCTCGACGCCGCCGACTGGCCCGCGCTCGGCGCGCTGAACACCATGATGGCCTCGGCGCTGCCGCAGATGGCGGCGCAGGGCAACTGGACGACGGCCGAACGGGCCGCTCTGGCGGCGCTGCGCCAACTGCACGAACAGGCCGTGCAGCGCTGCGACCAGGCCACCGCCGACCTCGGCCGCCAACTGAACGAAATGCAAGCTAACAAAGAGGGCTGGCTCGCCTACGCCCTCGACAGCGAAACCGCTGAAACCGGAATTTAAGCATGACCATGACCCTGAGTACCGCAGCAGCCAAACCCGCCCAGCAGAACGCCGCCGGCCTGTTCCCGAACGCCAACCCGGCCGCCAACCAGCTCGACCAGCCGTCCATGGCCGACGCCGCCGCCGCGTCGCCGGCCGCGCCGGCCGTGGACGGAGCGGCGGCGCTGTTCGCCCAGTTGCTGAACCTGGCCCAACAGATCGAGGTCGCGCCGCCTGCCGCCGATGACGCCGCGACGGCGGACAGCGGCGACAGCGCCGCCGCCACCACGCCGGACGCCGGCACGGCGAGCGCCGCCGCCGCGCCCGACCAGGGCGCCATGATGAACGCGATGGCCGCGCCGCTGTTGAACCTGGCCATGGCCCTGCCCTTCGCCGCCGGCGCCACCACACCGGCCGGCAACGCCGCCTCGGCCACCGTCCAGGACCAGCCCCGCGTCGACGGCATGAGCGCGCGGCTGGCCAGCGGCAGCAACATCAGCCTGAACCTGAACATCGCCAACCAGCAGCCGGGTGGCACGGCGCCCGCCACCGCCACCGCCATCGCGCCGGCGGCGACGACAGGCGGCAGCGCAGGCACCACGACCACGCCCGCCACGCCGAGCGACAGCGCCATCGAGGCGTCCGCGTCCGGCGCCGCGCCGACCGCGCCAGCGGCACCCGCGGCCCAGGCCGCCGCCGCCGCGTCCGCGCTGGCCGGCGCCCCCCCGAGCGCCAACAGCGCCGCCCCGGCGCGCGCCGGCAACGCCGGCAAGGACGCCGAGCGCGCCCCGGCCAGCGGCCACTTCGCCAGCGCGGCAACGGC
This sequence comes from Rugamonas rubra, assembly GCF_900114705.1. Lineage (GTDB taxonomy): Bacteria > Pseudomonadota > Gammaproteobacteria > Burkholderiales > Burkholderiaceae_D > Rugamonas > Rugamonas rubra. The sequence goes on from NZ_FOTW01000005.1 coordinate 284,762, forward strand.
CGCCGCCGGCGCCAAGGACGACGGCGGCAGCAGCGGCCTGCGGCTGGCCGCCGCGCCCGCCGGCAACGGCGTCAACGGCGCCTACACGCCGGCCGCGCCGGCCGCCGCGCCGCTGGCCGACAGCGTCAAGCTGGCCGGCAGCGCCGAGCAATGGCAGCAGCCGCTGCGCGAGGCGCTGGGCGAGCGCCTGCAGTTGCAGTTGCAGCGCAACAACGACCACGCCGTGATCCGCCTGGAGCCGCCCAACATGGGCCGCATCGAGATCTCGATCCGCCACAGCGCCGGCGCGCTGCAGGTCAACCTGTCGGCCAGCAACAGCGAGGTCTTGCGTCAGCTCAACAACATCGGCGACAGCGTGCGGCAGGATCTATCGCAGCGCAGCTTCGGCGAGGTCGCCGTCAACGTCAGCGCCAGCGCCGGCCCGCGCGGCCAGGCTATGGCCGAGGGCGACAGCCGCGGCGCGCGGCAAGACCAGCGGGACCAGGGCCGCGCCCCGGGCCGCGCCCTGTCCGACGACGAGGCCGCCGCCGCCACCTTTGCCATGTTGACCGAACAGGAGTAAGCCGTAGATGAAGAATATGAAAATGATCGTGGCGTTTGCCGCCGTGGCCGTGCTGGGCGCGGGCGTCGCCGGCGGCGCCGTCTGGTACATGTCGAAGGGCGCCGCGCCGGCCGCCGGCCACGAGAAGAAGGTGGAGGTCAAGCACGACGAGGGCAAGCCGCCCAAGTATCTGACGGTCGACAAGGTCATCATCATGCTCAAGCGCAGTCCGGGCGACACGGCCAGCCACTACATGTCGGCCGATCTGGTGATCACCACCAACGAGGAGAAGGAAAAGACGGCCAAGGAGCATTTGCCGATGTTGCGCAGCGTCGCCGTGCGCACCTTGTCGAACCTGCCGATGGCCACCGCGCAAATGATGACGATCGACCAATTCGCCGCCGAACTGAACAAGGCGTTCGACGAGACCTACGTCCACGACAAACGGGAAAAACCCTTCTCCGAAGTCATGATAGGCAAACTGATCATCGAGTGATGCTTCACCCTCCAACGCAGTATTCGTCCACCAGCGGGGCCGGCATGGCATTGATAGAGCAATACGCGGAGGCATACGCCGAAAGCTACGGCGAGGACGGCACGGCGCCGCCCCGCCATAGCGTGGCCGACGAGCAGAAGCACCTGCTGGCCTACGCCCCGCTGGTCAAGCGCATCGTGCGCCAGCTCAATTCGCAGATCGCCGGCGCCATCGACCGCGACGACATGGAGCAGATTGGCCTGATGGGCCTGCTCGAGGCGCTGCGCCGCTACGGCCAGCCCGACGGCGGCTTCGGCAGCTACGCCAGCCTGCGCGTGCGCGGCGCCATCCTCGACGAGCTGCGCCGCCAGGACTGGCGCCCGCGCGCCGTGCGCCAGCACAGCCACAAGCTGCGCGACGCGGTGCGCGCGCTGACCCGCAAGCTGGGCCGCGAGCCGGGCGAGCAGGACATCCTCGACGGCCTGGGCATCAGCGCCGAGGCCTACCAGGCCTACCAGCTCGACGAGAACGCCGAGCTGATCGCCAGCTTCGACGAGGTGCTGCAGGAGAGCGTCGGCGCCGACACGGCGCCCAACCCGGAGGAGGCTTTGATGACCCGGCGCAGCTTGGAGCAGGCGCTGCGCGGCCTCGACGAGCGCGAGCAGCGGGTGGTGCAGATGTACTACGAATTCGAACTGAGCTACAAGGAAATCGCCGCCGTGCTCGACCTGACCGACGCCCGCGTCTGCCAGCTCAACAAGGCGGCCCTGGGCAAGATGAAGGCCGTGCTGCAAAGCGCCTGAGCGCCGCGCCACGGCGCCGGCAAGACCAGCGGCAACCGCAATTAGAAAAGCAGAAAGGCATCAACCATGCAGCAAATACTCGGCATTATCATCGTCATGGGCTCCGTCTTCGGCGGCTTCTTCATGATGGGCGGCGCGTTCCACCAGATCTGGCAACCGATCGAACTGCTGGTCATCGCCGGCGCCGGCATCGGCGCCCTGGTGCTGGGCAACCCGCGCCACGTGCTGGCCGAGATGATGACCCAGATCAAGAAGATCGTGTTCCGCAAGAAGTACGACTCGGAGTTCCAGCGCCAGTTGCTGCTGCTCATGTACGAGCTGCTGCAACTGGCCGCCGGCGGCCTGAAGGCGCTCGACGCCCACGTCGAGGCGCCCAAGGACAGCCCGCTGTTCCAGCGCTACCCGCGGGTGCTGGAGGAGCCCAAGCTGCTCGCCTTCATCGTCGACAACTTCCGCCTGATGGCGATGGGCAAGATCAACGCCCACGAGCTCGAGGGCGTGCTCGAGCAGGAGCTCGAGGCCATCCACGAGGAACTCAACCAGCCGGCCAAGTCGCTCAACAAGATCGGCGAGGCGATGCCGGGCTTCGGCATCCTGGCCGCCGTGCTGGGCATCGTGATCACCATGAACACCGTCAGCGAGGGCGCCACCTCGGGCGAGATCGCCGAGCACGTCGGCGCCGCCATGGTCGGCACCTTCATCGGCATCTTCCTGTGCTACGGCCTGATCGATCCGATCTGCAACATGATGAAACAGCTGGTCGGCCAGGAGGCCTCCAACAAGGAGTGCGTCAAGGTGGTGCTGGTGACCCACGTCGCCGGCAAGCCGCCGCTGCTGGCGATCGACGCCGGGCGCCGCCTGGTGCCGCTCAACATCAAGCCGAGCTTCGCCCAGCTCGAGCGCTGGATCAACGACCTGGAAGGCCGCGACAGCGCGCCGGAAGAGAACTCGCGCCGGGGAGGTGGCCGTGCTAAAGCCGCATGACAAGGGCCACGAGCAAACCATCGTCAAGCGTGGCGGCGGCAAGCACAAGCACGAGGACCACGGCGGCGCCTGGAAGGTCGCCTTCGCCGACTTCTGCCTGGCGCTGATGTGCCTGTTCCTGGTGCTCTGGCTGATGGCCGCGCGCAACACCGAGAGCCTGGAACAGATCCTCACCGAGGCCGACGGCGCCAAAACCGACCAGGGCAAGGGCGTCATGCCGCAGCAGGTGGGCGGCCCGCGCGGCAGCCTGATCGAGCGCTTCCCGATGCCGCGCACCGGCAACTCGGAGGCCCCCGGCGAGGCCAAGGCCAGCGGCGAGGCGGCGCCGATCACGCCGCCGGCCAAGGTCACCTACGACAGCCCGAGCGACCTGGCGGCGCTGTCGAAGGCGCTGACCAAGATGAGCGCCGACTTCGGCCTGACCAGCAACCTCGAGTCCGTCATCACGCCCTACGGCCTGCGCGTGATGATGCACGACACCGACCGCCAGGGCATGTTCGTGCGCGGCAGCGCCGTGCCGACCGACAGGTTCCGCTCGCTGCTGCGCAAGATGGGCCCGCTGTTCGCCCAGATGGAGAACCAGATGCTGGTGGTCGGCCACACCGACTCGATGCAGTACGCCGACACCAGCTACGCCGCCTTCTCCAACTGGACGCTGTCGAGCAACCGGGCGATGTCGGCCCGCGCCCAGCTGCTGGCCGGCAGCATGAACCCGGAGAGCGTGCTGCAGGTGGTCGGCATGGCCGACCGCGCCCCGCTCGACCCGAAGCGGGCCGACGCCGGCGTCAACCGCCGCATCGAACTGCTGATCCTCACCACCGCCCAGGCCAAGACCGTGGCGGCGATGTTCGGCGTGCCGAGCAACAAGAACGCGCTGACCGAGGAGATCGACACCGAGCTGCCGGACGTGACGATGCTGCAACGCCTGCGCGAAAAAATAATGCCCGTGGAAAAGAAAACGGCCAAGCCGGGCAGTTACAATGAACGTTGAAGCACGCCGCGCCCGCCGGCGGCAAGCGGGTTGATATGGAAACCAAGCCAAGAGGCACACGTATGAGAATAGCCACAGGACTCGCCGCCGGCGTCGCGCCGGCCCGCCCCGTCGACAGCCAGGCCGCCGAGGCGGCCGAGGCGGCGCCGGCCGCCGCGCCGCAGGCGGCGCTGCAGTCGGCCGTGCTGCAGCCGGCCCTGGCGGCGCTGCGCGCCATGCCGGAGATCGACCACGACAAGGTGGCCGCGCTGCGCGACGCCCTGGCCAAGGGCGAGCTGCCGTTCGACCCGGCCAAGCTGGCCGGCCTGATCCAACGCTTCCACGGCAGCGAGCCATGAACCAGACGACACGCCAGCAGGCCATGCACGCCCTGCTGCAGGGCCTGGCCGAGGACGGCCGCGACTACCCCCTGCTGCAGGACCTGCTGGAACAACAATTCCAGGCCGCGCTGCGCCACCAGAGCGCGCCGCTGGCCGAGGCGGCCGAGGCGATCGGCACCCTGGTCGACCAGCTCGAGGCGCGCCGCCGCCTGCGCCTGCAACTGGCGCAGCGCCTGCTCGGCCCGCAGGCGGCGATGGCCCAGGTGTTCGCCCTGCTGAAGAGCGGCGCCCGCGACAAGGCCGAGGCCGACTGGCGCGCGCTGGAGCAGCGCGTGCTCGAATGCAAGCGCATCGGCAAGCGCAACAGCGAGCTGCTGCTCGGCCAGCACACCGTCATGCAGCGCGTGCTGCACGGCGACGAGGAGCCGCTGTATGCGCCCGCCTGAGCCGCTGCGCGCCACGGCGGCCACCGCCGCCACCACCTCCAACATGACGGCGGCGCGCCCCGCCGCCGCCCTGCCCGCCGCCTTCGGCAACGCCGGCGGCGCCGGCTTCGGCGCCACCCTGCGCCAGCTGCAGGGCGAGGTGGCCGACTTCATCAGCCACGGCGCCGCCGCTAACTCCACTGCGGCGCCGGCGCTCAGCGTCGAGGGCATGGCGCTGCGCCAGCGCGCCAGCGGCGCCGGCGCCATCGACGCGCCCGGCAACGCCGCCGAGCCCGAACTGCGCCAGCAATTCCTCGCCGCGATCCAACCCTGGGCGGCCGAGACGGCCGAGCGGCTCGGCGTGGCGCCGCACCTGGTGGCGGCCCATGCCGCGCTCGAGTCGGGCTGGGGCCAGCGGCCGCTGCGCGGCGCCGGCGGCGCCGACAGCAACAACCTGTTCGGCCTGAAGGCCGGCGCCGGCTGGCAGGGCGCCGTCGCCGCCGCCACCACCACCGAGTACGAGCACGGCGCGGCGCTCAAGAAGACCGAGCGCTTCCGCAGCTACCCGGACACGGCCAGCGCCTTCCGCGACTACGCCAACATGCTGATCGACAATCCGCGCTTCCAGGGCGCCCTCAACGCCGGCCAGGACGCGCGCGCCTTCGCCCAGGGCCTGGCGCGCGGCGGCTACGCCACCGACCCGGCCTACGCCGACAAGCTCGGCAAGGTGGCCGCGCAATTGCTTCACGGCGGCCTCGGCGCCGCCGTCAAGGCGGCGCGTTAATCGGGGGATGGAATGGACACAGGCATATCGACCGGCTCGACCGTTCCCGCAGCCGTGACGCGGGCGCGGATGGTGGCGCCGTTGGCGTTGCGCACGCGCAACACCGCGCCGCGCGCGCCGCTGTCGAGCGCCTCGCCGGCCATGCTGACCTCGACCTGCTCGCGGCGCGCCACGATGCGCACCGCGTCGCCCCGCTTGACCAGGGTCGGCGCCGCCAACATGGCCGCCCGCAACACCTCGCCGCCGCGCAGCGTGCGCCGGGCGGCCAGCCCGAGCGCCGCCTTGACGTCGGCCAGGCTGTCGGGGATGGCCGAGATGTCGTGGCGCTCCAACAACAGGTCGTCGGCCGTCAAGACCCGCCCGGCGGCCACCTCGGCGGCGCTGACCACCACCCTGGCCGAGACCTGGGCACGCACCACGAACTCGTACCGCCAGCCGTCGGCGCCGGCGCAGACGGCGGCGAAGCGCATGCGCGAGGCCAGCCGGGTGTCGACCGCCGCCACCGTCGGCGCCAGGGCGCAGGACGCCAGCGGGCGGCTGCCGCGCACCACCTCGACGACGATCTGCGGCGCCACCAGCCCGGCCCCCTCGGCTTGGCGCTCCAGGTGCTGGCGCGCCGCCGCCTGCACCAGCGCCGGCACCTGCTCGGCCGGCGTGGCCGCGTTGGCGGAAAGATTAACAATACCGACGAGCAACATTCCGCCCGCTCGGGTTACAATACATTTGTTGAACATAAGCAATACCTCTACTATGATGCCTAAAGCGGCTGCGGCGCGTGAAGCGACCGGCCGCCATTTTACATGGGGTGGCGCGGCCCGTTCGACCCGATCCGGATTCACAGTAACACGGTAAAAAATACCAAGGGGGACATGATGGGTATCAATTTCAAGGAAGCGCTCGGGGTTCACGCCGACGCGCTGCATCTCCGGGCCGAGCGCACCCGCATCCTGGCCTCGAACCTGGCCAACGAGAACACGCCGGGCTACCAGGCGCAGGACATGGACTTCGCCGCCACGCTGGCCAGCACCCAGGCCGAGGCCGCCGGCGAGTTGACCCTCGACAGCGACAGCAACTCTTTGTACCGCGTGCCCTACCACCCGACCGCCGACGGCAACACCGTCGAGCTCGGCGTCGAGCAGGCCGCGTTCTCGCAGAACGCCACCGATTTCCAGACCAGCCTGACCTTCGCCAACATGAAGTTCAAGGGTCTGGGCAAAGCCATCAACGGCCAGTAAGGGAGACCCCATGTCGTTCAAGAATATTTCCGAGATCGCCGGCTCGGCCATGGCGGCGCAGACCGTGCGCCTCAACACCATCGCCAGCAACCTGGCCAACGCCGACTCGGTCGCCGGCACCGAGGCCGACACCTACCGCGCCCGCAAGCCGGTGTTCGCCGCCGTCATGAACGAGGGCCTCGACAACCAGGGCGGCGCCGGCGGCCGCGTCCAGGTGCTCGACGTGGTCGAGTCGGCCGAGGCGCTGCGCAAGGTCTACGACCCCGGCCATCCGATGGCCAACCCCGACGGCATGGTGTTCTACCCCAACGTCAACCAGGTGGCCGAGATGACCGACATGATGTCGGCCTCGCGCGCCTTCGAGACCAACGTCGAAGTGCTCGGGCGCATCCGCACGATGCAGCAATCCCTCCTCAAACTCGGTGAAGGTTAAGCCATGCAAACCAGTCTTCTGAACAACAACAGCAACAGCGACGGCAGCGTCAACAGCGGCGCCAACATCGCCGGCAACAGCGCCGCCGAGACCAAGGACATGTTCACCAAGCTGCTGGTGGCGCAGATCAAGAACCAGGACCCGCTGTCGCCGACCGACCCGAGCCAGTTCATCAACCAGCTGACCCAGCTGTCGCAGACCGAGTCGCTGCAGAACCTGTCGACCCTGACCAGCGCCAACGCCAGCGTGCTGCAGAGCATGCAGGTGCTGGCGATGGGCGCCCAGGTCGGCTCGGACGTGCTGGTCAGCGCCACCAGCGTCAAGCTGGGCAGCGCCAAAGTCGGCGGTGAGATCACCCTGGGCAACGCCAGCGCGAAGACCACGCTGGTGCTGACCGGCGAGGACGGCGTCAAGCACAACGTCGCACTGGGCACCCAGCCGGCCGGCGTGGTGCCCTTCGCCATCGACCCGAGCGCGCTCGGCCTGCCGCCCGGCAGCTACAAGATGAGCGTCGAGACCAGCAGCAAGGACACGCCGACGATCGCCGTCAGCGGCCGGCTCAACAGCGTGCGCATGGCCGGCAGCGGCAATGTCGCCCTGAACGTCGCCAACGTCGGCGAGGTGACCCCGTCCGACATCATCGCCTTCAACGGCAAATCCGCTTCCGCCACTCAATCTAGTCTCTAAGAAAGGTATCTATCATGGGTTTCGATATCGCATTGTCTGGCATCCAGGCCATCAACCAACAGCTCGACACGATCAGCCACAACATCGCCAACGCCGGCACCTACGGCTTCAAGTCGAGCCGCGCCAACTTCTCCTCGCTGTATGCCGGCAGCACGCCGACCGGCACCGAGGTCAGCTCGCTGACCCAGAGCATCGGCCAGAACGGCGGCACCGTCGCCACCGGCCGCGGCCTGGACGCCTCGATCAACGGCCGCGGCTTCTTCGTCAGCAAGGACAACCAGGGCCAGTCGGTCTACAGCCGGGTCGGCATCTTCGCCAAGGACGTCGACGGCTACCTGACCAACGGCGCCGGCCAGCGCGTCCAGGGCTACACCCAGAAGCCGCCCAGCACCCAGCTGGGCACGCTGGGCGACCTGCCGATCCCGACCGGCCAAATCCCCGCCGTCGCCACCACCAAGGGCAGCTTCTCGCTCAACGTGTCGCGCGACTGGAAGACGCCGGTCAACGCCGCCACCTTCGACCCGACCGACTGGAAATCGTTCAACATGTCGAAGTCGATGGTGCTGCACGACTCGCTCGGCGGTGAGCGCGTCCTGACCCAGTACTTCATCAAGGACGACACCGTGCCCGACGCCATCACCGTCAAGTACCTGCTCGACGGCGTGGCCGACGCCGCCGGCGCGCCGGACACCGTGCTGACCTTCGACCCGACCACCGGCCAGCTGGCCTCGGTGGCCCCGCCGCCGGCCTCGGCGCTGGCCAATTCGGTCGCCCTCAAGCTCACCCCGGCCGGCGGCGGCGCCATCGGCGACGCGGTCGACGGCCTGGTCACGCTCGACTACACCGGCACCACCAACTTCTACGGCGAGGCGACCACCGCGATCAACGCCGCCGACGGCTACGCCTCGGGCAGCTATGTCGGCGTCGAACTGAACGAAAAAGGCGCCATGATCGCCAAGTACACCAACGGCCAGAAGCAGAGCGTCGGCGTGCTGGCCATCGCCAGCTTCCCCGACGAGGGCGCGCTGACCAACATCAGCGACACCAGCTGGACCGCCAACGCCCAGTCCGGCACCCCGCTGTACGACACGCCCGGCGTCGGCATGGCCGGCGCGCTGAACGTGGCGCGGCTGGAGCAGTCGAACGTCGACATCACCTCGGAACTGGTCGGCCTGATGACCTCGCAGCGCAACTACCAGGCCAACTCGAAGGTGATCCAGACGCAGAGCGCGATGATGCAATCGCTGATGCAAGCGCTGTAACGGAGACCGCATGGACGCGCTGATCTACACCGCCATGAGCGGGGCCGAACGGGCCCTGCGCGGACAACAGGTGCACGCCAACAACCTGGCGAACATGGACACGGGCGGCTTCCGCGCCAACATGGAGCTGTCGACGGCGCAGACCCTGCCCGGCTACGGCTACGACGACCGCCACATGACGCAGTTGCAGGCCAACGCCGTGCTGACCCGCCAGGGCACGCTGAAGGCAACCGGGCGCGAACTCGACGCCGCCATCAGCGGCGACGGCTTCTTCACCGTGCAGGGCCCCACCGGCGAGGCCTACACCCGGGCCGGCGCCTTCGCGCTCGACCCGACCGGCACCCTCACCGTCAACGGCATGCCGGTGCTCGGCGAGGGCGGCCCGATCACCCTGCCCGAGTACAGCAAGATCGCCATCGGCCAGGACGGCAGCATCTCGATCCAGAGCCCGGGCGCGGCGACCATGCAGAGCATCGACAAGCTCAAACTGGTCAAGGCCGAGGCCGCCGAGCTGACCAAGAACGAGGCCGGCCTGCTGGTGGCGCGCAGCGGCCAGCCGCTGGCCAGCGACGCCGGCGTGCTGGTGCGCCCCGGCCACCTCGAGGGCAGCAACGTCTCGGCGGTCGAGGAGATGGTCGCCACGATGAGCCTGAACCGCACCTTCGAGATTCAGATGAAACTGTTCAAGGCCAGCGATTCGATGGCCGAGGTCGGCAACCGCCTGGTCGGCGGCTAAGCCGGCCGGCCCGGCCTTCCGTAACGCACACGCACACGTACACAATTAGGGGAACCCCATGAATCCAGCAATGTGGATCAGCAAGACCGGCGTCCAGGCGCAGGACGCCAAACTGCAGGCCATCGCCAACAACCTGGCCAACGTCAACACCGTCGGCTTCAAGCGCGACCGCGTCGTCTTCGAGGACCTGTTCTACTCGATCGAGCAGCAGCCCGGCACCCAGCGCGCCGACAACAACACCCTGGCGCCGTCGGGCGTGCAGCTGGGCAACGGCACGCACATGGTCGGCACGCAGAAGGTGTTTACCACCGGCAACCTGCAGACCACCAGCGGCGCGCTCGACGTGGCCATCACCGGCAACGGCTTCCTCGCCGTGCGCCGGCCCAACGGCGAGACCGCCTACACCCGCGCCGGCCAGCTGCAGGTCGACGCCAACGGCATCCTGGTCAACGCCCACGGCCTGCCGCTGGTGCCGCAGATCACCGTGCCGGCCAACGCCACCGCCGTCACCATCGGCGAGAACGGCATGGTCTCGGCCACCATCCCCGGCAACACCGCCGCCTCGCAGCTGGGCCAGCTGACCCTGACCAGCTTCATCAACCCGACCGGCCTGCTGGCGCTGGGCGAGAACCTGTTCCAGGAAACCGCCTCGAGCGGCACGCCGACCGAGGGCAACCCGGGCGACGCCCAGTTCGGCAAGCTCAAGCAGGGCGCGCTGGAAGGCTCCAACGTCCAGGTGGTCGAGGAGATGGTCGACATGATCGCCGCCCAGCGCACCTACGAGATGAACACCAAGGTGCTGTCGGCGGCCGACAACATGCTGCAGTACCTGGCCCAGGCGGCGCGCTGATGAAGGCCGCCGCCACCGCTTTGGCCGCACTGCTGCTGGCCGGCTGCGCCAGCCTGGCGCCGCCGGCGGTGCGGCCCGGCCCGTCCGACGAGCCGCCCGCCGTCGCCCGCGGCGTCACGCCGCGCGGCAGCTCGGGCGGCGTGTTCAGCGCCGACACCGGCCTGTCGCTGACCTCGGACAGCCGCGCCTTCCGCGTCGGCGACGTGGTCACCGTCAACCTGCAGGAGACCACCCAGGCCAGCAAGAAGGCCGACACCAGCTTCTCCAAGGACTCGGCGGCCAACGTCGCCACCCCCAGCCTGCTGGGCAAGACCTTCCCCAAGGCCGGCCTGAACCTGGGCGCCACCCGCTCCTTCACCGGCGGCTCGGCCAGCTCGCAGCAGAACGCCCTGACCGGCGCCATCACCGTCATCGTCCAGGAGGTGCTGCCCAACGGCCTGCTGCGCGTGGCCGGCGAGAAGAGCTTGACCCTGAACCAGGGCGAGGAGTTCGTCCGCCTGCGCGGCTACCTGCGCGCCGCCGACATCGACGCCGACAACCAGGTCTCCTCGCTGCGCATCGCCAACGCCCGCATCGCCTACTCGGCCCAGGGCACCTTGGCCGACGCCCAGGCGCCGGGCTGGTTGACGCGCTTCTTCACCGGCCCCTGGATGCCGTTCTAAGGATTTCCCCATGCACACTCCCCGCCCCCGCCTTTCCACCGCCGCCGCCCTGCTGGCCTGCTGCGCCCTGCTGCTGGGCGCCGCGCCGGCCCAGGCCGCGCAGGTACTGCGCAACCTGGTCGCCATCGAGGGCGTGCGCGACAACCCGCTGGTCGGCTACGGCCTGGTGGTCGGCCTGAACGGCAGCGGCGACTCGACCCAAGTCAAGTTCGCCAGCCAGTCGGTGATCAACATGCTCAAGCAGTTCGGCGTCAAGGTGCCCGACGGCACCGACGCGAAGAGCAAGAACGTCGCCACCGTCATGGTCAGCGCCATCTTCCCGCCCGGCTACCGGCGCGGCCAGAACATCGACGTCACCGTCTCCTCGCTAGGCGACGCCAAGAGCCTGCGCGGCGGCGCCCTGCTGCTGACGCCGCTGCGGGCGGCCGACAACGAGGTCTACGCCCTGGCCCAGGGCAACGTCGTGGTCGGCGGTCTGGCCGCGGCCGGCCGCAGCGGCTCCTCGGTCACCGTCAACACCCCGACCTCGGGCCGCATCCCCAGCGGCGCGGCGATCGAGCGCGAGATCGGCACCGACTTCGCCACCCGCCCCACCATCCGCCTGTCGCTGCGCCACCCGCACTTCCAGACCGCCACCAACATCGTCGACAGCATCAACAAGCGCTTCGGCCAGATCGCCACCACCAGCGACGCCACCAGCATCGACGTGGTGGCGCCGGACAACCCGACCCAGCGCGTCGCCTTCATGGCCAAGCTCGAATCGCTCAGCATCGACGTCGGCGACGACTCGCCCAAGGTGGTGTTCAACTCGCGCACCGGCACCGTGGTGATCGCCGAGGGCCTGCGCGTGCGCGCCGCCGCCGTCACCCACGGCTCGCTCAAGGTGGTCATCTCGGAGAGCTCGAAGGTCAGCCAGCCGGCGCCGTTCAGCCAGGGCCAAACCACCACCACGCCGCAGTCCAACGTCTCGGTCGACCAGGGCTCGGGCCAGATGTTCAAGTGGCCGGCCGGCGCCAAGCTGCAAACCATCATCGACACCGTCAACAGCCTGGGCGCCTCGCCCGACGACATCATGGCGATCCTGCAGGCGCTCGACCAGGCCGGCGCCATCGAAGGCGAACTGATCGTCATTTAAGGACTGCCCATGAACCCTATTTCCCACCCCGCCCAGGGCGCCGCCGCCCAGGCCGCCGACCAAGCCGCCGAAGCGGCCGTCGCGCCGGCCGCCGACACACTCGACCCGAAGTACCGCGCCAAGGCCACCGAGGCGGCCGTCAAGTTCGAGAGTTTCTTCATCGGCCACATGCTGCACCAGATGCGCTCGGCGACGCGCGAGATGGCCGGCCCGGACAGCGTCTTCAAGGACCCGATCAACAGCGACATGCTGGACATGGCCGACAACCTGGTGGCCGACAAGATGGCCGGCCAGCGCGCCTTCGGCATCGCCGACGCCATCCTGCGCCAGTTGCTGCCGGCGGCGCCGGCGGCCGCGCCGGCGGCGGCAACGCAGAACTTGGCCGCGCCGCTTAATGTAAGCTGACAAGTGGTCGCCCTTTACAGATAACGGACCAGTGGCTGCACAGGCGCAACTGGTCCCCCGGCCTTAACCAGGAAAGACCATCGCCCCATGAGCATTTCGAACAACGCACTGTCCGGCGCCCTCGCCGCCCAAGCGGCCCTCAACACGGCCTCGCAGAACATCGCCAACCTGCAGACCAAGGGTTACACCCGGCAGGGCGTGCTGTTGGCGGCGATCGGCCCGGGCGGCACCGTCGGCAGCGCCGGCAGCGGCGTCGAGGTCAGCTCGCTGCTGCGTTTCAGCGACGCCTACAAGAGCCAGCAGATGTGGCGCGCCGCCTCCGACCTGGGGCAGCGCTCGCAAACCCAGCCCTACCTGACCCAGCTCGAGCGGGTGATGGGCGACGACCGCTCCAGCCTGAGCGCCGGCATCGACGAATTTTTTAAAGCGCTCAACGCGGCCGGCGTCGACCCGACCTCGACCCCGCTGCGCCAGCAGGTGGTGACGGCGGCCGACTCGATGTCGCAACACTTCAACAGCATCTACAACGTCACGGCCAACCAGCTGCTGTCGGTACAGCAACAGCGCGGCGCCATCCTGCCCAAGCTCAACGAGTCGCTGCAGAACATCGCCGCGCTCAACGGCGCGATCGCCGGCGCCAGCGCCACCGGCACCAACACCTCGGCGCTGGTCGACCAGCGCGACCAGGAGATCGACAAGCTGGCCTCGATGGTGGCCATCGAGGTCAACGAGAAACCCGACGGCAGCCGCAGCGTCTCGCTGAAAGGCGGCCAGCCGCTGGTCGACGGTAGCCTGGCCGGCACGCTGGCCTTCGACACCACCACCACCACCCCCACGCTCAAACTGGCCTTCGCCACCACCAGCTTCACGCTGGACGATTCCAAGCTGGGCGGCCAGCTGGGCGGCCTGGGCGACTTCCAGCTCAACACCCTGCTGCCGCTGCAAAAGTCGATCTCCGACATCGCCGAGCAGATGTCGACCATGATCAACGACCAGCTGCGCCTGGGCATCGACGCCAACGGCCAACCCGGCGTCGACCTGCTGGTGTTCAACCCGACCAGCGCCACCGGGCTGCTGCAGATCACCCCGGGCATCAAAGCCAACGACCTGGCCTTTTCGGCCGACGGCATGCCGGGCGACAGCGGCAACCTGCAGTTGCTCATCGCCATCAAAGGCCAGAACGTGACGCTGACCTCGGTCGGCACCGTGCTGCTGGGCGACGCCGACACCCAGCTGGTCGGCAAGCTGGCCATCGACAGCCAGCAAAACAAAGCCCTGCTGAACACCGCCACCACCATCCGCCAACAGGCCGAGGACGACTGGAAGTCGACCAGCGGGGTCAACGAGGACGAGGAGGCGGTCAGCCTGATCGAGTACCAGCGAATGTACCAGGCCAACATGAAGGCGGTGGCGGTCGCCAACTCGCTGTTCGACGCCACCCTGCAAATGTTCGGTTAAGGATCACACCATGCGTATCGCCACCAACCAGTTTCAATCGACCATGCTGCGCGGCCTGAACCTCAACCAGGAGGGTTCCGCCCGACAGACCGACCTCATGGCGTCAGGCAACAAGCTGCAACTGCCGTCCGACGACCCGGTCACCAATGTGCGCATCTCGCGCCTGAACCGCGAGGAGGCCATCGTCGGCCAGTACAAAGCCAACATCGGCGCCGTGCAGATCCGCCTGCAAAAGAACGAGACCTATCTGACCAGCATGACCAAGGACATCAACAGCGCCCGCGACCTGATGGTCTGGGGCCTGGACGCCAGCAACACCGGCGCCGACCTGGGCGCCATGGTCAACTCCTTCACCTCGATCCGCGACTCGCTGTTCTACAGCGCCAACGTCAAGGACCAGGAGGGCCGCTTCATCTTCTCCGGCACGGCGACCAACAGCGACGCGATCAGCTTCGACGCCGCTGCCCCCGTCGGCTCGCGCTACACCTTCAGCGGCAACACCAACCAGCAGAAAGTGGTGGTCGGCAACGGCATCAACCAGACCGCCAATGTCGACGTGTCCGGCCTGGAGACCTATCTGAACCAGCTCGACACCACCATCGCAGAATTGTCCGCACCGGGCATCACGGCCTCGACGCCGAGCCTGCGCGCCGCGCTGACGGCCGGTTTGGACGGCTCCGACGTGGCGCTCGGCGCCATCTCCAGCAAGATCGCCGACTTCGGCGGCGCGCAGAACATCCTGGCCACGCTGAACGACAACCACACCAACGTCAGCCTGTCGAACGGCATCGCGCTGATCCAGTTGGGCAAGCTCGACTACGCCGAGGCGGCCACCGAACTGGGCGGCTACAACCTGGCGCTCGAGGCCTCCTACAAGGCCTACGCCAAAGTCAGCGGGCTGTCGCTGTTCAACGTGCTCTAAGCCATCATGCAAATCGTTCAATCCACCACCCCCGCCGCCATGCCGCAAGGCAACGCCAGCAATGCCGTCGCGGCCGACGGCACGGCGCTGGGGCTGGCCGGGCAGAACGCCGCCACCGCCACCCCGGTGACGCCGACGCCGAGCAGCGCCGCGCCGCTGCAACGCGGCCTGAGCAACTGGGACCAGCCGCTGCAGGGCGACGTCGCCGGCGCCCAGCAGGCCCTCGATTTTCTCGAGCAGAGCGCGGCCCAGCTGCGCGCGCTGAAGTCCGACCTGAGCGCCAAGCTGGCCTCGCGCCAGGTGCGCGACGGCACCATCGAGGCGCGCGTGCGCCAGTTCAGCACCACCTGGAAACAACGCCAGCAGACCTCCGGCGGCACCCTCGACGCCCGCCTGGGCTACAGCCGCAAGGGCGCCGCGCAACGCTTCACGGTGCGCGGCATGACCCTGGCCGGCCTGCGCCACGGCAACCGCGAGGTGCTCAGCATCGCCATCGGCAGCGCCGCCCAAGGCGTGCGCTCGGTCAACCTGGAGCCCGGCCTGAGCGACGCGGAAATCGCGCGACGCTTCGACGAGGCGCTGGCGCCGCTCGGCGTGCGCGCCGGCGTCAACGACGACGGCGCGCTCGAGTTCTCCACGCCGGAGGACGCCTGGGCCGGCGTGCGCGACAGCTTCGCCGTGCAGGGCAGCGGCATCCGCTTCCCCACCGGCCAGATGAACCGCGTCAAGACCGAGCCAGAGGCGGCCAGCATCGAGCCGGACAGCTGGGACACCTCGGACGAGGCGGCGCTGCGCCAGACACTGCAGCAGGTGGTGCAGGCGCTGGCCCAGGTCGAGCAGGCGATGGCCTCGGTCAGCAACGCGCTGAGCCAGGCCGGCGGCCGGGTCGCCACCGCCTCGCCCGAGGCGCCGCCGGCGATGGACCAGGCGGCGCAGAACTTCGTCTCCACCACCAAGCAGCCCGGCTACCAGTCGCTGCTGTCGTTGACCTCGGCGCTGGTCGGCATCAGCCGCGAGCGCGTCATCTCGTTGCTCGGCCTGCGCTAGGCCCTTCCCCGGCGGATCGCCCGGCCTCAGGCGCCGGGCAGCGCGGCCGGCCCCTGGCGCGCCAGCGCGGCCAGCGCCGCCGCCGGCATCGGCTTGGCGAACACATAGCCCTGCGCGAAGTCGCAGCCGGCCGCCATCAACAGCGCGCACTGCGCCGCCGTCTCCACCCCCTCCGCCACCACCTGCAGGCCCAGCTTGTGGGCCATCACGATGACCGCCTCGCACAGCGCCAGGTCGCCCGAGTCGCTGACCAGGTCCTGCACGAAACTGCGGTCGATCTTCAGCAGGTCGATGTCGAAGCGCTTCAGGTGGGCCAGCGACGAATAGCCGGTGCCGAAATCGTCCAGCGCCACCTGCAGGCCCATGGCGCGCAGCGCGCGCAGCCGCTCGACCACCGGGCCGGCCTGGTCGAGCAGGACGCCCTCGGCGATCTCGATGACGATGCTGCGCGCCGGCAGACCCAGCGCGGCGACGTGCTCGAACCAGCCGCGGCACAGCGCGGCGTCGCCGCGCAGCTGCGCCGGCGACAGGTTGACGCTGACCTGGAAGGCCGGGTCGAGGCCGTCCTGCCATAGGCGCACCTGGTCGGCGGCCTGGCGGAACACCCAGTCGCCGATCTCGACGATCAAACCGCTCGACTCGGCGAAGGGCAGGAAGTCGACCGGGCAAAGCAGGCCGCGCTGCGGATGGCGCCAGCGCAGCAGCGCCTCGGCGCGGACGATGGCGCCGCCGCGCAGGTTGACGATGGGCTGGTAGTGCAACTCGAACTGGCGCTCGGCCAGCGCCAGGCGCAGGTCGAGCGCCACCTGCTGGCGCGCCTGGGCGGCCAGCTGCAGGTCGGGGGTGAAGTAGCTGTAGCGGTTGCGCCCGCCGTGCTTGGCCGCGTACATCGCCTGGTCGGCGTGGTGCAGCAGCTGCTCCGGCTCGGCGGCGTCGGACGGGTACAGCGCGATGCCGACGCTGGCCGACACCTGGCCGCTGGCGCCGTCGAGCGCGAACGGCCGGTTCAGGTTGGCCAGCACGTTCTGCGCGATGCGCTCGACGCTGGAGACATGGTCGAGGCCGGACAGGATGATGGTGAACTCGTCGCCGCCCAGCCGCGCCAGCGTGTCCGCGGCGCGCACGCAGCCGCCGATGCGGCGCGCCGCCTCGACCAGCAGGCTGTCGCCGCAGCCGTGGCCGAGACTGTCGTTGACCTGCTTGAAGCCGTCCAGGTCGATGAACAGCAGCGCCAGGAACAGGCCCTCGCGCTGCGCCTTCTTGATCTCCTGGCGCAGCCGGTCGTGGAACATGTGGCGGTTGGGCAGGCCGGTGAGCGCGTCGAAGTTGGCCTGCTGCCACATCAGCTCGGACGACTCGCGCCGCGCCGTGATGTCGCTCACCAGCGCCAACGCGCCCAGGTAGGCGCCGTCCGGGTCGAAGATCGGGTTGGTCGCCAGCGTGGCCCACAGCTCGCTGCCGTCGCGGCGCAGGAACTTGAACTCGTGGCGCTCGGCGATGCCCTGCTGGCGGCGGGCGATGTTGCGCTCGAGGATGGCGCGGCCCTCCTCGTCCATGAAGGCGGTGAGCGGCTGCTCGAGCATCTGCTCGATGCCGTAGCCCAGCATCTGCGCCATCTTCGGGTTGACGAAGGTGGTGCGGGCGTCGGCGTCGATCTCCCAGATGCCCTCCTCGGCGCTGTGGACGATGCGGCGGAAGCGCGCCTCGCTGCGCTCGAGGGCGGCCAGCTTGCCCTCGGCCAGCTCGAGCACCACGCGGAAGGCCTGGCCGCTGCCGTCGGCGCTGGCGCGCAGCGTCACCGGGAAGCCCGGCTCGTGGCGCGCGCGCGTCATCTGCAGGTCGCAGCGCTCGGTCTCCTGGCTGTTGAGGGCGCGCCGCACGAAGCGGTCGAAGTCGTCGAGGAAGCGGGCGCAGACAAAGGAGCGGAAGTGCACCTGCTGGGGATTGTGGCGCGCCACGCCGAGCAGGTCGGCGCCGACCAGGTTCATCTGCAAAATCGTCGTGTCGAAGCCGAGCACGAAGTAGCCGACCGGGGCCAGCAGGTAGACGTCGTTGAACAGGCCCTGCTGCTGCTCCAGGCGCAGGCGCTCGGGGCTCAGGGCGGCCTCGATGGCCGCCTGCGGCGCCGCCGCGGCGCCGCCGGCGCCGACCGCCATCATGGCGTGGTAGGCCTGCACGGTCGAGGCGTCGGCCAGGCCGGCCAAGCCGGCCGCCAACGGTGCCCGTTTACGTTTGGGCAAGGTGGTCGGCGCTTGATCGTCTTCCATGTGACCTCTCTGCGCCGGGCGCGGCCAGCGCGCTGGCAAAGTTGTGCATGTGGGAATGCTGGCAGAACTAGACTAGCACCGAAGCCCGGCGCTGTCGATGGCCCAGGTGGCGCGCGGCGGCCTTTTCCGCCACAGCAGCGCCCGCCCCGGCGCCGCCGTCCTAGAGTTGGCGGGCGTAGCCGGGCTGGCGCTGGCGGCGGCCGAAATGATGGCCGACCACCAGGGTCGAACTGGCGATCAGGCTGCTCAGGCCGATCATCAACTGGATCAGCTTGTCGTCGGGCAGCACCCACATCGCGCCGGCCGGCGCCTCGACCCGGGCCGCCGCCATGATCAGCGGCGCCACCCAGTCCGCCTCCGGCGTCAGGTCGAGGATGACGGCGCCGTCGGCGCTGGTCTGCATGAAGATGTCGCCGCCCTCGGCCAGGGTGAAGCGCACGCCGTAGCCGCGCTCGTTCTTGCCGATGTTGTCCTGCATGCAGCGGTTGTGCTCCTCGATCCACAACTCGACGTCGCCGGCGTTCTCCAAGGCGCTCCACGGCACCGGGCGGAAGCGCGGCGGCGCGACCGGCTCCGGCTGATTGTCTACTGCGTCCTGCATGTTCATCCTGGCTTTCTGGTGTCTACCGGCCCATGGCTACGGGCCAAAGCGCTAGTTTAGCCGATCTTGCAGGTGAACAGGACGCGGTGGCGCTGCCGCCCTACTATGACGAGTGAGGGCGCGCAGGTCCGCGCGGGCGCCAACGGCGGCGCGCCGCAACACCGCTCGTTGCTGGCGAGTTCAACCCTTCCAGGTACGCTTGAGTCCGGTGTCGGCATGGATCCAGCCGCCGCGCGGTCCCTCGCGGTAGTAGAAGCCCACCCCGCCCTGGCGGAAGCTGCGCACCAGGCCGCCCAGCACCTCGGCGTTCAGGTTGGGGATGCGGATGTCGGCCGCGCGGCCCGTGATGTGCAGCGATTGGCGCGCCGCCGGCACGCCCGCCTCGATCAATTTCTTGTTCGAGTTCGGCGTGCGGTAGCCGGACAGGATCTCCAACGGATGGTCGATGCCGTAGCGCGCCACGAAGGCCTGGGTGCCCCACAGGGTTTCGAACAACTTGGGATCGATGGGCGCGGTCTCCTTGCCGTTGACGTCGCGCATCAAATGACAGAGTTCCTGGTAGGCCGAGTCGATCACCTCGCCGTCCTTCCAATACAAGATCCTGGCCTTTTCGCCGCTGGCCGGGCGCGTCACGCTGAGCACGCGCGGCTTGAGCCAGAACTCCAGGTCGAGCGCCTGGGCATCGAAGATGTCCGGCGGCGGCGCCAGTTCGGTCGGCCCCGCCGAGCTCGGCGCTTGTGCCAGCATGGTGGCCGGTTTTGCCGCCCTGGTCGCATGGGCCGCCGGCTTACCGGCGGTGTGGACGGCGGCGCTATCGGCGCCACCATTGACGCTGCGGGCGGCGCAGCCGATTAAGGGCGTGGCCAGCATGCCGACCGCGCCCAGACCCAAGCCGTGCTGAATAAAATTTCTACGCGATACCATAGTGCATCCATTGAGACAATGTTCTTACTATAGCCTATAGGCGGGGGAATTGAAAAACCCCACGTAGAAAAATTCACATGCTTGCCTGCTTGGCAGCGTCCGCAGCGGCTGGCGGCGGCGCCGACGACGCCGTCAGGCCGCCGCCAACTGCCGCCCGCCGCCCGCCAGCACGGCGTCCGGCGTGTCGAGCAGATAGCCCTGGGCCAGCACCGGCACGCCGGCCGCCACCGCCAGCCAGCGCAACAGCGCCAGCGCCACGCTCGTTTCCAGCCGCTTGAACACCAGCCGCGCGCCCTGCGCGTGGCTGGCCTGGGCCAGGCGCAGCAGATCGGGCTGGTCGGCCTGGTCGAGCAGGCGGGCGTCGAGCTTGAGCACGTCCGGCCGCACCCGCGCCAACAGGTCCAGCGCCTCGGCCGGCGTGGCGGCGTTGACGGCGAAGCGGAAGCCGTTGCGGCGGTAGTTGTCGGCCACGTACTGCAGCAACCAGCCCTGCTGCGGCGTCACCTGCGGCAATTGCAGCACGATGCGCTCGATCGGCAGGCCCAGCGCCGCCAGTATGCGCTGGAAGGCGTGGCCGTGGTTGCTGCTGACGGCGCCGAGCAGACGGTCGTGCACGTTCAAATACAGGTCGACCGGCTCCTGTCCCGCCGCCGGCGCCTGCAACTGGCGGAAGAAATTGATCGCGTGCAGCATGCGGCACAAACGGTCCAGCTCGATCGACTCGTCGTCGCTGGCGGCGTGGTCGAGCAGCTTCCACAGCGAAAGCCCCTGGTCGGCCAGCGCCACGCCGCGCGCCAGGCCCTCGTAGGCCAGCGCCGCCCGGTCCGCCGCGTCGAGCTGGCGGATCGGCTGGAAGGCGCTGCCCATGGTGCAGTTGAAGAAGCGCCCCTGCGCCTTGCCGTCGGCGTCGAGCCGGATCGACGAGGTGGCGCCGCCGGCGCCGGACAAGCGCGCCAGATAGAGTTGCAGCACCGGATAGGACACCGGATGGGAAAGCGCCGGCGCGTCCGCCGGCGGATTGGACGGCGCGGCGGCGGCTTGGGCGGGCTGGGCGGGCTGGGACATGCGATGGGCTCCTTGGTCTGGCGCGCCATGACTGTCTGCCGGGCTGGCGCGGGAAAGCACAGACTACGGCCGGCGGCGGCGAAAAAGAAGGAATCGTTTCGGCCATCCTTATGCGCGGCACGCATAAGGATGGCGGGGCGGCGGGCCGACTATGCATATGCGAAAGACTTCCTTGCCGCCGCGCCGGGGCCGGCCTTATCGTCGCGTATCGCCACTCCACCGCCGCCCCGCCATGTGCCAACTCCTCGCAATGAACAGCAGCAAGCCGGCCGCGCTCGGCTTCTCCTTCGCCGGCTTCGCCGAGCGCGGCGGCCGCACCGGCGAACACAAGGACGGCTGGGGCATCGCCATCCACGGCGACGGCGGCTGCCGCCTGATCACCGACCACCTGGCCTCGATCGACTCGCCGCTGGCCGCCGAGCTGAAGCGCCAGCCGGTCAAGGCGCACAACATCGTCGCCCACATCCGCAAGGCCACCCAGGGCCGCGTCGCGCTGGAGAACAGCCATCCGTTCACCCGCACGCTGTGGGGCCGGACCTGGTCGTTCGCCCACAACGGCGACCTCGGCCGCTTCGCCGCGCCGCCCGCCGCCTACCGCCCGGCCGGCGACACCGACAGCGAAATGGCCTTCTGCCACCTGCTCTCGGGCCTGCTGCGACGCTTCCCCGACGGCCAGCCGGCGCGCCACCTGCTATATGCCGCGCTGGCCGAGCTGGCCGGCGCCGTCGCCGCCCACGGCAGCTTCAACTTCATCCTGTCGAACGGCGAGCTGATGTTCGCCCACTGCTCGACCAAGCTGTACTACGTGTTGCGCGCCTACCCGTTCTCGGTGGCGCGGCTGATCGACTGCGACCTGAGCATCGACTTCCGCCGACACAACCACCTGGACGACCGCATCGCCGTCATCGCCACCGCGCCGCTGACCAGCGACGAGCCCTGGCAGGCCTTCGCTCCGGGCGAACTGCGCCTGTTCGTCGCCGGCCAGGCGGTGGCCAGCCCGGCCGCGCCGGCGCCCAGCACGCGCCGCCTGCACTTCGCCATCTGCTGACGGCGGCGCGCGCCGGCCGCCACAGCGAAGGCCGGCTGGCGGCGCCATTGCGCGCATGGTGTTGCATCGGCTACCATGCTTTCATACGCCGCTTCAACATTGCCGAGAACCATGCCAACCACCATCGCAATCATTGAAGACAACCTGGAATTCCTGCGCCACTTCAGCGCCGTGGTCGACGCCAGCGACGGCCTGCGGCTGCTCGGCGTGGCCGGCAACGGCCGCGACGGCATGGCGCTGATCGAGCGCGAGCGCGCCGACCTCTACCTGATCGACCTCGGCCTGCCCGACATGGACGGCGTCGAGCTGATCCGCCACGCCCTGCGCCGCCACCCCGACTGCGACGTGGTGGTGGTCACCGTGTTCGGCGACGACGCCCACGTCATGGCCAGCATCGAGGCCGGCGCCACCGGCTACCTGCTCAAGGACAGCGCCCCGGCCGCCCTCCTCGACTGCGTGCGCGTGCTGCGCGAAGGCGGCGCGCCGGTCAGCCCGGTGATCGCGCGCAAGATCCTGCAACGCCTGGGCAAGAGCGCCGCGCCGGCGCCGGCGCCGCCGCCTGCCGGGCGGGCGCTGGTGACCGAGCGCGAGGTCGAAATGCTGCGCGCGCTGGCCAAGGGCCTGAGCTTCAACGAGATCGGCGACATGTACACCATCTCGCCGCACACGGTGGCGCGCCACGTCAAGAACATCTACAAAAAGCTGGCGGTGCATTCGCGCGGCGAGGCGGTCTACGAAGCGACCGCGCTGGGCCTGCTGTAGATGGCGCCCCGGCGGCGCCAAGCAACGCTGGTGGTGCTGGGCGGCGGCGCCGCGCTGAACCTGCTGATCGGCGCCATGCTGGCCCTGTTCCTGCTGCAAAGCCACCAGCAGACCATGCAGCACGCCAGGGTCACGGCGCAGAACCTGTCGACCGTGCTGAAGGAAAACATCTCCGGCACCCTGCGCGCCCTCGACGCCTCCCTCGGCAGCACCGCCGACGACCTGCTGCAACTGCCTCCCGGCGCCGCCGCCGGCCTGTTGGCGCAACTGCGCGAGCGCCAGCCGGCGCTGGGCGAGCTGCGCGTGTTCGACGCCGCCGGCCGGCTACAGCGCGGCGCGGCGCTGCCGCCCGACGCGGCCGGCGCCATCGCCGGCCAGGCCTGGTTCCAAGCCCTGCGCGGCCCGGCCGGCCCGGGCCTGAGCATCAGCCCGCCACGGCTGGACGCCGCCAGCGCCCGCTGGCACGTGCTGCTGGCGCGCGCCATGCGCGACGCCGGCGGCCGCTTTCACGGCGTGTTGACGGCCGAGGTGGACCTGGCGCGGCTGTCGAGCGCCTTCTCGCTGGTCAGCGTCGGCGCCAAGGGCGCGATGACGCTCAGCTCGTCCGATGAACAAGTGTTCGCCCGCTATGCCCGGCTGCACTACGACGACGCCATGATCGGCAAGACCATCGCCTCGGCCAAGCTGCGTGCCTACGTCGCCTCCGGCCGGCGGCCCGAGACGTATCTGTTCACCTCGCCGCTGGACGGCGCCGAGCGGCTGATCTCGCTGCAACGTATCTTCGACCGGCCGCTGCTGGCCGCGCCGGCCAATCTGTATTTCAGCGTCGGCCTGGCCAGCGACGACTATTTGCAGAAATGGCGCGAGGAGGCGCGCGCCGCCGCCCTGATCATGCTGCTCAGCCTGCTCGTCAGCGGCGCCGCCGCCTGGAGCCTGCTGCGCTTCTGGCACGAACGCGACGCCCGCCAGATCCAGTCGCGCGCCTTCGAGCGCGAACACGCCGTCAACGAGGAACGCCTGCGCATCATGCGGGACCTGCACGACGGCGTCGGCTCGCAACTGCTGAGCGCGTTGATGATGGTGCAAGGCGGCAACGCCAGCCGCGAACAGACCGTGCTGCTGTTGCAGGAATGCATGGACGACATGCGCCTGGCGATCGACACCTTGGCGCCCGACGAGCCGGACCTGCTGCCGGTGCTGGGCAACTTCCGTTTCCGCATGGAGGCGCGCTACCGCGCGGTGGGCCTGGACTTCCTCTGGATCAACCACGCCCTGCCCGACGCGCTGACGCTGGCGCCGCACGCCGGCCTGCAGCTGCTGCGCGTGCTGCAGGAGGCGCTGGCCAACGTGCTGCGCCACGCGCAGGCGCGGCGGGTCAAGGTCGAGGTGTATTTTTCGCCGCGCCGACTGCGCGTGCGGATCGAGGACGACGGCGTCGGCATGGCGGCGGCGCCGACCTTGGCCGGCAGCGGCCACGGCATGGCCAACATGCGGCTGCGCGCGCACAAGCTGGGCGCCACGCTGGCCTGGCTGGACGCCGGCGGCGAGGCGCCGCGGCCGGGCACGGTGGTCGAACTGGTCGTGCCGCTAAACGAGGCTAGCCAAAAAGGCGAAAATCCAAGGGCAGACCCGAGGGTCAGACCCTAGGGTCTGAGCCTGGCCTGACGCATCCGGGCGGTGTAGCCATTGCGACGGAAAAAGACCAGGGGCGGCGGCGCCGTGGCGCGGCGCCCGTCAGGCGGAGTTGGAGTTGCAGTTGCAAAAACGTTTGCGCTTGCCGTCGGGCTCGCCGGCAACGGCGTCGAGCTGTTTCCAGAAGAAAATGGTTTCCACGCCATAGGGCGAACGGACCTTGCCGGCCTGCACATAGCCCTGGCTGGCGAAGAAGGCCTCGCCGCTGGCCGTGCTGTGCAGCTGCAGCGCCTTGACGCCCCAGCTGCAAGCCTGTTGTTCCATACGCTGTAGCAGGGCCTTGCCGACGCCATGGCGCAGCGCCTCCGGCAACAGATAGCACAGCGCCAGCTTGCCGGCGCCGGTCAGCAGGGCGACACCGACCACCTCGCCCCGCTCGACCGCGACCAAGGAAAAATTGGTCGGCGAAGCAAACCAGCTCGCCACCGTCGCCGGGTTCTTGTTGCCCAACCAAGCGCCCAGGATGGCCGGGTCGTTCCTATGATCGGAAACACAGCATTCCTCGATCGAACGACGTAACACATTGCATGCCGCAGACGCATCTGTCGCCGCAGCAATACGAATTTCAAGACTCATGAACGCTCACAAAATATTCCCGATAGCAAAATGAAGCAGGTCTCAGCTGGCTTCTCAGTGCGTAAGCCACTATACACCAAGCGGCAAAAACCGATGCACACCGGTCCTTTTCCGCCTTCCGCCATACTGCATCGCCGCATCGGTCTTGCCGACGAATGTTTGCAAAAATCCATATGCGGATTTCGCTGGAAACCCTTGTGGTCGATACCATCTAAGCATATTACGAAAAATTCGTATCTTTTCCGGGCCGGATTTTAGACTATGGCGGTCTGTTTTCACAATAGAGCCCACCATGCCAAACATCCTTTCCGCCAAAACCGTCCGCGCGCTGCCGCGCCGCAGCTTCCTCGCCGGCGGTTTCGCCGCCGCCGCCGTCCTGTTGGCCCTGCCGATGAGCGCCTCGGCCGCCGACACCGTGCTGCTCAACGCCTCCTACGACGTCACGCGCGAACTGTTCAAGGACATCAACCCGGCCTTCATCGCGGAATGGAAGAAAAGCACCGGCGAAACGCTGACCATCAACCAGTCGCACGGCGGCTCGTCCAAGCAGGCCCGCTCGGTGGCCGACGGCCTCGAGGCCTCGGTGGTGACGATGAACCAGGCCAACGACATCGACCTGCTGGCCGATCGCGGCCTGGTGGCGGCCGACTGGGCGAAAAAATTCCCCAATGGCGCCGCGCCGTTCTACTCGACCATGGTCTACCTGGTGCGCAAGGGCAACCCCAAGCAGATCAAGGGCTGGGACGACCTGGGCAAGCCGGGCGTCAAGGTCATCATCCCCAACCCCAAAACCTCGGGCAACGGCCGCTACAGCTATCTGGCCGCCTGGGGCGCCGTGATCAAAAAAGGCGGCAGCGAGGCGCAGGCGCGCGACCTGGTCGGCCGCATCTTCAAGAACGTGCCGATCCTCGACGCCGGCGGCCGCGCCGCCACCACCACCTTCACCCAGCGCCAGATCGGCGACGTGCTGATCACCTTCGAAAACGAGGTGCAACTGGTGCGCACCGAGTTCGGCGACAACTTCGAGGTGGTCTACCCGGCCAACTCCATCCTGGCCGAATCGCCCGTGGCCGTGGTCGACAAGGTGGTCGACCGCCGCAACATCCGCAAGCAGGCCACCGCCTACCTGAACTTCCTGTATTCCGACGCCGGCCAGGAGATCGCCGCCAAGCACTTCCTGCGTCCCCGCTCGGCGGCCGTGGCGAAGAAATACGCCGCCAGCTTCAAGCCGATCACCCTGTTCACCGTCGACGATGTGTTCGGCGGCTGGAAGGCGGCGCAGAAGAAGCACTTCGACGACGGCGGCGAGTTCGACAAGATCTACCAATCCAAATAAGGATATGCGCAAGCATTCGTTTCCAAACGGCCGCCATGGACGTACTCTGAAGACTCAGCATTGATCGGAAACGCTGATAATTCAACGTCATTTATAAGGAATCCTGATGCCGACGGGGATGTCGATCGCCAAGATTCAGTAGTTGGCTCGGGAAGTTGGCGTCAAGGTAGTACTACGAGGAGAGTTCAGTGCGCGGCACGGCAGCTTGCAGCACAGCAACAGATCCAATCATGTTGCCCCTCAAAAGCCCCGGACAGCCGCTGTCCGGGGCTTTTTTTCATTGTTCAGTCCGCACGACTTACATTCAATAGACGAGAATTCACTTTAATGTTATTGTCTATCCCTAGGAAAATATTGCCGTATAGCTAGACCAGTACGCGCAGCGCCGCCTCCCGGCGCCCGATAGACCCCACTCCTTCAAGAACACCCGACATGCTCAAAAAAATCGTCGCTTTATTGCTGACATCATTCTCCGTCGCCGCCGTCGCGGTGCCGCTCGGTTCCCAATCGGTGCTGGTGGTGGAAGACGGCACCGGCAAGATCTTGCTGGAAAAGAACTCCAACGTCCAAGTGCCGATCGCCTCGCTGACCAAGCTGATGACGGCGATGGTGGTGCTCGACGCCAAACAAGACATGGACGCCCCGATCAGCATCGACAAGACCGACGTCGACATGCTCAAGCACAGCACCTCGCGCGTGCCGGTCGGCGCCGAGATCGCCCGCCGCGACGTGCTGCAACTGGCCCTGATGTCGTCGGACAACCGCGCCGCCGCCTCGCTGGGCCGCACCTACCCGGGCGGCAGCGGCGCCTTCGCCGCCGCCGTCAAGGCCAAGATCCGCGCGCTGGGCCTGACCCAGACCGTCATCGAGGAGCCGACCGGCCTGTCGCCGAACAACCGTTCGACCGCCGCCGACCTGGTCAAGATGGCCACCGCCGCCTCGGCCTACCCGGAGATCCGCCGCATCACCACCGACACCAAGGACATCATCAACATCAACGGCCGCAAGGTGGAGTACCACAACACCAACCGCCTGGTCGGCGCCAAGGGCTGGGACATCGGCATGTCCAAGACCGGTTACACCGAAGAGGCCGGCCGCTGCCTGATCATGCGCATCAAGGCTGCCGGCAAGAACGCCACCCTGGTGCTGCTCAACGCCCGCGCCAACTCCGCCCGCATCGGCGACGCGCTCAACATCCGCCGCCTCATCGCCGGCCCGAACGCCGAGCCGAAGGTGATGGTCGCCGGCGGCAAGCGCCACAAGAAGGCCGCCAAGGCCAGCACCCGCCGCCACCGCCGCGCGTCCTAATCGCAGCGCTCGTCGCGCCGTCCAAGCCGGGCTCGCCGCCCGGCTTTTTTACGTCCGCAGCGGCCCGCGCACAAGCCTCCCCCCCGGGGTCAGTGCCGACATTCGGACACGAGTTCAACCGTAGCCAGCGCAACCGAGCCACTTAGCTGCTGAGTCCGTGTCCGAATGTCGGCACTGACCCCGGTTTGCTTCGCCCTGCTTGCTCGGATTGGCGACGTATCGACCTTGCTCGCGGTTTCCCCTGTGCTCGCCGCAAACCCGCATGGATACTGGACTCCAGCAGCCCTGCGCGATTCTGCCATGCTTGGAATTGGTGCATATGTGCCAGTTTTCAGCATGGACCGTGGAAATTCGGCCAAAAAAATGGCGCCCCGCGAAGGGCGCAGTGTCCTGACCGGCTTCAGATTGCCGCACATCCTGCGGCCGGAATCGCCGCGCTAAACGGTCGGCGAATCGAGCAGTTCGCGCAGACCGGAGGCGCGCTGGGTACGCGCGGCGATGGCGTCGAGCAGCACTTGTGGTGCCGGCGTGAGCAGTGTGAACAGCTCGCGCGCGCGGGTGATGCCGGTGTACACCAGCTCCCGCGCGATCACCGCCCCGCCTTCGCGCGGCAACACCATGACTGTGTGGCTGAACTCGGAACCTTGCGATTTGTGCACCGTCATGGCGAAGGCCGTCTCCACATTGCGCAGGCGCGTGGCCAGCACGCTGCGCACCTTGTCGCCCTCGGAGAAGTAGACGCGCAGATAACCGGGCCGCGCCGGATCGGGCAGGGTCAGGCCGATGTCGCCGTTGAACACGCCGGTGGCGTAGTCGTTGCGGGTGACCATCACCGGCCGGCCGACATACCATTCGCCCCGCTTGCGGATGAGCCCGGCCCCCTCCAGCTTGTGCTCGATCGCCTCGTTCAGGCCGGCCACGCCCCACTCGCCCTCGCGCACCGCGCACAGGATGCGGAAGGCTTCGAAGCTGTGCAGCACGCCGCGCACCCAGCCGTCTTGGCCGCCGTCTTGGCCGGACTCGTCGGCTTGGCCGGGGCCGGATTGGATCATCCTCAGATAGGGCCGATAGCCTCCGCCTATCTCGTCGGCGCGGCCGGCCAGGGCCAGTTGCAGCACGTCGGCCTGTTGCGCCGGCGCGATCCAGGCCAGTTTGCCGTCGCTGTTGCCGCGTAGAACATCCTGCGCGGCGGCGGCGTCGCCGGCGTTGACGGCCAGCGCCAGCGCGCCGATCGGGCCGCTGAAGCGCCGGCTCTGGCGCAACATCACAGTCTGCTGGGCCAGCGGGCCGCCGGCGCCGACGAAGGCGTGGGGAATGGTCTGGCCGCTGCTCTCTTGCACATAGCGCAAGGTTTCCATCGAATAGGCGCCGGCCTGGGCCTCGTGGCACAGGTCGCCCAACACGGCGCCGGCCTCGACCGAGGCCAGCTGGTCCTTGTCGCCGAGCAGCACCAACATCGCCTGCGGCGGCAGCGCGTCGAGCAGCGCCGCCATCATCTCCAGATGCACCATCGAGGCCTCGTCGACGATCAACACGTCGACGTCGAGCGGGTTGCCGGCGTGGTGTTGGAAGGCGCGCGTGCCCGGCCGCGCCCCCAGCAGACTGTGCAGGGTGCGCGCCGCGCCCATCCGCGCCGCCAGCTCGCGCAGCGGCAGCGCCGGGCCGACCCGGTCGGCCAGGCCGTCGAGGGCGTGGTCGATCGACTGCTTGAGCCGCGCCGCCGCCTTGCCGGTGGGCGCCGCCAAGGCGATGCGCAGCCGTCCGCTGCCCTCGCCGGCGCTGGCGAACAGCAGCGCCAGCAGGCGCGCCACCGTGTAGGTCTTGCCGGTGCCCGGCCCGCCGGTGATGATCGCCATGTTGCCGTGCAGGGCGACGGCGCAGGCGATCTTTTGCCAGTCCGGCCCGCCCTCGCGCGGCGCGTGCTCGAACAGCAGATCCAGCCACCGCCGCACCTCGGCCAGGTCGGGCTGGCGCGGCGTCAGCGCGCGGCCGCGCACGGCCTGCGCCACCAGCGTCTCGTCGCGCCAGTAGCGGCGCAGGTAGAGCCGTTCGCCGTCGAGCACCAGCGGCTGTTCGAAATCGAGGTCGCCGACCGCCCACACCTGCTCGCAGGCCGCCAGCAAGGTGCGCCAGGCGGCGCCGCGCTTGGGCCAGACGCCGGCCGCCTCGCGCAGGCCGCGCCAGCTGTCCTCGCCCCAGCCCAGCAGGCCGGCCGGGTCGCGCGCCAGCGCGTCGAGTTCCAGGCAGCTGTGGCCGCGCCCTTCAAGTTCGGACAGCAGCACGCAAGCGAGTGCCAGTTGCGGCGAACCGCCGCCTATCGAGCCGATGAAGCGGGCGAAGGCGGCGCTCAGGCGGCGCAACTGGCCGTCTTCGGTGAGGGCGTCGACCTGGGCCAGCAGCGCCAGCGTGGCGGCGTCGGCCGGCGTCGGCCGGAAGGTGTGCGGATCAATCGTCATGTTCAAATTCCGGCTGGGTAGCCTCGTCCAGTAGTCGGTCCAGGCCGTCGAGCAGCGCGGCGTCCGGCGCCAGCAGGTAGCAGCCGTGGGTGTGCGGGTTGGCGATGCCGCGCAAGAAGAAGAACAGTGCGCCGCCCAGCTGGGTGGCCGGGTCGTAGCGCTCGCCGAGCCGGCTGGCCAGCAGGCGGTGCAGCGCCAGCATATAGATGGCGCCCTGGATGTCGTAGCGGTGCTCGGCCATGCCGGCCGCCAGCGCGCCGCGATGGTAGGCGGCGTCGCCGGAGCCGAGCGCGTTCGACTTGTAGTCGACCACCCAGTAGCGGCCCGCGTGCTCGAACACCAGGTCGGTGAAGCCTTTCAACATGCCATGCAGCTGGCGCTCGGGCAGCGCCGGCCGGGCGATGCCGTCCAGCAGATGCGCGCTGCACAGGCGGTCCAGCGCGCCGGTGCTCAGGCGCTCGCTGGGGAACCAAAACTCCATCTCCGGCAGCACGGCGTCGAGCTGGCACAGCGCCACGCCCAGCTCGGGCAGCGGCGTGGTGGCGATGGCGCGCAGCCAGGCGATGCTGTCCTCCTGGCGGTGGCCCCAACCGGCGCGGTCGATGCGCTTGCCCAGGCGCGCGTCGAACTGCGCGTCGTCGACGCTGCCGAAGCCCTCCTGCCCCATCCACTCGAGCTGCTCGTGCAGGAAGTTGCCGGGCACGGAGCCGCGCGGGAAGCGGTGCCAGGGCGCGTCCTCGGTGCGGCTGGCCACCGCCAGACCGGCCGGGGCGTCCTCCTGCTCCAGCAGTTTTTCCTCCAGCGCACGGCGCGGCACGTGGCTGGCGCCGGGCGTGCCGACGCGCCGCGCCAGCGAGGTGAAGCTGCCCACCGTCCAATCGCGTTCGAAGCGGCCCTTGTACTGCGCCGGCTCGACCAGCGCCGCGCGCTGCTCGACACGGCTGAGGAAGTTCATCTGCTGCGGCGCCGCCAGCGTGTTGATGGCGATGTGCTCGCAGTCGCCGCGCAAATACTCCC
This sequence comes from Rugamonas rubra, assembly GCF_900114705.1. Taxonomy (GTDB): domain Bacteria; phylum Pseudomonadota; class Gammaproteobacteria; order Burkholderiales; family Burkholderiaceae_D; genus Rugamonas; species Rugamonas rubra. The sequence continues at coordinate 315,969 of NZ_FOTW01000005.1, forward strand.
AGCGCTCGACCAGCAGGCTGACCGGCAGCGCCTCGCCGCCCGTCAGCAAATAGCCCAGCGCCGACTCGTGCAGCGTGTTGTCGCCGGCCTTGCGCGCCGCCAGCGCCGCCACGCCCAGCCACAGGAAGTGGCGGGCGCGGGTCAGCGCCACGTACAGCAGGCGCAGGTCCTCCTCGATGCGGGCGCGTTCGACGGCGGCCAGCGCCGCGTCGCTCAACGCCATGTCGATCTGCCGTTGGCCGTCGTCGTCGCTGTACTCGAAGAAGGCGCGGTTGCGCCGCTCCACCTTGCGCGCGGTGACGGCGAACGGCAGGTAGACCAGCGGGTACTCCAGCCCCTTCGACTTGTGCACCGTGATGACCTTGACCAGCTCGGCGTCGCTTTCCAAGCGCAGCACGCGCTCGTCGCCGCCCTCGCCGCCGCCGTCGATTTGTTCGGCCAGCCAGCGGATCAAGGCCTGTTCGCCGTCCAACTGCCGGCTGGCCGACTGCAGCAGCTCGGCCAAATGCAGCAGGTTGGTCAGGCGCCGCTCGCCGCCGGCCTGGCGCAGCAGCACCGCCGGCAGCCCCAGTTCGTGGATGAAGCGGCGCAGCATGGCCAGCACGCCCTGGCGCTGCCAGACGATGTGCAGCGCCTTCAACTGCTCGACGCGCTGCTCCCAGGCCAGCTCGTCGGACGACAGCTGCGCCAGCTCGGCCAACGCCAGGCCTGCCGTGCGGGTGGCGAAGGCGGCCCGCGCCAGCGCGCCGTCGAGCGGATTGGCCAGCGCCGACAGCCAGCGCAGCACGTCGGCAGCCTCCTCGCTGTCGACCACCGAGTCCTTGTCCGACAGGTAGACGCTGGCCACCTTGCGCCGCTGCAGCGCCTTGCGGATCGCCGCCGCCTCCTTGCGGTCGCGCACCAGCACGGCGATGTCGGCCGGTTGCAGCCGCTCCAGGCGGCCGTCCGCCCCCTCGAAGCCGGCTTGCGGGTCGTTCAACCGCGCCACGATGTCCTCGGCGCAGTGCCAGGCGAAGTAGTCGCGGTAGCCCTCGGCCTTGATGTCCTCGGCCACGTTGCAGCACACCGCCATCGCCGGCACCGGGCCGTCGGCCGCCATCAGCACCTCCTTGCGGCCCTGCGCGCCGACCGCCTCGAACGGCAGCGGGTTGACGCCGTCCTTGCGGAAGCGGAAGGCGCCGCGCGGGAAGCCGGGCCGGCCGCCGGCCACGCCGGGCGCGTCGCCCTCGGCGTACAGGAACAGGCGGTTGACGGCGTCGACCAGCGGCGCCGTCGAGCGGTAGTTGGTGCCGAGTTGATAGTGGCGGCCCTCGGTGGCCGCGCGCGCCGACAGGTAGCTGTGGATGTCGGCGCCACGGAAGCCGTAGATCGACTGCTTCGGGTCGCCGATCAGGAACAGGCCCAGGGTGGGCTCGTTGTCGGCGACGCGGTACAGCAGGTTGAAAATCTCGTACTGGTTCGGCGCCGTGTCTTGGAACTCGTCGACCATCGCCACCGGATACTGCTCGGTGATGCGCTTGCGCAGCGCCTCGGCGTTCTCGCCCTGCAGCGCGGCGTTCAGGCGGTCGAGCATGTCGGCGAAGCCGAATTGGCGGCCGCGCCGCTTCAACTCGTCCATGCGCTGCGCCACCGAGCTGGCGGCGTGCTGGTACAGCGCGTGGCTCAGCGGGACGATGGCTTGCAGCGCCGCGTACAGCGGCGCGGTGGCGTCGAAGTCGTCCGGCACGCCGGTGCTGAAGCCCTTGCTGAAGGCGTCCTCGATACCGTCCGGCGTCAGGCGCCGCCAGGCCGTGTCCGAGATGTCGGGCATGTGGGCCTGCTCGTCGCGCGCCCAGGCGCGCAGGCCGGCGAACCACTTGACCAGCGTCTCCGGCTTCATCTTGACGCCGTTGAAGCACTTCGGCGCGGCGGCGCGGTGGCCGCCTATCCATTGTTCCATGCGGTCGGCCCGCTCAGTCCAGCCGTCCTTCAAGGCCGCCAACTGCGTGCGCTGCTCGCGCTGCACCCGGCCGATCAGGCCGGCCAGGCTCTCGCCGCCCAGCGCTGGCAAACTGTTGGCGCGCTTGGCCAGCTCGCGCACCGAGCGCTTGAGCACCGTCACGTCGGGCCAGCAATCGAGCAGCGGCGCCAGCGCGCCGGCGCCCAGCGGATACACCTGCTGGCGCCAGTAGTCGTGCGCCGCGTCCTCGAACAGGGCGTGCTCGTCGCTCACCAGCTCCTCGTCGAACAGGCTGCCGCTGTCGAAGGCGTGCTCGCGCAGCATGCGCTGGCACCAGGCGTCGATGGTGAAAATGGCCGCCTCGTCCATCGTCTCGGCGGCCAGCATCAAGCGGTGCGCCGCCTGCTGGCGCTCGCTGTGGCCGGGATAGGAGTCGAGCAGCTCGTCGAGGAAGGGATCGGGCTTGTCGCCCTGGCCGCGGAAGTAGGCCGCCGCCTCCACCAGGCGCTCGCGCACCCGGTTCGACAGCTCGCGCGTGGCGGCGCGGGTGAAGGTCATCACCAGGATGTCGGCCGGCAGCAGCGGACGCACGAAACCGTCGGCGCCGCCGTGGCCCAGCACTAGGCGCACGTACAGCGCGGCGATGGTCCAGGTTTTGCCGGTGCCGGCGCTGGCCTCGATCAAGCGCGAGCCGTGCAGGGGGAAGCGCAGGGGCGCCAGTAGTTTACTCATGGTCGCACTCATGTTTCGGTCCCGTCATGCCGCTTGCTCACCATGGATCATGGCCAGCGTGATCGATTGTTTCAGCCAGTCCGCCAGCGGACCGTACAGCGCCAGCGCCACGTCGGCCCACTCCTCCTCGCCGGACAGGGCGGCGAAGTCCGGCCACAGGCGGGCCAGGCACAGGTCCTCGCTCTCGCCGCTCAGTTCGAAGCCGCCGTCGTACACGGCGCGCGGATCGCCGTCCTGGGCCAGCGCCAGCGCCGTCTTGCAGGCGGTGGGCAGCGGCCGGTTCATGCCGTCGCGCCAGATCGCCACCAGGTCGGCCAGCACCGCCAGCGCGGCGTCGCGCGCCAGCGGCTGCATGGTGACGATGGCGTCGCGCGCCACCAACATGCCGGTGACGGGCATGCCGGCGGCGGCGGCGGCCAGCTGGCGCAGCCACATGGCGATCAACTTGTCGCCGCGCGGCTGGCCGTTCTTGTCGGCCACCTTGGACGACATCTGCATCAGCCACACCGTCTCGTGGCCGTCGCTGCGCAGCTGGTCGACCCAGTCCTCCAGCAGCACGCCGCCGAACTCCAGGCTGACCGCCAGCTTGGGCGCCGCGTGGGGATAGCTGGCGCGCAGCGTCAGCCAGGCGCTGCGCACCGGCACCAGCGCCTCGACCAGGTCGTGCTGCCACTGCTGGCCGATCAGGCCGATCGGCAGCAGGCCCTCGCGCGCCAGCCGCCCGGCACGCTCGCTCAGCTTGTCGTAGACCTGCTCCAGCGCCTCCGGCGTGGCGGAGTCGTCGAGCATGGTGTCCTCCAGCAGATAGCGCTCCAGCGCGTTGAGCGCGAACGGCTCCTCGTCCTCGCCGACCAGGGCGACGTCGCCGAACATCACGCCGAGGCGCTGGCGGAAGAAGTAGCGCACCGGCTGGCGCAGGAAGTTGGCCAGGTTGAGCAGCTTGAGGCGGAAGGCGGCGTCGATCTCGTAGGGCGGCAGGCCGGCCGTCAGCGCCGGCGCAGCCTCGTCGAACTGCGCGTCGAACTGCGCGTCGGACGGCGCGTCCGCCAGCGCCCCGGCGCCGCCCTGCCCCGCCTCGGCGTGGGCGGCACGCCACTCGCGGGCATAGGTGAGCAGGCCGCCGGCCTCGAAGTAGCGCCGGCTGAAGGGCTGCAGCGCGTGTTCGGTGGTGCGCGCGTGCAGGTCGAGCTGCCAGCCGGCCGTCAAATAGTCGCGCAGCTGCGACACCAGCACCGACGGCGGCTGCTCGCTGTTGTCGCGCACGTTGCGGCCGACCCAGCTGATGTAGAGCTTGTCGCGCGCCGCCAGCAGGGCCTCGAGCATCAGGTAGCGGTCGTCGTCGCGGCGCGAGCGGTCGCCCGGCCGCGCCATGCCCGGCTGCGCCAGCAGGTCGAAGTCGGCCTTGGGCGCGCGGCGCGGGAAGTCGCCGTCGTTCATGCCGAGCAGGCAGACCACGCGGAACGGCACGGCGCGCATCGGCATCAGGGTGCAGAAGGTCACGCCGCCGGAAACGAACTGGTGGTTCAGGGTCGGCTCGTCGAGCGCGCCCAGCCAGGCCTCGCGCAGCACCGCCAGCGGCACCGCCTCGTCGAACTGGGCGAACTCGCAGGTGTCGAGCCAGCTGTTGAGCGAATCGTCGAGCTGGCCCAGGGTCAGCCGGTCGCCCTCCTCGCCCGCCTTGAAGAAGGCCGCCAGCAGCGCGCGCGCCTGCACACCCCACTCGGCCGGCGAACGTGGCTGGGCCAGCAGCGCGCGCCAGTGCAGCAGCGCCTCGACCAACTGGGCCAGCGAGCCGGCCAGCGCGGCGTCCAGGCCGCCCACCTCGGCATACGGCTCGATGCCGGCGAAGCTGGCGCCGCCGCCGCTGGCGTAGCCGAGCAGCATGCGCCGCACGCCGAAGATCCAGGCGTTCTGCTCGCCCGCCGGCCCCAAGCCCAGGCCGCTGCGGTGCGCCTGGTCCAGGCCCCAGCGCACGCCGGCGCCCTCGATCCATTGGCCCAGCGTGGCCAGCTCGTCCTGCGCCAGGCCGAAGCGGGCCGCCAGCGCCGGCACGTCGAGCAGGTCGCGCACCTCGCTTTGGCGGCAGCGCTGCTGCGGCAGGCGCAGCAGCCACTCCAGCGCCACCAGCAGCGGATTGACGCTGCGGTCCTTGACGTCGGCGATCTCGAAGGGGATGTAGCGCGGATCGCTGCGCTTGTGCTGGGCGAACACGGCGTGGATCGCCGCCGAGAAGGTGTCGATGTCGGGCACCATCACCACCACGTCGCGCGGCCGCAGCGGCCCGGCCTCGCCGTCCGCCGGCGCGGCGAACATCGCCAGCAGCTGGTCGTGCAGCACCTCGACCTCGCGCTGCACGCTATGGGTGACGTGGAATTCGATCGAGCGGTCGGCGTCGTCCGGCGCCACGGCCGGATGCTCGCTCAGCGGCAGCAGGTCGCGCACGGCGGCCTGCACCTGGCCCAGCAGGTGCCCGCCCTGGTCGGCGCTGAACAGGTCCAGGCGCAGATTGTCGGCGCGGCCGGCGGCCGCCGCCGCCTCGTCGAACTCGTCGAGCATGCGGATGAAGTCGCGCCCCTGCCGGCCCCAGCTGGCCAACAGCGGATGGCTGTGGGCGTGCAGCTCCTCCAGCGGGATCTGGCCCAGGTCCTGGCCCTGGCGCAGCTGCTGGCGGCGGTGCGCCGAGCGCAGCAGCTCGCGGCCCTCGATGATGTCGCCCCAATAGAACTGGCAGGGGTTGGGCACCGCCAGCACCACCTGGCAGTGCGCCGCCAGCGCCGACAGGGCCTGCAAACTCTGGAACGGCAGCGCCGACACGCCGAACAGCACGATGCGGCGCGGCAGCCGGCCGGCCGGCGCCACGCCCGCCTCGATGGCCTGGACGAATTCGGTGTGCACGCTGGCGCGGCCCAGCTCGCGGTACTGCGGCGGCACGTCGGCGATCACGGCGCGCCACAACTGGCCCTGCCAGCGCTGCTCCGGCGCCAGCGGCGCCACCTCGCCGCGCGCGCTGCGCAGCTGGTCGCGTCCCTCGGCCCAGTCGCTCAGCCAGTCGGCGCGGTAGACCTGGTACTGGTCGAACAAGTCGGCCAGGCGCTCGGCCAGCTGCAGGCGGCGCTCGGCGTCGCCGTCGGCGAGGAAGTGGCGTAGCGGCGCGAACACCTCGTCGGCCAGCAGCGCCGGCAGCAAGCGCATCAAGCGCCAGGTCAGCGGCGACTTGTCGAAGGCCGAGCGCACCGGCACACGCTCGCGGCCCAGCATGCCGCGATAGGTGTCCCACAAAAAGCGCGCCGGCAGCGCCACGCGGGTGGCGGCGCAGACCCGCATGTCCTCGGCCAGCGCGATCTTCAGCCACTCGGCCACGCCGTTCGACTGCACCAGGAAGATGTCGGACTCCAGCGGGGCTAGCGGATGGTTGCGCAGCCACTGGAACACGGCGGCGCGCAGCTGCTCCATCTGATTGCCGTGCAAAATGAGCAGACCGGGGGTGACGCTGGTGGGCATGGGCTTCCGTGGGCTAGACAAGCGGCAACAGCGCCGCATTGAGAGCTGGCATTATCGCCGCTGCCGGGTGGAATCGCCTATCGGCAGGGGGAATTTTTTTCTCAATCTGGCGTGCCGCCGCCATGTCGGGATTGCCGGTAAACATGCAGAAAACCGGCCGATGCCGCCGACTTGTGCGCTCAGATGGGAAAATGGCATTTAAATTTCACTTTAAGCAACAATGTGATTGCGCTTATGAAAAATACGCCGTAATATATTTGCAATATTTCATCGCCGGAAACCGTTCCAGTCTGTCCACCACACTGCAGAAAGCGAGTGCATCAGTCATGACTTCCTCCACCGTCCACGGCGCCTGCGCCGTACTGCTGGCCCTGGCCGCGTTCGGCGTCCAGGCCAGTCCGAACCTGCGCTATGTTGTTTCTCTGCAGGAGGGCAACGGGCCCGCGAAGAACTACGGTTTGGAGGTGCCGGCGGGCACGGCGGCCAGCATCAACGCCGACGGTCTGACACTCGACGTCGCCGCGCCGTCCGCCGAGCATCCCGGCAAGTCGCTGATCCGCCTGCAGCAGACCAGGGAGGGGCTGACCAAGACCCTGCACCTGGCCAGCATCAGCCGGCCGGCCGACTCGCAGGTGCGCATCGCCTACCTGGTGTGCGCCGACGGCGTGGTCTTCTTGTCGCCGGCACCGGCCCAGCCGCCGTCCTGCAAGTAGGCCGGCGCCACCTTGGCGGCCAGGCCAGCTTTGCGGCAGCATCCCGCGCCACCCGCTCCGCCGCGTTTCCCTGAAAATTTCCCCGCCCGCCGCCTGATATGTCTAGCCGGGCGTGTTGGCCAGCAGCTCCTGGGCGATCTGCTCGCGCAGGCGCGGCAGCAGCGCGTGCATCTGCGCCACCAGCTGGGCGGCGCGGCCGCTTTCCTCGTCGTGGCGCACGTGCTCGAGCGCCAGGCACAGGTCGCCGAAGCTCATCGCGCCGACGGCGCGCGCCGACGACTTGATGCGGTGGCCCAGCTCGGACAATTGGATCAGGTCGCCCTCGGCCAGCGCCGCGTCAACCTCGACCATGCCGTCGCGCGCCGAGTCGAGGAACAGCAGCGCGTACTTGCGCATCTTGTCGGGCTTGTTGCCGAAGGTCTGGCCCAGCGCCGCCACGTCGAACAGCTCGGCGTCGGCCGACAGCATCTGGCCGTCGCCGCCGCGCGCCGGCTGGTATAGCGCGCCGTTGGCGGCCGGCGCCGGCACGGCGGCCAGGCCGCCGCCGGGACCGCCGCCGGGCCGGCCGGCTGGCGCGCCGGCCGGCCCGCCAGCGCCGGCCGCCGCGCCCTCGGCGGCGCGGGCGCGCCGGTCTATCCACTTGGCCAGCACGGCGAACAACAGCTTGGGCGCGATCGGCTTGGTGACGAACTCGTCCATGCCGGCCTCGATGCAGCGCTGCTGGTCCTCGCGGCCGGCGTTGGCGGTCATGGCGATCACCAGGGTGCCGGCCAGCTTGGGGTGGGCGCGGATCATGCGGGTGGTCTCGAAGCCGTCCATCACCGGCATCTGCACGTCCATCAGCACGCAGTCGAAGCGTTCCTGGAACAGCAGGTCGATCGCCTCCTTGCCGTTGTTGGCGACACAGACGGTGGCGCCGGCGTCCTCCAGCAGCTCCTGGCCGACCTGCTGGCTGAACACGTTGTCCTCGACCAGCAGGATGGAGGCGCCGCGTATGCTCTCGAGCACCTCGGGCTGCAGCGCGTCGCCGCTGCGCTCGAGGAAGTTGGTGCCCTTGTCGAGCCGGGCGGTGAACCAGAAGGTGCTGCCCTCGCCGGGCCGGCTGTCGACGCCGACCTCGCCGCCCATCAGCTCGGCGAGCTGCTTGCTGATCACCAGGCCCAGGCCGGTGCCGCCGTATTTGCGCGTGGTCGAGTTGTCGGCCTGCTGGAAGGACTGGAACAGGCGCGCCATCTCGGCCTCGCTCATGCCGATGCCGCGGTCCTCCACCTCGAAGCGCACCACCGTGTGGCTGTCGCGGTCCTCCAGCGGACGGGCGCGGATGTGGATCTTGCCGTTCTCGGAGAACTTGATGGCGTTGCCGGTGAAGTTGAGCAGCACCTGCTCGAGGCGCAGCGGGTCGCCGCGCAGCTGGTGCGCCAGGCCAGGCCAGATCTCGTAGACCAGCTCCAGCTCCTTGCGCGCGGCGCTCTCGCCGAGCTGGTTGGAGATGTTGGCCAGCAGCGACTCCAGGCCGAAGTCGAGCACCTCGAGCTCGAGCTTGCCGGCCTCGATCTTGGAGAAGTCGAGGATGTCGTTGATGATGCCCAGCAGGTGCTGGCCGGAGTGGTAGATCTTCTGCAGGTAGTCGCGCTGCTTGGGATGGGTCACCGTCTTCAGCGCCAGGTGGGCCATGCCGATGATGCTGTTCATCGGAGTGCGGATCTCGTGGCTCATGTTGGACAGGAAGTCGCTCTTCGCCTGGTTGGCGGCGTCGGCCTGCACCTTCAGGTTGTGCAGCTCGGTGACGTCGGTCGACAGGGCGATCACCGCCGTCACCGCCTCGTCGATCACCACCGGCACCTTGACCGTCCACAGGTGGTGCACCACGCCGTCGCGGTCGCTGTACTGGCCCTCGCCGGAGCGCTTCAGGCCGTCGTCGAAGATCGGCCGGTCCTCGGCCCAGACGGCGTCGGCGCTGCGCGCCGGCATCAGCTCGCGGTCGAGCCGGCCGATGATGTCCTGCACCGGCAGGCCCATCACCTCGGCCATCTTGGCGTTGGCATAGATGTAGCGGCGGTCGGCGTCCTTCATGTAGACGTGGGCGTCGACGTTGTTGAGCACGGTGTCGAGCAGGACCCGCTGCTTGACCGCGCTGCGCCGCGAGCCGCTCAGCACCAGGAAGTAGCCGTAGATCAGCATGGTGCCGGCGAAGCCGGTGAGCAGCGCGATCCACGGAAAGACCACGTCGAAGCCGGTCAGCAGGTCGGCCTTGCGGACGCGGAAGTAGGCCTTCCACAGGCTGCCGTTGAAGTCGATCGGCAGCACCGACTCGAAATAGTCGCCCTGCTGGCCCGGCGGGATCGGGCTGGCGACCATCGAACCGTTGTCGTTGAACAGCAGGCGGTCGCTCTTCTCGATGGCCAGGCGGCGCTGCTCGACGTCGTTGCTGCCGTCGGCGTACAGGGTCAGGTGGACCTGGCGCACCGCCATCTCGTCGATCGCCCCCTGCACCAGTTTGGGCACGCTGAAGCCGATGCCGACCGAGCCGACATAGGCGGCGCGGCGGCCGGCCACGTCGGCCAGCGGCATGCCGCGGCGGTACACCGGCAGGCGCATGCCCAGGCCGATGTGCGGCACCGGCAGCTTGACGACGATAGGCTGGCCCGAGGCGCTGACCTGGCCGCTGTCGCGCGAGGCGGCCATGGCGCGCTCGATGGCCGGGTTGCTGGCGATGTCGACGCCGAACTTCTCGCGCATCAGCGCGGCCGGCTCCAGATAGGTCAGCACGGCGTAGGACGGGCGCCGGCCGGGCGGGCGGATGTCGAACTGCGGATAGCCGTCCGGCGCCAGGCTGCGGTCGGCCCGTACGGCGGCGACAAAGGCGTCGCGCTGGGCGTCGGCCACCACCGGGGCGAAGGTCAGCGCCTCGATGGCGGGGAAGTGCTGCGCCAGGTCGAGGCTGGCGACGTAGTCGTGGAACTGGCGCCGGCTCAGCGCGTCCGAGGTCTGGAACAACGCCACCAGGCCGCGCACCAGGTCGGAGTAGGACTTGACGCGCGCCGAGATGCTGTACTGCGTGCTGCGCGTCAGGTTCTCGAAGCGCTGCTCGGCGTCGTCGTCGACCGTCTTGGCGGCGGCCAGGTACAGGCTGGCGCCCACCGCCAGGGCGAGCGACAGGCCAACGCCCCAGATCAGCGCGCGCGAATTGGCCAGCGTTTTCCCCAGATCACCTAATTTGCGCATCGCCCGCCACTTTTCATCGAGAAGGAACCGGCCCGGCCGGACGGCGGCCGCCGGCCAGGGAGAGGTTCGAAATTTGCATCACAGCAGCATACTATCAATGCCGCCGCCGAACCACGTTTACCTGACAAAACGGCAGCCGGGTCCGCCTCCCCCGTGGCGGAACCATGGCGCCGCCGCGCCACTCTAAAGATGAGTGAATGGGGAGGATGGCATGCATACCTACCCGGACCATGTCTACTATGCCAAGGCGGCCCAGGACGACGGCACGCAGCGTTGAGCGCAATCGCCGGCGCCGACCGGGTTGCCCCCGGCTTGTCTCCAGCCAGGGTCAGCGGCCGGGGGCAGCAGCCGGGGTCAGAGCAGCCGGGGTCAGTGCCGACATTCGGACACGGCCTCAACCATAGCCCCGGCTAGGCCTTGGGCCCGGGCCTAGCCGGCCGCCGCGCTCGGCCGCGCCGCGATGCGGTCGCGCCAGGCCTGCAGATGCTCCATGCCCTCGGCGCCGGGACGGAACTTCATCAGGCCACGGGCGAACTCGAGCGCGCAGAAGGCGGTGATGTCGGCGATGGTGAAGCGGGCGCCGGCGATGTACTCCTGCCCGGCCAGCGTCTGGTCCAGCCAGCGCGCCGTCTCGCGCATCTTGTCGGCCTGGCTGTTGCCGAACTCGGCGAACTGCGGCTGTTCCAGCGGCGCCAGCGCCGGATGGGCGTGGCGTATCCAGTTGGCCGCGCCCAGCAGCAGGTGCAGCTCGACACGGCGGTCGGCCATCTCGATGAAGGCGCGCTCCTCATAGCCCTCGCCCATCAGGTTCGGCTCCGGCGCGTAGCCCTCCAGCCAGGTGCAGATGGCGCGCGTCTCGCACAGCACGCGGCCGTCGTCGAGCTCCAGCGCCGGCACCCGCGCCAGCGGATTCTTGGCGAGGAACTCCGGCCGCTTGTGCTCGCCCTGCATGATGTCGACCTGGACCAGTTCGACGCCCTCGATGCCCTTCTCGGCCATGAACATGGCGACCCGGCGCGGATTGGGCGCGCGGGCGGTGGTGTAGAGCTTCATCTCAGACTCCCGCTTGGGTGGATTGGCCGGTCTCCAGCATCTTGCGCGCCTCGGCGGCGAACTGCTGGGCTTTTTCCTCGCTGGCGTTGCGGTCCAGCTGCGACGGCGGCAGCAGGATGCCGCGCTGCACCGCCGGCCGCGCCGCGATGGCGTCGACCCAGCGCTGCAGGTGCGGCAGGCCGTCCAGGTTGACGCCCGACCAGTTGTGCGTGCGCACCCAGGCCCAGTTGGCGATGTCGGCGATCGAATAGTCGCCGGCCAGGAACTCGTGTTCCCGCAGGCGGCCGTCGAGCACGCGGAACAGGCGCTTGCTCTCGCCCTGGTAGCGGTCGATGGCGCCCTGCAGTTTTTCCGGGAAGTAGCGGAAGAACACATTGGCCTGGCCCATCATCGGACCGACCCCGCCCATCTGGAACATCAGCCACTGCAGCACCTGCGAGCGGCCCTTGGCGTCGGCGGGCATCAGCTGCCCGGTCTTCTCGGCCAGATAGATCAGAATGGCGCCCGACTCGAAGACGGCGAAGTTGTCGGCGGCGCGGTCGACGATGGCCGGAATGCGGCCGTTCGGATTGATCGCCAGGAACCACGGCTCCTTTTGCTCGTTCTTCGACAGCTCCAGCGCGTGCAGCGTGTAGGGCAGCGCCAGCTCTTCCAGCGCGATGGAAATCTTGTGGCCGTTCGGCGTGGCCGCCGTGTACAAATCGATCATGGTCTGCCTTTCGTTGTTTTTTGGCTCGTTCGGGCGCGGCGCGCACGCCGGCGGACTTCGATCATAGCCGCATTTTCCGCCGTTTGCTTGGGCCAGGGGGATGCAAGGAAGATTGCTTGGTTGACAAGGGGCGCGACTGCCCTTAGATTGCTACACGCAAGACGCCGGACACCCTCCGGCGTCGGCCTGGTAGCACGCATCAACGTCACACCACCGCCACTCTACCTCTACAAGAAGGACACCGCATGCAACGCAAATTGATTTCGGCCGCCGTATTGGCGCTCATCGGCCTGAGCGCCGTCCCCGCCCACGTCGGCGCGGCCGCCGCCAAGCCCGCCGCGCCGGCCAAGGCCGCGCTCGCCAAAGGCCAGACCACCACCCAATTGCCGCGCAACGCAGTGCCCAGCCACTACGCCGTCTCGCTGACGCCGAACGCCGCCGCCGCCACCTTCGACGCCAGCGTCACCATCGCGCTGGAAGTCAAGCAGCGCGGCGACACGCTGACCCTGAACGCGGCCGAGCTGGCCTTCAGCAGCGCCGCCATCAGCGCCGGCCCCGGCCAGCCCCTGCAACAGGCCGCCGCCATCAACGTCGACGACAAGAACGAAACGGCCAGCTTCCGCTTCGCCCAGCCGCTGGCGCCCGGCAAGTACCAGCTCAAACTGGTCTACAGCGGCAAGATCGGCACGCAGACCAGCGGCCTATTCTCGCTCGACTACGACAGCGCCCAGGGCAAGCAACGCGCCCTCTACACCCAATTCGAGAACTCCGACGCGCGCCGCGTCATCCCCTCGTGGGACGAGCCCGACTACAAGGCCACCTTCGCGCTGGAGGCCGTCGTGCCGCAGCAGTTGATGGCCTTGTCGAACATGCCGATCGCCGCCAGCAGCGAGCTGGGCGACGGCCGCAAGCGCGTGCAGTTCGCCACCACGCCGAAGATGTCGACCTATCTGCTGTTCTTCGGCCTGGGCGACTTCGAGCGCGCCAGCGCCGTCGAGCAAGGCGTCGAGCTGGGCGTGGTGACCAAGCGCGGCGCGCTGGGCCAGGCCCAGTTCGCCCTCGACTCCTCGCGCGCCGTGCTGCGCGAGTACAACGACTACTTCGGCGTCAAGTATCCGCTGCCCAAGCTGGACAACATCGCCGCCCCCGGCCGCAGCCCCTTCTTCGGTGCGATGGAAAACTGGGGCGCCATCTTCACCTTCGAGCACGTGATGCTGCTCGACCCGAGCATCTCCACGCAAAGCGACAAGCAAGCCTCCTTCCTAGTGGCCGCCCACGAGATGGCCCACCAGTGGTTCGGCGACCTGGTCACCATGCGCTGGTGGGACGACCTCTGGCTCAACGAGGGCTTCGCCTCGTGGATGGAGAACCGCACCATGAGCCGCCTGCATCCCGAATGGAACACCGCGCTCGGCGCCATCGGCAGCCGCGAGGGCGCCATGGAGCGCGACGCGCTGGTCACCACCCACCCCGTGGTGCAGCACATCGACACCGTCGAGCAGGCCAGCCAGGCCTTCGACGCCATCACCTACTCGAAGGGCGAGGCGGTGATCCGCATGCTGGAGAACTACGTCGGCGAAAACGCCTGGCGCGAAGGCGTGCGCGCCTACATGCAGGCGCACAAGTACGGCAACACCGTCTCCGACGACCTGTGGAAGCAGGTCGAGAAGGCCGCCCGCCTGCCGGTGCGCGCCATCGCCCACGACTTCACGCTGCAACCGGGCGTGCCGCTGATCCGCGTCGCCGACCCCGTCTGCCGCAACGGCAACACCCAGTTGAGCCTGACCCAGGGCGAGTTCAGCAAGGATCTGCCGAACAAGCAGGCGCTGTCCTGGCGCGTGCCGGTGGTGGCGCAAACCATCGGCGGCAAGCCGGCGCGCACCGTCGTCAGCGGCGGCAAGGCCAGCCTGAGCGTGCCGGGCTGCGGCCCAGTGCTGGTCAACGCCGGCCAAGCCGGCTACTACCGCACCGTCTACGCGCCCAAGGCCTTCGCCGCGCTGGCCGGCGGCTTCGACCAACTGGCACCGATCGACCAACTGGGCCTGATGGCCGACAGCTGGTCGCTCAGCATGGCCGGCCTGCAACCGGCCTCCAACTTCCTCGACCTGGCCAAGGCCACCTCGCTGGCGGCCGATCCCCAGGTGTGGGGCAAGATCGTCGAGGTGTTCCACTCCCTGGACCGTTCCTACGAGGCGCAGCCGGAGCGACGCCAGCGCTTCGCCAAGTTCGCCATCGCCCGCCTGACGCCGCTGCTGGCCCACATCGGCTGGGAAGCCAAGGCCGGCGAGGCCACCTCGATCATCAACCTGCGTGAAGAGCTGATCGAAACGCTGGGCGACCTGGGCGACCCGCTCGTCATCGCCGAGGCGCGCCGCCGCTACGCCGACCAAAGCGCCCTGCCGACGGCCTTGCGCCGCACCGTGCTCACCGTGGTGGCGCGCCACGCCGACGCCGCCACCTGGGACGCCCTGCACGCCGCCGCCCAGGCCGAGAAGACGCCGCTGGTCAAGGCCGAGCTGTACGGCCTGCTGGCCGCCGCCGCCGACCCGGCGCAGGCCAAGCGCGCGCTGCAACTGGCCATCGGCGCCGAACCGGACGCCACCACCGGCCCGGGCATGATCAGCCGCGTCGCCAACCGCCATCCGGACCTGGCCTTCGACTTCGCGCTGGCCAACCAGGCCGAGCTGAACAAGCGCGTCGACGCCAACTCGCGCAGCCGCTACTTCCCCGGCCTGGGCAAGAGTTCGGCCGACCCGGCGATGATCGCCAAGCTCAAGGCCTACGCCGACGCCAACCTGAGCGCCAGCGCGCGCGGCGACACCAAGAGCGCCATCGCCGGCATCGAGTACCGCATCAAGGTGCGCAGCGAGCGCCTGCCGGAAATCGACGCCTGGCTGGCCGCCCAGCCGCGCTAAGCCGGCGCGGCGGACCGAAGACGCCGTGCCGGCGCCTTCGGTTTGCGCTTCAGCAGGGGGGGGCCGCAGCCACATCAGCGGAACAATTAGAAATCCGTTGGGACCATGCTCGACTTACTGCTCGCCAGTCTATGCTCAGCTCTCAAATAGGGCCATAGGAAAAGTTTTGACCATTTCCACTTGTGCGCTTAGTATGTGTGCATTCCTAGCGGGAAAGTTAGGTGCGACTTTATCGTTACTTATGTTAGGTCTCGGTACTACTGATTCATTTGTGAGCTTTTTAATAAAACATGAGCATTCCTTTGGGGAATTTAAAATCCTAGGTCTCTGTTTTTTCGCCAATCAAATATGTAAAACATAATATTAAATCAGCAACAATACGTAATTGTCTGATTCTGCCCATTAAGAAATCAAAACAAATATACGCATAAGAATTGTAAATCGGTGCAACAATTATGTGCTTTTTGAGTAGGCCTATAAAATACATGGATAAATTTCTTTCTGCCCTGGCAGCGACTGTTGATGATGACGCTCTGTTAGATTTTTGTCGCCGACGAAATCTCCATGGAACACCAGTTGTTTTCGGCGGCAACGAAGATGCATATTATGAATTTCGCAAGAGAATAGCGAATCATTTTGAAATAAGCTTTCACGATGTGATTATCACTGGCTCCGCGAAGCTTGGATTCAGCCCGCATAAAAGTAAGGCATTTGATTACGACTCAGACATTGACGTCGCCATTATTTCCGGCAAACTTTATGATCAAGTAATGGCATCAATTCATGATTATCAAATGGAATTGCGAGGAAATAGAAAAGCCGTTTCAGAATACGAATTGAATAAATATCATAAATTTTTGGAATATGGCGCGATCGGCTGGATGCGTCCAGATTTACTACCATCTTCATTTCGAGTTTCGACACTTAAAAAAAGATGGTTCGATTTCTTCAGCTCCATTTCATATGGGAAAAGTGAAGTCGGAAACTATAAAGTTACAGCCGGCGCATTTAAGAGTTACGATCATCTTGAACGTTACGCGTTGAGCGGACTATTTACTTTACGAACAAAATTGAAGATTGGAATGCAACATGGCACTTCAAATTAAACCGAGCGTTACCAACCCAACAGTAGCAGATGTTTACCAGCTAATTGATGAGGGAAAATTGATCCTTCGCCCTGATTTTCAGCGCAAATTCGTTTGGACTATTGAACATCAGGAGGCCTTTATCGACACGATCCTAAAGGGGCTACCATTTCCTGAAATCTATGTATGCGAAGGTGCTGTTGACGTGCAGAAATTGCGAACAACTAGGTTGGTGATCGATGGACAACAACGTCTTACAACAATAAGAAATTATATAGAAGGGAAACATGACGCAGCGCCCGTCAAAGTTCTACCCTATCAGAGTCTGAGTGACGCGCAGAAGGAAGACTTTGTAAGCTATCAGATAGTTATGCGAGATTTGGGGAAAGTAGATGAAGATACTACTCGAGAGATATTTCGGCGAATAAATCTTACTAAATTCAAATTGGATGATATTGAAATTCATAATGCCGTCTATGATGGACAATTCATCCAAGCCGCAAAATTCATTTTGGAGAATATCGATCTCGCAAAGTACGGTGTACTTCGCGAATCGGAGTTCACTCGCATGGCAGACCTACATTTTATATTCTTAGTGATGGCCACATTGGAAACTGGGGGATACTTCGCTCAAGACCGCGAGGTTGAACCGAAGGTTTCTGAGTATAATGAAGAATATCCTAAACGCGATCATATGATCGCATTGTTAATAAAAACATTCGCCATTATTAGTGATTTGGATTTGCCTTTTGATTCCATGTGGTTCAGAAAATCAAATTTCTTCACATTGGTTGTTGAAGTTGCTAAGCATGTGGACAACCTTCCAGTTGATCTAAAGGCTCGACTTCTTTCCTTGGAAGAGCAAGTTATGGCGAATAAGATGAACACAAATTCTGAATTTTACAAGTATTATTCATATATGTATCAAGCTACACATGGTCGGGCCGCTAGAGTTGTTCGAGGCGAATATGTTAAAAAATATTGCTTCAGTTAATCATTGTAATTTTCATTGCCATTTAGAGATTTTTTTCTTGCCCCCTTTAAATTTTTTATAAATTTACAAAATTTGGTCGCCGCAGTAAATTCAACATTGAATTATACTTAACCACTGAACGAAGCGAAATTCGACTCCATCTACACTAAAGCTGCCCAAATTCCAAGTGCAACACTGGATTATCTATTTCCAATACATGGTCGATATAGGCATTCTCTAACCAATACATTACTGCCCCGACATGCCAAGAATTCTCTTTTGGAATATAAACAAATTAGACTTGAGTGCAAAGCTTTCTTCATTATGTGACAGCTATGATCCCGATGTATTGATATTGGCGGAATCGAAAATTGAAGATTCCGCTCTGTTGCGTACTTTAAACAATGGCAAGGAACGGGTTTTCTTTAATGGACTAAACATTTCCAAACGGATAAAATTTTACTCAAAATACCCAGCAGATCGTTTTTTGCCTATTTTAGATGATAACTATTTTTCAGTTCGTCAAGTTATTCCTTACTTGGGCCCGCCAATATTACTTGTGGCAGTGCATTTACCCAGCAAACTACATGCCGAACCAACAGATCAAATGATCGAGGCCCAATATTTGGCTAAAACCATTCGCTCAACAGAATCCGAACGTATAATTTTTAACACGGTAGCTATTGGTGACTTTAATATGTCACCGTTTGAGGATGGAATGGTAGCTGCGAATGGTATGCACGCAGTCTTGGATAGAAACATTGCCCGTAAGCGCGATCGGATTGTCAAAGGTAGAAAATATTCATTTTTTTACAACCCGATGTGGGGAATGCTTGGCGATTTAACACAGGGGCCACCCGGCACGCACAAATACAGTAAAGCAGTTGATGTTAATCATTTTTGGCACACTTTTGATCAATTGCTGATTCGACCTGATTTAATAAAATACTTCTCCCCGGAAAATATTGAAGTAATAGAAGAGAACGGGTCTGACCATTTCCCACTTTTTTTAAATCTTACGACGGAAACACCGCTATGAATGATAATCTATGGGGAACAATTCCAAAGCCTGGAAACTTAAACACCCCAAATTCTATTTTGGTTACACAAGGGAAAGTCTTAGAAGTTGCTACTGACCGCGCGTTGAGCGGTGTTTCTATAAAAAAACCAAATAACGGTGGCTTTAATATTGATTTCTTCATAAAGGCTGAATCACTTAATAATTATCGCTATCATTTATTTACAGTTACTCATGATGTCCACTTGTATCCGGCAAAAATTTTTTATGCGGGGAAACCTCCTCTAGAATGTGAAGATGAAAGCGAGTTTAGGACCGCATTAGGTGAAATACTATCTGGATCTGCCACCAGAAAAATCATTGAAGCGCTCCTTGCTCAGGTTCGCGATGATGGAGACGATATTCCTTTCTAATTTCGACAATTCTTTGAAGTGGGGCCTATTTCGAGAATTTCATAAAATACGTCCTTTTCGAACTGACAATCTTCAAATTAACCATTGCCTTAATGCAATAAAATATGATAATTTTGGCTATTGAGTTGATCGGTGGCTTGCCTTCTGGCTTCAATAATTAGCAGGAAAGTCCCCGGCCGATGTCCGGAGTTGACGAGGTGGGGCAGATGATGGCGACCAGGAGCTGTCATCCAGCGAAGCGAAATTTCAAGTGCAAAAGATGAATACCTTAACAGTTGCATCCGCGCGGGCGATTAGGGACGGCGGCATCGACACAATGTCCGCGCTGAACACAGCGTTGATCCACACGCTCGTCAACAATTCGGAAGAAAACAGTCGAATTGAAACGTACCATCGCCAAGTTGATGGGCGAAGTGGCTTGCTAAATCGTCAACCAAGCAATCCGGGCATTTTAGGAACTGGCAGTTGATGAATCTGCTTGGGTTGAGATTGCCAGATCTCAAGCAGGTGCTCGTTACAACAGGGATAACACAGTGAAATGCTAGACAACAAGCAGCCACAAGCGGACGTTCAACATTCTGCGACACCATTTTTGCAAGGTAGACCAATTGTTTCTCAAAATACTTGCCAGTATCGCAATCGTATTTGCCGTGATTGTCTTTGCAGGCCTGTCCGGTCTAAGCTTTTACGTTTGGCCAACCGGCTTCAACGACCACAAATTGTCCGTAACACCCGACGTCATTCAGCGCTTGCGCACTCTGCAATCGGAACATAAGTTTGGTCCCGATGGCCTTACCTTCTACCCCGGCGCGGTCAATGAACGTCAGAGGCTGATGGCGCAGGCGGCGGTAGATTCGACGATCCAGTCCCTCATCGCAGAGTTGCCCAAACGGCCGCAGCGCTCAACCGTCCTCAGGACAATGAAAACCACACTGGCCAACTTCAACACCACGGAATCCGAAGAGCGCGACCAAGTTCTCGAGTATCTCAGCAAAGTGATGGAAATTTGTGGCGTCGAGAGCTCCGCCGAACTATTC
This sequence comes from Rugamonas rubra, assembly GCF_900114705.1. Lineage (GTDB taxonomy): Bacteria > Pseudomonadota > Gammaproteobacteria > Burkholderiales > Burkholderiaceae_D > Rugamonas > Rugamonas rubra. Next base: position 335,282 of record NZ_FOTW01000005.1, read on the forward strand.
AATGTCTGGCGCTACGGCTTCCCGTATGGCTGGATCATTTAGGAACAAAAAAAGGCCGGCCACATCGTGAGATGGGCCGGCCTGAAACGCTTTTTAGGCGTGGGGATGGTCGGTGTCCGGCGGCAATCGTGCCGCCTGGATAAAATTCGTGCCGGAAAAGAAGTCCGGCAACCTGTCGCTTGGCTTGAACCGCGCGCTACAGGTGTTACTTTGCCAGCAATCCCCAAAGTCAGGCTTAGGACTTCATTAAGACAGCTTAAATACCCCTTCGCCGTGCCAGAATGCCGGGGTGGATGGGTCGCGCGGGGAGGAAATGCACAATGCCAGGCGCGTCGGCCTGGCATTGAAGGGGAATTGGTGCCGATGTTTAAGGCCACCGGCTAGCCTGCTGAGTCATGCTCCGTGACATCCCTTGCCAGCTTGGACATGGTGACCAACTGGAGCACGCTTGGTACAGCGAGACGGATCATATAGGGGCAATATGACGGCCAAATGACCGTCGACAAACTTTCGCCAATCTCGACGAGAGACCTTACACGAGCAAGGGATTTGCAATGAACACACCGACGTCCCCGGCGCGGCGCAGCGCCCCGCGGCTGACGACCGCACTGCTGCTGGCAGCCTTGTTGAACGCCTGCGCGCCGCTGGCGCCGCCACCGGCGCGCACGGCGGAGGCGCCGGCAACACCAGTCGCGCCATCGTTCCCGGCAACAGCGCAGCCTGTGCCCACAGCGGCCGCTGCGCCAGCGCCAACCACACCCGGCGCGGCCGACGCCAACATGGACGCGGCAACGCTGGCGCCCTACCAGCGCGCCCGCCAGCTCGGCCAACAGGTGCTGAGCATCGCACCGGGCCGCTCGCTGATCGCCGTCACGGTGCGGCGCGGCGGCGCCTTCGCCCGCTTCGGCCACGACCACGTGGTGGCCAGCCGCGCCGTCAACGGCCTGGTCGCGCCGGCGGCGGGCCTGGCCGACTTCAGCTTCCGCCTCGACCAGCTCAGCGTCGACGAGACCGAACTGCGCGCCCAGGCCGGTCTGGACACGCAACCTGGCGCCGACGCCATCGCCGGCACACGCCACAACATGCTGGTCAAGGTGCTCGACGCCGAACGCTATCCACTGGTCCAGGTGCACGTCGAGCGCGGCGCGGCGGCCGGCGCCGCCAGCAACGCCGATGCCAATGCCGATGCCAATGCCGACGTTCCGCTGGCCGTCAGCATCACCTTGCACGGCGTCAGCCGCACGTTGACGATACCGGTGCGCATCGAACGCGAGCACAACACGCTGCGCGCCAGCGGCACGGCGCGCTTCAAGCAAAGCGACTTCGGCATCGTGCCCTACTCGCTGATGGGCGGCGCGCTCGCCGTGCAGGACCAGCTGGAATTGCGCTTCGAACTGGTCGCCCTGGCGCCGTGAGGCGACAAAAAAAAATGCCCGCGAGCTTGCGCTGCGGGCGAAAAGTTTCAAATCGGGAGAGACTTGAAAGAGCAAGGCCATTGTCGCAGTGCAGCATGACGGCTTGATGACAATTCCATTAACCTTTCCGCCGATTCAAGAGACAGGCGCGCACGCGCCGTTGACAGCGCGCCATCGCGCGGACTATGCTGGGCCGAGAACAATGGAGACATGTATATGCAGCAACCGTCGGCCGCCAGCCTGTCCAAGATCCTGCTGCGCGACGCCGTCGACAGCGACAACGGCATCGCCGTGCTCGACGCCAACAACATCTTCCTGTTCCACAACCGCGCCTTCGCCTGCATGTTCGGCTTCCCCGACGGCGCCATGCTCGGCAAGCACTACGACGACATGATGGCCTGGGCCTACACCCACCGCAGCGGTCCACTGATCGAGGCGGCCAGCCTGGACGAGTGGCTGGCCCACGTGCACAGCCGGCAGCGCAGCGTCCGCTTCCGCAGCTTCGAGGTCGACCTGATCGACGGCCGCTGGCTGCTGCTCAACGAGCAGGTTCACACCGGTGGCGAGATGGTGGTGCTGTGCACCGACATCAGCAAGCAGAAAAAGGTCGAGTTCGAGCTCAAGCAAGCCCACGCCGACCTGCAACGCCTGGCGCTGACCGACGAGCTGACCGGCATGCCGAACCGCCGCCACTTCTTCCAGCAGCTCGACACCGAGCTGGCGCGGGCGCGCCGCTACCGCCACCCGATGTGCCTGGCGATGCTCGACCTCGACCATTTCAAGCGCGTCAACGACCGCCACGGCCACCCGGCCGGCGACGCCGTGCTGCGCCACTTCGCCGCCTTCATGCGTCAGCACCTGCGCGCCGTCGACATGATCGGCCGGCTGGGCGGCGAGGAGTTCGCCATCCTGCTGCCGGAAACCGGCGTCGAGGAGGCGCTGTTCGTGCTGCGCCGCATGGTCGAGCAGCTGGCGCGGCAAACCGTCGATGCGGTCGCGCCCGGCTTTGCCTACACATTCTCCGGTGGCGTGGCCGCCGCCGACGACGCCAACAGCGTCGACTGCAAGTGGCTGCTGGCCGGCGCCGACCAGGCGCTGTACCAGGCCAAGAGCGGCGGCCGCAACCGCGTCAACGCCTACCTACCGGACGCCAACGCGCCGGCGCCGGCGGACGCCGCCTGAGCAAGGCCTTCCTGCCCCAGCACCAGCGCCGCACCGCGCCGGCTAGCGCGCCACCATCAAGCGCACGCCGAGGCCGACGAAAATCGTCCCTGCAACGCGGTCCAGCCACAGCCCGGCGCGCGGATGGCGGTTGATCCACTTGCCCACCGCGCCGGAAAAATAACCGAGCAAACCGAACAGCAGGCAGGCCTGCGCCGTGAAGATCAGGCCCAGCTGCGCCGTCTGCCAGCTGACGTCGCCGCGCTCGGCGACGACGAACTGCGGCAGGAAGGAGAGGAAGAACAGCACCACCTTCGGGTTGATGCTGTTGGCGAACAAGCCCTTGGCGAACAGCTTGCCCAGGCTGTCGTCCGGCAGGCCGGCGCCGTCGACGCTGGCGCCGCCCCGGCTGCGCAGGGCGCCGATGCCGAGCCAGACCAAATACAGGCCACCGAGCAGCTTGAGGCCACCGAAGGCCAGCGGCGAGGCGGCGATCAGCGCGCTTACACCCAACGTGGCCAGCACCGTGTGGCTGAGGCAACCAAGGGCGCAGCCGAGACCGAAGGCCATGCCCTGCCGCCGGCCGCGCGACATGCCCACGCCCAGCACCATCAGGTTGTCCGGTCCCGGCGAGGCGGTGATCGCGACGGCGACGCCGAGGAAGGCGATGGCTTGTTCTGGAGTAATGAGCACGATACAGTTTCCCGGTCGAAAAGCCGCCATGATACCCGCGCGGCGGGCGCGTTGGCAAAAGCGCCGCTGGCGCACGGCAGTGGCTTGCGTTTCGCCAGCGACATGGCGTTGTCGATTAAAATGGCTTGCCCGGCCGCTTCTTTTACTGCCGACGCCAGCGCCGCAGCTGCGGCCCGACCACCCCGACCACCCACGAGTATTGCACGCAAGATGACAATTCTTCAGCCACGTCTTGCCGCAAACCACCCCGCTGCGGGGCCGCTTTACCTGTTCTGCCTGCTAAGCCTGCTGTGCCTGCTCTGCGCCCTGCCCGCCCCGGCCCGTGCCACGCCGCTGGCCAGCCTGCAGGACGGCCAAACCAGTCTCGACCTGGCGCCCCATGCCACGCTCTACCACGCCGACGCCGGCCAGTCCGCCCCGGCCAGCGCCGCCGCCCTGCCCGCCATGCTGGCCGGCCTGCGCCCCGCCGCCAAGGTCGACCTGCTGGGCGGCAGCTACTGGCTGCACGTTGAACTGCGCAACGACAGCAATTCGAGCGCCTGGGTGGTCGACCCCAACGACACGCTGATCGAGCGGGTCGACATCGGCCTGTACGGCGCCGATAGCACTGTCAACCACCTGCAGACGGGCTACCGCGCGCCGCACGACTATATGCTGCACTACGGCAAGGACGTCGCATTGCAGCCGGGCCAGCGCTACCAGTTGCTGCTGCGCTTTTCCAGCCCCTACTACGCGCGCACGCCGGTGTTCGCGCTGGCGCCGCAGCCGGCCTACCAATTGCTGGTGGCGCGCGAGAACGTGCTGACCATCGCCGCCATCGGTGCCCTGCTGGCCTTGGCGCTGTTCAACTTTTTCATCTATTCCTACACGCGCGACCCGTCCTCGCTGTACTACTCGCTGTACGTGCTCAGCTACGCCGCCGGCTGGGGCCTGACCTTCCACCTCGGCACCGACCTGTTCGACTGGCACGAGCTGCGCGTCCACTACCTGCCCTTCTTCCTGCTGCCGGTGCTCAGCACCCTGTTCTACACCCGCTTCCTGCGCCTGCAGCAACACGCGCCCCGGCTATACCGGCTCAGCCGCCTGAACCTGGTGCTGCCGCTGCTGGCCATGCCCAGCTGCTATTTCGCGCTCGCCTACGCCCACACCCTGGCCACCATCGTCATCATGGTCTGGATGGTCCTGGCCCTGCTCAGCGGCATCGTCGTCTGGCGCCAGGGCTACCAGCCGGCGCGCTTCTTCGTGCTCGGCTTCGCCGCGCTGATGCTGCCCGGCCTGCTGATCCTGCCCGCCAACGTCGGCCTGATCCCCGCCGTGGTGGCCAACGCCCAGCTGTTCACCCTGCTCGGCGGCACCCTCGACGGCCTGCTGTTGGCCTTCGCCCTGGCCGACCAGATCCGCCTGCTGCGCAACACGCTCGAGCAGCGCGTCGCCGAGCGCACCACCGAGCTGAACGCGGCCAAGGAGCACGCCGAGGTGGTCAGCCGCCACCGCATCGACTTCCTCTCGGCGATGAGCCACGACATCCGCACCCCGCTGGCCGGCGTGATCGGCATGCTCAAGTTCGCCATGCGCGACGCCAGCGTGCGCGGCCGCACCGAGGAATACCTGCGCATCGGCCTGCAAAACGGCGAGGCGCTGCTGACCATCCTCAACGACATCCTCGACTACTCGAAGATCGACGCCGGCAAGCTGAGCGTCGAAAGCGTCGACTTCGACCTGATACTGTTGCTCGACGACGCGGTCGCCATCCTGCAGGCCCAGGCCGACGCCAAGAGCCTGCTGCTGCGCCGCGACGTGGCGCTGGACCTGCCGCGCTACGTGCGCGGCGACCCGACCCGGCTGCGCCAGATCCTGCTCAACCTGCTCGGCAACGCCATCAAGTTCACCGACGGCGGCGAGGTGCAGCTGCGCGTGACGGCGCTGCCGGCCGTTCCGGGAGAAGGCGGCGGCGGCGAAGGCGGCGTGGCGGCGATCCGCTTCGCCGTCAGCGACACCGGCCCCGGCATCGCCCCGGCCACGCTGTCGCGCCTGTTCCAAAAATTCGAGCAGGCCGACCACTCGACCACCCGGCGCTACGGCGGCACCGGCCTGGGCCTGGCCATCTGCAAGGAATTGGCCGAGCTGATGGGCGGCGCCATCGGCGTCGACAGCCGGATCGGCGCCGGCTCGACCTTCCACGTCACCCTGCCGCTGGCGCCCGGCACCGCGCCGCCGGCCGACCCGCTCGCCGCGCCGCGCCGGCAGCGCCACGCCTACCGGCTCAGCGTGCTGTGCGCCGAGGACGTGCGCACCAACCAGATCATCATCGCCACCCTGGTCGAACAGATGGGCCACGACATCCACCTGGTCGAGAACGGCCTGCAGGCGCTGCAGGCGCTGGCCAGCGCCAGCTACGACCTGGTGCTGATGGACGGCCGCATGCCGCTGATGGACGGCGAGCAGGCGGTGCGGCAGATCCGCGCCGGCGGCGACCTGCAATACCGCGTGCTCGATCCGACCGTGCCGGTGATCGCGCTGACCGCCAACGCCAGCGACCTCGACCGCGCCCGCTACCTGGCCGCCGGCATGGACGGTTTCCTCAGCAAGCCGGTCGACGAACGCCTGCTGTTCGACCAGTTCGAGCAAACCATCGCCCGCCTGCTGGCCCGTGGCCGCACGCTGCGCCCGGCCAGCGCCGAGCCGGCGCCGCCCGGCGATGCCGAGCTGGCCGCCCAGTTCGGCGTGGTGCCCCTGGCTGCCGAACCGGCGCAGGGGCAAGCGCTGGCCGATCCGGCCCAGCCGGAGACCGGCCCGGCGGCACCGGCCAGCACGTCGGCGCGGCAGTCGCCGAGCGACGCCGCCTGCCCGCTTCAGCCCGAGACGATCCGTATCCTGCCGCTGGCCGGCCTGTCGCACAAACACCTGCAACGCATCACCCAGGCCTTCCTCGACGAGGCGCCGCGCCGCTTGGCGCTGGTGAGCCAGGCGCTGGCCGAAGGCAACGCGGCGGCGGCCGCGGCGGCGCTGCACGCGCTCAAGGGCAGCGCCGGCTACCTCAGCTCGTCCCGGCTGCACGAGCTGTGCCACGAGCTCGAGGCGCTGGCCGGCACCGGCGCGCTGGCCCCGGTGGTCGCCGCCCTGCCACAGCTGGAACAAGCGCTGCAACAGGCCTGCGCCGAGTTGCGCGCCAGCCCCTGCAGCGACTGCGTCGCCACGCTGGCCGACGGCGCCGGCCGCGAGCGGACCGATCCGCTGTAGCATACACACACCAACACCAGGAAAAATATCCACATGAGTCGCGCGACATGAGCAACGAAATCAGGGCCTGGGTGCGCATGCCCTCGGCCAAACGGCTGGACCTGCTCGCCCCCACCCCCTTCGACTGGGAGGACGCCGACCTGGCGCTGGGCCTGGCCCGCACCTACCGCTGGGGCGGCCACTCGGCCTGGCCGCTGCCGCTGTCGGTGGCGCAGCACTCGATCGCCGTCATGCTGATCCGCCGCGCCGCCGGCGCCCAGCCGCCCGACCCGGTACGCGAGCTGCGCGAGCTGCTGCACGACGCCGAGGAGGGCCTGCTCGGCTTCGACTGCATCTCCGTGCTCAAACCCTTCCTCGGCGAGGCCTTCCGCGAGCTGACCCAGCGGCTGGAGCAGGCGGTGTTCCTGCGCTACGGCCTGCCGCACTGGACCAGCCGCGAACACGTCCTGCACAAGCGCGCCGACCGCCTGGCCGCCGCCAGCGAGGCGGTGCACGTGGTCGGCTGGTCGCGCCACGAGGTGCGCCGCACCCTGAAAATCAGCGCCACGCCACTCGATGTTGACCCTTTGCAACAACTATATGGCGGCACGCCGTGGGAACCATGGACTCCGGCGCTGGCCTGCGAACGTTTCCTGGAGCAATTAAATCTGCTTAAAGCACGCCTCTAAGCAAGCACCAAAACAGTGCGCAAGCCGCATGGGCAGCGGCTTTGCGGCCGGTCGGGAGCGCCACTTCGCAGGCGCTTTCTCACCAAGTCCGGCTAAGCGACCGTTTTTAAAGCGCTTTTCATAGATATCCACACCAACTGTGGATAAGGTTGTGGGTAAGTGCCACTTGACAGCGCGGAACGCCAGCACTGATGCGGGTTTCAACAAAATGCCCAATCCACAGGCAATAATTTTTATGAATAAAATCAATGACTTACAAACATGCAACTCGGCTCGTCAACGATCTTCCGCATCCGTACAAAAAATATATTTTGTGCTTAAAATAAGCTTGCCACGGCCGGCCGGGAATCCTTTGACAAAACATCCGCCTAGGAATAGTGTCACTCTACGGAACAGGTCAATTCACTCGCCACAGGAAGATGCATGAACCTGAACGACGACGACAGCACGCAATGGATGATCGATGACGAATCGAACCCCGCCGCCCCGGCCGCCAGCAAGGCCGCGCCGGCGCCGTGGAAGGTGCTGATCGTCGACGACGACGTTGATGTGCATGTGGTGACGAAATTTTCATTGAGCAACGCCTGCTTCATGGGGCGCCGCCTGTGCTTTCTGCACGCCTACAGCGGCGACGAGGCGCTGACCATCCTGCGCCACAGCGCCGACGTGGCGCTGGTGCTGCTCGACGTCATCATGGAGACCAGCGACGCCGGCCTGCGCGTGGCGCGGCAGATCCGCGAGGAACTCGACAACCAGTTGGTGCGCATCGTGCTGCGCACCGGCCAGCCCGGCCAGGCGCTGGAACACGGCATCATCCTCGACTACGACATCAACGACTTCTGGTGCAAGACCGACCTGACCACGCGCAAGCTGTTCACCACGGTGATCTCCTCGCTGCGCAGCTACGCCAACCTGCTGACGGCGCGCCAGCGCAGCGACGCGCTGACGGCGGCGCTGGCCAGGAGCCGGCAACTGTTGGCCGCGCTGGACCAGCACGCCATGCTGATGACGCTGAACCCCAAGGGCAAGATCACCGAGGTCAACGACAAGCTCTGCGCCGAGCTGCAATATGCGCGCGAGGAGCTGCTGGGCCAGGGCTGCGAGGCCCTGCCGCCGCAAGCCTGGCCGGCCGAGCAGCAGGCGGCGGCCTTGGCGGCCTTGACCGGTGGCGAAGCCTGGAGCGAGGTGGTCGCCCTGCGGCGCCGCGACGGCGAGCTGCTGAAGCTGCGGCTGAGCGTGACGCCCACGTTGGACGCCGACGGCAAACCCAGTCAGTACATCGCCCTCGCCACGTCCTGTTAGTGGCATCCCCGACAACTTATGACAAGAAGCACTGTACAGGCATACAGTTGTCATCTACCGGTAATTTCGTCGAACTTCCCCGGTAAACTCCGGCATCTTGCTTTCTGCAAGTAGATGGAAGAGGCTAAGTTGCGGATTGTTAAGGGGTTTTTCGGATATCCACAATGGCTGTGGATATCTTTGTGGACAACCCCCTATTGACAGCCCGGAGACCCTGTAACGGTGCGGCTTACAACAAACTGCCTATCCAAAAGGCAAAAACATAGTCCTTATAAATCAATGGCTTACGATAACCTGGTTTGCCGCCTGAAAAAATATCATGATTTTTCTTATCCATATTATTTGTGCATAACTTAAGCCGCCGGGCGGCAAAGCGATAAATAGCACGGACGCACCAATTTCCTGCCGGAAAAAAAGCCCGGCAGGCCAGGCAAGGCGAGGCGGATCGCCGTCAATGGCGGGGTTTTCGCCGCTGTTCTGGATGCAATAGCACCCGTTCGATGACTTCGGGGTCGATGTTGTGGGATTTGAGGTATTCGATGGCGCAAATCGAGCTGAAGCTGGCCTGCACCGAGATGCCCCGGTCGACCACCTCGCTGCTCTGCATATTGCTACGCAGTTGATGGATGACGGGCGGCGCGCTGGCCTGCGAAGCGTCCATGGCGGAAGCGTTGATCATGATCGGTCTCTTTTCAATGGAGGAAATCGGTCCAGGCCAATGCCAAAGCGGGGTGGCAGGGAGAGTATCGAACAATGGCGGCCAAAGTCAATGTCAGCCTTCCATCGCCGGGCGATATTTTTGTGCCACGCCGCCATGCCCGGCACGTGGAAACCCGCATGGACAGCGGCCCCGGCGGCAGCGATAATGCCGCCATGACTCCTGCGACAGACCCCGACCGGCCCCGCCCGTCCTCCCTCAGCGACCTGTTCCTCTCCTTCACCGTGCTGGCCCTGCAGGGCTTTGGCGGCGTGCTGGCCGTGGTGCAGCGCGAGCTGGTCGAGCGCAAACGCTGGCTGACGCAGGAGGAGTTCATCGAAGAATGGGCGGTCGCCCAGATCATGCCCGGCCCCAACGTGGCCAACCTGGCGCTGATGATAGGCGGCCGCTACTTCGGCCTGCCCGGCGCGATGGCGGCGCTGTCCGGCATGCTGGCCGTGCCGCTGGTCATCGTCGTGCTGCTGGCCGTGCTGTACGGGCACTACGCCGACAACGCCGCCGTGGCCGGCGCGCTGCGCGGCATGGCGGCCGTGTCGGCCGGCCTGATCGTCGCCACCGGCGTCAAGCTGGCCTCGGCGCTGAAGAAGCATCCATTGCCGCTGGCCTGGAGCCTGCCGCTGGCCCTGCTGGCGGTGCTGTTCATGGTGGTGTTGCACTGGCCCCTGCCCTACACCCTGGCCAGCCTGGGCGGCCTGGGCTGCGTGCTGACCTGGCGCCGGCTCAAGCCATGAGCGCGCCGCCGTTGCCGCCGTTGCCGCCGTTGCCGCCGTTGCCGCCGTTGCAATTGGTGCTGGACTGGGCCGACTGGCTCAATCTGTTCGGCCACTATTTGATGCTGTCGCTGATGTCGGTCGGCGGCGCCATCTCCACCACGGCGGAAATGCACCGCTTCCTCGTCGTCGAGCAGCACTGGTTGACCCAGGCGCAGTTCAACGACTCGATCGCCATCGCCCAGGCGGCGCCCGGACCGAACGTGCTGTTCGTCGCCCTGATGGGTTGGAATGTGGGCTTGAACGCCGGCAGCATGGCGGCCGCCCTGCTCGGTGTGGCCGTGACGATGGTCGGCATCATGCTGCCGAGCACCACGCTGACCTATCTGGCGGCGCGTTGGGGCCACCGGAACCGCGAGCTGCGCGGCGTGCGCGCCTTCAAACAGGGCATGGCGCCGGTGGTGGTCGGCCTGCTGGTGTCGGCCGGCATCATCCTCGGCAGCGCCCACCGTGAAGCGTCGACCGACTGGCCGCTGTGGCTGCTGTCGAGCGTCGCCTGCCTGCTGATCTGGCGCACCAAGATCCACCTGCTGTGGCTGATGGCGGCCGGCGCCCTGATCGGCGGCCTGCAACTGGTCTGAGCGGCCGTTGAATGACGAAAAATCAAGGCGCCGGGGATGCCGGCAAACCCTACAGGCGAAGAGCCAGGGTCGGACCCGAGGGTCCGACCCTAGGTTGCGCCCTTGGGTCTTAGCGGCACACCGGCCACCCTTTACTCTTTGACGGACTCGATGGCGAAGCTCAGGCTGACGTCGTCGCCGACGTAGGGAGCGTATTTGCCGGCGTTGAACTCGGTGCGCTTGATCTTGGCCACCGCGTTGGCGCCGCAGGCATCCTTCTTCAGCATCGGATGCGGCATGCACTGGAACGAGGTCACGGTCAGCGTCAGCGGTTTGGTGACGCCCTTGATGGTCAGGTTGCCGTCGACCGAGGCCAGCTTGTCGCCGTCGAAGTTGAACTTGGTCGACTTGTAGGTGATGGTCGGGAACTTGGCGGTGTCGAAGAAGTCCTCGGCCTGGATGTGGCCGTTGAACACGCTGTTGCCGGTGTCGACGGACTTGGTGTCGATCACCACGTCGACCGAACCGGTCTTGGCGGCGCGGTCCAGCGTGATCTTGCCGGTGGTGTTGTTGAAGCGGCTCTGTTGGGTGGAGTAGCCGAAGTGGCTGTACTCGAAGCGCGAGAAGGTGTGGCTGGGGTCGATATTGTAGGTCTCGGCGGCCAAGGCGGACATCGAGAAACCGGCGGCGATCAACAGGGCAACAATTTTTTTCATATAGGACTCCAAAAATGGACAGGGGATTCAAGATTCGACCAGGCGGCGCGCTTCGTGCACGCGATACATCTTGCCTGGTTGTTATGATATCGAATGAACCAAATTATGCTCGCGCACTATTGGGAAGTAAAACGAAAAATTTCCCGCTTTATCATCGAAAAAATCGATAATAGCCGCATGCTAGTAACAGAAAATTCGCAAGGCTGCAGCTCTTAATACATTTTAAGCATATAGAAAGCTTTATATCTTCGTTTACCTGAACATAGGGTCGATGCCATACTCCACGGCATCGAAGTATCCGGCCAGACTCACCACGTCGTCCAGACTGCCCTACAGCCCTCGTGCGATCCGCGAGCCAGGTACACGCAACAACCCGCCGCCGCGCGCCCACCGGCCCGCCGGCCATTACCCCTACTCCTGATTTATGCGCAATTTGACCAGTTTCCCCGCCCCACCAACACCACCACCCGCCACGCCGCGCCCCACGCTGATCCGCATCGCCGGCGCCAACAAGACCTTCGCCCTGCCCAAGGGCGGCGACTTCCACGCCGTGCGCGACGTCACGCTGGAGGTGCGCGAAGGCGACATCTTCGGCCTGATCGGCAAGAGCGGCGCCGGCAAGTCCACCCTGCTGCGCCTGTTCAACCTGCTCGAGCGGCCCGACAGCGGCACAGTCACCGTCGACGGCCGCGAGCTGACCGCGCTGCGCAAGAACGAGCTGCGCGACGCCCGTCGCAACATCGGCATGATCTTCCAGCAGTTCAACCTACTGCAAAACGCCACCGTGTTCGACAACGTCGCCTTCCCGCTGCGCATCCACGGCGGCATGAACGCCGAGCAGGTCGCCGCCCGCGTCGCCGACTGCCTGGCGCTGGTCGAGCTGGGCGACAAGGCCGACAGCTACCCGGCCCAGTTGTCCGGCGGCCAAAAGCAGCGCGTCGCCATCGCCCGCGCGCTGGCCAGCGGCCCGGCCGTGCTGCTGTGCGACGAGCCCACCTCGGCGCTCGACGCCGAAACCACCCGCGCCCTGCTCGGCACCCTGCAAGACATCAACCAGCGCCTCGACGTCACCATCGTCATCGTCAGCCACGAGTTGTCGGTGCTGGGCGAGATCTGCAACCGCGTCGCCGTGATCGAGGACGGCGCCGTCGCCGAACAATTCGACCTGGCCGACACCTCGGCCGTGCGCAAGACCGTGCTCGGCCGCGAACTGGCGCAACACAGCGCCGACATCATCGAAGCGCAAGCGCGCAAGGAGCGGGCCCATGCTTGAGTTCTTCACCACCGACCTGCCGGCCCGCCTGGCCCCCGTCGTCGAGATGCTGCCCGAGATGTGGGTGGCGCTGGGCCAGACCCTGACCATGCTGGGCATCGGCCTGAGCGCCGCCGTGCTGCTCGGCGGCCCGCTCGGCGTGCTGCTGTTCCTGGTGGCCGACGGCCAGTCGCTGCACAACCGCCCCGCCGCGCTGGTGCTCGGCTGGCTGGTCAACACGGTGCGCTCCTTCCCCTTCATCATCTTGCTGGTGGCGCTGGTGCCGCTCACCCGCGTCATCGCCGGCACCTCGATCGGCCCGCTGGCCGCCGCCGTGCCGTTGTCCTTCGCCGCCATCCCCTACTTCGCCCGCATGGTCGAACAGAGCCTGCGCGAGGTGCCGCGCGGCGTCATCGAGGCGGCCCACGCGATGGGCGCCACCGAGCTGCAAATCGTCACCCGCGTGCTGCTGGTCGAAGCCCGCGCCGGCCTGGTGACGGCGCTCACCGTGCTGTCGATCAGCTTCCTGTCCTACTCGGCCGTGGCCGGCGTGGTCGGCGGCGGCGGCATCGGCGACCTGGCCATCCGCTACGGCTACTACCGCTTCGAGACCGACATCATGATCGCCACCGTGGCCATGCTGATCGTCATCGTTCAGGTGATCCAATTCACCGGCAACCGCATCGCCAAACGCATCGACAAACGTTAATCCCATAAGGAATATGCAAATGACCATCACCCGCCGCGCCCTGCTGCTCTCCACCCTGACCCTGGCCCTGGCCGCCGGCTCCGCCGCCGCCAAGGACCCGAAAGAACTGGTCATCGGCACCAGCACCGGCCCCTACGCCGACCAGATCAAGCTGGGCATCAAGCCCATCCTGGAAAAGCAGGGCTACAAGGTCAAACTGGTCGAGTTCAACGACTATGTGCAGCCCAACTTCGCGCTGGCCGAGGGCTCGCTCGACGCCAACGTGTTCCAGCACGCCGTCTACCTGAACAAGTTCGCCGCCGAGCACAAGCTGGCGCTGACCGACCTGGTGCAGATCCCCACCGCGCCGATCGCCATCTACAGCCGCAAGCACAAGGCGCTGACCGAGGTGCGCGAGGGCCAGACCGTGGCCATGCCGAACGACCCGACCAACCAGGCGCGCGCGCTGGTGATGCTCGACCAACTGGGCTGGATCAAGCTGCGCGACAAGGTCGACCCGCTGCGCGCGTCGGAGAAGGACATCGTCAACAACATCAAGAAGGTCAAGCTGGTGGCGCTGGAGGCGGCGCAGCTGCCCCGCTCGCTGCAGGACACCGACTACTCCTTCATCAACGGCAACTACGCGCTGGCCTCGGGCATCCGCTTGAAGGAGGCGCTGCTGACCGAGAAGATTTCGGCCAACTACGTCAACCTGGTGGCCATCCGCAGCGCCGACAAGGACAAGCAGTTCGCCAAGGACATCGCGGCGGCCTACCGCTCGCAGGCCTTCCTCGACGTGACCAACAAGCACTTCGCCGACTACGCCAAGACCGACGACCAGCTGGCGCTGGAGGCGGCGGCCAAACCGGCCGCGAAGCCGGCGGCCAAACCGGCGAAGAAGTAAGTCGGCCAAGTAAGCCGGCCCAGTCAGCCGGCCCGCTGGCGGGAATCCATGGCAAGCATGCATTCCCGCCACTTGCCGCTCCCGCAGAGCTGGGCAGCGGCATGCCAACGGCCGTGCTAACATGCTCCCATGAAATATAAATTGTTCCTGTTTGATTTAGACGATACGCTGCTCGACTTCAAGGCATCCGAGACCCTCTCCTTCGTGCGCACCATGCGGGAATTGGGCCTGCACGAGGGCATCGACGGGCTGTTCCGGCATTACCAGGCGGTTAACCTGGAACTCTGGAAAAAATTCGAGGAAGGCAGCGTTTCCAAGGATTTCCTCAAGGTGGAGCGCTTCCGCGCCACCTTCCTGAGCCACGGCCTCGAGCTCGACCCCGAGGCGGCCAGTCGCGCCTATCTGGAGTCCCTGTCGGATACGGTGGTCCTGATCGACGGCGCCAAGACGCTCTGCGCCACCTTGGCCGGCGTCGGCAAGGTGGGCGTCATCACCAACGGCGTCGAATCGATCCAGAACCGCCGCATCGCCAGTTCCGGGCTGCTCGAGCACATTTCCTTCGTGGCGACGTCCGAGGCTTGCGGCTTCGCCAAGCCGGATGGTCGATTTTTCGACTATGCCGCCAGGATGGCCGGCGCCTTCGCCAAGGACGAAACGGTCATCGTCGGCGACCGTTTGGACGCCGACATTCTCGGCGCCAACCGATACGGCATTGAAAGCTGCTGGTTCAACCCCTCCCGCGCCGCCAACGAATCGACGGCGCTTCCCACCTACGAGGTCGCCAGCCTGGGCGACATCGTTCCATCCTTGCAAGGACTGGCGGTCTGCTGACCGATGCGGGCCGGCCCGCCGGGCGGCGGCGGCGCGCTCAGTCGTTGCGCATCTGCGCCTGCGACACGTTGCTGCCGGCCGGCACGCTCTGCGTCAACCACACGTTGCCACCGATGGTGGAGCCGGCGCCGATGGTGATGCGCCCCAAAATGGTTGCGCCGGCGTAGATCACCACGTCGTCCTCGACGATCGGGTGGCGCGGCACGCCCTTGATCAAGGCGCCCTGCTCGTCGGCCGGGAAGCGCTTGGCGCCCAGCGTGACGTGCTGGTACAGCCGCACGCGCTGGCCGATGATGGCGGTCTCGCCGATCACCACGCCGGTGCCGTGGTCGATGAAGAAGCTGGCGCCGATGCGCGCGCCGGGATGGATGTCGATGCCGGTCAGGGTGTGGCTGATGTCGCAGATCAGCCGCGCCAGGAAGGGCGAACCGAGTTGGTGCAGCCGGTGCGCCAAGCGGTAGTACAGGATGGCGATGGTGCCCGGGTAGCACAGCATGATCTCGGCCACCGAGGTGGCCGCCGGGTCGCCCGAGAAGGCCGCCTGCACGTCCGACACCAGCAGCGCGCGAATCTCCGGCAGACCGGCGGCGAACTCGCGGGTGACGCAGTTGGCCTGCTCGCTGAGCGCCTCCTCGTCGCACACGCCGCCGCCGGCGGAGAACTGCAGGCCGCGCCGCACCTGCTCGGTGAGCCGGTTCAAGGTGGTGTTGAGGGTGTCGCCGACGAAGTAGTCGATGCTCTCGTCGGTCAGGTTGGGCCGCCCGTAATGGGTCGGGAACAGCACCGCCTGCAGGCCGTTGACGATGGTGGTCAAGGCCTCGCGCGAGGGCAGCTCGCGCACCCGGCCCTGGTGGCGGATGTTGTGGGTGGCCTCGCGCGACACGCGCAGCTGCGCAATCACCGGCGCCAGGTTCCAGTGCGTCGGTTTGACGCCGTGCTTGTCAAAGGTATCGATAGTCATCGTGGTTCCGCTTCGCTTGGGGTCGGGATGTGCCGCTTGCTGCACACCGCATGATGCGCAGGCGGGCGACGAAACCGAAGGAATCAATTCGTCGTTCGATATGCTGCATCGGCATATGATTATGTCATCCCCCGCGAAAACGCGCTGGCGCCGACGCCGCCGCGCCGCCTGACGTAAAATACCGTCCTAACGAACAATAAGCCCCTTCATGAACATTTTGCTGACCCTGCTGCTGGCGGGCCTGACCATGGTCGGGCCGCTGGCCATCGACACCTACCTGCCCTCCTTCCCCGCCATCGCGCAGACCTTCGACGCCAGCCCGATGCTGATCCAGCAGACGCTGAGCGCCTTCCTGTTCTGCTTCGCCTTCATGATGCTGTTCTACGGCACCCTGTCGGACTCCTTCGGCCGCCGCCCCGTCATCCTCGGCTCGCTGGTGTTGTACATCGCCGCCTCGCTGGGCGCCGCGCTGGCGCCGTCCTACGGTGTGCTGCTGGCCTGCCGCGTGCTGCAGGGCCTGGCCGCCGGCGCCGGCTCGGTGGTCGGCCGCGCCATCGTGCAGGACCGCTTCTCCGGCGGCGAGGCGCAGAAGATCCTGTCGCACATCATGATGGTGTTCGGCCTGGCGCCGGCCATCGCCCCGGTGCTGGGCGGCTGGCTGCAGGTGTCGTTCGGCTGGCGCTCGATCTTCTGGTTCCTCGCCGCCTTCGGCGTGCTGATGTTCGTCGCCGTGCAGCGCGCCCTGCCGGAAAGCCTGCCGCCGCGCGAGCGCCACCCCTTCCACCTCGGCGTGATCGCCGCCAACTACTGGAAGGTGCTGTGCCACCGCCAGTTCCTGCTGGTGTCGGTGGCCGTCGGCATGAGCTTCGCCGGCTTCGCCCTGTACATCGGCTCGGCCGCCTACTTCGTCATGAACATACTGCACCTGCCGGAGACCGCCTTCGCCTGGCTGTTCATCCCGCTCATCAGCGGCATGGTGGTCGGCTCGGCGCTGGCCGCCAAGTTCGCCCACCGCTACTCGCAGGCCGCGCTGATCTGGACCAGCTACGCACTGATGACCGTCGCCGCCGCCGTCAACATCGCCTACAACTACTACTTCGCCGCCGAGGTGCCGTGGGCCGTGCTGCCGCTGTTCGTCTACTCGTTCGCGCTGGCGCTGGCCATGCCGCCGATGACGCTGCTGGCCTTGAACCACTTCCCCAACAACAGCGGGCTGGCCTCGTCGATGCAGTCGTTCATCCAAATGCTGTTGTTCGCGCTGGTGTCGGGATTGGTGGCGCCGCTGCTGTTCGACAGCGCGCTCAAGCTGGCCTACGGCGTCATGGCCGGCCTGGTCCTGAGTCTGCTGGCCTGGCTGCTGGCGCAGGGCGGCAAATCGGCCGAAGTGGCCGAGGTGGCCGAGGTGGCCTAGGGCCAGGGCGCCGGCGTCACCTCGATGTACTGCGGGCCGCCGTCGGCCGGCTCGGCGACGCTTGGCTCCGCCTGCTTGAACATGTCGTCATGGCCCAACGCCAGGATCTCCTTGCGCGCTTCGACGAAGTTGGCGCTCGACAGCGGATGCTGCTGGTCCGGCCAGTTGTGGATGGCCCATTCCTGCAACGCCTCGAAGCGGCGCCACAATTCGCCGACGAACTGCCGGCGTTGATCACTGTTTTCCATGCTTCCTCCTGAGTGTTTAGCCCCCAGTATATGCCAGGCGCGCGGCGCCGCATGGTGCGGCAGCGCACATGGCGCCGCCGCGCCCTGCGGGCAGGCGCCCGCGACATCGGCGCCATCGTCGTCGAGGACGACCACGACAGCGCCTTCCGCTACGGGGCCGGCCCACCGACTCGCTCGAGAGAATGGTATAAATACTGGCCGAACTTGCATGAAAAGCCGGCCACGGCGGCGGCCCTGCAAGTAGAATAGCGCCATGCAAGGCATGAGTAACCAGCCTGGCAGCCCTCCCATGGACCGAAACGATGCGACTGACTTCCTTCACCGACTACACGCTGCGCACCCTGCTCTACCTCGGTGTCAACCGCGACCGCCTGGTCACCATCCAGGACATCGCCGACCTGCACGCGATCTCCAAGAACCATTTGATGAAGGTGGTCTACCAGTTGGGCTTGTCGGGCGTCGTCGAGACGGTGCGCGGCCGCAACGGCGGGCTACGCCTCAAGCGCGAGCCGGAGCAGATCAACATCGGCGCGCTGGTGCGCGAGACGGAAACCGACTTCTACATGGCCGAGTGCTTCGACCGCGCCAACAACTCCTGCCCGCTGACGCCGGACTGCAAGCTCAAGTCCAGTCTGGGCGAAGCCACGCAGGCCTATCTGGCGGTACTCGACAAGCTGACCCTGCGCGACCTGTTGCCCAAGGACGCGCCGGCCGACGGCGCCGTGCCCATCACCTTCATGCCGCGCGCCTGAACGCGCGCGCAGTCGCGAGCGCGCCTGCAACCCCGAAGCGTGTGCCCGGGGTCTGACCCCGTACGGGGTCAGACCCCTGCCGTTCCGGGTCAATAGCACGCATTCCGCGCCACTGCCCTTGCTTACGCGGCGTGTTTTTGCGTCAGCTGCGGCAGCGAGGCCATCAAGTCGGCGAAGCGCTGGCCCTGGATCATCACGTGGTCGCGCAGCAGCTGGGCCGCCAGGTCGCCGTCGCCGCGCACAATGGCTTGCACCACGCCGTCGTGCTCGTCGTAGGAGTTGGCCAGCCGGTTGCGCACGCGCAGTTGCAGGCGGCGGTAGGGCCGCAGGCGGCGGTATAGATTGCGCGTCTGCTCGATCAGGAACTGGTTGTGGCTGCCGGCGTAGATCGTCTCGTGGAACACTTCGTTCTTGTAGTAATAGGCGTCCGGCTCCTCGGCGTCGCGCGCCTCCTTGCAGGCCTGGTGCGCCGCCAGCAAGGCCTGCTGTTCCTCCGGCGTCATGCGCCGCGCCGCCAGGCGGCCGCAGGTCGCCTCCATCTCCGACATCACTTCGAACATCTCGACCAGCTGCTGCGGCCCCAGCTCGGCGACGATGGCGCCGCGCCGTGGCCGGATCACCACCAGCCCCATCGAGGCGAGCTGGATCAGCGTTTCGCGGATCGGCGTGCGCGACACGCCGAAGCGTTGCGCCAATTCGGTCTCGTCCAAATGCTGGCCCGGCGACAGGCTGCCGACGGCGATCAGTTCTTCTATGGCTTCGCGCAAGGTGGCGGAATGGTTGCTCATGGTTCTGGCTGCCGTGTATATGAACCTTCATTATAAAACCTAAGTCTGGCTTGAGAATGTATTCAGTCAACATATTCTTGTATACATAAAAACGGACATTGCATATTATCTTGCGTGATCCATAATGTTGTTCTAATTAAATCCTTGGAGGACGTATGACCTTACTCAAACGCAGGGCAATGCTGGGCGCGCTCGCCACCGGCCTCTCCACCCCACTCTGGCTGCAGTCGGCCTGGGCCCAGTCGGCGACGAGCTTGAAGATCTCCCACCAGTTCCCCGGCGGCACCATCAGCGAGGGCGACTTCCGCGACCGCCTAAGCCGCATGTTCGCCGCCGAGGTGGAAAAGCGCAGCAAGGGCACGCTGAAGTTCGAGGTCTATCCCGGCTCCTCGCTGATGAAGACCAACGCCCAGTTCTCCTCGATGCGCAAGGGCGCGCTGGACCTGTCGCTGGTGCCGCTGTCCTACGCCGGCGGCGAGGTGCCGGAGGTGAACATCGGCCTGATGCCCGGCCTGGTCACCTCCTACGAGCAGGGCTACAGCTGGAAGAACGCCGAGGTGGGCAAGGAGTTGAACCGCATCCTGCTGGACAAGGGCATCGTGGTGGTCAGCTGGATCTGGCAGGCCGGCGGCGTCGCCTCGCGCGGCAAGCCGATCGTCGAGCCGGAGGACGCCAAGGGCCTGAAGATACGCGGCGGCTCGCGCGAAATGGACCTGATCCTGAAGGCGGCCGGCGCCGCCGTGGTCTCGCTGCCGTCCAACGAGATCTACGCCGCCATGCAGACCGGCGCGATGGACGCGGCGCTGACCTCGTCGACCTCGCTGATCTCGTTCCGCCTGGAGGAGGTGTCGAAGGCGCTGACCTCGGGCCGTGGCGCCGCCTACTGGTTCATGTTCGAGCCCTTGATGATGTCGAAGGCGGTGTTCGACCGCCTCAGCAAGGAGCAGCAGGCCGCCATCATGGCGGTCGGCGGCGAGCTGGAGACCTTCGCCCGCAAATCGGCGCAGACCGACGACTCGCTGGTGGCCGCCGTCTACCAGAAGGCCGGCGCCAAGGTGGTCGACTTGAGCCCCGCCACCGTCAAGAAGTGGCAGGCCATCGCCCGCGCCACCGCCTGGAAGGACTACGGCGAACGCAACGAGAATTGCGCCAAGCTGCTGATGCTGGCCCAGAAGACGCTATGAGCCACGGCTTCGAACTGAAGCCGCCGCCGGGGCCGGCGCTGCCGGACCAGCCGGCGCTGGCCGCCGTCGCCAAGCTGCTGAACCTGCTCAACAGCGCGCTGCTCAAGCTGTCGATGGCGGCGCTGGTGCTGACCGCGCTGGTGCTGACCTACTCGGTGGTGTCGCGCTACTTCTTCCAGGCGCCCACCGACTGGCAGGACGAGGCCTCGGTCTTCATGCTGGTCGGCGTGACCTTCTTCTGCACCGCCTACGTGCAGTCGTATCGCGGCCACATCGGCATCGAGGCGCTGGCCGCGCTGCTGCCGCGCCGGGTCAACCTGTTTCGCCTGTTCTTGGTCGACCTGCTGTCCTGCTTGTTCTGCGCCTTCTTCTCGTGGAAATCGTGGACGCTGTTCCACGAGGCCTGGCGCGACGGCCAAACCACCTCGTCCACCTTCGCGCCGCCGCTGTGGATACCCTACGCGATGATGGCGACCGGGATGACCATCCTGACGCTGCAGATCCTGCTGCAAACCCTGGCCCACATGACTAATCAACCTCGCCAAGGGGAGGCGCCATGAGCGAACTGACGCTGGGCGCCCTGTACGGCGCCGTCACCCTGGTGGTCATGTTCTCCGGCATGCCGATCGCCTTCGCGCTGGGCGTGGTGGCCACCGGCTTCATGTACTTCTGCATGCCGGCCTCCTCGCTCGACACCATCACCCAGAACGTCTACGAGGAGATGGCCTCGATCACGCTGCTGTCGATCCCGCTGTTCATCCTCAAGGGCGCGGCGATCGGCAAGTCGCCCGCCGGCAAGGACCTGTACTCGGCCATCCACACCTGGCTGCACAAGGTGCCGGGCGGCCTGGGCATCGCCAACGTGTTCGCCTGCGCGCTGTTCGCCGCCATGGCCGGCTCCTCGCCGGCCACCTGCTCGGCGATCGGTTCGGCCGGCATTCCGGAGATGCGCAAGCGCGGCTACTCGCCCGGCTTCGCCGCCGGCATCATCGCCGCCGGCGGCACGCTGGGCATCCTGCTGCCGCCGTCGATCACCATGATCCTGTACGCGGTGGCCGCCGAGCAGTCGCTGGGCCGCCTGTTCCTGGCCGGCATAGGCCCCGGCATTCTGCTGGTGCTGCTGTTCGCCGGCTACGCCGTGCAACGCGCCCGCAAGGAGTACAGCCTGGCGCTGAAGATCTACGAACAGGGCGGCGCCAAGTCGGCCTATCTGGAGGACGAGCACTTCACGCTGGCGCAAAAGGTCGAGATGCTGCCGCGCGTGCTGCCCTTCCTGGTCCTGCTGATCGGCGTGATGGTGGCGCTGTACGGCGGCTTCGCCACGCCGTCCGAAACGGCCGGCCTGGGCGCGCTGCTGGCGCTGGTGCTGATCGCCGTGGTCTACCGCGTCTGGCGGCCGATGGACCTGGCGCCGATCCTGAGCTCGACCATCAAGGAGTCGACCATGCTGCTGCTGATCATCGGCATGTCGCTGTTCTACTCCTACGTGATGAGCTACCTGCACATCAGCCAGTCGGCCGCCAACTGGGTGGTCGGCATGCATCTGTCAAAATGGCTGCTGCTGGCGGTGATTCTGCTGATGGTGATCGTGTTCGGCTTCTTCCTGCCGCCGGTTTCGATTATCCTGATGACCGCGCCCATCATCCTGCCGCCGCTGAAGGCCGCCGGCTTCGACCTGATCTGGTTCGGCATCGTCATGACGGTGGTGATGGAGATGGGGCTGATCCATCCGCCGGTGGGGCTGAACATCTTCGTCATCAAGAACATCGCGCCGGACATTCCGCTCAAGGACGTAGTCTGGGGCGTGTTCCCCTTCCTGGTGCTGATGTTCGTCGCCGTGCTGCTGTTGTGCGTCTTCCCCGGCATCGCCACCGGTCTGCCGAACCTGATCATGGGAGTGAAATGATGAACCAGACGTCGAACCAGCCGCGCCAGTGGGACACGCTGCAGCGCAACCGCGCCGCGCGGCTGGAACGGGGCCGCGCCACGCTCGGCAACGAGCTGGCCGGCAAGAGCCTGCCGGCCGGCCGCATCGCCGACCTGCTGCACGCCGTGCTCGAATGCGGCGACCGCGTCTGCCTGGAGGGGAACAACCAGAAGCAGGCCGACTTCCTCGGCCAGGCGCTGGCCGGGCTGGACCCGGCCCGCGTCAACGGCCTGCACATGCTGCAGTCGGTGCTGGCCCTGCCCGAGCACCTCGACGTGTTCGAGCGCGGCGTCGCCGCCAAGCTGGACTTCTCCTTCTCCGGCCCGCAGGCCGGCCGGGTGGCCAAGCTGCTGGCCGCCGGCAAACTCAACATCGGCGCTATCCACACCTACCTGGAGCTGTTCAGCCGCTACTTCGTCGACCTGCCGCCGCGCGTGGCGCTGATCGCCGCCGAGGCGGCCGACCGCGACGGCAACCTCTACACCGGCCCCAACACCGAGGACACGCCGGCCATCGTCGAGGCCACCGCCTTCAAGAACGGCATCGTCATCGTCCAGGTGAACCGGATCATGGACACGCTGCCGCGCGTCGACATCCCCGGCGACTGGGTCGACTTCGTCGTGCAGTCGCCCGCGCCCTACTACATCGAGCCGCTGTTCACGCGCGACCCGGCGCAGATCTCGGAGATCCAGGTGCTGATGGCGATGATGGCCATCAAGGGCATCTACGCCGAGTACCGGGTCGAGCGGCTCAACCACGGCATCGGCTTCGACACCGCCGCCATCGAGCTGCTGCTGCCGACCTACGCCGCCTCGCTCGGCCTGCAGGGCAAGATCGGCCGCCACTGGGCGCTCAATCCGCACCCGGCGCTGATCCCGGCGATCGAGTCCGGCTTCGTCGAATCGGTCTACTCCTTCGGCTCCGAGCTGGGCATGGAGGACTACATCCGCGCCCGGCCCGACGTGTTCGCCGTCGGCCCGGACGGCAGCATGCGCAGCAACCGCGCCTTCTGCCAGGCGGCCGGCCACTACGCCTGCGACATGTTCATCGGCTCGACCCTGCAGATCGACTTGCAGGGCAACTCGTCGACGGCCACGCTCGGGCGCATCTCCGGCTTCGGCGGCGCGCCCAACATGGGCGCCGACGCGCGCGGCCGGCGCCACGCCAGCCCGGCCTGGCTGAAGGCCGGCGCCGAGGCGCGCAGCGGCCGCAACACCATCCCGCGCGGCCAGAAGCTGGTGGTGCAGATCGTCGAGACCTTCCGCGAGCATATGCAGCCGGCCTTCGTCGAGCGGCTCGACGCCTGGGAGCTGGCCGAGCAGGCCGGCATGGCGATCCCGCCGGTGATGATCTACGGCGACGACGTGACCCACATCCTGACCGAGGAAGGCATCGCCAACCTGCTGCTGTGCCGCGGCGACGCGGAGCGCGAACAGGCCATCCGTGGCGTGGCCGGCTACACCCCGGTCGGCCTGGGGCGCGACCAGGCGATGGTGGCGGATCTGCGCCGGCGCGGCATCATCCGCCGCGCCGAGGACCTGGGCATCGACAAGCGCCTGGCCACGCGCGACCTGCTGGCGGCGAAGAACATGAAGGACCTGGTGCGCGCGTCGGGCGGCCTGTACAACCCGCCCAAGCGCTTCCGCAACTGGTGATCTGAACGGCGCTGGGAGTTATCCCTAAAGGCGCCGAACCAGGGTCAGACCCTAGGGTCTGACCCTCGAATTCCGCCGCTGGGTACGTTCAACTGGGCGGCATTGCACTCTGAACGAGACGAAGGACCAAGGATGGAAACCCTGAACTACCGATTTGAACAAGGCAGCCGGCGCCTGGCCGAGCGGGCGCAGCTGGTCGGCGTGGTCAGCTCCGGCAACCTGGAGGTGCTGATCGAGCCGGCCGCGCTGGACGGCGCCTGCGCCATCGAGATCAAGACCGCCGCCGTCGGCTTCGGCGCCATCTGGCAGGCCGTGATGCGAGACTTCCAGCAGCGCTGGCAGCTGGCCGACGTCAGCATCTCGATCAACGACATGGGCGCCACGCCGGCCGTGGTCAGCCTGCGCCTGGACCAGGCAGTGGAAACCATGCTGGGAGGCGGCGCATGAACAGCTATTTGGAAGCCAACGCGCGCGAACGCCTGCGCGCCCTGTTCGACGCCGGCAGTTTCAAGGAATTCGTCGCGCCGGCCGAGCGCGTCGTCAGTCCCCACCTGGCGCAGCTGAACGCGCCGGCGGCCTTCGACGACGGCGTCGCCGTCGGCAGCGCCACATTGGACGGCCAAGCGGTCTACACGGCGGCGCAGGAGGGCGGCTTCATGGGCGGCGCGGTCGGCGAGGTGCACGGCGCCAAGCTGGTCGGCCTGCTGCGCCGCGCCGTGCGCGAGCGCGTCGGCGCCGTGGTGCTGCTGCTGGAGACCGGCGGCGTGCGCCTGCACGAGGCCAACGCCGGCCTGATCGCCGTCTCCGAGGTGATGCGCGCCGTGCTCGACACGCGCGCCGCCGGCATTCCGGTGGTGGTGCTGATCGGCGGCTCGAACGGCGCCTTCGGCGGCATGGGCATCGTTTCGCGCTGCGCCAACGTGGTGGTGATGTCCGAGGAGGGCCGGCTGGCCATGTCCGGCCCCGAGGTGATCGAGACGGCCAGCGGCGTCGAGGAGTTCGACTCGCGCGACCGCGCGCTGGTCTGGCGCACCACCGGCGGCAAGCACCGCTACCTGCTGGGCGACTGCCAGATGATCGTGGCCGACGACGTGGCGGCCTTCCGCCTGGCCGCCATCGACGCCATCGCCAGCTGCGCCGCCGCGCCGGTCGAGTTGACGCTGGAGGCGATGGAGCGCGAGCAGCTGCTGCTCAGCGAACGGCTGGAGCGCTTCGGCGACATGGCCGATCCGCTCGCCATCTGGGCCGCGCTGGGCATGGCGGAACCGAACAAACTGCCGATGCTGGAGGCCGAGGCCTTCGTCAGCGCGGCCGCGCCACACCGTCTGGGAGTGAACTAATGGATTGGAAAACACTGGCGGCGACGCTGTTCCCGCTCGGCCACGCCATCGCCGAGCAGGACGATTTCTTGTCCGGCACGGCGCAGGTGGGCGAGCGCACCATCGCCGTGATCGGCACCACCGGCCACGCGCCGATCGGCGTGGAGATCGCGCTGGCGCAGGCCAAGGCGGTGCTGCAAACGGTGCGCGAGGCGCCCGGCCGGCCGATCCTGATCCTGGTCGACACGCAGGGCCAGCGCCTGCGCCACCGCGACGAGATGTTGGGTATCAACAGCTACATGGCCCATTTGGGCAAGTGCGTCGACCTGGCGCGGCGCCGTGGCCATGCGGTGCTCGGCCTGGTGTACGACCAGGCGCTGTCGGGCGGATTCATCACCAGCGGCTTGATGGCCGACGCTTGCTACGCCCTGCCCGGCGCCACCATCCGCGTGATGGGCCTGCCGGCGATGGCGCGCATCACCAAGGTGCCGCTGGAGACGCTGGTCGAACTGGCCAAGAGCAATCCGGTGTTCGCGCCGGGGCCGGAGAACTATCTGCGCATGGGCGGCCTGCAGGAGATCTGGCACGACGATCTGGCGCGGCGGCTGGCCGAGGCGCTGGCGCTGGTCGAGGCCGACCGCGCCGCCGAACCAAGCGGCGACCGGCGCAGCGCGCTCGGTCTGGCGCGCGGTGGACGGCTGAGCGCCCAGCCGGTGATCGACGCCATCGTGGCGGGTGGCCATGTACGCACGGCATAGCCTGGTCTGGCTGGCGGCGCAAGGCTGGCGGGACGCCATCGCGGCGGCCGCGCCGGAGCACGCCGGCGCGCTGCGCGAATGGCAGCGCGCCGGCCATCCGTGCATTGTGCGCCGGCGCGACGCCGACACCGGCGCCGGGCAGGTCTGCCTAGGCGTGGCGCTGCCGCCCGAGGCAGACGGCCGCAAGCCGCGCATCGCCCTGCGGCTGAACGCGGCAGATGTGGCACGCACCTGGCCCCCGCTGCCGCTGGCCGCCGTGCTCGACATGCCGGCGCTGCCCGCCGCCTGGCAGGCGCCGTTGGCGGCCCTGCTGGACGACGCGCAGGACGCCGGCATCGAGCTGCGCGTCTACGGCTCGGTCGCGCTGCAGGTGCTGACCGGGCTGGCCTACCTGCGCGACGGCTCCGACATCGACATCCTGTTCCAGCCGGCCAGCACGGCGCAGTTGCGCGACGGCGTGGCGCTGCTGGCGCGGCACGCCGCCCAGCTGCCGCTGGACGGCGAGATCGTCTTCCCGTCGGCGCAGGCGGTGGCGTGGAAGGAGTGGCACGCCGCCGGCGCCAGCCAGGCCCGCGTGCTGGCCAAGCTGGCCGACAGCGTGCGCCTGGCCACGCGCGACGAGCTGTGCGCGGCGCTGGAGGCGTCGTGAGTCGCTCCGCGCTCCAACGCGGCCCGCTCGACCAGGGCGGCCAAACCGGCCAAACCGGCCGAGCAGGCCGAACCGCCAACCTCGGCCGGCCCGTTGGCTTGCACGTTGCGGGCTTTGCGGCGTCGCTGCCGGCACCACTACGCCGCGCGGAGCTGCGGCGCCAGCGCGCCTTCGCCGCAGCCGTCGCCCGCCTCGCCGTGCGCAGCCTGTACGCCGAGTTGAGCCTCTACCCCAAGCCGGGGCTGGTCTCGCTGGTCGACAATGGCAGCCACGACGACATGAACGCGGCCACCTTCTTGCGCAGCCTGTTCGCGCTGCGCCACTACTTCCGCCACATCTGCCTGGCCGGCATACAGGGCGCGCCCTTCGTCCGGCTCAAGCAACTGGGCATCGAGGCCGAGACGCGGATGCTGCATGCCACCGGCGGCGTCAACACCCATCGCGGCGCCATCTTCAGCCTGGGCCTGTTGTGCGCGGCGGCCGGACGCGGCGCGGCGCAGAACATGCCCTTGACGCCGGCGGCCTTGCGCGCCGTGCTGTTGATACGCTGGGGCGACGAGTTGGCGGCCCACTGCAGCGCCATCGAACAGCCGACCGCGCTCAGCCACGGCCTGCGCGCCGCCGCGCTGCACGCGGCCAGCGGCGCGCGCGAGGAAGGCGCGCTGGGTCTGCCGTCGGTGTTCGACATCGGCCTGCCGGCGCTGCGGGCCAGCCTGGCGCGCGGCGCGGCGATGCAGCAGGCCCGCGTCGACGCGCTGTTCGCGTTGATGGCCCACGTCAGCGACACCAACGTCTACCATCGCGGCGGAGCCGAGGGCGCGCGCACGGTGCGCGCCGAGGCCGAACGCTTCATCGCCCTCGGCGGCACCGGCCATCCGCAATGGCGCGAGGCGGCGTTGGACTGCCACCGCCTGTTCGTGCGGCGGCGCCTGTCGCCGGGCGGCGCTGCCGACCTGCTGGCCGCCAGCTGCCTGGTGCACGCCATGTCCGCGCTGCCGCCGCCATGAGAAGCCGGCTGCTGATACTCTGCCCCGGCCAGGGCGGCCAAGACGCGCAGATGTTCGATCTGGCGCGCGGCGAGCCGCGCGCCGCCGCCCTGCTCGACTCGCTGGCCCTGCCGCCGCTGGAGCAGATGTTCGACAACCGCGGCGCCCAGCAGTTGATCGTCGCCAGCACGCTGGCCACCTGGGAGGCGCTGCGCGACAAGCTGCCGCAGCCGGCGCTGGTGGCCGGCTACAGCATCGGCGAGCTGGCGGCCTACGGCGTGGCCGGCGCCTTCACGCCCGCCCAGACCTTGGCGCTGGCCGAGGCGCGCGCCGGTTTGATGGACGCCTGCCTGGCGGCGCAAGCCGAGCAGGCGCTGGCGGCCTTGTCCGGCCTGCCGCTGCGCCAGGCCGCCGCGCTGTGCGCCGCGCATTCCTGCCACGTCGCCATCGAGACCGGCGAGGACGGCTGCATCGCCGGCGGGCCGGCCGCCGGGCTGGCCGCCCTCGAAGCGCAGGTCGTCGCGGCGGGCGGACGCTGCCAACGCCTGCCGGTGGCGGTCGCCTCGCACACGCCCTACATGGCGGCGGCGGTGGCGCCGTTCGCCGAGCTGCTGCGCGGCGCCGACTTCGCCGCCATGCGCGCGCCGGTGGTGGCCGGCATCAGCGCGCTGGCCGGCAGCGGCAAGGCGCAGGCGGTCGAGCACTTGTCGCGCCAGTTGGCCGAGAAGATCCTGTGGATGGGTTGCATGGACGCCTGCGCCGAGGCCGGTGTGACCGTGGCGCTGGAGCTGGGGCCGGGCGCGGCGCTGTCGCGCATGCTGCGGGCGCGCCATCCGCACATCGCCTGCCGCTCGGTGGCCGACTTCCGCAGCATCGCCGGCGTGGCCGGCTGGATCGAGCGCGAGTGCGCTTGAGCGGCCGGCAGGCTGCACGACCGGGCCGCGTGGCGACCGAGCGGTCGGGCGGCCGGACGGCGCTAGCGCCGGCTGTTCGCCCTGGCCCAGGCCAGGATGCCGGCCGTGTCCGTGGCGCCCGGCTGGCGCGCCAACTCGCGGCCGTGGTGGAACAGGGCCAGCGTGGGAATGCTGCGGATCGCGTAGCGCGCCGCCAGGTCCTGCGCCGCCTCGGTGTCGACCTTGACGACGCGGAACTGCGGCTCCAACTGCGCGGCCGCCTGGGCGTAGAACGGCGCCATGCTGCGGCAGGGGCCGCACCACGGCGCCCAAAAGTCGACCAGCACGGGGATGTCGCTGCGTTCGATGTGTTTCAGGAAACGTGCGCTCGACAACTCCGCAGGATGGCCGTCGAACAGCGCGCGCTGGCACTTGCCGCAGGTAGGTTGCTGGGCCAGCCGGGCGGCCGGCACGCGGTTGACGGCGTCGCAGTGGGGGCAAACGATGTGCAGCGATTCGGCTTGGGCGGTGGTGGTGGTGGCGGGCATGGCTGATCCTGTGTCTACGCGGCGAAGAACGGACACAAGATTAGCAGAGTTTGCGCCGCCGCGTCAGTCAGGCCGCACCAGCTCCGCAACGGGAACAGGCCGCGACGGTGGCCGAGGCCATCGCCGCCTGGCTGCGCGAGACGCCCTGAGCCGCGCCGTGGGCGTCGGCGGCGCCCCCCGCCGCCCAGGCGCGGAGCGCCAGGGTCAGACCCCGAGGGTCCGCCCCCCGCTGTTCGCCGCTGGCCGAGCGGCGCCGCCGGATCAGGTTTCCTTGCGCGACGGGGGCTGCTTGCCCGCCTGGCTGGCCGCCGTGCTGGAGCCCTGGGTGCCGGTGTGGCTGCCACCCTGCATGCTGCCGCCCTGCATCTCGCGTTCGCGGCCCTCGCCGTTCTGGCCGGCGCTCTGCAGCGTCGAGCTGCCGCGCATCTCGTTGCCGCGCGACTGCTGGTGGCGCATGCCGCCGTCGGCGAAGCGTTCGAACGGGTCGGTGAAGTTGCGCATGGCGTCCTGCTGGTTGCGCACGGTCTTCTCGGTCTCCTCGGACGCCAGGCGCGCCACCTCGTCGGCCAGCGCCTTGGCGGTGCGGGCCGTCTCGGCGACATGCACCTCGGCCACCTTGGCCAGGTCGACATGGGTGTCGGCGGCGATGCGCGAGACGTGCTGCTGGTAGGCGCGCAGCTTCTCGGCGGCCGGCTGGGCGTGGGCGGCGGCGGCGGCGATGGCCTCCGTCGGGCGGTGGGCGATGATCGCCTGCTGCCCCGCCATCGTGCCCTCCTCCAGCATGGTCTGGGCCAGCTGAATGTTCAGGTCGCTGTACTGCTGGATGGTGCGGAACAGCGATTTGGACATGTCGTTAAAGAACGACAAATGCGCCTCCATGTGGTCTTTGGCGGCTGGGGTGACTGCTTGGGTGAATGGATACATACATGCCTCGAATGATAGAAATTTGTTTGAAGAAAGCAAGACGGCCGGTGTATCCGGGCCGCTTACGTGTCGCCGGTATGGCCTCATGCGCCGGACCGGACGCCGCTGCGGACGGCGCCGGACCGGACTTCGCGTCTGCAGCGCGAGACACAAGGCTACGTGAGCAGCACCTTCGAGGCATGATCTGAATCAAACGTGCGCACCCCCGGCCCCAGGCGCGGGCGCGGCGCGCACCGCCGCCCGCTAGCGCGTCGAGGGGAAGAACAGCTGCTGGCCGGCGGGCCGGAAGGCGGCGATGCCGCGCCGTCCCGCCGCCGAGGTGAGCCACTCGCTCAACCGGCGCGCGCCCTGGATGTTGACGCCCGGGTGGCGCGCCGGATTGACCGCGATGATGCCGTAGGGGTTGAACATGCGCGCGTCGCCCTCGACCAATATTTCCAGTCCGGTGCGCGCCTTGTAGGTGCTGAAGGTGGCGCGGTCGGCCAGCGTGTAGGCCTGCAGCTCGGCGGCCATGTTGAGCACCTCGCCCATGCCCTGCCCGGCCGCCACGTAGCGCGCCGCCGGCGGGCGCGCGCCGGCCAGCCGCCAGTAGCTCTGCTCCATTTGCTCGGTGCCGGAGTTGTCGCCGCGCGAGACGAAGCGGGCCGGCCCGGCGGCGATGCGGCGGAAGGCGGCCAGCACGTCGCGGCCGCGCGCGCCGCTCGGGTCGGCGGCCGGGCCGACCACGACGAAGTCGTTGTACATCACGTCGCGCCGCTCGACGCCGTGGCCGTCGGCGACAAATTTGTCCTCGGCGGCGCGGGCGTGCACCAGCGCCACGTCGACGTCGCCGTTCTTGGCCAGCTCCAGCGCCTTGCCGCTGCCGACCGCGATCACCTGCACGCGCAGGCCGCTGTCGGCCTCGAACTGCGGCAGCAGGTAGGCCAGCAGGCCGGAATTCTCGGTGCTGGTGGTGGTGGACAGGCGCAGCGTCTGCTGCGCCAGGGCCGGCGGCTGGCAGCACAGCGCCAGGCAGGCGGCCAGGGCGCCGCGCAGGATGGGATGGAGGAGTCGCATGGCTGCTTCCTTGTGGTCGGGGTGGATGGGGTCTCAACGGTACTCGATGCGGCCGTCGCGCAGCTTGAGGCGGCTCACCCCGGGCAGGCCGATCAGGTCGCGGTCGTGGCAGGCCATCACCACGCTGGCGCCGCCGGCCAGCAGTTGCGGGATCAGCGCGATGACCTGCTCGCGGGCGGTGCCGTCCAGGTTGGCGGTCGGCTCGTCGAGCAGCAGCAGGCGCGGCGCCAGCACCTTGCCGCGGGCCAGCGCGACGCGCTGGCGCTCGCCGCCGGACAGTGTGGCCGGATCGAAGTCGCGCAGGTGCTCGACGCCGGCCCAGGCCATGGCCGCCGCCACCAGCGGCGCCGCCCGCGCCGGCGCCACGCCGCGCGCCCGCAGGCCGTAGCCGATGTTGGCCGCCACGCTGGTGGAGAACATCACCGGCTCCTGGTGGACATAGACCACCGCCTCGCGCATGGCGCGCGGATACGGCGCCAGCGCCAGCGCGCGGCCGGCGAACACCAGTTGCTCGGCGTCGGCCCGCTCCAGCCCGGCCAGGGCGCGCAGCAGGCCGCTCTTGCCGGCGCCGTTGGCGCCGGTGAGCACGTAGGCGCGGGCGGCGTCGAGGCGGAAGTCGGCCAGGTCGAACAGCTCGCGGGCGCCGTGGCGCAGGCGCAGCCGGCCGATGCTGAGCAGCGCCGTCACCGCCGGCCCCGCGCGCCGTGGGCGTCGCCCTGCAGCAGCAATAAGGCGCCGTTCATCGCCAGCGCCAGCGCGACCAGCACCAGGCCGAGCGCGATGCCCTGGGCGAACTCGCCCTTGCTGGTCTCCAGCGCGATGGCGGTGGTGATGGTGCGCGTGGCGCCGGCGATGTTGCCGCCCACCATGAGCGCGCAGCCGACCTCGGAGATCACCCGGCCGAAGCCGCTGACCAGCGCCGCGACGACGCCGAAGCGCACCTCGTGCAGCACCGTCAGCATCACCCGCCAGGCGGAGGCGCCGTGGGCGACCGCCGTCTCGGCGTAGCGCGGGTCGGCCGCCTGCACCGCCGCCAAGGTGAAGGCCAGCAGCACCGGCAGCGCGATCAAGACCTGGCCGGCGACCATGCCGGGCTGGGCGAACAGCCAGTGCAGGCCGCCCAGCGGGCCGTGGCGCGTCAGCAGCAGGTACAGCAGCAGTCCGATCAGCACCGTCGGCAGCGCCTGCGCGGCCTGGGCCAGCCAGATCAGCAGGCGCCGGCCGGGGAAGCGCCGGCTGGCCAGCGCGTAGCTGGCCAGCACGGCGGGCGGCGCCGCCAGCAGCAGCGCCAGCAGGCAGGTCTTGAGCGAGGTCCAGACGATCAGCCACAGCGCCGCGTCGCCCGACAGCAGCAGCGCGAAGGCGGCGCGGGCGGCCTCGAACAGCGGCATCAGTCGGCCGCCGCCGTGGCCGGCAACGTGGCCTGCCCCGTGGCCTGTCCCATGGCCTGTCCCACGGCCAGTGCCGGCGCGGCCAGCAGTTGCGGCTCGAACAGCAGGCGCTGCTGGCCGGTGAGCAGCAGGAAATGGGTGCCGGTGCAGCGCGCCAGCAGCGCCATGCCGACCCGCTCGGCCACCATGTGGCCCATCTGCGTGGTGCCGGAGCGCGACAGCAGGAAGGGGATGCCCATCTGCGCGCCCTTGATCACCATCTCCGAGGTGAGCCGGCCGGTGGTGTAGAAGACCTTGTCACTGCCGGCCACGCCGTCGAGCCACATGCGGCCGGCGATGGCGTCGACCGCGTTGTGGCGGCCGACGTCCTCGACGAAGTAGAGCAGCTCGCCGCCGGCCGAGAACAGCGCGCAGCCGTGCACCGAGCCGGCTTTTTTGTAGATCGACTGCTGGCCGCGTATCGTTTCGACGATGCGGTAGACGGTGGACTGGCGCAGCCGCGCATCGGCCGGCAGGGACAGTTGATCGACGTCGTCCATCAGGCCGCCGAACACGGAACCCTGGCCGCAGCCGGTGGTCACCACGCGCTGGGCGGTGCGCTGTTCGAGGTCCGCGATGCCGTGGCGGGTGACCACGGCGGCGGCGTCGACCGACCAGTCGACCTGCACCGACAGCACCTCGTCGAGCGCGGCCACCAGGCGCTGGTTGCGCAGGTAGCCCAGCACCAGCGCCTCGGGCGCGCCGCCCAGCGTCATCAGGGTGACCAGCTCGCGCTTGTCGAGGTAGACGGTGAGCGGCCGTTCGGCCGGGATGGAGATGGTCGAGCGGCGGCCGCGCTCGTCGAGCACCTCCACCTCGTGGGTCAGCGCGGCGCTGGCGTTCGACAGCTGCGGGCCGCTCATGGCTGCGGCTCCGCCGTCGGCCCCTCGCCCAGGGCGTCGAGCACCTGGCCGCCGCCGAAGCTGCCCTGCGCCGCCAGCGTGCCGCCCAGCGTGGCGCGGACGGCGCAGTATTTGAACTCGGGGATCTTGCCGAACGGGTCCAGCGCGGCGTTGGTGAGCTTGTTGATAGCCGCCTCGTAGTAGCAGAACGGCACGAAGACGGCGCCGCGCGGCGAGCTGTCGTCGGCACGCGCGTACAGCGCCACCCTGCCCCGGCGCGACTCCAGGGTCAGCACGTCGCCCGGGCGGCCGCCCAGCGCGGCCAGGTCGAGCGGGTGGACCAGCGCCACCGGGTCCGGTTCCAGCGCGTCTAGCACGGCGCTGCGCCGCGTCATGCTGCCGGTGTGCCAGTGCTCAAGCTGGCGGCCGGTGATCAGCACCAGCGGGTAGTCGGCGTCAGGCCGCTCGTCGGCCGGGATGATGTCGGCCGGGACGAAGCGCGCCCGCCCCGTCTCGCGCGGGAAGCTGGCGGTGAACACCACCGCCTCGCCGGGGTCGCCCTCGTGCAGGCAGGGATAGGTGACGGCGTGCTCGCGCTCGAGCCGCTCCCAGCTGATGCCGGCGATGCTGGGCATGGTGCGGCGCATCTCCTCGAACACCTCGGCCGGCCCGCTGTAGCGCCAGTCCAGGCCGAGCCGCTTGGCCATTTCGACGATGATCCACAGGTCCTGGCGCGCCTGGCCGGGCGGTTGCAGCGCCTGGCGGCCCATCTGCACCAGCCGGTCGGTGTTGGTGAAGCTGCCGGTCTTTTCGGGGAAGGCGCTGGCCGGCAGGATGACGTCGGCCAGGTAGGCCGTCTCGGTGAGGAAGATGTCCTGCACCACCAGGTGTTGCAACGCGGCGAGCGAGGCGCGGGCGTGGTTGGCGTCCGGGTCGGACATGGCCGGGTTCTCGCCCATGATGTACATGCCGCGCACCTCGCCGCGTGTGATCGCGTGCATCACCTCGACCACCGTCAGGCCGGGGCGCGGGTCCAGCGCCACGCCCCAGGCGCGCTCGAAGCGGGCGCGCGCGGCCGGGTTGTCGACCCGCTGGTAGTCGGGGTACATCATCGGGATCAGGCCGGCGTCGGAGGCGCCCTGCACGTTGTTCTGGCCGCGCAGCGGATGCAGGCCGGTGCCGGGCCGGCCGATCTGCCCGGTCATCAGCGCCAGCGCGATCAGGCAGCGGGCGTTGTCGGTGCCGTGGACGTGCTGCGAGATGCCCATGCCCCACAGGATCATCGAGGCCTTCGAGCTGGCGTACAGCCGCGCCACGTAGCGGATGGTCTCGGCCGGCACGCCGCAGATGGGCGCCATCAGCTCGGGGCTGTAGGCGGCCACGTTGCGTTCCAGCTCGGCGTAGCCGACGGTGCGGGCGGCGATGAAGTCGCGGTCGACCAGGTCCTCGGCGACGATCACGTGCATCATCGCGTTGAGCAGGGCGACGTCGGTGTCGGGCGTGAACTGCAGGTAGCGGTGGGCCAGGCGCGACAGCTCTGAGCGGCGCGGATCGCAGACGATCAGCCTGGTGCCGCCGCGCACGGCGTTCTTGATCCAGGTCGCCGCCACCGGGTGGTTGACGCTGGGGTTGGCGCCGATGACGATCACCACCTCGGCCTTGGCCACGTCGCGCACCGGGTTGGAGACGGCGGCCGAGCCGATGCCCTCGAGCAGCGCCGCCACCGACGAGGCGTGGCACAGCCGCGTGCAGTGGTCGACGTTGTTGCTGCCGAAGCCGGTGCGCACCAGCTTCTGGAACAGGTAGGCCTCCTCGTTGCTGCCCTTGGCCGAGCCGAAGCCGGCCAGCGCGCCCTTGCCGTGGCTGTCGCGCAGCCGCGCCAGGCCGCCGCCGGCCAGCGCCAGCGCCTCGTCCCAGCTGGCCTCGCGGAACAGCTCCATCACGCGCGACGGGTCCATCTCGGCGTCGCCGCGCTTGGGCGGCGCGTCGGCGCGGCGCACCAGCGGCACCGTCAGGCGCTGCGGATGGTTGGCGTAGTCGAAACCGTAGCGGCCCTTGACGCAGAGGCGGCCGTGGTTGGCCGGGCCGTCGCGCCCCTCGACGTGGGCGATGCGGTTGTCGCTGACGTGGTAGGTCAGCTGGCAGCCGACGCCGCAGTAGGGGCAGACCGACGCCACCTGCTGGTCCGCCTCGGCCAGCGCGGCGCCGCGCGCCGGCGCCAGCGCGCCGGTCGGGCAGGCCTGCACGCATTCGCCGCAGGCCACGCAGCTCGACTCGCCCATGGCGTCGGCCATGTCGAAGACGATGGCGGCGCGGTCGCCACGGAAGGCCAGGCCGATGACGTCGTTGACCTGCTCGTCGCGGCAGGCGCGCACGCAGCGGGTGCATTGGATGCAGGCGTCCAGGTTGACGGCGATGGCGGCGTGCGACAGGTCGCGCGGCGGCTGGACGCGGGGGGCGAAACGGGGCCGGCCGACGCCGAGCGCGGCGGCCCACTCGTCGAGCTCGTTGCGGCGGCCGTGGGCGGTGGCCGGCATGTCCGCCAGCAGCAGTTCGAGCACCAGCTTCTGCGCCGCCACGGCGCGCGCGCTGTCGGTGCTCACCCGCATGCCCTCGGCCGGATGGCGGCAGCAGGACGGCGCCAGCACGCGCTCGCCGGCGATCTCCACCATGCAGGCGCGGCAATTGCCGACGTCCGCCATGCCGTCGCGGTGGCACAGGCGCGGGATCGCCACGCCCTCGCGGTCGGCCACCTCGAGCAGGGTCTCGCCGGCGTCGGCGGCGACCTGGCGGCCGTTCAGCTCGAAGCTCAGCGGCGCGCCGGCCGGGCGGCTCGCGCGCGGGCTCATGGCGCCAGCTCCTGCGCGAAGTAGCGCACTACGCAGTCGACCGGATTGGGCGCGGCCTGGCCCAGGCCGCAGATGGAGGCGTCGCGCATCAGTTGGCCCAGCTCGGCCAGCAGCGCCGTGTCCCACTCGGGCTGTTCGATCAGCGCGGCCGCCTTGGCCGTGCCGACCCGGCACGGCGTGCACTGGCCGCAGGACTCGTGCTGGAAGAAGCGCATGGCGTTGCGCGCCGCCGCCAGCGCCGAGTCGTGCTGCGACAGCACCACCACCGCCGCCGAACCGATGAAGCAGCCGTACGGTTGCAGCGTGTCGAAGTCGAGCGGCAGCTGGTTCAGCGCCGCCGGCAGGATGCCGCCCGAGGCGCCGCCCGGCAGGTAGGCGTACAGCGCGTGGCCGTCGGCCATGCCGCCGCAGTGCTCGTCGATCAGCTGCTGCACGCTGATGCCGGCCGGCGCCAGCTTGACGCCAGGCAGGCGCACCCGGCCCGACACGCTGAACGAGCGCAGGCCGTGGCGGCCGTTGCGGCCCTGGCCGGCGAACCAGGCGGGGCCGCGCTCGACGATGGCGCGCACCCAGTACAGGGTTTCGAAGTTGTGCACCAGCGTGGGCCGGCCGAACAGGCCGCGCTGGGCGACGTAGGGCGGGCGCAGGCGCGGCATGCCGCGCCTGCCCTCGATCGATTCGAGCATGGCCGACTCCTCGCCGCAGATGTAGGCGCCGGCGCCGCGCCGCAACACGATCTCGGGCAGCGGGCCGGCCGGCGGCTCCGCGCGCAGGCGGGCCAGCTCCATCGCCAGCATGGCGCGGCAGGCGTGGTATTCGTCGCGCAGGTAGATGTAGACGGTGGCGGCGCCGACCGCCCAGGCGGCCACCAACATGCCCTCGAGGAAGCGGTGCGGGTCGCGCTCGAGGTAGTGGCGGTCCTTGAAGGTGCCGGGCTCGCCCTCGTCGAGGTTGACCGCCAGCAGGCGCGGCCCGGCCTCGGCGCGCACGATGCGCCATTTGCGGCCGGCCGGGAAGCCGGCGCCGCCCAGGCCGCGCAGACCGGAGTCCTCCATGGTGGCGAGCAGCTGGTCGGACGTGCGCACGCCGTCGACGCAGTCGCGCAGCAGCGCGTAGCCGCCCTGCGCCTGGTAGGCCGGGTAGTCGATGTAGCCGGCCGGCGGCACGGCACTGACGGCGGCGCGCATGGCGGCGCCGGCGGGAACGGCCGGCGGAGCGGCGGCGGCCGGTGCAGGTGCCGGCGTAGGCGTAGGCGCTGCTACGGACGCGGGCGCGCTGGCGGCCGCTATCTCGGCGGCGGCGGCGAAGGCGTCGGCGACGGCGGCGGCCAGCGACGCCGCGCTGGCGCGGCCCTGCGCCAGCTGTCCGACCAGCGCGGCCGGGGCCTGCTCGCAGCGGCCGACGCAGGGCGCGGCCAGCACGCGCACCTCGGCGCCGAGCAGGACCGGCAGGCGCGCCAGCAGTGCGCCGGCGCCGGCCATTTCGCAGGACAGGCCGTCGCAAACGCGCACGGTGAGCGCCGGCGGCGCGGCCTGGCCCTCCTTGACGATGTCGAAATGGTGGTAGAAGCTGGCCACCTCGTAGACTTGTGCCTGCGGCAGGCGCATCAGCTGGGCCAGCGCGGCCAGGTGGGAGGCCGACAGGGCGCCGTAGCGGTCCTGGATGGCGTGCAGGTGCTCGATCAACAGCTCGGGCCGCAGCGCCAGGCCGGCCAGCAGGGCGTGGATCTCGGCCAGCGCCGCCGGCTCGGCGCGGCGGCCGCGTGGGCGCTCGCGCTTGCGCTGGCGGGCGGCGCCCTGCCCCTTGCCTTGAACCACAATCGGAATGACCGTCTGATTCATGCTCTGTCCTAGTTGTCGTGGGGGCCGGCCCGGCGCCCGGGCCGCGCGCGGCGCCGGCCCATGGAATAGCACCTTACTACGAGCGCCCCGCTTGGACAAGGCCGCGCCCCGCTTGTGGCGGCGGCCGGGCCGGCAGCTACAGGGGCAGGCCGAGCTGGACGGGCGGCGGCGCGACCTCGTGTTGCAAATCGGCACTGACCGGATGCCAGGCGAAGTGCTCGGCGCCGAGCGCCAGCACGGCGGCCAGCCGCGCCGCCTGCCGCCCCGACAGGGCCGGGTCGAGCCAGGCGGCGGCGTCTGCGGCGGCCAGCACCAGCGGGCGGCGGTCGTGCAGGTCGACCAGGCCGGCGCCCGCCTCGGCGGTCAGCAGCACGAAGCCGGCCTCGGCCGGGTGGTGTTGGACGGCCTCGAAGCTGGCCAGCGCCAGCAGCAGGAAGGGCTGGCCGTCGCGGCGGTGGATGTGCCAGGGCTGGCGCGCGCCCTTGGCGCCGGTCCACTCGTACCAGCCGTTGACGGGCACCAGCGCACGGCCGTGCTCGAGCAGGCGGCACCAGTAGCCGCCGTGCACCTTCTCGAGCCGCGCCTGGTAGGCCAGCGGCACCCGGCCGGCCGCCCAGTCGGGCCGGTAGCCCCAGTACAGCTCGTCGAGCCGGGGCGCGCCGCCGTGGCGGTGCAGCACGGCGCGGCGGCTGCCGGGCGCGGCGTTGCGGGTGGGCGCGGCGGCGCCGTGCCAGGCCGCGTCGGCCCAGCCGAAGGCGGCCAGGGTGCCCCTGGAGATGTCGTTTTGGTCGAAGCGTCCACACATGGGACGATTGTAGCAAGGCGGCGCGGCGCTGCCGAAAAATGTGGCAGAAACGTGGCAGGAATGTGGCAAGACAATGTGGCGGAACACGCGCGCGGACGGCCGAATCGGTGTACACTGGCGCTTATTGCCGAAGGGAAACATCATGGGAATCAGCGCCCTCTCCGCCGGGGTCTCCGGCCTGACCGCCAACCAGCGCGCGCTGGACGTGGCGGCGCACAACGTCGCCAACGCCAACACCGCCGGCTTCGCGCCGCAGCGGGCCAGCTTCCAGGAGGCCGGCCCGGCCGGCGCCGGCGTGACCCTGTCGGTGCAGGGCCAGGCTCTGTCCGGCGCGGCGCAGACCCAGGCGCTGCAGCAGGCCCAGGCCGGCGAGCGGCCCAGCGGCACCGACCTGGCCAAGGAACTGGGCAACTCGCTGGTCTACAAGGCGCAGGCGGCGCTGTCGGCCAAAGTGGTGCAGGCGGCCGACGAGCGGCTCGGCACGCTGATCGACACCAAGGCCTGAGCCCCCGGGGGCGGCGCCGCGCCGCCGTCCGGGCCGGCCACGGCCGCGCCGATTGGCGCCGGGGCGGCCCGCGCCGTTACAATGGCGCATGGAACCCATCAACGACATCGAGGACACGGCGGCCCTGCTGGCCGCCCTGCCGGCGCGCCTGAGCGCCATTCCGGCCCACTGGGCGGCGCGCACGCCGGACGCGCCGGCGCTGCGCGACGGCGCGCGCCAACTGGGCTACGCCGCCCTGGCGGCGGCCGTCGACGGCGCCGCCGCGCGGCTGCGCGCGCTGGGCCTGCGGCCGGGCGACCGGCTGATGGTGGTCGGCGAGAACTGCCTCGAACAGGTGGTGCTGTGCTTCGCCGCCGCCGCCGTCGACGCCTGGATCGTGCTGGTCAACAGCCGCCTGTCGGCGCCCGAACTGGACCAGATCCGCGCCCACAGCGGCGCCCGCCGCGTGCTCTACACGGCCGCTTCGGCCGAGGCGGCCGGCCACGCGGCGCGCCACGGCGCCGCGCCGGCGCGCGGCCTCGACACTAACGGTGCCGGCGGCAATGGCGGCGACGACGCACCAAGCGGCCACGCCGGCGCCGCGCCGGACGGTGGCGCAAGCCTTGGCGGCGGCGCCTTCGACGCGCTGGCGCGCTGCCTGGTCGGCCCGCTCGACGAGGCCTGCGCCCCGGCGCCGGTGCACGCCGACGGCGCCGCCCAGGCCGCCGCGCTGGTCTACACCACCGGCACCACCGGACAGCCCAAGGGGGTGATGCTGAGCCACCGCAGCCTGCTGTTCATCGCCGCCGTCTCGAGCACGCTGCGCGGCCTGCGCCCGCAGGACCGCGCCTACGGCGTGCTGCCGATCTCGCACGTCTACGGCCTGGCCTCGGTGATGCTGGGCACGCTGTACGCCGGCGCCTGCCTGCAGCTGGCCGCCCGCTTCAGCCCGGAGGCGCTGCTGGCCGCCGTGCGCGACGACGGCCTGACCATCGTCCAGGGCGTGCCGGCGATGTACGCCCGCCTGCTGGCGGCGCCGGCCGCCGCCACGGCGGCGCTGCCGGCGCGGCTGCGCTTCATCTACGCCGGCGGCTCGCCGCTGACGCCGGGCCTGAAGGCCGACGTCGAACGCCTGTTCGGCCTGCCGCTGCACAACGGCTACGGCATGACCGAGAGCGCGCCGACCATCAGCCAGACCGACCTGCGGCAACCGCGCGTCGACACCTCGGTCGGCATGGCGATCCCCGGCGTGCAGACGCGCCTGGTCGGCGCCGACGGCGCCGAGGCGGCGCCCGGCGCGGTCGGCGAGCTGTGGGTGCGCGGCCCCAACGTCATGCTCGGCTACTACCGCGAGCCGGCCCAGACGGCGGCGGCGCTGCGCCCCGGCGGCTGGCTGGCCACCGGCGACCTGGCCCGGCGCGGCGCCGACGGCGCCCTGTTCATCGCCGGCCGCAGCAAGGAGCTGATCATCCGCCGCGGCTTCAGCGTCTACCCGCTGGAGGTCGAGACGGTGCTCAACGCCCACCCGGCGGTGGGCCAGTCGGCGGTGGTCGGGCGCGACGGCGCCGACGGCGACGAGGAGGTGGTGGCCTTTGTCGAAATCGATCCGCGCCATACA
Source organism: Rugamonas rubra (assembly GCF_900114705.1). GTDB lineage: Bacteria > Pseudomonadota > Gammaproteobacteria > Burkholderiales > Burkholderiaceae_D > Rugamonas > Rugamonas rubra. Next base: position 376,128 of record NZ_FOTW01000005.1, read on the forward strand.
ATAAGCGAAGACGCGCTGCACGCCCACCTGGCGGCCGGGCTGGCGCCCTACAAGCGGCCGGCGCGCATCGTCGTCATGGCGGCGCTGCCGGCGGCGGCCAGCGGCAAGGTGCTCAAGGGCCGGCTGCGCGAGCTGGCGCGCGAGCTGCGCCCGGCCGGCCAATAAGCCGCCAGCGGACCAAACACAACCAGAACCAGGGCCGCCACGGCCCGCCCCCGAGGAGAACAACATGCACACCCCCATCAAACGGATCGCCCTGGCCGCGCTGGCGGCGGCCGCCTGGAGCGCCGGCGCGCCGGCCCGCGGCGAGGAGTTCCTGGTCGGCGTCGAGCTGCCGCTGACGGGCGCGCTGGCGCGCGTCGGCGCCGGCATGCAGGAGGGCGTGGCGGTGGCGGCCGAGGTGTTCAACCAGGCCAACGGCCGCCACAAGGTCAGGCTGAGCACCATCGACGACGAGTCCTCGCCGGCCAAGGCCATCGCCGCCGTCGAGAAGCTGGCCAGCCAGGGCGCGGTGGCGATCACCGGCGGCTACGGCTCGAACAACATCGCGCCGGCGGCCGACGCCGCCGACAAGCTCAAGCTGGTCTACATCACCTCCGGCGGCGTCGACGACAGCCTGGTCGCCAGCGGCCGGCGCAACTTCTTCCGCATCAACAACACGGCCGGCTACGAGAAGGCCGTGCTGGGCCTGCTGGCCGAGGTCGGCGCCCGCTCCGTCTCCATCCTCTACTCGACCAAGGACGCCACCTCCGACCTGGCCGGCAACGTGCAAAAGGCGCTCGAGGGGCGCGGCGTGAAGGCCGTCGGCCACCCCTTCGACCCGGCCATCGGCGACTTCAAGCCGATCGTCAACAAGGTGCGCCTGCAGGACAAGTCCGAGGTGCTGCTGATGGTCGGCTACGAGAACGACTACGTCGGCATCCTGCGCGCGGCGCGCGTGCTCAAGCCGCAGCTCAAGGCGCTGGTCGGGGTGTGGTCGCTGGCCACGCCGAAGATGGCGGCCGAGTTCCCCGAGCTGATGCCCAACGTGTTCGGCACCGCCCTGCTGCCCTACCCGGCCAGCTTCGAGACGGCCGACGGGCGCGCCTTCGCCGACACCTACCGCCGGCTCTACAAGAAGGAGCCGGACTACCTGGGCCAGTTCGGCTACGTCCAGGCGAGCCTGCTGTTCGAGGCGATCGCCCGCGCCGCCGACAAGGGCAGCGTCAAGCAGGGCGGCGTGGCCGAGGAGCTGCGCCGCACCGAGCGCGACACCTTGATCGGCCGGGTGCGCTTCGGCGCCAACGGCGACAACCCCAACTTCGTCCACCGCATGGGCCAGCACCAGGGCAAGAGGATCGTCATCGTCTGGCCGCCGCAGCACGCCACCGGCAAGGCGGCCTATCCGGCGCTGCCGTGGTAGCCGTGGCGACAGTGGCGACAGTGGCGGCCGTGGCGGCCGTGGCGGCGGCCGGCGGGCGGCCGGCGTGAGCGAGCTGCTGGCCCAGGCGCTGTACTCCGGCCTGCTGCAGGGCGGCAGCTACGCCCTGCTCGCGCTGGGCCTGGCGCTGGTGTTCGGCACCACGCGGGTGATCAACCTGGCGCACGGCGAGCTGGTGCTGCTGGCCGCCTACGTCGCCCACACGGCCGAGACGGCGCTGGGGCTGGCGCCGCCGCTGTCCATCCCGCTGGCGCTGCTGGTGGTGTGCCCGGCGGCGGCCGGCGTGCACGCCGTGGTCAGCCGCATCGGCGCCGACCGCGAGATCAACTCGCTGATCGCCACCTTCGGCCTCGGCGTGGTGCTGACCAACCTGATGCTGCTGCTGTGGCACGCCGACGCCCGCTCGACCGGCTCGAGCTGGCTGCAGGAGGCGGTGGTGCTCGGCCCGCTCTACAGCATGCGCGGCGAGCTGCTGTTCGGCGCCGCCAGCCTGCTGCTGCTGGGCGCCCTGTGGTGCTGGCTGGCGCGCAGCTGGTACGGCCGGGCGCTGCGCGCCGTCGCCGCCGACCGCGACGCCGCCGCGCTGATGGGGGTCGACCCCGGCCGCGCCGAGCTGGCCGCCTTCCTGGTCGCCGGCGCGCTGGCCGCCGTGGCCGGCGTCGCCCTGTACAGCTACGGCGTGGTCCAGCCGGCGCTGGGCGGCGCGCTCACCGTCAAGGCCTTCGTCATCACCGTGCTGGCCGGGGTCGGCTCGATCCCCGGCGTGCTGCTCGGCGCCATGCTGCTCGGCGTGGCCGAGGCGCTCACCGTCACCCTGGCCAGCTCGGCGCTGCAGGAGCTGGCCGGCATGGCGCTGTTCCTGCTGGTGCTGCTGTTGCTGCCCAACGGCCTGCTCGGCGCGACGCGGCGGCGCGGATGAGGCGCGCCCGCCCCGCCCTGGCCTGGGCCGCCGGCCTGGCCGCCGTGTACGGCGCCGTGCCGCTGCTGCTGGGCGCCGACCACTACGTGATGAGCTTGTTGGTGGCGGCCCTGGTGGTGGCCGCCGTGGCGCAGTCCTGGGCCCTGCTGGGCAACCTGGGCGGCATGGTCAGCTTCGGCCACTCGGCCTTCTTCGGCGTCGGCGCCTACGCCTCGGCGCTGGCGACGGCCAGGCTGGGCGTGCCGGTGGCGGCCGGCCTGGCCATCGGCGCCGGCGCCGCCCTGCTGGCGGCGGCGCTGATGCTGCCGCTGCTGCGCCTGCGCGGGCCCTACTTCGCGCTGGCCGTGCTGGCCTGCGCGCAGATCCTGCGCATCCTCGCCACCGAGTGGCGCGGCCTGACCGGCGGCGCCGGCGGCCTGGCCAACATCGCGCCGCTGCCGGCGCTGCTCGGCCAGGCGGCCGGCGGCAAGCTGGCCGCCTACCTGCTGATCGCCAGCATCGTGCTGCTGTTCGCGCTCGGCTACGCGCGCCTGCGCGCCAGCCACTACGGCCTGGCGCTGCGCGCCATGCACGACGGCGAGGACGCCACCGGCGTGCTCGGCGTCGACACCACCCTGCTCAAGGGCCTGATGCTGCTGCTGTCGGGCGCCATGTGCGGCCTGGCCGGCGCCTTCAACGCCCACTACATCGGCTTCCTCGAGCCGGACTACGCCTTCGCCGCCGCCTGGGTGACGCTGCCGGTGGTGGCCGCCATCCTGGGCGGCTACCGCGGCGTGGCCGGGCCGGTGCTCGGCGCGCTGGCCGTCTACCTGCTCGACCAGCTGCTGTTCAAGGCGCTGCTGCCGAGCGGCCACCAGCTGGTGCTGGGCGCGCTGCTGGTGGCCACCATCCTGCGCAGCCCGGCCGGCCTGCTGCCGCCGCTGGCCGGCTGGTGGCGCCGGCGGCGCCGGCCGGCGGGGGACGAGCATGCTTGAGCTGAAAAACCTGTCGGTGCGCTTCGGCGGCCTGGCCGCGCTCGACGGCGTCGACCTGGCGCTGGGCGCCGGCCAGGTGCTCGGCCTGGTCGGCCCCAACGGCGCCGGCAAGACCACGCTGTTCAACGCCGTCTCCGGCCTGGTGCGGCCCGGCGCCGGCCGCGTGCTGTTCGACGGGCGCGACCTGGCCGGCCTGGCGCCGCACCGCCGCGCCAGGCTCGGCGTCGGCCGCACCTTCCAGATCCCGCAGCCGCTGGCGCGCCTGACGGTGGCCGAGAACCTGCTGGTGGCGCAGCGCTTCGGCGCCGGCCGGGTCGACCCGGCCCGCCTGGCCGAGATCCTCGACTTCACCGGCCTGGCCGGCAAGGCCGGCCACGACGCCGCCGGCGGCCTGGCGCTGAGCGAGCTCAAGGCGCTCGAGCTGGCCAAGGCGCTGGCCACGGCGCCGCGCCTGCTGCTGCTCGACGAGGTGCTGGCCGGGCTGGAGAGCCACGGCAAGCGCCGCTTCATGGCCATGCTGGCCGAGCTGCCGGCGCGCTTCGGCAGCGCCGTGCTGCTCATCGAGCACGACATCGAAACCATCCACGCGCTGTGCCCGCGCGTCGCCGTGCTCGACTTCGGCCGGCTGATCGCCGACGGCGCGCCGGCGGACGTGTTCCGCGACCCGGCGGTGGTGCGCAGCTACACGGGAACGGGCGCCGACGCGGACGCGGCGATGGCGGCGGGCGCGCGCGCGGCGGCGGCCCGCGCGGCGGCGGCGGACGCGGCGGCGGCGGACGTGGACCCGGATCCGGGCGCGGGGTGGCGCGATGCTTGAACTCGACGGCGTGCGGGCCGGCTACGGCGCCGTCAACGTGCTGTGGGACGTCACGCTGGCGGCGCGCGCCGGCCAGGTGACCGCCATCATCGGCCCCAACGGCGCCGGCAAGACCACCCTGCTGCGCGCCGTCATGGGCCTGCTGCCGCTGGCCGCCGGCGGCGTGCGGCTGGACGGCGCCGACCTGGCCGGCACGCCGACCTGGCGCCGCGCCGGCCTCAGCCTGGCCATGGTGCCGGAGGGCCGCATGCTGTTCCGCGACATGAGCGTGGAGGACAACCTGGCCATGGGCGCCTACCCGCCGGCGCGCCGCGCCGGGCTGGCGCAGGCGCTCGAGCGCGCCTACGCCCGCTTCCCGCGCCTGCGCGAGCGCCGCCGCCAGGCCGCCGGCGCGCTGTCCGGCGGCGAGGCGCAGATGCTGGCGCTGGCGCGCGGCCTGATGGCCGAGCCGCGCCTGCTGATCGTCGACGAGCCCTCGCTGGGCCTGGCGCCGCGCCTGGTCGACGAGCTGTTCGAGCTGCTCGCCGGGCTGAAGGCCGACGGCCGCGCCATCCTGCTGGTCGAGCAGAACACGGCGCGCGCGGTGGCGCTGGCCGACCACGTCCACCTGCTGGCCGGCGGCCGCCTGGTGCTGTCGCAGCCGGCCGCCGAGGTCGAGCTGGAGCGGCTGCACGCGCGCTACTTCGGCCGCACCGGCTAGCCGCGCGGACTAGGCGCGCGACCGCCGCGCGCGCGCTGTGGCACACTGTCAACCTGTACAGCAACGGGAGCGCGGGCATGGCCAAAGACGACAACGGCGGCGACAACGGCGGCGGCGACAACGATCCTCCCCTCGGCGCGCCCGCGCCCGGCGCCCCCCCTGCCGACGCGCCGCCGCAGCGGCGCAAGTCGGACCGCGACGAGGCCAAGCCGCGCTACCTCGACCCGGGCGACACCGTGTTCAGCCTGTGGCGCCGGGTGCTGCTGGCGCGCTACCGCCGCCTGGCCGCCGCCGCCACCCGCCACATCATCCAGCGTCCGCTGCACATCGGCATCTCGGCGCGCATCTTCCACCCCGAACCGGGCGCCACCGGCCTGCGCAGCCGCAACCTGCAATACCTCGAGGAGTCGGTCGCGCAGTGGGTGATGTCGCGCGACGTGCTGGTCTTCATGGTGCCCACCGTCAACACCGAGGGCCTGCTGCACCCCAGCAACATCCGCCTGCGCGACTACGCCCGCCACCTCGACGGCCTGGTGCTGCAGGGCGGCGCCGACGTCTCGCCGCAGAGCTACGCCGAAGCGCCGACCCGGCCCGAGTGGGGCGGCGACCGGGCGCGCGACATGTACGAGCTCGAGCTGCTGCACGAGTTCGTCGAGGCGGGCAAGCCGGTGCTGGGCATCTGCCGCGGCTGCCAGCTGATCAACGTCGCCTTCGGCGGCACGCTGTTCCAGGACATCGCCTCCGACCTGCCCGAGGCGCTGCGCCACGTCAACGACGAGTACGACCGCAACCGCCACGCCGTCGCCTTCCCGCCCGGCTCCTCGCTCGAGCGGCTGTTCCGCGACCGGCCGCGCGGCCTGGTCAACTCGATCCACCACCAGGCCGTCAAGACGCTGGGGCGCGACATGCAGGTCGAGGCCCTGTCGGTGCCCGACCAGGTGATCGAGGCGATCCGCTACCGCAAGGCGCCCTTCGTCATGGGCCTGCAGTGGCATCCGGAGTTCCACCGCGCCGGCGGCGTCGAGCTGCTCGACTGCACGCCCATCCTCGACAACTTCCTGCGCGTGGCGCGCGAGACGCGCTTCTGAGCCGGCCCGCTCGGCGGGCGCTAGCCTGGCTGCGGCAAATGGGGGGGATGGGAATGATGGGAATGATGGGGATGCGTCGGCTTGCCACGGCGCAGCAACAGCACCGGCTTGCCGTAATGGCTGTTGCACCAACGGTGCTTGGCCGCCACCGCTGCGGGCACGGCGGTGTCGTTGGCGACGGGCGCGAAGCCCATCGACTGGTACAGCGCGGCCAGTTCGGCGAAGGGCAGGCAATACAGCGTGTGGCAGCCGCTATTGTCCCGCAAGAAGGCGATGATACGCCGCGCCAGACCGAGCCCCTTGAAGCCGTCCAGCACGTACATGCCACCCAGCTCGCCCTCGCCGTCGGCGACGGCAACCACGCGGCCGAGTCCCGCCGCCACGCCGTCAACTCGGGCGATGGCGATCAGGTCCGCCGCCTTGGAGGGCAGGAAATCGATGTCGGCGTAGCGGGCGTTGGCCCAGGCCAGATCGTCGGCGCCGGCCAGGCCGACGACGATGGCTGCGGCTGCGGCTGCGGCTGGAGTGGTGGCGGCGGTGGTGGTGGTGGTGGTGGTGGTGGTGGTCATGGTCATGGTGTGGAATTCTAGCGTAACTTCCGCGCAAATCCGACGCCAGCCGGTTTCACACACTCAGGCCCCGTTGCCGCACGCGGTGTGGCGATTTGCTGTACCCTCACGGCATCGCATTGAGGAGTTTGATATGCCAGACACTGAATGGCCGATTATTCCGGTCGCCCTGCCCGCCGATTCGCGCGTGAGCACCATCTACCGGCAGCCCTTCCTCGCCGACGCCTACACGCTGCGCCTGCCGGCCGGCACCAGCGACGATCCGGAACAACTGGCCCGCCTCATGTTTTCGCAGCAGGCGCCATGGGTCAACCGGCTGATGCGCCTGCGCGACGTTGTAGTCAGCTTGTTCGGTCTCAAAACCACCAGCGAGTTGGTCAATGCCGACGACGCCCGCATCGCCTTTTTCAAGATCTACGAAAGGCGCGCGCATGAAATCATCCTCGGCGAGAACGACAAACACCTCGACTTCCGCCTCTCGGTGTTATGCAGGGAAGTTGACGGCGCGCCGCAGGTGGTGGTATCAACCGTCGTGCATTGCCACAACCTGCTGGGTCGCAACTACATCCGCTTGATCGCGCCCTTTCACCGCATGGTGGTGCGCTCCGACCTGCGCCGCGCGGCGCAGGCCGGCTGGCCGATGGCCGCTTAGACGGCTGCGCGGCGGCGGCGACCGACCACGCCGATCAGGCCGAGACCGGCCAGCAGCATCGCGTAGGTGTCCGCTTCCGGCACGGCCGAAATCAGCACGCCGCGACCGCTGAAGTTGCTGGTGCTCAGGTTCAGGCCGACGGCGCCGGCGCCGTTGGCGCTCTGGATGCCGCTGCCCAGCACGTGTCCGCTGGCGAAGGTTTTTCCGTACTGGAACTCGATGTTGTTGCTGCCTTCGTGCAAGATGGCCTGGAAATTCGCCGGGTTGGCACCGTTGCCGAATTCGGCGCCGGTCCAGCTCACCACGTATTCCTGTGTGCCGACCGCGCCCGTGGTCTTGCTGCTGACGGCAGCGACCCAATCGGTCCAGGCCGGCGCGACGGCGGCGCCAATGCGCGCACCGGGGAAGCTCTGGCCGTTGCAACAAGCCGCGTCGGATATGGTGAAGGAGAGGAAGCCGTTGGTGCTGATGTAGGCCGTGCGGTAATCGGTGCCGTAGAAATTGAAGGCGAACGGCAGCGTCACCGCCACACTCTTGTCGTCGCCGCTGGTCAGGGCGACAACGCCGCCCATGTCGCGCACATTGTTGGCGATGCTGCTGGCCGTGTAGGGCGCGGCGTGGGCGCTGGACATGCCCATGCTCAGGGCGAAAGTGGCAACGAGGGCGAGCGGCTTGGCGATAGTGTGCATGGATAGTCCAGTGGGAGGCGTGGGGCCGGCGCCAGGGCGCCGAGGAGCGACAACATATAGTTGCGTCGTGAAAGTTGCAGAATTGTACATTGAAATGACTTTTTTAACAACAGCGATGTGCTTGTACCGACAATGTTCGCCACCAGCGCCGAATAGATGCTACCGGTGCCCCTCCCGGACCTCTCGCTCCTTCGTACTCTTTCGCCCTACTCTTCCTGTCTCTTTTCGTCTCTTTTGAACTCATCGGGAACCGCCCGGTCTAACAGACAGGAAGAGACAAAAAGAGACAAATCCGACAGGAGAAAGAGCATGGAAGAGCGAGAGGTCTGTGCGGCCATCCCCAACGCCGCACTCGCGGAGCTGGGCAATTTTTTGCGCCAGTGTGGCAGCACGCTGTCGCCGACCGAGGCGGTGGTGCACGCGCTCAAACTGTGGATGGACACGCAGAAAAAGGCCAGCGAACCGCCGCGCGGCTATCAATGGAAATGCCTGTTCTTGCCGCACGGCAGCCAAGTGCGCATGTTCTACCAGGATGCCTGGGAATACGCCAGCGTGCGCGACGACGAGCTGATCTATCGGGGCTACAGCGTGTCGCCCCACCAAATGGCTTTGGAGATCGGCGGCAAAGGTCGCAACGCCTGGCGCGATTTATGGGTGCAGCGCCCCGCCGACCAGCACTGGCGGACGGCCACCGAACTGCGTAACGAGCAGCGGCGCCGTCTGGCGGCCAAGCCCAATTCGCCGATGGAGGCGATGACGGCCGCCGCGCGATGCATGAGCGACACCTTGAAAAGCGCGCTGCTGCTGGTCGAGCAGGCCAACCACCAAACCGCGCAGCTGTTCAACCGGCGCCAGCCCAAGCATCGGCGCCACGACGACCAGATGATCGACGCCTGCATGGAAGACTAGGGCGCGCCGCGCCCACCGCAGCCGACGGAAGCGGGTCGGCGCACAGCGGCGCCGGCTGGCCCGCTCAACTGCCGCGAAAACGCTGGATCGCCGCGTCCACCATGCCCTCGACGCTGCCGCTGTCGGCGAACTGCTCGCGCAGATAGTGCGCGTCGCTACCCTCGTGGACCACCCGCACCAGATGCTCCAGGCCGGCGCCGCCGCCCAGCGCGGCGCCGTGCGGCTCCATCTTGCGCAGCGTGGTCAGGATATCCTCGCGCAGCGACAGGCTCTCGTAGGTCTTCGGATGCACCAGCGTGCCGTCCAGGCCGAAGCGGCAGGCCTGGAAGCGGTTGTAGTTGTAGACCAAATAATCGTCCTCCACCGGCGCCTCCTCGCGCCGCTCGAGCAGATAGCGGCACAGCGCCTGCAGGTAGCAGGCCAGCCCGGCGGCCCGCTCGACGGTCAGCGGCGTGTCGCAGACGCGCAACTCGATGGTGCCGAACTCCGGCTTGGGCCGGATGTCCCAATAAAAGTCTTTCATGCTCTTGATCACACCGGTGTGCTCCATCTTCGAGAAGTACTCGTGCTCGAAGGCGCTCCAGTTCAACAGGAAGGGCGCCCGTCCGCTCATCGGGAAGGCGAACACGGAGTTCAGCCGGGCCGAGTTGAACAGCGTGTCGTTGCCCTGCACGAAGGGCGACGACGACGACAGCGCGATGAAGTGCGGCACGTAGCGGCTCAGCGAATGCAGCAGGAACAGCGCGTCGTCGCCGGAGGCGCAGCCGATGTGCACGTGCTGGCCGAAGATGGTGAACTGCTTGGCCAGGTAGCCGTACAGCTCGGAGACCTCCTTGAAGCGCGGCTTGGAAAAAATGCGCCGCTCCGACCACTTCTGGAACGGATGGGTGCCGCCGCCGCAGATGCCGATGTTGAGCGTCTCGCCGGCCTGCACCAGGGTGTCGCGCGTCAGCTGCAGCTGGGCCAGCAGCTCGGCGTGCTTGGTGTGCACGTCGCTGTTGATCTCGATCATGCTCTCGGTGATCTCCGGCGTGACGTTGCCGGGGAAGGGTTTGCGCCTGAGCAGGTGCAGCAGGTCGGGGCTGGAGGCGGTCAGGTCGTAGTCGGACAGGCTGACCAGTTGCAGCTCGAGCTCGACGCCCATGGTCAGCGGGGTGGACGTGGTGAAGGGTTCCAATGGCATCTCAGCTCTCCTTGTTGGACGGGGTTTCCTTGGCCCAGACCAGCGCGCGTTGCGTGATGATCGGTCCCAGCACTTCCATGAACAGCGTCATCGCCGCCAGCGCGGCCAGCTCGTCGACCAGCACGATGCCCATGTACTTGGTCTGCTCGAGCATCAGCACGACGAACACCGACATCGGCGACAGCGCGATGCCGGTCAGCGCGCCCTTGCGCCAGGAGATGCCGGAGACGTGGGCGAACAGCGCCACGGCGGCCGTCTTGACGACGAAGCGCGCCAGCAGCAGCACGGCGCCGAGCGTGGCGCCGGCGACCACCCGGTCCCACTCCAGCGTCGAGACGGCGAAGACGAACAACAGCACCGTCAGCAGCTCGCCCAGGCCGCCGAAGTTGCGCTCGGTGCGGCTGAAGGCGACGCGGCGGTGGCGCGCCGTCAGGCCGAAGGTCAGCGTCGCCAGCACCGGCGACAAGTCGCTGGCGTGGGCCAGCGCCACCAGCAGCACCACGCCCAGCGCGAAGGCCACCGTGCCGTCCTGCGACAGCTTGCCCAGCCGGCGCAGCGCGGCCGGCACCAGCATGCCGAACAGCGCGCCCAGCGCGGCCGAGGCGAGCAGCTCGATCAGGCTGAGCGAGACGGCCTGCGACAGGCTGCCCGAGGTCTGGAACACCCAGAAGCCGACGATCACCTTGAACACGAACACCGCCAGCACGCAGTTGATGGCGACCAGGTGCAGCAGCCGCTCGGTGACCTGGCCGGCGCTGTTCTTCTCGTTGATCACGCGCAGCACGCCGGCCGGCGAGGTCGACATCGCCAGCGAGGCCAGCAGCAGCGAGGTCATCGACGGCATGCCGGTCGACTGCGAGATCCAGTACACCAGGCCGAAGGTGGCGGCCGACTCGGCCAGGCCGCTGGCGGCGATCCACGGGTTGACCCGCAGCCAGTGCAGGTTGATGCGGTAGCCGAACTCGAACAGGATCAGGCCGAAGGCCAGGTTGGCCAGCATCGTCACCGCGCTCGAGCCGTCGCTGGCGAGCGCCGCGGGAAAGGCTTGCGCCAGCAGGAAGCCGACCAAGCCGTAGACGCTGATGCGCGGCAGGCCGCTCCAGCGGTGGATCAGTTCGCCCGACAACCAGGACAGGGCGATGGCGAAGGGCCAGGCGAGTTCGGCCGGAATGACCAGGGTTTCTGGCATAGAGTATCTCCCGTAGTGGGTTGCCGGCGGGGGCGCCGGCGCAACGTTCAGTGGTGGCCGGGGCCGCTGGGGGCGCGCCGGCCGCGTTTCCCGGGCGGCGCGGGGCGGGCCGGGAATGCTGCAAGGGTGGTTCGCGGGGGACTGCCCCGGGACCGGTGGGGGCACGACAAAAGAGCACACAAAAAAGGACAACAAGGCTGCCAGTTTATTGCAAACGGCGACATCGCGTCGCACGCCAGACGGCCGCGCCCGCCGCGCAGTACAATTCGGCCAGGCCGGCGCCCCGCCGCGCCGCCATCGACCAAGGGACCAACATGCTTGAACTGCTCAGCGAACACGCCTGCTTCGGCGGCGTGCAGCGCTTCTACCGCCACGCCTCGGCGGCCATCGGCCTGCCGATGCGCTTCTCCGTCTTCCTGCCGCCGGCCGCCGCCGACGCCCAGCCCGGCCAAGCGCGGCCCGGCCTGTCGCGGCCCGGCCAAGCGTGGCCCGGCCTGTCGCGGCCCGGCCTGTTCTACCTGGCCGGCCTGACCTGCAACGAGGAGACCTTCGCCGCCAAGGCCGGCGCCCAGCGCGTCGCCGCCGAACTGGGCCTGATGCTGGTCGCGCCCGACACCAGCCCGCGCGGCGCCGCCGTCGCCGGCGAGGACGCCGCCTGGGACTTCGGCCTGGCCGCCGGCTTCTACCTCGACGCCAGCGAGGCGCCGTGGGCCCGCCACTACCGCATGTACAGCTACATCCTCGAGCTGCGCGAGCTGCTGGTGGCCGAGCTGGCGCTGGACCCGGCCCGGGTCGGCATCTGCGGCCACTCGATGGGCGGCCACGGCGCGCTGGTGCTGGCGCTGCGCAACCCGACGCTGTTCCGCTCGCTGTCGGCCCTCGCGCCGATCGCCGCGCCCTCGCTGTGCCCGTGGGGACAAAAGGCCTTCACCGGTTACCTCGGCGCCGACCAGGCCGCCTGGGGCCGCTACGACGCCAGCCTGCTGATGGCCGGCATGAAAGCGCCCTTCCCGGCCGGCATCCTGGTCGACCAGGGCCTGGCCGACAAGTTCCTCGCCGAGCAGCTCTACCCCGAGGTGTTCGAGGCGGCCTGCCGCAGCGCCGGCCAGCCGCTGCAACTGCGCCGCCACGCCGGCTACGACCACGGCTACTACTTCGTCGCCAGCTTCATCGAGGAGCACCTGCGCTTCCACGCCCGCAACCTCGGCGCGGCCTAGCGCGGCGGCGGCCGCGCCCCATGCAAAGGGGGCGCGGCCGGCGGCCCACGCCGTCACAGCTTGATTTCGGTCCCCAATCGTTGCAGGAACTGGGCCAGCCACTGCGGGTGGGCCGGCCAGGCCGGCGCGGTGACGAAGATGCCGTCGGTCACCGCCTGGTCGACCGGGATCTCGGCGTACTCGGCGCCGGCCATCCGCACCTCGGGCGCGCAGGCCGGATAGGCGGCGATCCGCTTGCCGCGGATCACGTCGGCGGCGGCCAGCAACTGGGCGCCGTGGCAGACGGCGGCGATCGGCTTGTTGGCGGCGGCGAACTGTTGCACCAGCTCGATGACGCGCGGGTTCAGCCGCAGGTACTCGGGGGCGCGGCCGCCGGCCACCACCAGGGCGTCGTAGTCGCCCACGCCGACCTCGTCGAAGGCGGCGTTCAGGGCGAACAGGTGGCCCGGTTTTTCGGTGTAGGTCTGGTCGCCCTCGAAGTCGTGGATGGCGGTCTTGACGGTGTCGCCGGCCTTCTTGCCGGGGCACACGGCGTGCACCGTGTGGCCGACCATCGTCAGCGCCTGGAACGGCACCATGGTCTCGTAGTCCTCGGCGAAATCGCCGGTCAACAACAGAATTTTCTTCGCTGCCACGGTCATCTCCTACAGAAAAGTTGTTCCGCCCCGGCCGGGACGGAATTTCGTTCGCGGTACGACCGTTCCATCATAACCCAAAAACCGCCCCGGGCTGGCCGCGCAGGCAACTTTGCCGTTTCCACACGTGCGCGCCGGCGTCCACGCCGCGCACGCCACGCACGTGACAACGGCGCCGCGATCGCTCGCGGCGCCGTTCCCCGGCCCCCTCGCGGGCGGCCGGCCCGCCTGCGCGCCGGCCTACTTGGCGAGCACCTGGCGGATGGTCGCCGCCAGGTCCTCGGCGACGAACTTGGCGACGTAGGCGTCGGCGCCGACGCCCTTGACATGGTCCTCGTTGGTCTTGCCCGACAGCGAGGAGTGGATCACCACCGGGATCTTGCTGAAGCGGGCGTCCTGCTTGATCAGGCGGGTCAGCGTGAAGCCGTCCATCTCCGGCATCTCCAGGTCGGTCAGCACCAGCGCCACCTTGTTCTCGACCGGCACGCCCTCGGCCTTGGCGCCGTCGGCGATGTGCTGCAGCCGGTCCCAGGCCTCCTTGCCCGACTTGGTCATGATGAAGTGGGCGCCCATCGCCGTCAGGCCCTTCTCGATCAGGCTGCGCGCCACCACCGAGTCGTCGGCCGCCAGGATCACCGCGCCCGGCTTGAGCAGCAGCTGCGGGCCGATGGTCTCCGGGTCGACGTCCTTGCCCTCGTTGGGCACCATCTCGCGCAGGATGGTCTCGACGTCGAGCACCTGGGCCAGGCGGGTGTTGTTGACGTCGCCGTCGAGGCGGGCGATGCTGGTCACCTTGCCGCCCGCCGTGCCCTCGGCCGTCAGCACCTGGCTCCAGTCGAGCCGCACGATCTCGTCGACCGACTCGACGGCGAAGGCCTGGGTGGTGCGGGCGAACTCGGTCACCAGCATGATGTTCAGGCCCGTCTTGGGGATCACCCCGACGATGGCCGGCAGGTCCAGCACGGTGATGATCTGGCCGCGCAGGTTGACCACGCCGAGCATGTGCGGCGAGGAGCCGGCCACCGCCGTCACCTCGGGCATGGCGACGATCTCGCGGATCTTGAAGACGTTGATGCCGAACAGTTCCGAATGTTCGCCGTTGGCGTCGCCGCCGAGGCGGAACAGCAGCAGCTCGAATTTGTTGGAGTTGGTCAGGTTGCTGCGTTCGTCCACTTCCTGTTGAACTGATTTCATATGCTTCATCTCCGTCTGGGGCACGACTATTGACCGGTTGGCGGCCGCGCGCGTCGCGCGGCTCATAGGAAAAACCCTGTTCGGGAAATAATTCCATTGCCTTTCCAGTATAACGATTTTGCCTATGGGAACGCCAGTTTTGGCCTGAATCAATCCCCTTTTGGCGGCGATATACAACGCTCCCCGCCGCGCGCGCCTGAAACATTGCAAGAACTGTCAACAGTTTCCCGCCAAACATGAAAAGCCGGACGAAAAAAAACCGCCGACACCGCACGCGCTGTTGCGCGTCGGGGCCGACGGGGTTCTTTGGAATTTGGAGCGGGAGAAGAGGCTCGAACTCTCGACCTCAACCTTGGCAAGGTTGCGCTCTACCAACTGAGCTACTCCCGCATCGGAGCATCTATTTCTACTACGCCATTACAACATCAGCCATTTCTTGGAGCGGGAGAAGAGGCTCGAACTCTCGACCTCAACCTTGGCAAGGTTGCGCTCTACCAACTGAGCTACTCCCGCTGAGAGACCCATTATGCCAGGACGGCGCCGTTCGCGCCAGAAGGCGGTGGCGAATCGCGCCGTCCTGTCATCAAGGCGACATATGCCGCCCTTATCCTGCCAGCTGTTTTGGGCGCGCCGCCGCTGTGGCGGCGCGCCCCGTCGCCGGACCAACTCGTTTGATCGCCCTGGCCAGCCGGGGCGATTTTTTTCATCTAGGGGAATTGAATGCAGTCAAGAGTCGTTGTTAGCACCGCCGCCGCCGCCGTCGCGCTGGCCCTCGCCGGCCACGCCGGCGCCCAGTCGAACGTCGCCGTCTACGGCATCATCGACAGCGGCGTCGAAGCCATCAACCACTCCGCCAGCATCGCCGGCTCGAAGGCCAACCTGACCCGGCTCAGCTCGGGCAACCTGTCCGGCTCGCGCCTGGGCTTGCGCGGCACGGAGGACCTGGGCGGCGGCCTGAAGACCGTCTTCGCCCTCGAATCGGGCATCGGCGTCGACACCGGCGCCGCGCTGCAGGGCGGCCGCCTGTTCGGCCGCCAGGCCTACGTCGGCCTGCAGGGCGGCTGGGGCGCGCTGACGCTGGGCCGGCAGAACAGCCTGATGCTCGACTGGATGAGCAAGTACAACACCATGGACAACGCCACCTGGTCGTCCAAGGTGCACGACGCCGCCTTCTCCGACCGCATCGACAACGCCGTCAAGTACAGCGGCAAGTTCGACGCCGTCGACCTGTCGGTCTACTACAGCACCGGCTACGACAGCAGCAAGGGCGGCGAGCTGGCCGGCCACGGCAAGGCCGGCCGCCAGCTCGGCGCCGGCCTGCAGTACCACGGCGCCGCCTGGCGCGCCGCCCTGGTCTACGACCGCAAGCACGGCCAGACCGCCGCGCTGGAGAACAACACCGACGAGCACCTGACCTTCGGCGCCCGCTACAAGGTCGGCGCGGCCGAAGTGCTGGGCGGCTACCTGCGGCGCAAACAGGACAACGTCGGCGTCGGCGCCGCAAGCGTGCGCACCGACCTGGGCTGGATCGGCCTGGCCTACCAGGTCAGCGCGCCGCTGCAGCTGAGCGCCTCGCTCTACCGCACCGACGTCAAGCACTCGGACAAGGACCCGCTGTCGGTGATCACCATGGTCAAGTACTCGCTGTCCAAGCGCACCGACCTGTACCTGATCAACTCCTACGCCAGCAACCGCGGCGGCTCCAACCTGGGCGTCAACGGCTTCGGCGTCGACATCGCCGCCGGCCAGAACCAGTTCGGCACCATGGCCGGCCTGCGCCACAGCTTCTAAGGCCATGGCAGAGCACTCCAGCCCGGCGGCGGCCGGCACGGCCGTCACCGTGTCCGCCCTGCGCCACCGCTACGCCGACCAGCTGGTGTTGGACGGCATCGACTTCCACCTCGAGGCCGGCCAGGTGCTGGCCCTGCTCGGCCCCTCCGGCTGCGGCAAGACCACCCTGCTCAAGCTGCTCGCCGGCCTGCTGCCGCTGGCCGCCGGCCACGGCAGCATCGACTTCGGCGCGCGCCGCGTCGCCGGCGACGGCCGCTTCCTGCCGCCCGAGGCGCGCGGCCTGGGCATGGTGTTCCAGGACTACGCGCTGTGGCCGCACATGACGGTGGGCGGCAACGTCGCCTTCGCGCTGGAGATGCGCGGCCTGCCGCGCAAGCAGTGCGCGCCGCGGGTGGCCGAGGCGCTGGCCGTGGTCGGCCTGCAGGGCTACGAGCAACGCAACCCGTCCAGCCTGTCCGGCGGCCAGCAGCAGCGCGTCGCCCTGGCGCGCGCCATCGCCGCGCGGCCGCAGGTGCTGCTGTTCGACGAGCCGCTGTCGAACCTCGACCGCGACCTGCGCGACAGCCTGTGCCACGACATCGGCGCCCTGCTGCGCGCCATGGGCACCACCGCCGTCTACGTCACCCACGACCAGGAGGAGGCCTTCGCCCTGGCCGACCGGGTCGCCGTCATGCGCGGCGGGCGGATACGCCAGCTGGCCGCCCCGGCCGAGCTGCTGGGCGAGCCGGCCGACAGCGGCATCGCCGAGTTCCTCCAGCTCGGCACCCTGCTGCCCGGCGACGCCGTCCCCCACGCCTGGCACGGCCGGGGGCTGGCGCCGCGCTGCGACCAGACGGCGCAGCGCCTGCTGATCCCGCAAAGCGCGCTGACGCTGCACGCCGGCGGCGGCGGCCTGCCCGGCGAGGTGCTGGGCCAGCGCTACCGCAACGGCCGCTACCACACCGCCGTGCGCGCCGCCGGCGCCCCCGCCGGCCTGACGCTGCTCACCGACCAGCCGCTGCGGCCGGGCCAGGCGATCGAGCTCGGCTTCGACTGGCAGCGCCTGCGCTGGCTGCCGCACGCCGCCTGAGCACCCCGCCCCCCGACCCCGGGGTCAGTGCCGACATTCGGACACGAGCTCAAGTGGAACGCCGGTCGGGCAGGCAACATTTGTCCGATTGTCGGCACTGACCCCGACTGTTGAATCCGCTTGCTGGCGGCCCCTGCCCGCCCAACCATAGAACACGTGAAAAGGAAACACATGAAACCCGTCCCTCCATCCCGCCTGGCGCTGGCCGCCGCGCTGGCCCTGGCCCTGGCCGCCCCGGCCGCCTCGGCGCTGACCATCTACAGCGCCGGCCCCGGCAAGCTGATCGACACGCTGGCCGCCGAGTTCAAGCGCGCCAGCGGGGTCGGCGTCGACGTCTTCCAGGCCGACACCGGCAAGGTCATGGCGCGCCTGCAGGCCGAGGCCGGCAACCCGCGCGCCGACGTCGTCATCTCGGCCTCCTGGGACAGCGCCGCCGACCTTGACCGGCGCGGCTGGCTGCTCGCCTACAGCAGCCCCAACGCCGCCCAGGTGCCGGCCCGCTTCAAGCAGCCGGCCTACGTGGCGCAGGGCCTGTCGGTGCTGTCGATCGTCTGGAACAGCAAGAGCGGCACGCCGCGCCCGCGCGACTGGAGCGACCTGACCCAGCCCGCCTACAAGGACAAGATCACCATGCCCGACCCGGCCCAGTCGGGCGCCTCGCTCGACCTGCTGTCGGGCCTGCAGGGCCGCCAGAGCGAGCAGACCTGGCAGTTGTTCGGCGCCCTCAAGGCCAACGGCATGGTCATCGCCGGCCCCAACGCCCAGGCGATGAACCCGGTGCTGCAGGGCGCCAAGGCGGTGGTGTTCGGCGCCGTCGACTACGTCGCGCTGGGCAACCAGGCGGCCGGCGAGAGCATCGAGGTGATCTTCCCGAAAAGCGGCACCGTGGTGGCGCCGCGCCCGATGATGATTTTGAAATCGTCCAAGGCCGCCGACGACGCCCGCAAGTTCGTCGACTTCGTCCTCTCGCCGCGCGGCCAGGCCCTGGTGGCCGAGGCCTACCTGATCCCGGCGCGCCAGGACGTCGCCGCCAAGCGCCAGGCGCTGAAGGACATCAAGCTGCTGCCCGAGCTCGACGCCGGCCAGAGCCTGGCCGCGCGCGCCACCGCGCTGCACCGCTTCGCCACCCTGTTCGGCCGCAAGTAGAGCGTGCGCGCCGCCCTTCCCCGCCTGGCCGCGCTGGGCACGCCGCTGTTGTTCGGCGCCACCACGGCGGCCCTGCTGCTGCTGGTGGCGCTGCCGCTCGCCTTCATCCTGCTGCAGGCGCTGTTCCCGCAGCTGGCCAACGGCTCGCTGGCGGCGCCGCTGTCGCACCTGGCCGGCGTGTTCGGCGACCCGGCGCTGTTCGCCCTGACCGGCAACACGCTGCGCCTGGGCGCCTGCGTGGTGCTGGCCAGCGCCGCCGTCGGCATCCCGCTGGGCATGCTGCGCGGCCTGTTCAAGCTGCCCTTCAAGGCGCTGTGGGACCTACTGTTCCTGGTGCCCTTCATGATCCCGCCCTACATCGCCGCGCTCGGCTGGATCACCCTGCTGCAGCCGAACGGCTACCTCGAGCAGCTCGCCGGCCCGCGCCTGTCGTCCTTCCTGTTCTCGTTCGGCGGCGTGGTCTTCGTGATGACCCTCAACGTCTTCCCGGTGGTCTACTTCGCCGTCTCGCGCGGCGTCGCCAGCAGCGGCTCGCGGCTGGCCGACGTCGGCCGCGTCTGCGGCGCCTCGCCGTGGCGCGCCTTCCTGCGCATCACCCTGCCGCTGGCCACGCCGGGCATCGCCGCCAGCCTGCTGCTGGTGTTCGCCATGGTCATCGAGGAATACGGCACGCCGGCCGCGCTGGCCGCCAACGCCGGCTTCTTCGTGCTGGTGACCGGCATCGAGCGGCGCTTCTCCGACTGGCCGATCGACCTGCCCGGTGCCGCCACCCTGTCGGTGGTGCTGGTGCTGCTGGCCATGCTGGTGTTCTGGCTGCAGCGCCGCCTGCTCGGCCAGCAGGTCTTCGAAACCCAGACCGGCAAGCCGACCGAGGTCGCGCCGCGCCAGCTCGGCGCCTGGCAGTGGCCGGTCGCCGCCGTGTTCCTGCTGGTGGCGCTGGTGGCCACCGCCGCGCCGCTGTTCGCCATCGTCGCCACGGCGCTGATGCGCACCCTGTCCGGCGGCCTGCGCCCGGCCAACCTGTCGCTGGCCAACTTCGCCGAGATCCTCGGCGGCGACGACAGCGCCCTGCAGGCGCTGGCCACCAGCGCCGGCCTGGGGCTGGCCACCGCGCTGGCGACCGGCGTGCTCGGCCTGCTGGTGGCCTACTGCGTGGTCAAGACCCGGCTGCGCGGCCGGCGCGCGCTCGACCTGCTGTCGGTGGCGCCCAACTGCCTGCCCGGCATCGTCGTCGGCGTCGGCCTGATCCTGGCGTGGAACCAGCCGCTGTGGCCGGCCACGCCGTACAACACCTGGGCCATCCTGCTGCTGGCCTACTGCTGCCTGCTGCTGCCCTATCCGGTGCGCTACGCCGGCGCCGCCTTCGCCCAGATCGGCGACAACATGGAAGCGGCCGCCCGCGTGCACGGCGCCGACCTGCGCCGCACCCTGCTGCGCGTGCTGCTGCCGCTGGTCTTCCCCAGCCTGCTGGCGGCGATGATGATGGTGTTCGCCGTCGCCTCGCGCGAGCTGGTCGCCACGCTGCTGCTGGCGCCCACCGGCGTCAAGACCACCTCGCTGTACATCTGGCGCCAGTTCGAGCAGGGCTCGGTCGGCAAGGGCATGGCGATGAGCGTGGTGACCATCCTGATGAGCACCGGCCTGATGCTGGCCGTGACCCTGTGGCGCCAGCGCGCCGAGCGCGCCGGCGCGGCCTGACACGGCGCGATGCCTGTCTCGCCTACTCAGCCAAGACAGGCCAGCGTTCTCAACTCGCCCAGCATGCTGACGTCTTCGCCATCGACAATTTGGCGTTTGATCTCCACGACAAGCGACTTCAGGAGGTCCGTTCTGGACATCGAGGCGTCGCTGACCAACCGGCTAAACTCATCGGCCAAATATGCCGACACCTTCATCGACAATCGCCTTTTCACCGTCCCCGTTTTCACCGCGAACGAAGGTTCTCGCGCACGCAGAACGGCCATGTCCAGTTCTCCGGACGCCAATTTATGCACATAAAACAGCAGCAACTTCTTTCGAAATTCCGCGGTGGAGTTTGGATCGATCGTAAAGCATGCCAAATCCAAAGCGTCGACGTATGGCGCCGGCAGCGCCGCCTCGATTGATTGGCTGGCGACACGGCGATCACGCTTAATCGCCGGCGTCGATTGTGCCGGAATGGCGACAACGGTCTCGCATTGGTCGCACACGCCCACCAAAATGTTTGACGCGATACCCTTGCCGTCTGAAAAGGGCACGTTGCGATACCTATACGTGCTGGCCACAACGCGTGCGCAGCTCTCGCAGATAGCTTGTCCTTTGTCGCCATCGGACAGGATTTGGATTCTCATGTTCGACTCACTGATGAACGCTGATAAACGTCGTGCGGGGATCCAGGAAATAAAACTTGATATACCAGCCCTGGACCTTGATGCAATGGACGACGACGCTCTTGACTTGATGATGCGGGCTTTCGGAGTGATCCCGTCCCGAGCTCTTCGCGATGAGGTCGGCGACTGCGGCACAGCTTATCTGCCCCATTGCCAGCAAGTTTTTGACGTCAATGCCATTGCGCGGTTCATGGTCGAAACTATTCGTCACAAGCGCCGCGAGCACTTTTTTCTTCGCCGTTGTGTAGCCCAAGTTGAGCCTCCCTTGATTATACGATGATTCTCGTAACTAGCAAGCAGCACCGCCTGCGGCCGTCCTACATTCGCTCATTCCATCTTGAATCGTCCCAGGCTATCAACAATTCAAGACTTGCAGGCCGGGAAAGATGCCGCCTTTGACAAGCACCTAGGAATCGGCAATCATCTTGCTTTCTTTTCAAGGCAAGCGGCCATGCTGAGCAGACGCGCCAAACTTGCCGCCGGCGCCGTCTGGGTGCTGTTCTGGCTGCTGTTG
Organism: Rugamonas rubra; assembly: GCF_900114705.1. GTDB lineage: Bacteria > Pseudomonadota > Gammaproteobacteria > Burkholderiales > Burkholderiaceae_D > Rugamonas > Rugamonas rubra. The sequence continues at coordinate 397,172 of NZ_FOTW01000005.1, forward strand.
ATCACCACCGAGGTGCAGGACTACCTGCGCCGGGGCCACCACCAAGTGTGGCAGCCGGTGCTGTGGTCGGCCTCCTCGGGCATCACCGCCACGCTGTTGACGCTGGCCCAGCGCCACTTCACGCGGCGCCACGACCACCTGCTGGCCACGCCGCTGCGCTGGTTCGGCCGCCAGTTCCTCTGGCTGCCGGTCTTCTGGATCGCCTTCGTGCCGCTCACCTTCGGCATGCGCCACGCCGTCTACGCGCTGGCCGGCGACACCTACCACCACGAGGCCTGGGCCGAGACCTTCCTGTACGAGAACATCAAGATCAGCGTCTTCTTCGGCACCGCCGCCGTGGTCTTGTTCGGCATCCTGTCCTACCACGCGCTGCTGCAGGAGCAGCTGCGCGCCGAGCGGGCCAAGGGCGCGCTGCGCCAGGCCCAGCTGCTGCGCCTGACCCAGCAGATGCAGCCGCACTTCCTGTTCAACGCCCTCAACACCATCTCTTCGCTGATGCACGAGGACGTCGAACGCGCCGACACCATGCTGATCCAACTGGCCGACGTGCTGCGCGCCACCTTGGAGCTCAGCGGCCGCCACGAGGCGCCGCTGGCCACCGAGCTGCGCCTGCTGCGCGCGTACGCCGGCCTGATGCGCGAACGCTTCAGTGACCGCGTCAGCATCGCCTGGCACATCGACGAGACGCTGCTGGCCTGCCCGGTGCCGGTGATGAGCCTGCAACCACTGTTGGAGAACATCTTCAAACACACCGTCGAGCGGCGCCGCCAGCCGGTGCGCATCAGCATCGCCGCCAGCCGCGAAGGCGGCCAGCTGGTGCTCAGGGTGGACGACGACGGCGGCACGCTGGCGCCCAACGCTGCTGCGGCGGCCGCGCTGGCGCCGGCCGGCGCCGCAACAACACCGTCGGCGGCGGCCGACGTCGCGGCGGCGCAGGCGACCGGGGCCGCGTCGTCGCCGGCCGGGGCGGCCGGCGGCGCCAGCCGCGCCGACGGCTGCGGCGCCGGCGGCGGCGGCGGTGGCATCGGCCTGGCCAACCTGCGCGAGCGCCTGCTTGAGCTGCACGGTGAGCGTGCCGGCCTGACGCTGAGCGCCCTGGCGCCGTCCGGCGTGCGCGCCGAACTGAGGCTGCCATGCGCCTGCTGATCGTCGACGACGAGCGGCCGGCGCGCGACCGTCTGCGCCGCATGCTGGCGCTGCACCCCGAGGTCGAACTGGTCGGCGAGGCGCGCGACGCCGTCGAGGCGCTCGAACTGGTCGCCCGCCTCGCCCCCGACGCCCTGCTGCTCGACATCCAGATGCCCGAGGTGAGCGGCCTGGAGCTGGCCGCCTCGCTGCCGGCGCCGGCACCGCTGGTGGTCTTCGTCACCGCCTACGACCAGTACGCCATCCCCGCCTTCGACGCCAACGCCGTCGACTACCTGCTCAAGCCCTACGACCAGGAGCGCCTGCGGCGCGCCCTGCAGCGGCTGCGCGGGCGCCTGGCGTTGCCGCCCGCCCCGCCCGCCGCTGCGGCCGCGGCCCTGGCCGCGCTGGCCGGCCAGCCGCTGCGCCAGCTGCTGGTGAGCGAGCGCGGCGCCACCCGCGTCGTGCCGGTCGACGACATCAGCTGGCTGGAAAGCGCCGACAACTACGTCGTCCTGCACACCGCCAGCGGCCGACCGCTGCTGCGCCAGACCCTGGCCGGCCTGGTCGAGCGGCTCGGCGAGCGCTTCGTGCGCTGCCACCGCCGCGCCGCCGTGCGGCTCGACCGCATCGCCAGCGTCCAACCGCTCGACAAGGGCGACGCCGAGCTGCTGCTGCGCGACGGCGCCCGCGTGCCCTGCAGCCGCCAGTACCGCGCCGACGTCATCGCCCGCCTGCAGGCCCGGCCGCCGGCAGGGCCGGGAAATGAAGGGGCCAGCGGCTAAAACACCACCCAAAGGCGGAGAGCTGGGGACGGACCCCTCGGGGTCCGTCCCCAGGTTGCGCCGTTGGGTCTTCTTGGACCGCGCCGGCCCGCCCCGCCGCCGACCCGTTTCGCCACATAGCGCTGGAATGCCCGGCCGCGCCGCCTTACGCTGGCCGCTTCCCCCATTCCGATGGAGCCGCCCATGCATCCCCTGCCCCCCGCCCCCGGCCAGCGCCAGTACTTCCTCGACTGGATACGCATCTGCGCCTTCTTCGTGCTGATCCTCTACCACACCGGCATGTACTACGTGACCTGGGGCTGGCACGTCAAGAGCCCGCACGCCAGCGACACGCTGGAGCCGTACATGATGTTGTCCGGCCCCTGGCGCCTGGCGTTGCTGTTCCTGGTCTCCGGCGTCGCCTCCGCCTACCTGCTGAAAAAGCTCGGCGCCGGCGCCTTCGTGCGCCAGCGCAGCGTGCGCCTGCTGCCGCCGCTGCTGTTCGGCATGCTGGTGATCGTGCCGCCGCAGTCCTACTTCGAGGTGGTGGAAAAGCTGTCCTACCAGGGCGGCTACGCCGAGTTCATGCGGCTCTACCTCGGCGGCCACCAGGGTTTTTGCAAGGACGGCGAATGCCTCAAACTCCCCACCTGGAACCATCTGTGGTTCGTCGCCTACCTGTGGGTCTACACGCTGCTGCTGGCCGCCCTCGCCAAGCCGACCCCGGCCGCGCTGCAGGAGCGCGCCGGCGCCGCGCTGGCCCGTCTGCTCGGCGGCTGGCGCATCATCGCGCTGCCCGCCGCCGTGCTGGCCGCCGCCCGCTTCGCCCTGGCCGACGGCTACCCGGCGAGCCACGCCCTGGTCGACGACTGGTACAACCACGCCGTCTACTTCCCGCTGTTCCTGCTCGGCGCCGCGCTGGCGACGCGGCGCGATTTCTGGGCCGGCCTCGAGCGGGCGCGCTGGCCGGCGCTCGCCCTGGCCCTGGGCGGCTGGGCCGCGCTGATGATCTACTACGCCATCCCCGAGGCGCTGGCCGCCAGCGCGCAGGTGCAGGCCTGGCGCCCGGTCCTGCGCGCCGTCTACGCGCTGATGCAGTGGAGCGCCATCGCCGCCGTCTGCGGCTTCGGCCACCGCCACCTGCAATTCGACAGCCCGGCGCGGCGCTACCTGACGCAGGCCGTGTTCCCGGTCTACATCGTGCACCAGACGCTGATCGTCGCCATGGCCCATGCCCTCAAGCCGGTGCGCCTGCCGCCGCTGCTGGAAGGCCTGATCCTGGTGCTGCTGACGCTGGCCATCAGCTTCGCGGTGGTCGAGCTGGTGCGCCGCGTCGCCCTGCTGCGGCCCCTGTTCGGCCTGGCGCTGCGCGCCGACGCGGCCACCGGCGCCAAGCCAAGCGCCGCGCCGGACGGCTGGAGCGGCGGCGCCCGCGGCGCCCGCGCCGGCACCTAGCCGCCCTGCTGCTTGCGCTGGCGCTTGGCCAAGTACATCTGCGCGTCGGCCTGCTCGAAGGCCTGTTGCAGGCTCAGGTCGGCGCGCCGCGCCGCCGTGCCGGTCGAGGCCTTGACGCCGCCCGCCGCCAGCTTGTCGCGCAGCCGCGCCAACAGCTGGCTGGCGTCGTCGCACTCGATGCTCAGCACGGCGAACTCGTCGCCGCCCAGCCGCGCCGCCACGTCGGTGGCGCGGATCACCTGGCGCAGCGCCTCGCCGGTGCGCATCAGCAGCAGGTCGCCGGCGGCGTGGCCCTCGCGGTCGTTGGTCAGTTTCAGCTCGTCGAGGTCGATCGAGATCACGCAGGCCGGATGGCCGTAGCGCAGGCAGCGCTCCTCCTCGCGCCGCAGCAGCAGGTCCCAGCCGCGCCGGTTGTACAGGCCGGTCAGGCTGTCGCGGGTGGCCTCGGCCTCGGCCCGCTCGGCGCGGCGGACCGCCTCGGCCGCCTGCAGCTCGGTCGCCAGCAGCGCCGACAACACGCCGGCCATCAGTTCGAGCAGCGCCAGCTCCTGCGCGATCGCCTCCGGCTGCGGCTGCGGGTCGAAGGCGCACAGGGTGCCGAACAGGCTGCCGTCGGCGCGCGTCAGCGGCACGCCGATGTAGGCGCCGATCTTCACCAGCTGGGCGATCGGCGCCGCCTGGTACACCGCCACCCGGCCGCAGTCGGGCGCGATGCGCGGCCCCAGGCCGCGCATCATGCGCGAGCAGAACGAGTCGCTCCAGCGCAACACCTGGCCGGCGCGCACGCCGTAGCCGTGGTCCTCGGCGTGCAGCACGATCCAGTCCTCGCCCTCGGCGCGGGTGACCATCCACAATTGAAAGCCGAAGCGCTCCCGCAAAAACCTCATCGTCTGCCGCGACGCGCTGGCAAAATCCTTGATCATGCCGTCCTCTTTCGGTAAACCGGCCCGTAGCGCCCGGCCGGCGGTGAGTCGATGATACCCCCAATCCCGGCCGCCGCCGCAAACGGCGCGGGGCCGGCGGGGCTAGCGGGGTTGACGGGGTTGGCGGGGCTAGCGCGTCAAGGTCAAGGTGTGCGCGGCGGCGCCGGGCAGCAGCGGCAGCGCGCGGCCGGCCACCCAGTCGGCGTGGCCGGCCAGGAAGTACGGCGAGAGCGGGTGGCCGCTCTGCCCGCCCGGCATGCTGAACAGGCCCTGCTCCTCGCGCCCCGGCGCCACCGTCAGGCGCTCGGACTGGCCGAAGGCCGGCCCGGCCACGCGCGGCATGTGGCTGTCGCCGGCCAGCATGTCGGGCGGCACGGCCAGCCAGCGCAGCTGCGCCGGCAGCAGGCTGCTGAAGGGATGGGCGCTGCTGGCGCGGTTGCGCTCGCCCCAGCTGGCCTCGGCCAGCGGCCGGCCGTCCTGGCCCAGCCGGGCGATGACGCGGTCCAGCGCGGCCAGTTGCAGCTGCTGCCAGCTGGCGTAGGCCGGCGGCAGCCAGCCGGCCGGCCGCTCGTCGAGCAGGCGCGCCAGCAGCACCGGCCAGCGCCGGCTCGCCGCGCCCATGTTGGCCTTGGGGTCGAGCCGGGCCAGCTCGGCGTTGGCGCCCTCGAAGACGATGTCGTACAGCGCGAACAGGTAGTCGCGGGCGATGCGGTAGCCCACCGAGTCGACGCTGGCGCGCCCGCTCCAGCTGCTGTTGAGCAGGCGCAGCGCCTCGGCCCGCTGCGGCTTGCCGGCCACGGCGGCCGCGTCCAGCGCGGCCACGGCGCGTTCGCGCCAGCCGGCCATGAACAGGGCGCGGTCGTCCAGGCCGACCGCGTAGACCCCGGCCGCGTCGGCGCGCGGCCCCAGCGCGGACAGGTCGTCGCGCACCTGGCGCGCCCGCGCGCCCAGGTCGAAGCCGCCGTCGCCCAGCAGCGCCGCGCCGGCGCCGGCCAGCTGGCGGCTGTTGGCGGTGTACAGCTGGCCGCCGGCCGGGTTGACCACGCGCGGATACTCGGCCGGCGCCAGCCAGCCGCGCCACTCGCCGGCCGGCTCGTCGAGCGCCAGCGGGAAGCCGGCCCGGCCGGCGTCGCCGGCGCGGCGCGGCAGCGGCCCGGCGATGGTCCAGCCGATGTTGCCCTCGGCGTCGCCGGCGACCAGGTTCTGCGCCGGGATGCCCAGCGTCGGCGCCAGCGCCAGCGCCTGCTCCAGCGTGTCGACCAGCTCGAGCCGGCGCGCGTTCAGGTTGGCCGCCTGCGGCGCGTGCGCGCTCCATTGGATCGCGTAGGTCTGGCCGAGCGCCTCGCGCAGCGGGCCGAGCGAGGTTTCGCGCACCGCCAGCGTTTGCGCCGGCGCGCCCTTGACCAGGATGGTCTCCTGCCACGTGCGCGGGGTCTCCCAGCCGGCGCGGGTGCGCAGCTGGCCGGGCCGCGCCGCCTCGCCCTCCAGGGCGATCAGGTCGAGGTGGTCGGCGTAGCTGTTGGTGTAGCCCCAGGCGACGTGGCCGTTGCTGCCCACCACCACCACCGGCGCGCCCGGCAGCGTCACGCCGACCACGCGGCGCGGCCGGCCCTGCGCATCGGGGAACTGCAGCGCGGCGCGGTACCAGGTGTTGGGCAGCTGTATGCCAAGGTGCATGTCGTCGGCGACCAGCGCGGCGCCGTCGCGCGTGCGGCTGCCGGCCAGCGCCCAGTTGTTGCTGCCGACCGCGTCGACGAAGTCGGCCGAGGCCAGCGTCGGCGCCGCCGCCTGCGCCAGCCTGGCCGCGCCGACGCCACCGGCCGGCGCCGCCGGCAGCGGCCGGCCCCACCAGGCCGGCGCGCGCGCCGGAATGGTGGCAGACTCGGCGGCCAATTCGGCGGCCGACTCGGCGCCGGCCGGCGCGGCGGCGTCCAGCGGCACGTCCCACAGGCTGCCGTGCGGCGTCAGGAAATCGCGCTGCGCCGCGTCGCTGTTTTGCGCCAGCCAGCCGCGCGCCAGCTCGCGCCCCTCCTGCGCGCCCTGCAGGTCGAAGTACATGGCCCAGATCACCAGCAGCGAGTCGGCCATCGCCCAGGGGCGCGGCGCGGCGCCGCTCAGCGCGTATTCGAAGGGCCGCGCGGCCAGGCCCTGCAGGCCGGCGTTGACGCCGTCGACGTAGCGCCGCAGCAGCAGCTTGTCGGCCGCCGGCATGGTCGCCAGCGCCGCCTCGGCGCGGGCGCGGAAGCGGTGCAGGCGGTGGCTCTTGTCGGCGGCGAGGGCGCGCTCGCCGAACAGCTCGGCCAGCTCGCCGGCCGCCACCCGGCGCAGCAGATCCATCTGGAAGTAGCGCTCCTGGGCGTGCACAAAACCTGTAGCGTAGGCCACGTCGTTGCGGCTGGCGCCGCTGATCAAAGGCACGCCCAGCGCGTCGCGGGCGATGCTGACGCTGCCGTCCAGGCCGGCCACGCGGCGCGTGCCGTCGAGCTGGGCCAGGCTGGCGCGCAGGAACAACCACGCGCCCAGCGCCGCCAACACCACCAGCACCAACAAGCCCAGCGCGGCGCGCCTGGACCATCTTCCGATTCGACTAGCTTGCATGCAACTCCCGTTGGACATAGATTCGATGGGCCGGCGCCGAACGCCCCTCCCCGCGCGGCAATATTGCCAGAAAAATTGCCCCATCGGCAAGAATTGATCTACCTCACAGCCACAGGGCACCGTCAAGAGTGTGGCGCCGGCGTCGCGCCGCCGCACGCTATACTGGCATCTGCTTGCTGCATTTTTGAGAGGCCCGCCATGCATACCAGCATTGAAAAATCTGAACCCCTGAGCCCGGCCGCTCTGTCCGCATTGTGGGAGGAGCTGGGCGAGGATCCGAACAGCCCCGATTTCTATGAACTATCCGAGTACGGAGAGGTCATCGTGAGCCCATTGCCCCACAACCGGCACCAGTCCGTCGTCGCCTGGGTCCAGCAACAACTGCGCGAACAACTTGGCGGCCAAGCCTACCCCAACCTGGCCATCAGCACCCGCGCCGGCGTGCGCGTGCCCGACGTCGCCTGGCTGCCCGAGGAACGCTGGGCCGAGGCGCTGAACACCCGAACCATGTCCAGCTGCCCGCCGCTGGTGGTCGAGGTGCTGTCGCCGGGCAACCGCCACAAGGCGATCGGCGTCAAGATCGGCGCCTACCTGGCCGCCGGCGCCACCGAGGTGGTGCTGGTCGACATGAACGGCGCCGTCTACTACCACCGCCGGGACGGCGAGTTCGCCGAGTCCAGCCTGAAGCTGCGGCTGGAACCGCCCGCCAAGCTGTTTCGCTGAGCGCGCCGGCAAAACCACCGCGGCCGGCGCCGCTTCTGCTACAGTGTTTGCCAACGCCACCCTCGCCGGCACCGCCCGCCGCCCGCCGCCTCCCTGTCATGCTCGCCGCCCCCATCCCCGCCAACGACGCCGAACGCCTGGCCGCCCTGCACCGCCTGCTGATCCTCGACACGCCGCCGCAACAGCGCTTCGACAAGGTGGTGCAGTTCGCCGCCGCCGAGTTCGACATGCCCATCGCCACCATCAGCCTGGTCGACCAGAACCGCCAATGGTTCATGGCCCGCGTCGGCATGCCGGTGTGCGAGACGGCGCGCGACATCTCCTTCTGCGGCCACGCCATCGCCGGGTCCGACGTGCTGCTGATCCCCGACGCCCTGGCCGACGCCCGCTTCGCCGACAACCCGCTGGTCGGCGGCCCGCCCCATGTGCGCTTCTACGCCGGCGCGCCGCTGACCCTCCCCTGCGGCAACACCGTCGGCACCCTGTGCGTGATGGACAGCCAACCGCGCCAGTTCGGCGCCATCGACCTGGCCATCCTGCGCAGCCTGCGCGACCTGCTGGTGCAGGAACTGGGCCGGCCGGCCGGGGCCGGGCATGTCTGAGCGCCCGCCCGAGCGACCACACGCCGGCGCGCAGATGCTGCTGGTCGAGCCGGAGGCGCTGCTGCGCCAGACCGTCGCGCTGACCGCCCGCTCGCTCGGCATGGGCACCATCCACGAGGCCGCCAGCGGCGCCGTCGCCCGCCGCCTGCTGCAGGCCCACGCCTTCGACGGCGCCGTCTTCGCCATCGACTGCGCCGACGGCGCGGCCGACTGCTTCGACCTGAGCCTGCTCGACCAGGTGCGCGGCGGCCAGTCCGCCAGCGCGCCCGACATCCCCATCGCCATCATGGTCGAACACGCCACCTGCGCCCTGCTCAAACAGTTGCAAACCCGACAAGTCCACCGCCTGATCCTCAAGCCCTTCCGCGCCCGCGTGCTGCTCGACACCTTCGCCTCCTTCGCCGCCGCCCCGCCGCGCGGCCGATAAGCTTGTCAGTCATACCATTTGCCTAGTCACTTGTCATTTGCAATCCTCATTTAGACTAGGTAGTTTCCGCTGCATTGGCCGCATTTTGATCTAAATCAAGTTTTTTATTGTTCTATGTCATTATGCTTGACGGCAACTATAGAACACCCAGGAAGTCGGCCATGAAAGACCTGCCCAGCCCTCCCCCGGAAGGGCCCGCTGCGCACCCACCCGCGTCACCGCCTAGCAACGCCGCCAACGCCCGCGGCAACACCTGCGACGCCACGCACGCCAACCATCCGGCGTCCTGCGCGGCGTCCTGCGCCGCGCCGCAACTGGCCCACTGCGAACTGCTCGACCAGCCGGCGGCGGCCGCGCCGGCCGCCCGGCCGCAATGCGACGGCGGCGCCGGCATCACCATCGACGGTTGCCAGCCCTTCGCCTGCGCCGTGCTCGACGGCCTACCCGAACAGATCGCCGTGCTCGACCAACAGGGCCGCATCGTCTCCGTCAACGCCGCCTGGCGCCGCTTCGCCGACGACAACGCCGCGCTGAGCACCCCCATCCCCGGCCACGCCGCGCTGGGCAGCAACTACCTGAGCGGCTGCGACGCCGGTCTGGCCGGCGCCACCACCGGCGCCGCCGACGCCTGCGCCGGCATCCGCGCCGTGCTCGACGGCAAACTGCCGTCCTTCAGCATGGAATACCCCTGCCACACGGCGCACCAGCAACGCTGGTACAGCATGACCGCCACGCCGCTCGAATACGACTGGCGCGGCGCCGTCGTCACCCACCGCGACATCACCGAGCGGCGCCAGAGCGAGGCCAACCTGCGCATCGCCGCCATCGCCTTCGAGTCGCCCGAGGGCATGATGGTGACCGACGCCCGCGGCCACATCCTGCAGGTCAACAAAGCCTTCTGCACGATCACCGGCTATAGCCGCAGCGAGATCATCGGCCAGTCGCCCAAGGTGCTCAACTCGGGCCGCCACGACGCCGCCTTCTACACCGACATGTGGGACGCCATCCGCCGCCACGGCAGCTGGGAGGGCGAGATCTGGAACCGCCGCAAGAACGGCGAGGTGTATCCCGAGCGCCTCAACATCACCGCCGTCAAGGAGCGCGACGGCAGCGTCACCAACTACGTCGCCTCGCTGACCGACATCACCCTGAGCAAGGCGGCCAGCGACGAGATCAAGAACCTCGCCTTCTACGACCCGCTGACCCGGCTGCCCAACCGCCGCCTGCTGCTCGACCGCCTGCGCCAGGTGCTGGCCAGCACCGCCGCCACCGGCAAGTACAGCGCGCTGATGTTCCTCGACCTGGACAACTTCAAGACCCTCAACGACACGCTCGGCCACAACATCGGCGACCAGCTGCTGCAGCAGGTCGCCAAACGGCTGCACGACTGCCTGCGCCACGGCGACACCGTGGCGCGCCTGGGCGGCGACGAGTTCGTCGTGCTGGCCGAGGGCATGAGCGACCACGCCGTCGGCGCCGCCGCCCACACCGAAACGCTGGGCAACAAGATCCTCGCCTCGCTGAACCTGCCCTACCAGCTCGGCGCGCACACCGTGCGCAGCAGCCCGAGCATCGGCGCGACGCTGTTCCACAACCACGAGCAGGCGCCCGACGAGCTGCTGATGCAGGCCGACATCGCCATGTACCAGGCCAAGAAGGCCGGCCGCAACGCGCTACGCTTCTTCGACCAGAAGATGCAGGACGCCATCAGCGCCCGCGCCGCGCTCGAGAGCGAGCTGCGCGGCGCCTTCGAGCAGCAGCAGTTCGAGCTGTACTACCAGATCCAGGTCGACTCCGAGCAGCGCCCCACCGGCGCCGAGGCGCTGCTGCGCTGGATCCAGCCGGACGGCAGCTTCATCTCGCCGGCCAAGTTCATCCCGCTGGCCGAGGAGACCGGCATGATCCTGCCGATCGGCAAATGGGTGATCGAAACGGCCTGCGCCCAGTTGCAGCTGTGGTCGCAGGACCCGCGCACCAGCAAGCTGTCGCTGGCCGTCAACGTCAGCGCGCGCCAGTTCCGCCAGGCCGACTTCGGCGCCCAGGTGTACGCCGCCGTGCAGCGCCACGAGATCAACCCTTCCCTGCTCAAGCTCGAGCTGACCGAGGGCATCCTGTTGGAGAACATCAGCGACACGGTGGCCAGCATGACCGAGCTGAAGGCCATCGGCGTGCGCATCTCGCTCGACGACTTCGGCACCGGCTACTCCTCGCTGCAGTACCTCAAGCAGCTGCCGCTCGACCAGTTGAAGATCGACCAGTCCTTCGTGCGCGACCTGGCCAGCGACAACAGCGACCAAGCCATCGTGCGCACCATCACGGCGATGGCGCACAGCCTGAACCTCGACGTCATCGCCGAGGGCGTCGAAAGCGCCGACCAGCGCCAGCAGCTGGCCCACGTCGGCTGCCTGCACTACCAGGGCTATTTGTTCGGCCGCCCGCTGCCGCTGGCGCAGTTCGAAACCTTGTGGCACGAGTACGCCGACCAGGCGCCGCAATTGCTCGCCGGCTGACGCCGCGCGAAACCCCGGGGTCAGTGCCGACATTCGGACACGAGCTGAACCGGGACAAGGCCGACCAGCGGCCTACCGCCAACTAATAGATTTCCTGCGCCACCCGGCGCACCGTCTGTAACAGCAGCTGGGCGCCGGGCGAGAGCAGGTGGCCGTCGACGGTGATGATGCCGAAGGCGTCCATGCGGCAGGGCAGCTCGATCGGCAGGATGCTCAGCACATTGAGCGAGGCGTAGTAGCGCGCCACCGCGATAGGCATCACGTTCAGCGCGTCGGTCTGCTGCAGCAGCGCCGTCACCAGCAGCACGGCGGTGGTGTCGATGATGTTGACCGGCACCGCCAACCCGGCGCGGCGGAACATCAGCTCGAAGCGCGAGCGCAGGATGCTGCCCGGCGGCGGCAGCACCCAGGGCTGGGCGGCAAGTTCCTCCAGCCGCAAATCGGCCGAGGCCAGCAGCGGATGGCCGACCCGCACCACGGCGCAGGCAGGCTCGTCGGTCAGCTCCTCGTAGCCCAGCCCGGCGGCGCCGTCGCGCTCGGGGATGCGGCCGATCATGAAGTCGAGCCGGCCACGGCGCAGCTGCTCCAGCAGGATGTTGCTCTGCTCCATCTGCACGCCGATGCGCAGGCGCGGCGCGGTCTGCTTGACCTGCGACAAGGCGCGCGGCAGCAGCGCCATGCCCGGCGTCATGATGGTGCCGATCTCGACCTGCCCGGCCAGGCCGGACTTGATGGCGACGATGTCGTCGTGCGCCAGCGACAGGCTGGTCAGCGCCATGCGGGCGTGGCGTATCATCGTCTCGCCGTAGATGGTCGGCTCCATGCCGCGCGGCAGGCGCTCGAACAACTGCACGTCGAGCATCTCCTCCAAGTCCTTGAGCTGCTTGGACGCGGCCGGCTGCGTCATGTGCAACTCCTCGGCGGCGCGGTGGATGTTGCGTTGCTCGTCGAGCGCGATCAACAACAGCAGTTGCCGCGTCTTCAGGCGGGCGCGTAAAAACCAGTTCGGGTTGGTATCCATGGGAGAAATGATATCATAATCTGTATTGATTCTATCCATATTCGATTAATTTCGATATCACCCTACGCGGCGGCGCGCCCCATCAAGCGCTGCACCACGCAGAACACGAACAGCAGCCCGCCGATGACGATCTTGGTCCACCACGAACTGAGCGTGCCATCGAAGGCGATCAAGGTCTGTATCGTGCCCAGCACCAGCACGCCGGACAAGGCCCCCGCCACATAGCCGTAGCCGCCGCTGAGCAAGGTGCCGCCGATCACCACCGCCGCGATGGCGTCCAGCTCCGCGCCCTGCGCGTGCAGGCCGTAGCCGGACAGCATGTAGAACGAGAACAGCACCCCGCCCAGCGCCGCGCAGCCGCCGCTGAAGGCGTACACCAGCACCTTGCTGCGGCCGACGGCCAGGCCCATCATCAGCGCCGACTGCTCGTTGCCGCCCACCGCGTACAGCGCCCGGCCGAACGGCGTGTAGTGGCCCATGTAGATGGCCAGCGCCAGCGTCAGCAGCGCGATCAGCACGCCCGGCGAGACGAAGCCGCCCGGCACCGCCAACTGGGTCTGCGACATCGCCACGAACAGCGGATCGGTGATGGTGATCGAGCTGACGCTGATCAGGTAGCACAGGCCGCGCGCCAGGAACATGCCGGCCAGCGTGACGATGAAGGGCTGCAGCTTGAAGTAGTGGATCAGCGCGCCCATCGCCGCGCCGAAACCGGCGCCGAGCAGCAGCACCACCGCGATCACCAGCAGCGGCGGCAGATGCCACACCTGCAGCAGCCAGGCCGCCACCATCGTGCTCAGCGCCAGCACCGAGCCGACCGACAGGTCGATGCCGCCGGACAGAATCACAAAGCTGATGCCGACCGCGATCACCAGCAAAAAGGCGTTGTCGATCAACAGGTTGAACAGCACCTGCAAGGACAGGAAGCCCGGATAGGAGGCGCCGCCGGCCGCCAACAGCACCGCCAGCAGCGCCACCGTCACCAGCGAGGTAAAGTAGGGAGAGGCGAGCAGCGCGCGCCAACGGACTTGGATCGGGTTCATGCGCATCGTGTTCATACTGTGCCACCTTGTTTGCTGTGCAGCGCCCGCGCCCGCAGGCGGCCCCACATGGTCTTGAATTCGGCCGACTGCGACAGGCAGACCAGGAACACCACCGCCGACTTGACCACCATGTTGACCTCCGGCGCCAGGCCGAGCGAGTAGATGGTGTAGGTCAGCGTTTGGATGATCAACGCGCCGACGACGCTGCCGACCAGGCTGAATTTGCCGCCGCCCAGCGAAGTACCGCCCAGGGTCACGGCGAGGATGGCGTCGAGTTCGAGCAGCAGGCCGGCGTTGTTGGCGTCGGCGCTTTTGATGTTCGCGCTGATCATCAAGCCGGCCAGGCCGGCGCAGGCGCTGCAGAACACATACACCAGGAAGATCAGCACGGCGGTGCGCACGCCGGCCAGCCGCGCCGCCACCGGATTGATGCCGACCGTCTGGATGAACAAGCCCAGCGCGGTGCGCCGCATCAGCAGCGCGGTGGCCAGGAACACGGCGCCGACGATGTACAGCGCGAACGGCAGGCCGAGCAGGTAGCCGCCGCCGATGAAGAAGTAAGGCTGGTAGTAGACGGTGACGATCTGCCCGTCCGTCATCAGCTGGGCCAGGCCGCGCCCGGCCACCATCAATATCAGCGTGGCGACGATGGGCTGCAAGCCCAGGCCGGCAACCAGCAGGCCGTTCCAGGCGCCGCATAGCAGGGCCGCGCCGAGCGCGGCGGCCAGCGCCCAGGCCATCGGCACGCGGCTGACGTATTCCGGCACGCCGTGGTTGATCACCATGCCGCCGCCGACCAGCATCGCCGCCACCGTGCCGGAAATGGCCACCACGGCGCCGACCGAGATGTCGATGCCGCGTGTGGCGATCACCAAGGTCATGCCGAGCGCCGCCAGCATCAGCGGCGCGGCGCGGTTGACGATGTCGATCAGGCTGCCGTACAGGTGGCCGTCCTTCACCTCCAGATGGAAGAAGCCGGGAATCAGCAGCAGGTCGACCAGCAACAGCAGGGCCAGCGCGGCCAGCGGCCGGAACAGCGGGTGGCGCACGAACATGGGCAGGCCGATGGTTGGGGTGAATGGAATGGTCCTAAGCACAGCTCTCTCCCGCCGCGATCACCTGCAGCACCGAATGTTCGTCCAGCTCGCCGCGAGCAAACTCGCCGCAGGCCTTGCGGTCGCGCAGCACCAGCATGCGGTCGCTACAGCGCAGCACCTCGCTCAGCTCCGACGAAATGAACAGAATGGCCATGCCCTTGCGGCACAGCGCGGCCACGTAGTCCATGATCTCCTGCTTGGCGCGCACGTCGATGCCACGGGTCGGCTCGTCGAGGATCAACATCCTCGGCGCCGTGGCCAGCCAGCGCGCCAGCAGCACCTTCTGCTGGTTGCCGCCGGATAGGCTGCCGATCGGCGTCTCGACGCTGGCCGTCTTGATGCCCAGCGCACGCACATACTCCTCGGCCAGCGCCTGCTGGTGGCGCATCGGAATGGCGCGCAGCAGGCCGCCGCGCGCCTGCAGCGCCAGGATGATGTTCTCGCGCACCGACAGCTCCAGCACCGCGCCCTCGTGCTTGCGGTCCTCCGAGCAGAAGCCGATGCCGGCGGCGATGGCGTCGCGTGGCGAGGCGATGGCGCGCGGCTTGCCGTCGATGGCGATGGCGCCGCTGTCGGCCTTGTCGGCGCCGAACAGCAGCCGCGCCGCCTCGGTGCGGCCGGAGCCGAGCAGGCCGCACAGGCCGAGCAGCTCGCCGGGGTGAATATCCAGGTCGAGCGGCGCCAGCGCGCCCTTGCGGCCCAGGCCGCGCGCCAGCAGAAAGGCCGGCTGGCGCGCCGGCGCGTGCGCATGCGCCCGCGCCAGCAGACCGACGTCGAGCGCCGCGTCCAACTCCGCGCCCGGCCGCGCCTCGTCGGCGCCGTGGTGGTCCGGCGCGCCGACCATCTTGTTGACCAGCGCCAGCCGCGACAGCTCGGCGCAGGCGTACTCCCCTTCCCGCTCGCCGTTGCGCATCACCGTGATGCGGTCGGAGATGGCGTAGGTCTGCTCAAGGAAGTGGGTGACGAAGAGGATCGCCATGCCGTCGGCGCGCAACTGGCGCAGCACGCCGAACAGCAACGCCACCTCGCTCTCGTCCAGGCTGGAGGTCGGCTCGTCGAGGATCAGCACGCGCGCCCGCACGTTGAGGGCGCGCGAGATCGCCACCATCTGCTGGATCGCCAGCGGATAGCGCGCCAGCGGCGCCGCCACGTCGATGCGGATGCCCATGCGCTCCAGCAGCGCGGCGGCCTGCGAGCGCATGGCCTGCCAGTCGATGCGGCCGAAGCGGCGCGGATAACGGCCGATGAAGATGTTCTCCGCCACCGACAGATTGGGGCACAGGTTGACCTCCTGGTAGACCGTGCTGATGCCCAGCCGCTGGGCCTCCAGCGTGGAAGCCGGCCGGATCACCGCGCCGTCGAGCAGGATCTGGCCCCGGTCCGGCGTGTAGACGCCGGTCAGCACCTTGATCAGCGTCGACTTGCCGGCGCCATTCTGCCCCATCAAGGTGTGCACCTCGCCGGGGAACAGGCGCAGGCCGACGTCGCTGAGCGCCTTCACGCCGGGGAACTGCTTGCAAATGCCGCGCAGCTCCAGCACCGGCGCGGCTTGCGGCGCGCGCGGTGTGGAACCAGCGGCGTGCGCTGGAATACTCATGATGGTGGTGTCGTCGCAGCGCTCAGTACTTCCGGTTCGGGAATTCCTTCGCCGCCACCTCGGCCGGGAACACGCCCTCCACCGTGGTGATCCGCTTCGGCACCGGCTTGCCGGCCACCACGTCGCGGGCGATCTGCATCAGCTGCGGGCCGAGCAGCGGGCTGCACTCCACCGTCACGTTGAGCTTCCCGGC
Organism: Rugamonas rubra; assembly: GCF_900114705.1. Lineage (GTDB taxonomy): Bacteria > Pseudomonadota > Gammaproteobacteria > Burkholderiales > Burkholderiaceae_D > Rugamonas > Rugamonas rubra. The sequence goes on from NZ_FOTW01000005.1 coordinate 413,250, forward strand.
GATCATCGCCTCGAAGGCGCCCTTGACGCCATCGATGGAGATCACCACGATGTCGGTGCCCGGCTTGAGGCCGGCCTCCTCGATCGCCTGGATGGCGCCGATGGCCATGTCGTCGTTGTGCGCGTACAGCACGTTGATCTTCTTGCCCTCGGCCTTGAGGAAGGCCTCCATCACCTCCTTGCCCTTGGCGCGGGTGAAGTCGCCGGTCTGCGAGCGGATCACCTTCAGCCTGGGATTGGCGGCGATGACCTCCTCGAAGCCCTTCTTGCGGTCGATCGCCGGCGCCGAGCCGACGGTGCCCTGCAGCTCGACGATGTTGAGGTTGGCGTCCGGCGTTTTGGCGGCGCGCTCCAGCAGCCACTTGCCGGCGCGGCGCCCCTCCTCGACGAAGTCGGAGCCGATGAAGGTGACGTACAGAGAAGTGTCGCTGACGTTGACGGCGCGGTCGGTCAGCACCACCGGAATCTTCGCCGCCTTGGCTTCGCGCAGCACCGTGTCCCAGCCCGATTCGACCACCGGCGAGAAGGCGATCACGTCGACCTTCTGCGCGATGAAGGAGCGGATCGCCTTGACCTGGTTCTCCTGCTTCTGCTGGGCGTCGGCGAACTTCAGGGTGACGCCGGCCTGCTTGGCGGCGTCCTTGATCGAGACGGTGTTGGCGGTGCGCCATTCGCTCTCGGCGCCGACCTGGGAAAAGCCGATCACCAGCGGCTTGGCGGCGAAGGCCGACGGGCTGGCGCCCAGGGCGGCGAAGGCGGCCAAAGCGGCGGCGGCGAGCACGGTTCTGCGGTGGATGGTCATGTCTGTCTCCGATTATTTTCCATGGCCGCCGTGCGGGATCGCCCGGCGTGCCGCTCGGCCTGTGTCGGCCGTATTGGTAAAACAATGGTAAGAGAAAGACAAATATCTATCCAATCACATTTTTAGCCAATTCGATATCGATTTCAATATCGGCTGAAGCCCGTTTAGCCGGCTCACACCCAGCCGGCGTCGACGATGAACTCCTGCGCGCTGCACATGGCACCGTCGTCAGAGGCGAGGAACATCACCATCGAGGCGATATGCTGCGGCATCAGCTTGGTCGGCAGGCACTGGTTCCGCTTGATCTCCAGCTCGGCCGCCTCGTCGACCCACAGGTCGATCTGGCGCTGCGTCATGACCCAGCCCGGCGTGACCGTGTTGACGCGGATGCCGTGGGCGCCAAACTCGCGCGCCAGGCCGCGCGTCAGGCCCACCACGGCCGCCTTGGCGGTGGCGTAGACCGGATAGCCGGCGCCCTTGGCGTGCCAGGAGATCGAGCTGACGTTGACGATGGCGCCGCCGCCGCGCCGCTTCATCCCCTCCAGCACCGCCTGGCAGGTGAAGAACATCGGCCGCTGGTTGATGGCGATGCGCTCGTTCCAGTACTCCAGCGTGACCTCCTCGGTCTGGTGGCGCTGGTCGTTGGCCGCGTTGTTGACGAGGATGTCGAAGTCGCCGATCTCGCCGGCCAGCTCGGCCATGGTGGCCTGCAGCGCCGGGATGTCGGCGATGTCGCAGCGGCGGAAGCGCGGCGGCGGATGGCCGGCGTCGGCCAGGCGGCGGCACAGCGTCTCGCTGGCCTGCTCGACGATGTCGACAAAGGCCACCAGCGCGCCCTGGGCGGCGAACGAGGCCACCAAAGCCTCGCCGATGCCGCTGCCGCCGCCGGTGATGAAGACGCGCTTGCCGCGCAGGCTGGCGAATGTGGCTAGTTGGTTCATACAGTCTCCGAATGGTTTAAATTGTTTTTACCCCGCACCCCGATGCGCCGCGGGGTCAGACCCCGTACGGGGTCTGACCCCTTTTGCTTTGGGTAAGGCCAGCGTCTCGCTATTCCATGAAGAACCAGCTACTCGCAGGTCAGCTCGCCCTCGACGCGGCGCCAAGCGCCCGCCAGCTTATCATCCCGCAGCGCGGCCGGCAGCAGGGCCTCGGGCAGGTTCTGGTAGCACACCGGCCGCAGGAAGCGGGCGATGGCGGCCGTGCCGACCGAGGTGCTGCGGCCGTCCGAGGTGGCCGGGAACGGGCCGCCGTGGACCATCGCGTTGCACACCTCGACGCCGGTCGGGAAGCCGTTGGCCAAAATGCGGCCGACCCTGCGCTCCAGCACCGGCAGCAGCCCGCGCGCCGCGTCGTAGTCGCCCGGCTCCAGCTGCAGGGTGGCGGTCAACTGCCCCTCCAGACTCTCGGCCACCTGGCGCAGCTCGGCAAGGTCGCGGCAGGCGACCACCAGCGAGGCCGGGCCGAACACCTCCTCGGCCAGCTCCTGGCGCGCCAGGAAGGCCGCGCCGCTGGTGGAGAACAGCGCGGGCGCGCCCTTGCCGCCCTGCTGCGGCGCCAGCGCCAGCGTGGCCACGTCGGCGTGGTCGGCCAGCCTGTGTACCCCGCCGAGGAAGTTCTCGGCGATCCCGGGAGTGAGCATGGTGCCGGCGGCGCCGCCCTCCAGCGCCAGCGCGGCGGCCTGTTTGAAGCGCTCCAGGTCCGGCCCGTCCAGCGCCAACACCAGGCCCGGATTGGTGCACAGCTGGCCCACGCCCATCGTCAGCGAGGCGGCGAAGCCGGCGGCGATCTCCTCGGCGCGCGCGGCCAGCGCCTGCGGCAGCAGGAACACCGGATTAATGCTGCTCATTTCGGCGTACACCGGGATCGGCTGCGGCCGCGCCGCCGCCACCGCCATCAGCGCCGTGCCGCCGCCGCGCGAGCCGGTGAAGCCGACCGCCTGGATCGCCGGATGGGCCACCAGCGCCGCGCCGAAGGTGTTGCCGCTGCCGCTCAGCAGCGCGAACACGCCGGCCGGCATGCCGCAGATAGCCGCCGCCTTGACGATGGCGCGGCCGACCAGCTCGGACGTGCCGGGGTGCGCCCAGTGCGCCTTGAGCACCACCGGGCAGCCGGCCGCCAGCGCCGAGGCGGTGTCGCCGCCGGCCACCGAGAACGCCAGCGGGAAGTTACTGGCGGCGAAAACCGCCACCGGCCCCACGCCGATCAGGCGCATGCGCAGATCGGGCCGGGGCGGTTGGCGTTGCGGCAGCGCCGGGTCGATGCGCAGGTCGCTCCACGAACCCTCGCGCAGCAGATTGGCGAACAGCTGGAGCTGGCCGACGGTGCGACCGCGCTCGCCCTCGACGCGGGCGCGCGGCAGGCCCGTCTCAGCCATCACCCGCTCGAGCAGCGCCTCGCCCAGTTCCATGATCTGCTCGCCGATGGCGTCGAGGAAGGCGGCGCGCTGCTCGTCGCTGGTGGCGCGGTAGCTGTCGAAGGCGGCGCCGGCCAGGCGGCAGGCCAGGTCGATCTGCGCCGCGCCGACGGTGTGGAACTCCGGCTCCAGGTATTGCAGGGTGGCCGGGTTGAAGGCGCGCTGGCCGCCCTCGCTGCCTTTGACGGCCAGGCCGCCGATCAGGGCTTCGCCGGTGATCATCATAAGGTCTTCACCTTCGCCACTTCGGTCGCGTACACGGCCAGCGTGTTGCGCAGCGCCGGGCCGAACTGCGGCGCCTCGATCTCGAAGGTCTCGCCGGGCCGCACCACGATGTTGTCGGCAACGCTCAGGGTGGCGGTGCCGAAGAAGTGGATGTGCACGTCGCCGGCGCGGCGGAACAGCGGGTATTTGAAGTGGTGGTGCTCCAGGTTGGCGATGGTGTGCGACATGTTCTGCTCGCCGCTGAAGAAGGGTTTTTCCCAACGCACCCTGCCCTGCGCGTCGATGATGCGCGAGACGCCCTCGACACTGGCCGGCGCCTCGCCGACCAGCAGCGCCGGTCCCAGGCCGCAGGCGCGCAGCTTGGAGTGCGCCAGGTAGAGGTAGTTTTGCCGTTCGGTGACGTGGTCGGAGAACTCGTTGCCGATGGCGTAGCCAACGCGGTAGGGCTGGCCGTCGTCGCCGATCAGGTACAGGCCGGCCAGCTCCGGCTCCTCGCCGCCGTCGAGGGCGAAGTCGGGCATGTTCAGCGCCTGGCCGCTGGCGGCGACGATCGAGCCGTCGCCCTTGTAGAACCACTCCGGCTGCACGCCGGCCGCGCCCGGCGCCGGCTTGCCGCCCTCCACGCCGAGGCGGAACATCTTCATGCTGTCGCTCAGGTTCTCGACGGCGCCGCCTATCTTCTTGTGCATGGCGTCGCGCGTGTCGGCGCTGCCCAGGTGGGTCAGACCGGTGCCGGTGACGAAGCAGTGGGCGTCGTCTGGGTGGTCGAGCGGCGGCAGCAGGCGGCCGGCGGCGGCGATGTCGGCGTAGGACAGCACCGTGGCGCCGGCCGCCGCGCCGGCCAGGTCGGCCAGGCCGACGCGGCGCGCGATGGCCTCGCGCGCCAGCCCGTAGGTGCTGTCGTAGCCGTCGACCACGCGCACGCGGTCCTGCTCCAGCAGGCCGACTTGGCGCGCGCCGGATGCGTTGGTGAATTGGATGAGTAGCATGGTGTCTCCATTTGTAAGCGTGAGTGTTACCCCCAAACCCGGACGCCGGGGTCCGACCCCGTACGGGGTCAGACCCCTTTCGGCCGCATTGCGGGGTACGGCATCGATCTGCGTTGGCGATTTAATGCGAGTGCTTCGGCACCGCCGAGCCACGACTGCCGACCAAAAAGTCGAAGTCGCAGCCCTGGTCGGCCTGCAGCACGTGGTCGATGTAGAGCTTCTGGTAGCCGCTGCGCACTTCCGGCACGGCCGTCTCGGCGCGCGCGGCCAGGCGCCGCGCCATCTCGGCCTCGGATATCTCCAGGTTCAGCGCGCCGCCGGCGCAGTCGAGCGAGATCCAGTCGCCGTCGCGCACGATGCCCAGCGGGCCGCCGGCCATCGCCTCGGGCGCCACGTGCAGCACCACGGTGCCGTAGGCGGTGCCGCTCATGCGCGCGTCGGAGATGCGCACCATGTCCGTGACGCCCTGCGCCAGCAGCTTGGGCGGCAGGCCCATATTGCCCACCTCGGCCATGCCGGGATAGCCTTTCGGGCCGCAGTTCTTCATCACCAAAATCGAGCTGGCGTCCACCTCCAGCTCGGGGTCGACGATGCGGCTCTTGTAGTGCTCGAAGTCCTCGAACACCACGGCGCGGCCGCGATGCTGCATCAGCGCCGGCGTGGCGGCGGACGGCTTGAGCACCGCGCCGCGCGGCGCCAGGTTGCCGCGCAGGATGCAGATGCCGCCGTCCGCGAGCAGCGGCTTGGCCAGCGGGCGGATCACCTCGTCGTCGTAGACCGGCGCCTCGCGGCAGTTCTCCCACAGCGACTTGCCGTTGACGGTGAGCGCGTCCGGATGCGGCAGCAGGCCGCCGTCGCCCAGCCGGCGGATGGCGCCCGGCAGGCCGCCGGCGTAGTAGAACTCCTCCATCAGGAAGCGGCCCGACGGCATCAGGTCGACGATGGTCGGCGTGCCGCGTCCGACGCGGGTCCAGTCCTCCAGCTCCAGCTCGACGCCGATGCGGCCGGCGATGGCCTTCAGGTGGATCACCGCGTTGGTCGAACCGCCGATGGCGGCGTTGACGCGGATGGCGTTCTCGAAGTTCTCGCGCTTGAGCACCTTGGACAGCTTGAGCTCCTCCCACACCATCTCGACGATGCGGATGCCCGACATGTGCGCCAGGATGTAGCGGCGCGAGTCGACCGCCGGGATGGCGGCGTTGTGCGGCAGGCTGGTGCCCAGCGCCTCGGCCATGCAGGCCATGGTCGAGGCGGTGCCCATGGTGTTGCAGGTGCCGGCCGAGCGCGAATGGCCCGATTCGGCCGCCATGAACTGGTGCATGGTGAGGGTGCCGGCCTTGACCTGCTCGTGCAGTTGCCAGACGGCGGTGCCGGAGCCGATGTTCTTGCCGTCCAGCTTACCGTTCAACATCGGCCCGCCGCTGACGACGATGGTAGGAATGTCGACGCTGGCCGCGCCCATCAACAGCGCCGGCGTGGTCTTGTCGCAGCCGACCAGCAGCACCACGGCATCCATCGGATTGCCACGGATCGACTCCTCGACGTCCATGCTAGCCAGATTGCGGGTCAGCATGGCGGTCGGCCGCAGGTTCGATTCGCCGTTGGAGAACACCGGGAACTCGACCGGGAAGCCGCCGGCCTCGAGGATGCCGCGCTTGACGTGTTCGGCCAGTTGGCGGAAGTGGGCGTTGCAGGGGGTCAGCTCGGACCAGGTGTTGCAGATGCCGATGATCGGCTTGCCCTGGAACTCGTGGTCGGGTATGCCCTGGTTCTTCATCCAACTGCGGTACATGAAACCGTTCTTGTCCTGGGTGCCGAACCACTCGGCCGAGCGCAGGGCCACCTTTTTTGTCTCCGACATGCATTCCTCCTGGTTGTTCTTGAGGGCGCCGGCCAGGCGAGCAGGCAGCGCCGCGATGTGGGAATACTAAGATCTGCCGCGATAACTTTCCAATGAATTATTTCTCGATAGTGATATCAAAATCGGTATCAATTAAGAAAACCCACCGGCCAAAATCTAGGGTCAGACCCTGAGGGTCTGACCCTGGCTCTTTGCCTCGGGGTGGTTTTGGAGTCGCCGGCACCTTGGCTTCACGGCAGCTGCATCACTCGGCGATGGAGAAGCGGTAGCCCATTTCGCTGTGGTAGCGCTGGCCGGGGCGCAGGATGGTGGTGGGCAAGTGCGGCCGGTTTGGCGAGTCGGGGAAATGCTGCGGCTCCAGGCAGAAAGCGCCCCGGTAGGCGAATTGGCTGCCGGCGCCCAGGCTGCCGTCGAGGAAATTACCGCTGTAGAACTGCAGGCAGGGCTGGTCGCTGAACACCTCCAGCACCCGGCCGGAGGACGGCTCGCGCACACGCGCAGCCAGCATGCGCGCGCCCGGCGCCGGCTGGTTCAGCGCGAAGTTGTGGTCGTAGCCGGCGCCGTTGCGCAGCTGCTGGTGGTCGGCGGCGATGCGCGCGCCGATCGCCTGCGGCAGGCGGAAGTCGAACGGCGTGCTGGCCACCGGCGGCTGCGCGCCGGTCGGTATCAGCGCCGCATCGACGGCGGTGTAGCTGTCGGCCGCAATCATCAGCTCGTGGCCGAGAATATCATCCCGCCCCGCCAGGTTGAAGTAGGCGTGGTTGGTCAGGTTGACCGGCGTGGCGCGGTCGCAGACGGCGTCGAAGGTGATGGACAACTCGTTGTCGTCGCCAAGCGCGTAGCGCACCGTCACGTCCAGCGCGCCGGGGTAGCCCTGCTCGCCGTGCGGGCTGTGGTAGCGCAGCGTCAGCGCCGAGTCGTCGGCGGCCACGCTCGCCTGCCACAGCACGCGATGGAAGCCCAGCGCGCCGCCGTGCAGGTGGTTGGCGCCGTCGTTGATATCGAGCTGGTGCGCCACGCCGTCCAAGTTGAAGCGGCCGTTGGCGATGCGGTTGCCGTAGCGGCCGATCAGCGCACCAAAGAACGGCGACACCGTGCGGTATGGTTCGACGTCGCCGAAGCCGAGGCAGACATTGGCTAGCACGCCGGCGCGGTCCGGCACGTGGATGGCGGTGACAACGCCGCCGAAGTCGCTGATGCCAACGACCATGCCGCTGCGGTTGCGCAGCGTGAAAAGGCTGGCGGCGCGACCATCCGGCAACTGGCCGAACGGCGCGCGGCTGATGCCGGTCGTTAAAGTCATGATGAGCACTGCCCTTGATTCTGAGACGGCCATCTTAGTGGACGCGCGAAACGCAGGCCAATGACATTTTGACGGTTTCCAATATCAAAATTGACATCACTCGCCTCAACAAATGCGTGCAGTCTGATTAAACTCCTAGCATCCGAGTATCCCATTGGATACAATAAATACTAGCATACGCTCAGGGCCTATGGATACTCTGCAGACAGAACGCTTCCGAAATTGGTTTGCGAACCTGAAGGATCGCCGTGCCCGTGCACGCATTCAGGTGCGCATAGATCGTGCTGAAGATGGAAACTTTGGAGACCACAGATCAGTTGGAGGCGGCGTCAGCGAGATGCGGCTTGATTGCGGCCCCGGATATCGCATCTATTACACGATACGAGGAACGGAATTGGTGATCTTGTTGGCCGGCGGAGACAAATCCACCCAAGACAAGGACGTTATAGCCGCGCAAGACCTAGCGCGAAAAATATAGAGCATTAGGATGTCATCATGGCACTGAAAACGAGCAAATGGGATAGCGCCGAACACCTTCAGACCAAGGAGGACATCGCCCTTTATCTTGAGGCCTGCCTTGATGAGGCCGGCGACGACGCGGCTTTCATCACAAAAGCACTCGGCAATGTGGCGCGCGCCAAGGGAATGGCGCAACTGGCAATTGATACCGGACTAGGCAGGGAAAGCCTCTACAAGTCACTATCCGGTGATGGCAACCCCAGCTTTACAACGATCGTGAAGGTCTTACACTCACTTGGCATGCGACTTCACATCGAACCCATTCCAGAGGTGGCATAAGAAAAATCGCCCGCGCGAAGCGGGCGACGACGGCGAGCGCGGTGCCGCTACGGTCTACTGGAAGGCCACCTCGGTGAAGCTGCGCAGTTTGCGGCTGTGCAGCTTGTCGACACCCAGCGCGCGCAGCATCTCCACGGCGCGGATGCCGATGCGCAGGTGCTGGTCGACCCGGTCGCGGTAGAACTGGTTGGCCATGCCGGGCAGCTTGATCTCGCCGTGCATCGGCTTGTCGCTGACGCACAGCAGCGTGCCATACGGGACGCGGAAGCGGAAGCCGTTGGCGGCGATGGTGGCGCTCTCCATGTCGAGCGCGATGGCGCGGCTCTGGCTGAAGCGGCGCTCCGGCGTGCGCTGCGGCAGCAGCTCCCAGTTGCGGTTGTCGGTGCTGGCCACGGTGCCGGTGCGCATCACGCGCTTGAGCTCGTGGCCGGTCAGCTGGGTCACCTCGGCGACGGCCGCCTCGATCGCCACCTGCACCTCGGCCAGCGGCGGGATCGGCACCCACAGCGGCAGGTCCTCGTCGAGCACGTGGTCCTCGCGCACATAGCCGTGCGCCAGCACGTAGTCGCCCAGCTGCTGGGTGTTGCGCAGGCCGGCGCAGTGGCCCAGCATCAGCCAGGCGTGCGGCCGCAGCACGGCGATGTGGTCGGTGATGGTTTTGGCATTGGCCGGGCCGACGCCGATGTTGACCATGGTGATGCCGCTGCCGTCGGCGCGCACCAGGTGGTAGCCGGGCATCTGCGGCAGGCGCGGCAAGGCGGCGCCGTGCGCGTCGCCCGGCTCGACGGCCTGGCCGACGCGACGCGTGACCAGGTTGCCCGGTTCGATGAAGGCGATGTACTTGTCGTCGTCCGAGGCGGACGGCGCGGCCATGATCTCGTGGCCGAGGCGGACGAACTCGTCGATGTAGAACTGGTAGTTGGTGAACAGGACGAACTTCTGGAAGTGCGCCGGCGCCGTGCCGGTGTAGTGGCGCAGCCGCTGCAGCGAGTAGTCGACGCGCGGCGCGGTGAACAGCGACAGCGGATGCGCCTCGCCCGGTCCCGGCTCGTGGGTGCCGTTGGCGATGCCGTCGTCCATCGTCGCCAGGTTGGGCAGGTCGAACACGTCGCGCATCAGCACGCGGCGCTCGGCGTTCATATTGCCCTCGATGTGGTCGTGCTCGGCGAAGGAGAAGTGGATCGGGATCGGCTGCGCGCTGGTGCCCACCTCCAGCTGCACCTGCTGCTTGCCGCCGTGGTTCTTCAACAGCAGGCGGAACTGCTGCTCGTAGTAGTTGGCGAACAGCTCGGGGCGGGTCAGCGTGGTCTCGTAGGTGCCGGGGCCGGCGACGAAGCCGAAGGCCAGCCGCGAGTCGGCGCGCACCACGGTGTCGGTGTGGACGCGGACGAAGGGGTAGCAGGCGCGCACATGCTCGGTGAACTCCTCGCCGGCGATGAAGCGGCGCATGCACTCGCGCAGATAGGCGATGTTGCTGTCGTAAATAGTGCGCACCTGTTCGAACGCGGCGGCAGGATCGTCAAACAGCATGGGGGCGATGAACGGACGGGTCTGCAAGGTGCAACTCCTTCAAGGTGAGGGCGAAACGGATGCTTGAGCCTATTGTAAGGGCTGGCGGCGGAGTTTGCTTGTCACCTTGAAAGTCACCGGGGGGCTGCGCGGCTGGCGCGTGCCGCCGGCGCGGCCTTACCCCACAGGCGTATGCCCGGGGTCTGACCCCGTACGGGGTCAGACCCCTGCCGTTACGGGGTAGAACGAAGCCGCCACGACTCCCTTACTATGCCTCGCGCACGTTGCGCCCGGGCGCCTCGTCGAGCACCTTGCCGGCGCCCATGGGCGGCGGCGCGACCAGCTCGGCCTGCGAACGCTCGGCCAGCCACTGGTGCCAGTGCGGCCACCACGAGCCGGGTTGGTCGGTCGCCCCCTGGATCCACTCGTCGGCGCCGATGAAGGGCGCGCCCAGCGGCCGGTGCGGCTGCACCTTGTAGCTGCGCCGCGCATGGCCCGGCTCGGAGACGATGCCGGCGTTGTGGCCGCCCGAGGCCAGCACGAAGTCGATCTCGGTGTCGGCCAGCAGGTGGATCTTGTACACCGAGTGCCACGGCGAGACGTGGTCGCGCTCGGTGCCGACGACGAACATCGGCGCCTTGATGTCGGTCACGGCGACCGCCTTGCCGTCGACGCAGTAGCGGCCCTCGGCCAGGTCGTTGTGCAGGAACAGGTGCTTCAGATACTCGCTGTGCATGCGGTAGGGCATGCGCGTGGTGTCGGCGTTCCAGGCCATCAGGTCGTTCGGCACGTTGCGCTGGCCGAGCAGGTATTCGCGCATGATGCGCGACCACACCAGGTCGCGCGAGTTGAGCAGCTGGAAGGAGCCGGCCATCTGCGTGCCGTCCAGGTAGCCGTTCTTCCACATCACGGCGTCGAGGAAGGCCAGCTCGCTGTCGTCGATGAACAGGCCCAGCTCGCCGGGGTCGGTGAAGTCGGTCTGCGCCGCCAGCAGCGTCACCGAGGCCAGCTTGGCCGGCTCGCCGTGGCGGCCCGAGCCGATCGCCGCCGCGCCGATGGCCAGCAGGGTGCCGCCCAGGCAGTAACCGGCGGCGTGCACCGGCACGCCGCCGCAGATGCGGTCGACCTCCTGCAGTGGATACATGACGCCGCAGCGCAGGTAGTCGTCCATGCCCAGGTCGCGGTCGGCGCTGCCGGGGTTGCGCCAGGAGACCATGAACACCGTGTGGCCCTGCTCGACCAGGTAGCGCACCAGCGAGTTGTGCGGCGACAGGTCGAGGATGTAGTACTTCATGATCCACGACGGCACGATCAGCACCGGCTCAAGGTAGACGCCCGGCGTCTGCGGCGAATACTGGATCAGCTCGACCAGCTCGTTGCGGTAGACCACCTTGCCGGGCGTGATGGCGACGTCGCGGCCGACCAGGTAGGCCGGGTTGTCGTCCTTCAGCGCCTTTTTTCCGGAGATGTCCTGCATGTAGTTGGTCCAGCCGGCCAGCACGCTCTGCCCCTTGCTGGCGACGGCCTGCTGCAGCACCTCGGGATTGGTCCAGAAGTAGTTGGACGGCGAGTAGATGTCGAGCAGCTGGCGCGCGGTGAAGTTGACCACGTCGCTGTGGTGCGGCTCGACGCCGCGCACGCCGCTGGTGGCATGCTGCCAGAACTGCTGGGCGTTGACGAAGGAGCGCGACATGGCGCTGAACGGCCAGTTGCTCCAGTCTTGTCCCTTGAAGCGGGTGTCGGCGTGGGCCTCGGCTTCGGCCCTGGCGTCGCCGTTGGGCACCCAGTTGAGCGCCTGGCGCTTGGCCAGCTCGACCAGTTCGAGCTGCTTGCCGGGCGAGACGGCCAGGTGCATCAACCAGTCCTGGAAGGCCAGCGACATGGCGATCGGCGAGACGCCGCCGGTCATCTTGGCGATCGCGCTCTGCAACATCAGGTCGAGCTGGTTGGCCGGCCCGACCTCGTCGGCCAGGTAGCACAGGGGTTTGGCGAGCGGCGCCAGCGCGACGGCGACGGCGCTCTCGGCGTTGGCGTTGGCGTTGGTAGTGGTGGTGGCGGAAGGTGCGCGCAACGGACTCATATCGTTCATTTTCGGCTTCACTCCAGTGGATTTGATTTTCATTATGACAATTGGCGAACCCTCCTGTATTTGATCTAGATCAAATACACTCCGATGACCCCTCCTTTACACTGCGCTGCATCAATACCCACCAATACGGTATCCATGAAAAACAAGAATATACAGCCTCGCAAGGGCTGCCAGGTCGGTTTGGCCTGCTTAATACTCGCATTGTGCGGCCGCAGCATGGCAGCCGAAACGATGGAGCAGGCCTGGGCCAACGCGCTGCAGGTCGACCACGGCCTGGCCGCCGCCGGCCAGCGCGAGGAGGCGGCCCGCCACGGCCTGGCCGCCGCCGAGGCGCGCCGCCTGCCGACGGTCAACCTGAACGCCGGCTACACCCGCCTGCAGTCGGAGCCGGCCGCCGCCATCAACATCCCGGCGCTGCACCTGAACGGCCTGCCCTTCGCCCAAGATGAATCCTACTCGGCCGGCGTAAGTTTCAGCGCACCGTTGTTTACCGCCGGACGCATCAGCAACGGCATCGCCGCCGCCGGCGCGATGACGGACGCCGCCCGCGCCGCCAGCCAGATGGGCCGCAACGAACTCAAGCTGGCCGTCGCCGAGGCCTACGTCGGCGTGCTGCGCGCGCAGCGCCTGAACGCGGTGGCCGTCAGTCACGTCAAGTCGATCGAGCGCCACGCCGACGACGTCGGCCAGCTGTTCAAGCAGGGCTACGCCGCCCGCCACGACCTGCTGGCCGCCCAGGTGGCCCTGGCCGACGCGCGCCAACAGGCGCTGCAGGGCGCCAACGGCGTGGCGCTGGCCGGTGCCGCCTACAACCGCCTGCTCGGCCGCGCCCAGGACCAGAGCGTGGACCTGGCCGAGCTGAACGACGCCAACCCCGGCGGCCCCGACCTGGCCGCCCTGATCGCCGCCGGCCGTGGCCAGCGCAGCGAGCTGGGCCAATTGACCGCGCAGGAAACCGCGCTGCGCCGCCAGTCGGCCAGCGTGGCCGCGCAGCGCGCGCCGCAGGTCGGCGTGTCCGGCGGCTGGGGCAAGCTGCAGAACCGCTACCTGGTCGAGGACAAGGGCTGGTGGATCGGCGTGGCCATGAAGTGGGACTTGTTCGACGGCGGCCTGGTCAAGCGCGAGGCGGCCCAACTGGGCGCCAACGCCCAGGCCGTAGCCGAGCTGCGCGCCGAGGCCGCCGACAAGATCGAGCTGCAGGTGCGCCAGTCCTGGCTACGCCTTCAGGAGGCCGCCGCCCGCATCGAGGTGGCGCGCGCCGCGCTGGCCCAGGCCGACGAGACGCTGGACCTGTCGCGCGAGCGCTACCGCGCCGGCCTGGCGCCCAACAGCGAGGTGCTCGACGCCGAAACGCGCCGCATGGGCGCCTACGCCAACCGCGACAACGCCTTCTACGACCGCGCCCTGGCCCAGCTGCGCCTGCAGTACGCCAGCGGCCGCCTGTAATCCATCCCCCTATTCCCTTCGAAAGCTGATCCATGTCCGATAAGCGCAAATACCTTGGCCCGGCCGTCATCGCCGTGGTGCTGCTGGCCATCGCCGGCGGCGTCGTCTACTACATGGCGCACGCGCGCCGCCTGCCGGACGGCCTGATCGCCGCCACCGGCCGCATCGAGGCCGACCGCATCGTCGCCGCCAGCAAATTCCCCGGCAAGATCGCCGCCATCATGGTGCGCGAGGGCGACAACGTGGCCGCCGGCGCCAGCATCGCCCAACTCGACGACGCGCAGATCGCCAGCCGCCTGGAGCAGGCGCGCCAGGCCCTCAACGCGCTCGACGCGCAGCTGAAGGCCGGCGAGAGCGGCCTGGCCATCGCGCGCCGCGAGGTGCCGCTGAACCAGAGCTCGGCCGACGCCGGCGTCAGCCAGGCGCAGGCGGTGCTCAGCAAGGCTAGTTCCGTCGAGGCGCAGGCCGCGCTGGACGCGCGCCGCCACCGCGAGCTGTTCGAACACGGCAGCATCGAGAAGCACCGCGCCGAACAGGCCGAACTGGCCTGGCACGTGGCGCAGAACGACGTTGCCGCCGCGCGCGAGACGCTGGTGCGGGCACGCCAGGGCAGCAGCGGCGCCGCCCTCGGCGGCGACAAGATCGTCGCCAAGGAGCAGGAGTTGGCCGCCCTGCGCGCCCAGCGCGAGCGCGCCGCCGCCGCCGTCGCCGAGGCGGCCTCGGTCAACGCCGACCAGTTGATCAAGGCGCCGGCCGCCGGCGTGGTGGTGTCGCGCCTGCGCGAGCCGGGCGAGGTGATCCAGGCCGGCAGCGCCGTGGCCGAACTGGCCAACCTGGACGCGCTGCACCTGAAGGTCTACGTGCCGGAGGCGTTGATCGGCAAGGTCAAGCTGGGCCTGCCGGTGCGCCTGTATATCGACTCGCAGCCCGACCAGGCGTATGACGCCAAGGTCAGCTACATCGCCTCGCGCGCCGAGTTCACGCCGAAGGAGGTGCAAACCGCCGACGAGCGCGTCAAGCTGGTGTACGCCGTCAAGCTGGCGATCCAGGCCAATCCGCAGCACCGCCTGACCCCGGGCCTGCCGGCCGACGCGGTGATCCGCTGGGATCAAAACGTCGCCTGGCAGAAGCCGACGTGGTAAGCGGCGCCGCCACTAGCGACCTGCTGGTGCGGGCGCGCGGCCTGGGCAAGCGCTACGGCGCCGTCACGGCCGTCGACGCGGTCGACCTGGAGGTGCGCGCCGGCGAGATCTACGGCCTGATCGGCCCGGACGGCGCCGGCAAGAGCAGCCTGCTCAAGTCGGTGGCCGGCATCCTCAGCTTCGACAGCGGCACGCTCGACGTGTTCGGCGTGCGGCTCGACTCCGAGCGCGCCTGCGAGCGCATCAAGGACCGCATCGGCCTCATGCCGCAGGGCCTGGGACAGAACCTGTACGGCGACTTGTCGGTCGAGGAGAACATCGACTACTTCGGCGGCCTGCGCCTGCTCGGCGCCGACGAACTCAGTCAACGCAAGGAGTCGCTGCTGCGCAGCACCCGGCTGGAGGCCTTCCGCGACCGGCCGATGAAGAACCTGTCGGGCGGCATGAAGCAGAAGCTGGGCCTGGTCTGCACCCTGATCCACCAGCCCAAGCTGGTCATCCTCGACGAGCCGACCACCGGCGTCGACCCGGTCTCACGGCGCGAGTTCTGGGCCATCCTCGACCGCCTGCTGGCCGAGAACGGCACCACCGCGCTGGTCTCCACCGCCTACATGGACGAGGCCAGCCGCTTCCACCGCGTCTCCATGATGCACGAGGGCCGCGTGCTGGCCAGCGGCACGCCCGACCAGATGCGCGCGCTCAGCGCCGGCTGCATCGTGCGCAGCGCCGTCGACCAGCAGCAGGCCATGGCGCTGGAACGCCTGCAGCGCGAGTTCCCGCAGACCGAGGCGCTGGGCCGCGAGCTGCGCGTCTTCGTCGACGGCGAGGACGCCGGCGAGGCCGTGGCCCGCGTCGACCAGACGCTGGGCGACCTGCCGCACGAGGCCTGCGAAATGCTCGAGCCGGAGCTGGAGGACGTGTTCATCGCCCTGCTGCGCCAACAGCAGGCCAAGGACGGCCAAGACAAGGCCGCCAGCGGCGCGGCCGGCGCGACCAAGCCGGCGGCAGCAGCAGCAGCGGCAGCGGCAGCGGCAGCGGCAGCGGCAGCAGCAGCAGCGGCAGCGGCAGCGGCAGCGGCAGCGGCAGCAGCAGCAGCGGCAGCGGCAGCGGCAGCGGCAGCGACGGCCGTGTCCGCCGCGCCGGCCACGGCCGACGGCGCCGCCGCCACGCTGGCCATCGAGGCCGAGTCGCTGACCCGCACTTTCGGCGCCTTCAAAGCGGCCGACGCGGTCAGCTTCCGCGTGCCGCAGGGCGAGATCTTCGGCCTGCTCGGCGCCAACGGTGCCGGCAAAAGCACCGTCATCAAAATGTTGACCGGCATCCTGCGCCCCAGCGACGGGCGCGGCCGCGTCGCCGGCGCCGACATGAGCAGCGCCGGCCGGCAGATCCGCGAACGCATCGGCTACATGTCGCAGGCCTTCTCGCTCTACCTCGACCTGACGGTGATGGAGAACATCCGCCTGTACGCCGGCATCTACGCCGTGCCCTACGCCAAAATGGCCGAGCGCATCGAATGGGTGCTGCAAATGGCCAGCCTGCATCCCTTCGCCAACGCGCTGGCGGCCAGCCTGCCGATGGGCCTGCGCCAGCGCCTGGCGCTCGGCTGCGCCCTGCTGCACCGGCCGCAGGTGCTGTTCCTCGACGAGCCCACCTCCGGCGTCGACCCGGTCGGCCGCCGCGCCTTCTGGGACATCCTGTACCGCCTGTCGCGCGAGGACAAGGTGACCATCCTGGTGACCACCCACTACATGTCCGAGGCCGAGCACTGCGACCACATCGCCCTGATGTACGCCGGCCGCGTGGTGGCCGACGCCTCGCCGGAACAACTCAAGGCCGACGTCGAGAAGGACGGCGGCAAGCTGTACGAGCTGGCCACCGCCACGCCGCAGCCGGTGATCGACATGCTGCGCCAGGAACAGCTGGGCCAGGCCGCGCTGTTCGGCGCCCGCGTCCACCTGCTGTTGCCCGATCCGCAAAACGAGCTGCCGCGCCTGCAAGCGCTGCTGGCCACGCACGGCCTGCAGGTCGACGCCGTCACGCCGCGCCGCCTGTCGATGGAGGACGTGTTCGTCCACCTGGTCACCAAGCTCGAAGAGCAGGACCAGAACAACAAGGCCAAGGCGGCACCGGCGCCGGCCGTGGTCAAACAGGGAGCACCGGCATGAACCTGCGCCGCATCACCGTAGTCGCCTACAAGGAATGGCGCGAGATCGTGCGCGACCGGCTGTTCTTCGCCCTCGCCTTCGTCGTCCCCTCGCTGTTGATGCTGTTGTTCGGCTACGGCCTGTCGCTCGACGTCGAGCACATCCCGCTGGCCATCATCGACCACGACCAGAGCGCCCAGTCGCGCGAATACGCCCACCGCTTCACCGACTCGCGCTACTTCCAGTTCTATGGCTACGCCACGCAGGAGGAGCCGCTGCGCAAGCTGGTGGTCAACAACACCCTGCGCGCGGTGGTCATCATCCCGCCGCAGTTCGGCCAGCGCCTGGCCAGCGGCCACCCGGCCGAGGTGCAGACCTGGATCGACGGCACCTTCCCCTTCCGCGCCCTGACCACCAAGGGCTACGTCACCGCCATCAACGCCGCCATGACGCTGGACCAGCTGTCCAACTGGCTCGGCGCCGCGCGCGGCGTGCCGCCGGCCGAGGTGCGCAACCTGCTGCAACCGGTGCGGTTGGAGACGCGCTACCTGTACAACCAGGAGGTCAAGAGCATCTGGTCGATCGCGCCCAAGCTGATCATGGTGATCCTGATGCTGTCGCCGCCCTTCCTCACCGCGCTCGGCGTGGTGCGTGAAAAGGAGTCCGGCGCCATCTACAACGTCTACGCCTCCACGCTGTCGCGCGGCGAGTATCTGGTCGGCAAGCTGACGCCGTATGTCGGCATCTCCATCATCAACGGCGTGCTGCTGACCTTGATGGCGCTGTTCCTGTTCGACGCGCCGTTCAAGGGCGACCCGCTGCTGTTCGCCGTCTCCACCGTGCTGTACGTGGTCTGCACCACCGGCATCGGCCTGCTGGTGTCGGTGCTGGTCAACACCCAGGTGGCGGCGATGGTCGGCACCGCCATCGTCACCGTGGTGCCGGCGGTGCTCTACTCCGGCATGATCATTCCGATCCCGTCGCTGTCGGCCATCGCCGCCGTGATCGCCCATCTGCTGCCCGGCATGTACTACGCCGAGATCGCCATGGGCTGCTTCCTCAAGGGCGCCGGCTTCGCAGCGCTGTGGCCGAACCTGCTGATCCTGGCGCTGTACGCCGCCGGCCTGTTCACCGCCGGCTTCCTCGGCTTCCACAAGCGCCCCGCCAACTGAAAGACACTATGCAACTCTGGCCCGATACAACCTGGTGGCGCCGCCTGCGCGTGATGACGTGGAAGGAGCTGGTGCAGCTGATGCGCGACCCGCTGCTGCTGCTGTTCGTCGTCTACGCCTTCTCGGCCGACATCTACAACGCCGCCTCCGGCGTCACCCTACAACTCAACAACGCCGCCCTGGCCCTGCTCGACATGGACCACAGCCGCGCCTCGCGCGAGCTGGCCGGCCGTTTCCTGCCGCCCGAATTCCGCCAGATCGGCGGCGCCGGCCACGCCAGCACCGGCATGGCCCTGCTCGACGAGGGCAAGGCCATGGCCGTGCTCGACGTGCCGCCCGGCTTCGGCGACGCGCTCGAACGCGGCGAGCAGGCCTCGGTGCAGCTGCAAATCGACGCCTCCAACTCGGTGCAGGGCTTCCTCACCTCGGTCGACGCGACCCAGATCGTCGCCCGCTTCGGCCTAGAGACGGCTAGCGCCCGCCTCGGCCTGGGCGGCGGCGCCATCGACGGCCCGATCATCGACAACCGCACCCGCGTCTGGTTCAACCCCAACCAGAACGACGCCTGGTTCATGGGCATCTCCGAGCTGCTCAACGTGGTCACGCTGTTCTCCATGCTGCTGCCGGCCGCCGCCATGGTGCGCGAGAAGGAGCGCGGCACCATCGAGCAGCTGCTGGTGTCGCCGCTTGGCCCCTTGCAGATCATGCTGCCGAAGATACTGGCGATGGTCGCGGTGATCCTGTGCGGCACCGCGCTCGGCCTGTTCGGCCTGTTGATCCCGGTGTTCGGCGTGCCGGTGCAGGGCAGCCTGTTGTTGTTCTTCGTCGTCACCACCGGCTACATCTGCACCCTGGCCGGCATCGGCATCCTGATCGCCACGGTGACACGCAACATGGCGCAGGCCGGCATGATGGTGATCCTGATCCTGGCGCCGATGATGTTCCTGTCCGGCGCCTGGACGCCGCCCGAGGCCATGCCGACGGTGATGCGCGCGCTGATGTATATCTCGCCGTTGTACTATTTCATCAACGCCAGCTATGGCATCCTGCTCAAGGGCGCCGGCGTGGCGGCCCTGTGGCCGATGATGGCCGGCATACTGGCATTGGGACTGGCGGTCGGCACCGCCTGCACCCTGCGCTTCACCAAGCAGTTTGGCTGATTTTGGCTGAGTTTGTCTGACCTATCCGATTCGCACACAACCTGAGGACGACACCATGACCATCTCCTTCCCCTTCTCGCTGGCCGGCAAGCGCGGCCTGATCCTTGGCGTGGCCAATGAACACAGCATCGCCGCCGGCTGCGCCCGCGCCGCCCACGGCCTCGGCGCGCAGCTGGTGCTGTCCTGCGTCAGCGACAAGGCGATGCAGTACGCCGCGCCGGTGGCGCTGGAGTTGCAGGCGCCGCTGCTGCCCTGCGACGTCGAGCAGGAGTTCGAGCTCGAACAGCTGGTGCGCGAGGCGGCGGCCCAGCTGGGCGGCCTCGACTTCGTGGTCCACTCGATCGCCTGGGCGCCGGCCGAGGACCTGCACGGCCGCGTCACCGACAGCTCCAGCTCCGGCTTCCTGCGCGCCATGAACATCTCTTGCCACTCCTTCGCCCGCCTGGCACGGCTATGCGAGCCGCACATGGCCGACGGCGGCAGCCTGATCACCATGAGCTACCTGGGCGCCGCCGAGGCGGTGGCGAACTACGGCGTGATGGGGCCGGTCAAGTCGGCGCTCGAATCGCTGGTGCGCTACATGGCCGTCGAGCTGGGACCGAAGGGCATCCGCGTGCACGCCATGTCGCCCGGCCCGATCCCCACCCGGGCCGCCTCCGGCCTGGCCGAATTCGACAGCCTGATGCGCCACGCCGAGGAGAAGGCGCCGCTGCGCCGCCTGGTCACGCTGGACGAAATCGGCAACCTGGCGGCCTTCCTGGTCGGCGACGGCGCCGCCGGCATGACCGGCCAGACCATCTACATCGACGCCGGCTACCACATCGTAAATTAACCCAACAGCACCGAGAACGCAGAGAACGGACACCCATGAACGACCACACCGACGACGACCTGCCTGAGATCATCGAGAACATCACCTACGATGAGCTGCAAGTAGGCCAAAGCGCGCGCCAAACGCGCACGCTGACCGAGGACGACATTTCCGCCTTCGCCGCCCTGTCGGGCGACGTCAACCCGGCCCACCTGGACGCCGACTACGCCGACAAGACCCTGTTCCACGGCGTGATCGCGCACGGCATGTGGGGCGCCGGCCTGATCTCCAAGGTGCTCGGCACCACCCTGCCCGGCCCCGGCACCATCTACCTGGAGCAGACGCTGCGCTTCCTCAAGCCGGTGCGCATCGGCGACACGCTGCGCGTCACCGCCACCGTGCTGAGCAAGGAGGACGTCAAGAAGCACGTCACCCTGGAGTGCGAGATCAAGAACCAGAACGGCGCCCTGGTGCTGGCCGGCGTGGCCACGGTGATCGCGCCGGCCGAGAAGGTGCGCCGGCCGCGCACCCAGCTGCCGCTGCTGCGCCTGGTCGACCCCAAGGCCCGCTTCGCCGTGCTGCTGGCCTCGGTCGCCGCGCTCGAACCGGTGCGCTGCGCCGTCATCCACCCCTGCGACGCCGAGTCGCTGAAGGGCGCGCTGGAGGCCGGCCGCCACAACATGATCGTGCCGGTGCTGATCGCGCCGCTGGCCAAACTGCAGTCCACCGCCGCCGAGGCCGGGCTGTCGCTGGAGGGCATTGAGATCATCGACGTGGCGCACAGCCACGCCGCCGCCGCCCGTGGCGCCGCCATGGCCGCCGCCGGCGAGGTCGAGATCCTGATGAAGGGCAGCCTGCACACCGACGAGATGATGACCGCCGTGATCTCCCAGCCGCAGCTGCGCACCAAGCGCCGCCTGTCGCACGTGTTCCGCCTCGAGGTGCCGATGTACGACAAGGTGCTGCTGATCTCCGACGCCGCGCTCAACATCCAGCCGACGCTGTTGGAAAAGGCCGACATCGTGCAGAACGCCATCGACCTGGCGCACGCGCTGGGCAACCCGCTGCCCAAGGTCGCCATCCTCTCGGCGGTGGAGACGGTGACGCCGAAGATCGCCTCGACCATCGACGCCGCCGCCCTGTGCAAGATGGCCGAGCGCGGCCAGATCCGCGGCGGCCTGCTGGACGGCCCGCTGGCCTTCGACAACGCCATCTCGCCGGCCGCCGCGCGCATCAAGGGCATCGTCTCGCAGGTCGCCGGCCACGCCGAAATCCTCATCGTGCCCGACCTCGAGGCCGGCAACATGCTGGCCAAGCAGCTCGAATACCTGGCCGGCGCCGCCACCTGCGGCGTGGTGCTGGGCGCCACCGTGCCGATCGCCCTGACCAGCCGCGCCGACGACGCCGACGCCCGCGTCGCCTCGGCCGCGCTGGCGCTGCTGCTGGCGCACCGCTACCGCAAGGAGCGCCCGTGAGCGCGCGCCAGCAGGCCATCATCGCCGTCAACGCCGGCTCCTCCTCGCTGAAGTTCGCGCTCTACCCCTACCTGGCCGACGGCTCGACCGGCGCCGCCACGCTGAGCGGCGGCATCGACGGCCTGGAGCCGGACGGCCAGCCGGCGCTGGCGCTGCGCACCGCCAGCGCCAGCATCAAACAGGCGCTGCCGACCACGCCGGGCGACAGTTTTGAACAGGCGCTGACGGCGCTGCGCGGCATCCTGCGCCAGCACGCCGGCGACGTCGAGGTGCTCGCCATCGCCCACCGCATCGTCCACGGCGGCGAACGCTACGCCCAGTCCGTGCTGCTCGACGCCGCCACCCTGGCCGAGCTGCGCGCGCTGGCGCCGCTGGCGCCGCTGCACCAGCCGCACAACCTGGACGGCGTCGAAGCCTTCCAGCGCGCCTATCCCGGCCTGCCGCAGGTGGGCTGCTTCGACACCTCCTTCCACGCCAGCATGGGGCCGCTGGAGCAGAACTTCGCCCTGCCGCAGGCGCTGCGCCGAGAGGGCATCCGCCGCTATGGCTTCCACGGCCTGTCCTACCGCTACGTGGCGGCGCGCCTGGCCGAGCACAGCGAACGGGCCGGCGACCGCGTGCTGATGGCGCACCTGGGCAACGGCGCCAGCGTCTGCGCCATGCGAAACGGCGCCAGCAGCGCCACCAGTATGGGCTTCTCCGCCCTCGACGGCCTGATGATGGGCACCCGCAGCGGCGCGCTCGACCCCGGCGTGCTGCTGCACCTGCTGCGCCAGGGCTGGGACTGCGCCCGCATCGAGGCCATGCTGTACAAGCAGTCCGGCCTGCTCGGCGTGTCCGGCGTGTCGGCCGACATGCGCACGCTGCGCGCCAGCGAGCAGCCCGAGGCCGCCTTCGCCATCGAGCTGTTCGTCCACCGCTTGGTGCGCGAGTGCGGCGCGCTGACCGCCACCCTGGGCGGCGTCGACCTGCTGGCCTTCACCGGCGGCATCGGCGAACACGACGCCGCGCTGCGCCAGGCCGCCTGCGAGCAGCTCGGCTTCCTCGGCCTGCGCGTCGACCCGGCGCGCAACCGCGAGGCCGACGGCAACAGCATCATGGCCATCCACGCCTCCTCCAGCAGCGTCGAGATCTGGGTGGTGCCGACCGACGAGGGCCGCGTCGCCGCCGGCGACGCGGCGGCCCTGCTGGGCACAATGACGCGCTAGCGTTATAGCCCCGCAGCCAGCACTCAAGTGATCGGCTCGCAGGACGGCATTTTCCGGTACACGCCAAGCCTAAGCAGGAATGGCGTGAGATCACCTGGAAATAGCACGGCGGTTGGGTCTTCGTTCTATTCTTCCTCATCGAGCAGCAATGGTTTGACCGGGTGTTGTCGATATCGGCGCCGTCGAGATCGAGAACTCGGCGGCCGAACGCGCCTTTCGCGGCGTGACGATCGGCCGTCCCAACTACCTGTTCTCCGGCGCAGATAGCGGCGACGAAGCTCAATGGCCTCGACCCCGAGGCTTGGCTGCGCCATGCGCTGGCTGACATCGCCGACCATCCGGTTAGGAATTTGTCTTGCAGTTTTTACTGCTACGCCAACACGGCCACGGCCGGTTCCCGCCGCAGCTTGCTTACGGCGGTAAACAACGCTGCTCGCCCCCACAGAGTTACGATTCAATAGTGTTTTATTAAAACAACATTATTAGTTATTTTTCATTCAATTAACCAATTGCAATGTAGCATGTTTTGCAATGAAATCTGCTGCGTATCGGGCGCTCCGATAACCTAAAGGTGGAGAAATACTGTGACAACGGAACATCGCGCAAGCGGGCCTCAGGACAACGACTCTGTCGACACCACGACAATTACTGACAGCGGACTCAGCAGTTTAATCACCATCGCCGCGTTGCACGGTGTTGCCGCAGACAGGGCTCAGCTGCAACATGAGTTCGGACATGACGCGGCCTTTACCGTCGACCAGATTCATCTCGCGGCGCGTAGTTTGGGACTGACCACCCGCATGTTGCGTCAACCGATCGAGCGCCTAAATCGCGTACCGCTGCCGGCTATCGCCCAAGCCAAAAACGGCGATTTTTTCATTGTAGTAAAGTTCGATCCCGGCACTGCGGGTCATGCCATTCCCGAAGGGGAAAAGATACGCTCTTCTCAAAAAAATAAATCAACCGCTGATCCCGCTACAGCAAGCAACTCGCCCGCGCGCTTGTTAGTCCAATACGTCACCGGACCGGCGCAGGTCATGAACTTGAGCGACTTTGTCGCCCAATGGACGGGATCCTTTATCCTGTTCACGAGCAAGGCCAGCTTCGCCGGCGAGATCGCAAAGTTCGACTTCACTTGGTTTATACCGGCAGTAATCAAATATCGGCGGCTGCTGGTTGAAGTACTGCTGATCTCTTTGGTGCTGCAACTGATTGGCTTGGCAACTCCGCTGTTTTTTCAGGTGGTCATGGACAAGGTACTTGTGAATCATGCCATGCAAACGCTTGATGTCATCGCGATCGGGCTAATTTGCGCCATCGTCTTCGAGGTGGTCTTGACAGGTATCCGGACCTACGTGTTTTCCCACACGAGCAGCAAGATCGATATAGAACTAGGCGCTCGGCTGTTCAGGCACGTGCTGAATCTACCTATCAGTTACTTCCAGTCGCGCCGTATCGGCGATTCGGTGGCGCGGATCCGTGAGTTGGAAAACATCCGCTCCTTCCTCACAGGGAATGCGATAACGCTGCTGCTGGATCTGCTGTTTTCCTTGGTGTTTATTGGCATCATGCTATGGTACAGCGCTTGGCTGACGCTGATCGTCGTCATCTCGATTCCCTGCTATGGCGCGCTGTCCCTGATCTTCACACCCGTTCTGCGTAGCCGTCTGAACGACAAGTTCAACCGTAGCGCGGAAAACCAGTCGTTTCTGGTTGAAACCATCGGCGGCATAGACACCATCAAGGCACTTGCCATCGAACCGCGCTGGCAGCACAAGTGGGAAAAACAGCTGGCAGGGTACGTGACGGCCGCGCTATCCTCCACCAGCATTTCCACTATCGCCAACGGCGGCGTCAGCCTGATCAGCAAGCTGACAACCGCCGCGATCATGTGGATGGGAGCAAATCTGGCTCTGGATGGCAAACTGACCGTCGGCGAGCTGGTTGCCTTCAACATGCTGGCCGGGCAGGTCTCATCGCCGATCCTGCGTCTTGCTCAATTGTGGAACGACTTCCAGCAGGTTGGTATTTCGATGAGCCGACTGGGCGATATTCTCAACACCCGCACCGAGATAGCGGGACAAAAGAGCCGAATCCCACGACTCGCGGGGACCATCGAATTCGATAACGTTTCGTTCCGCTACAGGCCCGACACATCCGATGTCCTACGTACACTCAATCTGCACATCCATCCCGGCGAAGTCATCGGCATCGTCGGACGCTCTGGCTCCGGTAAAAGTACGCTGACTAAACTGATACAACGGCTGTATGTGCCGGACCGGGGACGCGTGCTGGTCGATGGCCACGACTTGTCGATTATCGACACAGTATCGTTGCGACGCCAAATTGGCGTTGTACTCAAGAAAACACCTTGTTCGCGCGCAGCATCCGGGACAACATCGCGGTCAGCAATCCTGCCTACTCGATTGAAGCGATCATCGACGCGGCCAAGCTTTCCGGCGCCCACGATTTTATTTGCGAACTGCCCGAAGGTTATGACACTCTGGTCGGAGAACACGGCGCCGGTCTTTCCGGCGGCCAGCGGCAACGCATCGCCATCGCCCGCGCGCTGATCACCAACCCCCGCATTCTCATTTTCGATGAAGCCACCAGCGCACTGGACTATGAATCAGAGAAGGTCATCCAGGACAATATGCGGCGCATTTGCCACGACCGCACCGTGCTGATCATCGCGCACCGCCTGTCGACGGTTAGAGACGCAGATCGCATTGTGGTCATCGAACGCGGACAGATCGCTGAGGCGGGCAGCCATGTGCAGTTGTTGCAAGACCCCCATGGCATCTATGCCCACTTGCACAGGCTACAGGCCGGTACACCCGAGCATGTCAGCGCGGAGCGCCACGTATTTGCGGGGGCAGCATGACCATTCGGCATCGGGCATCGGCCTATCGCGAATTGCTTGCACGTTACGGCAAGGTCTTCGCACATTGTTGGCGACAAAGGCAGCAACTCAGTAGCGCCGGGTTCAACCGGGATGAGGCGGAATTTCTGCCCGCCGCCTTGTCGCTGCGGGAACGGCCCATCTCTCCTACCGCGCGCTGGACCGGGCGCGTCATCATGGGCATGGCGCTGATCGCTTTGGCGTGGTCGATTGTCGGTCGCGTCGACATCGTTGTCAACGCCAGCGGCAAGGTCGTCCCCACCGGCCGAGTCAAAACCATCGCGTCGGTGGAAGTGGCCAGCGTAAGCGCGATCCTCGTGACAGAAGGCCAGCAGGTCAAGGCCTGCGACGTCCTACTGGAGTTGGACGCCAGCGGCAGCGACACCGAACGAGAGAAAGCCAGCGTCGACCTCAACGAAGCAGTGGTGCAGGCCGCGCGGGCCCGGGCAATGATTGCTGCGCTCAATACAGGCAAGCCACCATTGCTAGCCGGGCTGGGTGCTATCGAACGAGCGCAACAGGTCAGCATCCCGCCGGACAAATGGCGCGACGAGCAATTACATGTTGAGGGTCTGTACCGGGACTACTTGGCCAAACTCCAGCGCTTCGATGGCGACATCGCGCGCTGCGAGCACGCGCTGCCGTTGGCGACGGAACGCGCCAGCGATTTTCGAGCGCTGTTGCTAGACCACGATGTCGCACAACATGCTTGGTCTCAGCAAGAGCAGGCGCGCGTCGAGTTGCAGGGCCAACTGACGTCAGCGAAAAATTTGCGCCACGCGCTGATCGCTGAAACGCAGAGAGTTGCACTGGATCAACTAAGCGACGCCAGCAAGATTATCGCGGCGTCGCGGCAGGATATCATCCGGTACGAAACTCACAGCAAACTCATGAAACTTACCGCCAGCGTCGACGGCACGGTCCAACAATTGAATGTCCACACGGTAGGTGGGGTCGTTCCAGCCGCACAGGCGCTGATGCAGATTGTGCCGGCTGACAACGCTGTTGAAATCGAGGTGGTACTCGACAACAAGGACATCGGCTTTGTCCATGAAGGACAAAACGCTGAGATCAAAATCGACACCTTCGAGTACAGCAAGTACGGCACCGTTCCTGCGGTTGTCGCACACATCTCGCGCGATGCGATCGTGGATGAAAAAAAGGGTCCCATCTACACTGCGCGAGTGCGTCCGATCAAGTCGGCGCTAATTGTGGATGGGCGCCTGCGGCCACTAGCGCCAGGCATGGCAGTCAGCGTCGAGATCAAGACCGGAGACCGGCGGCTCATCGAATATATCCTATCACCTCTGGTGCGGCATCAGCATGAGGCACTGCATGAGCGCTAAGTTTGTCCCCAGGCGAGTAGCGGCGCTGCTGGTTCTGGGTATCGCCGCGCTCTCACCGCTACCTGTCAATGCGGGAAACGCCGGGGCGGTGCCAGCAATCGGGAATTGGCTAGACGATCCCTTGGGCGTGGCACCCGCACGGCTGCTCGACGACGCCAACATGACCGCACTCGACGTCACTTCGGACTGCCTCAAGCTGGGTGTGCCGCATCAACCTGTGTCGCTGATCGTCGCGGTGGACTATTCCCTGTGCCGTAGCCCTGAGGTCGCGGGCACCTGGGCGGCTATCAAAGTACAGGCGGCGGCGCTGGGTCAGGCGCGCGCCGCCTATTTGCCAAGCCTGTCGGCCATCGTCAACCGGCAGCATACCCGGTCCATGTATTCAGAACCTGAATCGACGTCGATCTCAGTGAAGGGCATTTCGATGTCGGCCGGGCTAAGTTGGCGTCTATTCGATTTCGGTGCCCGTGCCGCCACCGAGCGGTCTGCCAGCGATCTCTTGTTGGCAACGATGGCCGATCACGATTCGACCTTGCAACGAATATTGACGACGACCATCCAGACCTATTTTGATACCCAGACCGCACGGGCTGTGTGGATAGCCAGCACACACAATATGGAAACCGCCAAGGAAACGCTCAACAGCGCCAAGCGGCGTGAACAAATGGGAACGGTCGCGCGCAGCGATACCCTGCAGGCCGCAACTGCGTATGCAAAGGCAATCCTTGAGCAAAGTCGAGCGCAAGGCAGTTTTCGAAAAAATTTGGCCACCCTGACTTTCAATAGGGGCATGTCATCGGGCGAGCCGATAGCGCTGGCCGATGAAAGCGAGTACGTGCCGGCGCCTGGGGCCTTAGGCGATTCATTGGATAGGTTCGTTGGCGACCTTGAACTATGGCTGAGCACAGCGCAGCACAGTCACCCAGCGATCAAGGCCGCCCAAGCGCAATGGGCGGCCGCCAAAGCCGTGGTGCGCGCTACTCGCGCCGAGGGATTGCCCACGGTCGACCTGGCGGTCAATACATTCAAAAACGGTTTCCCCGGACAAGGTCTGTCTGCCAATGCTTCGCGCGTCAATACGGTCGGTATCGCCATTTCCTTTCCCATTTTCGATGGGTTCGCACACAGCTACAAGATCAGAGAAATGCAGGCACGCCAAGACCAAAAGGACGCCGCACTCAAAGAAGTCGCCCGTCACATCTTGACTGACGTAGTGAAAACACATGCGGATGCTCAATCGTCGCTCGGCAACTTGTCAGCGTCGAAGCAGCTACTGGATGCCGCCACTGAAGCTCAGCTCAGTGCGACGAGAAAGTACGACAGGGGCGCCGCCGATATTTTGGAAATCCTGCAAACGCAGAACGCCGTTGCCGATGCACGGCAAGAGCGAGTCCGGTGTTTATCCGAATGGCGGTCGGCCCGGCTACGGCTGATGACTAGTGCCGGCATATTGGGCTTGGGCCGGTTACCGGATGAACTGAAATGAAACCTTTTCACCAAGAGGGAGGCCAGATGTTAGAACACTTGAAACAAGAAGCCGCCTCGATTAGCTCGGTAGAGGAATTCAAGGACTGGACACGAAACTCGATCCGCCAAATCTTCCCCCACTCGACGCTCGGTTGCGGGTACGGGCGTATCCATGCGGGCGGAGTGGCGATCGACGGTATCGTCGCCATCGACTATCCAGTAGCGCACCTTAAAAACATTTGCAATGCTGCCGGCGGCCTCGATACGCCGATACTGCGACGCTGGCTGGCAACACGCGAACCCCAGTTGTTCGAAGAAAATGCCCCATGGCCCGATGTGCCGGAACAATGGCTGCGAAATTTCCGGGAGGCTGATATGCGCAATGTCGCCGCGCACGCGGTATATGACACAGAACGTTGCATCGGGACCTACCACAGCTTTCATCGAATACCCGGTCAGGTAGGTGCCCGGCATGCCGAACTGTTGCGAGAAATCGTGCCACTGCTGCATGACACGCTATGTCCCCTTCTCAGCGATCTCAAAGCCTCCAACCAGACCGACAGTATGATCGACTTGCTGTCCCGCCGGGAACGCGAAGTGCTGCTGTTGGTGGGGCAGGGGAAATTAAATCTTGAAATTGCCGAGCTCCTTTTCATCAGTGAAATCACGGTCAAACACCATTTGACCAAAATTTTCCAAAGACTTGGAATGAACAAAAGGACGCAGCTGGTGCGGCTCGCGATTGAGAACGAGACCCGGATGAAAAATAGCTATGGATTACTCGTGCTGTAAATTGGTACTTAAGTGCCATTTACGGATAAGCGCACCACGCATATGCTAATAACCAACCTGTCAGATTCAATTCAACGCTACTGACAGTAGTGACACATAAAGGGACCTGATTATGTTCGTTCGTCAGAACTTTGCCACTCCAGTTGAGTCAAACCTATCAGGATGGCAGAGCCACTGAAGGGGATGATGATGACGATCAACGGGATTCAGTTTCAGAAGGGACTGTCGCTGCCTGCGTTCTTGCGCGATTACGGTACCGAGGAGCAATGCGAGGCGGCGTTCATCAAGGCGCGGTGGCCACAGGGATTCATCTGCCCTTGCTGCGGCCATGGCGCCGCTTACGAATTCAAGCGGCGGGAACTGCGCTACTGGCAGTGCGGCGCCTGTCGGCATCAAACCAGCCTGCGTGCCGGAACGGTGATG
>NZ_FOTW01000025.1 GCF_900114705.1 Rugamonas rubra
GGCAACGGCGACACGGTGCGGCAGATCGGCAGCGTGCTCAGCGGCGGCAGCATCGCCGCCACCAGCGGGCGCGACACGCTGGTCAAGGCCAGCACGGTGGTGGCCGACGGAAAGGTCAGCATCAACGCCAAGGGCGACCTGAGCATCGTCAGCGCGGCCGACCGCGACACGGGCGACTACGCCACCAGCAGCAAGAAGTCGGGCACCATCGGCAGCAACTTCCAGCCGGCCATCGGCACCGTCAAGACCACCACCGACGGCAAGCACGCCAACAGCACCCAGGTCGGCAGCCAGATCGCCAGCCTGGGCGGCGACGTCGAGCTGACGGCGGGCGGGCGTTACACGCAGACGGCCAGCCAGGTCAAGGCGCCCGGGGGCGACATCGCCATCACGGCCAAGGACGTGCTGGTCAACGCCGGGTATAGCACGACCGACAGCACCGACCACATGACATATGCCAAGACGGCGATCGGCGGCACGGTCAGCGTGCCGCTGATTAACGCGGTGAAGGGCATCAAGGGAATGGTCGATGCAGGCAAGACCACCAAAGACTCGCGGATGCAGGCGTTGGCAGCAACAAACATCGCCGCAAACGCATTCGACGGTATTGACAGCGCGGCGGACCTGGCGAAAGGTGATATGACGGGGATCAAGATTAGCGTCAGCCTTGGCAATACCAAAAGCGAAAGCAATACTGTGCAGAGTGCCAACGTCGCGGTGGGTTCGACCATCGCGGCCGGCGGCAGCGTCAACATCAAAGCGACGGGCGGCGGCAAGGAGAGCAACATCACCGCCATCGGCTCCGACATCAGCGCCGGCAAGGACATCACTTTGTTTGCGGACAATAAGGTCAATCTGTTGGCTGCCGAAAGCACGGTGAGCCAGCACAGCACCAATAGCTCGAGTGGCACCAGCATCGGCATAGGAATTGCGTTCGGAGGCGCGCAGACCGGCATGACGTTCGACTTCGCAGCGTCCAAGGCGCGTGGCAGCGCCGACGGCGACGACTTAAGCCACAGCAATAGCCATGTCAAGGGCGGCGGCGTGGTCACGGTGACCAGCGGCGGCGACACCAATGTTAAGGGAGGTGTGATCTCGGGTGAGAAGGTGGTGGCGCAGATCGGCGGCAGTTTCAACGTCGAAAGCCGGCAAGACAGCAGCAAGTACGCGAGCAAGCAGGTCAGTGCAGGGTTCAACGTCTATAGTGGATCCACATTTTGAGACAGTGATCGCAGGGTAGTTTAAGCTGTCGTCCTCGAAGGGATGACAGCAAATGAGTGAAACGAAAAAGCGCAAGGTGCACACGCCGGAACTCAAGGCCAAGGTCGGCTTGGAGGCGGTGCGCGGGGTGAAGACGATCACCGAAATCGCGCAGGCGTATGGGGTACATCCGCAACTGGTCGGGCAGTGGAAGAAGGAGATTCTTGAATCGGCCGGTGCCCTGTTCGAGACCAAACGCGGCCCCAAGCCGGCCGAGGACAAGAGTGGCGAGGACCGCCTGTACAGCGAGATAGGCCGGCTGAAGATGGAAAATGACTGGCTCAAAAAAAAGTTGGGAGTGTGACCACCGAAGCCAGGATGGACTGGATCGACGGCGCTGAGGAACTTCCCTTGAGCCGACAGTGCGAGCTGGCGGAAGTGCCGCGCGCGACGGTGTACCGGCGGCTCACCGCCAAGGTGTCGCAGGACGCGGCCCCGGAGGACTTGCTGCTGTGCCGGCTGATCGACGAGGAATACACGTGCCGGCCGTTCTACGGCAGCCGGCGCATGGTGGTGTTCCTGCGCACGGCGGGCCATGTCGTCAACCGCAAGCGCGTGCAGCGATTGATGCGCAGCATGGGGCTGGCGGGCATGGCGCCAGGGCCGAACACGAGCAAGGCGCATCCTCAGCACAAGGTCTATCCGTACCTTCTGCGGGGCGTGCCCGTGGCGCGGCCGAATCAGGTGTGGAGCACGGACATAACGTATAGTACGCCCAGCCAGCGTAGCCCGCCTGCATGGGGGTGAAGCTGCTTGAGCATGTCTGGAATGCAGTGCCCGACTGTGTTTTTTTTTCGGGAAATGCCCTTCTTCTGCTACGAGAGGAAGTGAGCCGAAGCGGCGGTGACTTGCCGACACTGGCAAGGTGACGAAGTCCGTGGGAAACGGGGTTTGCGGCGAAGCGGTTACGCCAAGATGAACCTCTAGGCTGAGCATGGGACGGTTGAGGAACACGAACCTATTAATCCGTACCTGAGGGTTGAAATGTCACCCCTGCCTACACCGTTTAACAGGCAGGACGGGGATTGGTTTTAGCTACATGTACGAGCTAAAAATCACGAGTGCTGGGCAGACAGCTACGCTGCCCGGCATGGCGTCTTGGAGAGCGCGTAGCTAGGCCATGACATCCGCGACGACTTGCGGAAAGCAAGGATAAAGGCTGCGATAGGCAACCTCGCCCATGCGTTGAGTCCAGCATGTGAACTGGGGAATGTTTGCACAGATGCCAAGGGAGTGTGCCCCCGATGATGTGCAAGCTGGCGGAGCCTCCGTAGTAGTCCGAGACCGGGAGATCCGGCCACATGGCGAAGGGGGGCAGTTTAAGTGGTTTGCTTGGTCGATTAACTGACCACAATGAGGTGAAGACCTTTGATAATCAGTGAAATGCAAAGCAAACTGGCGACATGGTCGACGGAGAACAATGAACGCAAGTTCGACCGTCTCCTGAGGCTGGTCGCCGACATAGCTTGGCTTAGTGAAGCGGCTCGTATTACGCTGGCCTCCAGCGGAGCCAAGACGCCAGGCGTTGACGGCATCGGCAAAGTTCAGATGGAAGAGAATCTCCACGCTGAACTTGCGACGATCCGTACCGAGCTGTTGGCGGGGGCGTATAACCCGTTGCCAGCGCGACGAGTACTGATTCCGAAAGCGAACGGCAAAATGAGGCCACTGGGCATTCCTTGTCTTCGTGATCGAATTGTGCAGCGGGCCATTCTGATGGTGATGGAGCCGATATGGGAAAGCGATTTCCATCCGGCGTCATATGGATTCAGACCGGCCCGTAGTGTGCACCACGCGATACGTACGGTGAAACTTCAACTGCAAGATGGTGGTGCTGAAAGTACCGCAGGCCGCTGGGTGATCGAGGGTGATCTCGCCAGCTATTTCGATACCGTACATCACCGCTTGCTCATGAAGGGAATTCGTAGGCGTATCGCCGATCAGCGCTTGCTGGCACTGCTCTGGAAATTCATCAAGGCAGGATGCGTTGATCACGGTCTGTTTCGAGCAGCAAGCGAAGGCGTTCCGCAAGGCGGGGTAATTTCACCGTTGCTGTCCAATATCATGTTGCACGAGTTCGATACTTGGATGGAGATGAATTACCTCTGCAAGAAGGTGCGCAAAGACCGGTGGGCGTGGAACTTCGGTATTCTCAATCGGCGGCCCATTGCCGTGCGGGAGAACCGGCAATGGATACCAGCAATATCGTATTGTCGATACGCAGATGACTTTGTTGTGGTCGTAAAGGGGACCAAGGCGCAAGCGGAAGCAGTACGTGAAGCGTGTCGCGGGTTTCTGGAGGGCCATCTCAAACTGACGCTGAACATGGAGAAGACCCATGTTACGCACGTCAACGATGGCTTCGTTTTTCTCGGCCATCGCATCATCCGCAAGCGAGGACCACGCGGCCGCATGCGGCCTGTTAGCACAATACCGTGGGAAAAGTACCGACGCTTTGCCGAGAAACTGGTCAAGCAACTGTCGGGCGATTACGGTGGAAACCGGATTGATGTCGTGGAAAGTCTGAATCGGCAACTTGCGGGATGGGCGAACTTCTATCAGTACACCGACTTTACGGCCACCATGTTCAGCAAGATGGACCGCACCGTCTTCTGGAAATTCGGGTATTGGCTTGCGCGTAAGTATCGGCGGGGCTTCCCGTCACTGATGCGCGACCATGTCTGTGAACCAGAACCGGGGCAAGCAAAGACATGGGTAGTGGAAGGCCGCAACAGTCGTGGTTGGTATGGGGCGATAGCGCTTCGGCGCCTCATCACAAGCCGCAAGGGGCGATTCAAATGGCGGACCCCGTCGGAAAATCCATACATCGTACGTGGCGAGGCGCGACGAACCATTGAGTCGCGCTACGCAGATGTTGCCTTTGCTATGAGCAGCACTTAAATGGAGAGCCGGATGCATTGAGAGGTGCAAGTCCGGTTCGGAGAGGAGAGGCAGGGAAATAGTTCAACTACGCCCTGCCTCTTACTCTACTCAGGCTGGCGCGCGGCTTCGCCTACCTGGTGGCCGTGATCGACTGGTACAGCCGCAAGGTGCTGTCCTGGCGCATCAGCAACAGCATGGACGCATCGTTCTGCGTGGACTGCCTGGAGGATGCCCTGCGTGAGCATGGCAAGCCCGAGATCTTCAACAGCGACCAGGGTTCGCAGTTCACAAGCAAGGCGTTCACGGACGTGCTCAAACGCGAAGGTGTGGACATCAGCATGGACGGGCGCGGGCGGGCCTTGGACAACATCTTCGTCGAGCGCCTGTGGCGCAACGTCAAATACGAGGACGTGTACTTGAAGGGCTACGCCAACATGGCCGAGCTGATGGTCGGATTGGCGCAATACTTCGCGTTCTACAACGCGGAGCGACCGCACCAGTCCCTCGGATACGAGACGCCGGCCGGCGTCTATCGCAGTGGAATCGGCGGTGGTGCGCTGATCATCGACAAGTATGGCAGTGTGGAAATGGCCGTGCTCGAAGCGGCGTGAACGCGGCAAGCCCTGCCGGGGGCGGCCCCTGGAGGATGGAGCTCTCCAGCGGCGTCGAAGTGGGATCACGGGGCAGCGCCGACCAGCTGCAGTATTGGAAACGGACACAGCTTAAACTCGCTGAAAAACTGTCTTGACCGATGGGTCCACTTTAGTCAGCATTTGCCCGCCGCCGGTTTGTGTCGGAGCCAGCACGGTAGGCGCCAGCTTCAGCAAAGCCAAGGCGCAGGGAGACTTCCTCAGCGTGATCGAGCAGAGCGGCATCAAGGCCGGCGATGGCGGTTTTCAGCTCAATGTGACCGGCAAGACGCAGTTGGACGGCGGCGTGGTGTCCAGTTCGGACAAGGCCATCGCGGCGGGCGCCAATTTCTTGAACACGGCGGCCTTGACCACCAGCGACATCGCAAACCACGCCAGCGCATCGGCT
The DNA here is from genome assembly GCF_900114705.1 of Rugamonas rubra. Lineage (GTDB taxonomy): Bacteria > Pseudomonadota > Gammaproteobacteria > Burkholderiales > Burkholderiaceae_D > Rugamonas > Rugamonas rubra. The sequence continues at coordinate 5,182 of NZ_FOTW01000025.1, forward strand.
AGCAGCAGTGGGTATAGTCTCAGCAGTGATATGTTCCAGAAAGGTAAGTACGGTGCCAGCAAGGGCGTGCTGACCAATGCGCTGGGAAGCACCGGTGACGAGGGTGATTCATCCGGACAAACCCGCGGAGCCGTGAGTGTCGGCGCGGTGACGATCGGCGACGAGGCGTTGCAATTGCAGCTGAGCGGAAAGAGTAGTGCGGAAGCCATCGCCGGCCTGAACCGCGACACGGCCAATGCCCATGTCGTGGCACAAAAGCAGGATGTACAGAGCATGAAGGCGACTGTCGAGGCGGATCAGGCAATTAAGCAGGAGACCATCAAGACCGTGACGAAGTTGACTGATGAGGCATATCGCTCCAGGATGGAGGTGGCGCCGGGCTTGTACAAAGTGGAATGCTTGGAGGCGTCGTGCGTGAACGCCCCGAAGAGTGTCACTGGCACGTTGGCGACGATGGATGATGTTAAGAATGCAATCGATCCGAATACGGTAGTAAGCGTCAACGGTATTTTCAACACCCTGGATCGAGCATTGCAGCTGACATATCAAAATTCGGCGAATATCGACAAGACTCCCCAAAATCCGGACGGTGAAAAACCAAAAACGATATTTTTGATGCACGTGGAGAAAGCCAATAACCCGCTGTCGGAGCTGATGGGGGTTGGCTATGAAAAGCTCATCAGTTCGTTGGACTATGGCGCGGCAAATTTTCTTGGTTATACCAACGGAGCTGAAACCTATGCGCTCTTGCTGGCTAGCCGAGGCGACCTGCCGACTAACTCGCTAGGGCACAGCCGTGGTACATTGATACAGCAGAGCGCATTCACTATCTTGGCCAACCGCCTCAACGAGAGTGGCAATACATATACAAATACGAATTTGACAGTGCGCGGTGTGGGGGGCGCTGCCAATGTAAATGACTATACTGCCGCCGCCGCTAAAATAATTAACAATCCAGCGAAGAATGAGTATATTACATACAGTTATTTTTCCAACGATCCTGTTTCAACATCGATATTTTCAGGTGCAAATCCCGGCTCGTGGACTGTGATGGATTTGTGGCAGGTCTATGACACCAGTCATAGTATGCATAGTTGTTATGGCAGCGGTGCGAAAGATTGTACCCAAGTTGAGACGCCGCTTCCATTCGGTCCAAAAGGTACAACAACTGGAAATGCGATGTTGATCCAGTATTTTGGAGGCGTACGATTGGGCGAAGATAAGACCAGTGGGAATGTAAATGAGGATAATAAATGAGAATAATAATTATCGGCCTGATGGTGACAACACTTACAGCCTGCAGCGTTCAGCAATTTGTGACGAAAAATGACGAGAAATATTTACGTCCCGGCGCCCTAGATTTGCCGTTGGGAAGGATCTATAACACGTATCAGTTAAATTTTTTGAATAAGTATCGCATCGCATATCAATGGCCTGCAAATGCCGCGACATGTAGGATGGGGGCACTACCAACATTGCACGTCGATAGGCGATATTTCGGCGAAGTTTTTGAAGTTCCAGCCGTCTTTGAGGCGGACGGAAAGACATGGCAGATCAGTCCTAATCCTTCGAAGCCAGATAACGTTGACCGCTTTGTCCGCAGCGTAAAAATTATGAACCCAACGTACGGAAAAATTAATGGCGTGCGCCAGAAAACCGGCGACGAAGAGATAGAGGTAGGTCTTCAGTCTATGTGCTTTGATTCTTGGTATGTGTCGAGTCATGCGCTGATAGTGCGTTTGCATAAATGGGACGTCGCAACTTGGCGTGCCAATTGGACATTGTGGAATCCTGCAGGAAAATGGTCACAACAGCGAGTTGGAGGCAATTTCTTATGGACCCAAACGATAGAAGAAAGTGCCTTAGCTCCACGACGACCTGGCGCCGCTGGGGGATGGTTTCAAGGCTGGTTAGTTCCCATTGGTGACACCGGCTACACTATGGCTATCAGCCTCGGCGCCAGCCAGGAATCCTTGGAGTACCCGATTGAGCATGAACGGATGAAGACTACGTTGCGCCACATAGTTGAGTCGGTCAGAATCGAACCTATGCCGTAATTTAACCTATAACCCATTGCAGATGAAAGTGCCACCCTTGACCCTCAACGCATCCAGCTACAATTTGTCGCGCTCCGTTTTATTGAAGAAGGGAATATGAGTTACATTATTGTCGGCTTAAAAAATAGAAATCTTCCTAGTTCAGCAGAGAATTTGTCTGGAAATGGAACAAATAGTAAGGCCTGGGATGCATTTGGAGATATTCTTGATGAGGCTCTGCTAAATCATCAGGAAATACTGGGTAGCATAAAAAATGATGAATGGATATATCAGAATGTATATTCCTTTATAGCGCTTGATGATGAGGAGTTCAATATTTCCATGAATGTAATAAATTCATGGATATCGACATTATTACATCCTACCGAATGGCAGAAATGGGGGGCTAAAGTATGGACGGACATCGTTGTTCCATTAATGATTAAGGATCATAGGTACGCGCAATAATTAGAATCCATGCTATTTTTAACCGAATATTGTGACATGGCGCGCGCGATGAGGCGAATTCAATCCGCAAGGCCCTTGGTCGCAGCAGCAAATTGTCGAGAATTCGAAGATCGGAAATCTGCCTCGTTCCGGATGCGGCCTTCCAGCATGATAAGTACATGCTCAAGGCCGACAATGTTTTTATCGTCGCCTTGGTGGACGACTATGTGGAACAGATCGAGTTGACGCACACCGTCCCTGACGGCTCGGCGCTCGAGCTGCCGCTGTCGATGCAGGGCGAAAAGACCGTCAAGATCAGCGGCGGGTGCGTTCCCCAGAGCAAGGATGGCGCCGAGGTCGCCAGAGTGTGAAATTTTTCCTGGGGCAAAAAACAGATCGTCAAGGACGTGCGTTTTGAGTCCAATTGATGTGGCCACATCCTACGTTCGTGCGGACCAATATTGCTAAATAAGCTATATAAAGTGAAAATCAAAATACTATCAATATGCAAGTATCTGGTTCGGCTGCAGTGCTTCCAACTTAATTGAGGCGCATTGAATCAAACTATTATTTCACAAGCTTGCCTGTCTGCCCATATTTCTAATCGGAATAATGGCGTATTAGCCACGATATGGCGTTCCATACCTGTCAGAACTGACAGGTTCACATAATAGAAGTTGCTATATAGCAATCTAATCTCTATACTCTTTGCAACGACCGCCGTCTGCTTGGCAAACTCCGGTCAACGTCCTGTACGTGGTCAGCTATTTGCGCATCGTGCAATATTAATTTAATAGAATTGATTCTATTTAATCAACATAGTCAGAACTGGCTTTATTGATAATATTCCGATGAATGGTAGTTTGGTAGTTCAGAAGTTATACGCGCAAAGCTGTTTGATGAATTTGTTTCGCGCTTACCGACATAGCGAGGGCTCGGGGAAATCCTTGTTGCCGCAGTGTCATTGAGGTGCGAAGTCGAATTGAGGAATATTAGATGATATGGGGTAAATTAGATGAAATTAGCGATGAATATCACAATTTGTACCAGGTGATGTTCTGGGCGTTTCCGCCGCATGCGGCACCGTGTTTTTCGTCCTTCCTGTACAGTATTTTGGGGCCGGAGGGCGGCATCGGAGGTGATCCGGGCTGGTTGATCGAGGAGGTGGACTCTGAGCTGACGGAGCGGACCTATGCCGTGTGGACCGATCTGGACGAGCTGTGCAGCGATCCAGAGGAGGTCAACTACACCGAGAAGGAAGTCCGCGCCGCCGCCTGCGACGTGTTGCGGGCTTTGGCCGACGCCTTCCCCGAGCAGGCGACGCACGCCTGGTCGGTGATCGAACGCTTCCAACTGACCGGCAGCGTGCCTAGCCGTTTCTGGCGCCCAGCGGCGAGGTTGGTTCACTGATCTTGCGCCCCGGCCTCCGCACCTCGCGGCGGCCGGGCAAGCGTGCCGCCCGCATTCCCTTGCAGTTCCAATAAGATCTGGTCGAAGCCGGCCAGACTCTCCCTCGACCGAGCCGGCGCCGCCCTCAGCCCGCCAAACGTCCAGCCCCACCTTGCCATTCCCGCAGCGCCATAGCGCTGTAATATTGTCCACAATCGCTTGTAGGCTCGCGCCAAACGCGGGCAGGGCGTCGCAAATCCGCCATTCCGGCCACCATGTACGCTGCCACGCCTCCGCTCCATTCCCCCTCTGAGAAGCCCTTGAAAAGGAGCTTTTTCTCGCCCCATCCTGTTGTGTGATATCCAAAAATTGTATACAAAATTGATTGACAAGGAATCCACACGACGGCAATATCGTTGACATCAGTAGCACCAAACGTCTCCATCGCGGCCAGCGGCCGGAGCGCTAGCACAGCAACACAGAACAGATTCCCTGACGCCAAACGCGGCCTTCGCCGTCCGCCTGGCGATGCAATGATTTGATTTGCGCGTGGCCCCGGGTAGGCCACGCGAGTTGTCCGTAGCACGCACCGCCCACTACCAAAATAAAATAGATGGAGACATGTTCAATGAATACCCTGCTTTTTCAGGTCGAAGATCGACCGCCGCTGCTCACCACCATCCTGCTGGCCGCCCAGCACATGCTCGCCGCCTTGGGCGGCATCATCGCCGTGCCGCTGGTGGTCGGCGCCGCGCTCAAGTTGCCGGGCGACCAGATCGTCGCCCTGATCAACGCCGCCTTGCTCGGCTCCGGCGTCGTCACCTTCATCCAGTGCAAGGGCGTCGGCCCGGTCGGCATCCGCCTGCCTTGCGTGATGGGCACCAGCTTCGCCTTCGTCGGCGCGGCCATTAGCGTCGGCCTGGAGCACGGCGTGCCGGGCATCCTCGGTTCTTCGCTGGCCGGCTCGGTGGTGATGATCGTCGGTAGTTGCTTCATGCCGCAGATCCGCAAGCTGTTTCCGCACGCCGTCACCGGCGTGGTGGTGACGATGATCGGCCTGTCGCTGGTGCCGGTGGCGGTGGACTGGGCGGCGGGCGGCTTCGCCCCGGGCGCCAACTACGGCGCGCCGGCCAACTTGGGCATCGCCGCCTTCGTGCTGCTGACGGTGATCGCGCTGGTGCAGTTTGGCAAGGGCATCGTCTCGGCCGCCGCCGTGGTGCTTGGCATGTTCGTCGGCTACCTGCTGTGCCTGTCGCTGGGCATGATTAATTTCAGCGCTGTCGAGCAGGCCCAGGTGTTCGCCTTGCCGCAACCGCTGCACTACGGCATGACCTTCCCGCTCGCCGGCATTGTCGCCATGGCCGTCGCCTTCCTGGTCACCATGGTCGAGACCACCGGCACCTTCATGGCGCTGGGCGCCGCCACCAACACCAAGATGCGCGGCAAGACCTTGGCCCGTGGCATCCTGTGCGACGGCCTCGGCTCGGCGCTGGCCGCCGTCATGTCCAGCCCGCCGGTGTCGACCTTCGCGCAGAACGTCGGCGTGGTTTCGCTGACCGGCGTGGCCAGCCGCCACGTCGTCGCGCTGACCGGCTGCCTGTTGTTCCTGGCCGGCCTGTTTCCCGTGCTCGGCGCCATCGTCGTGACGATACCCAAGCCGGTGCTGGGCGGCGCCGGCTTGATGATGTTCGCGATGATCATCTCGGCCGGCGTGCAGTTGCTCAGCAAGGTGGAGAGCACCAAGCGCAACAGCATCATCATGGCGGTGGCCATCGGCTGCGGCCTGGCGGTGACGGTGCGGCCCGAGCTGCTGGCCAAGCTGCCGTCCTTCGTCAAGGAGGTGTTCGGTTCCGGCATCACCGTCGGCGCGCTGGTGGCGGTGGTCCTCAACCTGGTGCTGCCCGAGCGTCCCGTCGAGCACGACGAGGACGACGAGGACGTGCCGCAAGCTTTCCTGACACAGGAGCTGGAAGCCGCTTAAACTAGCGCCTGCTTCAAGTTCCCGCGCCGGCGCGCCATCGCCGGCGCGGGATTGTCACATTGTTTCCGCAGTGCGCGTGCATTGTTTCCGCAGTGTTTTTTCATTCCTTTTCTTCTACACACAAAATGACTAAGACCCTCTTGATCAAGAATGCCCGCGTGCTGGTGACCATGGACGACGAGCGGCGCGAAATCGCCGACGGCGCCGTCTTCATCCGCGACAATGTGATCGTCCAGGTCGGCAGCACGGCCGAGCTGCCGCAGCAGGCCGACGAGATCATCGACGCCGCCAACCACGTCGTGTTGCCGGGGCTGATCAACACCCACCACCATATGTACCAGAGCCTGACGCGGGTGATCCCGGCGGCGCAGAACGGCGAGCTGTTCAATTGGCTGACTAATCTGTATCCAATCTGGGCCAACCTGAACGCCGAAATGGTGCACGTGTCGACGCTGACCGCGATGTCCGAGCTGATCCTGTCCGGCTGCACCACCAGCAGCGACCACCTGTATATCTACCCGAACGACTGCAAGTTGGACGACAGCATCGCGGCGGCGCGCCAGATCGGCATGCGCTTCCACGCCGCGCGCGGCGCGATGAGCGTGGGGCAGTCGAAGGGCGGCCTGCCGCCGGATTGCGTGGTCGAGAGCGAGGCGGCGATCCTCAAGGACACCCAGCGCCTGATCGAGAGCTACCACGACAGCGGCCGCTACGCCATGCAGCGTATCGTCGTCGCGCCGTGCTCGCCGTTTTCCGTCTCGCGCGATCTGATGAGGGAGGCGGCCGGCATGGCGCGCAGCTTCGGCGTGTCGCTGCACACCCACCTGGCCGAGAACGCCAACGACATCGCCTACAGCCGCGAGAAGTTCAACATGACGCCGGCCGAGTACGCCGAGGATTGCCGCTGGGTCGGCCCGGACGTCTGGCACGCCCACTGCGTGCAGCTGGACGACGACGGCATCTACATGTTCGGCCGCACCGGCACCGGCATCGCCCATTGCCCGTGCTCGAACATGCGGCTGGCCTCGGGCATCGCGCCGGTGCGCAAGATGATCGACGCCGGCGTGGCGGTCGGGTTGGGAGTGGACGGTTGCGCCTCGAACGACTCGGGCCATATGCTGGGCGAGGTGCGCCAGGCGATGCTGCTGCAGCGGGTCGGCTTCGGCCCGGACGCGATGACGGCGCGCCAGGCGCTGGAGGTGGCCACCCTGGGCGGCGCCAAGGTGCTGAACCGCGACGACATCGGCGCGCTCAAGCCGGGCATGGCGGCCGACATCGTCATGTTCAAGCTGGACCAGATCGGCTTTGCCGGCGCGCTGCACGATCCGGTGGCGGCGCTGGTGTTCTGCACGCCGGCCAACGTCTCGCACAGCATCATCAACGGCAAGGTGGTGGTGCGCGACGGCCAGATGTGCACGGTGGACCTGCCGCTGGTGATCGAGCGCCACAACGAGCTGGCGCGCATCCTCGCCCTGGCGACCGGCACCCGCGCCGCCTAAGCTCAGACGCGAACTCAGCAGTCGGGGTCAGTGCCGACATTCGGACATTCACGCGCTGAATGTCCGAATGTCGGCACTGACCCCGGTTGGTTCTTTACATCAGCAGGGCGGTGACGAGGTCGCGCTTGCCTTCGCTGACGCTGCCGTCGAAGCGCAGCGCGCCTTCGACGTGGCTGAGGTGGTGCAGCATCAGGCTGGCGGCTTTGTCGGCGTCGCCGGCCTTGGCGGCTTCGAGGAAGGCGGCGTGCTCGTCGGACGAGCAGACGGCGTCCCGGTCTGACTGGTACAGCATGGTGATCAGCGAGCTGCGGCCGACCAGCTCGTGCACGATCTCCTTCAACACGTGGTTGCCGACCACCTCGGCCAGCATGACGTGGAAATCGCCCAGCAGCTGCGAGCGCACCTTGGTGTTGACCTGGGCCAGCGCGGCGCGCTCGGCCTTCAAGTGCTTCTCCAGCGCCTTGTAGTCGGCCGGCCGCGCCTTGGCGACGAATTCGCGCGCCAAGGCCGCTTCGATGATGCGGCGGGCGGCGAAGATCTCGCGCGACTCCGTCTCGCTGGGCTGGCTGACGAAGGCGCCCTTGTCGGGCACGATCTGGATCAGCTTGTCCTTCGACAGGATCAACAGGGCGGCGCGGATCTTGGTGCGGCTGACCGAGTACAGCCGGCCCAGCGCCTCTTCGCGCAGTTTGGTGCCGGGCGGCAGTTGCCGGGCGGCGATGGCCTCGGCGATGCTGTTGGCGATCTCGTTCGAGCTGTCGCCGCCGTTGCCGCGTTCCGGCGTCGCTGCGATTGGCTTGCTCATAGGTGGTGAAATGATTGTCCCTGGAATGGTTGGCCGTCCGGATTCGTGCATTTTCGTATCGAAATGCCTGCGCAGGCGGATGGCGCAATCATACCCCGGCAAGGCCGGCTTGACTATGCCGCCGCCAACTCTACCTGCCGTCCCACCTTGACACGCTCGAGGAAGGTGGCGTCGTGCGACACCAGCAGCAGCGCGCCCTCGTACTGATTGAGGATGTCCTCCAGCGCCACCAGGCTGGCCAGGTCCAGGTGGTTGGTCGGCTCGTCGAGCAGCAGCAACTGCGGCGGCGTGCTCGACAGTAGCACGCAGGCCAGGCCGGCGCGTATCCGTTCGCCGCCGCTGAGCTGGCCGGCCAGCTTTTGCGCGTCCTTGTTGCGGAACTTGAACTGCGCCAGGGCGTGGTGACAGTCGTGGTGCGACAGGTCGGCGTTGATGCGCTGGAAATTTTCCAGCACGGTCTGCCCGGGCCGCAGCATGCCGATGTCCTGGCTCAGATAGCTCCATCGCGCCACGCCTATCGTCGCCGTGCCCCGCGTCGGCGCCAGCTCGGCGCAGATCAGCTTGAGGAGGGTGCTCTTGCCGACGCCGTTGCGGCCGACCAGGGCGACCCGCTCCGGCCCGACCATCGTCAAGTCCAGCCCGTCGAACAAGGCTTGCCCGGCGCCCGGATGGCGGTAGCCGAGGGCCTCGACCGCCAGCACGACCTTGCCGTTCGGCACAGAAGTCTTGGGCAGGGCGACATGGATCGCCTCCTTGACCTCGCGCAATTGCTTGGCGTTGTCGAGGCGGCTGCCGGCCGAGGCCAGCATGCGCTCCTCCAGATTGCTCATGCGGCCGAAGGTCTTTTCGGCGCGGCCGCGCTTGCCGTTGGCCGAGATGCGGTCGATTTTGCCGTCGAGAAACAGCTTGCGGCCGACCGAGCTCTTCTTGTCGAAGGCCTCCAGCGCCTGCTGCGCGGCGCGCTGGGCTTTCTTGCAGTCTTGCTTGGCGTCCTCGTACTGCCGCTCGACGGCCTTGTCCTGGAGTTCCTTCTGCTCGGCGTAGTCGTCGAAGTCGCCGCCGTAGACCTTGACGCCCATGCCGCTCAGTTCGATGATCTCGTCGCAGTGGCGCAGCAGCTTGCGGTCGTGGCTGACCATCAGCAGCCCCGTCTCCGTGCCGGCGACGAAATCGTAGAGGTTCTGCCGGGCTTGGATGTCGAGGTTGTTGGTCGGCTCGTCGAACAGCAGGAAATCGGCCTTGCTGAGGATGGCGCGCACCAGCAGCAGACGGGTTTTCTGGCCGGCGCTCAGCGCGCCGAAGGGGCGCTCCATCTCCAGCCCGGCCAAGTCGTACTGCTCCAGCCGCAGGCGCAGGTTGCGTTCGACGTCCCAGTCGTCGTTGAGCAGGTCGAAGTCGGCCTGCGCCAGGCCGCCGCCGGCAATGCGCCGCAGCGCGCCGATCTTGTCGGCCACGCCGAGGATGCCGGCCACCGTTTCCGCGTCGAAGCCCTGGTGGTCCTGCGGGCAGTAGCAAATGCTGGCCGACAGAGCGACTGAGCCGGACTGCGGCAACAGCCGGCCGGCCAGCATCTTGAGCAGGGTGCTCTTGCCGCTGCCGTTGTCGCCGATGATGCCGATCTTGCGTTGGTAGAAGGTATGGGTGAAGTCGTCGATGTTCACCGCCGTGCCGTCGATGCGGTAGCTGGCGTTGTAGGTGGCGATGGAGGTGGTGGTATGCATAGGTTTTGCGCAATCTCGGGTCGGTGGCAATGTCGGCGCGCCGCTGCGAGGCCTCGGCTCGGCGATGGCCGGGCGTGACGGATTGGCTCTGCCGAATGAGGCGGACGAACGGGTGGTGCCGGTGCAGTGGTGCGGATCGGGAAGCGGCCCCGGCCATCGCGGCGGACGTCGTGGTGCTACTCGATACGGGGTGGCAGCGTGGGCTGCCGGGAGGGGGATTGCGGGGCCGTCATGGCGCGCGCCGCGCCGCGTGTTGCCACGATGGCGGTCGGTCAATCAGCTGAGTCGCAATTTACTGGTTTTTCATGGCGTGCGCCGGGCGGTGGTTGGTTCTGCGGCAAGGTTACACGAAACTTAACGTGAATGCCAGCGCGGTGTGCCCTTGTCCGGCGGCGGCCGTCCAGCCCCTATAATCTGCGCATGAAAAAAAGCATACTCCGCGGTGTGGCGACGGTCCTGGGCTCTTTGTTGCTGTTGTTGTCGACCGGCTGGGGCGCGCTGGCCTTGTGGTTCCAGCTGCCCGGCGGCGAGGCGCTGCGCTGGGCGGTGCTGGCCGTGTGGGCGGCAAGCGGCGTGGCGACGCTGGTCTGCTGGTGGCGCAGTCGCCGGGCGCGCGCCTTGTTGCCCTGGTTGCTGGCGTTCGCTTTGCTGTTGGCGTGGTGGGCCACCATTGCGCCGGCGCGGCAACGGGGCTGGGCCGCCGACGTCGCCCGCATGGTCGGCGGCAAGGTCGACGGCAGCGTCGTCACGCTCGACCAGGTGCGCAATTTCGACTGGCGCGGCGACGCCGACTTCACCCAGCGCTGGGAACAGCGGCGCTACGATCTGGACCGGCTGCGCTCGGTGGACGTGGCGCTGTCCTACTGGATGGGGCCGGCCATCGCCCACACGCTGGTGTCGTTCGGCTTCGACGACGGCCGCTACATCACCTTTTCCATCGAGATCCGCAAGGAGCGCAGCGAGAGCTTCTCGGCCCTGGCCGGCTTTTTCAAGCGCTACGAGACGGTGCTGGTGGCGGCCGACGAGCGCGACATCCTGCGCGTGCGCACCAACGTGCGCGGCGAGGACATGTACTTGTACCGGGTGAAGATGGCGCCGGCGGCGATGCGCTCGCTGTTCCTGGCCTATCTGGACGAGGGCGCCGAGCTGCAGCGCGCGCCGCGCTTCTACAACACGCTGACGGCCAACTGCACCACCATCGTCTTCGAGATGGCGCGGCGCATCGATCCCGGCCTGCCGTTCGACTGGCGGCTGCTGGCCTCGGGTTATCTGGATCGTTATCTGTTCGACATCGGCGCGCTGGCCGGTGCGGGCGAGTTCGCCCAATTGCGCGAGACGGCACACATCACGGCAAAGGCGCGCGCGGCGGACAAGTCGGGGGATTTTTCGGCGAGCATCCGGCGCTGACGCCCGAGGGCGGCGGGCCGGAGTGGTGAGGTGACGGTGTTGCGGACGGCTTAGCGGTAGAAGGCTTCGACCTTGCCCTTCAGTTTGATCAGCATAGGTTGGCCCTTGCGGTCCAGCGCCTTGCCGGCGGGCACGCGAATCCAGCCTTCGCTGATGCAATATTCTTCGACGTCCAAACGCTCTTTGTCGTTCAGTTTGATGGCCACTTCGCGTTCGAAGGCGCTAGGCAGGTGGAAAGGGCTGCGCGGGTCGATCGACAGGCGGTCGGGCAATGGGGGGAGTGTGGTGGTATCGTTCATGGGGTGCAATTATCCCCTAGAAAACCAATCAATACAACGGTCTAACGTTTCCTGGCGAATTTGCGATCCTTGTCAGGCATCAAATGCTTGTGCGGGAGTTGAACGGCGAATTTGCATAGTTTGGCATCCGATGTACACTCGTTGATGGACTAGGCCTAGCGAGGAGGGCGTATGGTTGCGATAAAGAATGGAGAGCCTGATGGCATGATCACAGCGCCCATCGTGCCGACAACGGCTGAGCTCCGCGCGCGTATTTTGCTTGCGCTCAACGACGAGAGGTTCAGCAGCCGTACCATCACAGGCATTGCCGCTGCAGCAAACGTCGAACCGCGCCTCGTCATTGACGCGCTAAAGACTGACCCGCAGCTAGTATCTGCCGTGAAGATCGCCCCGGTTAGAGCCAACGATGGTCGCGCGTTGCTGACGACGAAAGAGCGCTTTGTCAGCGAGGCGAGTTTTAAGGAAAAGTTCATCGATTTCTTCTCCTCGAATAGGGTAGCGATTGACAACTAGTGCCGAACGAATTGCCTTGCTGAGCGACAACGTTGATCTATTGTGTATCGCTGTTGTCGGAGGCTTTGTATTGTTCGGTTTTCATGTCGCGTCGCATTTCAACCGCGCTCCGCAGGATAAGCTTCCTTGGCTGAAGTATGCTGCGGCTTTCGCTTTCCTACTGCTGGCATTGCCCGGCCTCGCATTCGTGATGGCGAGTGTCTATATTCTCAATGGCGATAAGATGAGTGCCATTCTTGCGTTCCAGGTCGGAGTCAGTTCACCTGCCCTGTTGCAAGGCCTGATTATCAAAACGGCCACGCGCTTGGGTGCCTCGGCCCAGCAGCCGGTTAGTCCCAACCAGTAAAGCATGTCGGCAACATAATCCGAAAACTTGCTTTGACCGCGTCAATCAGGCACATGGATGCGCGCCTTGATGTGTTTGAGGTTGGCGACGATGGTGAAGGTCATGATGACCAGCAGCGACCAGGAGCTCCACTTGCTCACGTGGACGGCCGACCAGGCGCCCAGCTGGTTGGGGTAGCGCCACACGCCCCAGAAGGTGCTGATGTTCTCGGCCAGCCAGATGAAGAAGCCGATCAGTACAAAGGCCAGCGGCAGCGGCATGACGCGGTCGCGGTCGAGCGGGCGGAAGATCACGCTGGTGCGGGCGTACAGACCCAGCGCGCAGGCGGCCAGATACCAGCGGTAGTCGCCGATGTAGTGGTGGCTGAAGAAGTTGGCGTAGATCAGCACGGCGATTGAGATCGCCATCCAGTACGGCGGATGGTGGCGGATGCGCAGGTCCTGCAGGCGCCAGGCCTGGATGATGTAGCTGCCGACGGCGGCGTACATGAAGCCGGAAAACAGTGGCACACCCATCACCTTGCTGTAGGCGAAGTCCGGGTAGCTCCACGACTGGATGCCGGACGACACCTTGAACACCTCCAGCGCGAAGCCGACCAAGTGGAACAGGCTGACGGCCTTCAGCTCGTCCCAGGTCTCCAGCCCGGCCCAGACCATCCACAGCTGGATGCCGACGGCGGCGATCAGCAGGGCGTCGTAGCGCGGCAGGCCGAACAGGCCGGTGCGCGGCAGCAGGATCACGGCGCCGAAGAACAGGCCGACGAACAGGCAGGCGCGGGCCTGCTTGACGCCGAAATATAGGAATTCTGTGATGAAACGTTGCCATCCGCTCAGTTGCGGATAGGGGGTGTTGCGCAGCAAATGCTGGTCCAGGGCTGGCAGGAACATGAATGGGGGCGGGACTGGGGCCGGCGCGCAGCCAGTGTGCGGACGGCCAGGGTGAGGAGTCGATATCGAAACGGGTATTAAACATACCTTTTCGATATCGGTAATGGTATTGCTGTCCTGGCCTAGTGGACCTTGGGCTTTTCTTCCTGCACCAGGATGAAGGGATGGACCACCGCCGCCCATAGCGTGGCGTCGGCGGCCAGCCAGGCTTCGGCCTGCTGGTCGGTGACCTTGCCGAGCAGGCCGGCGGTCATCCACTGGCTGATGTTGGCCTTGTCGTCGTGCGAGATGCGCACGGCGACGTCGACCAGGTCGAGGCTGTTGGCGACCCACACCACGCTGCCGGAGGCGAAGTGCTTGAGCAGCTCGGTCCAGGGCAGGCGCGCCGTTTCGCTGTTGATCTTGAGGCGGAGGTCGGTGTCGTTTTCTGGCTTGGTCTGCATAAATGGATCGAAAAATGGTCAAAAAAGTGCCGGCTGCGGCGGGCGCGCTCAGACGATGTCGACGCGCGGCGTCGGCGAACCCGCCCATGTTAACCGATACACCTTGTCTTTGCGAACATTGCCCACCAGCGCGGGGCGGAAGCAGGCCAGGTTGGTGCCGCCGGGCCGGCGCACGCTGGGGAACACCACGCCCATCGAGCCGCCGTCGAGCAGCAGGCCGGCCAGCTGCTGCGAGCCGACGTAGCTGGCCGGGTCCAGGCAGTGCTGGAAGCGGGCCTGGCCGCGCAGGTCGTGGAAGCTGGCGCTGAAGTCGGCCAGCATCAGCTGGTAGGGCACGCTGTCGTCGAAGCGGTCGATTTCGGCGTATTCGACGGTCTTGTGGAAGATCACCTCGGCCAGCGCGGTGTCGGCGTCGAAGGCGCAGTACCAGGCGCCCCGTTCGCCGTCGTTGAAGCGGCTGCCCTCGGGGCGGGCGTAGGTGAAGGCGGCGTTGATGATGCGGAAGTTGGGCAGGCCGAACACCAGCTCGTCGACGCCGATGCCGGCACTGCCGCCGTACTGGGCGCGCAGGCGCTCGTTGGTGGCGTTGTCCAGGTCGAACAGGTCGCGCAGGTGGGCCTCGTCCTCGGCCAGCGGGGCCAGCACCGAGTCGGCGACGTCGGCGAAGCGCGACGGCAACAGGCGGCAGGTGTCGATCTGGCGCAGCAGGGTCAGCGGCGGAATCGGGCTGAGCGGCAAGTCAGAGTCCTCCGCGGCGGGCGTCGAGCAGCTTGCGCACGGTCTGCATGGCCAGCAGGCCGCCGGCCAGCATGTTGGCCAGCGGCGTGCGGCCGGCGAAGATCACGTTCTTGTTGGGCAGGTTGATCCACTCGTCGGCCAGCTGGTCGCCGTACAGGATGTGCAGCGCCTTGTAGATGCCGAGCAGGTAGGAGATGCGGGTGATGCGGTCGACCTCAAGCACGCGGTCGGGGTTCTTTTTCCACTCGTAGAAGGCGCTGCTGGACAGGCCGCCGAGCAGCTCGCGGGCGTCGTCGTCGCGCAGCTTCCAGGCCGCCGCCAGCTTGAAAAAGCCGATCAGCGCGGACTTCGACAGGCGCTCGCGCTCGGCCTTGGCGTTCAGGTCCACCAGCACGGTTGGCTCGAAGCGACTTTTGGGATAGGCGTAGGCAAGGTTCATGGTTCCCTCCGTTTATGGAATAGTTATACTCCTTTTCGGGATGGAAGGCAAACGTCCGCGGTGGTGTTGGCGTCGGCGGCGGCCGGGAAGCGCACCTCGACCCCTAGGCCGGCGCCGTCCAGGCCCGCGCCCAGTTGCACGCTGGCGCCGTGGGCCTCGGCGATGCGCTCGACGATGGACAGGCCCAGGCCGCTGCCGGGCTGCTTGGCGTCGGCCAGGCGGAAGAAGCGCTCGAAGACGCGTTCGCGCATGGCAGGGGCGATGCCGGGGCCGTTGTCGGCGACGCGCAGGCAGACTTGGCTGCCGTCGCGGCCGCAGGACAGCCGCACCGTGCCGCCGGCCGGCGTGTAGCGCAGTGCGTTGTCGACCAGGTTGCGGGCCAGGATCTGCACGCCGGCCTGGCTGATGCGGCAAGGCGCCGCTTGCAGCTCGGTTTGAAGGGTGATCCGGCGCCGCTCGGCTTCCGCTTGCCAGGCCGGCAGCTGGCCGGCCAGCACGGCGGCCAGGTCGTGCTCGGCCAGGTCGTCGGCCGGGCGGTACTGCGGGTCGAGGCGCGACAATGTCAACAGCTGGTCGACCAGGCGGCCGGCGCGGTCGACGCTGACGCCGAGGCCGCCGATGAACTCGTCGCGCTCGGCCTCGCTGCGGGCGCGCTGGATCACCTGCAGGTTGGTCTTGATGGCCGCCAGCGGCGTGCGCAGCTCGTGCGCGGCGTCGGCGGTGAAGCGCTGCTCGTGTTCCATGGTGCGGCGCACCCGCTCGAACAGGCGGTTGATGGCCAGCAGCAGCGGATGCACCTCGTCGGGCGCGCCGGCCAGGCCGACCTCGGCCAGGTCGTTGGGCGTGCGGCGCGACACCTCGTCGGCCAGGCGGCGCAGCGCGCGGAAGGCGCGGTTGACGCTCCAGCGTATCGTCAGCGTGGCCAGCACCGCCAGCAGCAGGGCGAAGCCGAGCAGCTTGTAGGCGAAGCGGCTGCTGATGTCCTTGCGGTGGCGCAGCGGCTCGGCCAGCTGGATCTGCAGGCGGTGGCTGTCGTTCCAGCTGGTGTAGACGCGCCAGCGCGCGCCGTCGACGTTGGCCCAGCCGAAGCCGGTGGCGGCGGGCGGGGCGAAGGCGGCGTCGGGCGCGCCGACGTTCTTGTACAGCAGGCGCGGCTCGGCGCTCCAGATCTGGAACAGTAGGTATTGGCGGTGGTTGCGGTTGTCCGGCACGGCCATCGCCAGCGGCGTGCCGGCGGCGTGCTCCTGCACCTCGTGGTCGGCCAGCGACAGCAGCAGGTGGGCCGTCTCGGCCAGCGACTGGTCGAACAGCTCCTGGCTTTCGCGGTCTGCCTCGAGGTAGACGATGAGGGCGCTCAAGCCCCACAGCGCCAGGGTCAGGCCGAGCAGCCAGGCCAGCAGGGTGCGGCGCAGCGACCAGGGCGCGGCGCGGGCGCTCATGCGGCGCTGGCGGCGCCGGCGGCCGGCTTGTCGATGCTGTAGCCGACCGCGTGGACGGTGCGGATCAGCGCCTTGCCCAGCTTGCGGCGCAGGTGGTGGATATGCACCTGGACGGCGTTGCTCTCGACCTCCTCGCCCCAGCCGTACAGGCTTTCCTCCAGCTGCTCGCGGCTGAGCACGCGGCCGCGCTGCTCGATCAGCATCAGCAGGATGCTGAACTCCTTGCTGGTCAGCGGCACTGGTTGGCCGGCCTGTTGCACCTGGCGGTCGGCCACGTCGATGACGATGTCGCCGTGCACCAGCTGCTCGCGCAGGCGGCCGGCGGCGCGGCGGCAGGCGCTGCGCACGCGCGCGGCCAGCTCGTCGAGGTCGAAGGGCTTGATGATGAAGTCGTCGGCGCCGCCGTCGAGGCCGGCGATGCGGTCGGGGATCTGGTCGCGCGCGGTGACGATCAGGATGGCGCCGTCGTAGCCGTTGCGGCGCAGCTGGTCCAAGGCCTGCATGCCGTCCTGGCCGGGCAGGCCCAGGTCGAGCAGCACGCAGGCGTAGCGGTGCAGGCGCACCGCCGTGTGCGCGCTTTCGGCCGACTGCACCCAGTCGACCGCGTAGCCGGCCTGCTCCAGGCCGATCTGGGTGGCCCGTCCCAGTTGGGGATCGTCCTCGGTCAGCAGTATGCGCACGTCCGGCTCCTTGGCGGTTTGATTGGATAGTATGGTAGGCGGCAGTTGTTAAGAACTTCTTAATGTCTTGATTCCACCATCGGCGCCATTGACCACTCTTGCAAAGCGCCGCGCCATGTCGCCATCCAATCCGTATCTTAACCGCTGCCCCAGCGCTTGCCTTAGCCGGCGCCGTTTGCACCGCGTGCCCCTGCTTCTGCTGTTGGCAGGTTTGTTGACGACGGCGGCGGCCGCGCCGGCCACGCCGGAGCAGTTGCGCGTCAATCCCGCGCAGATCGCCAGGGCCGGCATCGCCACCACGCCGGCGCTGGCCGCGTTGCCGGCCGCCGGCGTCGAGGCGGCCGGCAACGACCAGTACCTGGCCGGCACCGTGGTGGCGCCGGGCACCGCACTGGCGCTGGCCAGCAGCGCGCTGGGCGGCGTGGTGCAGCAGGTGCACGTGGCCAGCCTGCAGCGGGTGGCCGCCGGCGCGCCACTGCTGACCCTGTTCAGCCAGCCGTGGCTGGAGCTGCAGCGTGAGTATCTACAACTGGCGGCCCAGGCCCGCCTGGCCGGCGCCAAGCTGGCGCGCGACGAGGCGCTGTTCGGCGACGGCATCATCGCCGCCGCGCGCTTGGAGGAGAGCCGCAGCGCCGCCCAGTTGGCCGGTTTGGCGGCGGACGAGCGGCGCCAGGCGCTGCGCGCCGCCGGTTTGGACCCTGCGGCAATCGGCGCGCTAAGGGCCGGCCGACCGCTGTCGCCTGTGCTGACCGTGCGGGCGCAATACGCCGGGACGGTGCTGGAGCTGCCGGTCAGCCCCGGCCAGCGGATCGAGGCGGGCGCCGAGCTGGCACGCATCGGCCGCGACGGCCCGCTGTGGGTCGAGCTGCAGGCCTCGCGCCAACAACTGGCGCTGATCCGTGTCGGCGACCTGTTGCAGGCCAAGGGCTGCGGCAAGCTGCGGGTGATCGCCATTTCGCCGGTGGTCAACGGCGCCAACCAGAGCGCGCTGGTGCGGGCCGAGCAGACCGAACGCGACGCCTGCCTGAAGATCAACGCCTATGTCGAGGCGCGCTTGCTGCGCGGCGCGGCCGCCGCCGCATCCAGCGTCGCCGCGTCCGGCAGTAGTGGCGCCACCGGCGTTGCTGGCGCGTCAGGCGTAGCTGGCACGGCTGCGCAGGCCGGCGCCGTGGCGCTGCCGGCGGCAGCGGTGGTGCGGCGCGGCGCGGAGACCTTCGTCTTCGTCAAGCGCGGCGCGGGCTTCGCCGTGGTGCCGGTGCGCGCCGCAGCGGCCGGCGCCGACATGGTCTGGACGCAGGGCGCGCTGACGGCGGGCGAGCCGGTGGCGGTGCGCGGCATCGTCGCCCTGAAGGGTATTTGGGCCGGATTGGGTGCCGAGGCCGGCGCCGAGCCCGCCGCCAAGACTGCCGCGCCGACGGGAGGCAAGTGATGTTGGCCCGACTGATCGCGCTGTCGCTGTCGCAGCGCCTGCTGGTGCTGGTGCTGACCGTGCTGATGATAGGTGCCGGCGTGCAGGCCTTCAACGAGCTGCCGATCGACGCCTTCCCCGACGTCTCCAGCACCCAGGTTAAGTTGATCATGAAGGCGCCCGGCATGACGCCGGAGGAGGTGGAGGCGCGCATCGTCGCGCCGATCGAGCAGGAGCTGCTGGGCATTCCGCGCCAGGTGGTGCTGCGCTCGCAGTCGAAGTACGCGATCGCCGACATCACGCTGGACTTCCAGGACGGCACCGACGTGTTCTGGGCGCGCCAGCAGGTCAGCGAGCGGCTGGCCAACGTGCTCAAGGACCTGCCGGCCTCGGTAAGCGGCGGCCTGGCGCCGATCACCACGCCGCTCGGCGAGATCTTCATGTTCACCATCGAGGGGCCGCTCAGCTTGATGGAGAAGCGCACGCTGCTCGAATGGACCATCCGCCCGCAGCTGCGCAACATCCCCGGCGTGGCCGACGTCAACTCGCTGGGCGGCCAGGTGAAGAGCTTCGAGGTGGTGCCCGACTTGGCGGCGCTGGCGGCGCGGCGCGTTTCGCTGGCCCAGCTGCAGCAGGCGCTCGAGGCCAACAACCGCAGCGACGGCGCCGGCCGCCTGGGCAGCGGCGAGGAGTCGCTGCTGATCCGCAGCGACGGCAGCATCCACACGCTGGACGACGTGCGCGCCATCGCCGTGGCCAGCCGCGACGGCGTGGCGGTCACGGTCGGCCAGGTGGCCACGGTGCGCATCGGCCAGCTGACCCGCTACGGCGCGGTGACGCAGGACGGCAAGGGCGAGGCGGTCGAGGCGCTGGTGCTGGCCATGCGCGGCGCCAACGCGCAGAAGGTGGTCGACCAGATCCGCGCGCGCCTGCACGAGATGGCGCCAACTCTGCCGGCCGGGACCACCATCAGCCCCTTCTACGACCGCGGCAACCTGGTCGAGCGCGCCGTCTCCACCGTCACCAAGGCGCTGGGCGAGGCGACGCTGCTGGTGGTGGTGCTGTTGTATCTGTTCCTCGGCAACCTGCGCTCGGCGCTGGTGGTGGCCTGCATCCTGCCGCTGGCCGCGTTGGGCACCTTCGTGCTGATGAACGCCTTCGGCCTGAGCGCCAACCTGATGTCGCTGGGCGGCTTGGCGATCGCCATCGGCATGCTGGTCGACGCCGCCGTGGTGGTGGTCGAGAACATCGAGGCGCACGGCACCGGCGCGCAGCCGGGCATGTCGCGCCTGCACGTGATCTACCGCGCGGTGCGCGAGGTGGCCGTGCCGGTCACCGCCGGCATGCTGGTGATTATGATCGTGTTCCTGCCGCTGCTGTCGCTGCAGGGGCTGGAGGGCAAGCTGTTCGCGCCGGTGGCGCTGACCATCATCTTCGCGCTCGCCTCGTCGCTGCTGCTGTCGCTGACGGTGATCCCGGTGCTGGCCTCGCTGCTGCTGAAGGACCAGCACGGCCCGGCGCCGTGGCTGGTGCGCCGGCTCGAGGCCGGCTACGCCCGCCTGCTGGATTGGGCCCTGCTGCGCCCGCGCGGCGTCGGCGCGGTGGCGGTGGCGGCGCTGCTGCTGTCGGTCGGCCTGTTCCTCTATGTCGGCAAGTCCTTCATGCCGACGCTCGACGAGGGCGACATCATCATGCAGATCGAGAAGCTGCCCTCGGTGAACCTGGCCGAGTCGGCCCGGCTCGACCAGGCGATCCAGCGCCGCATCCTCGAACAGGTGCCGGACGTGCGCCGCATCGTCGCCCGGCTCGGCTCGGACGAGCTGGGGCTGGACCCGATGGGCCTCAACGAGACCGACACCTTCCTGGTGCTCAAGCCGCGCGCCGAATGGCGCAGCAAGGACAAGGAGGCGCTGATCGAGGCGCTGCGCGTGGCCACCGCCAGCTTCCCCGGCGT
Source organism: Rugamonas rubra (assembly GCF_900114705.1). Taxonomy (GTDB): domain Bacteria; phylum Pseudomonadota; class Gammaproteobacteria; order Burkholderiales; family Burkholderiaceae_D; genus Rugamonas; species Rugamonas rubra. Next base: position 25,613 of record NZ_FOTW01000025.1, read on the forward strand.
AAACCTGAGCTTCACCCAGCCGATCGAGATGCGCACCTCGGAGATGCTGTCCGGCGTGCGCGGCGACCTGGCCGTGAAGATCTACGGGCCGGACAACCAGGTGCTGGGCGGCCTGGCCGAGCAGGTGCTCAAGCTGTTGCAGGCCATTCCCGGCAGCGAGGACGTGCTGACGGTGAAGAACGCCGGCGTGCAGTACTTGCAGGTCGACGTCGACCGCGTCGCCGCCGGCCGCCTGGGCCTGAGCGTGGAGCAGGTGCAGGCCGACCTGCGCACGCTGGTCGAGGGCCGCGTCGCCGGCGTGGTGGTGGAGGGCGGGCGGCGCCTGCCGCTGCTGCTGCGCGGCGACGACAGCCTGCAATTGTCGGCCGAGTTGTTCGAGCAGCTGCGCCTTCCGCTGGCCGACGGCGGCGCCGTCGCGCTGTCGCAGCTGGCCAGCCTGCGCCATGTCGACGGCCCGGTCAAGGTCGAGCGCGAGAACGGCTCGCGGCTGGTGGTGGTGCGCGCCAACGTGCGCGGCCGCGACCTGGTCGGCTTTGTCGACGAGGCCAAGGCCGGCGTGGCGCGCCAAATCAAGCTGCCGGTCGGTTACCGGGTCAGCTGGGGCGGCCAGTTCGAGAACCAGCAACGCGCCGCCGCCCGGCTGGCGCTGGTGGTGCCGGTGGCGCTGGCGCTGATCTTCCTGCTGTTGTTCAGCACGCTGCACAGCATCCGCCAGGCGCTGCTGGTGTTCGTCAACATACCGTTCGCGCTGATCGGCGGTGTGGTGGCGCTGGCCGTCAGCGGCGAATACCTGTCGGTGCCAGCCTCGGTCGGCTTCATCGCGCTGATGGGCATCGCCGTGCTGAACGGCCTGGTGATGATCACCTGCTTCAACCAGTTGGTGGCGCGCGGCATGGCGCTGGGCGAGGTGGTGACGCAGGGCGCGTTGCGCCGCCTACGGCCGGTGATGATGACCGCCTGTATCACCGGCCTGGGCCTGGTGCCGCTGCTGCTGGCCAGCGGCCCCGGCTCGGAGATCCAGAAGCCGCTGGCCATCGTGGTCATCGGCGGCCTGCTCAGCGCCACCTTGCTGACGCTGGTGCTGCTGCCTATCCTGTTCCGGCGTTTTGGCGTAGCGCCAAGCGCCCCATCCCTTAGCGGAGGCTCGCATGAGCAATGATAAAAAATACGACGCCATGCTAACGCTGGCGATTCCCGTCTCGCTGGAGGAGGACGTGCTCGACTTCCTGCTGCTGCGCCCGGCCTGGGCCGGCGGCTTTTCGGTGGTCGACGCCCAAGGCATGGGGCGCGGCGCCTCGCTGCAGTCGACCATGGAAAAGGTGCAGGGCCGCAGCCGGCGCAAGCTGGTGTTGATCGCCGGCGTGCAGGCCGACCTGCGCGGCCTGCTCGACGAGCTGGCCGGCGAGATCCGCAACCCCGACGTGGCCTATTGGATGGCGCCCTTGCTGGACTTCGGGAGGCTGGCATGAGTACGTCTAACAAACTGCTGCTGGCGATGCTGCTGGCGCTGGGCGCGTCACAGTCGCCCAGCGCGATGGCCGCCGCCAGCGCGCCTGCCGCCGCGTCCACCGCCACTAGCCCAGCGTCGGGCGCGCTGGCCGTGCTGCCGCCGGAACCGCTGGTGCGGCGCGCGCTGGAAAGCCTGCCGCAGCTGCGCCTCGGCACCCTCCAGTCCCAGCTGGCCGGCGTCGACAAGACGCGCCTGCAAGCCGGACCCTACGAATGGACGGCGCGCGCCAGCGTCAACCAGCGCAGGGTCGAGGGCGGCGAGCGCTTCCAGGAGCAGGAGCTGGCGCTGGAGCGCACCGTGCGCTGGTTCGGCAAGGCCGGGCAGGACCAGGCCATCGGCGCGCAGGGCGTGTTGGTGGCCGAGGCGATGCACGCCGACGCCTGGCACGAGGCCGGCCGCGCGCTGATGAAGGACTGGTTCGACGCGCTGCGCGAGCAGGCCGCCGTGGCGCGGTTGGATGAGCAGTTGGCGGTGACGGAGCAGCTGCGGCGCGTCGCGGCGAAGCGGGTGCTGGCCGGCGACGGCGCCCGCCTGGAGCAGCTGCAGGCCGACACCGAGCACCAGCGCGTCGCCGCGCTGGTGCTGCAGGCGCGCCAACGGCAGGAACAGGCGCTGGCCCAGTTGGAGCAGAACTACGTCGGCCTGCCGGCGCCCGACGCCAGCCGTTTGCCGCTGCCGCCGGCGCCGGTGGAGGGCGCCGACTACTGGCGTGAGCGCATCCTGCACGACAACCACGAGCTCGAGCTGGCCGAGGCCGAGGTGGCGTTGTACACGCTGCGCGCCAGCCGCCAGAGCAGCGACCGCATGCCCGATCCGACGCTAGCGCTGCGCGCGGCGCGCGAGCGGGCCGGGCAGGAACGCCTGATCGGCCTGACCTTGTCGATACCGCTGCCGGGCGCCGCCCGCGCCGCCGACCGCGACGGCGCCGCGCTGAAGGCGGCGATGGCGCGCGAACGGGCCGACCAGGTCCGGCTGCGGGTGCGCTCGGCGGCACAACGCGCGGTGATCGACAACGCGCGCAGCTATCAGGTATGGCAGACTGTCAGCGAGGTCGAAACGCAGGCGCGGCGCCAGTCGGAGCTGATGATGAAGGCCTACCAGGCCGGCGAATGTACGCTGATGGACGCGCTGGGCAGCCGGCGCCAGGCGCTGGACGCGGCGTTGGCGGCGCAAACGGCGCAGGTCGAGGCGCTGGCCGCCTATGCCCGCGTGCAGCTGGACGCGCACGCCATCTGGGCCATCGATTGAACGACTCTGCAATTTGAAAACACCAGCACCAAGGCAGAACCATGTAGGCGCGAACTGCGCCACCACAGTAATGGATCAACCCAGGAGAACCAAGATGAACCAATATAAACCGTCCTTACACCCCACCGCGCCAGCCTGGCGCTACGCCGCCCCGGCCCGTTTGCTGCACTGGTTGCTGGCCCTGTTGATCGTCGTGCTGATCGGCGTGGGCTGGTACATGATGGAGATCGAGGACGATCCCGGCAGCGCCGTCTACTTCATGCTGCACAAGTCCTTCGGCCTGGTGCTGGCGGCGTTGGTCGCGGCGCGCCTGCTGTGGCGCTTCGGCCATCGGCCGGCGTCGCTGCCGGGCAACGTAACGCCGTGGCAGGTGCGCCTGTCCGGCCTGACCCACGGCCTGCTCTACCTGTGCATGGTGCTGATGCCGCTGACCGGCATCGTCGGCGCGGCCTTGAGCAAGCGCGGCCTGGTGTTCTTCGGCCTGACCTTGCCGCGCTGGTTCGTGCCGGACCACGACCTGGCCGAGCAGTATTTCGACGCCCACGGCGTCATCGCCTGGGTCTTGGTGGCGCTGATCGTGCTGCACGTGGTGGCCGCCCTGAAGCACCTGCTGGTCGACAAGGACGGCGTGTTCCAGCGCATGGGCTGAACGCCGGCCGCCGCCGGCCGGCCATTGGCCGTCGGCGTCAGGCCGGCTCGGCGTGCTCCACCAGCAGCTGCACCTTGGTGACGCCGTTGTACTCGTTGGCGTCGAGGCGGAAGGCGACGCGGGCGCGCTCGCCGACCGAGTCGACATGGCCGAACCAGATGGCGTCGAAGCGGCTGCCGTTCTTCTCCAGCAGCAGCTTGAGGTGGCGCTCCTTCAAAATGCGCTGGCTGACGACGCGGAACTCGTCGCAGAACACCGGCGGCGCGAAGCCCTGGCCCCACACTTGGCCGGCCATCAGGGCGATGAAGTCGGTGGTGTAGTAGGCCTCCTCCAGCGGGCCGTCGGTTTCGATGACGCGTTCGAGCTGCTGTTCGCTGAGCCAGGCGCGGCCGACCGCCTCGAAGGCCTCGGCGAAGGCGTCGAAGGCCTCGGCGCGGATGGTCAGACCGGCCGCCATGGCGTGGCCGCCGAACTTGTCGATCAGGCTGGGCGCGCGCTTGGACACCAGGTCGAGCGCGTCGCGCAGGTGGAAGCCGGGGATGGAGCGGCCGGAACCCTTGATCCAGCCGTCGGCGCCGGGCGCGAAGGTGATGGTCGGGCGGAAGAACTTCTCCTTCAGGCGCGAGGCGACGATGCCGATCACGCCCTGGTGCCAGGCCGCGTCGAAGACGCAGATGGTGCTGCTGGCGGCCGGCTCGAACTCGTCGAGGTGGAGCAGGGCGGTGTCCTGCATCTCGGCCTCGATCTCGCGCCGCTTCAGGTTGATCTCGTTGAGTTGCTGGGCCAGCGCCCAGGCGCGGCCCTCGTCGTCGGTGACCAAACACTCGATCCCCAGCGACATGTCCTGCAGGCGGCCGGCGGCGTTCAGCCGCGGCCCCAGCGCGAAGCCGAGGTCGAAGGGGCTGGCGGTGCGCGGTTCGCGCCCGGCGACGCGGAACAACGCGGCCACGCCGGCGTGCATGCGGCCGGCGCGCATGCGCTTGAGGCCCTGCGCCACCAAAATCCGGTTGTTGGGGTCGAGCCGCACCACGTCGGCCACGGTGCCCAGCGCCACCAGGTCGAGCAGGTGGTCCAGCTTGGGTTGGCTCTGGGCGTCGAACACGCCGCGCCGGCGCAGCTCGGCGCGCAGCGCCAGCAGCACGTAGAACACCACGCCGACGCCGGCCAGGTGCTTGCTCGGGAAGCCGCACTCGGGCTGGTTGGGGTTGACGATGACGCGGGCGGCCGGCAGGGTGTCGGCCGGCAGGTGGTGGTCGGTCACCACCACCTCGATGCCGCGCCGGTTGGCCTCGGCCACGCCATCGATGCTGGCGATGCCGTTGTCGACGGTGATGATGATGTCGGGCGACTTCTCGCGCGCGGTCAGTTCGACGATCTCCGGCGTCAGGCCGTAGCCGTACTCGAAGCGGTTGGGCACGATGAAGTCGATGGTCGCGCCCATCGAGCGCAGGCCGCGCAGCGCGGTGGCGCAGGCGGTGGCGCCGTCGCAGTCGTAGTCGGCGACGATGCACATGCGCTTGTTGGCGGCGATGGCGTCGGCCAGGAAGACGGCGGCCGCGTCGATGTGCAGCAGGCCGGCCGGCGGGATCATCGCCGCCAGTTCGCTCGACAGGTCCTTCATGTCGGTCAGGCCGCGCGCCGCGTACAGCCGGGCCAGCACGGGGTGGACGCCGCCCTGGCGCAGCATTTCGGATTCGCGGAAGGGGTAGGTGCGGGTGGCGATGCGGGTCATGGCAGGAGGTTCTTCAGAGTGTGCTTGTGCCAGAACTTGCGCTGGGCGAGTTTGCTGGTGGTGAATTCGGCGCTGGCGCCACGGTGGTTGAGGATCAGCGTGGCGCTGCCGACGCGCCCCGTTTGCAGCGCCGCCAGCAGCGGCGCGAACCAGTCCTGCTCGAGCTGCTGCATGCGCGCCAGCCATTGCGACCAGTCGCCGGCGATGCCCGGCTCGATCAGCGCGGCGCAAACGACGGTGGCCTGCGCGCCGCCTTGCTGCAGCAGCTCGGCCAGGGCCACGTCGCGCAGCGCCGGCCGGGCCAGCGCCATCATCCAGGCCGGGCCGGCGTTGACCGCCAGCGCGCCGGCGGCGCCGGTGCTGCCAGTTTGCGGCTGGGCCGCCGCCGGGGCGCCGCCCCAGATCCAGAAGGAGTTCACCGGCGGCAGGCCGCGCGCCTGGCGCGCCTGGTTGACCGGGTGCTCGTACCACAGCATCTGGATCTCGTTTTGCAGCTTGCGGAAGGCCACCGCGTTCGGCCCTTCCGGCATCAGGTCGCTCAGGTTCATGCTGCTGGCGCTGTCGGGCGAACTGGTGGCCAGGCCGGCCCAGTCGTCGGCGCGCAGGAACCAGGTGCCGGCGTCGCCGTAGCGCAGCTCTTTGCCCAGCTCGGCGAAGTAGGGTTGGGCCGCCTCGAACAGGACGCGGGCGTCATCGTCGGCTAGCGCGAGGGCGCGCGGGTCGGCCAGGCTCAGGTGGGTGCGCGCCATCTGCACGTGGATGGGGTGGACGATGAACCAGTGGCCTTCCTGCGCTGGCTGGCCGTAGCCGTGCAGGACGGCGCCGGCCAGCGGCGCACTGGCGTCGGCGTCGGTGTCGGCCGGCGCGGCCGGCTGGGCGCGCAGGCCCAGCTGGACGGCCAGCCAGGATTCATGCGGCAGCACGCGGGCGCCGGCGTCGCAGGCTTGCACGTGGCGCGCGCCGGTGCGCGACAGCAGGGCGGCCAGGGCGGGGGTTTGCAGGGCGCGTTGGAGGTCGGCGGCCAGTTCGGCCGGCGGCAGGGCGTAGGGCAGGGCGAGGGTAATTTGCTTCATGCGGCATTGTAGTGGATATAGCTGCCGCAACGTAAGACAGCGGCCCGTCCTTAAGGCACTTGGAATATTTCGTTGTGGAAATGAAAATTGGTATTTCACAATAAATGTTGGCTCACGTTAAAAATCTAAGTATAATTGCGGCAACAGATGATATTGAAGTGATATCTCTTTCGATCAGGCCAGCGCTGGGGTACATGCAGCGGTCGCCGGCACCATACCAGCGGGGCAGCACGAGTTGCTTCGATAAAAATAACCATTTTGGAATACACCATGAAGCTTAGTAAAATCGTCGCCGCCTCCACCCTGCTGTTTGCCACCCTGCCAGCCTTCGCCGCTACCGCCTTCTTCGACTTCTCCGATCTGGAATACGTCAAGGGTAAAAGCACGGGCCTGCTGCCGTCCGAGCCGAGCAGCGGCTACTTCGCCTGCACCGGCGCCGACCTGTGCAGCTCGAACGTCGACAACAAGAAGGCCGCCCTCGGTGGCGACCTGAAGTACACCGTCAACGGCATCACCGCGACCGCGACCGCCCAATACTTCTCGCAGAACAAGTGGACCACCGCCTCGGTGGTGCAGGACAGCGAGAACGGCCACAACTTCGCCAAGCAGATCGGCGCCGGCCTGGGCGTGTACCACACCAGCGGCGACAGTAGCGACGACAACATCACCAACAAGGAAAAGCTGGTGCTCAGCTTCGCCGGCCCGGTCAAACTCGACGCCGCCTTCCTGCGCTCGGACGGCCACGACACCGCCTGGAAGAAGGGCGCCACGTTGCTGCTGAACGGCGTCGAATACAATCTGGCCGGCTCGCTGCTGCCAGAAAACCTGGTCGGCTCGGTGTTCACCTTCGAATTCGGCGGCAAGAAGGCCGACCAGTTCTACCTGGGCGGCATGACGGTGTCGGCCGTGCCGGAACCGTCGAGCTACGCCATGCTGCTGGGCGGTATCGGCCTGATGGGTCTGATCGCCCGCCGCCGCAAGCAGCAAGCTTAAGTCCACAACGGAACGGCGCCGGCGCCGCTTTCCCTCGACGGCTCCTGCGGGGGCCGTTTTTCATGGGCGGACGGCTGGGCGCGGCAAACCAAACGCGCGGCGTTTCGCGCATGAAACGCTATTTATATGGCACACTGCGGGCTCACACGTTTTCACCGTCTTCGGAGCCCATGAGTATTATCCAGAATCTGCCGTTCGAATGGCTGGTCGGCCTGCGCTACACCCGCGCCGGCCGGCGCAGCGGCCGCAATAGCTTCATCTCCTTCATCTCGCTGATCTCCATGGCCGGCATCGGCCTGGGCGTGGCGGCCCTGATCGTCGTGCTGTCGGTGATGAACGGCTTCCAGAAGGAGGTCACCGACCGCATGCTGTCGGTGCTGGCCCACGTCGAGGTCTTCGACGCCCGTGGCGCCATGCCGAACTGGATCGCCGCCGCCGCCGAGGCGCGCCGCAACCCCGAGGTGAAGGGCGCCGCGCCCTTCGTCGAAACCCAGGGCATGCTGGTGCGCGACGACGTGCTGCGCCCGACCATCATCCGTGGCGTGCTGCCGGAGCAGGAACCGAACGTCTCCGACGTCGCCTCGCAGGTCAAGCGCGGCAGCTTCAACGCGCTGCAGCCGGGTTCCTACAACATCGTGCTGGGCATCGAGTTGGCGCGCGCGCTGCACGTCAACCTGGGCGAGAAGGTCACCCTGGCGCTGGCCCAGGGCCAGGCCACGCCGGCCGGCGTGCTGCCGCGCATGCGCTCGTTCACCGTCACCGGCATCTTCGAGGCCGGCCATAACGAGTTCGACTCGGCGCTGGCCTTCGTCCACATCACCGACGCGGAAAAACTGCTGCGCCTGGACGCGCCGTCCGGCCTGCGTCTGCGCCTGGTCGACATGCACCGCGCGCCACAGGTGGCGCAGGACCTGAAACGCAGCATGTCGGGCGATTTGATCATGCGCGACTGGTCCAAGCTCAACGCCAACTGGTTCGCCGCCGTACAGACCGAGAAGCGCATGATGTTCATCATCCTCACCTTGATCATCGCGGTGGCCGCCTTCAACCTCGTCTCGACGCTGGTGATGACGGTGACCGACAAGCAGGCCGACATCGCCATCCTGCGCACGCTGGGCGCCTCGCCCCGTTCGATCATGAAGATTTTCATGATCCAGGGCGCGCTGGTGGGCATTTTGGGCACCATGCTGGGCGTGGCGGGCGGCGTTCTGGTCGCCCTCAACGTCGACGTGATCGTGCCGTTTATCGAACATTTATTGGGAGTGCAGTTCTTGTCGAAGGATATCTACTACATCAGCGCCGTGCCGTCCGACCTGCGCTGGCCGGACGTGTTCAAGATCGGCGGCGTGGCCGTGGTGCTGGCCTTTGTCGCCACCATCTACCCGAGCTGGTGGGCCGCCCGCGTCAAACCTGCGGAGGCGCTGCGCTATGAGTAACCCGACTGCATCGGCCAAGCCCTCGGCGGCCTTCGACACCAGCACCCCGGTGCTGTCCTGCCGTGGCCTGGGCAAGACCTTCACCCAGGGCAGCTACTCGGTACAGGTGTTGAACGGCATCGACATCGACGTGCGGCGCGGCGAGCGCGTCGCCATCGTCGGCGCCTCCGGCTCCGGCAAGTCGACCCTGCTGCACCTGCTCGGCGGGCTGGACACGCCGACGCGCGGCAGCGTCACCCTGTTGGGCCAGGACTTCGCCAGCCTGAACGAGAAGGCGCGCGGCGACCTGCGCAACGCCTCGCTCGGCTTCGTCTACCAGTTCCACCACCTGCTGCCGGAGTTCACCGCGCTCGACAACGTCGCCATGCCGCTGATGATACGCCGCGTCAAACGCAGCGAGGCGAGCAGCGTGGCGCAGCAGATCCTGGCCCGCGTCAACCTGGCCAAGCGCGTCACCCACGTGCCGGGCGAGCTGTCCGGCGGCGAGCGCCAGCGCGTCGCCCTGGCGCGCGCGCTGGTGACGCAGCCAGCCTGCGTGCTGGCCGACGAGCCGACCGGCAACCTCGACCACGCCACCGCGCAGACCATCTTCGATTTGATGCTGGAGCTGTCGCGCACGCTGGGCACCGCCTTCGTCATCGTCACCCACGACATCGAGCTGGCGCGCCGTTGCGACCGTATCCTGCGGCTCACCGACGAGGGCCTGCGGCCGTACCAGGAGTAAGCATGTGGATCGACACCCACTGTCATCTGGACGCGCATGAATTCGGCGCCGAGTCGGCGGCGCAAGCCGCGCTGGCGCGCGCCGAGGGCGTCGGGATGATCGTGGTGCCGGCGGTGGCGCGGGCCAATTTCGACGTGGTGGCCGGGCTGGCCGCCGGCGTCGACAACGCCTGCTACGCGCTGGGCATCCATCCGATCTATGTTCCGCAAGCCGGCGAGGACGACTTGCTGGCGCTGCGCGAGCGCGTCGCCGTCGCCATGGCGGACAGGCGCATGGTGGCGATCGGCGAGATCGGGCTGGACTTCTTCATTCCGATGCTGAGCGAGCCGGCCATGCGCGACAAGCAGATCCACTTCTTCCGCGAGCAGCTGCGCATCGCCCGCGACTTCGAGCTGCCGGTGCTGATGCACGTGCGCCGCTCGCAGGACGTGGTACTTAAGCACGCGCGGCAGATCCGCCCGGCCGGCGGCATCGCCCACGCCTTCAACGGCAGCTTCCAGCAGGCGCAGGGCTATATCGACCTGGGCTTCAAGCTGGGCTTCGGCGGCGCCATGACTTTCACGCGCGCGCGGCAGATCCGCCGCATGGCGGCCGAGCTGCCGCTGTCGGCCATCGTGCTGGAGACGGACGCGCCGGACATCGCGCCGAGCTGGGTCCACCCTGGCCGCAACAGCCCGGACCAGATTCCCCGCATCGGCGCCGTGCTGGCCGAGCTGCGCGGCCTGTCCGTCGCCGAGGTGGCCGGCGCCACCACTGCCAACGCGCGCGCCGCGCTGCCGCGCCTGGCGGCCCTGCTGGGCGCCTGAGCCGGCGCCGCTGCGGCGGCACCTTCCACCGTCTTCACCACGTCCACCGCTTCCACTATTTGCAGTGGCCGCCTGCCGGCAGGCCGCAGACGATCGCTTGCGACACGTCGGCGTTCTCCAAATACGTGGTGTGCGCCGGGTAGGGATTCTCCAGCAGGCCGAAATAGGTCTTGTCGTTGGAGACCAGCACGTTGGCGATGGCGACCTTGTTGCTGTCGTAGTGGGCTGGCAGCAGCAGGTAGGACAGCAGGTCGTTCGGATCGGTGAACGCCACCACCGTCAGCGGTTTGACGATGCTGCGCCGCTTGGGCAGCTGGTCGAGGAACTGGCTCAGCGAGTCGGTGCGGCGGATTTGCTTGTCCTCCAAGGCCAGGCGGGTGTCGCGGTCGGCCAGGCTGAGCAGGGGCAGCTGGTTGGCGCCCATGAATAGGTAGGCGAGGCGGTCGGCCACGGTGCCGGCGGCGCGCTTGCTCCGCGCCTCATCGTTCCTGAGCATGGTATTGAGCGCGTCGAAGGTGATCTTGCTGCCCAGGCTCTCGGCCACCAGCACCAGCGGCACGGCGGCGCCGTTGTCGCGGCCGGCCTTGGCCTTGTCCTCCATGACGTTGGTGATGGCGGCGGCCAGCGCGCGGCGGATGAATTCCTTGCTGTCGCCCTGGTAGATGATGGCGTCGGACAGGCAGTCGTTGAGCAGGGTGTCCTTCAGCTTGCCGTTGACGCTGGCGCGCTGCGGCTTGCATACCTCGTCGGTGGCGCAGTTGGTCGGCGTGCCGGTGTCGTCGTAGGCCAGCAGCTGCTTGAGCGGCGCCGTCAGGCCGGACCAGATCAGCGCGTTGAAGCGGATGGTGCCGCCGCCCACCTTGGCGGTGGCCGTTACCACCTCGATCTCCTGCGACGACGGGGCGGCCTTGTCGGGCAGCGCCGGCAGCGGGATGTAGGCCCTGTCGGCCGCCTTGGCCAGGGTGTTGATGGTGTCCACCGCCCACTGCTGGTCGTGGGTGCACATGCCGTGGACCAGGATGACGTCGAGCTCCTTGTTCGGGCTCTCGGCCAGCAGCTGGGCCATGCCGGCGAAGGGTTTGCTGTCGCGCACGGTGACGGGCGGATGGTAGGGCGTGGTGCAGGCGCTCAGCAGCAGGACGCCCAGCAGCGGGAGGAACTTGTTCAACTTGGTCTCCTTTCGGTGCGACCGAGAGTCGCGTGATCAGTTCGTTTTCGTAAGAGTTCTCCTACAATATTGCGCCAATTTCCCTGGGAGAATACTCACTCATTGTCACAATGATATTTCTCGGCCGGCGGTATAGCGGCGCCGGGCTGAGCGAGGTCAAACGGCGGGCCGCAGCTGCCGCGCCGGCAGCGCCATCCATGGGTAGTATGGCTGCTGTTGCCAGTCATGGAGGCGAGCGGGCGCAAGCATGCGGATAGCGATACTCGGCTTTGTCGCCGGCGCGGCCTGGTTGCAGACGCAGGCGACGCTGCCGGAGTTTCCCTGGCTGCTGCCCGGCGCGGCGTCGGCGCTGGCCAGCGCGCTGCTGACTGGCTATGCGCCGGGTGGCACGCTGGCGCGGCGCGTGGCGCGACCCTTGCGCCGCCTGTTGGCGCTGGCCGCCGGCCTCATGCTCGGTGTCGGCTGGGCGGCGTTGCTGGCCGCGCGGGCGTTGGCGCCGCAGTTGGCCGCAGCAGACGAGGGGCGCGACCTGACGCTGGTCGGCGTGGTCGACAATCTTCCCTATCGTTTCGGCGACGGGGTGCGGTTCCAGTTCAAGGTCGAGAGTGTGGCCGACGGCACGGCGGTGCCGCCGCGTGTGACCTTGTCGTGGTACGCCGGCCAGCGCGGCGTGGTCAACCAAGTCGGCGTGGTGCGGCCGGGCGAGCGTTGGCGGCTGACGGTGCGCCTGCAACGCCCGCACGGCAACGCCAACCCGCATGGCTTCGATTACGAGGTGTGGCTGCTGGAGCAGGGCGTGCGCGCCACCGGCTATGTGCGGCCGACGCGCGGCAACCGGCGGCTGGATGGCTTCGTGCCCAGCGTCGGCAACGTGGTCGAGCGCAGCCGCGACGCGCTGCGCGAGCGCATCCTGGGTGCCTTGCCGGGCCAGGAATACGCCGCCGTGCTGGTGGCGTTGGTGGTGGGCGACCAGCGCGGCATCGCCCAGACGGACTGGCAGGTGTTCAACCGGACGGGCGTGGGCCACCTCATTTCCATCTCAGGTTTGCATATTACGATGGTCGCCGGGCTGGCCGCGCTGGCCGTCTCGGCCTTGTGGCGGCGCTCCTTCTTCACCGGCGCGCAACTGCCGCTGCTGCTGCCGGCGCAGAAGGTGGCGGCGATCACCGGCGCCGGCGTCGCGCTGCTGTACGTGCTGCTGGCCGGCTTTGGCGTGCCGGCCCAGCGCACCTTGTACATGCTGGCGGTGGTGGCCGCCGCACTGTGGCTGGACCGTATCACCAGCGTGTCTTACGTGCTGTGTGCCGCGCTCGGGCTGGTGGTGCTGCTCGACCCGTGGGCCGTGCTGTGGCCGGGGTTTTGGCTGTCGTTCGGCGCGGTGGCGCTGATTCTGTACGCCACCGTGGGCCGCACCGCCAACCATGCTGGCGCGGCGGGCCTTGCCACCGGCGCGTCCGAGCCTCCTACCACGTCCGCCTCCGCATCCGCACCCGCGCGCGCGCAGGCGCAGGCGCAGATGCGGGCGCGGCGCGTATGGCAGGCGCTGCGTTTGGGCGCGCACACGCAATACGTGGTCACTTGCGGACTGGTGCCGTTGACGATGTTGTTGTTCGCCCAGGTATCGCTGGTCAGTCCGTTGGCGAACGCGCTGGCGATCCCGTTGGTGAGTCTGGTGGTGACGCCGCTGGCGCTGCTGGGCAGCGTACTGCCGATGGCCTTGGCCGTGCCGGTGCTGAGTTTGGCGCATTGGCTGGTGCGCGCGCTGGCGGCCTGCCTGCAATGGTTCAGCGGCTGGGATCTGGCGGTGTGGTGCGCGCCGACGCCGCCCTGGTGGTTGTTCGGCTGGGCCATGCTCGGCACGCTGTGGCTGCTAGCGCCGCGCGGTTGGCCGGGCCGCTGGCTCGGGCTGTTGAGCTGGATTCCGCTGTTGACGGCGCCGCCGGCGAGCCCGCCCGCCGGCCAGCTTTGGGTGACCGCGCTCGACGTCGGCCAAGGCATGGCCTTGCTGGTCGAGACGTCCGGCCACCGCCTGCTGTACGACACGGGGCCGGCGTATTCGCCCGAGTCGAACGGCGGCAACCGGGTGATCCTGCCATACCTGCGGGCGCGTGGCATCGCCCAGCTGGACGGCCTGATCGTCAGCCACAGCGACATCGACCATGCCGGCGGCGCCTTGACGGTGCTGGGCGGCGTGCGGGTGGGCTGGCTGCTGTCCTCGCTGCCCGCGTCCCACGCCGTCGTGCGGGCGGCGCCGCGCCACGGCCCGTGCGTGGCGGGGCAGGGCTGGAGCTGGGACGGCGTGCGCTTCGAGATGCTGCATCCGCTGGCCGACAGCTACGCCGACGCCGCGCTCAAGCCGAACGCGCGCGGCTGCACGCTGCACATCAGCGCCGGCGGCCGCGCCATCCTGCTGGCGGCGGACATCGAGGCGGCGCAGGAGGCGGCGCTGCTGGCGCGCGCGCCGGAACGGCTGCGCGCCGACGTGCTGCTGGCGCCGCACCACGGCAGCGGCACCTCGTCCACGCTGCCCTTCCTGCTGGCGGTGCGGCCCGAGCTGGCGCTGTTCCAGGTCGGCTACCGCAACCGCTACCGCCATCCCAAGGCCGAAGTGTTCGAGCGCTACGGCGCGTTGGGCGTGCGGCGCCTGCGCAGCGACGAGGCCGGCGCCGTCACGCTGGAGTTCGGCGCCGGCATCGATGTGACCGCCTACCGCCAGCGGCACGCGCGCTACTGGTACGCGCGCTAGCGGCCCCGGCGCGAAATTTTCCGGAACATTCGTCGCGCCGACGGGTCGAAGTAGGTGGCGTCGCGGTGCGCGGCGCCTTGGCGGAGCTTGTACGCGCGGCCGGGCCGGTCTGTGCCGGTGCCGAGTACCGCACGTCGGGATCCTGACCAACCACGTCAATGTTGTTTTAGAGGAGTTAGACATGCAGACACATACAGAATCGGCGGATGTGGGCGGCGGCCGGGCGCCGTCGGCGGGGCTGTTGTCGGACCAGGACGAGATCGGCGAACTGCGCGTCCTGTTCGACGGCCAGGCCGGCAATCCCTTGCAGCCGGCCGAGGCGCCACGGGGCAAGGCCCGCGCCGCCGCCGTCTCGACGGACTACTACGGCGCCTTCAGCGTCGAAAAGTTCGCCGCCGCCAGCAGTCTCACCTATACGCACGAGGACGCCGGAGGTTGGCTCAACTACGTGCAACAATTCCAGGCCGCGAACTTCTGGTACAAGGACGCCGGCGTGGCCCCCTGGGCCTACTACGAGCAGTATGACAACTGGCAGGACACCTACGGCATGGACGCGGTGATGGCGGTCTACCACTCCGGCCACGGCGCGATGGACGGCAACGGCGTGTTCTACGCCGCCATGGGCAGCGACTGGGGCGGCCTGGGCACCAACGCGGTGTCGTCGAACATGGCGCTGGGCAACGAGCAGGTGCGCTACATTTTCTGGTCCACCTGCTTCTCGCTGCGGGTGCTCAACGGCCATAATCCGATCCGCAGCTGGAGCAAGTCCAACCTGGGCTTCCGCATGCTGTTCGGCTATGAGACCACCAGCATCGACGCGCCCAACTACGGCAAGGACTTCTGGAACCAGTGGAACAAGGGCAAGTCCTTCAGCCAGGCCCACCTGGACATGAGCTGGTACGACGTGTCGACCCACCAGGCGCCGTCGGTGGTGGCCTGCGGCGCCTCGGCGGCCGAGGCGCAGAACCGGCTGTACAACGAGCGCCTGTTCAGCTGGGGTGCGGTGAGCCGCGACTACTGGCACTGGCGTTGGTACTACGCCGCCTCGCTGGCGCTGGCGGCGCGGGCGCGCAACCACAAGGTGCCCGAGCGCATCACCGTGGCCCAGCTGGGCATCGAGCAGGTCGGCGCCAGGTTGGTGCGCGGCATCATCGACAGCCTGCCGCTCGAGCTGGCGCTGCCGCAGGAGGTGGCGGCCAATCCGGCCGGCATCATCGTGCTGGAGGAGGGCGGACGGCGCATTTCGATCGATCCGCACGGCACCTACGACGCCCAGCTCGGCGAGCCCAACCTGGAGAGCGGCAACGAGCTGTTGCTGAGCGCGACGCTGCTCAAGGCCAACGACGTGGTGCGCCAGTTCGGCCTGGACCGCAACGACATCACCTTCGACCGCGTGCTGTACAAGTACGACTGCAGCGGCAGCACCAAGGGCAGCGGCGAGATCGGCACACCGCGCATCACCGAGACGGTGGTGCAGTTCACCCAGTTGATCGACGGCATACCCGTCATCGGCCCGGGCGAGGGCAAGGTGGCGATCACCTTCGACAACGACGCCAACGTGACGGCGGTGC
Source organism: Rugamonas rubra (assembly GCF_900114705.1). Lineage (GTDB taxonomy): Bacteria > Pseudomonadota > Gammaproteobacteria > Burkholderiales > Burkholderiaceae_D > Rugamonas > Rugamonas rubra. The sequence continues at coordinate 41,269 of NZ_FOTW01000025.1, forward strand.
TCGACACCACGCGGCGCATCGACAAGCTGCTCGACGCCTTCAGCGCGCCGCTGGCGAGCGACGGCGCCGCGCCGCAGAGCAACGGCCACAACGGCGGCGCCAGCCACCGCGGAAACGGCGGCGGCCTGGCCGGCCAGCGCTTCGGCAGCATCGATCCGCAGGCGCTGTTGGCCAACGCCTGGCAGGAGAAGATGAAGACCTGGGTGCTGGGCAACAGCATGCCGGAACGCTATTCGGTGGTGCCGGACAGTTACGAGATCGGCTATGTGATCCGTGGCAACAGCGCATTGCTGGTGGCGCGCGAGGAGGTTGAGGTCGACTGCGGCGGCGGCTTCGTCAAGCGCTTCGCCATCGAGGCGCCGCTGCATCCGACGGTGCCGGCGCAGGTCTACCATTGAGTTGCGCGCCAGCCTAGCCTAAACGGGCCGGGCGGTGGCGCCGGCCGGTGCAAGCCCATTCGGGCCGTCCGGCTGGCGCTTCGGCCCGGCGCGCCGCCAGCGCGCCGCCGGCCCGCCATCTCGCAAGCCATGTCACAATTCGGACTTGATTCTGAGCAACATTGTCAAGTTGTGGTAAAGTGCGCGACCTTATCATGCCAAATGGTAAAGCTTGTGTGCTTGGTATTTGGTTTGAGTTCGACGCGGCGCGTGCGCCGCTTTTTCATTTTTGCATAGGAAAAAACATGTTTCTTGTTTGGCAAGGTCTCGGTTTCGTCGTCCCCCTCATCCCCATCGTTTTCATCCTGCTCGGCCAGTTCCTGCTGGACGCCGTGATGGGACCAGGCTTCTACCACTCGCACGGCTGGTCGATGGCCTTCATGTTGCTGCTGTCGGGCGTCGCCGTGTGGATGCTGGGTACGCGCTTGAACAACAAACCGGGCCGCGAACTGATCGACCCGCAAACCCAGGAAACCGTCATCCTGCGCAAGCGTCACACGCTGTTCTGGATTCCCTTCCAATACTTCGGCATCATCATCGGCGTGCTCGCCACCCTGTTCTTGTTCTTCTAAGCAGCGAACCGCCGGCCGTCCCGCCATGCGGCGAGGGCGGCCATTTGCCGCTAGCGGCCTAGCCGCAGGGTGTTAGCACCATGGCGGACGGCGGGCAAGGCCGCTGCTGCCTGGCGCTCGTCGAGCTTGAACACGCTGACCACCTGGGCCAGCTGGGCCGCCTGATCCTGCATCGCCTCGGCGGCGGCGGCCGCCTGCTCCACCAACGCCGCGTTCTGCTGCGTCACCTGGTCCATTTGCGTGATCGCCTGGTTCACCTGTTCGATGCCGGCGGTCTGCTCGTGGGTCGCGGCGCTGATCTCGGCCATGATGTCGGCCACCCGTTTGACGCTGTCGACGATCTCCGTCATGGTCGTGCCGGCCTCGCCGACCAGCTTGCTGCCGGCGTCGACCTTGTCCACCGAATCGTCGATCAGGCCCTTGATCTCCTTGGCGGCGGTGGCCGAGCGGTGCGCCAGGTTGCGCACCTCGGACGCCACCACGGCGAAGCCACGGCCTTGTTCGCCGGCCCGGGCCGCCTCCACTGCCGCATTCAAAGCCAAAATATTCGTTTGGAAGGCGATGCCGTCGATCACGCCGATGATGTCGGCGATCTTGCGCGAGGAGGCGTTGATCGAGCTCATCGTGTCGACCACCTGGGCCACCACCGCGCCGCCCCTGCTGGCCACGGCCGAGGCGCTGGCCGCCAGGCCGTTGGCTTGGCGCGCGTTGTCGGCGTTCTGTTTGACGGTGGAGGTCAGCTCCTCCATCGACGAGGCGGTCTCCTCCAGCGAACTGGCCTGCTGCTCGGTGCGCGAGGACAGGTCCAGGTTGCCGGCGGCGATCTCGCTGGAGGCGGTGGCGATGGTGTCGGTGCCGCTGCGGATCTGCGTGACGATGCCGGCCAGGTGCTGTTGCATCGCCTTCATGCGGAACAACACGCTGACGCTGTCGCCGGCGTCGGTCTCGACGCGGCGCGAGAAGTCGCCGGTCGAGATGTCGTTTGCCACCTCGACCGCGTAGGCCGGCTCGCCGCCGATCAGGCGCATGATGTTGTTGACCAGCCAGAAGGCGATGCCGCCGCCCAGCACCACGGCCAGCAGCGCCAGGCCGACGCTGACCACCAGCATCTTGCGGGTGAAGTCGACGACGTCCTGCTTGGTCTGCTTGACCTCGGCGTTCTTCTCCTTGATGAAGTCGAGCAACTTGGTGCGCATTTCCCGCCAGACCGGGGTTTCTTGCTGTTTCAGCACGCCGACGGCGGCGGGCTGGTCTTCCTTGACGACGGCGAGGATCTTGCCGTGCAGCGCGGCCTGGCGCTCGCGCAGCGCGTTGACGTCCTGGAAGATCTTTTGCGCCGCCGGCCGCGCCTTGGCCAGCTCCTGGGCGAGATCGCTTTGTTCCTTGAACGATTTGCCGGCGTCCTCCAGGTTCTTGTAGCCGGTCGGGTTGGCCGGGTCGATCACCACGTTGCGCAGCGCCTGGCCCATCTGCAAGCCCTGCGCGTACATATTGGTGGAGGCCGACAGCAAGGCCTGGTCCTGTTCGAGGAAGCTGGAGAACTGGTTCTTGGCGTTTTGCATGCCGACCAGGGCGACGCCGATCGCGCAGATGAAGAAGAGAAACACCAAACCCATGCACAACATCATTTTTGTCTTGAGTTTCATTGGATCGCAATCGTGAGAGATGTTGTTGGGCAACGCCGCAGGCGGCCTCGTCTTTCTGCTGGGAAAGTTTAACATGGGGCCGTTGCGGGCTTCGGCGCAAATGGCCGGAAGTGTTGCTTTATCGTCATAGCGGCCGACGCCGACGCGCCCCGGCCGCAGGCGGCGGCCGCGCCCCGGCCGGCCGACCTGGTGCAGGACAACGCCCAACGCACCGATCTGGGCGACTTCCAAATGGTCGTCATCACCGCGCTGGCCGTGCTGATCTACGCCGTCTCCACGGTCGAGTTCATGGAGCGCATCGAGTTCCGCCGGGTGGTGACCATGCCCGACGTCGACGTCGACGCCACGCTGCTGGCCATTTTCACGCTGGGCCAGGCGGCGTATCTGGGCAGGAAGGCGGCGGGCGAGGGGCCGCCGGCGAATTAGAGCGTTTCCACCACCCGTGGCCGGCAGCGCGCATTACAATTGAGAACAATTTTGCCATCCACGGAGACACGCCCGCCGCGCCGCCACCAGCCGCGCGCCGTCCGGCGCCATAAAAGAGACATGACAAAACCACAGATCCACTTCGCCCACGCCAACAGTTACCCGGCCGGCGTCTACCGCCAGTATTTCGCCCTGCTGGAGCAGGACTACGACATCGCCTCGCTCGACATGCACGCCCACAACCCGCGCTTTCCCGCCGAGGACGGCTGGGCCGCGCTGGTGCAGGAATACATCGCCGAGCTGGAACGGCGCTACAGCGAGCCGGTGATCCTGCTCGGCCATTCGCTGGGCGGCATGCTCAGCCTGATGGTGGCAAAGCAGCGGCCCGACCTGGCGCGCTGCGTGCTGATGCTCGACGCGCCGGTGGTGGCCGGCTGGCGCGCGCTGTTCTGGCGCCTGATGAAGCTGACCGGCGGCGCCGACAAGTACTCGCCGGCCAAGTTCTCGGCGCGCCGGCGCAAGGTCTGGCCCAACGTGGCGGCGGCGCACGCCCACTTCGCCGCCAAGGACCTGTTCGCCGCCTGGGCGCCCGGCGTGCTGGACGACTACATGGCGGCCGGCCTGGTGCCGCACCCGGAGGGGGTGCAGCTGCGCTTCACCCGCGAGGCCGAGACGGCCGTCTACCGAAGCCTGCCGCACCACCTGGGCCGGCTGGTGCGCGGCCGCTTCCCGGTGCCGATCGGCTTCATCGGCGGCACCGACTCGTGGGAGACCAGCCAGTCCGGCCTGGGCCACACGCGCGCGCTGGTGGGCCGGCATTTCCGCCTGCTGCCCGGCGGCCACCTGTTCCCGATGGAGTCGCCGGCGCTGGCGGCCGAGGCGACGGGCGAGATGTTGACCGATTTGTTGGGCGGGAAATACCACTCGGCCAAGGCGGCTAAGACCCTGCAGCGCGCCTAGTGGCGCCGAAAGTACTCTCGAAAACGGGTTTTTTCGCGTAAAATCGCGTCCCAAGGTCGGCGTCGCGCGCCGCGCGCGCTCTGGCCTATTCCCGATTTCTTTAGAAAATGCCTTAGCGATGACGATTAAAAGCGATAAATGGATACGCCGGATGGCGGAACAACACGGAATGATCTCTCCGTTCGAGCCGGGCCAGGTGCGCGAGTCCGACGGTCGCAAGGTGATCTCCTACGGCACCTCGTCCTACGGCTACGACATCCGCTGCGCCAACGAGTTCAAGATCTTCACCAACATCAACAGCACCATCGTCGACCCGAAGAACTTCGACTCGAACTCCTTCGTCGACGTGCAGAGCGACGTCTGCATCATCCCGCCGAACTCCTTCGCGCTGGCGCGCACCATCGAGTATTTTAAGATTCCGCGCAGCGTGCTGACGATCTGCCTGGGCAAGTCGACCTACGCCCGCTGCGGCATCATCGTCAACGTCACGCCGTTCGAACCCGAGTGGGAAGGCTATGTGACGCTGGAGTTCTCCAACACCACGCCGCTGCCGGCCAAGATCTACGCCGGCGAGGGCTGCGCCCAGGTGCTGTTCTTCGAAAGCGACGAGGAGTGCGAGACCTCGTACAAGGACCGCAACGGCAAGTACCAGGGCCAGCAGGGCGTCACGCTGCCCAAGGCCTGATCTCAAGGCCAGATCTTTACCTGCCTTTACCTGCCTTTACACGGCCCGCCATTGATACGGCGGGCCGTGTGCCGTTAACATCATTGAAGGAACTTTAATGATGACGGAGGCGATATGGTAACGGCGGTTGGATCGAGTACGGCGGCGGCGAGCGCGAGCAGCGGCAGCGACAACAGCAGCGCCATCGCGGCCCTGCAAAAGCAGTTGGTGGCGGCGCAGAAGGACTTGACCGAGGCGGCCAAGGACACCTCGGAGGCCGGCCAAGAAAAGACCAAGCTGCTGACGGCGCAGATCCAGGCCATCCAGGCGCAGATCGCCCAGTTGCAGGCGGCCGCCGCGCAGAAGGCGGCGCTGGCGCAGAGCGGCCAGTCCGGCGGCGGCGCGGCGGCGGCGCAGGCCACCGAGCAGGCGCAAAGCCGCTCGCAGTACTCCACCGTCGGCAGTGTGATCGACACCCAGGCCTAGTGTCGCCCGTGGCGGCCTAGTCGACGCTCAGGGCGCGCCGCGCCGCTGCAGCACCGGCAGCACGATCTCCACGCACAGGCCGCCGTCGGGCCGGTTGCTGGCGACGATGCTGCCGCCGTGCGCCTGCACCACGTGCTGGGCGATGGCCAGGCCGAGGCCGTGGCCGTCGGTGCTCTTGTGGGTGTCGTTGGCGCGGAAGAAGGGGCGGAAGATCGCCTCCAGGTCGGCCGGCGCCACGCCGGGGCCACGGTCGAGCACGCGGATGTGCAGGCGCTGCGCGTCGGGCAGGCAGCGCAGTTGCAGTTGCACCACGCCGCCTTCGGGGCTGTGCTTGATGGCGTTGCGCACCACGTTCTCGATGGCGCGGCCGAGCAGCTCGGCCTGGCCGAGCACCAGCACGTCGGCCTCGGCCTCGCCCTCCTGCACCACGCTGCGCTGCTGGCTGGCGGCCTCGAAGCGGGCGTCGCCGCCGATCTGGTCGAGCAGCTCGGCCATGTCGATTTCCTCCTGCGGCGCGCCGAGGGCGCCGGCCTCGAGCCGGGCCAGGGTCAGCAGCTCGCCGACCAGCTTGTCCATGCGCACGCTCTCGCGCTCGATGCGTTCCATCGAGGCGGCCGTCTTGTCGGGCTGCTGGTGGGCCAGGCCGATGGCCGCCTGCAGCCGCGCCAGCGGCGAGCGCAGCTCGTGCGAGACGTCGTGTAGCAGCCGGGTCTGGCCGTCGATCAGCTTGCGCAGGCGCGCCGTCATGCGGTCGAAGTCGCGGCCCAGGTCGTTGAGTTCGTTGCGCCGCTTGCCGCCGGCGTCGGCGAAGCGGGGCGTCAGGTCGCCGCCGGCGGCGGCCTCGAAGGCCTGGCGCAGCGCGCGGATGGGGCGCGAGAAGTACCAGGCCAGCAGCACCGCCATCAGCGTGCTAGCCAGCACCGCCGCGATGATCGGCACCCATGGCGTCAGCGGTTCAAAGCGCGGACCGCGCGGGCCGCCGGGGCCGCGCATGTCCGGACCGGTGCCGTTGCCGGCGGGGCGCCAGCGGGGTGCCATCGAGTCGAGTCCCTGCTGGTGCTCGGCCGAGGGCAGGAACAGCAGGTAGCGCTGGCCGTCCTTGGCGCGCACCTGGCGCACCACGCGGTGGCGCTGCTCATGCTTGAGCAGGTAGTAGGCCTCGACCTGCATGGCCGGCGTGACGATGCGCTCGAGCAGCTCGTGGCCCTTGTCGTCGACGGCGTAGACGCGGTGCCGCTCCATGCTGTCGAGCAGGCCGCGCAGCGCCTTGCTGCCGCCGAATTCGAGCGTGGCGGCGGCGGCGTTGATGGCCATCTCGGCCGGCGGGCTGGTGTCGATGTCCGCCGTCGGGCTGCGCTCCGGATTGCGGTTCTTCAGCCAGATGGCGCCGCCGATGCCGACCGTGGCGGCCAGCTGGGCCAGCAGGATGGAGAGGAAGAACTTCCAGAACAGGCGGCCCACCGCTTCACTCCTTGATCAACTGGTAGCCGAGCCGGTAGACCGTCTGCAGGCAGGAGCGGCCGTCGGCGATGGTGCCGAGCTTGTGGCGCAGGCTGCTCAGGTGGACGTCGATGTTGCGGTCGAAGCGCGCCATCGGCCGGCCCAGGCCCTGTTCCGACAGGGTGTTCTTGCTGACCGGGCGGCCGGCGTGGCGGGCCAGCACCTCGAGCAGGTTGAATTCCGTGCTGGTCAGTTCGAGCGGTGCGCCGGCCCAGGTGGCGCGGCGCCGCTCGGGCCACATGGTCAGCTGGCCGACGCTCAGTGCGGCGACGGCCGAGGCGTCGAGCGGCGCGCCCTGGGTGCGGCGCAGGATGGCGCGGATGCGCGCGGTCAGCTCGCGCGGCGTGCAGGGCTTGGCGACGTAGTCGTCGGCGCCCAGTTCGAGGCCGACGATGCGGTCGGTGTCGTCGCCGCGCCCGGTCAGCATCAGGATCGGCAATTGGCTGCTGGCGCGGATGCGGCGCAACGTCTCCAGGCCGTTCATGCGCGGCATCATGACGTCGAGGATGGCGATGGCGTACAGGCCGGTGAAGGCCTCGGCGGTGCCGGCCACGCCGTCGTGCACGGCCTTGACCTCGAAACCCTCCTGCTCCAGGTACTCCTGGAACATGCCCACCAGTTCGATGTCGTCGTCTATCAACAATACCTTGCTCATTGCAGCGCTTTGTTCCCGTGTCGATGCGGCCATCATAGCAAACCCGGGGTGGCCGCCAGCGCCGATTTACCCGCTTTTACACCGTCGACAGCGCCGCGCCTTTACACGGATTTACCTTGCGTTTACGGCGCTTTACACGGCCGGCTCGGACAATGGCCACTCCAACAACACACCAAGGATACCCGTCATGAACCTCCTCCCACCACGTCAATCCGCCGGCAAGGCCGCGCTGCTGCTGGTTTCCGCACTTTCCCTGGCGGGCATGCACGGCGGCGGCGCCGCCGCCGAGGACGATGTGCACGGCCCGGCCCACGGTGGCCACGCGCCCGGCCACGACGCCGGAGGGCCGCGCGGCCCCTACATGGCGCCGCATGGGGCGGACGGTGCGCGCAACACGCCGCCCGGCACGGGCCGGCCGCCGTTCGGCCCGGCCGGCATGCCCGGCACGCCGCCGTTCCTGCTCGGCCTGGAGCTGAGCGAAGCGCAGCAGGACAAGGTGTTCGCGCTGCTGCACGCCCAGGTGCCGTATTTGCGCGAGCAGGAAAAGAGCGCCTGGAAGGCGCACGAGGGCTTGCGCGCGCTGGGCGCCGCCGTGCCGTTCGACGACGCCAAGGCGGCCGCGCTGGCCCAGGCGGCCGGCCAAGCCCACGCCAACATCATGTTGCAGCAGGTGCGCACCGAGCAGAAGCTGTTGGCCTTGCTGACGCCGGAGCAGCGCAGGCAGCAGGCCGACGAGGCGCCGCGCCATCCACCGCGCCCCTGAAGCGGCGGCATGCAGCGGGCACTATTTTTCACCCACCCACCACGGAGACCACCATGTCGATCAGCGCCATCAATTCGAGCAGCGCCACCAGCCAGTTGAGTTTTTTGAGCAGTAGCACACGTACCAGCGGCAGCACCGACAGCAACGGCACCGAGGCCGCGCGCGGCGCCGGCCACCACCGGCGGCCGGAGGGCGGCGGCTTGGTCGCCGCAATCGCCAGCGCTTTGCAGCAGATCGGCGTGGGCGACTCCAGCGGCAGCGCCGCCAGCTCGGCCACGACGAGCGATGCCGGCGCCAGCGACGCCAGCGGCACGACGCAGAGCGGCGCGCAGGCGCTGGGTAGTTTTTTGCAGGATCTGATGGGCGCCTTGCACGCCCAAGGCAACGAGAGCTCGGCGGCGCCGCCGTACGGCGAGGCGCAGGGGCAGGGCGGCGGCGCGGGCGGCAGCGGCGGGCCGGGCCGTCTGGAATCGGATCTGCAAAGCCTGATTGCCAAGCTGGGCGGCAGCAGTACCAGCAGTACCAGCAGTAGCGGCACCGGCAGCACCGACGCGACCGACGGCAGCACCGACGCGACCGACGGCAGCGCGGGCAGCGACACCACCAGCACGCTGGAGAACTCGTTCAAGAACCTGCTCGACCAGCTGGGTGGCGGCGACAGCAGCGAGTCCAACAGCAAGCTGGCCAGCTTTCTGCAGGCCTTGTCGAACAATTTGAGCGGCGCCGGCAGCAGCGGCAACTTGATCAACACGAGCGTTTAAGCAGGCGCGAATGTGCCCAGGCGCCGCAGGGGCGGCGCTATTTATTTGATTGGAGTTTTATGGACGCACAACACGACGCCCGGCACGACGGCCACGCCGACCATCAACACGGCCTGGCGGCCGACTTGGACACCATGCTGAATCTGGCGTCCAACCGGCGCCAGTCGCTGCGCTGGCTGCTGGCCGGCGCCGGCGCGTTGCCGATGCTGGGCTGCGGCGGTTCGGGCGGCGCGACGGCCGACACCAGCACCAGCGGCGCGACGACCGCGCCGACCATCCCGCCCACGCCGCCCACGCCGACCACGCCGACCACCGGCGCCTGCGCGGTGATCCCGGAGGAGACCGGCGGGCCGTATCCGGCCGATGGCAGCAACAGCAACGGCAGCGGCGTGGCCAATGTGTTGAACCAGACCGGCGTGGTGCGCAGCGACATCCGCAGCAGCTTCGGCGGCGCCAGCGGCGTGGCGGCCGGCGTGCCCTTGACGATCAAGCTACAGATCGTCAACGCCAGCGGCGGTTGCAGCGCGCTGGCCGGTTACACCGTCTACCTGTGGCACTGCGACCGCGACGGCCAGTACTCGCTGTACTCGAGCGGCGTGACGGGACAGAACTACCTGCGCGGCGTGCAGGAGGCCGACAGCGGCGGCAACGTCAGCTTCAGCACCATCTTCCCCGGCTGCTACGCCGGGCGCATGCCGCACGTGCACTTCGAGGTCTATCCGACGCTGGCCAAGAGCGCCAGCGCGGCCAACCGCGTCAAGACCTCGCAGTTCACCTTCCCCATGGCGACCCTCAACGAGGTCTACGCCACGGCCGGCTACAGCAGCAGCGTGCGCAACCTGGCGCAGATCAGCTACGCCAGCGACAACGTGTTCGGCGACGGCACCACGCTGCAAATGGCCGCCGTCAGCGGCAACGCCAGCGACGGCTACGTGGTGACGCTGACGCTGGGCGTGGCCGGCTAGGCCGGCGCCGCGCCGGCCGCCGGCGCTCAGGACATGAAGCCCAGGTCGCGCTGGCTGAAGTTGCCGATGTGCGGGAACACGTCGGCGATCTGTGTGGCCGACAGGCCGAACCAGCCGGCCAGCGTGGCGCCGTACTGGTCGACCGAGATGGTCGGCAGCAGCGAGCCGGAGCCGATGTCCAAATCATGTTTGAGGCCGGTGACCGGGAAGGCGCCGTAGATCTGCCGTCCCTTGACTGCGCCGCCGACGACGAAATGGTGGGAGCCCCAGCCGTGGTCGGTGCCGTCGCCGTTGCTGGTGAAGGTGCGGCCGAAGTCGGAGGCGGTGAAGGTGGTGACCTGCTTGCGCAGGTCGGCGCCCTGCAGCGTGGCCAGTACGCCGTCGAAGTAGGCCAGCGCGTGGGCCAGGCGGCCGAGCAGGTCGGCCTGTAGCACGCGCTGGTTGTCGTGGCTGTCGAAACCGCCCAGGCTGACGTAGAACACCTGGCGCCGCGCGCCCAGCGCCGTGCGGCCGCCGATGATGCGTGCCACTGTTTGCAGCTGCACCGCCAGGCCGTTGACGCTGGCGGCGCCGGTGCTGGGATTGACGAAGGGCGCCGGGTTGGGCACGCCGCCCGGCCCGGCGGCCAGCATGGCGCCGCTCAGCACCGACTGCGAGGCAAGGGCGCGGCCGACCACGGCGGCGTGCTCGCGCTCGAACATCTCGCTGCGCTCGCCGCTGGCGATGGCGCGCAGCGGGTTGGCGGCGGCCGGCGCGCCGAACAGGGCGCCGCTGAGATTGCGCACCGGGACCGCGCCGGCGGCGCTGATCTGGTACTGGCGGATCTCGCGGCCGCTGAGGAAGATGGCGTTGCCGGCGGCCGAGATGCAGGTGAAGCTGGCGTTGCCGTTGCCGGCGGCGAGCATGTCGCCCATGCGGCCGCCCCAGCCGAAGCTGGCGCCCTCCGGCCTGTACGACTGCCACAACGACTGCTGGTCGTTGTGCGAGAACAGCTTGGGCGGCAGCGGCGCGGCGCCGCTCTGGTACCGCAGCTTGGTGGTGGGGACGACCAGGGTGCCGACGTTGGCCACCACGGCGGCGCGGCCCTGGTCGAACAAATCCTTCAGCGGCGCCATGCTGGGGTGCAGGGCGAAGCTGCGGCCGGCGTGGCCGCCGGCCGGGACGATGGGCAGCACGCCGCGCGGTGCGCCGACGGGGGGCAGGGCGATCGAGCCGGCGTCGGCGGTGGTGCGGATGCGCGTGTATTCGTTCCAGGAGGCGCTGTCGGTGGCTAGCACGGTGTTGGCGTGGTCATTGCCGCCGTTGAGGAACAGGCAGACGACGGCCTTGTAGTCGCCGGCGCCCTCGGCGGCGGCGTTGCCCATCGCCGCCAGGTTGATGGCGAAGGGGGCGGCGCTGCCGCCGGCCAGGGTCAGCATGGAGCCGAGAAAGCGGCGGCGTGATTGGTGGTGGTCGTTCATCTCGGTGTCCTTATTTTTGAACCAGGTATTCGGGCGAGGCCATCGACAGGTAGACGGCGAGGTAGACGCGGTTGCGCTGGGCGCGGGCGACGGCGGCGGCGGCGGCGGCGGCGTTGCCGGCGGTGGCGGCGGGCAGCGGCACGCTGTTGATGGCGCTCAGGATCTGGCCGCGCAGCGCGCTGGTCATGGCGCCGTTCATCAACAGCAGGTTGACGCGGTCGACCAGCGCGGCCGGATTGGCCGCCAGTTTCAGCTCGGCGGCGTAGCCGGCCTGCACGTCGCGGCCGTAGCCGACACCGTTCGGCACCACGTCCTGCATCAGGTTCAGGTAGCCGGTCACCGACGGCTCGGCGGTGATCTGCATCTCCGGCGCCACCAGGCCGGCCGCCGCGATGCTGGTGTTGGGCGGCGTGTACGAGGGGCGGAAGAAGTTGAACACCGACGGCGAGCGCATCGCCGTCTGGCCCAGGCCGGACAAGGGGTCGTCCTGCTGCGGGATCTGGTAGCGCCCCGAGGCCGAGTGGGCCTCGAAGGCGCGCATCCAGTTGGCCAGGCGCAGCACCGGCTCGCGCAGCTTGCCGGCGCGCAGGGCGAAGTTCTGCCGCGCCTCCGGGTCGAGCAGCACGGCGCGCAGCACCGCCTTCATGTCGCCGCGCACACCCTTGCCGTTGTTGGCGAAGGCGGCGGCGACCCGGTTGATGTAGCCGGGACTGGGGTTGCTGCTGACCAGGCGCTGGATCAGTTGGCGGCCGAAGAAGGGGCCGACGTTGGGGTGGTTGAACAGCGTGTCGAGGGCCAGCTTGAGCTCGGCCTCGCCGCTGCCGTTGACGCTGACGCCGAGGAAGTGCTTCTCGCTGGTGGAGTGGAAGCGCGGGTACAGCTGCATCGGCTTCCAGTCGCGCTCGGGGTCGGGCGCGCCGCCGTAGAAGCGGTTGTTGCTGGCGTCCGGGCCGGCCCAGCTCCAACCGGTGAAGACCTTGGCCAGGCCGGCCACGTCGTCGTGGTTGTAGGTCTCGATCGGGGTGCCGTTCTGCGTGCGCGGGCTGCCGTCCTGGTTCAGCTGATACAGGCCGATGCTCATCAACTGCATGATCTCGCGGGCGAAGTTCTCGTCGGGCAGGCGCTCGCCGGACTCGCGCTGGTTGCCCAGATGGCTCAGGTAGCGGCCCATCATCGGGTGCAGGGCGACGTCCTGCAATAGGTCGCGGAAATTGCCGAAGGCGTGCTTGCCCAGCATGTCGTAGTAGCCGGCCACGCCGCGTGGCATGTTGCCGACGCCGGCGTCTATCAGCGAGATGACGAAGATCTCCGACAGGGCGAACTTGACGCGTTGGCGCAGCTGGTCGTCGCCCTGGGCGGCCTGCTGCCAAAAGGTCTCGAGGAACAGGTCCTGGCCCGATTTGCTGCCCGGCGCGATCTTTGCAAGAGTGGTGTTGTAGGCGGCGCGGTGACTGGTCTGCGGCTTGGCGAACTCGCTGCTGAGCCAGGCGTCGGCGCCGCGCGCGCCGACATCGGCGATGGCGGCGCTGGTCGGGCCGAAGCTGGCCTGGCCGAGGAAGCGGGCGGCGGCGGCCGGCGTCATCCGCGCCGCCGTGCCGATGCCGATGCCGATGCCGCTGGCGAGCAGCTGCGGCGGCGCGGCGGCGGCCTGGTCCGTATTGCCGTTGTCGCCGCCGCAGGCGGCCAGGAGCAGTAGCGGGAGGCCAGTCCCGGCGAGGCTGAATTTTCCGAATTTCATCTATTTCCCTAGCGGTTAGAAACAGCGCCGATTGTAGTTCGGTTCGCTTTTCAGCGTTTTTTCGCGCGTCAATTGTGCGTCGCATTGCTCCGACGTTGGCCGATTTTGGCTGTATATTTGGCGATGTTACGCGAACTTATCATATGTAAAACGAACATTATTTTAGGGAAACGTCATATTTCCACAACGCATCTATTGCTTGTAGGCATAGTCCTACGGGGTGGATTTCGCCCGATTGGGCGTCGGCGGCATGGCGGCGAACGGGGTTTCGCGGGCCCGCGGTTGTCGGCGGGAACGCCCTACGCCTGACCGGCAAGAACCGGGGCGCGGCGCGGCGCCAGCGATAGCGGCCGCTCGACCAGCAAGAACAGCGCGGCGGAGCCTGCCAGCGTGATGGCCAGCAGCAACGGCAGCGCGCCCCAGAGCAGCAGTGGCCCGGCGGCGAACGGGGGCAGGTGGGCCAGCGCGACGAAGGCGGCCTTGAGCAGTAGGCCGTGTAGCAGGTAGTAGGAGTAGCTCATATTTCCCAGCCAGCGCAGCGGCGCGCAGCAGAACGCGTGCCCAAGCCAGCCCTGCGGTCGCTCGAAGCAGCACAGGCAGAGCCGGTATAGGGCGGCGGCCAGGGCGACGATCTTCAGTGGCGCGGCCAGCGGCATCAACAGGACGATCAGCGCGCAGGCCAGCGCCGCCAGCGCCATGCCCTCGTTGGGCGGGCGCAGGCGGCCACCCATCTCGTGCCGATGGCCGCGCATCTCGTGCAGCAGGGCGCCGGCGGCGAACATGAGCGAGCGCAGCGGCGCGCCGAGGGCGAGGTGGCCGGCGATGATGGCGCCGCCGACGGCGAACAGGAAGGCGACGCGCCAGCGGCGGCGTTGCCGGCGCAGTCCGAAGGCGCCGATCAGCAGCGGCGTCGCCAGGTAGTAGAACAGCTCGTAGCTGAGCGACCAGGAGACGGTGATCAGCGGCGGCTCGCCGAGCAGCGGGGCGAGCAGCAGCAGGTTTTGCAGCAGGTAGAGCGCGGCGTCCGGCGCCGCCGGCGGGATCTTGCTCTCGGCGGGGAAGGCCAGCGACAGCGCCAGATACAGCAGGAAGACGGCGCCGTAGGTGGGGTAGATGCGCAGCAGGCGGCGCCGCATGAAGGGCAGGAAGGCCTGCCGGCGGGCCATCAGCGAACCGTAGATCAGGTAGCCGCTGAGGACGAAGAACAGGTCGACGCCGCTGTTGCCGGCCAGGTGCAGCAAGCGCGCCAGCAGCGCGGAGGCCGAGCCGCCGTCCTGCCACGGCGCGGCCAGCGTGGTGTAGTGGACCAGGAATACCAGCAGCACGGCCAGGCCGCGCAGGCCCTCCATCGGGCGCAGGGTGTGCGCGCCGGCGCCGTGGGATAGTTCGAATCGGTCGCTGAGCCAGTTCATCGGGCGACTATACCGCAGGGCGCCTGGTACGGGCTTGATTCGGCATCAAGCCTCGCCCCGATTGGCCCCCGATTGGCCCCCGATCAGCCCGCACGCGGTGCGGGGTGAAGGCCGGCCTCGTCGCGCCTACTGCTTGACGCAGTCGACGAAGTAGCCGCGCTTGCCGTCCACCTCGCGCTTGACCAGGCCGTGCACGTCCGTCTCGAAGCCGGGGAAGCGCTCGTTGAAGTCGCGCGCGAAGCGCAGGTAGTCGACGATGGTCTTGTTGAAGCGCTCGCCCGGGATCAGCAGCGGAATGCCCGGTGGATACGGCGTCAGCAGGATCGAGGTGATGCGGCCCTCCAACTCGTCGATGGCGACCCGCTCGATTTCGCGGTGCGCCATCTTGGCGAAGGCGTCCGACGGCTTCATCGCCGGAACCATGTCCGACAGGTACATCTCGGTGGTCAAACGGGCCACGTCGTAGGCCTTGTAGAAGTCGTGGATCTGCTGGCACAGGTCGCGCAGGCCCATCTTCTCGTAGCGCGGATTGGCCGCCGCGAACTCGGGCAGGATGCGCCACATCGGCTGGTTCTTGTCGTAGTCGTCCTTGAACTGTTGCAAAGCCGTCAACAGGGTGTTCCAGCGGCCCTTGGTGATGCCGATGGTGAACATGATGAAGAACGAATACAGGCCGCACTTCTCGATGATGACGCCGTGCTCGGCCAGGTACTTGGTGACGATCGACGCCGGGATGCCGGTCTCGCCGAACTTGCCGTCGAGCGACAGGCCCGGGTTGACGATGGTCGCCTTGATCGGGTCGAGCATGTTGAAGCCCGGCGCCAGCTTGCCGAAGCCGTGCCAGTCGTCGTCGGCGTGGATCATCCAGTCCTCGCGCGAGCCGATGCCTTCTTCGGCGAAGCTGTTCGGACCCCACACCTGGAACCACCAGTCCTTGCCCCACTCCTGGTCGATCTTCTTCATGGCGCGGCGGAAGTCGAGCGCCTCGATGATCGATTCCTCCACCAGGGCGGTGCCGCCCGGCGCTTCCATCATGGCGGCGGCGACGTCGCAGGAGGCGATGATCGAGTACTGCGGCGAGGTCGAGGTGTGCATCAGGTAGGCCTCGTTGAAGGCGTCCAGGTCGAGCTTGACCGAGTCCGACTCGCGCACCAGGATCTGCGAGGCCTGCGACAGGCCGGCGAGCAATTTGTGCGTCGACTGGGTCGAGAAGATCATCGACTCCTTGGCGCGCGGGCGGTCCTTGCCGATGGCGTGCATGTCCTTGTAGAAATCGTGGAAGGTGGCGTGCGGCAGCCAGGCCTCGTCGAAGTGCAGGGTGTCGATCTTGCCGTCAAGCATTTCGCGCAGGGTTTCGACGTTGTAGATCACGCCGTCGTAGGTCGACTGGGTGATGGTCAAAATGCGCGGCTTCTTGTTGACGGCCTCGCGGGCGAAAGGGTTGGCCTCGATCTTGCGGGCGATGCTTTCCGGCGTGAACTCCTCCAGCGGGATCGGACCGATGATGCCGAGGTGGTTGCGGGTCGGCATCAGGAAGACGGGGATGGCGCCGCACATGATGATCGAGTGCAGGATCGACTTGTGGCAGTTGCGGTCGACCACGACGATGTCGCCCGGCGCCACCGTCGAGTGCCAGACCATCTTGTTCGAGGTCGAGGTGCCGTTGGTGACGAAATAGCAATGGTCGGCGTTGAAGATGCGCGCCGCGTTGCGTTCGGAGGCGGCGATGGGGCCGGTGTGGTCGAGCAGCTGGCCGAGTTCCTCGACGGCGTTGCAGACGTCGGCGCGCAGCATGTTCTCGCCGAAGAACTGGTGGAACATCTGGCCGATCGGCGACTTCAGGAAGGCCACGCCGCCCGAGTGGCCGGGGCAGTGCCAGGAGTAGGAGCCGTCGTTGGCGTAGTGCACCAGGGCGCGGAAGAAGGGCGGCGACAGGCCGTCCAGGTAGGACTTGGCCTCGCGGATGATGTGGCGGGCGACGAACTCGGGCGTGTCCTCGAACATGTGGATGAAGCCGTGCAGCTCGCGCAGGATGTCGTTGGGGATGTGGCGCGAGGTGCGCGTTTCGCCGTACAGGTAGATCGGGATGTCGGCGTTCTTGTAGCGGATCTCCTCGACGAAGGCGCGCAGCGACTTCAGGGCGTGGTCGGTCTCCTCGACCGAGCCGGCGCCGAACTCCTCGTCGTCGATCGACAGCACGAACGCCGAGGCGCGCGACTGCTGCTGGGCGAACTGCGACAGGTCGCCGTAACTGGTTACGCCCAGCACTTCCATGCCTTCTTTTTCCATCGCGGCGGCCAGGGCGCGGATGCCCAGGCCGGACGTATTTTCAGAACGGAAATCCTCGTCGATGATGACGATGGGGAAACGAAATTTCATGCTGTCTCCAGAAAAGAAGACCGCCCCTGGCCATAGCTTGGAGGGGCGGGCAGGGCGCAACGGCGCCAAAAAAAAATAAGAACGGGATTCTCGCAGAAATGCCGCCGATCTGGTAAAAAATCGTACGGAAATCTACAAACGACAACCCCGCATAGTGTGGCAGCGGTGTGACGCGGCGATGACAACCGCCTTCGGAGCCTGCCAGCGGCCCGGCCAGCGGCCCGGGGCGCGCCCTTTTAGTCTAGTGGCCGGCCGCGCCGACGCCCAGTTTCAGCATCAGCGCGGCTATCGGATCGACGTGCAGCCAGGCGAAGGCGCCCAGCGCGATGCCGACGCCGGCCACGCCGTAGGCCGCGCCCTGCAGCCACTTCTTGCGCGTGAGCAGGGTGATGGCGGCCAGCGAGATGGCGATCTGCTCGGCGGTGGTGGCCAGCGCCCACTGGTGGTGCTGGTGCATCGCCTCGTCCGACTTGTGGTTCCATTCGGTCGAGGAGGCCTCCCACTTCTCGGCCTCCTTCTTGATGTCCTCCTTCTCGCCCTTGTAGCGGGCCACGTCGGCCTTGTACTTCTCCGGGTCGACGCCGGGCAGGGTGGCGGCCAGCTCGGCCAGGTTCTGCTTGTTCGACTTGGCCTGGTAGTAGTTCCAGCTGTTGGCCGCCTGCGTCTTGTCGATCGCCGCGTTGTTCTTGAACAGCGCCGCGTCGTTCTGCGTGGCGCCGCCCTGGTAGCCGAACATGGCGCCGACGGTGGCGAGGATCGCCGTCATGACGGCGATGTTGCTGGAAAAACCGTCGCCGCCGTGGGCGGCGTGCTCCACCGCGTGGTCGTGCGGGCCGTGAACGTGAAAACCGTCTCCTGACATGGGCTATTGAATCCTTGAATGCGTTAATTGGGTTGAACTGGGTTGAAATACGGCGGCCGGGTGGCACGCGTCGCAATTGTAGGGCTTTTTGCGCCGGCTGACGATGAATTGAATCGAATCGGCCGGTGCGGCGCCGCCAGGCGTGGCCCGGGGGAAGGTCGCCAGTGTTGGATTTTTGCCGCATAGAAATTTGCTCCAGTTCAACCCGGATGCCGATGTGGGATTCGGAGAGAATCGCCCCGACTGAATTCTCGTATCGTAGTTTGGTTCGCCGCATCAATTTCTACTCCGCACCAGCAGCGCCAACCGGCAAGGAGCAAGCCATGTTCGCCAATCTGAAAATCAAGACCCTGGTCGTGGTCGCGCTCGGCGTGCTGCTCGCGCTGATGCTGGCCAACGGGGTGATGGGCATCTATAGCGCCGGCTATTCGGTCGCGCTGGTCAAGGACGTCACGCTTAAGGACCAGAAGAAAAGCGCCGAGCAGACCGCTATCCGGCTCGACATGGAACTGAGCCGCAGCCAGATCCTGCAGGCCCTGCAGCACAATCCGGAGCTGGCCTGGTCCAAGTTGCACGACCATCCGCTGGCGCTGCATTTCGAGCAGATCGACACGCTCGCGGCGCGCACCGCCAAGCGCTGGGACGCCTACCTGGCCATGCTGGGCGGCGCGGAGGAGCGGCGGCTGGCCGAGAAATGGCAGGCCGACAGCGCCGGCCTGGGGCTCGAGGCGATCCGCGCGGCCGGCGCGGCGATCAGGGCCAAGCAGTGGGACGAGGCCGAGACGGTGCTGATCAAGCGGATCAACCCGTCCTATCGGGTGGGCGACGTGGCGCTCAAGGCGCTGGCCGAGTTCGACGTCGAGAAGGCCAAGGCCAACGAGGCCGAGGTAGGCGCCAACCTGCAGGCGACCGCCTACGCCATGTTCCTAGTGCTGGCCCTGGGCCTGGTGTTGGGCGTGGCGGTGGGCTGGCTGCTGCTGGTGTCGATCTCGGCGCCGCTGCGGCAGGCCATGGCGATCGCCAGCCGGGTGGCCGAAGGCGACCTGAGCGGCTCCGCCGAGGCGCGCAGCGGCAACGAGATCGGCGCCCTGTTGACGGCGCTGGACCGGATGCGCGGCAAGCTGGCCGGCATCGTCCACGAGGTGCGCGGCAGCACCCGCACCATCGCCGCCGCCTCGGGTGAGATCGCGGCCGGCAACCTGGACCTGTCGCGCCGCACCGGCGACCAGGCCGGCTCGCTGGAGCGGACCGCCACGGCGATGGAGCAGCTGACCGGCACCGTCAAGCAGAACGCCGACAACGCGCGCCAGGCCAACCAACTGGCGCAATCGGCCTCGGCGGTGGCGGTCAAGGGCGGCGCGGTGGTGGCGCAGGTGGTCGAGACCATGGGCTCGATCAACGACTCGTCCAAGAAGATCGTCGACATCATCGGCGTCATCGACGGCATCGCCTTCCAGACGAATATTTTGGCGCTGAACGCGGCGGTGGAGGCGGCCCGCGCCGGCGAGCAGGGCCGCGGCTTCGCGGTGGTGGCGTCGGAGGTGCGCAACCTGGCGCAGCGCAGCGCCGGCGCGGCCAAGGAGATCAAGGAGTTGATCGGCGACTCGGTCGACAAGGTCGGCAGCGGCGCCAGGCTGGTCGACCAGGCCGGCGCGACGATGCAGGAGATCGTCAGCAGCATCCAGCGCGTGACCGACATCATGGGCGAAATCACCCACGCCAGCCAGGAACAGACCGCCGGCCTGGAGCAGATCAACGGCGCGATCGGGCAGATGGACGCGATCACCCAGCAGAACGTGGCCCTGGTGGAGGAGGCCTCGGCGGCGGCCAGCTCGCTGCAGTCGCAGGCCGACACGCTGAGCCAGGTGGTCAGCGTGTTCAAGCTCGATGGAGTAGCGGCGGCGCAGACGGCGCCGCCGGCGGTGGTCCGGCCCCGGGCGGCGGCGAGCGCCCAAGCCGGGGCCGCGACCGGCTCGGCCGTGCGGACGCTCGGGCTTAAGCGGCCGGTGCGGGCTGGCGGCGCCAGGTGACGAAGGCGTATTGCAGATCGGCGCTTGGGGAGGCGTGCTCCTCGCGCGAGGCCTCCCGCCATTGGGCGGAGTCGATGGCCGGGAAGAAGGCGTCGCAGTTGTAGGTTTTTTTGACCTCGGTGACGATCAGTTGGTCTGCCACGGCCATCGCCTGGCGGTAGATGTCGGCGCCGCCGATGATGAAGGCTTGCTGCCCGGCCACCAGGGCGACTGCGGCCTCGACCGACGACGCCGTCTCGACGCCGTCATGGCGCCAGTCCGGGTTGCGCGTGATGACGATGTTGCGCCGACCCGGCAGCGGCCGGCCGATCGAGTCGAAGGTCTTGCGGCCCATCACGATGGGGTGGCCGGTGGTGACGCGCTTGAAGTGCGCCATGTCTTCCGGCAGCTTCCACGGCAGGGTGTTGTCGATGCCGATGCCGCGCTGGGTGTCCATGGCGACGATGATGGTCAATTGGGTCATATTGTTTCCAAAGCAATTGCGGGCGCCGCGCCAACGGGGGCGGGCGGTGGTTGCCGATATTATCGGCGAAATCGGCGCGGCCGGTGGGCTGGCTTGGCGGAACGGTGTCGTATGTTCTGTGGCAAATTAAGTTTAATGCAATAATGCGAAACACAGAGCAGCCAGTATGCAGCCGGTTTATGGAATAGAGGTTGAAGTATAGATATGGGTAATAGTACAGATGTTGTCGGCGAGGCCGGGGAATTCGCCGATCCGGCGCGCGGCGCGTTGCCGGCGCAGTTGTTGGCGGCGCTGGCCGGCGCCTACCGCGACGCCGGCCTGGCGAGCAGCGCCGCGCCGGTGCGCGAGGCCGAGAGCGCCGAGTACGGCGCCTGCCGGCTGGGGCTGGCGGGTTTGTCGGTGGCGTTCCGCGTCGCCAAGACCACGCCGACCAAGATCGGCCAGTTCGTGACGATTTGGAAACGGCCGACGCCGCAGGCCGAGATCGCCCCGCTGGACGGCGCCGACGGCGTCGACGTGGTGGTGGTCAGCGTGGCCGAGGCCGGCCCCGGCGGCCGGCACGGCCAGTTCGTCTTCGACCGCGCGGTGTTGCTGGCCAAGGGCGTGATGTCGCGCGGCGGCGTCGGCGGCAAGCGCGCCCTGCGCGTGTATCCGCCGTGGACCGTGCCGGTGGCCAAGGACGCCATTCGCACGCAGCGGTGGCAGCTGGCCTGCTTCGTGCCGCTGCGCAACGACGGCGGCGCCGACCCGGCGCGCCTGCGCGCCTTGCTGAACCTCTGACATCGACCTGCGCGGCGAGGTGGCGCCGGAGCACGAGCTGCTCGGCGCCGACGGCATGCCCTTGGACTTTAGACCGCCTGCGGCTCCAGGGTCTTCTTGAACTGCGACACGCCGTCCAGGTCGAGCAGCTCGACCGTCATCGCCTTCGACTGCGGGTCGATGGTGACCTCGCCGAAGAACTGGTAGCCGGCGAACGGCGAGGAGTTGGCGATCTTCGGCGCCTTGGCGAACACTTCGGTGGGGCCGAAGGTCATGTCCAGCTTGTTCGGCCCGAAGGCGCCGGCGTTCATCGGTCCGGCGACGAACTCCCAGAACGGCGCGAAGTCGGTGAAGCTGGCCTTGGCCGGATCGTAGTAGTGCGCCGCGCAGTAGTGCACGTCGGCGGTGATCCAGGTGACGTTCTTGATGGCCTTGATGGCCTTGAGCAGGCGGGCGATCTCCAGCTCGCGGCCGGAGGCGGCGCCGTCGTCGCCGTTGGCGCTGGCCTCCCAGCGGGTGGCGCCGTTGGCCTCGGTGCCGTCCGGCACGTACAGGCTCAGCGGCATGTCCGCCGCGATCACCTTCCACACCGCCTTCGACGCCTTCAGCTCGCCGATCAGCCAGTCGATCTGCGCCGGGCCCAGGTAGGCGCTGCTGGCGTCCTCGACCGTTTGGCGGTTGGCCGAGTTCGGGCCCCGGTAGCTGCGCATGTCCAGCACGAACACGTCGAGCAGCGGGCCGTAGGAGACGCTGCGGTAGATGCGCTGCGGCTCGGACTGCTTGAAGTAGCGCATCGGCGCGTACTCGAGGAAGGCGCGCTGGCCGCGCGCCGCCAGGGTGGCCACGTTCTTCTCCTTGTAGCGCGCATCGGCCGACAGGTCCTTAGCCCCGTTGTAGTTGTTGACCACCTCGTGGTCGTCCCACTGCCACAGCTGCGGCACCTGGGCGGCGAACTTGCGGAAGTTCAAGTCCAGCGTGTTGTAGGCGTGGCGGCCACGGAACTCCTTGAGCGTCTCGGCCACCTTGCTGACCTCCTCGGTGACGATGCTCTTCCAGATCTTGCCGTTCTCGGCCACGGTCTCGGCCTTGATCGGGCCGTCGGCGTAGATGGTGTCGCCGCTGTGGATGAAGAAGTCCGGGTCGCGCTTGCGCATCGCCTCGTAGATCTTGACGCCGCCGAATTCGGTGTTGATGCCCCAGCCCTGGCCGGCGTTGTCGCCGCTCCAGTGGAAGCGCACCGGCTTGGTGCTGGCGGCGCCGGGCGCGGTGCGGAACTGGCCGCTCAGCACTTCGCTCTCGATGCGGCCGTCGCTCGGGTCGACGTAGCGCACGCGCACGTTGAGCGTTTGGCCGGCCGGCAGGCCGCTCAGGTCGACGCGGCTGGTGAAGTCGGTCGCCTCGGTGGCGGTGGGGCCGACGATGCGGCTGGGGTTGCTGAACTTGTCGCTGGTGTCGTACTCGACGATCATCTGCGCGTTGCGGTCGCTGCGACTCCAGACGATGGCCTGGTTCGAGGTGACGTCGCCGAATTGGATGCCGGACAGCAGCTTGGGCCGGTCCTTGTCGCTGATGATGACGGCCGGCGCGGCCGGCGACGAGTCGCCGCCGCAGCCGCTCAACAGGGCGGAACCGGACAGCGCGGTGCTGCCAACCAGAATGCCGCCCTGCGAGAGGAAACGGCGGCGCGAGAGAATGGAAGTCATGGAAGCTCCTAAAAGAATAGCTATCCATGCTATGTTCTTCACATGACAACATGATGAAACGGGCAACGGAGCGGGCCGGCGGGCGGGCCGGCCGGCGTGGTCGCTCCGGCGCGGATGGGGCGGCCAAGACGCTCAGTTTGGTATGTCGCGAAGTTCGCCCTCTTTAGACTGCCTGCCCAAAAAGAGGACGCACCTCTGCATGGTCTTGGTCCTGCACGCGGTCGGTCTCTTTCTGACGGCGGTTGTATGACTGCCATGACACTGACATAGCGCCTTCGCTGACCAGCGCCATTTCCCCTGTTCATTGAGCCATCTCAATTTCAGACGCCAACACGAGAGTGCTTCCTCGCACTTTGACGAGAATCGAGGCGAAGTATCTCTTTTGCAATACTATTGAACTCGGCAGCTTCGCCAGTTCAGGAATAAACTTTCCTCTGCACAGCGGGAAATAGAATGAACAATCACATGTCCTACGGGGCTGTAAAGCACAGGAGGCAGAGATAATGGCTCATGGTCCAAAAAATCGCTGGTGGGGCGGATTCACCATGTTTGCGGGCATTATTTCGCTCGCTTCCGTTCTGCTTCCTGCGATTTTCGGAAACAGAATGATTGTTTCCCCAGTGCTTTTGTTCGGGATAGTGATAATTTGCAATCTCGCAAATTGCATGATTCCGGACACCTCAGAGAAAGAAAATGATGCGATTTTTTCGAAAATCTTCTTTCTCCGGCTTGCCCTGTCAACTGCATTTTCAGCGTTGATAATCGCAATCCATCTGGTTGCGATTAGGTTCTAGGCGTCAACGAGGTGCGTTTGATACTTTTCTGGGCGCATCTTTTCTCCCGTTTACACTGCTGCAGCGGCGTGCGAAAGGCGAGTTTACACCGCCATCGGCGCCGTAATCGGCGCATGGTGCTGATAGCCCACCAGCGAAAAGTCCGACGGCTCGATCTTCTCCAGCCACTCCGGCTCGTACTTGCCGGTCTTGGCGAATTCCGGCACGCGGTCGGAAATGACGAACTGCGGCGCCGGGAAGGGCGCGCGGGTCAGCTGTTCCTTGACCATGTCCAGATGGTTTTCGTAGATGTGCGCGTCGCCGATGAAGTAGGTGAACCAGCGCGGCGTGTAGCCGGTCAGGCGCGCCACCAGATGCAGCAGGGCGGCGCCCTCGGCCAGGTTGAACGGCGTGCCCAGGCCGATGTCGTTGCTGCGCACGTAGAGGCAGAGCGACAGCTCGCGCGTGCCGGCGTTGGGGATGAACTGGTACAGCAGATGGCAGGCGGGCAGGGCGACGGCGTCCAGGTCGGCCGGGTTCCAGCCGTGGAACAGGATGCGGCGGCTGCCCGGGTTGTTGACGATGGTGTCCAGGCACTCGCGCAGCTGGTCGATGGCTTTGTACAGCAAAACCTTCTTGACGCCCTCGTCGTCGATGGGGGCGACCAGGCGGAAGCCGTTCAACTGCGCGTCGGCGATCTGCGCCGGCTGGTCCGCTTCGATCAGCTTGTAGCCGGGCCAGCCGCGCCACTGCACGCCGTAGACCGGGCCGAGGTCGTCCTCGCCCATGCGGTAGGGGTTGTCCAGCCACTGCTGGTTCTCGTTGGCGTTCTGGTCCCACACCTTGCAGCCGAGGGCGCGGAAGTCGGCCGCGCTGCGCGAGGCGCGCAGGAAGGCGCACAATTCGCCGACCACCGATTTGAAGGCCAGCTTCTTCGTCGTCACGGCGGGAAAGCCGTCGTTGAGCAGGTCGAAGCGCATCATCGCGCCGGGCACGCTGAGGGTGCGGATGCCGGTGCGGTTGTTCTGCCAGCTGCCGGTGTCAAGAACGGTTTTGATCAAATCCTGGTATTGCTGCATGTGGTACTCCAACGTGGAACTGGCGCCGCAGGGGGCGTCTTGAAAGGGTAGATTGTAGCAGGCGGCCATTCGGCTCGCCTCGTGGCGGCGTGGTGCAAGGTCAAGGTGCCGGCGGCGCCCAAACCACCCAGCGGCGCAGAGCCAGGGTCAGACCCTAGGGTCTGACCCTCGATTCAAGCCGGTGGGTTCGCCAATGTCAGTGCACGCTCGCTTAACGGCCGCGCCCGCCGGGCTTGGCGGCCTTGCGCGCGGCCGGCTGGGCCGCCGCGCGGGCGGTCGACTTGGCGCCCCGGCCGGCGGTGACGAACACGGCGCCTTTCGGCACCGGCGCGCCGGCGGCTTGGCCACCTCGCCGCGCCGCTCCACCACCGGCCCCCGCACCGCCGCCGAACTTGCCGGACTTGGCCGCCGGGGCGCCCAGGCCGGCCACCGGCGTGGCGCTGGACTGGCCGGGATGGCCGCCGGAAAGCGTCGATTTGCCAGCGGACGGCATCGCTTTGCCGCCCGACGGCGCAGCCTTGCCGCCGGGCGGCCCGGTGAAGGCGCGCTTCTTCTTAGTCGTCGCCTCCTTGGCTGCTGTGGCGGCCACCGCGGCGGCGGCGCCGGCCGGGCCGGTGGCCGGCACGCGGTGGTCGGCCTCGAAGCCGGGCTCCTCCTCGCGGCGGATCACCTGGCGGGTCAATTTTTCGATCTCGGCCAGCAGGTCGACCTCGTCGGCGCAGACCAGCGAGACGGCCTCGCCCTCGGCACCGGCGCGGCCGGTGCGGCCGATGCGGTGGATGTAGTCCTCGGCCACGGTCGGCAGGTCGAAGTTGACCACCTGCGGCAGGGCGTCGATGTCGAGCCCGCGCGCGGCCACGTCGGTGGCGACGAGCACCTGCACCTGCGCCGTCTTGAAGCGGTCCAGCGCGCGCAGGCGCGCCGGCTGGGTCTTGTCGCCGTGGATGGCGTCGGCCGCCACGCCTTGCTCCAGCAGGATCTTGACAAGCGCGTCGACGCCCTTGCGCGTCTTGACGAACACCAGCACCTGGCCCCAGCGCCGCTGCTTGAGCAGGTGCAGGAACAGCTCCGGCTTGCGCTTCTTGTCGGTCGGGATCAGCCACTGCTTGACGGTCTTGGTGGCGGTGTTGCGCGGGCTGACCTGGATCTGCACCGGGTTGTTGAGCAGGCCGCCGGCCAGCGCGCGGATGGCGTCGGAGAAGGTGGCCGAGAACAGCAAAGTCTGGCGCTGCTTGGGCAGGGCGTCGAACACGGCGTTGAGTTCGCGCGAGAAGCCCAGGTCGAGCATGCGGTCGGCTTCGTCGAGCACCAGGGTTTGCAGCGAGTCGAAGTTGAGCACGCCCTGGCCGTACAGGTCGAGCAGGCGGCCGGGGGTGGCCACCAGCACGTCGAGGCCCTTGCGCAGCTTGCTGATCTGCGGTTCGATCGCCACGCCGCCATACGCCACATAGGAGCGCAACGGCAGGCTGGCGCCGTAGCGGCGGAAGCTGTCGTAGACCTGCTCGGCCAGCTCGCGCGTGGGCACCAGCACCAGGCAGCGCACCGATTGTGGCGCGACCACGCCGTCCATGGTCAGCCGCTGTAGGATGGGCAGGGCGAAGCCGGCGGTCTTGCCGGTGCCGGTCTGGGCGGCGGCCATCAGGTCGCGGCCGGCCAGCACGGCGGGGATCGCCTGCGCCTGCACCGGCGTCGGTTCCGTGTAGCCCAGCGCGTCTAGGGTGCGCTGGATGGGGTCGATCAGGCCGAGGGTGTGGAAGCTCATGGTGTGGATTCTGTGAATTCTGAAGAAGGGGCGCAGTGTAGCGGCTGGCGGCCGCTTCTGCTGGATTAGTTGGGCGGCTTGGCGGGCCGCCGGAAGGTCACGGACCGGACAGCGCGGCGGCCCACAGCGCCAGGATCTCGCGCACGCGCGCGTCGGCCAGGGTCAGCAGGTTGTCGCCGACGTAGAGCTCGACCACGCTGTGGCCGGCCAGGGCGCCGTGGTTGGCGCGGTTGAACAGCCAGACGCCGTGTTCGGCGGCGACCTGGTTGCGGATCTCGTTGGCGCGCTCGCGCGCCACCGGCAGGTGCAGGTGCAGCATGTTGGCCTGCGGCCGCGCCGGGTTCGGCACCAGTTGCGGCACGCCGCGGAGCTGCTCGTACAGCCATTCGGTGCGGCGGAAGTAGTCGGGCATGGCGGCCAGGCGGGCGTCGAACTGCATGGCGGCGGCCACCACGTATGGCGTGCGGTGCACCACGTTGCCACCCTGGCGGCGGAACCATTCCTGCGCCGTGGCGACAAAGTCGGCGCGGCCGGCCAGCATGGCGCCGCCCAGGCCGCCGATGCCCTTGTACAGCGAGACGTAGATCGAGTCGAAGCCGGCGGCGATCTCTTGCGGCGTGCGGCCGTAGCCGGCGGCGGCCTCCCACAGGCGGGCGCCGTCCATGTGCAGGTGGATGTTGTGCGAGCGGCAGTGGTCCTTGATCTCGTCGAGCTCCTGCCAGCTCGGGCACTGGCCGCCGATCTCGCGCGCCGGGATCTCGATGGCGGCGGCGCCCAGCCGGTCGGGGATGGCGCGCAGTTCGTCGAGCGTCCACGGGCGGTGCTGGTCGCCGATTTGCAGCGCTTGGAAGTGGTCGAGCAGTTGGTGGTTGCCGCGCTCGTGGCGGAAGATGTGGGCGGTCGGGTGCAGCGCCACCAGCCGGCTGCCGCGTTCGGCGCAGGCCAGGCGCAGCGCCGTCACCTGGGTCATGGTGCCGGTGATGCAGAAGGTGGCCGCCTCGCAGCCGAGCAGGCCGGCCACCTTGCGTTCGAACTCCTGGATCAGCGCGCCCTCGCCGTAGGTGTCGTGGCCGACGTCGTTGGCCTCGCACCAGGCGGCCATGGCGGCGAAGGTCTGCGCCGGCGTCGCCTGGCGGTGGCCCGGCAGGACGGTGTGGCATTGCTGGCGCAGGTCGGCGTCGTTCATGGCGGGCTCCGGTTGATCAATAGGATGGGGCTGGCGGGATTGCTGCCAGCGGCTCCGAAACTGCCCAGAGGCGGAGAACCAGGGTCAGACCCTAGGGTCTGACCCTAGATTTAGGCCGCTGGTTTTTTTTGGGCTGGCTGCATTCGGGCCGCTCCGGGGTTCAGTGCTGCACGTGCACGCTGTGGAACTGCAGCGCGGCCAAATTGGCGTAGATGCCGCCCAGCGCCACCAGCGAGGAGTGGGTGCCGGTCTCGACGATCTTGCCGTCCTCCATGACGATGATGCGGTCGGCGCGCTGCAC
Source organism: Rugamonas rubra (assembly GCF_900114705.1). Classification (GTDB taxonomy): domain Bacteria; phylum Pseudomonadota; class Gammaproteobacteria; order Burkholderiales; family Burkholderiaceae_D; genus Rugamonas; species Rugamonas rubra. The sequence goes on from NZ_FOTW01000025.1 coordinate 69,011, forward strand.
CGTGGCCAGGCGGTGGGCGATGATGACGGTGGTGCGGCCCACCATGGCCGCCTCCAGCGCCGTCTGCACCAGGCGCTCGGACTCGGCGTCGAGCGCGCTGGTGGCCTCGTCGAGCAGCAGCAGCGGCGGGTTCTTCAACAACGCGCGCGCGATGGCGATGCGCTGGCGCTGGCCGCCGGACAAACGCACGCCGCGCTCGCCGAGGAAGGACTGGTAGCCCTGCGGCAGGCGCTCGATGAACTCGTGGGCGGCGGCCAGCTTGGCCGCCTGGATCACCTCGGCGTCGCTGGCGCCGGCGCGGCCGTAGCGGATGTTCTCCATCGCGTCGGCCGAGAAGATCACCGTGTCCTGCGGCACGATGCCGATGGCGTCGCGCAGGGTGTGCAGCTCGAGCTGGGTGATGTCGACGCCGTCGAGCTTGATGCTGCCGCTCTGCGGGTCGTAGAAGCGCAGGAACAGCTGGAACAGCGTGGTCTTGCCGGCGCCCGAGGGGCCGACCACGGCCACCGTCTCGCCCGGCTTGATGTCGAGCGACAGGTGGCCCAGGGCCGCCGTGTCCGGCCGCGACGGGTAGCTGAAGCTGACGTCCGACAGCGTCAGCGCGGCGCCGTTGGCGGCGCGCGGCGGCAGCGGCAGCGGCACGGCCGGCGACTGGATCTGCGATTTCACCGACATCAGCTCGAGCAGGCGCTCGGTGGCGCCGGCGGCGCGCTGCGCCTCGCCCATCACCTCGGACAGGGCGCCGATGGCGCCGGCGACGATGGAGGCGTAGAGGATGAACTGGCCCAGGTCGCCGCCCGTCATGGTCCCCTCGAGCACGGCGTGGGCGCCCAGCCACAGCACGAAGACGATGGTGCCGAACACCAGCACGATGGCGATCATGGTCAGCAGGGCGCGGGCGCGGATGCGCCGCATGGCCGTGGCGAAGGCGCCCTCGACCGAGGCGCCGAAGCGGCCCGACTCGATTTTTTCGTGGGTGAAGGCCTGCACGGTGGGCATGGCGTTGAGGATCTCGCCGGCCATGGCCGAGGCGTCGGCGATGCGGTCCTGCGAGTCGCGCGACAGCTTGCGCACGCGGCGGCCGAACATCACGATCGGCAGCACGGTCAAAATCAGCAGGCCGATGATGATGGCCGACAGCTTGGGGCTGGTCACGAACAGCATCACCAGGCCGCCGATGAACAGCAGCACGTTGCGCAGCGCCATGGAGATGCTGGTGCCGACCACGGCCTGGATCAGGGTGGTGTCGGTGGTGATGCGCGACAGCACCTCGCCGGTCTGCGTGGTCTCGAAGAACTCGGGGCTTTGCGTGACGACGTGGCTGTAGACGGCGTTGCGGATGTCGGCGGTGACCCGCTCGCCCAGCCAGGACACCGTGTAGAAGCGGGCGGCGGTGGCCAGGGCCAGCACGGTGGCGACGGCGAACAGGGCGAGGAACACCAAGTCGACGTGCTCGATGCTCTTGCCGCCGTTGGCGCCGCCGAAGCCGAGGTCGATCATCTGCTTGAACGCGGCCGGAATCGCCAGCGTGGAGCAGGCCGCCACCACCAGCGCCACGCCGGCCATGGCGAATTGGCGGCGGTAGGGTCGCAGGAAGGGCATCAGCCCCTTGAAGGCGGCCAGGCTGCCCTTCTTCGCCTCGCGCTTGTCCGTGGCGGCGCTGGGCGCCGCTGCTTGCTGGGTGCTGCCGGTGGTGCTAGTGGTCATCGTGTTGGCGGTTTCGGTTGTGAGCGTGTTGAGCGTGTTCATAGTTTCATCGGACTTACATAGCCGGTCATTTCCAGATAGGCGCGCCCGGCCGGCGCGCCGTCGCGGGTGAGCGTCACCGCGCCCTCCCAATACACCGCGCCGGTGGAACGGCGCGAATCCAACTCCTGGTCGTCCTGCAAAGGGGTGACGCCCCACACGGTCGAACCGGTGGTGAGCAGGGTGGCAACGGGATACTCTGCATTGGTGCGGGGCGAACGCCACCGCCTTTGCGCGGTAAAGCTGACCTGGTCCGGCGCGTACTGCGTGATCTTGCCCGCCGCGTCGCGCCATGTCGCGTGCGCCCATAGTTTACCACCTGTGGCGCTGCGGATCTGGAAAGCCATCAAGGCGCCGCCATCGGCCAGGTTGGCGCCGACCCAGTCCCAGCCGGTGGCGCCGGCGTCCAGCACCTGGCTGGACCACTCGTGGTCGAGCCAGGTGACGCCGTTCACCGCCTCCGCCTTGCCGCCACGGGTGACGGTGCCGGTGGTGGTTAACTGTGGCGCGCTGTAGTAGTAGCTGGCCTGGGCCGGGCGCGGCCCCTTGCGCGAAAAGCCGCCCTCGCCCTGCAGCAGCAGGGGCTGGCTGGGCGCCAGGCGCAGCGCCAGCGCGAAGGACGGCGTGTCCAGCGTGACGCTGTAGACGCCGTCGGCGCCGCGCCGCATGCGCCAGTCGTCCAGTTTGATGTCGGTGTCGCCGACCTTGGCATAGGCCAGGCCGAAGCCCTCGCGCGCGCTGCGCTGGTCGTGCAGCAGCTTGCCGACGGCCGGGTCGGACAGCGCGGCGTGGCCGATGATCAGCTGCTTGGGCGCGAACTGGCTGGGGTTGGCGCGGTCGTGCTCGGTGGCGCTGCGGAAGAAGGTGACCTGGTAGCCCAGCGTTTTGCCGTCGGCCGTGGTGAGCCAGCCGGTGGCGTACCACCACTCGGTTTTGTAGTCCGGGTGGGCGCCGTAGGCGGCCGGGAAGCTCATCGGGGTGGCCAGCGGCGCCACCGCCGCGAACTGCGGCGGCGCGGCGAGCGCCGGCAGCGGCGCCAGCACGAGGCCGGCGGCCAGGGCGAGGGCGCCGGCCAGCGGCGCCCACAGTGCGGCGAGTCGTGAAGTGAAGCGCATTCGCAGTCCTCGCATTACCAGTCCTCCCTTACTGCGCGTATCGGCCCGCCGGACAGCGCCTGGCGGCCCGACAGCAGGGCCGTCAGCGCGGCGGCGGTGAGCAGCAGCGCCGCCACGGTGGCCAGCAGCGGCCACGGCAGGTGCAGCTGCATGGTCCAGTGGAAGGACTGCGGGTTGATGATGAAGACCAAAATCAGGCTGATGACCCAGCCCAGCACGAAGCCGGTGGCGATGCCCAGCGCGGTCAGCGCGCCGCCCTCGATGGCCAGGATGCCGAGGATCTGGCCGCGCGTGACGCCGATGTGGCGCAGCATGCCGAACTCCTTGGCGCGCGCCAGCGTCTGCGCCGAGAAGGTGGCGGCCACGCCGAACAGGCCGATGATGATGGCGATCGCCTCAAGCAGATAGGTGATGGCGAAGCTGCGGTCGAACACCTTCATACTCATGGCGCGGATCTCGGACGGCACGCTGACCTCCAGCGTGGCGCCGAAGGGCAGCTGCTTGAGGCTTTTTTCAAAGTCGGCCGCCTCGGTGCCGGGCTTGAGCCAGATGGCGGAATCGCTGGCGTCCATGTCGCCGGTGATGGCGCGGTAGTCGTTCAGCTGCATTTGAACGCTGCCGGTCGGCCGCGTGTAGTCGCGCCACACGCCCGCGACGATGAAGGGATGCAGCTTGCCGGCCAGCGGCAGCTCGATGCGCTGGCCTGGCTTCATGCCGTACAGGTCCACCATGGCCTCGGAGATCCACACCGGCTTCAAGCCCTGGAAGGCGGCCGGCGCCAGCGTGGCGCCGACCATCGCCAGCGACTTGCCGGGATCGGCCGGGTCGATGCCGCCCCGCGCGATCAGCGCCACGTTGGGCCGGTTCGGCGCCAGCGACACGCCCTTGGCGCGCAGGAAGGAGGCCGTCGCCACGCCGGGCAGGGCGGCGATGAGCGCCTGTTCCGGCGGCCGCAGCCCGGCCGTGCTACCGGCGCTGGCGGTGCGGGCGTACAGGTCGGCCGGCAGAATTTGCTGGAGCCAGTCGTCCAGCGAAACGCGGAAGCTGGCCACCATGATGGCCATCGCCACCATCAGGCTGAAGCTCGACAGCACGCCGCCCAGCGCGATGCCGGCCTGGCTGGAGGCGTTGGCCAGCCGCGCCAGGGTCAGCGACAGCACGGCCGGCGCGTTCGGCCGGTTGGCGGTGGCGGCGCTCCAGCGGCGGTGGGCGTAGCGGAATACGATGGCGGCCAGGCGCGGCATCAGCGCGATGGTGCCAACTAATAGAAGGGCGATGGACAGGTAGCCGAACAGCGGCAGCTCGAGGATGGGCGGCGCCTGCGTCAGCGCGGCGGCCAGGGCGATGCACAGCAGCGCCGGCCACACCTTGGCCAGGCCGGCCATGGCCGCCTCCTCGGTGCCGGACTTGAGGGCCACGGCCGGCTTGGCGCGCGCCGCCTCGAAGGCCGGCGCGGCGCAGCCGAGCAGCGCGACGCCGACACCGAGCGCGAAGTAGACGGCGGCCGCCACGGGCGTGAATTGCACCTCGGGCCTGACGCCGGAGAAGAAGCCGGCGCCCAAATCGCCGCCGAAGAAGCGCAGGGCGGCGGCGGCCATGGCGTAGCCGGCGGCCACGCCGATCAGCGAGCCGGCCACACCCAGGCTCAGGCCTTCCAGCAGAATCTGGCGCAGCAGACGGCCACGCTCCATACCCAGCACGCGCAGCAGGGCGAACTGGCTGCGCCGGCGTATCACCGACAGCGCCTGCGTCGAGAAAACCAGGAAGGCGCCGGTGAACAGCGCCACCAGTGCCAGCACCGTCAGGTTGACGCGGTAAGCGCGGCTCATGCCGTCGTTGCGGCTGTTCTGGTCCTCGTCATTGGGCTGGCTGACGCGGAAGCGGCCGGGGAAGTCGCGTTCCAGCTCGCGCGCCAGTTGGGCCTTGAAGGCGTCGCGGTTGACGCCGTCGCGCAGTTTCAGGTCGACGCGCGACAGCTTGCCCAGCTTGTTGAAGCGCCACTGCGCCGCGCCCAGGTCCATCACGCCGATGCGCTGGCCGGCGCGGGCCCGTTGCAGCGGCCCGGCCAGACGCAGCTGTATGGTGCCGGTGCCCGCTTGCAGGGCCACGTTGGCGCCCACGCCAACCTTCAACCACTGCTGCGCCGCCAGCGACAGGAACAGCGCGTCGTCGGCCAGCGTGTCGAACACCTTGTCCGGCTGCGGCGCGCCGAGCAGGTCGGGCGCGATGAAGCCGGCGCGGAAGGGATCGACGCCGAGTATCTTCAGCGCGCTGTGCTGGCCGGCCACCGAGGCGTCTATCTCCAGCACCGGCGAGGCGACGGCCACGCCGGCCCGTTCCGCCAGGCGCGGATAGATCTGCTCGTCGAACAGCGGCTCGGTGCCGTTGACCTGCACGTCGGCCAGGCCGGACAGGCCCTTGATCGCCGAGGTGAACTCGTTGAAGGCGGCGGCATTGATCAGGTGGATGGCGAAGCCGAGCGAGATGCCGACGGCGATGGCGGCGATGGCCGTGATCGTGCGCAGCGGATGCGCGCGCCATTCGCCGAACAGCAGCCAGCGCGACAGCTGGCGCCAGGACTTGGCTTGCACGCGCGTCTGTGCGCGCGCCTGCGCAGATGCCGGGGCGCTCGCCTGAGTGCTCGCGGGGGAGGCCGGCCGCATCAGCCGGGACATCCGAGCTTCAACTGCTCGGCGGCGTGGCGGGCCTTGCGTTGGGCCGACTCGACGCGCCCGATTGGGGCGCCCTTCAAATCGTCATCGGCCCACTTCTTGTTCAGTTTGAGCTTGTTGCACTTGGCTTGGCGCGCGTCGGCGGCGCGGGCAACGCGATCCATGTCGCGGGCGTCTTTCGCCTCGGCGCGGTGGCGGTCCTGCTCCAGCTCCTTGGACAGGCGCTGCTGGCGCGTCAGCTCGGCCGCCGCAGCTGCCGGTGATTGGGTGGGTGCGGCCGGCGGCGCCAGCACGGTGCTGGTACCGTTTTGGCAAGGCGTTTCGGTGTAGGTCACTTTGCCGTCAACGGTGCATTTGTAGACCGTCTGCGCGCCGGCCGTGGCGGCCGCGCCGCACAGCGTCAGCGCGAGCAGGGCACGCAAGGTCGAACGCATCGCCGGACGCAGTGTCGAAAGCATCGTTGAACTCGTCGTCAAAATCAAAGTATCTTCCCAGGATTCATGATGCCCAGCGGATCCAGCGCCGCTTTGATCGCCCGCATCATGTTCAACTCGACGGGCGATTTGTAGTGCGCCAGCTCGTCGCGTTTAAGCGCGCCGATGCCGTGTTCGGCCGAGATCGAACCGGCGAACTGCATCACGCTGTCGTGCACCACGCGGTTGACCTTGTCCTGGTTGGCCAGGAAGTCCTCGTTGGAGATGCCCACCGGCGGCGCTACGTTGAAGTGCAGATTGCCGTCGCCCAGATGGCCGAAGCACACCAGCTGGCAGCCGGGGAAGGCCGCCTCCAGCTGCGGGCTGGTGGCGGTGATGAAGTCGGCGATGCGCGACACCGGCAGCGAAATATCGTGCTTGATGTTCTTGCCGTCGGCCGCCTGCGCCAACGGAATATGCTCGCGCAGCTGCCACAGACCGGTGGACTGCGCCACCGAGCTGGCCACGGCCGCGTCCTCGATGATGCCAGCGTCCAGTGCCGCGCCGATGGCATCTTCCAACAGCCCGACGGCGTGCTGCTCCGATTCGCTGCTGGTCAGCTCCAGCAGCACGTACTGCGCATGCGGCTGTGTGAAGGGCTTGGGCAGCTGCGGGAAGTGCTTGCCGACCAGGTTCAGGCAAAAGCGCGACATCAGCTCGAAGGCCGTCAGGCTGGCGCCGCAGCGCTCCTGCATCAAAGTCAGCAGCTGCAAGGCCTGCGCCGGCGAGTCCAGCGCCGCCAGCGCCGTGATGCTGGCCTTCGGCTGCGGATACAGCTTGAGCACCGCGCCGGTGATCACGCCCAGCGTGCCCTCGGCGCCGATGAACAGGTCGCGCAGGTCGTAGCCGGTGTTGTCCTTGCGCAGACCGCGCAGACCGTCCCAAATCTCCCCCTGCGCCGTCACCACCTCCAGCCCCAGGCACAGCTCGCGCGTGTTCCCGTAGCGGAGCACGGCCGTGCCGCCGGCGTTGGTCGACAGATTGCCGCCGATGGTGCAACTGCCCTCGGCCGCCAGCGACAGCGGGAACAGCCGGGCCTGTTCGGCCGCCGCCTCCTGCACCTGCTGCAGGATGCAGCCGGCGTCCACCGTCATCGTGTGGTTGACCGCGTCGATCGCCCGCACCCGGTTCAGCCGCGCCAGCGACAGCACGACCGCGTCGCCGCTGGCGTCCGGCACGCCGCCCAGCACCAGGCCGGTCTTGCCGCCCTGTGGCACCAGCGCCACACGCCACTGCGCGCAGGCCCGCACCAACTGCGCCACCTGCTCGACCGTTGAAGGCCGCAGCACGGCGGCGGCCTTGCCGGTGAAACGGCCGCGCCAATCGGTGAGGAAGGGCGCCATGTCGGCGGCGTCGGTCAGCACATGGGCGTCGCCCGCCACCTCGCGGCAGCGCGCCAGGAAGGCCGGCAGATCGGTGCGCGCGGTGTTCATTTGGAGTGGTTGGTCTGGTTGACCTTGGCCAGCAGTTCCTTGGCCATCTTCTTCGCCGCCTTTTTATACGGCCGCAGGTACATGACGGCGCAGACGAAGTAGACGCAGACGATCAGCGCCTCGCCCCAGCCCAGCCAGGCGGACAGGGTGCCGATGTCGCTATAGCCGCGCACCACGCCTTCGGTGAAGTAGAGCAGGATGACCATCGACGTCCACTGCAGCGTGTAGATGTCGCGCTTGATCACGCCATGGAGGGGAATCAGCAGCGGCAGCGCCTTCAGCACCACCCAGGAGCCGCCCGGATGCAGCGGCGCCAGCACCATCTCCCACAGCACGCACCAGATGATCAGCGTGACCAGGCTGCCGATGGCGCCCCAGTGGAAGTAGCGTTGCATATTCGTCTGCATAGTCGTCTGTCTATTGTTAGGCATCTTGTTTGGCACAGTCGCCATCAGGCGCCGCGCAGCTTGACGGCCGTCTCGGCCAGACGCTTGCCCAGCGCGATGGCCAGACGTTTCTCGTCCTCCGTGATGGCCTTGGCGCCGTCCAGGCCGGACCAGTGGCTGGCGCCGTAGGGCGTGCCGCCGCTGGCGGTGGTCATCAGTTCCGGATTCGTGTAGGGCAGGCCGAGTACCATCAGGCCGTGGTGGAACAGCGGGATCATCATCGACAGCAGCGTCGTCTCCTGGCCGCCGTGCAGGCTGCCGGTGGAGGTGAACACGCAGGCCGGTTTGCCGGCCAGGGCGCCGGACAGCCACTGGGCCGCCGTGCCGTCCCAAAAATACTTCATCGCCGAGGCCATGTTGCCGAAGCGGGTAGGCGAACCGAGCGCCAAGCCGTCGCATTCCGCCAGGTCGTCCAACTCCACGTAGGGCGCGCCTTCGGCCGGCACTTCCGGCGCCGTCGCCTCGGTCACTGTGGAGATGGCCGGCACCGTGCGCAGGCGCGCGTCGCAACCGGGAACGCTCTCGATGCCCTGGGCGATCAGCTCGGCCAGTTTGCGCGTGGCGCCGTGACGTGAGTAAAACAATACGAGAATAATCAGATTTGCTTGGTTCATCTTGGTATTATAGGGCGCTTTGAAGGGCGGCAGCAGTGCCGTCCGCGCGCTTTTGAGTATCGATTACATGTTTTTAAAATATTTGACCCCGTTTTTCCATTACCTCTCCCGCAGCGGCCGCGATCGGTTTGACGCCGTGCGCGCACTCACCTGGCAGGAGGTGCGCGACCTGTCGCTGTTCGCCCGCCGCCGCCTGCGCGAGGAAAGCCTGCCCCAGGTGGCCGGCAGCCTCACCTTCACCACCGTGTTCGCGCTGGTGCCGCTGCTGACCATCGCACTGGCCATCTTCACCACCTTCCCGATGTTTAACACCTTCCGCACCTCGCTCGAAGCCTACTTCGTGCAGAGCGTGATGCCGAAGGCGATCGCCAACACCATCCTCAATTACCTGACCATGTTCGCCAGCAAAGCGACGCGGCTGTCGGCGGTGGGCGCGGTGGCGCTGATCGTCACCTCCATCGCCATGATGGGCATGATCGAAAAGGTCTTCAACCGCATCTGGCGCGTGCGCACCGAGCGCGGCTGGACCAAGCGCATTTTGGTGTACTGGGCCATCGTCACGCTCGGCCCGCTGCTGATCGGCGTGTCGCTGACCATGTCCGCGCAGTTTTCCTTGGCCACCAGCGATTTGGTGGGCGACATTCCCGTGCTCGGCAAGCTGCTTTACATGATAGTGTCGCTGTCGCTCACCACCGCCGGCTTCACGCTGCTGTACGTGGCCGTGCCCAACCGCGAGGTCGACTGGCGCGACGCCGCCTGGGGCGGCCTGGTGGCCGGCCTGGTGTTCGAGCTGGCCAAGCGCGCCTTCGCCGTCTTCATCACCCAGTTCCCCACCTATTCGAAGATCTACGGCGCGCTCGCCGCGCTGCCGCTGTTCCTGCTGTGGGTGTACGTGTCGTGGATCATCACGCTGCTCGGCGCGCTGCTGGTGGCCGCGCTGCCGGTGGTGAAGTACGAGCGCTGGTGGTACGAGCCGGCGCCCGGCGGCGAGTTCGTCGACGCCATCGCCATCCTCAAGGTGCTGCACGTGGCCTGCAAATGCGGCGACACGGCGCTGGTCAGCTCGCGCAAGATCCGCTCCAACACCCGCATCGGCTACGACGAGATGGACATGCTGCTCGAGCGGATGGCGGCCGAGGGCTGGGTCGGCCGGGTCAACGTCGAGGCGCCGCTGCGGGTGCAGTTTGGCAAGCGCGTCAGCGACGGCTCGGACCACTGGGTGCTGCTGGCCAACGTGCAGCGGCTGACATTGGCCGAGGTGTACCGCCTGTTCGTCTTCGGCGGCATGCCGCTCAACGCCGGCGTGGTGGCCGACAGCGACGACGAGCGCGACATCCAGGCCGCGCGCGACGCGGCGGCCCTGGCGCGCAATGTGGAGACGGCGGTGGAGCAGGGGCTCGGGCGCACGCTGGAGGAGCATTTTGGGCCGTTGGATTGCCGCTAGCTCCTGGGCTGGCCTACCCTGGAATGGGCGTGGCGGCCTCCACCGATAAGCGCATACCCACCGTTTGCAGGATCGCGATCAGCGTCTTCAGCGTGGGATTGCCTTTCGGTGACAAGGCGCGATAGAGCGACTCGCGGCTGATGCCCGCTTGGCTGGCAACCAGCCCCAAGCCCCCGTAGGCTTCCGCCACGACGCGCAAGGCGGCCAAGCCCGCTCCCCGGTCGGCAGGATCGTCCAGCGACTCCATAGCCGCCCTCAGATACTCAACCGCCAAGGCATGATCGGCTCTTAATTCGGCGATTTCGCGCTCACGATGCGAGACAACGTTCTTCAGCTTGTTCATGATTGCGTGCTCTTCCATTCCAACCAGTATTGCTTGGCAAGCCGAATGTCGGCCGCCTGCCGCTTTTTGCTCCCGCCCATTAGGCCACCTCTAGAAACCTAGCCTGCCGCTCGCCGGTTCGGTAAAATTCTGCATCAGCCCGCGACCAACGAGTACCACAATGATGAAGCCCCGGATCAGCCTGTTTGCAGAACATGAACGCGAAGATCGGTGTACAAAGATCGGCGATCCGCTGGTCGGTTTAACCAACCATGTCAGCGTGGACAAGCGTTACAAACTCATCCGCAAAATCACCGTCACCAACGCCGCCGTGGCCGACACCACCGTCTTCGAGGCCCTGCTCGATCCGAGCAACACCAGCAAAGCGGTGTACGCCGACCGGGGCTACCCCAGCGCCGAGCGCGAAAGCGCGCTCAAGCAGGCCGGCTGGCATGTCCACATCCAGCGCCGGGGCCACGCCACCAAAGGTATTTCCGCCGCGCAGAAGCGGCGCAACCGCCGCATCGCCACTCCGCGCGCGCGCGTCGAGCATGTGTTCGGCGCGCTGGCGCAGATGGGCGGAAAACTCGTGCGATGCCTGGGCATCGTGCGCACCACCTTCGCGTTGCACCTCAAAGCGGCCAGCTACAACTTGAAGCGGCTCGTCTTCTTGAAAGAACGCGGGCTGGCGCCGTTCTAAACAGGGGCAAAACGGCTGGAAAGGGCAGTTTTTCCACCGCCAGATCCGGCCGCGCACTCACCAACGCCTATTTCGCTCAGCCGCGCGACCTATTCTTTTGTTACCAGCAACGTCGGCTGGCAGGCGCTTTTTCCTTTACGTCGTTACGAAAGCCAGTTATTCGAGGTGGCCTTAAGCATTTACATGCTGGAACAAACGCCAGTGGAACGAGGAATTGAGGTGGACGCTGGCGGAGCATTTTGACCCGCCAGCTTGCCGCTTGCTATTCAACTCAGGCTAAAATTTTCGCCCTCCCAAAATGAAAGTTTAGCTTCGTCTACAGTTCCAACGAGTGCATTCGCAACATCTGGGCTAATATTTTTTACTTTTTCGTATGTTTTATCAAAGCTTTGGCTGTCCTCTGCCAAAGACGCAAGCCTTGCTGATGTTATTAGAATTGGAATGTTGTTATCCAAGCTTGCATCCATGGGGACGGCTAATCCGAGTGCAGCTATTTCACGTCGTTTTGAAATATCATTTTCATTTTTCGCCCATGCCAGATACACTTCTTTTTTCATTCCGACAAGATGTTCATTTTCCTGGGGTATTTGTTTCAATACATCCAGCGCTCTTTCCCATTTTTTTTCATGTATAAGAATTTCGACCTCAATCGAGGTACTATATTCACGTTGGGAAATGGAATTTTTTACACTCAACCAAATTTCTTTTGCTTTACTTACGTTGTCCTGCAAGCAAAGTAGTTTGCAATACTGTTGTAAAACTCGTCCGTCGGTGCGATGACTATCCCAAAGCCCGCTAAGAATTGGAAGTGCTTCGGATAGCGCAGATTGTGATCCATTTCGAATTAAGTGCGAAGCATATCTTAGTCTTAGGCGATTACTCCCCGGATGCCGTTTTAAACCTTGCATTAAAACGCGCTGCTCATTTATTGCATCCCCTTTCTTTTGATAGGCGCGAGCAAGATTGTCATATACGAAAGCGCCCGAATTTGCGTCTGAGCGGAGTTCCGTTTCAAATGCGAGTACTGCTTTATCATAATTTTTCAAGCCAAAATATACTCGACCAAACTCGTGCGCTACCCAAGGACTGGATTTTTCATCTAGCTCGTATTTTAAGAGAATTCTATAAGCATCTTCATATCGTTTTAACGAAAGCAGGCTGTCGACATAAGCATTTTTTATATGAGGAGCATCTTCATATTTCGCGATAAGCCCCTCAAATTCATCTTCGCCGCCAACAATATTTAGGCGTACATGACAAGACGCTCGTCTCATTTCTGCCTGAGTGCTCTTCAGACCTAACTTCATCGCCACTTCTAACGCCCAGAGCGCTGCATCATAATCCTTTCGGATTCGGTATGAATAATCTGAGGCCCAAAATATTTCTGTTTTGTAGTAGGCGCCGAATTTTTCTATTTCGTTGCGATCACCCATCGCGAGTTTGTGATAATACCCCTCACGTAACCATCTTGGGTCATCGTCTTTTTTGTAGAGTTCCGAAAACGCAGATGAAATACGGGCATGTTCCGCACTGCTGTCTTGTAAAGTGTGGGTTGAGTCAAAATCCTCAGGGGAAATTAAGTCATCCTTATTTTCGGTTAATGGAATACCGGCTCCGAGGACGGTAATTAAGTCCGATCTGTGTTTGTCGTAAACCCAGTAAATCAGTCCAGCCTCTTCTGCTGCTTCAACACTAACCTTTCCAGCCAAGCCTTCCACCAAAGCTCTAGGAACAGGAATTCTTATTAGGGCGAGCCAAATAATTGCATTTCGCGATGTGTCATCAACTAGGTCACGAAGTAACGCCTCCCGCATCTTCCCTCGGAGTTTATCCAAAAATACGGAGTCAGTTAACCGTTTGCCTCCATCTTTACGTAGCGTAAGCGCCGCCAGCACACTGAGATATGGATGACGATCAATCGCCTTAATTAGTACATCTGGATACTCATCAGCACCAAGTTCTTTTAAATCCACAAAGTCATTGAGCACGTTTTCGACATGATTTCCTTCGGGGAATCGGCCCATGGGGCAGCCTGGCACGGTGAATATATGTTCACTTTTGATAAATGCTAGATCTGGACGATTTCGACTTGTTATTATTAATTTTGCACCTGCGATGTCACTAATTCGTTTTAAAAAATGACGAATTTCGGGGTCTTGCACCTCACCAAGGGGATCAATAAGGCGTTCAAAATGATCTATCGCGATGATGGAGAGTGGAAGTACAGTCTCCAGAAAATTGTCTATCACTTCGGCGAGATCAAGAAAGGCGATTTTCTTTAAGCTGGAAAATAATTCAGGCATAATCGTGCAGCCAATGCCAGCTAGGAATTGTTCAAGAATATTCCAAACGCTCGACGATGCTTGAACGTCAATTAATACCACATGTTTTTTATATGAGCGCTTTGATAGAACTTCTTTAATTAGTGCTGATTTTCCTGATAAGGCTCCGCCATAAACTAAAGTTACTGTTTGGTCAATTCGAAGGAATTCTTCTAAGCTATCTTGATAGTTTGCCCGATCTCTAAAGGAATTTGAGTGAAGCATGACGAGATTGTCAGATGGCTCATCTGCTAGCCGGAATGCAGCCAGAGCGCGTTCAAACGATTTCTGAAGAATTTGCGCTTCTTGCGTTCGTGACGGGGGCTCGATGCCAGGAACTTTGATGCGAATAAGCTGCTGCTGAAGAGCAGCATATTGAAGATCAAAATCAAGTTTGGCTATGTGCACTTCGCGAAATTTACCATCATCTGTCGTTAACCAGCCGAGTTCGCCCCAAGTCTTTAACTGATTTGATCGTTCTAATATAACCATCGAACGGACGAAGTCGATTGTAATATCTCTATCGGAATCAGAATCGCGGAGTTTACAATGCAAGGCAAACCAACGATTTCCCTTAGGTGTAGGCTCCGAAACCATATTAGTGTTGAAATCTAAGGACTCGAGAAGTTGGCAAAAATTATTCGGAAGCCAGCACGCATTTCCGCGTTCACTGGTTGGGAAAACCTGTAGATCTTGGATTATTAGAGTGTCAACAACCTGAAGATTTTTGCGTAAATGATCCAATAAATTTACTGTATCATCGATGTCTAATTCATGAAATACATTCCGTATCACGACGATACGTGGGGTAGGTGCAAATGCGATGCTTGGCCATGAGGCATAAAATTTTTCCAAGTCCATTCGGTCAACTCGTCTATGAATTCCTAATGACTGGGCGAGGCCAAAAACCATAGTTGTATTTATGTCGTTGTCGATTCCAATATAAATCCATTTTTCTCTCTGCATAAACGAGTCAACGGAACTTAATCGTTGAAGTAGTACACCTTTCCCGCATCCAATATCAAGTATACTTCCAGTTTCATTTTGCCCAATGGCTATTGCTAAAGGGAGGCTAATGTTTTTTAACTGAGAGTCAAACGCTGCATCGGCAGCTTCTTGTATATTCTCTACATCACCGTAGTCTCCGAGGTAGATCAGTAAATTTTTTTGTTTCTGTTCAGTTTGTGCTGCCTTGGCTTCTTGTTTAAGTCGTTTTTCGCGATTGGTAAGATGGCTCATTGTTTCCCCGAATAAATGTTTAATGTCAACGTGTATTTACCACGTGAGGATTAGCTTTGCCTGGTTTTGCAGAAAAACTATAATTCTATTGAATTTTAAATAAATTATCGGTTAATTAATATTAACCGTCTAGATATCCGGTATTGTGCGAGGCGTTTTCAACGCCGCAACTGCATGTTGTTCCGAGCTAACGCATACTTGACGTGTCTAGAGCGTTGGGGATCTTATTGTTCGGAGTCGTTTGTCGAACGCGATAGTCGCTTCCACAGCGCAGGTGTTTGCAAACTAACAGAAGTGATCGACCGCTTCTGGCCGTTTCCGGACAGTCCATACTATTCACTGTAGGCTAAGAATCAAGCTCGCGCAAACCCCACCAACGCATCCAACACCGCATCCGGCTGCTCCGCCATCAGCTCGTGCCCGGCATCCACCTGCACCACCTTGCCGTGCGCGATGGACGAGGTCAGCAGCTTGGTCGAGCGCGGCGGCGTCATCATGTCGCGCAGGCCGAAGATGAACAGGGTGGGGCAGCGCACCGCCTTGGCGGCGGCCTCGCCGTTGGCGTAGGCGTTGCAAGCGAAAAAGTCGGTGTAGAACACCTGCGCCGGGTTGATCTGCGAAATGCGCTGCTTGAGCCGCATGGCGCCGCCCATGGCGTAGAAGCCGGGGCCGGGGAAGGACGGCTTTTGCGCGATCGACGAGTGCGACCAGATGTTGACCATGTCGATGGCGGCCTGCTCGTCGCTGCGCGAGGTTTCCAGCAGCGTGTCGGACACCTTCATCGGGTAGGTCGAGCCCAGCAGGCCCAACTGGCGCACCCGCTGCGGCGCCTGGTGCGATGTCTCCAGCGCGATCAGCGAGCCCATGCTATGGCCGAACAGCGCGGCCTGGGCCACGCCGGCGGCGTCGAGCAGCTCCAGCAGCCAGGCAGCCAGCTCTTCGACGCTGGCCTTGGCGGCGCCCTTGCTGCGGCCGTGGCCGGGCAGGTCGACGGCCAGCACGCCAAAGCCGTGGTGGGCGAAGTAGCGGCTCTGCAGCGCCCACACGGAGTGGTCGTTCTGCGCGCCGTGGAGGAAGACGACGGTGGGCAGGGCGGCGTCGAAGGGCTTGCCGCCGGTGTAGCAATAGGCGTCCACGCCTTGCACGGTGAGCAGCATGTCAGCTTCCTTTCTGGGACAGTTTGAGCGCGCGCGCCAGGTCTTCGATCAGGTCGTCCGCGTCCTCCAGGCCGACCGACAGGCGCAGCGTGCCTTCGCTGATGCCGGCGGCGGCGAGCTGGTCGCTGGGCACGCGGAAGTGCGTGGTCGAGGCGGGGTGGATGGCCAGCGACTTGGCGTCGCCGACGTTGGCCAGGTGCGAGAACACTTTCAGCCCGTCGATGAAGCGGCGGCCGGCGGCGCGGTCGCCCTTCAGGTTGAAGGTGAAGACGGCGCCGCTGCCCTTGGGCAGCAGGGTCTTGGCCAGTTCGTAGTCGGGGTGGCTGTCCAGCTCGGGGTAGGAGACGGACTCGACGGCGGGGTTGGTGAGCAGGAAGTCGATCACCTTGCGGGTGTTGGACACGTGGCGCTCCATGCGCAGGCCCAGCGTTTCCACGCCTTGCAGGATGGCGAAGGCGTTGTGCGGGCTCATCACGGCGCCGAAGTCGCGCAGGCCTTCGCGCCGCGCGCGCAGGGCGAAGGCGCCGACGGTGGACTCTTCGGCGAAGACCATGCCGTGGAAGCCGTCGTAGGGTTCGCACAGCTCGCCGAAGCGGCCGGTCTGGTCGTAGGCGCTCTGCCAGTCGAAGGTGCCGCCGTCGACCAGCAGGCCGCCGATGGCGGTGCCGTGGCCGCAAAGGAATTTGGTGGCCGAGTGGAACACCAGGTCGGCGCCGTGGTCGAATGGTCGTAGCAGGTAGGGCGTGGTGAAGGTGGAGTCGAGCATCAGCGGCAGGTGGTGCTCGTGGGCCAGGGCGGCGATCTGCGGCACGTTGAGCACGTCCAGGCCGGGGTTGCCCAGCGTTTCGGCGAACAGCACCTTGGTGTTGGGGCGGATGGCGTCGCGCCAGGCGTCGGCGTCGCGCGGGTCGACGAAGGTGGTCTCAATGCCGAAGCGCTTGAGCGTGTAGGCGAGCATGTTGTGCGAGCCGCCGTACAGGGCGCGCGAGGCGACGATGTGCGAGCCGGCGCCGGCAATGGTGACCAGGCCCAGGTGCATGGCGGCTTGGCCGCTGGCGGTGGCGATGCCGGCCACGCCGCCTTCCAGCGCGGCGATGCGTTCTTCGAGCACGGCGTTGGTGGGGTTGGAGATGCGCGAGTAGACGTGGCCGGCGCGCTCCATATTAAACAGCGCGGCGGCCTGGTCGGAATCTTTGAAGGCGAAGGCGGAGGTGAAGTAGACCGGGGTGGCGCGGGCGCCGGTGGTGGGGTCCGGCGTGGCGCCGGCGTGCAGCGACAGGGTGTCGAAGCCGGGGTAGTGGGGTCCGCTCATGTGTTCTCATTCTGAAAAGATTGGAATGGAGCAGATGCTACTTGAATCAAGCGCATGCAACAAGCTTGCTCAAATGTTGCGTTTTGATTATTCACAATGCTGGATTTTTTGCCGGGCATAGGCTACATTCGCTGTAAGGCGACAAAAACAGATTTCTCGTTCAGAGAGCCCATTCACACGCGGACAGGACGGCCCAAAATGAAAGTTTCCGAAATTCTCCAGGTTAAAGGCAATATTCTTTACACCATTACCCCAGACCAGATGATGGTTGATGCCGCCAACACCATGGCAGAGAAGGACATCGGCTCGCTGGTGGTGATGGAGTTTGGCGACCTGGTCGGCATGCTCACCTTCCGCGAGGTGCTCAAGGCCGTGCACAACAATGCGGGTTCGGTTGGCGGCGGGACGGTGCGCAAGCATATGGATGACCATCCGATTACGGTGACGGCGGATACCGAGGTCAACGAGGTGCGGCGGATTATGCTGGAAAAGCATGCGCGGTATTTGCCGGTGATGAACGCCAAGACCATTTTGGGCGTGATCTCGTTTTACGACGTGGCGCGCGCGGTGTTGGAGGCGCAGAGCTTCGAGAACCGTATGCTCAAGGCTTACATTCGCGATTGGCCGGCGGAAACCACTGATTGAGGTTGTGCTTGCTGTAGTCAAGAACGCCATCGGATTCGATGGCGTTTTTTTTGTGCTGTACCCCGCAACCCGCTACGCTACGGTCGGGGTCAGACCCCGTACGGGGTCTGACCCCTTTGCTTGAGGGGTGACTTTTTCGGTATGCAGGGAGTTAAAGCGCTTGCTTCGCGACGCGGCGGCGCAGCCAGCCAAAAAGTCCCAGGCCGGCCAGCAGCATGGCGGCGCTGCCCGGTTCCGGCACGGCCGACACTTGGCCCAGCGCCACGTCGGTCACGCCGGCCAGGTAGCCGCTACCCTGCGAGTCGATGCGGAAGCCGGTGAAGTATTCGCCGACGCCGGTGGCGACGAAGCCCTTGAAGCCGAAGCCGGCGCTGCCGTCCGGCAGGCTGACGCCGTGGTAGGCGTAGCTGCCCTGGTTGGTGTCGATGGTGATGTCGACCGGGCCGGCGGTGACGGCGGCGTCGAAGCCGAGCATGCTGTAGCGCGGCGCTTCGTTCACTTGCGCCACCAGCGGCGACCAGTATTCGTTGCTCATCACGGGGCGCAGCTTGCCGACCGACATGGCGGTGCCGGCGCCGACCACTAGGTTTTCATCGGACACATAGGTGACGTCGCCACGGCTGAAGTCGCTGCCGGGGAAGTGGTAGCCACGGCCGAAGTCGTCGAAGTTGCTGTTGACGGCGATGTGGCCGGCGGCGTTGAAGGCGGCGCGCTGGTCGAAGCCGAGCACGCCGGCCTGGGCCAGGGCGCTGGCGGCGGCCAGGGTCAAGCCCAGCAGGGCGCGTTGCAGTTTGTGGTGTTTCATTTTCTCTTTCCGTTCTTGCGTCAGACGACGCTGAAGTTGCACGGGCCGCCCAGCTGGGCGTAGCCGTCGTTGTACAGGCACCAGGCGGTGTAGGCGCCGGGGGCGAGCTTGCTGGTGTCGAAGGTGGCCAGGCCGGCGGCGGCGGTGACGTATTGCCACACCAGATAAGTGCCGCTGCCCGGCGTAACGCCGGCCGGCCAGATGCCGATCCAGTTGGTGCTGGTCACCTTGGCGGCGGGCACGGCGTAGTCGAACACGATGGGCTTGCCGCGCGCCACGCTTGGGCTAGCCGCGCTGAGCTGGGTCACGCTGAAGCTGACCGGGCCGCCCAGCACCACGTAGCCGTTCTTGTACAGATACCAGACGGTGTACTCGCCCACAGTCAGCGCGCTGGTGCTGAACGAGGCGGTGCCATTCTGCGCCGGAGCGTAGGCCCATTGCAGCGCGTTGCCTTTGCCGGGCGAGGTGCCGGGGGCGTAGATGCCGATCCAGTTCTCCGCGTCCAGCTTGCCCGGCGGCGCGGCGTAGTGCAGCAGCACCGGCGCGCCGCGCGAGACGTGCGGGGTGCTGGTGTCGAGCGTGACCTTGACGCGGTTGGTGCCGATCTGCGGATCGGTGCGGCTGGCGCGGCCCGTTTCGACGTGGCCGGCCAGCTGGCGCGACCAGCCGGCGTCGGCGTCGCAGCTGATGTTGAGGTCGTACCAGCCGAAGCTGGCGTCCAGCGCCAAGTCGACGGACAGGCTCTGGCCGGTGGCCACGGTGTAGATGGCCGGCTCGGCGCCGTAGGCCATGTCGGTGATGGTGAAGCGGCAGGGCTTGGCGCCGCCGGTGTTCAGCAGGCTCAGGCCCAGCGCGCCACGGTCGCGGTCGTAGCTGCTGCGCACTTCGGGCTTGGCGCCGCCGGCGGCCAGGCCCAGCGCGCCTTGGAAGCCGCGCAGGTAGCCGTTGGCGCCGTGCACGGTCAGCTGGTAGCTGTTGCCGGTCCAGTTCCAAATTTCCTGTTCGATGCTCTTGCCCGGCTCGACCGTGTAGTACCACGGGCCGTCGCTGCGCAGCGAGGAGTAGACGATGTAGGCGGCGCCGGCGGTGCCGTCGTTGGCGAAGTCCAGCTCGAACTGTTTGCCGCCCTTGTGGCTGCCGTGTACCGACAATTCATAGGGCAGGGCGCAGGCGTAGCGCGTGCCGGTGACGGTGGGGCAGGGTTCCTGCTTGGGCAGGGTCTGCACGGCCGGCGGTTGCGGGTAGGGCTTGCCGGTCACGCGCTGGTAGGCGGCGGACTTGGGCACGCTGGCCGGCCAGGTCTTGTTGGGCTTGCTGAAGTCGAAGGCGGAGGTGAGGTCGCCGCAGACGGCGCGGCGCCATGGCGAGATCAGCTCGCACTCGACCTTGGCGCGGTCCTTGCCGCGTCCGGCCACCAGCCATTCTTCCAGGAAGCGGATCTTCGAGGTGTGGTCGAACAGTTGCGAGCAGACGCGGCCGCCCTTGCTCCACGGCGAAATCACCAGCATCGGCACGCGCGGGCCGAGGCCGACCGGCACGCCGCCGTAGTTTTCGTACTTGCCGATGTCGGCCAGGGTGGTCTTGCCCATGCCGGCGGTGAGCGGCGCCAGGTCGGACGGCACGTGGTCGAAGAAGCCGTCGTTTTCGTCGTACATCAGCAGGAACACGGTTTTCGACCACACGGTCGGGTTGGCCACCAGCGCGGCCAGCAGGCGCGCCGTCAGGTTTTCGCCGGCGTTGGGCGAGGCGGGCGAGTGTTCGGTGTAGTCGTTCGGCGCGCAGATCCACGACACCTGCGGCAGGCGGTTCTCGCGCACGTCGTCGGCGAAGGCCTTGACCAGCCAGTCGCCCTTGGTGCCGGCGGAGTTGCTCTCGGTCGAACCGGCGGCCAGCGCGCGGCCCTTCTGGTACAGCGGCGAGTCGCTGCCGAGGCGGCTGCCGTCGGCGTTGACGCGGAAGTTCTTGAAGTAGGCCAGGTAGTTGTCGCCGTAGTTGTCCCACTCTTGATACACCTTCCAGCTGACCTGGTTGGCTTCCAGCGTTTCGGCGTAGGTGCGCCAGTTGGGCGCGCCGGCGGTGACGGCGGCGGAGATGTTGTCGCGCGCCGGGTCGTTGTTGTAGAAGCCGGTCGGGCTGACGTTGTACAGGCTGCCCATGGCGCCCAGCCAGCCTTGGCTGCTGCCGGTCAGCGAGTACATGCGGTTGGGGTCGGTGGCGCCGAAGATCGAGCAGTGGTAGGCGTCGCAGATGGTGAAGGCGTCGGCCAGCGCGTAGTAGAAGGGCAGGTCGCCGCGGTCGAAGTAGCCCATGGTTTGCGCCGTCTTCTGCGGCACCCAGGCGTTCCAGCCCTGCCAGGTGGTCTGCGAGCCCTTCCACGAGTGGTTGGTGCCGACCGACAAGGCGCTGGTGTTCTTGGCGTCGAAGTGGAAGGGCAGCACGTGGCCGCCGGCCGGGTTGGGCTGATACCAGACCGGGTTGCCGCCGGGCAGGGCGATGGCGCGCGGGTCGTCGAAGCCGCGCACGCCGGACAGGGTGCCGAAGTAGTGGTCGAAGGAGCGGTTCTCCTGCATGAAGATGACGACGTGTTCGACGTCGGCCAGGGTGCCGGTGACGTTGTTGGCGGGCACGGCGAGGGCCTCGCGGATTACGCTGGGGAACATGGTGGTGGCGCTGGCGCCGGCCGTTGCGGCGGCGAAACTGAGGAACTTGCGTCGTCCTGCTGAGATCATCTTGCTTCCTTCGATTGGGACTGCGGGGGCGTGGGAAGCGGCAATGATAACGATCAAATATGACAACAGTATTGCCGGATTGATCTTGTTGGATCAACATTCGTTCGGTTGGTGCGCTGGGTTTTATAGAAAACTCAGCGGCCCGATTTGAGGGTCAGACCCTAGGGTCTGACCCTGGCTCGTTGCCGTTGGGTGGTTTTGTAGCCGCTGGCGCCTTCAGTTTGTAACCCCGGCTCCAGCTGATTCCCGAGGAACCTCATATATACTTGCGCCCTGCGAACAATGAACGACGGGCTTTAAACAGTGGAATTCTTACGAAAGCTGGCCGCGTGGCTGCAACAACATGCCCGGCCGTGGGCCGACAAGGCGATTCTCGGCGCGCGCCAAGCCTATGCGCGCGGCCAGGCCTACTTGATGAGCAAGCCGGAGAAGCGCCGGCCCTGGTTCTTCGCGCTGTGGTCCGGCGTCGCGCTGGCGGCGCTGTTTGTGGTGTATGTGCTGCTGTTGATTCCGCTAACCCCCGGCATCCGCGACCTCAAGCAGGCGCGCGCCGCGCGCGCCACGGCCATCGTCTCGGCTGACGGCAAGGAGCTGGCCAGCTTCGACCAGGGCTTGCAGGAGCGCGTGCCGCTCGCCAAGATCTCGCCCCACGTCATCGCCGCGCTGATCGCCACCGAGGACCACCGCTTCTACGAGCACCACGGCATCGACTTAACGCGGGTCGGCGGCGCGGTCTTCCACACGCTGCTGGGCGACGCCCAGGGCGGCTCGACCATCACCCAGCAGTTGGCGCGCAATATGTTCCCGGAGGAGATAGGCCGCTCGCGCAACATCAACCGCAAGCTGAAAGAGATGATCACCGCGCTGAAGATCGAGGCGACCTACAGCAAGCCGGAGATTCTGGAAGCCTATCTGAACACCGTGCCCTTCCTGTACAACACCTTCGGCATCGAGATGGCCGCGCGCACCTATTTCGACAAGTCGGCGCTGCAACTGGATATTCTGGAAAGCGCGACCCTGGTCGGCATGCTCAAGGGCACCAGCTACTACAATCCGGTCGGCAATGCCGGGCGCTCGGTGCAGCGCCGCAACGTGGTGCTGGGGCAGATGCGCAAGCACGAGCTGTTTAGCGAGGCGCGCTACCAGAGTCTGCTGAAGAAGCCGCTGCGCGTGCACTTCGCCCGCCAGGCCGAGCGCAGCAGCACCGACACCCATTTCACCGCCTTCGTGCGCAAGTGGTTGATCCAGTGGGCCGACGAGAACGACTACAACCTGCAACTGGACGGCCTGGTGGTGCACACCACCTTGGACTTCGGGCTGCAATCGGCGGCCATGCGCGCGGTGGAGCGCCAGGGCCGCGCGCTGCAGGCGATCGCCGACACGGAATGGAGCCAGCGCTCCACCTATTCGGCCACCTCGACCAGCGCCTACGGCGAAACCCACGAGGGCGCGCCGTCCTTCGCCTACTTCTGGCAGTCGCACCCGGACTACGCCGACGCCATCGTGCGCGAGTCGCGCGACTACCGCAAGGCGGTCGAGGGCGGCGAGGAGGCGGCCGTGGCGTTCAAGCGCTTGAAGGCGGACCGCCAGTTCATCGCCCAGCTGCACGCCGCGAAGACGCGCCTGGAGGCCGGCATGGTGGCGCTCGATCCGGCCAGCGGACAGATCAAGGCCTGGGTCGGCAGCCGCAACTTCCAGCGCGAGCAGTTCGACCACGTCAGCCAGGCGGCGCGCCAGCCGGGCTCGACCTTCAAGCCCATCGTCTACGGCGCCGCGCTGGAAAAGGGCTTCCTGCCCGAGCGGCCCTATCGCGACGCGGTGCTCGACATCAAGGCGGCCGACGGCAGCGTCTGGCGGCCGACCGACATGAGCGGCTCGACCGGCAACATGATGACCATGCGCGACGGCCTGGTCTATTCCAAGAACACCATCACCGCGCAGGTGATGCAGGACGTCGGCCTGCCGCCCATCGTCAAGCTGGCGCGCGGCCTCGGCGTGCGGCAGAGCAAGCTGGCCTCGGTGCCGTCGCTGGCGCTGGGCACCAGCCCGGTCACGCTGTTGGAGATGGTCAACGCCTACGCCAGCATCGCCGCCGAGGGCGAGTACCGCAAGCCGGTGTTCGTCACCAGCATCACCGACCGCAGCGGCAAGGTGATCGCCAACTTCGAGGCGGCGAAACCGGAGCGGGCCATGTCGGCCGAGTCGGCCGGCAAGCTGATCGACATGATGCGCGGCGTCGTCAACCGGGGCACCGGCACCGGCGTGCGCTACCGCTTCGGCATCAACGGCGACGTCGCCGGCAAGACCGGCACGACGCAGAACAACGCCGACGGCTGGTTCATCCTGATGCATCCGAACTTGGTGACGGGCGCCTGGGTCGGCTTCAACGATACCCGCGTCACCATGCGCAGCAACTACTGGGGGCAGGGCGGCCACAACGCCGTGCTGCTGGTGGGCGACTTCGTCCGCAGCGCGCTGGACAGCGGCAAGCTCGACGCGACGGCGCTGCTGCCGGGCGGCAAGCGCGTGGCGGTGGCGCGGCCGGCGGTGGAGGAGGAGGACGTCAGCGAGGAGGCCAGCGACCTGCAACAGGACGGCGTGCCGCCGGCGCCGACTCCGCCGCCGATACCGGACGAGCAGGATGAGCCGCCGGAACCGGCCGAGCCGAAGCCGTCGCCTTCGCCAATGCCGACGCCGACGCCGGCGAACGAGGGCGGCGGCTGACGGCTTGAGCCGGCAAGGCAGGGACTGGCGCTGCCAAGTTCGGTCTTCGTGAATCCCGGCGGCTTCGTTTTTACCCCGCACCCCGATCCGCCCGGGGTCAGACCCCCTGCGGGGTCTGACCCCTTTGCCTGCGGGGTAAGGCAAGTATTCCACTCATCTGCAGCAAGTGATCGGGCCTGCAGCTCAGTCGCAGGGCGGGCGCGCAGGAAGTCGCGTGGCTGTACCCAACTGATGTTCCAGTTGCAGGCCACCGGCACCTGGCGCTGGTGGGCGACCACCATGCCGCGCGCCGGCGTCACCAGGATGTATTGGCCGTGGATGCCCCAGGCCATGTAGCCGTAACCGAAGCGCCGTCTGGCCACATGGGGCGGGTGTATGTTGGTGCCGTTGGCCACGTATTTCCCATACATCATGAACAGCAGGCTCTGCGGGCCAAGGTCGGAAAATCTCTAGTCGAAATAGTAATTTCCGCGCACGGTCGGGCGTGAAAAAATGTTGGCGTGTGACAATGTGCGCAATTATCGCCGAGTTTCCATGATATATTTGTTACTGTTGTTTTTTTTGCTTGTGGCTTTATTGGAGAGCATGATGGTCGCGATTGTTTCGAGTGGGATGAGCACCTCCGGCGGCATGGAGACGAGCGGGGATACGCAGAGCCGCGTCGCCGCCTTGCAGGCGAAGATCAAGGGGCTGGTCAAAACCATTGGTCAGATCCAAAAGCAAATCGGCGAGGAAGCCGATCCCAAGGCCAGAAAAGTGTTGATCAAGATGGTAGACAACCTGCAGCAGACCATCTTGATGATCGAGCAGCAGATCCAGCAGTTGGAGCGCAACGAAAGGCAGAAGGAACTCAATCGCATCGAGGCCCGCCGCGAACACGAGGAGGGCGCCAAGGCCGATCCCTCGCGCCGTGCCGCCTTGCGCATCGGCTGAACCTTGGTCGAACCGGACAACAGGAGAGCATCATGGTGGCTAGCGTAGCGAGTGGTTTGGGGGCGTCCGCGCGGATGGGGGCGAGCATGGAGAGCCAGGGCAGCATCTCGATGTTGCTGTCCAAGATCAAGGGCCTGCGGAAGAACCTGCGTCTGATGCAAAAGCAATTGATGGAGACCACCGATCCGGCCGAACGAAAAGTCCTCCTCAAGATGATCCAGGACGTGCAGGCGATGATGGCGATGTTCGAGGCGCAGATCCGCCAGATCCAGCAGGCCGACCAGCGCCGCGAGGCGCATCAGCAAGAGGCGAACCGCAAGCGCCATGAGCCCGGCCCGGACGACTCGTTCGAACCGTACCAAGCATAGGCAGTGACGCGTAGCTTGCCGCCATGACCGAGCAAGCCGCTGCCTGGCGGCTTGGCGCAAGGGCGGAACGGGGCCGGGATCGAATTGAAGGCCGGCGACAATCGTTGCACGATTTTCTTACGTTATCAGAGGATGACTAATGCGCTATCCATTGCTTGTGTTGTCGGTCGTTGCCACCGCCTTGTTGGGCGGCTGTTCGTCGCGGTTTGCTTTGCTCAGGCAGCAGACTGAGGCCGTCCCCGAGGCGAACCGGGCGTACATCATCGGCTCCTATGCCATCGATTGCGCGCCGCGAGAAAGCGGCTGCAGCCAAGCCTTCAATTCGATCTCGACCTTTTATCGCGCCGTGGACAACCACGATGCCGGCGACCGGCTGAGCATTAGCTCGGGGAGCATGTTTGGCGGTGATACGGTGCCCGACTTCATCCGTCCGGATCGGCGCGACAAGGGAATCCACTTCTGCGTTCCTCTTCCCGCAGGAAAATACAGCATCTACAGCTACGATTTCTACAATTATGCCGGCGGTGGCAGCGGCTATTCATTCCGGAAGGACAACTATTTCAACCTTCCATTCACACTCGCGGCGGGCGAGGTGGCCTACCTCGGCACGTTGAAGGTGACCACCTCCGTCGGCGAAAATTTCTTCGGCATGAAGATGGCGGCGCCGGGAGTGCTGATGCTGTCGAGCTCCCCCGTCGACGGCGTGGCGGCCGCCTTGCAAAAGTGTCCGGAAAGCGTACGCGGCCGCCCTGTGCGCGACGCGTCGCTGCGGGTGGCGGACGCCGCCACGCCTTTCGTCCGCGCCGATCCCAAGCCCTGAGCCGCCCATGTCGCTGCGCGGGGCGGCGCCAGCCTGGCCCAAGCGGCACCGACCGCGTCGGCGCACCGCTGTTCGGCCGAGGCGGTCAAGCAGGCGAAGAGCCTGCTAACCTTCCACTTCGGCCCCGACGATCGCATGGAAATCGATACGGACGTCAAAGTGCTGGCGCCGATCCGCAACCCGGCCAACAAGAAGCAGTCCTTCGACGTGCTGGAGGTGTGGGGCACCATCTACAAGGGCCAGTACCGCATGCATTTGATCTATGCGCAACTCGGTGGGAGCTGCGTATTGATGGGGCAGGAAATCCTGGAGCACGCCAGCCTCTAGCCGGCCCGGTTGTTGTCGGCCGCAACCGGAGACACGCACCGGCCTGCCTCCTTGAGATGAGGGAGCTGTTACTTCGTCGTGTAGCCGCCGTTGGCCAGAATCGTCTGGCCGGTGATCCACCAGCCGTCGGTGACCAGGTACTGCACCAGGGTGACAATGTCCTGCGGCTCGGTCAGGCCGGTGCGGGTGAACTTGCTGAGCGCCGCCGCCGTTTGGTTATATTGCGCCGACTCGGCCGTTTCCTGGCCGTAGAAGAACGGTGTTTCCATCGGACCCGGCGCGACGGCGGTGACCGAGATGCCGCGTTCACCGAACTCCTTGGCTGCCGCGCGGGTGAAGTGCTCCACCGGCGCCTTGCTGCCGGCGTACACCGAGTACAGGCCGGTGAAGGCGCCCAGCAGCGAGGTGACGATGGTGCACAGCTTGCCGCCGTCGCTCAGCTTCTTGCCGGCCTCCTGCATGAAGAAGAAGGCGGCCTTGGAGTTGATGGCAAAGATCTGGTCGTAGTCCGCCTCGGCGATCTCGCCGAAGGGCTTCTTGATGACCATGCCGGTGGTGTTGATGGCGATGTCGATCCGGCCGAAGGCGCCGATGGCCTCGTCGAACAGGCGGCTCACCTCGCCAACGCGGGTCAGGTCGCCCTGCACGGCCATAGCCTGCGCGCCGGCCGCCTTGACGGCCGCGACGGTATCCTCGGCCGCCGCCCGGGTCGCCGTGCTGTTGTAGTGCACGACGATGGCGGCCGCGCCGTTGGCGGCGAAGTGGCGCGCCATGGCGCCGCCGAGGTTCTTGGCGCCGCCGCCGATTAAGATGACTTTGTCCTGGATGGTCGATGCGCTCATGTCTGTGTTTCCTCTATGGTTGGGGGACTCGATGAAAACTGCTGAGTGAAGTATAGGCGTCGGGTTTTGATAGATAAACACAGAGAAATTGGATAGACTGTGCCGAATACACCAACAATCGAAGCCCATGGACAGAATCAAGGCTCTAGACGTATTCGTGAAAGTGGTCGATACCTGCAGCTTTACGCGGGCGGCCGAATTGTCCGAGCTGCCGCGTTCGACGGTCTCGGCCGTCGTCGCCCAGCTGGAGCGTGATTTGGGCGTGCGCCTGCTACACCGCTCCACCCGGCGGGTCAGCCCGACGCCGGACGGGGAGGCCTTGTTGGAGCGCGCCAGGCAATTGCTGGTCGACGTGGACGAGATGGAAACCATGTTCCGCTTCGACGGCGGCGGGGTGGCGGGGCGCTTGAAGATCGACGTTCCCAGCCGCATAGCCACGCGGCTCATCGCGCCGGCGCTGCCGGATTTTTTCCGCCGCTATCCGGAGGTGGAGTTGCTGATCGGGGTGACCGACCGCGCCATCGACCTGGTGCAGGACGGCGTGGACTGCGCGATCCGGGTCGGCGCTGGCGAATCGAGCAGCCTGATCGCGCGTTCGCTCGGCGAGTTCGAGATCATCAACTGCGCCAGCCCGGCCTACTTGGCTGAGCACGGTGTTCCGGCCTCGCCCGGCGACCTGGCGCGGCACTGGATTGTCAACTACTTGTCGGCCAGCAGCGGCCGCGTCGTGCCATGGGAGTATCGGGATGGGGCGGAGCTGAAGACCGTCGCGGCGCGCAGCCACGTTTCGGTCAACCAGGCCGATACCTACATTACCTGCGCGGTGGCGGGGATGGGGCTGATTCAGGTTCCCGCGTATGACGTTCGGCACCATGTGCAGGCGGGGGAGTTGCAGGAGGTGTTGCCGCAATGGCGGGCCGATCCGATGCCCATCGCGGCGCTGTATCCGCACCGCCGGCAGTTGTCGCCGCGTGTGCGGGTGTTCATCGCGTGGATGAAGGAGTTGTTGCAGGGAGTATGAGCGGGGCGCTGACGTTGCTTGCGGCGTGGCGGAATACCGCAAAGAAAAAGGGTTGGACCGCCTCGGCGGTCCAACCCTTTTTTTGCGCCGTCCAGCCGGCTTAGAGCTTGTAGACCGCCTGCACCGACAAGGCGCGCGGCGCCATCGGCAGGTCGTGCGGGATGGCCAGGCCGGGGGCCAGGCTCGGTTCGCGCGCGTCGGCGTTGAAGAGGTTGCGCACCGAGGCCGAGAAGTTCCATTGCTGGCGGCCGCGCCGCGTCGCCACGGTCAGGTCCAGCGTGGTGTAGTCGGCCACCGGGTCGCGCGCGTCGCCGGCGGCGCGCTTGCGCCCGGCCACCCAGTTCAGCTGCGAACTGAGCATGTAGCCGCTGCTGAACTGCCAGTCGGCGCGGCCGTACAGGTGGTGGTGCGGGGCGTAGCCGGCGTCGCGGCCGGTGGCGTCGTCGACCGAGCGCTGCCAGGCGTAGTTGCCGAGCAGGCGCCAGTCGCGGTTGACGTTCCAGCTGCCTTCCAGCTCCAGGCCGTGGCCGGTCTGGTCGCCGGTGTTGGCGTAGGCGGCGCCGGTGCCGACGCCGGGATTGTTGACGGTGCGGATGATGTTGCTCATCGAGTAGCGGTACAGCGTCATGTTGACCTGGGCGTCGGCGCGCGCCTGCCAGGCGAACACGGCCTCGAGCGTGCCGTTGGTTTCCGGCTGCAGCTTGGGGTTGCCCATGGTGACGGGGTTGCTGACGGCGTAGCCCTCGTTGAAGGAGGGCGCGCGGAAGGCGCGGCCGTACAGCAGCTTGGCGGTCAGGTCGAAGGTGGCGTCCCACACCAGCGCCAGGCGCGGGTTGGTGGTGTTGCCGAAGTCCGAGTAGCGGTCGTGGCGGATGCCGGCGGTCAGGTTCCAGTCCTTGGCCAGATGCCATTCGTCCTGCAGGTACAGGTAGTCGATCTTGCGGCGGTGCGGCAGGATGAAGGAGCGGTCGCCGGCGAACTCGACCACGCCGGGCAGCGGGATGGGCGCACCGTTGGGGGCGTAGCTGAAGTTGCGCCGTTCGCGGCTGCGGTACATGTCGAGGTCGTCGTGGCCGACGCCGATGCGCCAGTGGTGGCCGTTCAGGCCGCTGTAGTCGGCGAAGGCGGACAGGCGCAGTTGGCGCTCCCACACCTCGGGGGCGCCGATCATGCCGTTGGGGAATTTTCCACTGGGCAGCACGGTGCCGGGCGGCAGCAGGTTGAAGTCGACCGGGATCAGCTGGTTGTATTGCAGCGTGCTAACGGTGGCGCCCAGGCCCCAGTCGCGGCTGAACTGCGGGTCGGCCCAGCTCAGGCTGGTGGTGTAGCGTTCGCTCTTCTGCTGGCCGACCGGGTCGAGCGCCGAGGCGATGCCGGCGCCGGTGCCCAGCTTGTCGCGCAGCTTGTAGCCGAAGCGGGCGCGCCAGTGGCCGCGCGCCAGGTCGAGGTTGCCGTCGACCGCCTGGTAGCCGGTGTTGACCGGGCCGGGGGCCAGGCTGGCGTGGGTGCCGAACAGCTTGTCGTTGCGGCTCTGGGCGTCGGCGTCGATGATGCTGTTCTGGCCGTCGCTGTCGCCGACGCGCAGGTAGGCGGCGACGTCGACGGTGCCGAGCTTGCCGCCGTGCTGCAGCCAGACGTCGCGCGTTTGGAAGGAGCCGAGGCGGGCGCCGATTTCGGTGCCCGGCGTCTCGGCGGCGCCCTTGGTGATGATGTTGATGACGCCGGAGAAGGCGTCCGAGCCGTACAGCGCCGAACCGGGGCCGCGGATGATCTCGATGCGGGCAATGTGTTCGACCGGATAGCCGCCCCACAGATTGCCCTTGTTGCCCTGGTAGATGGTGGTGATCGGCACGCCGTTCTGCAACACCAGCACCTGCGGCGTGACTTGGCTGACGATGCCTCGCACCACGTACAGGGGCGAATAGTTGTTGGCGCTGCGGTTGACGTGGATGCCGGCGACGCCCTCGAGCACCTGGTCGAGGTCGCTGGCGCCGATCGCCGCGATGTCGGCCGCCGTGATCACCGAGGCGACCGCCGGCGCGCGGCGCAGGGCCTGCACGGTGCCGGTGGCGATGCTGACGCTGTCGTTGTCGCCGTAGACCAGGGTGAGCTCGTCCTCGTCGCTGGGACTCTGCGCCAACGCTTGCATGTTAGGAATGGTGAGGGCCGCTGCCAGATACAGGGGGTATGCGTACTTAGCCTTCAAAACCTATCTCCCGGGAATGTTTTTTTGCATTGTAGCGCGGCAACCGTAACAAATGTACAAAATATCATTGCCCGGTAGCATGTGCGTTCCACTCGCGGCGCGCCAGGCCGGCGTAGGCGACGCCGCTGCACGGGGTGGCGAAGAGGACGCCCTCGGGTTTTGCGGCCGCTTCCACGAGGCAAGGAGGCATTCCTGCTAGGAAGGTGGGGATGCGCAGCAGCTGGTACTCGCGCGCCGTCAGGCCCATGTCGGCGATCAGGGCGGCGTGCAGGGAGGCGTAGTTCATGCGCAACTGGGGGTAGTGTGGAAGCAACACTTTTTCCACTTCGAAGGCCAGTTTGACGTGTGCGCCCTGGTCCAGGCCGAGTTTTTCGGCCAGTTGCATGATCCACGGCAGGCGTTCGTCGGTCGAGTTGATCGGCCGGCCGTAGCCGTAGATGCGGTGGGCGCGGGCGTGCGCCAACACCAGCGGCGCCAGCTCGGCGCCGGCCTGTACTTGAAGTAAGGCCGTTTGCAGGAAGTCGATGGCGCGCAGGCCGGCTTGGCCGCCGTAGACGGTGCCCT
The DNA here is from genome assembly GCF_900114705.1 of Rugamonas rubra. Taxonomy (GTDB): domain Bacteria; phylum Pseudomonadota; class Gammaproteobacteria; order Burkholderiales; family Burkholderiaceae_D; genus Rugamonas; species Rugamonas rubra. The sequence goes on from NZ_FOTW01000025.1 coordinate 99,989, forward strand.
CGGACAGCGCCAGCGCGGCGACGATGCCCAGGTTGGCGCTGCTGCGGGCGTTGCCGGCCAGGGCGGCGACGCGGTTGTTCCACAGCCGCGCGTCCGGGTAGCTGGTGTAGACCCAGATGGCGTGCAGCATCTCGATCTGGCCGCTGCTCAGGCGGCGGCCGGTGATGCCGAACACGTAGAGGTCGACCCAGTCGAGGTCTTTCAGCTCGCGGTGCAGGTCGTGGCCGCGAAACACGGCGTGGCTGCCGGGGTAGGCGGCGCCGACGCTGGTGCGCAGGCGGCCGGCGTGCTCTTGCAGCAGGGCCGGGCCGCGCAGCGGAGTTTCGGCCCCGGCCACGGCGTCGGCGGCCTTCATTTTCACCCCGCACCCCGATCCGCCAAGGTCGGGGTCAGACCCCGTACGGGGTCTGACCCCTTGCTTGCGGGTTTTGCCAGCGGGCCACTCGTCCAAGAACTGGCCTGTATTGGCTTCAGTGGCGGAGGTGGCGGAGGTCGCGGCGTTCTGAGCCGGGTGGTTCAAGGTGGTATCGCTCATGGCGCCTCCGGCGTGGCGGCTGGGTCGAGTTCCAGCGGGTAGAAGGGGAACTGGCGGAAGCCGCCGGCCTGTTGTTCCAGCGCGTGGGCGGCGGCGCCGGGCAGGCGCAGCAGCAGGTAGAGCATTTCGCCCTCGGCCGGCGTCAGGCCCAGGTCGCTCAGGGCGGCGGCGGCCACGCCGCTGATGGCCAGCGGCAGGCCGATGGTCAGGCGCAGCGTTTCCAAGCGTTCGAGCAGCCAGGCGCAGCGCGGGCCGGCCTGGTAGCCGGCCAGGGTGGTCAGCAGCTGGCGCACCACGGTGGTGGTGGAGACGCCGTGCGGCTCGAAGCCGGGCAGGTGGCCGGCGGCGGGCCAGACCTGCATCGGCTCGCCGGCCGGCGCCGGGTCGTAGTCGGCCCAGGCGGCCAGGTCGGTGCCGCAGCGCTGCCACAGCAGCATGGCGTCGTGCACGTCGCGCGCGCCGCCGTTGCGGCCGGCGCCGACCGACAGCGCGGCGATCAGGCTGGCGGCGGCGGTGGAGCCGCCGACGCCGCCGCACATGGCGGCGTGCACCGAGGCGTCGCGCGGGCCGGGGTTGGCCAGCGCCACGGCCAGCGCCTCCAGTGTGGCGACGGCGGCCGGCGCTGGGCGCTCGTCGCGCAGCAAGAGCAGCAGCATCTCGACCCAGCGCGCCTGGCCGACCAGCTCGCCGAACACGTCGTAGCCACGGCAGTAGGCGGCGCGGGTGGCGAAGGGGTTGTCCGGTTCGGGCTCCTCCTGCCAGATGCGGGTGTGGATCAGGTCGCGCGGCGACGGGGTGGGCGCGCCGCCGTTGGCTGCGTTGTTGCCGGCGCCGGCGCCGCTGGCGCTGGTGTCGGCCGGCTTGGACATGGGCGACTCCATCACAACAGGCTCATGCCGCCGTCGACCACGATCTCTTCGCCGACCATGTAGGACGAGTCGGCGCTGGCCAGGAACAGGGCGGCCTTGGCCACCTCCTCGGCGCTGCCGAAGCGGCGGCTGGGCGACTTGTCGGCGATGGCCTGCTTCTTGGCGGTGGCCAGCGCGTCGGGCAGGCCGAGGCGGTCGAACATGGGCGTGGCGATCGGGCCGGGGCTGATGGCGTTGACGCGGATGCCGCGCCCGATCAGCTCCAGGGCGAGCGACTTGACCAGCGAGCGCAGCCCGGCCTTGGCGGCGCCGTAGACGCTGAAGTTGGGCGAGCCGAGCTGGTTGGTGATCGAGGTGGTGACGATCACGCTGGCGCCGGGGCGCAGCAGCGGCAGGGCCTGTTGGATGGTGAAGAACACACCCTTCAGGTTGACCGCCAGTTGGGCGTCGAACGAGGCCTCGGTGACCTGTTCGATCGGCGCCGGGCTGGCGATGCCGGCGTTGATGAACAGGACGTCGAGGTGGCCGTAGCGCTGCTTGACCTGGGCCATGGCGGCGGCGATCTCGTCGACCTGGCCGGCGTCGCTGCGCATCACCAGGGCTTGGCCGTCGAGCACCGAGCCGGCCATCGCCAGGCCGGCCGGATCGCGGCCGGTGATGGCGATGCGCGCGCCCTCGTTCTGGAACAGCAGGGCGCTGGCCAGGCCGATGCCGCTGCTGCCGCCGGTGACCAGGGCCACCTTGCCGGCCAGCTTGCCGGACTGCTTGGCGGCGGAGGCGGCGCCGAGCGCGATGCGCAGGTCGGCCGCCGCGTTGATGGCGAGGTCGAGGTCGATGTCGTGCTCAAAGTCCAGCTGGCGGGCTGCGGCGCGCGGCGCGCGAATCGGCGCGCGATTTGGCGCGAGGTCGGGCGCCTGTTCCAGCGTGTCGGCCGGCTTGTCGTGGTGGGCCGCCATTATTGTCCGTCCTCCAGCAGCACGCGCATGCGGTTGCCGATGGGCGGCACCTGCTCCGGGTCGATGTACACGTCGAGCAGGGTCGGGCCGGGGTGGTTGCAGATGGCCTTGATGTCGAGCGCGGCCAGGTCGGCGGCCGAGCGGATGGTGTGGCCACGGCCGCCGAGGGCGCGCGACAGCATGGCGAAGTCGGTTGGCGGCAGGGCGTAGCCGATTTGCTCGCCGCCACCGAGGCGCTGGCCGTGCTTGACCATGCCATAGGCGGCGTCGTTGAGCACGACGAAGATCACGCAGAGCTGCTCGGCCACCGCCGTCGACAGCTCCTGGCCGCTCATCAGCATGCTGCCGTCGCCGGTGATGCAGACCACCGGCGCGGCCGGGTTGGCGGCGGCGGTGCCGACGGCGGCGCCGATGGCCCAGCCCATCGGCGCGAAGTGGCCGGTAAGGCGCAGCCAGCCGCCGGCGCTGCGGCGCTCGTTGCGCACGCCGGGCGGCAGGCCGGCGCTGGCCATGCGGCGGTCCTCCGGTTGCAGATAGTGGGTGGCCCAGGCGACGCTGTTGCCGGCGTCGGCCAGGAAGCGGGTGGTCGGCGGGAACAGCCGGCCCAGCTCGTTCATCAGGCGCGGCGGCGCCAGCGGCACGGCGTCGCTGTGGAAGGCGGCCGGATCGGCCAGCAGGCTGCCGGCTTCCCACTCTTTATGGCACAGCTCGCGGGCGGCGCGGCGCCGCTCGACCTTCACGTCGGCCTGCTCCTGCACTTCCAGGATGCGCGTCACCAGACGCTGGAACACCGGCCGCAGGCCGCCGCGCACATGCATGCGCGCCATCGGCGAGCGGGCCAGGTGCTCCTCGCACTCGTCGATGTGCACCAGGCGCTCGTTGAGCAGGCTGTCGCACCAGCCGGCCGTGTTCCATTCGCCCATGGTGCTGCCGATGGCCAGGATCAGGTCGACCGACTCGTCGCGCAGCGTCGCCTCGGCCGAGGCGTGGCCGCCGAAGCCGAACACGCCGCGATACAGCGGATGGTGGGTGCTGACCAGTCCCTTGCCGTCGGGCGGCACGATGAAGGTGGCGCCTTTCAGCGTGGCGAACTGCATGATCAGGTCGATCGCCTCGCCGCAGGCGGGGCCGATCAGCAGCACCACGTTGCGCGATGCCGCCAGCATGGCCAGCAGCTTGTCGACGGCGCCGGCGTCGATCAACGCGGACGGGCGCAGCAACGCGGCCAGGTCGTAGGCCGGGCCGGTCGGCTTGGCCGGGGCGCGGAACACGTCGACCGGCACGCTCAGGTGGACCGGGCCGAACGGCGCGCGGGTGGCGTGCTGCAGCGCGGTGACCAGCTTCCACTCGAGCTGTTGCGGGTGCGACACCAGCGAGTTGTAGCGGGTGCAGTGGCGGAACATGCTGAGCACGTCGATGCCGGTGCAGGTCGATTCCTGCAGCGTGTGTTTGCCGAACGAGGGCAGGGCCGGCTGGCCGGTGATGACCAGCATCGGCACGTCGTTGCCGTAGGCGGTGGCGACGGCGGTGATCAGGTTGGTGGCGCCGGGGCCGGAGGTGGCGACGCAAACGCCGATCTTGCCGGTCTCGCGGGCGTAGCCGTCGGCCATGAAGGCGGCGCCGGCCTCGTGGCGGGCGACGATGTGGCTCAGGTTGCCGCCACGGCGCTGGTGGCGGGCGATGGCGTTGTAGAGCGGCTCGATGGCGCCGCCGGGGATGCCGAAGATGTAGTCGACGCCGAGCTGCTCCAGGTAGGCGACCAGCAGGTCGGCCATGTCCATGTCCATCACCTGGCCGTCGAGCGTGGCCGGCGGCGGGTTGGACAGTGGCTTGGACAGCGCGGCGCTGCGTTGCAGCAGGGGGGATTGATCTTCAAATTCGACGGCGTCATACATGCGAAGCTCCTCAATGTTGATTGATCGGCTAGGCGGGGATGCGGTGAGCCGAAACAAAAGCGATATCTAGACGAAAACATTACTTGCGTGATGGCAAATTATGTTGCGGCGCAATAATAGCCTAAAAACAAGGAGAGTTGTTACTTTTAGATAGAATTGGGGGAATTATTCTATCTTTACAGCATTTATTGTTTCGAAATGATAACAATTCGCGGGCTCTCGTCGTGCCTGGACCGCGGGCAAAACCCAGCGGCAGAATCCAGGGTCAGACCCTAGGGTCTGACCCTGGTTCCTTGCCTGTGGGCGGCTTTGGGGCCGCTAGCGCCTTGACGAAAAAAAAGCCGGGTGCGCGTGAAGCGGACCCGGCCTTGGCGTGGCGCGGCGGCGCTCAGGCGCGCAGCAGCGCCGCCTCCTGCGAGCGCACCAGCTCGGCGAACTGCGCGGCCGGCACGGCCTGGCTCAGGTGGTAGCCCTGCAGCAGGTCGCAGTGCTTGGCGCGCAGGAACTGCAGCTGGGCCTGGGTTTCGACGCCCTCGGCCACCACCTCCAGGCGCAGGCTGTGGGCCAGCGCGATGATGGCGGTGACGATGGCGGCGTCGTCGGCGTCCTGCGGCACGTCGCGCACGAAGGAGCGGTCGATCTTGATGATGTCGACCGGGAAGCGCTTCAGGTAGGACAGCGAGGAATAGCCGGTGCCGAAGTCGTCGATCGACAGCCGCACGCCGAGGTTGCGCAGGCGGTGCAGCGCCTTCAAGGTGTCCTCGGCGTTCTCCATCAGGGTGCTCTCGGTGATCTCCAGCTCGAGCAGGTTGGGCGGCAGGCCGGTGTCGGCCAGCGCCGCCTCGACCGAGGCGGCGAAGTCCTTCTGCAGCAGCTGGCGCACCGACAGGTTGACCGCCACGCTCAGCGGCGGCAGGCCCTGTTCGATCCACTCCTTGAGCTGGGCGCAGGCGGTGCGCAGCACCCAGTCGCCGAGCGGGTTGATCAAGCCGGTCTCCTCGGCCAGTGGAATGAACTCGACCGGCGAGACCATGCCGCGGGTCGGATGGCGCCAGCGCACCAGCGCTTCCATGGCGATGATGCGGCCGGTCGACAGCATGGCCTGCGGCTGGTAGTAGACCTCCAGCTGCTGCTGTTCCAGCGCGCGGCGCAGGTCGCTCTCGAGCCGCACGTGCTCGGAGATCGACTGCTCCATCGAGGCCTCGTAGAACTGGAAGCCGGTGTTGGTCTTCTTGGCGCGGTACATGGCGCTGTCGGCGTGCTTGACCAGGGTGGCGACGTCGGTGCCGTCGTGCGGGTAGATGGCGATGCCGACGCTGCTGGTGACGAAGATGTCGTGGCCGTCGATCTGGAACGGCGCGGCCAGCACGCGGCAGATGTTGTGCGCCGCCGTGGCGGCCGCCGCCGGTCCCTCCAGGTCGCCCAGCACCACGGTGAACTCGTCGCCGCCGAGGCGGGCCACGGTGTCGACATTGCGCACGCTGTGCCGCACGCGCTGCGCCACCGCCACCAGCAGGCGGTCGCCGACGTCGTGGCCGAGGTTGTCGTTGACGTACTTGAAGCGGTCCAGGTCCATGAACAGCACGGCCAGCTGGCCCTTGGTGGCGTCGGCCTGTTCGATGGACTGGCCGAGCAGCTCGAAGAACAGGGTGCGGTTGGGCAGGCCGGTGAGCAGGTCGTTGTAGGCCAGGTGGCGGATGCGCTTCTCGGCGCGGTTGGCCTCGATGATGCGGCGCACCCGCTGCGACAGCACGGCGTAGTGGATCGGTTTGGGGATGTAGTCGCTGGCGCCGGCGGCGAAGGCGCGTTCGACCGAGGAGTTGTCCTGCAGGGCGGTGATCATCAGCACCGGGATGGCGCTGCCGCCGGGCAGTTCCTGCATGCGGGCGCAGGCGGTGAAGCCGTCCATCACCGGCATCACCGCGTCCATCAGGATCACGTCGGGCTGGAAGCGCTTGAGCATGGCCAGCGCCTGGGCGCCGTCGGCCGCCTCTTCGACCTGGAAGCCGTCGCGCTGCAGAATGTAGCGCAGGGTGCTGCGGGTGCTGCGGTCGTCGTCGACGATCAGCACCTGGGCCAGCTCCTCCTGCGGTCCCTGGGTGTCGAAGGCGTCGGCCGCCACCTCGCCGGTGAGGAAGGCGGCCACCTCGTGGTAGGCGGCGCGCAGGCGCGGCAGCAGCGGCGCGATCTGCGCCACCTGGTGGGCGATGGCCAGCTGCTCGGCCTGTTCGGCCAGCTCGGCCAGGGCGTTGGCGCCGAGGTTGCCGGACGAGCCCTTGAGGGCGTGGGCGCGGGCCCGCGCCGCCTCGTTGTCGCCATCCTGCACGGCGTGTTCCAGCTCGTTCAGGTAGGTCGGGGTGTCCTCGAGGAAGGGCGAGATGGCGTGCGGCAGCGCCGCGCCGAGGATTTCGCGCAGCTTGTCGAAGACGGCGCGGTCGACCGCCACGGCGGCGTCGGCCGGCAGCGCGTCGTCGTCGAGCAGTTCGGCGGCGTCGACCTGCTGGCCGGCGGCGCGGATGGCTATGCCGTCGCCGTCGCTATCGTTGTCCGTCTTGGCGTCGCTCTTGGCGTCGGCGCCGAGCAGCGGCGCCGGCACGCCGTGCGGCAGCCATTTTTCCAGCTTGTGGCGCAGCTCGACCAGGGTGATCGGCTTGGCCAGGTAGTCGTCCATGCCGGCGGCCATGCATTTCTCGGCGTCGCCGCGCTGGGTGTTGGCGGTCATCGCCACCAGCGGGGTGCGCCGGCCCAGCGCCTCCTCGGCGACGCGGATGTGGGCGGTGGCCTCGTAGCCGTCCATCTCCGGCATGCTGCAATCCATCAGGATCAGGTCGAAGCGGTCGCGCTGCGCCGCCTCGACGGCCTCGCGGCCGTTGGAGGCGAATTCGCAGACGCAGCCGTTCATCGCCAGCATGCCGGCGGCGACCATCTGGTTGGTGCGGTTGTCCTCGGCCACCAGCACGCGGAACTGGCGTCCCGCCGCGCCGGGCGGCGGCGCCAGGCGCGGCGCCTCGGCGGTGTGGCGGCCGGCCAGCAGCTCGCGCAACGCGGCCAGCAGGCGCTCCTGGCGCAGCGGCTTGCCCAGCGTGGCGTGGCCGCTGAGCAGGGCGCCGCCGGCGGCCGGGCCGTGGCGGTCGAGCACCAGCAGCTGCGGCACCAGGCCGGCGGCCTCGATGCGGCGGCCCAGGGCGGCGCCGTGTTCGTCGGTGGCGTGCAGGTCGAGCACCACGACGGCGTAGGGCTGGCCGGCGGCGGCGGCGGTCTTCAGCTCGTCGAGGGCGGCCAGGCCGGAGCCGGTGACGAAGCCGTTTACGCCGGCGCGCGTGAGCACGCCGTCGAGGAACTCGCGCACCACGGCGTTGCCGTCGACGGCCAAGACGCGGCGCCCGGCCAGGGTGGCGTCGGGCGTGGCGACCGGCTGCTGGACGGCCGGCCGGCAGCGGATCGAGAAGACGAAGGTGGTGCCGGCGCCGGGCGCGCTGGCCACCGAGATGGCGCCGCCGAGCAGGCCGACCAGTTGTTTGCAGATGGCCAGGCCGAGGCCGGTGCCGCCGAAGCGGCGGGTGGTCGACGGGTCGGGCTGGACGTAGGATTCGAACAGGTGCTGCTGCGCCTCCTGGCTCATGCCGATGCCGCTGTCGCGCACTTCGAAGGAGAGGCCGAAGGGCGCGCCGGCGCCGGCCTCGGCCAGCGCGATGCGCACCACCACCTCGCCCCGTTCGGTGAACTTGACGGCGTTGCCGAGCAGGTTGATGAGGATCTGGCGCAGCCGCAGCGAGTCGCCGTTGATCCGCTCGGGCACGCCGGGCGCCAGCAGGTAGGCCAGCTCGACGCCTTTTTGCTGGGCCGGCCGGGCCACCAGTTCGATGACCTCCTCGAGCAGCTTGCGCAGGTCGAAGTCGACCTCCTCGAGCGCCAGCTTGCCGGCGTCCATCTTGGAGAAGTCGAGGATGTTGTTGATCAGGTCGATCAGCGTGCGCGAGGAGTTCCAGGCGACGTCGACGCATTCCTGCTGCCGTTGGTTGAGGTGCATTTCCTTCAACATGTCGAGCATGCCGACCACGCCGTTGAGCGGGGTGCGCACCTCGTGGCTGACGGTGGCGGCGAACTGCGCCTTCATCAGGGCCATGCTGACGGCGGCGTCGCGCGAGTCCTTCAACTCGGCCTCGCGCTGCTCGAGCACGTTCATCATCTGGTTGAAGGCCGAGCCCATTTCGATCAGGTCGCGCGGGCCGTCCGGCGCGGCGCGCATGCCGGACTCGCCGGCCTGGGCGCGCCGCATCAGGGTCGAGAGGGCGTTGAGCGGGTTGATCATGTGGCGCGTCAGCAGGCTGACCAGGCCGAGCAGGATGACGGCGAACGACAGGGTGATCGCCAGGTTGCCCAGCAACAACGACAGGGTCAGCCGTTGCAGGGTGTTCTTGCTGACCTGGACCTGGACGTAGCCGAGCAGCTGCGGCTGGTGGTCCTGCACCTCGAACGGCGAGGCCTCGGCTTGGCCGCCGTAGACCGGGGCGCCGAACAGCCAGGCGTCGTCGCTCTCGCCGACCAGGCTGGCGCGGGCCGGGTTGGCCTTGCCGGCCGGCGCGGTGGTCAGGCGGGTTTCCGGCTCGGTGCGCACCAGCAGCACGCGCTGGCGGTTGTCGATGATGCGCAGGCCTTCCACGTCGGGGAAGGCGAGGGTGGTGGTGACCACGTCGCGGGCGTTCTCGGCCGAGTGGAACAGCAGCGCCAGGGTGGACTGGCGCGCCAGGTTGTCGGCGATGCGCTGGCCCTGCTCGAGGAAGTAGTCGCGCATGCGGGCGCGCGCCTCCCAGGCGTTCATGAAGGAGGAGAACAGCGCCAGCCCGAGAATGGCGGCGGAGACGATGACGGTGAGTTGGCGCCGGAAACCGGTGCGGCGTAGATAGTTATGAAACATATTTACCGTGCTCGGGAGTCAAAGGTGGAACGGCTAGCGCGTCATGGCTGCGGATAGACGAAGTCGAAGGCGCGCTGCTGTTGGTAGCCCAGGTTGAGCCCCATGTGGTTGGCGGTGCGCACGTTGATGGCGGTCTGCAGCTCGCGCAGCGGCACCAGGCTGCGCCGCTTGGCGTCGCCGGCGATCATCCCCATGGCCGAGCTGGCCAGGGTGCGGCCCAGCTCGACGTTGTTGGGCACCATGGCGAACAGGGCGCCCTTTTTCACGTGCAGCACGTTGCTCGAGAACAGGGGCACGCCGCTGTTCCACGACTCGCGCAGCACCAGCGGCAGGATGGTGCTCTCCTCGACGGTGGTGGTGTCGTGCGGCAGCCAGACGGCGTCGCGGCGCGGGTCGGCGGCGTTGATCAACTGCGGATACAGCTGGGCGGCGCGGGCCAGGTCGCCGGCCACGTGGCTCGACAGCTCCAGGCCCTGGGCGCGGGCGGCGTCGCGCGCCAGCTTCATCAGCCATTCGCTCTTTTGCGGGTTGTAGACGACGATCACGCGGCGCAGCTCGGGCAGCAGGGCGCGCAGGCGGGCGAACAGCAGCGCCGGGTCGGGCGTCATGCTGATGCCGGCCACGTTCTCGCTCTCCGACAGCAGCAGCACGCCGCCGACCAGCACGGAAATCTCGCGGTCCAGGCCGGCCGTGGCGTTGAGGCCCTGGCGGCCCAGCGCGATGACGACACGGGTGCCGTTGTGTTTCAGGGTGGTGTTGAGTTCGGCGGTGTCCACCTTCGGGTCGACCGGGTAGCTGCGCACGCGCAGCTTGGTGCGCTCCTCGATGCCCTGGATCATGCTGACGAAGGCGCTGCGGAAGGGTTCGTCCACGTTCGGATACAGCACGGCGATGCTGCCCTTGCCGATCGAGGCTTGCAACTCGGGCCGGCGCAGCTGGTCCTCCAGCTGGGCCAGCGTGACGGGGCGCACCTCGGCCCACTGCGGCGCGCTCACGGTGCCGGACTCGATGCGGTCGAGCAGGGCGCCGACCGCGTTGCGCGGCGCGGCGCCGGGCAGGTCGACGATGGAGGCGGCGGCCGGGCGGCCGGGCGCGGCCGATGGCGCCGTCCGCGGCTGTGGCTGGGTTGGCTGTTGCGCGCGCGCCGGCGCCATGGCGAGCGTGGCGGCCAGGGCCAACATGCACATCAGAGCGCCGCTGGCGAGGTTTTGGCCAGCGTTGAATATTTTCTTTTTGATCATTAAACCGTCCATTGCGGCCCCGCGCGATCGTCGTCAACCGCTGGTATGCCGGGGCAAGAGCATCTGGCCAGTAGTATATGCTCTCTATTTACTATTAAGAAAGAATTTTCCCCATCCGTGCCCCGGTATCAGGGTTCCGGGAAGAGGAAATCGAAGGTCCGTTGTTGTCCTGCGTCAATATTCAAGCCGATGTGGCTGGCGGTGCGCCAATTGAAGGCGATGCGCACCGCGCGCAGCGGGCTGACGCCGCGCCGCGCCGGCTCGCCCTGCAGCAGGGCGGCGGCCAGGCCGGCCAGTTCGCGGCCCAGTTCGTAGTTGTTCGGGTAGAGGGCGAACAGCGCGCCCTTCTTGACGTGCAGGATGCTGCTGGAAAAGATCGGCACGTTGCGGTTCCACGATTCCTTCAGCACGATGGGCAGGATGGTGGCCTCGTCGACGGTGGTGGGGTCGGGCGGCAGCCAGAGCGCGTCGTGGCGGCCGTCGGCGGCGGCGAAGGCGGCCTCGTAGCGGCGCGCGGCGCCGGCCAGGTCGCCGGCCTCCAGCGCGTTCAACTCCAGGCCGAGGCCGCGCGCCGCCTCGCGCGCCTGGCGCATCAGCGCCTCGCTGTTCTGCGGGTTGTAGACGACGATGACGCGGCGCACCGCCGGCAGCAAACTCTTCAGGCGGGCGAACAGCAGGGCCGGATCGGGCGACAGGCTGATGCCGTTCAGCTTGTCGGCGTCCGGCACCGAGCTGACGCCGCCGACCACCACGCCGAGCGCCGGCTCGAGCCCGCTGGCCGCCTTGACGCCCTGGCGGCCGAGGGCGATGACGACGCGGCTGCCGTTGCGCTTCAAGGTGGCCTGCAGTTCGGCCAGGTCGGCGTTGCTGGCCACCGGGTAGCTGCGCACGCGCAGCTTGCCGCCGTCCTCGATGCCGTCGATGATCTCGGTGAAGACTTTGCGGTAGGGTTCGCCGATGTCGGGGAACAGCACGGCGACCGCCTCGCCGGCCGGGCGGCGCGCGGCGTCGCCGGACTGGGCCAGTTGCAGCGCATCGGCGTGGCGCGGCCGTGGCGCCGGCTCGCCCGTCCGCGCCGGGGCGGCGGCGAAGGTGGCGGTGCTGGCGGCGGGGCCCGCGTCCGGGTTGGCGTTGGCGCCGGCCGGCGCGGCGGTGCCCAACAGCGCGGCCAGCAGCAGCAGGCCCAGTTGCGTCACCGGCCAGGCGCCCGGCAGCGGGCGCAGCGGCAGGCGCGTCGCGCCGCGCCGGCGCTGCGGGGGCGCGCTAAACAGATGTCTAAGAAATAAAATGGCCAAGTCGAACGGCAATAGTTAAGACTCACGGTGTTGTTCAACGTTGCAGCGGCGCGCAGGCGCGGGTATCGCGCATGCAGCGGCCACTGCCACAGCGGCAGAATATGTCATACGGGCAAGTGTATCTCTGCGGGCGCGATTGTGGGGCAAAAAAGTTACATTTTTTGCAGTGCGCTTGATCTGGCTTGTCATAAAAGTCACATTTGCCCGGTGTGCGGCGCAACATGGAGGGGGCGGGGCGGGCTCGGCGGCGGGCAAAAAAGGTTCTTCTCGGATCGCCTGGACGCCGAGCTTAGCCCGCAAACCAAGGGGTCTGACCCCATGCGGGGTCAGACCCCGAGGCATATCGGTGTGCGGGGCAAAAAAAAAGCCCGCTGCGGGAGCGGGCTAAATCTATTCCTTGGAGGAGATAGAGGAGACAGGTCAATGATGCCGCATCGCACTATCTTTTTCCAATTTTTAATTGTGATCATAGAGATTCAGAAAACGAATATCTGTTGTTGCCGCGCCGCAAGTGATGGCGTGTGGATAAGATTTTCTCGGATGTCACATGTTCCGCTATAGAATCATCCGCAATTCAATATTGATAGGTTGGCAAGATGACTAGCGACAGCAGCAACCCGATTCCCGATTCCGTGGCCGCCGCGCCGGACGCCGGCCTGCTCGATGCCGGCCGGCCCAGCCGCAGCGCGCTGGCGGTGGCCATGCTGCGCGCCGCCCACCAACTGCTCGACGGCGCCAGCGTGTTCGCCGACCCGCTGGCCCTTGCCATCATCGGCCCTGCGCTGGCGGCCCAGGTGCGCGACGAGCCGGCCCGCTTCGACGCCGGCCTGGGCCGCGTGCTGCGCATGGCGATGGCGCTGCGCAGCCGGGTCGCCGAGGACGAGCTGGCGCGGGCGGTGGCGCGCGGCGTGCGGCAGTATGTGGTGCTCGGTGCCGGCCTGGACACCTCGGCCTACCGCAACGGCGTGGCCGATCTGCGCGTGTTCGAGGTCGACCATCCGGCCACCCAGGTGTGGAAGCGCGGCCTGCTGGACGCCGCCGGCATCGCCATGCCGGCCACGCTGAACCTGGTGCCGCTCGACTTCGAGCGCGATACGCTGGGCGCGGCGCTGGCCGGCGCCGGCTGCCGGCTCGACCAGCCGGTGTTCTTCTCCTGGCTGGGCGTGACCTTGTACTTGAGCGACCAAGCCATCTTCGCCACGCTGGCCCAGGTGGCCGCGCTGCCGGCCGGCAGCGGCATCGTGTTCGACTACGGCGTGGCGCCCGAGCTGCTCGAGCCGATGGCGCGCATGGGCATGCAGCACATCGCCCGCAAGTACGCCGCCGAGGGCGAACCGTGGAAAAGCTTCTTCGATCCGGCCGAGCTGGCGCGCCGCCTGCACGGGCTGGGATTCAGCGCCCTGGCCGATTCGGGTGCCGCCGAGCTGCTGGCGCGCTACCCGGCGGCGCACAGCGTCGGCGGCGGCACGCGTCTGATGCTGGCAAATGTATAAAATTAGACATTTTGTTAAATATTTTAGAGTGGTGGCTCTACTATGATATTTTTACGACAAGTCTTTCCGTGCAGCAACGCAATCCGTGTTACTCTCGATCCTGGCACTCCTTATAAGAAAAACATGCTTGCATATGTGTAATTCGAGTAAAGGTTTCGCCGTTCACCCACTCTGAGATAACAAGGAAAAAGAGAAAATGGAAATCCAAATCGACACCAGCTTCATCCTCATCACCGATTCGACCGAATCGGAATACCTGCAAGACGACATGAACGGCGCTCTGGCCGATGTCAGCGTTTCCTGCTGCACCTGCTCCTGCTCCTGCTGCTGCTAATGGATGGCTGCGCTGAGCGGCGGCCCCGGCCGGCGCCCATGCGTTGCCGCGGCTGATCGAGCTTGCGCGCACTTGTGCGTCAAGTGCGCGCCGATCGGCACGCGCCGGCGGGCGCCCGGTTTCGGCCGGCGCGCCCGCATTCCAGGGTTTTGAATGATAGGTATCGCTATGAATGACTGTCTCTATGTATCGCCGCTGGCGGAAATCACCACCATCGGCGCCGACAAGATCGCCTTGTCCGTGGTCGGCCGCCGCTTCACGGTGGAGGACAAGGTCGGCATGCTCAAGGGCATCCTGGCGCTGGCCCGCGACGGCGTCAGCCGCGACGCGCTGGTCGAGCACATGGCCGACAGCTTCCCCGCCGAGGCGGTCGACGCCGCCCTCAAGGCCCTGCTCGACACCAAGGTGCTGGTGCGCCACAACGGCCGTGCCAGCGGCGACGCCACCCACGAACACTTGACCCACCGGCGCGAACTGGAGGGCCTGACCATGCCCGGCCAGGGCGCCGCCTACGAGCGCGCCAACTGGCTGGTGGCGCTGGCTGGCGAGGGCGCCTGCGCCGACGCGCTGGCCGCCTCCTTCGCCGAACTGGACGTCGCCGTGCTGCGCGTCGGCGCCGATGCCGCTTTGCCTTGCGCTGCCGCTGCCGGCAAGCGCGCGCTGCTGATCGTTTGCGCCGACCACGAGGACTACGCGCTGTTCCGCGCCATGAACGCCAAGGCGGTCGAGGCCGGCATGCCCAGCCTGTACGTCGGCATCGACTGGAGCACCGTGCAGTGCGGCCCGCTGGTGATGCCGCGCGCCACCGCCTGCTATGAATGCTACTTCCACCGGGTGCGCGGCACGCGCAAGTTCGTCGCCGAGTTCGACGTGCGCAGCCTGCCGGACGCCATCATGTACCACGCCGTTCCGAGCAAACTGGCGCTGCGCTTCGGCGTTGCCGAGGCCTCGCGCGTGGCGCTGCAGTACCTCAGCGGCACGCTGGAGAACCTGCAGCACAGCGTGTTCAGCGAGATCGACAGCCTGAGCGGCGAGATCCACCGCAGCCGCATCCTGCGCCTGCCGCGTTGCGCCGCCTGCGGCAACGCCAGCAGCGCGCGCCCGGTGGGCAGCGTGTTCCAGCAGGCCTTGCTGCGTCGGCGGGCTTGAGATGGGCCGCACCATGGAACAAATGAACCTGGACGCCGCCGACCCGGACCAGCGCCTGGCGCTGATCCACCAGGCGCTGGTGCACCGCCGCCACGGCATCATCACCACGCTGCTGGAGGAGACCGAGCACCCGGACGCGCGCGGCCTGTTCGTCTTCAACGCGCTGATGGTCGACGTCAAGGCGATGATGATCGACCCCTCGCGCGCCAAGCCGAACAACCCGACCAGCGACCGCGCCAGCCTGGCCGGCTCCGGCGCCGCCTTCGACCGCACGTCGGCGCTGTGGGCGGCCTTCGGCGAGGCCATCGAACGCTACTCGGCCGCCGTCCACTTCGACGACCAGCTGCACTACGCCAGCCAGGACGAGTTGGGCGAGGCCGCCGTCGGCGCCGAGCAGTTCGTCCTGTTCTCGCCGGAGCAGTACGCCGCCGAGGGTTTTGAATACGCCGCGCCGGACCGCGGCGCCACGCGCGCCTGGGCCGCCGCCGCCGATTTGCACGACGCCGAGCGCGAGGCCTATGTGCCGGCGCAGATGGTTTATCTGGGCATGCAGGTCAAGGACAAGCGCGAGATCGTGTTCCAGTCCTCGTCCACCGGCCTGGCTTGCGGCATGGACGAGCCGCGCGCCATCCTCAGCGGCCTGGCCGAGGTGGTCGAGCGCGACGCCTTCGCCGCCATGTGGCAGATGCGCTATGCGCCGCGCGCGCTGGAGGTGAGCGAGGAGAGCTGGGCCAAGCTGCTGCCCGGCGTGCAGCGCGCGCTGCGCCACCCCTCGCTGGAGGTGCGGCTGTGGGACATCACCACCGACATCGGCATGCCGGTGGTGCTGTGCCTGGCGCGCAGCAAGAACGACGGCACCATGTCGCTCGGCGCCAGCGCCCAGCTGGGCGTGGAGCAGGCCGTCAACAAGGCGGTGATCGAGGCCTTGCACGGCTATTGCTGGGGCAGTTCCATCCTCGGCGCCGGCACTCCGCTGCCCGAGCGGGCGGCGATCCGCAATCCGGGCGACCATTTCGCCTACTTCCTCGAGCAGTCGCGCCAGGGGGCGATGGACTTCCTGTTCCAGAACGGGCAGACTGTCTCCAGCGCCGACCCGGCCCTGCGCCAGTTGGCCACGCTGGACGATCTGCTGGCGCGTTTGAAGGCGCTGGGCCACCGCGCGCTGGCGGTCGACGTCACCTCGGCGGACATCGGCAGCCTGGGCTTTTGCGTGGTGCGGGCGCTGATTCCCGGCCTGCACCCGCTGTTGTTCGGCGACGGCATGTTCAGCCGCGACGAGCGCCGGCTGCGCAAAATCGCCGCGTTCTGGGGCCTGGACGGCGTGCCGCCATTGAACACCGATCCCCATCCGTTCCCTTGAAGTGGATAAGAGCCAATGAAGAATAGTTTGCAAGAGCTCCTGCCGCCGCAGGCGATGGCCGGCGATTTCGATATCGACGACCCGGTCGAGATCCTGCACGAGCAGACCAAGTTCCATCGCGCCACGCTGTCGGGCCAGGTGAAGAACATCGTGCGCTATCTGCGCCACCCGGCCTACATCGCGCGCGGCGCGGCCGGCTACAACGTGTTTCCGTCCTGCCCGCGCATCGAGCTGCCCGAGCCGACGTTGGGCATGGGCGGCCTGGCCGAGGTCATGGCCGGCCGCAGCAGCGCGCGCGGCTTCGCCGGCGCGATGACGTTGCAGGAGTTGTCCAGCCTGCTGCACCACGCGCTGCGGGTCAACCGCGTCAAGAGCAGCGACGCGGCGCCGCACGTCAAGCTGGCGTTCCGCGCCTACCCGTCGCCGGGCGGGCTGTATCCGACCGAGTTCTACTTTTTCCTCAACCAGATAGAGGGCGTGGAGCCCTGCATCGCCCACTACGACGCGCGCAACCACTGCCTGCGCCTGCTCAAGCCGCAGGACGGCAACGCCTTCGGCACGGCCGAGGTGAAGGGCGGCGAATCTAGCCTCAAGGCGCCGCTGGTCTGCGTGATGACCAGCGTGCCGCAGCGCGCCACCGCCAAGTACGGCGCGCGCGGCTACCGCATGGCGCTGCTGGAGACCGGCCACGCCTCGCAGAACCTGTGTCTGACGGCGCAGGGGCTGGGACTGGGCTCGCTGGTCTACGGCGCCTACTACGACGACGAGCTGGCGGCCTTGCTGGACATCGACGGCGTCACCGAGACGGTGGTGTCGGTGATGCTGCTGGGCCGCGACGCGACTAGCGGAGCCGCCGCCGCATGAACGACAGCGCCTTCAACGCGATGGCCACGCCGTGCGGCTCGGCGGACGGGGAGACACCGGTCGCGCTGCGGCTGCGCCAGGCGGCTTTCGATGTGCTGAACCTGGCCGTCGCCGGCCGTCGCGACGAGGCTTTGTTGGCGTTGGACCAGTTGTTCGGCCTGCGGGGCCGCTTCCCCGGCTACCCGCTGCTGCTCGATATGGTGGCCGGCAAGCTGCCGTTCCAGCGGAGCGGCGCGCTGTTCGTGCTGGGCGGCGATCCGCTACCGGCCGCATTGCAGCGCCATTTTGAAGAGGCCATTGCCCAGTGCCAGCAGTTCCTCGGCCTGCCGGCGCCTTGCGTCATCGTCCAATGCCGCGCCGAGAACCGCGACCTGCATTGGACGCTGGAGAGCTTCCCCGGCCTGGCGGTGCTGCACCTGTCGACGCTGTCGCCCGGCTACCCGGACGATCTGCGCGCCGTGCAGTTCCACGAGGTCGCCCATTGCTTCCTGACCTGCGGCGTGCGCCTGCTCGACGAGGGCCTGGCGCAGTTGTTCGCCAACCGCTTCGGCGGGGCCGCGCTGCCGGCGGCCAATCCGGCCCTGCTGCCGCCGCTGCGCACGCTGCTCAGCCGCGCCTCGGACAGTATGTTCGGCGAAAGCGTCGACAGCGACCTGGCCGTCTATTTGGCCGCCTGCCGCGCCGGCGTCGATTTGCTGGAAACGATACACGCGCAGGGCGGGGCGAAGCGCATCGTGGGCTTGTTCGCCGCTGTGGCGCGGGCCGGCTCGGAGGCGCAGATCGCCCGGCTGGTCGAGCAAGCCAGCGGCCAGGCGTTGCCGGCCGCGTCGGCAGGCAGCGGACCGGACGCGGCGCAGGCCACATTGATCGAACAAGCGCGCGACGCCGTCTTCACCGCCTGGATCAACAAGAACCCGGCCGACTTGGACGCCAGCATCGCCGCGCTGGAGGCGGACGCCGTCTTCACCGAGCCGGCGCTGCTCGACAGCCTGATCGGCGCCCAACTGAACCGCGCGCTGTTGCAGGTGAACTTCCACAGCGCGCCGCCGGCCGCCCAGGTGGCCCACCTCGACATGCTGCTCAAGGCCGGCGAGTGTCTGCCAGCCGGCCGCCTGTGGCTGTGGCGCGGCACCCGCGCGATCCTGGCGATTTTGCTGGCGCGGCCCAACGTCATCAAGGTGGCGACGGCCGGCCAGCAGGCCATCCAGGCCTTCGACAAGGCCGCCCAGCTGATCCCCAACGACCCCGATTTGCTGGTGCAGCACGCCTCCTTGCTGCTCAACGCGCCGGAGAAATACGGCGGCGACCGCGACCTGGGCGTGACCAAGCTGCGCCAGGCGATGCAGAATCCGCTGTACCACGAGCACGCCCGCAACGTGCTGCTGGAGTACGGCGTCGACGCCGGCCCGCCGCTCGACGTGGCGCCGACGGCGTTGGCTTCCGCATCGGCGGCCATACCCGGAGCCATGTTGGCAGCCATACCTGGGGCCATTCCCGGAGCCACGTCGGCAGCTACATCTGCAGCCACATCGGATGGCATACCTGGAGCCATATCCGGAGCCACATCGGCAACCATATCGGCGCCGGCCCGCGCCGCCGTGGCGAGCGACGCGCCGGTGATGCTGCAAACGACCGGCCTGGAGCTGCGCCTGTCCGCCGCCTTCACGCTGCGGCCGGGCGACCTGACGCTGCGCAGCGGCGAGCGGGTGGCGCTGGTCGGCCGCAACGGCAGCGGCAAGTCGATGTTGATCGAAACCCTGCTCGGCCTGCGCCGCCCGGACAAGGGCAGCGTCGCGCTGCTGGTCGGCGACCCGCGCAGCGCCGCCACGCGCCAGCGCATCGGCGGCCTGCTGCAAGGCTCCGACCTGCCTGGCCTGACCCGCATCAGCGAGATGATGGCGCTGCACCGGACCATCTACCACCGCACCGACCCGGCCGTGACGCGCGCGCTTGGCCTCGAAGAGCTGCGCGAACGTTTCTGGTCGCAGCTGTCGCGCGGCCAAAAACAGCGCGTGATGCTGTGGCTGGCGCTGGCCCACGTGCCCGAATTGGCGCTGCTGGACGAGCCCTCGCTGGGCCTGGACGAATGGTTCGCCCGCGCCCTGCGCGAGCTGCTGACCCAACTGCCCACCACACTGCTGGTGATCTCCCACGTGCCGGCCGACCTGCTCGGCATGGACCGCATCGTCTGCCTCGACGGCGGCAAGATCATCGCCGACGGCTCACTGGCCGAGCTGATGGCCGGCCAGGTTGGCGCCTTCAAGGGCCGCCTGCGGCAAACCTTGGACGAGCCGGCGCGCCAGGCCATGCTGGCCTTGCCCGGCCTGGTCAAGCCGCCGCGCCAGTGCGACGACGGCTGGGAACTCTACGGCGGTGCCGGCTTCGACCAGACCTTCCGCCACTTCATCGAACAGCAGCGCATCGCCGCCTTCAGCCTGGAGCCGGTGTCGGTGGAGGACTTCCTGGCCCATATCGCTCACGCTGCGCACGACACCCCCACGAATTTGCCCAAGGCCGCGCCACGATGAAGACACTGCTGCATCTCGTACAAGCCGACCTGGCGATGTTCCTGCGCGGCCGCCTGGCTCTGTTCTGGACCTTCGCCTTCCCGCTGCTGATGCTGGTCATGCAGATGGCCTTGTTCGGCCACGACGTCAAGCTCGGCCCCGTCTCGCTGGCGATGGTCGACCAGGACCACAGCGCCATCAGCCAGGACTACCAGCGCCACTTGCAGGCCGGCCTACGCCAACAGCGCAGCGTCGCCTTCAACGTGCTGGCGCCCGAGCAGGTGGCCGAGGCCGACTTCGTGCTGACCATCCCGGCCGGCTTCGCGGCGAACGTGGACGCCGGCCGCAGCACGCAGATGGATCTGCGCAACGGCGCCGGGAAAAGCGACAACGGCGGCGCGGCCTACGACGCCGCCTACGGCATGTTGCGCGGCTATAGCGACGCCTACAACCTGAGCGGCCTGCAGGGCGCGCCGCGCGTGGCGCTGCCGCCACCGGCCGCCGCCCCGGCGGCCAGCCTGGACTACCGCCTGTTCCTGGTCACCGGCCTGGCCGGCTTGGTGATCCTGTCGACCAGTTTGATGGGCTTCGCCGGCCCGCTGGTGGCGGCGCGCGAGGGCGGCATGTTCCGCATGTACCAGCTGTTCCCGATGCCGACCGGCGTCGTCGTCGCGGCCTGGTGCTTGTCGCGCCTGCTGATTGTGCTGCTGGCCAGCCTGGCGATGTTCTTCGCCGCCTGGGCCATCTACGGCGTGCGCATCAGCGCCGGTCCCGGTGCCATCGCGCTGGCGGTCGGCATGCTGGCGCTGGGTTCGGCCGCCTTCCTGGCGCTCGGCCTGCTGATCGCCGCGCTGACCAATAGCGTGGCCGCCGCCACCATGCTGTGCAATCTGCTCTATTTTCCGCTGCTGTTTTCGGGTAATCTCATGATCCCGCTGGGCGGCCTGCCCAAGGCGCTGCGCGAGGCGGCCGACTGCCTGCCATTGAACGCGATGATGGCCAGTATCCGCCGCGCGCTCACCGTCGGCATGGATTGGCGCAGCGACGCCTACAGCGTGCTGGTGCTCGGCGCGATGTTGGCGCTGTGCCTGCTGCTGGCGGTGCGGCGCTTCACATGGATGCCGCGTTCGCAGTAAAACAAAAAACAAAACCCAGGAGACAGCAAGACATGACGGAGTACGTTGAACAAAGCGGCCGGCGACGGTTGAAGGTGGTGTTTATATTGGTGGCATTGGTGGTGTTGGCCAGCACGCTGGCGGCGATTTTCGGTCACCGGGCGTTCGCGCCGGTGCCGTTTCCCCGCGCCGGCGGCCAAGCCAAGCTGACGGTCGAGGTGAGCGGTGCGGCCAACGCCAAGGGGCAGGTGATGGCGGCGGTGTGCGACGAGGCGAGCTTCCTCAAGGTGTGCCCTTACATGCTGACGCAGAAGGGCGCGGCGAAGTTGACCTTCCACTTCGAGAAAATCAAGCCGGGCCGCTACGCCGTGATGCTGTTCCACGACGAGAACGGCAATGGCGCGTTCGACAAATCGGCCAACGGCATGCCGCTGGAGGGCTACGGCTTTTCACGCAACGCCAAGGGACATTTCGGCCCGCCGAGCTTCGAGGAGGCGGCCATCGACATCAAACCGGGCGTGGACCCGATCAGCATCGAGCTGGCCTACTAGTTAGCCGCACGACGACACATCGAAAGCACAGCAAGCATGGCGATACTAGAAGTCGAGGCGGTGAGTAAGCATTTCCAGCGCGGTGCCGAGCGCATCGTGGCGCTGGACGCGGTCTCGTTCCGCATCGACCAGCCCAGCGTGACGGCCATCGCCGGGCCGTCCGGCAGCGGCAAGAGCACCTTGCTGGGCATGCTGGCGCGTTTCGACCAGCCGGACAGCGGCTACATTCGCGTCGACGGCGAGCGGCTCGACCAGATCGCCGACGCGGCGCTGGACCAGTACCGCAACCGCAAGCTGGGCTTCGTCTTCCAGCAGTTCAACCTGATCGGCGCCTTGACGGCGCTGGAGAACGTTGAGCTGGCGCTGGCGCCGCAGGGCCTGCCCGCGCGCGAGGCGCGCGAGCGCGCCAGCGCGATGCTCGAGCAGGTCGGCATGGCGCAGCGGCTCGGCCACGCGCCGGCCGAGCTGTCCGGCGGCCAGCAGCAGCGCGTGGCCATCGCCCGCGCGCTGGTCAACCGCCCCAGCCTGGTGATCGCCGACGAGCCGACCGGCAACCTGGACAGCAAGACGGCGCAGCAGCTGCTCGAGCTGATCGCCAAGCTGAACCAGCAAACCAAGACCACCTTCATCATCGCCACCCACGACCAGCGCGTGATGGACATGGCGCAGCGCGTGATCCACCTGGAGGACGGCCGCCAAGTCGCCGGCCCAGTCGCAGCCGCAGCCGCAGCAGTAGCCGGTCATGGGCGGACGGCATGAGGCAGTGGCTGTTTCTGGCTCTGCGCAACGTGCGGCGCAACGGCCGCCGCTCGCTGCTGCTGGGCGGGACCATCGCCGTCGGCACGCTGGCGCTGCTGCTGTTCGTCTGCTATATCGCCGCCTCGCTGGACGGCCTGCGCGAGAGCACCATCCGCAGCGGTTTGGGCCACGCCCAGCTGGCCGCGCCCGGGCAGTTCGACGGCTACGCCGAGCAGCAGTTGCAGTTCGGCCTGGACCGCGCCGCCATGGGCCGGCTCGAGGCCGCGTTGGCGCAGGAGCCGCAGGTGCGCCGCGTGGTGCCGCGCCTGCAGTTCAGCGGCCTGGTGTCGAACGGCCCGCGCACACTCAATTTCGAAGGCAGCGGCGTTATGCCCGACCGCGAGCGGCAGGCCTTCGGCGCCTTCCAATCGCTGGCCGAGGGCCGCCCCTTGAACGCCACGCCGGAGGGGCGCTACCAGGTCTTGATCGGACGGGAGATGGCGCATCGGCTGGGCGTGCGGCCCGGCCAGTCGATCACACTGATGACGACGACGGCCAGCGGCAGCGTCAACGCGATGGATTTGGAGATCGTCGGACTGGTCGCCACCGGCGTGCCGCAGAGCGACTTGTATCTGTTGCAGCTGCCGCTGGAGACGGCGCAGGAGCTGCTGCGCAGCGAGCGCATCTCCAGCGTGGCGCTGCTGTACCAGGCCAGCGAGCAGGCCGACGCCGTCTCGGCGCGGCTGCGCCAGCGCCTCGGCGCCGACATTGAATTGAAGACCTGGCAGCAGCTGGCGCCCTTGTATTCGCAGGTGCTGGCGCTGTTCCGCAACCAGTTCGTGGTGTTCGGCGTGGTGATCGGCATGATCGTCTTCCTCGGCGTGGCGGCGATGACGCTGACCACCATCTACGAGCGGGCGCGCGAGATCGGCACCATGCGCGCGATGGGCATAGGCCACGCCACGGTGCGCCGCCTGTTCGTCTTCGAGGGCATGCTGCAAGGCGCGCTGGGCGCGCTGGCCGGCGCCGCGCTGGCCTTCGCGGCGACGCTGGCGATCAACGCCGCGCGCATCGAGCTGGCGCCGCCGCCGGGCCGCAACGTCGGCGTGCTGCTGCAACTGCTGTGGGTGCCGGAGTACGGCGCCGCCGTGGTGTGCGCCTTGCCGCTGGTGGCGATGCTGGCCGCATGGACGGTCAGCCGCCGCATCGCCCGCATGCCGATCATGCAATCCCTTTCGATACAGTGAGCCAGCCGATGCCATTTTTGTCCCCCCAGCGCAGGGCCGCCGGCGGTGCCGCCGCGTTGTTGGCGCCGTCGCCAACCCCGTTGTCCGCCCGATTGTTGGCTACCTTGTTGGCCGCGCTGCTCTCCGCGCCGTTCTGCGCCACGGCCGCCGCGCCGTCGCCGCAGGAGATCTTGCGCCAGGTGGACCGCTACCGCCTGCCGCTGAACAGCTTCGAGGCCTCGGTGCGCATCGTCCCGGTGCAGGGCGGGGTGGAGCAGGAGGCCGGCACCTACATCGTGCGCGGTGCCAACCACAACCAGGCGCTGGTCGAGGCCACCAGCGTGGAGCAGCGCGGGCAGAAGTTTTTGACCACCGACAGCGGCATCTTCTTCTACGCGCCGCGCACGCGGCGGGCGATCCGCCTGACGCCGCTGCAAACGCTGCGCGGCAAGGCCTCGATCGGCGACCTGGCGCGCATCAGCTTCGAGAACGACTACGAGGTGGCGCTGGCCGAGACGGCGCAACCGGGCTGCCCGGCGGACAGCTGCGTGGCGCTGGCGCTGAGTAGCAAGAACGAGGCCGCCACCTACACCCGCATCACGCTGCTGGTGGGGCGCCAGCGCGGCCAGTACGTGCCGTTGAAGGCCATGTTGTACGTCGCCAGCGGCAAGCTGCTGAAGCTGGCCGTGTTCGACGCGGCCAGCGGCGGCCTGCCGCCGACCACCCATTACTCCGACCCGCAGCAGACCGCCGACGAGACCCGCGTCGTGTTCGAGAAGATCCGCGCGGTCGATTTCCCGGCCAGCACCTTCAACCCGCGCAGCCTGGAACAATGAGGCTCAAGCCGCTGCTGCTGGCCTGCCTGCTGCTGTGCGGCGGCGCCCGCGCCGAGGACGCGGCCGGCGGCAACGCCGACGCCGACTGGGTCGGCGGCTTCGCACTGCTCGGCCGAGAACGCGCCGTGCTCAACGCCACGCCGCTCAACGAGGCCAACTTCCTCGACCTGGCCGGGCACAAGACCGAGCTGGTCGGGCTGTTGGAAGGGCGCTACCAGCAGTTCAGCTGGCGCGCCCGCGTGGAGACGGCGCACAGCGACGTGGCGGGCGAACGGCAGCGCTCCGCGTTCACACTGCAGGAGTTGAACCGGGTGTTCCAACTGAACGACGCGGTCACGCTCTCGCTGGGCAAGCGCCTGTACGCGCTTGATCCGTCCTACGTCAACCAGCCGCTGGGATTCTTCCAGAAGCGTAGCGACTTGAGCGACCCGCTCGACTCGCTCGGCCAGTCCGAGGGCCTGCCGATGGCGGTGCTCAGCTGGACCGGCGCCAGCGCCAGCGTGGCCGCGCTGTACAGCCGCGACGCGCGGCGCCACGCCGACGGCTACAACCGTGGCGTCGAGCAGTCGCTGCTCAAGTTCGGCTACGAGTTCCCGCAACTGAGCGCCAGCATCGTCCTGCGCCGCGCCAGCGGCGAGTCCAACGGCATCGGCGCCGCCTTGAGCGGCGCGGTGGGCGACACACTGTCCTGGTACGGCTCGGCTTACAGCGCGCGCGGCAGCCAGCGGCCGATTGTCGCCGGTTTGACGGCTCCCGATGGAAAGCTTGGTGTTGCCGCCAACGTTAGCTTGCATGCGAACGCCGGCGGCGCGTCGGATGCGGACGGCACAAACGGAACAAGCGGAAGCAGCGGAAGCAGCGGCGGCGCTGGCGGGCAGGGCGCCTACGGCCCGCTGCGCGCCAACGACGGCCACCGCTACCACCGCGCCACCGTCGGCTTGGTGTGGACCTTGCCGGACCTGCCCAAGCTGCAGTTGGAGTACGCCTACGATGGTCGCGGCCTGTCCGACGCCCAGTTCGGCCGCCTGCTCGCCTTGGTGGCGACGAATCGCGAATCGGCCTTGCCAACGCCTGCCATCGCCGGGCTCCAAGCGCAACTGGCGCAGCTGTTGGTCAGCCAGGGCGCGCGGCGGCGCTACTTGAGCGTGTCGCTGGCGCAGACGGCCGGCGACTGGGAGCTGGGCGGCGGCGTCTACCTCGGCCAGGACGACCGCAGCCGCGTGTGGCACGGCACGGCCGACTATCGCCTGGACACGCGCACCACCCTGATGATTTCGGCACTGCACCAAGCCGGCGCCGCCGACTCCGAGCGCACCCTGTCGCCGCTCGGCAGCAGCCTGGCGCTGCGCCTGCGCCGGCAGTTCTAGCGCCGCCAGCTCAGCAACAAACAGGCGGGGTCAGTGCCGACATTCGGACATTCACCGCGTGAATGTCCGAATGTCGGCACTGACCCCGGGGCTGCGGGGCGAACTATTGGCGCAGCGAAAACGAGAAAGAACTTATACTGCCCATTTTGCTCACACGGGAACGCCCAATGTCCATCTCCCTCTCATTGCGCCTGATCTGCGCGGCCGGCGCGCTGGCCGCCTGCTTGAACGTCAATGCCGAAAGCTTCGCCTCGTCGGCCTCCAGCGCCGGTTCGGCGTCGAGCGGCAGCGTGTCCGATTCGCTCGGCGGCTCCAGCAACAGCTCGCGCGACGACAAGCGCAAGGTCGCCGACGGCGAATACCGCATCATCCAGATCGCCGCCACGCCCGAGCGCGCCGACCGTACCCGCGTGACGATGCAGGCCGACGATCCGCAACAGCGCGTCGTGCTGGACCTGCCGCGCGAGACCTTCGACCAGCAGCGCCTCGCGGCCGGCGATGTGATGTACGCGCGTAACCGGGTGTATGGCGTCGAGTTCGGCCGTGGCGACACGCGCCAGCCGTTCTATCTGGTGCTGGCCGACGAGTGGTACGGCGAGCTGGCCTCGCGCCCGGTCAGCCTTTGAAGTCAGCCCGCGCGCGATCCCGCGCGCTGGCGGTGACCAGATTGCCCAGCTTCACCGGCTTCACCGGCTTCGCCGGCTTCACCGGCTTGGCCGGAGTGGCCAGGGCGGCCGGGTTGGCTTGTCTGGTGCTAGGGGCGGCCGGCGCGGCACACGCCGGCGGCTTGTCCGGCGCGTCCGGTTCGTCCGGCGCCTCGCGCTTTTGTGACCGTTCGCAGCCGCTCACCGCGTCCGAGCAGGACCGTTTGCTGCGCTTCGCCGCCGTGCTGCGCGAGGAACTGGCCGGCGGCGACGCGGACGTCGCCCTGGTCAGCCGTTCGGGATTGGACTTGTCGCGCTTCGGCATCCGCTATTCGCATGCCGCGCTGGCCTGGCGCGCCGACAGCGGCGTCTGGTCGGCGCGGCAGCTGTATTACGCCTGCGACGAAAGCCGGCCGAGGATCTTCGACCAGGGCCTGGCCGGCTTCGCCATGGGCACGGACGATCCGGCGATGGGGTATTTGTCCATCGTGCGCTTGCCGGCACAGGCGATACAGTCGCTGCGGCCGGCCTTGCTCGACATGCCGCGCGTGCAGCATCTCCTCGCCGCGCAGTACAGCGCCAACGCCTACGCCTTCAGCCTGCGCTACCAAAATTGCAATCAATGGATCATGGAGATGTTGGCCGCCGGCTGGGGCGAGCTGGCGGACGGCGACGATTTGCGCGAACGCGCCCAGCGTTGGTTGCGCGCGGAGCGCTATATGCCGGAGCCGGTCGATGTCGGTTCGCGCTTGCTGATGCTGGCCACGCACTTCGTGCCGCTGCTGCATTTGGACGACCATCCGGACGACGACCGCAACGCGATGCGGCTGCAAGTGAGCCTGCCGTCGACCATCGAGACCTTCGTGCGGGCGCGCTAT
Organism: Rugamonas rubra; assembly: GCF_900114705.1. Classification (GTDB taxonomy): domain Bacteria; phylum Pseudomonadota; class Gammaproteobacteria; order Burkholderiales; family Burkholderiaceae_D; genus Rugamonas; species Rugamonas rubra. Next base: position 126,760 of record NZ_FOTW01000025.1, read on the forward strand.
CCGGCCAGCGAGCGCGTCGAGCTGTGCCACGACGAGCAGCAGATCGTCGTCCACCGGGGCTGGACGCCCGTCGCCGAGGGCTGCAAGCCGGGCGAGGGCGACCGCGTGGTGTCGCTGCGCGATTGATTCTGCGTCCTGCGTTTGGCAGCGATGCAGCTGAGTTCAGGAGACCCAACGGCGGAAATCTAGGGTCAGACCCTAGGGTCTGACCCTAATGCCGTTGACTTAAGCTTTTGACTTCTTGTATGGGTAGCGCTGTGCCTTTGATTTGACGCCCCGGTCAAAATGACGGCCGGGTCGTTTGACAGTCAGTTCTGTGACTAGCCTTTGCCGCATTCTTTGTAGTAGGGAAGGCAGCTTGCCATAGGCGCGAGTCGCGGCGGCCCATGTTAGTTCGTATTGAATGATGTGAAATGCACGGACGAAGCTGATGTCGGTGGGGTTGCATTGAGCGTCGGCGGCGACGTTGGCCATTTCAAGGCGCACCAGGTTGTAGGCGATGCACGCGCCCC
>NZ_FOTW01000067.1 GCF_900114705.1 Rugamonas rubra
CACCACCGGGGCGCGGAGCCGGTGTCGACCGCCGATGGCGGCCTCGGCCTCGGCCTGCGCGAGCAGCTGCTCAACCGTGAGCGCGCCCGCGCCCGACCCGCCGTGCTTGCCCCACTCGGCGAAGTAGCGAACCGCCCACCACATCGCCAAGGCGAGAACAACCAGACCAAGGAGGATGGTGGCGGTGATCATGAGCCCACCCGTTCCGAGTCGATGACCAGCCGCTCACCGGGCCGCCGCTGCGCGCGCAGCCCCGCGACCACGAGCTCAAGACCGCCCGCCAGCCGTTCACGATCTGCTGCGGTGTAGCGGCCCGCCTCGACGTCGTCGACCGCCAGGCCCATCGCCATGATCATGCCGCGCATCATCTGCCCGAGCTCCCGGTCGGCCGTGCTCATCTCGCACCCGCCAACGGAGGGAGCCCGGCGAGCTCATGGGCCGCGGAGTTGCAGTCAAGGCAGGTTTCCCACAGCCAAGCGGTGTCGCTGGTGTCCGCCTTGACGGTGCGCTGGCACAGCGTGCTGGTCTCGGTGCCGTCCGGGTAGATCGACGCTCCCGGTGGGTGTTCGTCAGTGCTCGCGTGTCGTCGACCGTCTGCGGGCACCCAGTGGAACGGGTGCGGGCGGTATCCCGGCATGGTCGTGACCTCCGTCCGATAGGCTTCCTCCAGCTGGAACCGCGGTGCCAACTGGTCCCACTCAGAATGATCGCCGGTGCCAATTGGCACAATGCACCGTTCAGGCGAACTCGTCGCTACCCTCGGTGCCGCTATCCTGTGGCACATGGCTGGCACCACCCCTAAAGCGGTTGCGATTGGCTCGGAGCTTCGCCGCGCCCGCGAAGACGCAGGGCTCAGCGCTCGGCAACTCGCCGACCAACTCGGCCTGTCCCACACGACGATCGGCCGGTGGGAAAAGGGCGAGCGATCACCGAGGCCAGTCGACGTCGCAACCGTGCTTTCAGCCCTTGGCGCTGACAACAAGCTCCGCGAGGAACTTGTGGACCTGGCACGCGACACCGACGGCTCGCATTGGGTGGCGACCAGCCTGCCCGAGCAGCAGCGGCAGATCACAGCACTGCTCGAAATCGAACGGGATGCCACCGCGGTGACGGACGTCTCGGGCATGCTCATCCCCGGACTGCTACAGACCGGGGACTACGCGCGAGCGATCATGACCGCGGGCGGCATCCCCGACACCGACGTCGAAACCCGCGTGGCGGTTCGCCTCGGTCGGCGGGACGTCATCACGCGGACCACCCGGCCCGCCTGCCTGAGCGCGTTTGTCGATGAGAGCGCGCTCTACCGCATGATCGGCGGGCACGACGTGATGCGCGAGCAGCTGCGTTGGCTGCTGCATGTCGCTGACTGGCCGACGGTCGACCTGCGAGTGGTCCCGATGCGAGCAAGCTGGCATCCGGGTCTTGAAGGTGCGTTCGTCATCGTCGAGCGCGGCCAAGAAGATGCGCCGGTAGTGCAGCTGGAGACACGGCGTTCCGCCTTGTTCCTCCACGAACCTGCCGACGTCGCTGCGTACCAGGAAGCGGCGGCGAGGGTGAAAGAGGTTGCGATGAGCCCGGACGCCACATCCGAGCTCATCGCGGATCTGATCAACAGAATGGATGCGCAAGATGACGGTACAGCACGAGCCGGATAACTGGCGGAAGCTCCGCCTGTGTCGAGGTGGGCCGTTTCGGCGACGGCGCCGCGGTCCGAGACACAAAGGACCGGGCCGCCGGGTACTTCACCACCAACCGCGAACAGTGGACCGCGTTCGTCAACGCGGTGAAGGCGGACAAGTTCAACGCCTGAGCCCACGTGCACAACGAGCAGCCCCCGGCACCGCTACTGCCGGGGGCTGCTCTGTGTCGAACGCTCGGTCAGCGTTCGAGCTCGGGACGGTCAGCGCGAGTCGCCTCGGCCTGGATGGCACGCGGCAGCTTCACCGAGAGGTACCGGTGGATGCCGAAACCACCATGCCGCAACGGGTAGTCGCGGCCACCAGCAACCTCGACAACTTGGGCAATAGCCGCCTCGATCTCGTCGGCCTCATCCGGACTGACCGGGCCGATCCTGACACGAGCGATCAGCGGCGGTCCACCACCCGGATTAGGCTGTGAGCTGCGACGATTCATTCTTGATCCTCCGATTCGGTCGGAGGGTCTTTTGCTTCCCTTGTTGCACGGTAAGGGGAGCAATCGACCCCAGCGTCCTCATCCCACGTCGGGACGATATGCAGGTGTGCGGGTTGGCGCGGCAGCACGTGCGGCG
>NZ_FOTW01000026.1 GCF_900114705.1 Rugamonas rubra
CGCCACGGCAGCCGCTCCACCATCGTCACCAGCCAGCTTCCGATTGAGCATTGGCATGCCGCCATCGGCGACGCCACTCTGGCCGACGCCATCCTGGACCGCTTGGTCCACAACGCCCACCAGCTCAACTTGAAAGGCGATTCACTGCGGAAAAAGCGGGCTAATTTGACTAGTTCGCCCCGTCCGGAGTAAAACCACATCTCAACCCCGCGCCGTTGCGCCCAAGGTGTCCAGTTTGGCTTGGAACAGGTGTCCAGTTTGGTTTGGAACGGGTGTCCAGTTTGCGCTGGAACGACTGTCCAGTTTGCGGCGGAACAGGTGTCCAGTTTGCGTGGAATACGCACCCAAGGAGGAGGAAGCTGCAAAAGTAGTGGGTAAGGGCTTGCAGGCGGCCACTCTTGCAAAGCTTGAAACATTGAAGATTAACGGCGTTTTAACGGAGATTTGCCATGAGCAAGAAAACAAGTGCAGATAGTCGTGTTCTACGCGAACTGCTGGAGACAGCGGCAGACCTAAGCGCATATGGTCTTGTATCTAAGGCAGACATGGCGCGCATGAATGCACTCTGCGTAGCTCCGCCCGAGTATTCCCCGCAACGTGTAGTAGCAATTCGAACAGGTGTTGCGAGGATGAGTCAGCAAGTGTTCGCGTCGATACTCAATGTGAGCGTTTCCACTGTTCAGAAGTGGGAGTCACCCTCAGCGGGAAAGCACCCCAGTGGAGCCGCCGCAAAGCTGTTGTATATTGTCGAAACCAAGGGAATTGAAGCAATTATTGCCTAGTGCTGGGCGCACAAAAAAAAAGCCCGCTACGGGAGCGGGCTAAATCTATTTCCTTGGAGGGGAATAGAGGAGACGAGTTGATGATGCCGTATGGAAGTATATTCATCCAATTTATCTTTGTGATGACAGAAATCAACGTTGTGAATGACTTAGCGATTGCAAGCCGCCGGCGAAAAAAAACCCGCGCGGCGCACGGGTTCCTTGCGGCGGGCCGGCCGGCGGATCGCTCCGCCGGCCAACACCACTATCACTTGCCGACGTCGACCGCGTAGGGCAGCACGCGCGAGGCGAGCCGGGTGTCGGTTTTCAGCAGGCCGACCTCGTCGGCCAGGATGTGCACCGCCTCGTTGAGCAGCACGTCCTTGGCGTTCTTGGCGGCCTTTTCCGCGTCCAGCTCGGCGGCCAGGCCGCGCTCGTCGGCCTGCAGGCCGTCGTCGGTGCGCGCCGCGCCCTTCACCGCCGCCACCCGCGCCGCCACCTTGCCGCTGGCCGGCTTGGCGCTGAGGGCGTGGTTCAGGGCCTCCTTCGGATCGGCGATCTTCACCGGATCGTCGCCGCTCGGCACCGCGTTGGCCAGCAGGCGCGCCTCGCGCAGCTTGGAGCGGGCCTCCTGGGTGTCGCGCTCCTTGCGGCGCACCGTCTCGTTGAGCGAGATCAGGTTCTCCTTGCGGATCTTCTTGGCCAGGGCGATATCCTCCTGCAGGTACTGGAAGTCCTTGTCCTTGGCCACGCGCGCCTCGTGGCGCTTGTCGAGCATCGGCACGATCTCCTTGAGCTCGCCGGCGGTGATGTAGACGGCCGGTTTGATCGAGGTCCACGGCAGCGCGTTGTCGTAGCTGGACTCGCCGAAGCTGTCGCCGTCGGCCATGGCCGGCAGCTTGATGTCGGGCGTGACGCCGCGCAACTGGGTGGTGCCGCCGTTGATGCGGAAGAACTGGGCGACGGTCATCTTCAACTCGCCCAGGCGCGGCGCCTTGTCGCCTTGGGCGAAACGGTCGAGGTTGACCAGGGTTTGCACGGTGCCCTTGCCGAAGCTGGCCTCGCCGATGATCAGGCCGCGGCCGTAGTCCTGGATCGCGGCGGCGAAGATCTCCGAGGCGGAGGCCGAGCCACGGTTGATCAGCACGCCGACCGGGCCGTCCCAGGCCAGGCCGGCGTTGTTGTCGCTTTCGATCTCGACCTTGCCTTCGGCGTTGCGCTGCTGCACCACCGGCCCCTTGTCGATGAACAGGCCGGTCAGCTCGACGGCCTCGCTGAGCGAGCCGCCGCCGTTGTTGCGCAGGTCGATCAGCACGTTGTCGACCTTTTCCTTCTTCAGCTCGCCGAGCAGGCGGGCCACGTCGCGCGTGGCGCTCTTGAAATCGCGCTCGCCCTTGCGGCGCGCCTCGAAGTCCTGGTAGAAGGTGGGCAGCGAGATCACCCCGACGCGGCGCTTGGCCGTGCCGTCGCGCACCTCGAGGATGGATTTCTTGGCCGACTGCTCCTCCATGCTGATCTTTTTGCGCACCAGCGCGATCACGGTGTGCTTGCCGTCGACGCCGGCCTCGGCCGGCAACACGTCGAGCCGCACGGTGGAGTCCTTGGCGCCGCGGATCTGCGCGACGACGTCGTCGATGCGCCAACCGAGCACCTCGGTCAGCGCGCCGGACTCGCCCTGGCCGACGCCGACGATGCGGTCGCCCACCTTGATCTTGCCCGACAGGCCGGCCGGGCTGCCCGGCACCACCTCGCGCACCACGGTGTACTCGTCGCGCGTCTGCAGCACGCAGCCGATGCCCTCGAGCGAGAGGCGCATGGCGATGTCGAAGTTCTCCGAGGCGCGCGGCCCCAGGTAGTTGGTGTGCGGCTCGATCGACATGGTGTAGGCGTTCATGAAGATCTGGAACACGTCTTCATTGTTGAGCTTGCGCGAACGGCCCATGTAGTTGTCGTAGCGCTTGTCGAGGGTGTCGCGGATCGCCTTGTCGTCCTTGCCGGCCAGCTTCAGGCGCAGCCAGTCGTTCTTGATGCGCTTGCGCCACAGCTCGCGCATCTCGGCCTCGTTCTTCGGCCACTCGGCCTTTTCGCGGTCGTACTGGTAGCTCTCGTCGGCGGCGAAGTCGAACTTGGTCTTGAGCAGTTCGCGGGCGTAGCCGAAGCGCTCGTTGAAGCGCTGCTGGTACAGGTTGTAGATGGCGAAGGGAACGCTGAGGTTCTCGTTGTTGATGGCGTCGTCCAGGCGCGAGCGGGCCGCGCCGAACTGGTCGACGTCGGCCTGGACGAAGAACAGCTTCTCGCCGTCGAGCGATTTGAAGTAGCGGTCGAAGATCTTCTCCGACATGGCGTCGTCCAGCGGCACCGCCTTGTAGTGGTAGCGCGACAAGAAGCGCGAGGCCCAGATCGCCGCCTGGGTTTGCTGCGCCAACGGTTTCAAGGGGGTGTCTGCCACTTTTTCCGGCAGCGCCGCGCCGGCCTGCACTGACAGGGACAGCGCCAGCGTGACCAGCAACATTTGCTTCTTCATCGGCTTACTCCGAACGTGAATTGTCGATTTGCCGGCGGCGGCCGACCGTTCGGGTCGGCCGCCGCCAGCGTATTGGGGGTGAAACGGCTGCGCTTTATTCTACAGGATAGCAGCAGCGGCGCAGCCCGGGAAGACACAGTTTCCCTGTGAAAGCTTAAGACCGGCTGAAGCGCGCGGCGGCGCGGCGCGGGGCGGCAAGATTGTCGACAAGTCATTGTATTCATTAATATTTCCTTTCAACAAAATATATTCCCATACGGAAATATTATATGATCGCCGTCTTGATTCATTCACCGCCCCCGAAACGCCCTTGCGCGTAACACGTGGGCCGCCGCCCAGCGCACCACCGCGCGCATGCTCGAACAGCGCGCCGAGGCCAACGTGGCCAGCGCCCTGGCCGGCGTCAACAACACGCTGGAGGTGTTCAACCACACCATGGTGAGCGACGCCGGCAGCTTCGCCCGCCTGTTCGCCGGCCAGTTCGACGGCCCCTTCACGCTCGACGCCGAGCATCCGGTCGACGTCGCCGGCAAGCCGGCGCCGGCGCTCAACAGCGGCGGGCGCACCCTCAACATGGACTTCAGCATCGCCGACCGCTTCACCGCCCAGACCGGCGCCGTGGCCACCGTGTTCGCCGCCAGCGGCGACGAATTCGTCCGCGTCAGCACCTCCCTGAAGAAGGAGAACGGCGAGCGCGCCGTCGGCACCCAGCTCGACCATACCCACCCCAGCTACGCCCCGCTGCGCGGCGGCGCCCGCTACGTCGGCCTGGCCACGCTGTTCGGCAAGCCCTTCATCACCCAGTACGACCCGATCAAGGACGACGCCGGCCGCGTCATCGGCGTGCTGTTCATCGGTCTCGACATCAGCCAGAACCTGGCCATGTTGAAGGACCAGATCAAGCAGATCAAGATCGGCCAGAGCCGCTACGTCTACGTGCTCGACGCCGCGCCCGGCAAGGACTACGGCAAGCTGCTGGTGCATCCCAACCAGGAGGGCGCCAAGCTGCTGGCCACGCGCGGCAGCGACGGGCGCGCCTTCATCGCCGACATGCTGGCGGCCAAGAACGGCAGCATGCGCTACCAATGGAACGAGCGCGACTGCTGCGCCGCGCGCGAGAAGCTGGTGGTCTACAGCCACTTCAAGCCGTGGAACTGGGTCGTCGCCGGCGGCAGCTACACCGACGAGATCACCCACGACGCGGCGACGCTGCGCAACCGCGCCAGCCTGTTCGGCCTGCTCGCACTGCTGCTGTTCGCCGCCGCCCTGTTCCTGCTGGTGCGGCGCAACGTGTCGCGCCCGCTGGCGCGCGCCGAGGCCGCCGCCGGCCGCATCGCCGCCGGCGACCTGACGGTGGCGCTGCGGGTCGACAGCGGCGACGAGATCGGCCGCCTGCTGCTGGCCATGAACGGCATCAGCGGCAAGCTGGCCGGCGTGGTCGGCCAGGTGCGCCACGGCGCCGAGCAGATCGCCAGCGCCTCGGCCGAGATCAGCGACGGCAACGCCGACCTGTCGGCGCGCACCGAGCAGCAGGCCGCCAGCCTGGAGGAGACCGCCGCTTCGATGCAGGAGCTCAGCTCGACGGTGCGGCAGAACGCCGACCACGCCCGCCAGGCCAGCCAACTGGCGCAGGCCGCCTCCGGCGTCGCCGCCCAGGGCGGCGCGGCGGTGGCCCTGGTGGTGGGCACGATGGACTCGATCAACAGCGCCTCGAAGAAGGTCGTCGACATCATCGCGGTGATCGACGCCATCGCCTTCCAGACCAACATCCTGGCGCTCAACGCGGCCGTCGAGGCGGCGCGCGCCGGCGAGCAGGGCCGCGGCTTCGCCGTCGTCGCCGCCGAGGTGCGCAGCTTGGCGCAACGCTCGGCCGCCGCCGCCAAGGAGATCAAGGAGTTGATCGTCGACTCGGTCGGCAAAGTCGACGCCGGCAGCGCCCAGGTCGACCGGGCCGGCGCCACCATGCGCGAGCTGGTCGCCAGCGTCGACCGCGTCAGCGCCATCGTCGGCGAGATCAGCAACGCCAGCGAGGAGCAGCGCGCCGGCATCGAGCAGGCCAACCAGGCCATCGCCCAGATGGACCAGGTGACCCAGCAGAACGCCGCGCTGGTCGAGGAGGCCGCCGCCGCCGCCGAGGCGCTGCAGGGCCAGGCCGGCGCGCTGGCCCAGGTGGTGCGCCTGTTCCGGCTGGAGGAACAGGCCGGCGCGCCGCCGCGCCGCCTGGCGCTGCGCTAGCCGCCCGGCTGCAGCAGCCGCAACTCGCGGCCGTAGACGTCGACGATGTAGCCTTCGCCGTAGCGCCGCTCCAGACGGCGCAGGGCGAAGTGGCCCCTGGCCATGTCCTGGTAGTAGTCGGTGAACAGGGTGTTGACGGTGGCGCCGGCCAGCGCGCCGAGCACCGGCACGATCTGCGCCGCCATCTTCTCGGTGACCACCACGCCGAAGCGCGTCGCCACCGCGTCGATCAGGCGGGCCAGCAGGGCGGCGCCCTCGCGCGCGCCGATGCCGGCGGCGCCCTTCTCCGCCGCGATCGCCGCCAGCTCGGCGGCGGTCAGGTTGAGCAGACGGTTGAGCGCGGTGCGCGAGGCGTAGTAGCCGGAATCGCCGGCCGCCTCCGGCCCGGCGTTGCCGCCCAGCGCGAACACCTTGACGCACTCGAGCTTGACCTCCAGGCTGGACAGGGCGAAGCCCTCGGCGCGCGCCACGTCGGCCACCGCGCGCATCATGATGGTGGTCGACAGCGGCAGTTCGACCAGCAGCGCCGAGAAGCCGAAGAAGCCGCCCAGCGCGCCGCTGGCGGCCGCGCCCAGCTGGTGCAGGCGCGGCGAGGCGGCGGCGTGCGGCCGGTCGGCCATGCTCCACAGCGCCACGTCGGCGGCGCGCTGCAGCGCCGCGTTGACGCCCTGGTTGATCCTGCCGCGCAGCGGGCCGGACAGCTTGGCCAGGCCCCATTCCAGCGGCGCGCCGACCAGCTCGGCCAGCTTGATCGTCAGCGACGGCGTGTTCAGCAGGCGCACCGCCTGGCGCAGCGCCGCCAGGTCGGCGCGATTGTGTTCCGAATAGATGTCCATGCGTCCCGTGCGTCTCCCCTGTGGCAGTCCTGCGGCATCATAGCATCGCGCCGGCGGCCGGCGCTGCGGGCGCGCGCCGGGGCGCCGCCGATGCTTGCCACAAATCATTAACAATTCCCCAAAAACATTCTTTCCACCGCCGACGGGCCGGCCGGGGCGGCGCCGCGCTTCGGCCCGGCCGGCGGCGGCCCGCTGATATTGTTGATCGGCCTGCCAACACCTGCTAGCATGGCCGGCACTGCGTTCGCCATTGGCCCGACCTATGCTCCCTCCCGTTTCCCGGATCCGCGCGGCACTCCTGCTCGCCCTGCTAGGCGCCGCGGCCGCCGTGGCCGCCGCGGCCGACGACGAGGCGGCGCGGTTGGCGCGCATGCGCCTGGCCGTCGAGCGCGCCAGCGCCCACGGCGCGCCCTGGGGCGGGCCGCAGTCCGGCCCGCCGGCCTACGCCGGCGCCAGCATCGCCATCGTCAGCGAGGACCTGCGCAACGGCGGCGTGCTCGGCGTGGTGCAAGGCATCAAGGAGGCGGCCGCCGCGATCGGCTGGAACAGCAAGGTCTACGACGCCGCCGGCAGCGCCGCCGGCCGCGCCAGCACCTTGGCGGCGGTGCTGGCGGCGCGGCCCAGCGGCCTGCTGCTGGTCGGCGTCGACGCCGAGCAGGCCGCGCCGCTGCTGGCGCCGCTGGCCCGGCTCGGCGTGCCGATGCTCGGCTGGCACGTCGGCCCGCTGGCCGGCCCGGTGGCCGGCAGCCCGCTGGCGATGAACGTGTCGAGCGATCCGCTCGACGTGGCGCGTGTCACGGCGATGGCGGCGGTGGTGCAGTCGGGCGGCCGCGCCGGCGTGGTCATCTTCACCGACAGCAACTACGCGATCGCCGGCGCCAAGGCGGCGGCGATGGCCGAGGTGGTGCGCGCCTGCCGCCGCTGCCGCCTGCTCGGCGTCGAGGACGTCGCCCTGTCGCACAGCGCCGCGCGCATGCCGGCCGTCACCCGCGCCCTGCTGGCGCGCCACGGCGCCGCCTGGAGCCACGCGCTGGCCATCAACGACCTGTATTTCGACTACGCCGCGCCGGAGCTGACCAAGGCCGGCCGCAGCAGCGCCAGCCTGCAGATGCTGTCGGCCGGCGACGGCAGCGCGGCGGCGCTGCTGCGCATCCAGGCCGGCACCTTCCAGGTCGGCACCGTGGCCGAGCCGCTCAACCTGCACGGCTGGCAGCTGGTCGACGAGATGAACCGGCTGCTGGCGCGCCAGCCCGTCTCCGGCTACATCGTGCCGGTGCACCTGGTCACGCCGGACAACATCGGCTACGACGGCGGCGCCCGCCTGCGCTACGACCCGGACAACGGCTACCGCGACATCTACCGCCGCATATGGAAGCGCTGAACGGCGGCGGCGGCGGCGGCGGCGCGGCCTGGCGGCGCCTGCTGCCGCGCTCGCTGCGGCGCCAGTTCAGCCTGGTGGTGGCCGGCCTGACGCTGCTGATCCTGGCCGGCGGCGTCACCGCCGTCTACGCCCTGCGCGTCGGCAGCGACGCCACCGACCGCCTGGCCGAGGAGCGCATGCTGCGCATGCAGGACGCCCAGGACCTGGTGCGCCGCACCCTGCTGATCGAACGCGAGTCCGACCTGCTGGCCGGCGCCGCCAGCGCCGAGGCGGTGCGCGCCCGCTACGGCGGCATCGCCGCCCACCTCGAGTCGTTCGACCATCTGGCCGACCGCCTGGCCGCCGCCGGCGACGAGGGCGCCATCCTCGACCTGCGCCAGGCCAGCCAGCTGTTCCGCAACAGCGCCAACGTGGTGGCCCAGCTGCGCGAGGCCGAGCTGCAGGCCGCCGCCGCGCCGACCCCGGCCGCCGCCGCCGCCGCCGCCGCGCGCGCCCGGCCCTTCCAGGACCAGCTGCGCCACCAGGCCGCCGCGATGGCGGCGGCGGCCCAGCTGCAGTCCGAGCGCCACAGCCAGGACTTCCGCGACGCCGCCCAGGCGCTGCGCGGCGACTCGCTGCGCCACCAGCGCTGGGTCGCCGCGCTGCTGGCCGCCAGCCTGCTGCTGGCCTGGCTGGCCAGCTACCACTTCCTCGGCCGCCACGTGCTGTCGCGCCTGCAGCTGGTCAGCGACGGCCTGCGCCGGCGCGAGCCGGCCGAGGCCGAGGCCGGCGAGTCGGCGCCGGCGCTGGCCGTGGCGGTGGCCGGCGGCGACGAAATCGGCGAGATGGCCCGCGCCGTCGAACAGTTCCAGGCCGACCGCCGCCAGCTCAGCCTGGCCCACGCCGCCCTCGAGCGCGAGCGCGGCCGCCAGCAGCAGCTGATCGACCAGCTGGCCCAGGTGCACGGCCAGCTGCTGCAGTCGGAGAAGCTGGCCTCGGTCGGCCAGCTGGCCGCCGGCATGGCCCACGAGATCAACAACCCGGTCGGCTTCGTCAACGCCAACCTGGGCACCCTGCGCGCCTACGTCGCCGACCTGCTCGACGTGCTGGCCGCCTACGAGGCGGTCGAGGCCGAGCTGGGCGCCGACAGCCGCGCCGCCCTGGCCGAGCTGAAGCGGCGCATCGACCTGCCCTACCTGCGCGGCGACATCGCCAGCCTGCTCGGCGAGTCGCTCGACGGCCTGCGCCGCGTCAAGCGCATCGTCCAGGACCTGAAGGACTTCGCCCTGGTCGACGAGACCGAGCTGCAGTGGGCCAACCTGGAGGACGCGCTCGACAGCGCCGTCAACGTGGTCCACGGCCAGCTCAAGTTCAAGGGCGAGCTGCGCCGCGAGTACGCCGCCATCCCCGCCGTCGAGTGCCGCCCGTTGCGCCTCAACCAGGTCTTCCTCAACCTGCTGCGCAACGCCGCCGACGCCGCCGGCGAGCACGGCCGCATCACCCTGCGCACCGGCCGCGACGACGCCCAGGTCTGGGTCGAGGTCGAGGACAACGGCGACGGCATCCGGCAGGAGCACCTGGACCGCCTGTTCGACCCCTTCTTCACCACCAAGCCGGTGGGCAGCGGCACCGGGCTGGGCCTGTCGATGGCCTACGGCATCGTCAAGACCCACGGCGGCCGCATCGAGGTGCGCAGCGAGCCGGGCCGGGGCGCCGCCTTCCGCGTCGTGCTACCGCGCCAGGCCGGAGGCCAAACATGAGGCGCGCCGCCGCCCCGCCGCTGGCGCTGGCGCTGTGGCTGGCGCTGTGGCTGGCGCCGCCCGCCGCAGACGCGGCCGCCGGCGCCGCGCCGCTGGCGCCGGCGCAGGTGGTCCGCGTCTGCGGCCAGATCGCCGAGTGGCCGCCCTACCTCTACTTCCGCCGCGACGGCGGCGCCCGGACCGACGAGGTGGTCGGCTTCTCCGCCGAGTACCTGCGCCGCGCGCTGGCCGGCGCCGGCCTGCGCTACCGAATCGACATGCTGCCGTGGAGGCGCTGCCTGGAATCGGTCAGGCTGGGCGGCCACGACATGCTGACCGACGCCGCCAGCAACGCCGAGCGCGAGCGCGCCTACCTGGTGGCCAAGCCCTACTACGCCATGCACCTGGCCTACTTCTACGACAAGGCCAGGCCGCACCCGCCGGTGCGCGCGGCGGCCGACCTGAAGAAGCTGCGGCTGTGCGCCGTCAACGGCTACAACTACGCCGCCTTCGGCCTCGACGCCGAGCAAATGGAGGCCGGCTCGCAGAACCTGGCGCAGTCCTTCCTCAAGCTCAAAATGAACCGCTGCGACGCCCTGCCGGAACGCCTGGAGATCGCCCTCGGCTACCAGAGCCTGGGCATCGCCGACTTCGCCCGGCTCGACATCGGCTACGAGCTGCTGGCGGAGCTGCCGCCGTCGACCTTCCACATGATGGTGAGCCGGCGCGTGCCCTACGCCGAGGAGCTGCTGCGCGTGTTGAACGAGCAGATCGAGCTGCTCAACAGCGGCGACGGCGCCCGCGAGATCGCCGCCAAATACGCGGTCCAGCTGCCGGGGCAGGCCGCCAGGCCGGCGAAAAAATAGCCCGTCCGGCGACCGGGCGGCTGCCCGGGCGGCTGCCCGGGCCCGCCTGCCGGTTCCAGGAAAACACACTGCGACAAGCCCCGAAACTACAGCAAGCTGGCCACCGTCAGGCCACTGCACAACAGTAGCCCGACCGCGGCCACTCGGTTGAAGTTTCCCTTCAAGAAGCTCTGAAAGCCGCGCTGATTTCCAGCCACCGTCAGCAATGCCACCAAGGCTGCGAAGTAGGCAAGATTCAATAGTTCGAACACCAGACCCAGCGCGGCAAAACCTTGCAAGGGCGCGGTCGTGGGCTCGGGCATGAACTGCGGGAAGAAGGCGGCAAAGAACAGCACTGGCTTGGGATTGAAGACAGTCAGCAGCACGCCTTTGACAAAGCCGCGCGAACCGCCGGCCGCGCCCTGCGCCACCTGCCCCGCCGGGCTGGCGCCACCCCACAAACCCCAGGCCAGGTACAGCAGAAAGATCGCGCCCGCCAGCTTGACGGCAAGCAGCAGCAGCGGCCACCGCGTCACCAACGCGGCAAAGCCCAAGGCCGACGCCGTCATCAGCAGCACGTCCCCCAAGACAATGCCCAGCGTGGCGCTGGCCGCCCGGCGATGCGAGATGCGGGCCTGCCCCAAGACGAAGAAGGTAGCCGGGCCGGGCACGCCGATCACCAGGGCCGAGGCCAAAACGAAGGGCAACAGTTGTGTCAGGCTCATCATGGTTGCCGCTCCTGTTCGACGTCGTTGGCGCCATGCCGACGAATCAATCCATCCAAATAGGCGGCGTTGTCGGCAAAGCGGTAGCCCAAGGCCTGCGCCCGGCGGGTGTCCATGGCATGTGGACGGGTATAGTCGAAGGGACTCAGCTCGCAGACGGCATGCGCACCCGGCATGGCGATGGGGCGCGATGGTTTATCCAGCACCGCCGCCACGCGCTCGTACACGTCCAGCGCCGACATGTCCCCTCCGCAGGCCGCGTTCACCGGCCCCAGGAAGTCCTGCGCGCCGACCCAGCACAGAAATTCGGCAATACCCTCGGCGTCGACGAATGAGCTGGGCCCCGCGCCGACCGAATGCCGCATGGGTTCCTGCGCCAACACCCGCTGCACATAGAACTCCAGCCGCCGTGTGAAGTCCTCTGGCCCGCCCAGCACGTGGGCAATCCGGACGCTCACCACGGGCAAACGACCATCTTGGTATAGGAAAGCCTCGGCCTGGCGCTTGCCCTCGCCATAGTGATCATCGGACAGCTCAGCTGAATGCCAGGGAATTGTCATGTCCACCTGCACCTTGTTCAAATCCAGCTCGTCTTCACGATAGGACCCGCTTGCTTGCGCATGCAGAATCTCGTAGACCTCGATAGTGGACGCCATGACGTAGCGCCCCACCTTGCCTGCGAACACCTGGGCCGAGATGGCGGCGTCCAGCGGCGAATAGCATATCTGGTCGAACACGACATCAAAGAATGCGACGTCGGCGAAGGCCAGCTGCATGCAGGCCAGATCGCGCCGGTTCACCGTGATACGTTGCACTCGCTCGCCAAAGTCATCCCGGGCGACGCCGCGTGTGGCCAAGGTGACACGGTGGCCTTGCGCCAGCAGCCTGCCCACGAGCAGTTTTCCAAAGTAGCGGGTTCCGCCAATAATCAATACATTCTTACTCATAACCACCCTTTGATTTGGACATGAGCGTATTATCCCGAGTGCAGCACGCACCGACAAACCAGCAATTTCAACTCAACGCATTAGTATTTCTAAGTTATGAAGACCGAATCAACGCCCTTGCGCAGCCTCTCAGGGCTGATCGATTTCGAGGCCGCCGCGCGCTGGTCCAGCATCAAGCTTGCCGCATACGAGCTGCACAAAACCCCGGGCGCCGTCAGTCAACAAATCAAACAGTTGGAAATGAGCTTAGGCTTTGCCTTGTTCACGCGCCAGACCCGACAAATCAAGCTGACGGACAAGGGGCAAGAGTTGGCCCTCACCGTGCGCGGCCTGTTAGAGGTGCTGCACGGCAAGGTGGCGGCGCTGCGCGGCGGTGACGAAGAGTGGGTTCTGCGGATATCGGCCACCCATTCGTTCGCCACGAAGTGGCTGGTGCCGCGCCTGCACCGCTTCACCAAGTTGCAGCCGAAATATGACTTGCACGTGGAGTCCAGCGATCAGCTTACCCCCTTGGCCTCGTCGACGGACCAGGCTTGCGACATCGCCATCCACTACAGCCGTGGCGCCTTGGATGCTGCGCCGCGCCTTGCGGAGCAATGGGTGGTGGTCTACAGCCCGGCTGTTCTGCCCTACACGCCCAGCAAACAGGCCGTCCCGGTGTCGATTGATACGCTGGACAAGTTTCCCTTGCTGTACGAGGGCACGACCGAAAACTGGTTGCTGCTTCTCAAGAAATACAAGGCCGTGGCCACGTTGAAGGGCAAGCACAACTTCTCACGCGCGTTCAGCCATTCCGGCACCTTGGTGCAAGCCGCCGTCGCCGCTCAAGGCGTGGCGCTGGCGCCGTATTCGATTGCGCATGAGGACATTGTGCGCGGCAACCTACGCGTCATCCCCGAGCTCTTCTTGCCGTCGCCCTACGCCTACCACCTGCGCGTTGGCGCAGGCAAACATGCGCTGCAAAAGGTTGGCCATTTCAGCGCCTGGATGCAGCAGGAGTGGCAGGGTATGGCCGCAACGCACGAAGGCATGGCGCTTGCTCACGGCGTCTGAAGGCCCCGCTCTCAGCGGGGATGGCGTTATGCGCGCCGGAAGGGACTTGACCGCTTCCGCTTGGCCGGCCCCGACTGAAATCGGGCCTGGTCGAAGCCGATGCGCTGGGTCAAGAGCTCGTCGTCGTCGATACGCTCGGCCAGACTCACGATGTCGCACGCTGACACGCCGGCGTGCGCGAAGTGTTCCTGCCAAGTGTTCACGACATCAATGACGGCGACAACTTCGGCTGCGGCCTCCCCGGGCGGCAGGCCGAACGCATCGCACTGCGACATCGCGTTTTCGAGCGTCGATTCTCGGCCATGGGCGCCGCAGATGAACTCCTGGAACCCCAGCCCTGAGTTCGAAGGAAGGACGTCGTAAGCCGGCGCCAGCTTCAGGCGGCCATTTCCGCGCGGGTTCACGACCAGCAAGGAGTGGTTCTTCTCATGGTCATCGGTGTTGTCGACCAGGATGTTGAAGACCATGCGACGAAAGAGCTCGCGTACATCTCTTTGGTTGATGTCGTCCTGCGTGATGCCGACACGGCGGAGCCCAAGTCTTCAATGACTCCTTCCGGCGCAAGCGGGCTACCGCCAGGTCGGCGCTAAGCTTTTCGATGGCGGCAGCAGTTGCTGGCGGGAGTTGCAGTAGGGCACGGGAGTTTTTTTGGCATACCTATAGAATATGGTGGCACCGGCCCCTCCATCAATATCTATGTGTATGCATGCTGATGAACGAGCTAATCTAAGCGAGCATCCTCGGCCGCTCACCAGCTTTGGGCCATCTCCCCTACTTTTTCCGCAGTTGCTTCTTCGAACGCGAACTGCACCCGGTGAGTCACCAGCTTCAACCCCGGAATGGCTTTGGCCGCCCACCGCACCGGTTCCGCGAATCCGCTTGCGACCAAAATGGCTCGTGGCGGCTTGCCTTCCTTCTCGCCGTACCAGCCCAGGTAGCGCGCAATTTGGCCGATGGAGGAGTCCTTCGCTTCGCCTGCTCGGGCGCGCCGCAGATGTCGCCAATTGTCTAAGGTCTGTCGGGATAGGCGAAGCGCCGCCTACGCTGAGAGCCCGTCTACTCGGAGTAGAAGCAGCCCCCGCATCGATGTGAGCGGCCGACCAGAAATTATCTATAAGTCGACCTCTACAAAGGACTCCAAGGATTGAGGCATTTGTAGAAATTGGCGCCAGCCCGTCAAAGCGGCCTTCCATTCGCGCAAGTCAAAATGCCCATCTGGCTGACCTACCCAATCCTCATTGACCTCAATATCGACTTGTACTCCAGTAGGCCTCAGCGTTAGGGTGACGTCATTCCCACCCGTTTCGATCTCAACCCGGCCACCATTTTCAACCTCATTGATATCGTGTAAGAGTCGATCGCAATCATCGGTTCCTTGGGCAACTGAGCTCAGTACTTCGCAGAGATATTGCTTATACCGCTGCGCGTTCTCACCACCTATTGCTTCTTGCTGCCAATGAAATACTTGGCCGAGTTTTTGGTGAAATCCACCTGCAACATAAGAAAATCTAAGTTTCATCATTACTCACTTTGGTTTTAAGGTTGATGCACTGGGTACACAGTCGTCCGTGGAGAAACATATCCTTCAACTTTTACCCCTGACGGGGTGAAAGAACTCCATTTATTTCCACTTACAACCCTATTCGGAGAATTCCACGCGGCATCTACTTCGGACTGAATTCTCGAGGCATCCCAATTTTTGGGAAACATAGAATTCATCGAAGCATTACTGGTTTTTGTAAGCCATTGCCCGGGATTTTGAGGATCTGGAACTTGAATAGTTGCTTTATAGACACCAGAGGCATCGGGAACTGACTCCGTACCGGGCAAAATTCTTACATCTCCATTGAGCAAACTATGTCCGCCCGTTGGTCTGCCGGCCTTGGTATAGTCAGCACCAATAGCATGAGCGATGTCGACAGGCGACCCAAGAACGTTTTTCCCTCCAAGTGAAACCTTGCGTTCGGCTTCGCCAACGGCCAGGGTGCTATCACGCGGAGCGGCTCCTGTTGTCGTTTGATTGCCCGTGCGTGGACCGGATGCGGACGCGCCGACTTCCGCGCCGCCACCGATGGCGCCGCCGCCATTCCCCCGCGCACGCTCATTCAGCAATGGATGACTAAGCAGTTTACCTTCATTCTGCTCCAGCCAACTCGTCATTTTCGGCCCCAGCCGCGCGCTTTGCCGCACCTCCGCCAACAGCGCCGACAACTGGCCCTTGCCTCTGGTCAGATAGGCCACCACGCCAGCCAATAGGGCCAGGATAAGAATCTCGTGGCCGCGCGCGAAGGCGCGCGCGGCCAGATAGGTGCTGTCGGCCAGGCGATCGACGCCGTAATGGGGCGCGTCCAGTGAATGGGCGCCCAGGTCGGGCATCCCGCCCCACGCTTCGAAGAAACCTTGCCGGTAGGCGCGTGTGGCGCGCGGCAGGCTGTCGAGCATGAACACCACCACCGATTTCAGGCCGAAAAAGCCCAGCAGCAGATTGCCCGCCTGCGTCCCCAGCGCGGCACCCGCAGCGGCGCCCGGCAAGGCACCGGCGCCAAACGCAAACACACCCAAGCCGCCACCGATGGCGCCGCCAACTATTGCGCCACCACCGACGTACAAGGCGACATCGTGGCAGATTTCCCGCAAAATCGGCCAGACATCGGCCAGGCCAATACCGCCCAATTTGGCCTGCAATTCGCGCAGCGCGAACGATTGGGATTCGGCAACGGCTTCGCGCACGCGGCGCACGCGGGCGCCAATGTACAAATACCCGTCTAGACCAAGTCGGTGCTCGAACGGGCCGTGCGGACAGTCCGCCAGGCGCCGCCGGGCAATGGCCTCGTCCAGCAGCGTGTCCTGCTGCCGCAGGCATTCGTAATACTCGAAGCGATCAAAGCGATTGCTGCTCATGATGGGCGCGCTGTGGGTTCATGTCCGCACAGCATGCGCTCCCATCAATGGCAGGAGTTGACGCAACGCAAATGATGGCAAGGGACAACTAGCGGCGAACGTCGCGAGCAAAATAGTATCCCGCCCGCCCTCCGCCGATGCTCCACCGCCTACTCCGCGTAGAAACAGCGCCCGCAGGCCTGGCGGTAGCTCTCGTTGCCGCCGATGCTGATCTGCTCGCCCTCCTTCATGCGCTTGCCGTCTTGGTCGACGCGGATGTTCATGGTCGCCTTTTTGCCGCAGCTGCAAATATTCTTCAGCTCCTCGATGTCGTCGGCCAGCGCCAGCAGGTAGGCCGAGCCGGCGAAGGGCTGGCCGCGGAAGTCGGTGCGCAGGCCGTAGCTGATCACCGGCACGCCGCCCACCTGGGCCAGCTGGTGCAGCTGCTGCACCTGGGCGGTGCTGAGGAACTGCGCCTCGTCGATCAACAGGCAGGCGATCTTCTCGTCGACCTCGCGCAGGAAGTCGGTGTCGGCGTGGAACACCTCGACCTGGCGGCTCGGCCCCAGCCGCGAGGTCACCTGGCCGACGCCGTAGCGGTCGTCGATGGCGGCGGTGAACAGGCGCACGCGCTGGCCCTGCTCCTCGTAGTTGTGCGCCACCTGCAACATCGCGGTGGATTTGCCTGCGTTCATCGCAGAATAACGGAAATAAAGTTTTGCCACTGCTGCCTTGTGCCCTGTGAAGTCGTCGAACGCGGCGACGCCGGGCGCCGTTCGCGAGGCGCGATTATAAACCGGCCGTTTGCGAAAAAGCGCATACTTGCTTTTCAGGCAGCACAGTGGCATTGACACTAATCGCATAAGCTAGCACGGAAACATTCCTTCCCAGCATGAATTTGGCGGCCTAAGATCCGCTTCTTTTCAGGAAAAAGCACGGCCGGACACAATCCGCTGGCGCCGCTTCCCAGCCAGGAGAACCTATGGACACCACAGCGCAACCCGCACTCTTCGACCTGATCGGCAACACCCCGCTGGTCCAGGTGACCCGCCTCGACACGGGGCCATGCCAACTTTTCCTCAAGCTCGAATCGCAGAACCCCGGCGGCTCGATCAAGGACCGCATCGGTCGCTCCATCATCGAGGCGGCCGAGGCCGACGGCCGGCTCCAGCCGGGCGGCACCATCATCGAGGCGACCGCCGGCAACACCGGCCTGGGCCTGGCCCTGGTCGGCCGCATCAAGGGCTACCGCGTGCTGCTCGTCGTGCCCGACAAGATGTCGACCGAGAAGGTGCTGCACCTGAAGGCGCTCGGCGCCGAGGTGCGCACCACCCGCTCCGACGTCGCCAAGGGCCACCCCGAGTACTACCAGGACTACGCCGCCCGCCTGGCGCGCGAAACGCCCGGCGCCTTCTTCGCCGACCAGTTCAACAACCCGGCCAACCCGCTGGCCCACGAGACCAGCACCGGCCCGGAGATTTGGCAGCAGAGCGGCCACAATGTCGACGCCATCGTCGTCGGCGTCGGCTCGGGCGGCACGCTGAGCGGCCTGACGCGCTACTTCGGCCGGGTCCAACCCAAGCTCGAATTCGTGCTGGCCGACCCCAAGGGCTCTATCCTGGCCGAGTACATCGACACCGGCAGGGTCAACCCGGTCAGCGGCTCCTGGGCCGTCGAGGGCATCGGCGAGGACTTCATTCCCGCCATCGCCGACACCAGCGGCGTGCGCCAGGCCTACACCATCAGCGACCAGGAGAGCTTCGACAGCGCCCGCGAACTGCTGCGCGCCGAGGGCATCCTGGGCGGCTCGTCGACCGGTACGCTGCTGGCCGCCGCGCTAAAATACTGCCGCGCCCAGAGCACGCCCAAGCGCGTCGTCACCTTCGTCTGCGACACCGGCACGCGCTACCTGTCGAAGGTCTACAACGACGGCTGGATGCACGACCAGGGCCTGATCCAGCGCGCCGCCAGCGGCGACCTGCGCGACCTGATCGGCCGCCGCCACGACGCCGGCGAGGTGGTCAGCGTGGCGCCGTCCGACACCCTGCTGACCGCCTTCAACCGCATGCGCAGCAGCGACCTGGCGCAACTGCCGGTGCTCGACGGCGGCCGCCTGGTCGGCATCGTCGACGAGTCCGACCTGCTGCTCAAGCTCGACGACCACGCCGTGCAGTTTTCCAGCCTGGTCGGCACCACCATGACTAGCCGGCTCGAAACGCTGCACCCGAAGGCCAGCCTGCAGGCGCTGCGCAGCACGCTCGACCGGGGACTAACCGCCGTCGTCGCCGACGACAACGTGTTCTACGGCCTGATCACCCGCTTCGACCTCCTCAACCATCTTCGCAGGACACAATCTTGAGCCACTCAAACGACAGCAACAAGCGGCAGCACCTGGCCACCCGCGTCATCCACGCCGGCCAGTCGCCCGACCCCAGCACCGGCGCCATCATGCCGCCGATCTACGCCACCTCGACCTTCGTCCAGCAAAGCCCGGGCGTGCACAAGGGCCTCGACTACGGCCGCTCGCACAACCCGACCCGCTGGGCGCTGGAGCGCTGCGTCGCCGACCTGGAGGGCGGCGCCGAGGGCTACGCCTTCGCCTCCGGCTTGGCCGCCATCTCGACGGTGTTGGAACTGGCCGACGCCGGCTCGCACATCATCGCCGGCGACGACATGTACGGCGGCACCTACCGCCTGTTCGAGCGGGTGCGCCGGCGCAGCGCCGGCCACGACTTCACTTACGTCGACCTGACCGATCCGGCCAAGCTGCTGGCGGCGATCCGCCCGGAGACGCGCATGGTGTGGGTGGAAACGCCGACCAACCCGATGCTCAAGCTGGCCGACCTGCGCGCCATCGCCGCGATCTGCCGCCAGCACGGCATCATCGCCGTGGCCGACAACACCTTCGCCAGCCCGCTGGTGCAGCGCCCGCTGGAGCACGGCTTCGACATCGTGGTGCACTCGACCACCAAGTATTTGAACGGCCACTCCGACATCATCGGCGGCATCGCCATCGTCGGCGGCGAGGCGCGCCAGCAGGCTTGGCGCGAGCAGCTGGGCTTTTTGCAGAACTCGGTGGGCGCCATCGCCGGTCCGTTCGACAGCTTCCTCGCCCTGCGCGGCGTGAAGACGCTGGCCATCCGCATGGAGCGCCACTGCGCCAGCGCGCTGGAGCTGGCCCGCTGGCTGGAGGCGCAGGCGCTGGTGAGGAAGGTCTACTACCCGGGCCTGACTTCGCACCCGCAGCACGAGCTGGCGCGGCGGCAGATGGACGGCTTCGGCGGCATCATCTCGATCGACCTGAACACCGACCTGGCCGGCGCCCGCCGCTTCCTTGAGCGTTGCGAGGTGTTCGCGCTGGCCGAGAGCCTGGGCGGAGTGGAAAGCCTGATCGAGCATCCGGCGCTGATGACCCATGCCAGCATTCCGGCTGAGCAGCGCGCCAGGCTGGGCATTGGCGACGGTTTGATCCGGCTGTCGGTCGGTATCGAGCATATCGACGACTTGCGCCAGGACCTGGCCAACGCGCTGGCCGCGATCTAGGCCCGCGCCGAACCCCGACAGGCCCTGTCGCCGGCAGGCCCGCGCCTCGTCAGAGGGTCAGACCCCTGGCGGGGTCTGACCCTTTATGCGGCGCCGTCCGCGCAGCCGCGCAATGCGGCGGGGGTTGTCCTTACTGCCCCGGGTGGTACTTGCGCTCCAGGTTGCGCTCGACGTCCTCGGGGTAGAACAACACCTCCTTGAATTCGCCGCGCGCGTACATCTCCGCCTGGTCGGCGAAGTGCGGCGAGGCGGGGTCGCCGCTCTGCCCGCCGGCCAGGATACTGCGCGCCTTCAGGCGCGGGCCGAACTCCACCGCCGCCACGAAGCTATTCCCCCGCTCGCCGTAGATGCGCTTGGTCTTGGCCGGCGTGGTCATGCCGTAGGCCGCCAGCGAACCCCAGTTGGCCGAGGCGAAGGCCACCGGCAAACTCGGCTTGCTGTCGTCGAAGGGCTGCACCACGTCGCCGGTCAGGCGCTGGAAGCGGTTGATCTCGCCCCACGGCGTTTGCCACTGGCCGAAGTCGGCCGCCAGCTTGTCCGAGGCGCGTTGCAGCGCCAGCAGGCGCTCGCGCGCCGTCAAGCGCGTCTCCATATAGTCGAGCACCAGCATCTTGGCGCCCTTGGCGGACGGGCCGAAGCTGGCCGCCATGTCCTGCGCCCAGAAGACCGCCAGCGAGGTCGCCACCGACTCAAGGGCGTAGCGCGTGTCCCAGCCGCGCAGCGCGGCCACCTGCGCCGCCAGCGCCGGCTTGAGCGGGTCGCCCTCGGCCAGCTCGTCCCAGGCGGCGAACAGCTTGGGCAGCAGCGGCTCGAAGGCCGGCAGCGCGTTGTCGTAGGCGCTGGCGATCAGGCTGTCGATGGTGAAGTCGCGCTGGTCCTGCAGCACGCGCACGGCGTGGATGCCGCGCGGGTTCTCCGGGTTCATCGACATGTAGGCCGGGTAGTCCCGCGCGCGCGGGCTGTACTTGCCGGCCGCCGAAAACGGCCAGTTGTTGGTGTTCTGGATCCAGCCGTTGGGCGGATTGAACAGGGTGATGGTGTCTTTGACGGCGTGCAGGCCGCGCCACTCGGTGGCCGGGTCGCTGCCGTCGACCGGCTGGCGCCAGTCGAAGCGGCTGTCGCGCACGGGGATGAAATTGCCGTGGAAGTAGGCGATGTTGCCGTCCGCGTCGGCGTAGACGGTGTTGTTGGACGAGTTGGTGCGCAGCTCCATCGCCTTGTGGAAGGCGGCGTAGTTGCGCGCCTTGGTGCGGATGAAGGACTGCGTCAGCGCCTTGCGCGGCTGGTTCATCAGCCGCACGGCGAGCCACTTGCCGTCCGCCTCGCGCACGATGGGGCCGTGGTGGCTGTAGTAGACCCTGACCACCTTGCTGGCCATGCCGCCGTCCGCTCCCTTGTAGGGCAGCGTGATGTCGACCGCCTTCAGCGCGCGCTCGCCGGCGCCGTAGCGGTAGAAGAAGCGGCCGTCGCGCTCGACCACGGTTTCGGCGTATTCGTCGATGACGTCGCCGCCGCCGGAGGTGTGCATCCAGCCGATGCGCTCGTTGAAGCCCTGGTAGACGAAGAACTGGCCCCAGGTGACGGCACCGTAGGCGTTCAGGCCCTCGCCGCTGCTGACCTGCACCTCGGGACGGAAGTAGAAGGAGGTGTGCGGGTTGATCAGCAACAGCGCGTGGCCGTTGCGCGTCAGCGCGGGCGCGATGGCGAAGCCGTTCGAGCCGCGCGGCTCCTCGTCCAGGTCGCTGCCGCGCAGCTGGGCCAGCGTCTGCGCCGGTCCGGCCAGCGGCGCGCGGCGGCCGTACAACTGCTCCAGCTGCGCCAGGTTGACCGACTCGATGTCGCCGCCGATGCTGCCCTCGCTGAAGCTGAGCGCCATCCACGGCTCGAAGCGGGCGATCAGCTGCGGCTTGACCTGCGGGTGCGTGGCCAGGTAGAAGTTGAGGCCGTCGGCGAAGGCCGTCATCAGCTTCTTCAGCCAGGCCGGGCTGGCGGCGTACTGCGCCTTGAGCTGGGCCGGACTGATGAACAGCTTCATGCGCAGGTCGCGGTACAGCTCGGCCTCGCCCTGCACCTCGGCCAGGCGGCCCATGGCGTTGATGTAGTTTAGCTCGACGCGTTTGAAGTCGTCCTCGGCCTGGGCGTACATCAGACCGAAGACGGCGTCGGCGTCGCTCTTGCCGTGGACGTGGGGGATGCCCCATTTGTCGCGCCGGATGGTGACGCGCTGGGCCTGGGCGCGCCAGCGCGCCGCCTCTGCCGCGCCGGCCTTGGCGCGCGCGCCGCTCGCCTGGTCGGCGGTGTCGGCGTGGTTGGCGTGGTTGGCGTGGCCAACGGCGGCGGCATTGCCCACCGCGCCCAGCGGCAGCAAGCACATCATGGCCAGCGCGGGACGCATGGTCGACATGGTCGCCGCCGGCCTAGGAAGCGTCGACCAGGGCGGAGATGCGCTCGTGCAGCGCGGCGTTCTCCGCCTTCAGCGCGGCGTTGCGCGCCTTGAGCGTGGCGATCTCGGCGCGCAGTTGGTCTACCTCGCTCAGCGGTTCGTCGCCCTCCTTCGGTTCGCGCGGCGTGCGCGCGGCGGCGCGCAGCTCGCGCACCTCCTTGGCGGCCTGCTGCATCTGTTTCTTGCCGCCGGCCACGGCGGCGACCTGCTCGGCCTCCGGCAGCGAGGCGACGGTGGCGGCCGCGTTGATCGAAATGGTGCCGGAGCGCACCGCCTCGACCAGCTCGGGCGCGGCGGTCTTCTGGATCTTCTCGATCTGGCTGATGGTGTTGCTGCTCAGGCGCGCGGCGCGGGCGATGTCCTCGCGCGAGCTGAGCGGCATGGCGGCCGGCCGCGCGGCGGCCTCGCCGTCCTCGGGCGGCGCCACGGCGGCGTCCTCGGCCAGCGCCAGCGCGGCCAGCTCGGCCGACTTGGCGGCCATGATGTCCTTCTTGCGCAGCGCCAGCACGCCGCGCTGGAAGTCCGACACGCTGCGCCGGCCCAGGTGGTTGTCGATCATCCACAGCTTGACGTCGTCCAGGCTCTTGAAGCTGGTGTTCTCCGTCACCTTGAACGGCACGCCGTGCTGCTGGCAGATTTGATAGCGGTTGTGGCCGTCGACCAGCACGTCCTGCCACAGCACCAGCGCGTCGCGGCAGCCCTCGACCAGGATGCTGCGCTCGAGCGCGGTGTACTCGGCCTCGGTCAACGGGTCGATGTAGGCGCGCAGGGTGTCGTTAATTTTGATTTGCATACTGTTATTCCTTCCAATACCGGCGCGGCGGCGCGGCTGTGCGCCTGCCAAATCGCCGAACAGCATGCTACACCATCTGGCCGGCCGGCCATAGGCGCATCGCAGTTGATTGCCAAAACGACATCTCGCGCGGCGCGAGCCCAGCCGCGCCGCCGGGTACAATGCCGGCATGTCAGACAAACCACCCAAATTCCCCGGCCCGCTGACGGCGCGCGGCGCCGTGCTCGCCGTGCTGCTGTCGGACGCCGACCAGACCGGCGCCGAGCCGCTGCAGGGCCGCGTCGCGCTGGCCACCATCGTCAAGATCCTCAAGCGCAAGTACCACTGGCCCATCGAGGCCGACAGCTTCCCCGGCAACACGGCCGACGGCCGCGCCAGCTGGGCCACCGTCTACAGCCTGGCGCCGGCGGTGATCGCCGCCGCGCTCGAGGCCGGCGGGCGCGACTGGCTCGACAGCAGGCGCGCCAGCAAGACCGGCGCGCGCGCAGGCCGCTGAGGGCACTGCGGCCCGTCGCGAAACGGCAGAGGAATTTGTCTTTGGCGCAGCGCAATTACCGTTTGCGCGCCGGATTGACACGACCGGCCACGCGGTTCAACATAGTGCAATGAACGCTTCCGACAAAGAGTACATTGATGCCCGGCTAGATGCCCAAGATGCCCGCGTTGACAGAAGGCTTGCGTCCCTCGAAGCACTCGTTATGACTAAATTTACCGGAGTTGATGCTCAGTTTGCCGCTATCGGCATTAAGTTTGCCGAAGTGGACGTCCAGTTTGCTCGCATGGACGCCAAACTCGCCGAGCTTAGAACCGAGATGCATGCGCGTTTCAACGAGCTGATTAAATGGCTAGTGGGCACGGCAATCGCCATGTCGGCGCTGGGCATCACGATCATCGCGCTTTTGTTCAACTTCGCCACCTCCAAGCCGCTAGCACCGTCGCCGCCGTCGGTTCCCGCCGTCGTTGCGCCGGCGCCGGTGGCCGCGCCGACCAGCGCGCCCGTCGCAGGCCAGCGACGCTGAATCGAGCTACGTTGCGGAAACGGAAAGCCCTCCGGCTTGTCCGGCCCGGCCGCGCCGGTCACTATCACAAATATTTATTTATTGACAACATTAATCCCACTCCTCTAACTTGGATGGCGCAGCAACACCGATTTCGTCGTCATCTCACTTAATCAGGAGACAATTATGGATTCAGTCACATTTCAGTTGGTCTTGCACAACCCCACCGGCCGCAGCGTGCCGGGCACCTTGACCTACCACTTCCGCGACCTCAAGCGCAGCGGCCACGACGCCCTGACCGAGCTGGCGGCCGCAGCTGTGGACCGGGGCACGGCGGAGTTCACCACCTTCGTGGTGGAGGGCACCTTCTCCGCCCCCGCGCTGACCGGCCCGCTGCCGATCAAGATCAAGGGCGTCTCCTACGTCAGCATGATGGGGCCGACGCTGGCGACCATCTTCAACGGCAACTCGACCATCGCCTCGCTGGGCCTGGAGTTCAATTTGATCGACTCGGGCGGCAGATACATCGGCGGCGGCCTCAGCTGGCAGCCCGAAGGCCCCGGCAGCATGCAGCCCTGGTGCTTCATCGGCACCCAGCTCGACTGACAGCCCGCCCGGCCGGCGAGGCCCTGCCTCGATTTCCGCGCCGTCGTGGCAGCGGCCATGCCGCCGCGTCGCGCGCGCTGGCGGCGTCGGCGCGACGGCCCCGCACGATTGCAAAAACCTGCACAATCTGGTCGAACATGCTATCTTTCACCGATTCAGAAGCGAGATATCATGTACGAAATCAATCAATCGTCCCGGCCCAACAACGAGATGTCGAAAGTCGTCGAGCAAGGCCTAGCCCTCCTGCAAACCCACGACCGCGCGCTGGCCTCCGCGTTTCTGGTGCGTCGCGGCATTCCGTTCAGCGTGATCGTGCGCGTGCTGTCCGACCCGCCCGAGCGCCGCCGCACCGCGCGCGCTCGGTCCCTCGAGCGGCCTGAATGGAAGGCCTGAGCCCTTAGGAGATGGCGTTCATCTCGCTTTCGTCTTCGGTGTAACGGACCGAACCGAGGCCGCCATTCTTGATGAGTTCGGCCAACGACGGTCGCTGGCGATCGGCTTGATCGCCACGCGCCCGGTCGGCAACCAGCTGCTCGGCCGTCCCCTCGTGCTGCAACACCATCAGCACAATCTCCTCCTCGCTGCATCGACCGATGGAGCTAAACTGCAACGGCTCATCAACATTCTTGTACCAGACTTTGTACAGCGGCATGGCGACCTCCGGGATGGTAGAACAGCCATTATGGACCAGACGCGACGGGACAGCGCGCGCCAAGGCGCGATAGCCCCTTGCGGCGGCCACGGAACTAGCGATGTCGACTACTGGTGTGCTAAAATCCGCGCTCGCTGCCCGGATGGTGAAACTGGTAGACACTGGAGACTTAAAATCTCCCGCCTGTAAGGGCGTGCCGGTTCGATTCCGGCTCCGGGCACCACGATACAGTTTATAGAACCAACACAAAAGGCCATTTTCTCTTGAAAATCAAGAGCTTATAGCCTTTTTCACGTCCGCCGCAAACATTCAAACCAACACTAAAAACCACTATTTTCTGGTACTCTTTACGAACAAATTACGAAGGTATTACGAAAATGGCGTCTTTTAAGAAAACCCAAACCAAGGCAGGGATTGTTTGGCGCGTCCAGGTGGCCATTCAAGGAAGTCGCGAGTCCAACTCGTTTTCGACAAAGGCTGAGGCGGTGGCGTGGGCGGCCGAGCGGGAGACGGAGATTCGTCGCGGTCAGAACTTGAGCACCCCACCACGGAAGACATTTGAACAAGCGTCCACCAGGTATGTCGACGAAGTGTCAATCCACAAGAAAGGTCATCGCTGGGAAAAAATCCGGCTTGGCGCCATGTGCGAACACGCCATAACGAACTTGGAGCTAAAAATCAAGGACACCAAGCTCGGCGCCATGTACCTCGACGAGATCACCCCCGCCGTGCTGGGCGCGTACAGAGACAGCAGGATGACCGGCCTGGAAAAAGTCACTGGGGCAACAGTCAACCGGGAATTCAACTTGCTGTCCCACGTCTTCAATACCGCGCGCCGAGAGTGGAAATGGATCGCCACCAGCCCCACCACCGACGTACGCAGACCAAAGGCGGCCGCTGCCCGAGACCGGATTCCAACCGAGGATGAAATCGGCAGGATAGAAACAGCACTGGGGTTTGATGGTGACCCCATAAGCACAAAAAGCCAGGCCGTTGCTGTAGCGCACCGTTTCGCTATCGAAACAGCAATGCGCGCCGGCGAGATCTGCGCCCTGAAGAAAGACTGGATTGTCGGCTGCGTTGCGCACCTGCCTGCCGACATTACAAAGAACGGGATGAAGCGAGACGTGCCGCTGTCGAAGCGCGCAATTGAGCTGCTGGGCCTACTCCCAACACCGGAGAAACCTGCTGCGCCGCTTTTCGGTATCTCCACCGCCTCGCTCGACGCCCTATTCCGCAAGGCGCGTGAGCGGGCCTGCGTCGAGGGCCTTACCTTCCATGACAGCCGGCATGCCGCCATCACCCGGCTGGCGAAGAAGTTGAGTGTTTTGGACCTGGCGCGAATGGTGGGTCACAAGGATCTGCGCATGCTGCAGGTGTACTATAACGAGAGCGCCGCCGACATGGCGCCGAGGCTGGACTGAGATCGCCGGCAAGCGGCTAAATGCTGTCTTCGCCGAACTGTGTATCTACGACCAAGTGGCTGCCACTGGACGAGAACCAGAAATTCACATGGGGGCGCCATGGGCGAATTGAATAGGCAACAAATCTGCGCGGAGCTGGGTGTGAGCGAATCGACGATTCGGCGCCTGGAGCAACTCGGTCTTCCTCACACTCCGGTCGGCGCTCGCTCAAAGCGCTATGACCTGGCTGAATGCAAGGCCTGGCTGAAGGAAAATCCGCCTGGGACATGCGCCAGAGCGATGAGCATGTCACCATCATGGTCCCCGGGAAAAGAGTTCACTGAATATTGCCGCAAGGTGCCGCTCCGGGTGATACCAAGCGAAAAGTGAATCTCGGTAGAGCGCGCTGCGCGAGGATGAATACCGATGGGAGTGGAAGAGAAGCTGAAGGTGGCGCACGGGGCGCTGCGCAACATCGCCGACATGGACAGTGGCGAGTTGGCGAAGCATGGCCGTAGGATAGCCCTGAGAGCCTTGGCATTCACCGATGCGGACACGCCGGGCGCCCCCGGACGCCAAGAAGAAATTGAGAGCCGCGCGATAACGCAATTGATTGGCCGTGTCGAGCTAGTCGTGCGCGAAGCTGTAACGAAGGGCGCCGTCGACCGCTACCCGATGACCTGGGTGAAGCTCGACCGATACGTGGAGATTTCTGGCGATTCTGTCGATTCCGTCCAGTCACGCCGCAAGGCCGGGAAATGGCTCGATGGAAACCAATGCAAAATTGTAGACGGCCGGCTCTGGATCAACCTGCAGGCGGTAGACGAATGGATTGAAAGGTGGGGGAAGAGGTATCTGGCGCGCTAGAGGCAGCCGGCCAGCACCGCCTCCAGCTCCCCCTCGTACCGCCGCGCGCGCGGCCAGTCCCGCGCCAGCGCCAGAACCTTGTCGCCGGCGGCGGCGTCCAACGACAGCTTGCCAAACTCGTAGTCCGGTTTGATCGGCACGTAGCCAACGCAGGGGCGGTACACCGGTACCTCGACGATCTGCGTCGCCGGCGGCGCGCCGGCGCAGCCCGCCACCAGCAGGCCGGGAAGAATTGCCAGCAGGCCGACCAAGAGTGAGCATCCATGCGGCATTGCGGCGGTTTTATGCCGCCCAGGTGGCCGGGCCATGCTTGCATTTTTCGCCCTCATCGCACGCTCTCCAGCAGCTGGTTGACGGCAGGCATGGCCTCGTCACAGGTCGTCGCTCGTCGGCCGGCCAGCTGCGCCAGCGCGCCGTCGAAGCGCCGGCCGTTTGCCGCGGCGAGCTGCTGGGCGGCCTGGCCGCGCGCGTCGGCAGCGATCTTGGCGCTGGCCAGCGCCTCCACGGCCCGGTTCTGTTCGCGGATGCCGGCCGTCAGCGCGTCGGCGCGCATGCGCTCGGTGACCAGGTCGGCCAGCGCGCGGTCGCGGTCGTGCGCGGCCAGCCACCAGCCCGCACCGGCGCCGCCACCGACCAGCGACAGCGCGGCCAGCAGCGCGATGGCGGCCGCCTTCCAGACGCCGCCGACGACGGCGCCGCCGGCCAGCTCGCCCAGGGCGCTCAATTCAGCCCCCGCAGGCAGATTTCGCGCTCAGCGGCGCGCCGGCGCGTCAGGCCGCGAACCGCCGTACCGCCGATCTTGTCCCACATCAGCAGCGCATCACAGCCGCCGGCGGCGTCGCCGGCGTTCGTGCGGCGCGCCATGCTCGATCCGCAGAACGCCGCGACCCCGATGTTGTAGGTGACGTCGGTGTAGGCGATCTTCTGGCCGTCGGCCATGGGGGCGTGGATGCATGCCATCATTCCCTCGGCGTGGCGCGCGAGGTCACGGTCCAGCTGGGCCTTGCACTGCTCTGGCGTGTAGGTGCGGCCCCACTGTGCATCCTCGGTGGCGCCGGTGCAGTACGTCAGCACGCCGCCCTGGTCGCGGTAGGTGGTCAGCACGGTGCCCTCGAATGCTGGCGTCAGCGCCAAGACGCCGGCGGCGGCGATGCTGCCGATGATGGCGGCCAGGCCGCGTTTACTTGGCCGGGGCATCATGGATCTCCTGTTGCGCCAGCAGGCGCGCCGCGAACGCGCCGATCGATACCGCCATTGCGACGCCGGCAAAGATGCCATTGGGGATGCCGGCCGGCTGGATCTGGCCGACGACCACCTCAAGGCCGCCGAAGATCGCTGCGGCGGCCGTGAATTTCAGGCTCCAAGCCTTCTTTAGGACCAGGTCCCAGTTTTCCACGAGTTGCATGTTTAACCTTTCGGTGCGTGATTGAGGAGCCAGGTCAGCCCGGCCCCGATGGATGATGCTGCGCCGCCGACCAGCATCAGGGTCTTCCAGCCGCCCTTGGCCTCCGACAATTGCGCCAGGACGGCGTCCAGCTTTGCGCCCATCGCGGCCTGGCTGGCCTTGAGGTCGACCATGCTGGCGGTGAGATGGCCCACCTCGGCCTCCAGGGTCGCAATGCTGATACGGGCTTCGGTGAGTGCGTCTTGGTGCGGATCTGCCATGGTGCCCTTTCGATTACTGGAATGCGGCTGCGGCGATGAACAGCGCGTCGGCCTCGGCGTCGGTCAGCGGCAGCGCCGCCATCAGGCGCAGCGTCAGCGGGTCATGTCGCTGGACGCTGAGCGCCGCGCCCCACGTGATGCGCGCCAAGTCGCCCTCCTCGCCCTCCAGAGCAGCGATGATGGCCTCGACGGCGGCCAGCTTGCCGGCCTGGTAGAGCGCGCGCCGAGCGTTGAGCATGGGCACCGTCTCCGGTACCGCCGGCAGCACGGCCGGCGCCGGCGGCGCACTGCTGGAGATCTCATAGGCGCCGATGACGCCGAGCGGGTACTCGACGCCGTCGCAGACGAGGCGGTCGGTCTTGGTGACGACAGAGCGGAACGGGCCGAAGGTGGCGCCGCTGGACAGGATGAGTGTATTCATGCGGCGGCCTCGATGCGGTGGATGGTGGAGCCAAGGCCCGGCATATTGGATAGTCCCCAAAGCTCGTTGGCGGCGCCGTTGATGCCGGCGAGCAGGCTGATGTTGAGGGGCTTAGCCAGGCGGCAGGAATTGG
Organism: Rugamonas rubra; assembly: GCF_900114705.1. GTDB lineage: Bacteria > Pseudomonadota > Gammaproteobacteria > Burkholderiales > Burkholderiaceae_D > Rugamonas > Rugamonas rubra. Next base: position 29,430 of record NZ_FOTW01000026.1, read on the forward strand.
CGCTGAAGCAGCCATCCCAACCACGGCCGGCGTCGCCAACGCCGTAGACCTGATCGCTGGCGGTCAGCCGGTGACCATCTTCCGGCAGCGAGACGTCGCGATTGGTCGACGTCGTAGCGACAATCGACGGCGAGGCGCCGGAGCAGTCGTAGCCGACCTGCACTACCGCCGCAGCCGAGCGGACTGCGATGCGCGCGATGCTGCCAGCCAGGGCTACCTTGGCGATGGTCGTCGGCGAAGGCGAGGAGACAACCGGCGTGCCGGCGGTCGCGGTGCCGGCGGCATCGGTCAGGATGTTGGCGGTGTAGGAGCCGAGACCGTCCGAGACCGCGACAAAGGTTTTGGATGCGCTGAGCGGGAAAACGTCGCCGACGAAGGGGGTCGTCAACCAAGAGCCGCCCAGCCCGACAAGGGACCCCGCCTCGACGGTCCCCGTCAATTTGAACACCGAGGCGTAGGGGCCGCCTTCGGCCGTGACGCAGATAATATTGCCGTTGCTGCTTTGATGTGATTTTCGGTACGAGCGGCCAGCCCCTGAGGTAAGAGACATGGTAACCGCCGAGGTACCTGGGGTTAGCGTCGAGCCGGACACCGTGAAGGGGTAGCAGGTCAGGTTGACCCCGCTACCTGGGGCGATGGCGAGCGCGCGGACGATCGAGCCGGAAGCGTACAGCTCAGGGGTGATGCCGTTCGCGCCGGAATTGAGGGCCGATGCCGCGCCAATCGTCGGCGTCGTCCCGCTTACCGAGATCGCACGCAGGAAAGCCCCTGTCGCGGGGGAGCCTTGACCATACCCGATAACCCAAGAGGAGCCGACCGCGATAAGCCCGCAGCCGTCGTCCTGCAGGGCAGACCCCAGCGTAGCTGTAGCCTTGCTGCCCGAGTTGACCGTGAGGCCGACGCCGGACGCGGTAATGGTGACCGCCTCAAGGGCAACCCCGTCGACACTGGTTACAAGCACCTGGTTGGCTGCGGAGAGCAGCGCCTTTGCCCCGAGGATGCCGGATGCAGTGGCGCGAATCAGGACGGGCGCGCCCCAAGTCAACGACGAGGAGTCGTAGACGACGCCGTAAATTCCGCCGGTCGCGCCGTAGTAGCCGAACAAGATAAACGTACGTGTAGCATCCAGCGCCACGCGCGCATAGTTGTTTGCATTGGAGCGGATGCCCGGCGCGTTCAGCGTGGCCGTTACACCGGTCTTTTCCAGGCCCGCGCTGACCCAGATGCCGCCGGCCGTGGTGTTGTCGACGAGGCCGATAGTCGCCCCGCTGCCGGCGCGAATCCAGCCGATCTGCTTGCCCGAGTAGTCCTTGACCCCGTAGTCGTAGTCACCGGCGTTGTAGATCGCGAAGCGGCCAGCGCTGGCCACGCAGCTGGTCGCATCGGGCAGGATCGCGTACAGGCCCGGCTGCGATGGCGTCACCGAGATGGCGCCGGGCGACGTGGAGGTGAGCGCCACATTGCCGGTCAGCGACACGCCGCCCAGGCCGATGCCGAGCAGCTGGATTGCCCACTGCGCGCCATTCGAGGCCGGGTCGGCGCCGCCGCTGCCCGCGCCGATGCGTCGGTACGGCAGGCGGTTAGTCGGACTCCAGACGGGGGCGCCGTCGGCGTAGATAGTGACGGCATCCCACTTGGTGGCGGCACTGGCAGATGCGGCGGCGGCGGCGCTCGAGGCGGCGTCACTGGCGCGCAAGGTCGCCAGTGCAGCGCTGGCTGCCGTTGCGGCCGCTGCCGCGCTGACCTCCGCGTTGGCGAGGTTCTGCTGCGTGACCATGGTGGGCAGGGCCGCGAGCAGTGCATCGCCCGCGGGGTCGAAATTGTCCGGGTCGTCGGTGCTTGGCGCCGGCGGCAGTGCGTCAATAACAGTTGTCATAATTCCTCTACTTGCAAGCTGATGATCCCGTAGTCGTGCTGGGCCAAGTTCACGCTGAACTCCTTGTGGATTCCAAACAAAAACAGTGGGTCGAAATAGTCGTGGGTGAAATCGTCGAGGCCGGAGTAGATCGCCGGCCTTCCGTTGAGCGCCTCGCGCAGCTCGAGTATCGTGCTGGTCAATTTCTTATCGAACCAGATCTGCTCGCTGACCGTTGGAACTGAGCGCCTCGGGTTCAGGTCGATGTTGCCAAACTTGTCGCGCTCCACCCCCGAGAAATTCAGGTGGTTTGACTCGGGGTTGTACTGCGTGTCGCCGATGTAGATGGCGTTGCCGACGAGGATGCCGCCGACGCCGCGCTGGCCGGTTGGCTTGCTGACGGTCACGGTGATGTCGGCATTGCGGTACGGTGGCAGGTTGAAAAACTGGACGCTGGTACGCATCGGGAAGCCGCCGAAGAAATACTGAGTCAAGGTTCGGCTCTTACGCTTGCTCAGGTTGACGGTGACTTTGTACTTGAGTGCGCCGGCGACCCTGACCTCGATCGTCACGGATCGCGCGTCCAGGCCGATCACTGCAATCGAATTGACGCGCACGCCAGGCGACACCGTCTGCACGATGTCGACCGGCGCCACGGTCTGCGTGTTGCGAAGTTGGTCGAATGCGTTCCACTTGTTGGTCATCCCGCGCAACTTGAGCCAGGCCGTGCCGGTCGCGAGAGGCTGGCCGACGTTACCGGCAATCTGCGACTCGTAGACCAGGTGGTTGACCGGGTCGATCACGGTGTCGCCGAGGGCGTAGGTGACGCCGGCCGAGTAGACCGAATAGGTGGTGCCGATGTTCTGCCACCACGTCGGACTGGTCGCCGGAGTGTTGCCGATGTTGCTGGCCGCCAGTGATTTGTAGACCGTGAGCGTGCCGCCGACGACGCCGGTGCAGGACGTCACGCCGGCGCCGTAGGTGGTGCCCGCCGCATAGAAAGCCGGCGGCGTCTCCACCACCGAGCTGCCCGTGAGCATGGCCTCGGTGATGGTGATAGGCGGTATTACTCTCATGCTGGCACCGCCTTCGTCATCAAATAATCACCGCCCTGGGTGGAGCGGACCAGCACATTGGTGCTCTTCTTGGTGTTGTCTGCAGTCGACTGAGCTGACTCCTGCAGCTTCACCACCTCAACCTTCAGGGCGCGAATCTCCGCGACCAGCTCGGAGTTGTCGCCCCCGAGGATGGTTTTGGTCTGGCTTGCATTGAAGATGCGCGAAGGCCCGGTTGCCTCTAGCTCCATCCCCTCCTCACCAACAACGCGGAACCCGCCCAGGTGATCGCCGCCGGCAGCAAAGCCCGGCGGGTGAAGGCGCTTATACTCATCGCTCGACACGATGTCTCGGCGCACCTCGTCGAAGCCATAACCCTTGGCCAGTACGCCCTTGTAGAACGCCAGACCACTCTCGTCCGGCGCGCGGCCGAGCAGCGAGCCGTACAGGTCGGCGATGCCGTAGGACGCAGCGACTGGCGCGTTGCCCTTTGCGACATTGACCGCCGAGGCGAAGTTCGCCAGGGCCTGCGGGAGCGTCATCAACGACGTGTGGATGCCGTTGAGCAGGTCCGTTTGGATCTTGGCTTGGGTCAGGGTCGCGTCGAGCGCGGCGATGTCCTGCTTGTGCTGCGCCTCGGTCGCCTTCTTGGCGTCCTGCAGCGTTTTTAGCATCTGCTCGTCGACCTTCAGCTTGCTGTCCGTGATGGTGGACAGTCCGCCCACGTTGTTCCGGGCGCGGTACAGGTCACGCTGGTAGTCCTCGTAGCTTGAGAACTGGCTCGATGCGTCCTTGCCGACGATGCTCAACGACTTCTTGAACGTGTCGGCGTCGGGCAGCGGGCCGCCGGCCTTGGCCACCGCAAGCGCCGCCTCGATCTGGGCCTGGGCCAACTGGCGATCATCCTTAGTGGACGTCGCGACGGTCAAGTTGTCCAGGGTTGTGTGCAGCTCCTGCGACAGACTTTTGAGCTTGTTTACCGATTCGGTCACCCGATCAATGCCGCCCTGAATGCCGTCAACGCTCGTCTGGTACACCTTGTTGAGCGCTTCCTTCTCGTTGCCGACGACGGCCTGCAGTTTCGAGTAGGCGGCGTCCACTCCGCTCAGCACCAGCTGCGTGGCCGCCTTCTCGTCGTTGAGCGCGTTGATGCGCTTTTGCAGAGCTGCGTCTGTCGCCGTCATCGCGGCCAGCTCAAGCTGACGTTGGCGCGCCAGCGCTTCGGCGGCCGTGTGGGTCAGGTCGTAGATCTGACCGTTCAGCGCGGCTGCCGCCTTTTCATCGGTCAGAGCGTAGATTCGCTTCTGCAGCTCCTTATCGGTCGCCGTCATGGCATCCAGCTCAAGCTGACGTTGGCGCGCCAGCGCTTCGGCGGCCGTGTGGGTCAGGTCGTAGATCTGACCGTTCAGGCCTGCCGTCACCTTGGCCGCGTCGGCCGCCGTCTTGAACGCCGGCGCCAGGTCCAGCAGCTGGGCGTAGAGCTCGCCGCCGGCCTTGGTCGATGGATTGATGCTCAGCACCAGGGCCTTGAACTGGTCGGCCGTGGTCACGCTGGAGTAGCCCAGCGCGGCCATCTCGGCAGCCGCGTACTTGATGGCCGGCGCCGCCTTCTCGGCGTCGGACAGGAAGTTATCAACGAAATACGAGTTCTTCTCGGCCAGCTTATCCAGGCCGCCGGCCAGCGAGATCAGGCGCTCCCGCGCCTCGATGCTGGCGACGCCGACGGCGCCGAACGTCTTGCCGGTCGCCTCCATGATCGAGTCGACGGTGGCGTAGTCCGTCGCGATGCGTGTCAGCGTTTGCAAGTAGCCCTCGCCGACCTTCTGGAAGCTCACCAATTCCGGCGCCGCTACCTTGGCGATTTCGTCGCCGACCTTGCTGAATACCGCCTCCAGCTCTTTCTGGATCTCGGCGCCGGTCAGGCCCTTGAAGCTGATTTCGCTCACACCCAGCGCCATGGAGTTGATCTTGTCGACAACGCCGGCTGAGCTCATACCGAGCAGGTCGATTGCGGACAGCGCACCGTCGCGCATAGATGCCAGGACCAGGCCGAACTGCTTCTTGATCGAGTCGTCGAGCGCGACGTCGTCCCGGCGGTTGCTGGTGCTCGCACCAATCCCCCACAGGCCGCTGTTTTTCTTCTGGATGTCGACGTAGCCTTTCGCGTCGATGCCGCTGATGGCGCTGCCGATGCTCTGGCTGCCGTTGAGCTTGATGCCCGAGTCCTGGATGGTGGTGCTACTGGCGCCGATGCCCAAGACGCCGGACGAGCTGCCCACCCCGAATTTCTTCTCATCGATCGCCGTCGCGCGCAGGCCGGCCGTTTGGGTGGCCATGGCCGCGACAACGCCGATGGTGTCGCGGATGGTCAGCAGCGCGCTGAGCATGCCGCGCGTGTGGCTGAGCTCGATGTTTGAATACTTCTCCAAGTTCTCGATGGATTTGGCGATCGACTCCGACTTCGACGACTCGTCGCCGAGCACGGAGCCGGTGCCGGCTGCGGCTTGGCGCTGCTTGGCGACGTCGATACTGCCGCCCCCGCCGCCAAATCCCCCCAGGCCGATTGCCGCCAACATGGCGGCGACGATGCCGAACGCGACGACGTTACCTGGGAATGGGACGGCCACGGCGCCCGCCATCGCGGTGGTCGCCAGGGCCGTTTGCTTAACCCCCTCCGCGGCCACCGTGACCGGGACGGTCGCTACGGTAGCGGCCATCTCGGTTGCTTTGGATGCCGCAAACAAGCCGGTGAATGCGACAAGCAGCCCGCTCTTCTCGATCATGGCCTTGACCGCCATCGCCATCTCGACGGCGCGGTAGGCCTTCTCGGCACCCTCCAGCGCACGATAGCCGGCCGTGCTTTCTTTGAAGAATCCCTTCGCCGCGCCGGCCATGTCTGCATACGATTTGACCTTGGCCGTCGCTGATGCCTTCGTCGCCGCCAGTTCGGCCTGCGCGATTTTGTCGGCGCCGCTATTCTTATCAACCTTGACGGCGGCCAACTGCGCGGCGATCGCTTGCTGCTGCACCGCGTAGCCACTCAGCGCCGTGGTCAGGCCGCCAATGGCCGAGCCGACGCGGCCGAAGGAATCGGTCATGCCTTGCGCGGCCTGCTTGGCCGCGTTGTCGACCGCGACGAGGATGTCGAGGAGTTCTTTGGCCTTGGTGGCGTCCAAGTTAGCCGTCAGGCTCACTCCCTTCGCCTTCTCAACTCCCAACTCGCGCATGGCGACCGCGCTCGCGCGCAGCGACGCCGCCTCGGATTCGCGCCCGATGATCGTGTCAAGGATTCCGGCCTCGATCTCCTTGCGCGTAGCCGCTTCCTCGACCAAGCTCTGGTTGAGCTTACTTGCCTCGACCGCACTGATGCCTATCACGGCATTTGCATCCTTCTGCGCTTGCAACTGACTTTGGATCGCCTGCACGTCGGTGGTGCGCTTGTCCGCCAGGTCGGCGAGGCTGGCCGCCGCCTGCCTGGTGTCCTTGATGTCGAGCGCGGCGATGTCCTTTTTCAGTTGCAGCGTGCGTGTCAGCACCTGCGCATCTGTCTCAGCGATTGCGCCACTCAGGCCAGCCTGTTCCTTTTTGCTATTCGGCTTGGCGGCCGTAAGGGCGAGCTCGGTGACCAACAACGCCCTCTTGCGCGCCAGAGCTTCCTGATCAAGTTTCGCAACGTCGTCGGCGTACTTGAACTCGGCTAGCAGGCTTGTGGCGAGGCCGGCCGCGCGATCTGCCACCAGCGCCACCATGGACCGCTTGGCGGATTCTTCCTCGACCGAGGCGCGACGACGCACCGCCTCAATCTGCTCATCGATACCTGCACTGAAAATGTCGCTGTATTTTTTGCGAATTTCCAGCGCTCGCTTACTGATTTCGACATCTGACGCGCCTGCCGCCAATCCCATATTTCGGCTGGTCTCGATGTCGCGCTCAAGCTGAAGTTGCCGGGTCAGGTACTTGTCGCCCTCTTTTGCCCAGACGATGCCCGCCTCATCAAGGCGAACTCCCTCCGCTTTCACTTTCGCATTCCACTCTGAGGCGTCTTTTTCCTGCCGCAGCGACGCAACCTTGGCTTCGGCGGCGGCGACGGCAGCCCTACCATCCTCACCGCCACCGGCGAAGGTATACCGATTTGTTTTTGCCTTTTCCAGCGCGGCCTCGGCGGCGGCTAGCTTTTCGCTGAGCGTGTCTGGCCGCCCAATGTCAAGCATGTAATCCCATGCCTTCTTCGCAGCCCCGCCGACGGCGCCCCAAGCCCTCTCCAGCCCACCAAGGGATGCTGCGGTGCTTTTTGCGCGGGACTCGATCGCATCGGCATATGCCTTTTGAGCGACAGTCGCCGCATCCTGCATACGCCCCTGGTCCTGGAGCGCGTTGATCTGCTCGTACGTCGACAGGGTCAGGAAGTGGTATTTTTCGTTTAGGGATTCGACGGCCTCAAGCGGCGCCTTACCTAAATCGGCGAAGTCCTTTGCCATACTGGCCGCGCTCATTCCGAGGGACTTCTGGGCCTGCACAGAAACCGACGCGAACCGGCTCAAGTTCTCCGCGCCCACCTTCCCGGTGGATACCAGCGCCGTGAGCGCCTCGGCGGCCGCGCCTTGAGTGATGCCATTCTGTCGCATACCGCGCGCCGCGTCGGCCAACTGATCCGACGTTGTCCCGGCAGAGTTGCCGGTCAGGATGAGCGCATTGGTATATGCGGTCGCCTCTTTGCTGCCTTGGTAGTAGGCGACGGCAAGGGCTGCGACGGCAGAGGTGGCCGCGACCACTGCCGCGACCACGCCAGCCGCAGGAACTGCCACGCCAGCTAGGGCAGTGCGCGTATTTGCGACAGCTTCCGTTGCCGAGCTTGCGTTGTCAGCCAGGTCGCCCAGGCTCTCTCCTGCCTGCCCGAGGCTGTCGCTGACGGCGCCCTGCGCGGCAGCAACGTCGCTCAGGGCGCCGCCCAATGCTGCAACGGACGAGGCGGCGCTACTGGCGCTCGCAGTCGACGAAAAGAAGGACGCAACTTCGCCGCCCAACACCCTGAATGTGTTCCCGATACCGCCGAAGGAATCCTTGATCTGCCCGCCCTGCTGGATCAGCACCAGCAGCGGATTCTGCCCACCAGCCAAACTCGTGAATATGTCCGTCAGCTGCGCGGGCATCTGCTGCAGCGCCGCAGTGGTCTGCCCGGATGAAACACCGAACTGCTTCATGACTGGATCGGTGTCGCGAATGGCTGCCGCTGCCGCTTTTTGCTTTGCCGCAACCGCGTCGAGTTGCAGCAAATACGGCCGCAGCGCTTCGACGTTAACGCCGCGCTGGCTCGCCAGCACCTCGTAATACGCGGCGCTCGTTCTCGATCCGGATTCCATAGCCGCAGTGGTGCGCTGAATCGAGCCGATCATGTTCCGGGTGGCGGAATCAACCTTTTTTGATGCTTCGACCCCATCGGCGCCGATGCCGCCGAGCGCGCCACCGCCTTGGGTGCGCAGGCTGTCGAGCGTGCGGCCGGTGCGCCTGACGGCACCGTCGACACGGTCGAGGCCGGACTCGACGCCGCTGGAGTCAACCGCCAGTTCAATGGTCGCGCCGCCAATCGAGTTTGTCATAGAATCCCAAATGAAGAAACCGCCCGGAGGCGGCTAGGTTTTTTTCTGATGCATGTACGCGAGAGCCGCGCTTTCCATGATCTGGATGTCACGCTCGAGCTCGTCGTAATCGCCGGGCGACAGCGCAAGGCGATCCATCTTTCGATACATCACGTTGTAGTCGAGCCCGGTCGCGCCGCTCATGCCGACGCGCCATTGCGTGCCGAGGAAGGAGAAGATCTGAAAGGCGTTGAGGTTGTCCGGCCAAATATCTATGGGATCCGCCGCCACATCCTCGGCCGTCAGGCCAAACGCGGCCAACTCCTCCGCGTTCGGCTCTTCCTCGTACAGCGCTGTGGCGGCGGCTTTTAGTTTTTTACCTTGGCCGCGGTCAGCTCAGCGATGTAGGTTTGGATGATGGCCAGGCCGGAGCCAATATGGTTCTCGACCAGCTCTTCCAGCGACTCGGCGTCGAAGGAGTCTTCCAGATCCCAGCCACTGGCGATGTCCAGGATGACGTCCGCGTCCTCGCGGTCGGTCAGGCTCTCGATGAACTTCTTGAACGCTTCGCGGGTGCGGTGCTTAAAGGTGAACTCGACGTCGACGGGCTTGCCACCGGCGACCGGGATGGTGACCTTGGCTTTGAAGGTTGGGGATGCGGTCAGACTGAATTTTGGCTTTGCCATTTTGTACTTTCTAATAGAAAAAAAAGACCCGGCAAGGTGCGACCAAGCGGGCATAAAAGACCCGCCGAAATTGGCGGGCCGGGCAAACGGTTACGGGGTAATGCGGTGGATCAGTAGCGGACCGGGCGGCCTTGCAGGCTGAAGGTGGATTTGACGGCCATGATCGAGTTCTTGGTCAGCGACGGCGTTTCGTCCAGCGAGACGATGCCGTTGTAGAGGATCACGGAACTGTTCGGCAGGGTGACGACCAGCGCGCGCGGGGTGCGCGTTTCGGCGGCGGCCTTGACCGCGATGAAGCCGGCCAGGGTCGGATCATCAGCAATCGAAATAGCGATCGACTGCGCGCTGGCCTGGGTTGGCAGCTGGGTCGAGAAATCGTTTTCCAGCAGCGATACTTCGGTGAAGCCCATCTCGCCGCCGGAGCTGGTGGTTTCCAGAATCTGCGTGATTTGCGTCAGCGTGGTGATCTTGCGCACCGAGCCGACGCCGCCGCCCGGCGTGTAGGTCACGGTGTTGGACGAGTCCAGCCCCTCCAGCGCAAAAGTGCCTGCGGCGGACAGGCTGACGCGGAAGATGCGGTTGTTGATGCGCGACCAGCCGGAGGTAGCCTCGACCAGGTCGCCATTGGCCAGGCCGTGGGCTGCGGCAGTGAGCACTGCCGGGTTGGCATTGCTTGCCGCCGTGATGGGAATGGCCGAGCCGTAGACGGTGGCCAGTTTCAGCGTTGCGCCGTTAGGCAGGGAGATCGACATATTTAGAGCCTTTCCGGTCGCTTGACCGAGAGTAGTAACCCTCGCGGGCGTAAAAAAACCGCCCGAGTTTCCTGGGGCGGCTCAAATGGAAAAGGCCAGCGGGTTCGGCTGACCTCTGTGAATTCTGCGGTTGCTTAGTCGACCTCAATGACCTTGCTGAGAACGGCCATGTTGCATTTCTGTTCGGCGATCGATCTCGGGGTGAATCCGCCGTTCATCAGCGCATTGACCTGGGCGGTGAAATAGATCATCGATCCGTCGGGCCGAGTCGCGCGGTAGCTGCATGCTGAATCGAGGCCGACCACGGCGCGCAGCATGTCCTGGCCGGCGTCGGCGATCCGGATCAGTTCGACTTGCAGCGACAGTTCAGCCAAGCCGGACATCGCTTGATATGGCCGGGCCAGGCCGATGTAATTGCGCGTGGTCGTGGCGTACTGTGTGCCGAGCTCGCCGATGACCTTGACGCCCTTGATCTGCGCGTAGTTCAGCGCGGCGAATCCGCCCGCCGTCGCGTCGGCGGGCGTTGCTCGCGACATGGCGAGCGTGCTGCCGGCAAGTGAAGTTGGCATATCGTCAGATCCAGAGGGAAAAATACTGCAGCGTGCCGCGCAGCTTGGTTTCGTCGTCGTAGGTAGCAATCGCGGCGCCCAAGACGGTCGGCTGCAGCGCAATCAGGGTGCGCAGCACATCCTCGACTGCGCCGCCCATGGCAGTGGCTTGAAGGCGCGTGTCAGCCCACACGTTGATCTGCATGCGCGCGTTTTTCTTCGATGGTATGGTGCTCTCGACGAAATTGACGGCATCGCCGCCCGTCTGTTGGTAGGTGATGTACGGGCGAGACGTATTCTCGGGCGCGACGTCAGGAAAAACTCGGTCCGAAACCAAGCCGCGCAGAGCGGCAAATAGTTCAGTTTCAATGCTCATTGTTGGCCTTGTATTTCGTCCAATTTCTTCGCCATCCGCACCTTTCCGGCGGCGATAGCGTCATCCAAGCGCGACAGCGACGGGCCCATGAACGGCTTGGCCGCCGCGCGCGAGGTGCCGAACTCGGCCATAAATCCGTGTGGCGCCTTGGTGTGGTTCCAGCTGACGCGATACATTTTCAGCGTCCCGCTCGACTTTTCCGGTGAGAAGACGCGATAGATCGCATCGCGCAGGGTTCCGGGCTGGATTAAGTATTTGACCCCATTTTTCTTGGAGTTGCGGCCGTAGAAATAATGCGGCTTGCTCGATACCGGCGCCCTGGACCGCGCCTCCAGGTAAATGACCAGCCCCATGCCGGCAGCACCCTCGATGGCGACCTCATCTTTCACCAGCTCGCCGTAGGCGCGCAGCTTCGTCCGCAAATCGTCGAGCCCGGCGAGATTGATATTGAAGCTCATGCCACACCACGCGAACACATTAGTGCGAGCGTGCGCTGATCCTGCCCCAGCACCGCCTCGACGCCGTAGACGTCCGCTCCGTGCAGCACCCGCATCTTCGCCGCAACACCGGCGCGGTACCGGATGGTGATCGTCGTCAGCACCAGGTTCTGCGTCGCGCCGGCGGCGACGAACTCGCGCCCGGTCACGTCGCGGACCTCGGCCCACAGCTTGCCGTCGCCGTTGGCGATGAAGTTCGTCCAATCGGCTGGCAGCGGCTGGCCAGCCTCATCCTGATTGGGTCCAAGCACCTGCAACGTGACGCGCTTGTTCAGGCGCATGGGGAGGCTCATGCGTAGCACCGGCAGGCGTCGAGCAGGCCATCCAGGTAAGACGACTGCACGGTGTCGCGCTCCAGGCGGGTGGCTGGGTCGAACTGCTCGACCAGCTTGGCCAGCAAGTAGAGCCGGACGTTTTCCGGTGTCGCCGCCGGGTCGGCGCCGTGGCCGCAGACGACGGTGACGACGACCGAGTCGAGCTCGCCGGCGGTAGCCGGCCAGCTGGCGCCGCGCGCCGGCACCAGGAAGCTCTCGTAGGCGCGGCGGACCGGCTTGTAGCTGGCCGGGGCCAGGGTCTGCTCGATGCCGTCCAGGTCCAGGTACTTGACCGAGGTCACGCTGATGACCGGGTGCGGCAGGCCGAGCGCCGTCGGGATGATGCTGGCGCAGGTATCGCCGAGGCGGTAGCAGGAGGCGCCGGGGAACTCGTCCAGGCGGACCTGCCAGGTCTGCTCCATCAAGCACTGGCCGATGTCGTGCTCGGCCGTGGCGACCACGCCCTTGATCCACGATGTGATCAGGTCGTCCATGTCGGTCATGTCGGCGTCGACGCGCAGGCTGGTCTTGGCGTCGGCCAGCTCGACGGCCAGGACGGTCGGGGCGACGGTGCGGATCTTGGTCATGGGGCTTCCTTCGTCAGGCCCAGGCTGGCGCAGCGTGCATCGGCTGCGGCCAGGCTGGCGTAGCTGTCTGCTATGGCGCGGCCAATGCCGTCCTCGACTATTAGAGTCATGCTTCACCTTCCTTGGGGTCTGTGCCGATTGATTCCGTCCGCCGCTTCTTGCCTCTTTTATTTGTATTCCCCATTCCGGCCGCTGACAATTTAGCCCTGGTCTCAGGAGACGTTGGCGCGCGAGGCCCGCGCTTTTTCCCCAGCATGCTTGCCGAGATAGCCGCTCTGTGGGCTGGGCTGAACCCCCGGGCCCGCATGTTGGCCCGAGCTTCATCGGTATGCTTGTAACCGATCAAACGATGGTGCCCAACTTGAGATGCGGCGAGCTTAGCGATATGCTCGGCCGAGAACGGGGCGCGCTTGACGCCCACCTTCTTGGCGCCAATTTTGGCCCTGGTCTCTGGGCTGTGTCGAACGCCCAGGCGATTACCGGCGGTCGGCAGCATGTTGTATCCGTCGACGGCTGCGAGATGAGCATCGATAGCGCGCTGTTCATACATCAGCAAATCATCAACGCTGCACAGCAAAAGCACTTGGAATGAAAATGCTGGCTCCCCATGTTTAGCAAAGGAGCTTTGCAGCTTCGCGGAATGATGCGCGCCTTTTCGCAATAGCGAAAAATGCGAATTACGACGCTTGCGCAAGTCGACTGCTGAGCCAATGTAAAACTTCCCGGTGACCGCGTTGGTGATTGAGTAAATGCCAGAAGCATTCGGTAGGCCTGTGCCTGGTTCAATGATCGACATGTCTTCCTTGGGGCGTAAAAAAGCCCGCTCGGGGCGGGCTTGGTGATGCGGTAGCGCAAGTTCAGCTGTCGGCGTCAGGCAGGCCGGCGCCCACCTCAATAATCAACATAGATCACCTTTCATTTTTCTTCTTTCTATTGATCGCAGCCTTCAGCGCAGAGCCGTGTGCCGCGCGGGCCGCAGGATCGGAGAATCTTCGCTTCCCGCCCGCGGACAAGGCCAGTCTATGTGCCTCAGTTATTGGGGTATGCCTGCCGGTTTCCCCTCTCCGGATATTCTCCCCTTGCGTCACAGGCTCAAGGTGCGACGGGTTAATGCACGATCTGTTTCTGCAAAGATGGTCGATAACCAGCCCTTCTGGTATAGGGCCAATATGGAACTCATAGCTGGCACGGTGCGCTTCTTGCGTCACAGATCCATTGAATTTGACTCGACCGTATCCATCGCGAAGCGCCCCGGTCCAAAGCCAGCAGCCCGACTCAACAACACGAGATCGACGCCTCAGAGTAGCGCCAATATCAACATTGGAAAACGCCAGCTTCAGGCACTCCGGCGAACAGTATTTCCGCCGCTTCATTTCCGAAGGTAGCCCACTCATCGTCGCAGAACAAACCGCGCAGGGCTTTTCAGCGAGAACCGAGGCGCCTTTATTGTGCGGCACCTTTCCTCTCAAACTCTCTGCGTAACAGGCCCTACTGCAATACGCCTTGCCACCGATCTGAGAAGGCCACTGCAAAAAATGGGCGCCGCATGAATCGCATGAAAACTGTACCTTGGCATTCATATTTATCCCCTTTGGTTTAAGGGTACTAGTATTCAGCTTTAAGCACACCGATGCAAGCGGAGCGTGCGCCAGATTCGCACAGGGGAGGCGCCGGTTTCGGTGGTGAGGGTCATGGGGCATCCTTGGTGCTGATCGTCACCATGTAGGTGATGTCGAGGTTTTCGCCGCGCTGGAGGATAAACTCGCTGCCGGTGTCCTGACAGCGCACATCGAAATAGCGCTCGGCGACCTCGCATACCTCGGCGCGGCTTTCGCCTTGCGACAGCCGGTACTCCACGACGTCACGCTGGATTTCCATGTCGGTGAGTGGATCGGCCGCCGCGAGCGGCGCCGCGATCAAGGCGGCGAGTATCAACCGCGTTTTCATGCGGCCGATGGATCAACCGCCCAGAGCATCGGGTGCGCGATGTCGAGCGTTACGTGCCCTGCTGCCCCGGTGCCGTAGATGACAACCTCGTGGCGCATAAAAGCCAGTGCGCCGTGAATGGCCGAACCGCCTTTTTTGAACTGATACGGAGGGGTATCAAGAGTCAGCGAGTACGCCTCGTTGATTGGCGTTACCACATCTAGACAACGGCACGAATAGGACTTGTCAGCGCCAGTGGTTGCCGTGCTTACCGTTACTGCCAGTTCGGGTGGCGTCACGTTGAGTGGCGCTCCCGAACCAGGCGTGTTTCCGCTGGAGATGCGAACACGGGCCAAGCCTTCCACCACGTCGCCGAAGGCGTAGTTGGATGCCGACACGGCGATGCGCACGGTAACCACCGACCCTGCCGCCAAGCCGCTGATGACCAGCCGTTGATTGTTGCCCAGTGGATCGCCATCAACCGCCTCGGTGCGCGGTACGATAGAGCAAACTACAGCCTGCGACCCCGCCGAGTTGATGACGACAAGGCCTGTAGCGATAGTCCCGGTAATCGTTCCCGAGCCGACCGAAGTAGTGCCTGCAGTTCCTTGCAGCAGAGCGTTGTCAAAATAGATCTTCCCGCTCGCCACTACGTCGCATGCCATCGGGTAGGTTGCGCGGCTGGCCGGGAAGTAGTTCAACAGTGCCTGTGCGATACGCTTTGCGCCAGCCCATGCCCCAAGCCGGGCGTCATGAGCGTTGTCCGCAAGCATGCCGGTCGAAGGCAGGCCAACAACGCTTGCGGGATCAGCATACAGCAGGCCGTTGGCGCTGCCCATCCATGTGTTGACGTAGCGACCGCCGATCTGCGGCAAGTACGACTGCGCCCAGCGATTAACAGGAGCCAACTTGGCGGACAGCGCGCCGGTGCCGCCAGTATTCGGAGGGATGGAGGTGAGTACCGGTTTCACGCCGAGTTGGACGCATCGGTCCATTAGAGGCTTGATACTGGCGATTGAGTAATCGGCAGTAAAACCCCGTGCATAGACGTTGTTGGTGCCTACTTTGAAGAGCGCAACGGAAGCGCCTGTACCCATCGCGGATTCAATCACAGATTGCAGGCCATCGCTGTCAGCACCGCCCGCGCTGTAGTTTCCGACGATCTTGAAAGTTGCCCCGCACATCGCTTTTGCCCAGATCACCGAGCCATAACCAGCCTCCTGCCATGCCAGATACATGATTGGGGCGAAGCCGCCGGAGACTGGAATATATGGGCCGGTCGTCGCGTAGGTCACGCTCGTGACTAACGCGCCCGAAAGCGTGTGGGACAGAATCAGTGCGTTTATCTGGTTAAGCTTCGAATCGACCATGCCGGCGAATGTAACACGGTCTCCCGTATAGGCGTTTTGGCCTGTCTGAGGCGACGTAATCGTTGCCGTTGCCGTGCCGTTTCCGTTATCCACGATGGTGACTGGCACCTCCACGGAATGCTTCTGAGCGGTGGAGTCGCCCAGAATTACAACGCCGTCCCGTGGACGTGGGGCCGGGATATTAAGCACCGCCGCCCCCACCAGCACATCAACGCTGCCGGCCGAGCATGAGATCAGGAACTGCTGCGTGCCGGCGTAGGCCGGCGTGGTGAAGCTGCCGGCGCCAATTGCCCACGACCGCAGCGAGTTCGTCCCGCCCAGCACCGGGTCCAGCAGGTAGGCGACGCCGGTGGTATTGGCCGCGCCGGTGATGGTCAAGGCCTGGCCCTCGGGAAGCGAGATCGGCACCTGCTCGCCGGCCTTGATCGAGGCACGGCCGCCGCCGACCAGCGGCTGGGCCTGCTGCACCGGCTGCACCGGCACGAAATAGGTGTCGCCGCCAGTCAGGGTAGCCGTCGCCTGCTTCGCCGCGATCAAACCGGCTTCGGTGCCGGCGTCCAGCGCCACAATGGCGTTCGCCGGGTATTTGTCGTATGCGCAAAGCAGGCGAATGGTCATATCAGTCCTTCGTGAGGGTTTCGGCGTAGGCCACGGCGGCCGGATCGGTGTCGACGACGCCGGCCAGGCTGTCGACCAGCTCGGCGTCGATCTCGATCACGTCATTGCATGTGCCGTAATCGCAGACCACGAGCACGCGCGCCTTGACGGTGCTAGGCGCTTTTGCCTTGCTATCTTTTTCTGCCATGTTTTTCTCCAGGTGGTGATACGCGGCAGGCCGAAGCCCGCCGCAGATTGGGGCAGCGTTCGGTTAGGTCGCCGACTGCTGGTACAACTTGATGCCGTTGACGTCGAGCAGGTTGCCGCCGGCGCGGGACCAGGCCAGGAAGCCGACCTGTCCTTTGCTCGCGAACGCCGAGTCTTCGAAGCGGAACAGGATGAAATCCAGCACGTCGCGGATCATGTACTTGGAGAAATCGCCGAAGCCGATTGTCTTGGCGTTGGCGGCTGGCTGGGCCATGTCGTTGTTGATCGCCACGTCCGAACCCAGCAGTTGCGCCGGCGTGCCGGTCTTGATGCCAGCCTCGTAGGACTCTGCCCAGATCGGGCGACCCGAGCCGTCCTTGATCTTGCGGACGACCTTGCGGGTTTGTTGGTGCATCATGAAACGGCAGGTGCCTGCATCCTGATAGGCTTGGTCGATCGATTCCTGCAGGTCGACCAGGTCGTCATACAGTACGGTCACCGTCTGGCCGGTGGCGCCGATCTTGCCAACCGATGCGGCGGGAACATAACCCAGGGGCTGGCCGGTACCGCTGCCGACAGTGAAGCCCTTGTTCATGGTGCGGCCGAGGCGATCGCGGATGCGCTTGTTGACCATGGCGATGATGTCGATCGAGCTGTCCATCAGCAGCTCGATCGGAATCGTGATGATCTTCGAGCTGGCCTTGAATGTGTTCAGGCCGACGGTGCCGAACGAGGCGTCACCGGAAGTTGCTCCTGTGTTTTCCGGAACCCACTCGCCTTCCTCGGCCGTACCGTCCGATGTCGGGTATCCCAGCGGATTGCCTTGCGAGGTCGTGATGCTGCTAGCCAGGCCGCGCATGCCGCCGTAAGCCTTCAACGCGTCGATCAGTTCCTTGGCGACGTCGGTCTGGACGGTGTAACCACCCTGGCTCGGCGCCGTGGTGGACATGGTGTTGCGAATGTCAGCCATCTCTTCGCGCGTCATATTCGCCGGACCTTCGCGCAGCAGTTTGGCGAACAGCGCGCGCGGCTTGTTGCTCTCGGCGTTCGCGCCGGGGTTGCGGCGGAATGTTTCGACGTCGCGGTTGTGGTCTTCAATTTCCAGCGCCATCACCTTCTCGACGGCGGTGATTTCGTTCTCGATGCCGTCGATCTTGTCGGCGCGCTCGTCGAAGGTTGTCTGGTCTTCCTTCGTCCAGGCGCGGTCGCCTTTCTGCTCCATCTGGTTGCGCGCTTCCTTCGCGAGTTGCTGACGCTGCTCGCGCAATGCTTGAATCGATTTCATATGGGTTCCTTGGTTGGACGTAAAAAATGCCGCGCGAGGCGGCCGGTATCGGGGTGCGCGAGCGCGTTATCCGAATTCGTGCAGGCGCAGGCGGTTGGCGTTGCGCTGGCGGACGGCTTCCCAATGCGTCGGGTCGTCTTCTTTGGCGGTGATCTTCGGCGCGTTGTTGTAAGCCGTGAGATCCCATTTGTTTTCGACCTTGGCCGTCTCGCTAATCGAATCGACGAAGCCGTTGGCGAGCGCCTCGTCGGCGGTGAACCAGGTTTCAGCCTTCATCCAGGCGACGATCTCGTCGTTGGACTTGCCGGTCTTGCGCGCGTAGTCGGCGACGATCGATTGGTCGATCTTGCCCAGCAGCGCGGCGGTCTGGATCAAGTCGTCATCGTTGCCGTATGCCATGGTCCACGCCTTGTGGATCATGTAGAAGCTGCCCCGTGCGATGTCCACCGACGCGCAGGCGGCGGTGACGTAGGTCGCGGCGCTGGCCGCCAGGCCTTCGATGACCGCGTGCACGTTGCCGTGAGCGGCGATCGCTGCGGCCATGGCGCGCCCGTCGAAGACGTCCCCGCCGGGCGAGTTGACGCGCAGCGTGACCTTCTTGCCGCTCATGCCTGCCAGCTCCTTGTTGAATTCGGCGGCGCCAACGCCCCAATACGGGTCGATGACGTCGTACAGGAACAGAGTTTCCGGCTCGGCCTCGGATCGAATCTTCGCCGGCGCCCGGTCTGCGTTATTGCGAATCAGCTGTACTAATTTCTTCATTTTTATCCTTGGTTGCGGAGGCGGGCGCCGCCGGCTTATCCGGGCGGTACAACACATCGCCGCCGTCGACCGGCGGGAGGTTCTTGATACGGCGTGCTTCATTGATCGTCATCCAGCCCGGCCCTTGGGATCCGCCAACGCACTGGCGCATATAGTCGCCCTCGGCCTTCGAATCCCCGGACATCAGCGATTCCATCTTGTGCTCGACAAACGGCGACGCCCGGCGGAACAGCTTGCGGTTCAATTCCTGCCGCACGACATCCAAGTGCGCCTGCATTGAAAACTTGATGAACCCCAGGGTTTGCGCTTGCACGCCAGATCCCCAGGAGCTGGTTGTTTCCTGTGCTCCGATCATGTGGGCCGGCACGCCGAAGGCGCGCGCAATGTCGATCACTTGATACTTACGCGATTCCAGCAACTGGGCGTCGCCGGCGGTCATGGACATTTCTTTCAGGTCCACGTCCTTTGGCAGCACCATCGGCGCGCCGGCGTTGCGGACGCCGGCATATTTCCTTGTGTACTCGGTGCGCAACAACTCGACTTGCTCCGGATCGAGCTTTGCAACGGTGGTCAAAACATGCTTCGGCGCGGCGCCGTTCGCGAAAAAGCTACCCGAGAACGTGTCGGCCGCCAAAGCCACGCCGATGCATTGAAACGCGCCCCATTGGATGGCGGACATGCTGCGGATGCCGTTAAATCCAAAGCCTGTGAAATGCAGCATGTCGTCCTGGTGCACCGGGCGGGTACGGCCGTCATCGCCAGTAACGCTATAAATCAGAAAGTCGCCGACCTTTCGCCCGGTCACCAGGTCGGGATTGTGCGGACGGAGGGCGCTGATCTTGGCGCCGGAGCGGACAATCTCGACATACCCGTCGCCGCGCATCATCCGGGACTGCATGACCCAACTCCACATCGCGGCGGCGGTCCAGTTGGCGATCGGCTCCTCGTTGAGCAGCCACCACAAATCGGGTTGGATGCTTTCGCGTTCGCCGTCGACCTCGCGATATATCGAGACGGGAATGGACCCCAGGGTGCCGCCGAGCAGGCGCACCGCAGCGAACACCGCGGACACGCGCATCGCCGTCTCCGCCGTAACGGGATAGCCGGATGCGGATGGCACGCCGCCCAGCATCGCAATGATTTGCGGATCGCTCGAGTGGACCACTGTGGCGGCGTTCTGGATTGCTCCAGTTGCGGTCGCGGGGGCACCGGCGCCGAACATGGCCGCCAGTTTTTTAAGAGGATTGATCATCGGTTATAGGCTAATAATTTGCACTTCTTCTTCGGGATCGGCATGCAAAATTCGGCCGATAGCCATAATCAGCGCGACCGCGCCATCGATTTTGTTGTCCTCGCCCTGCTTGATCGGGCGCACCACATCGTCGTTGCCCGGCAAGTATTTGCCGATGACGTTCGATATGCACCAGGTCATGATCGGATTGCCATCGTGGTGGAACCGTCCCGACGCGATTGCCGACTCCAGTTCCTTCATCGGGTCGCTCATGTTCGTGTAGTTCTGGGTGACCACGATGGGGTTGAGCCCTTCGTCGTCCAGCTGGTGCGATAAGCCGGTCGCGCCGTGCGGATCAATCGGGCATTCGTCAACTGGTGAAACCTTGTTGACCTCAATGGCCGACGCCAGTATTTCGCGATAGTCGACCTCGGCGCCCTCCGTCTCATCGAGCAAGCCGGCGTTGACCCATGCCTGGAACCGCTCGGCCATCCGCTTGTTGTCGGTGTCGCGCACCGTTTCCTCTGGCACCCAGAACTTGGGCCCGACGCTGTAGTAGTGCCGCCGACCGTCGATATCCCGGTGGTACACCTTGGCCATGCTGTTCATGTCCAACTTGCGCGCCAGGTCGAATCCCAGCACGCAGGATTGGCCTTCGAACTGTTCTTGCGTCAGCGTCTTGTCCTCGCAGCCGCGCCACTTTTCCAGGTTGTAGAAGCCGGTCTTTGCCGACGTCCACACATTAAGGTGCTTGGTCTTGAACGTGTTGGTGAAGCGCGCGCTGCGGATCGCCTTTTGCTGCTGGCTTTCCAGGTAGGTGAGGAACACCGACACGCCCATGTTCGGGTTGGCCTTGGCCAGCACCCTTGGATCGGTCCAGTCGTCGCCCTCGTCGATGGTGAAAATCCAGCCGAACAACTCGTCGTCCGGCACCGTGCCGTCCAGCATCTCCATTACCTGGCGCCGCTTGTCGTAGCACGGCCCTTCGATGTTCGCGCCTGCGGTCGTGATGATCAGGATCAGCGGCTGCCGGCGCGCCCCCATGCCGGTCAGCATGGTCTCGTAGAGGGCCGCGCTGCCGTGCTCGTGGTACTCATCGATGATCGCGCACGACGGCGATGCGCCATCGCCCGGGTTGCCGATCAGCGGTTCGAAGCGGCTGCCGTCATCCGGGCGGTTCATGTTCGACGCGTTCACTTCGATGCCGGCCGCCTCGATCAGCAGCGGCGTGCGCTTGACCATCAGGCGAGCGGGACGGAAGACTTCCAACGCCTGCTTTTCCGTGGTGGCGCCCGAGTAGACCTCGGCGCCGAACTCGTTGTCAGCGATGAACATCGCGATCGCCACGCCGGCGCCGATGACGGACTTGCCATTCTTGCGGCAGACTTCCCAATAGCTTTCGCGGAAACGGCGGAAGCCGGTCTTCTTGACCTTCCAGCCAAAGGTGCAGGCCAGGCCAAATTTCTGCCACGGCTCCAGCGTCACTAGTTGGCGTTTGAACCCCCACTCACCCTTTGTGTGCGGCAGCAACTCGATTAGGTTCAGCTTCTTCTCGGCCTCGGCAGCGTCGAACTTGTACGCGTAAGCGCGCTTGCGGCTGGCGGCCAGGTCATCCAGGTGCCGCTGGCATGCGAGTTTGACCCATCGGCATGCCGGTAGCCGGCCGGCCACGATATCGCGCGCGTACTTGTTTGCCTGCTCGACGCACGGGTATTTTTTATCAGCCATTAATGAGTTTGCCGAACGGGTTGTCCTTCTTCTTGTTCCCGCCGCCGACCAGACGCTGCCGGCTTGCCGGGTCAAGGCCCAGCATCGCGCCGAACGTGACCATCTGCTTGGCTGCCTCGGCGAGCGCGGTCAAGGCTGGGTTCTTGATCGGCCCGCCGGTGGCGCCTTCCACCACGATGCCGTTCTCGGCGATGTGGGCAGCTGACGCGCGCCAGTTACCGTAGGCCATACAGAACGCCTCGACGTTGTGCAGGTCGGTTACCTGCAGCACCTTTTGCATGAGCAGCGGCGGCGCCACGCGCATCCACATGTCACGCGCTTCGCCGACGATCCACTCGGGCGGATCAATATTGGTGACCAGCCCAAAGTCCGGCTCGTCATTGTTGATAGCGCGCTTACCTGGATTGCCTGCGGCTTTCTTGCGGGCGGTTGGCTTCGGTTTTCGGCCCCGGCCGGCGATTGTTGCGATCCCGCCCATCGGCTACCTTTTGACTTTTAATTTCGCGGGCGTGAAAAAAAGGGGGACTGGACGGTCTAGCCGGAAAAGCCCCTGCACTTTTGACCACCCCCGCCTTTGCGCCCTGGTCGAGACGCTTCGCCGATGCCCTTGCTGCCGCACCACACGCCATCAGGGCGTCGATCACGCGCGCGTTGGGTCTGCACTGCGTCGGCCAAAGCCACCGTCCTCGGTCGCAGTCTTGCGATCATGATGTGGCTTGCACAGCGACTGCCAGTTTCCATCGCTGTCCCAGAACAGTGCCTTGGCCTTGGTGATGGCACGCTCGTCACCACTGTCCAGCGCGGCCTTGAGCTTATGCGGGGTGATGTGGTCAACCACGTTGGCCGGTACCGCTGGACGTCCTTCCTTTGCGCATGCCACGCAGAGCGGGTGCGCTCGGAGGTAAGCGGCCCTGGCCTTGCTCCATGCGCTGGTGTAACCGCGCTCGTGGGCGGTGCCACGCTGCTCGGCATCAGCTGCCTGGTTGGCCTTCTTGTGTTTGTCACAGTGGCCGGGCTTGTCGATCAAGGCGCCGCAGCCAGCTTGCCGGCAGATGGACTTGGCGCGGCGAGGCATCAGCGGGCGACGCGCCAGGCTGCAGCGAACGAGGCGCTCACGCCCATGTGCTGGCGCCACAATCGATAGCTATTGATAAGGCGAACGGGCCAACGGCGGCGCTTGACGTCAATCCGCATGTGCCATTCTGCCGGCGCGCCGAGGACGTGGTTGTTGGATGGGTGTTGCACTTTGTTCATGCTCTGCTTTCGTGTGTCACAGCCCGGTCCGACAAAGCACCGCGATGCTCTGCGTAGGAGGCAATCGGCTCTTGTACGTCTGTGACGGCGCTGATATTGGATGCCGCCTCTGGAGCGCGCTGGCGGCTGCCGCGTTAAATGTTCAGTTCCAGGCCGCCGCCCTCGCCCACCAGGCGGTGGACGTTGGGGACCATGCCGCCCGTGGCGTACTTCTTGGCCGACGTGCGCGCCATGAACTCCGCATGCGCCCGCTCGGTGCGCTCGCGCATCCAGGCATCGAAGCCCATCAGCACGGCCGGATGTTCCGGTGGCGCGGCGGGCGGCTCGCGGCGCTCCAGCGTGTAGCTGGAGAACGCACGCTCCATGCTGGCGAGGTCGTCCGGGTAATACTCACAGTCGACCGTGACGAACTGCCCGGCGCGACAGTGCAGGCTGAACGAAGCCGTATGCCTGGGCAGACCTAGCGCGTCGAGCAGCTCCCGGCTGATCTGGTGTCCGAGAATCGGCATATCAACTTCCTTCAGTATGGTTTAGCCGGCGGCACCATGGCGGCCGTGGCGCTGGCCGAGGTACCGGTGGCGCCGTAGCCCTTGGCGCGCAGGATTTCGCGGGCGCGCTCGGCGTCTTGCAGTTGGGCGGCGAGCTGGTCGAGCTGCTTGCCGTCGCGCTCGCGGACGGCGCGCAGGATCAGCTCTCGGTAGTGGCGCGGCTTCATGGTCAGGCTGTTGCCGCGTGCAGCAGCGGCTTGAGCAACGACCAGAGCCACGGCAGGCCGAAGATGGCAGCGGTCGCCACGGTGGCACCGATCACGATCCCGGCAACGCACAGGCCGATGATGGCCGATCCGATAGCATCCATGCAACACCTCAAATAAAAAAGCCGCCAGGCGCGTGTGCGGCCGGCGGCGAAGGCCCGGCGCGGTGACGCGGGGCAGGAGACTCTGGTGGAAGATAAGGGATTCGAACCCTTGGCTGAGGAGCTATTGCATTGCAGATGCAGCGACCCAGTCTATCTGCGTCACCCTTAGTCCAGATCGGCAAGCCGACATCTCGGGCAATCTTCCTGGAGCGGGTGAAGGGAATCGAACCCTCGTCTTTTACTTGGAAGGCAGCGGCTCTGCCATTGAGCTACACCCGCGCATCAAGTGCTATTATTGCAACTCCAAAACTAAGGAGGGCTAAAATGGCTGTATCGGATCTGGAGGCTGCAAAACTTGCAGCAGGAATAATTCAGGCAGGGCTTTCATCCAACGCTATAAAACTGTACGGAATGACCGGAAACATCGCTGATCCTGAGCAAAACGCGACCGATGATGGGGTTTATCTCGCCAGCGTCTACCAAGCCGTCTTTACTGTGATTCGCGACTCGTAACAATAGAGACAAGAAAAAAGCCCGCGACTATGAAGTGGCGGGCTTTTCTTTGGGCGTAACAGGACATCAACGTCTCGGCTTCAGGTTGGCCGCTGCCCTGCACGGCGCGCTGGGCGCCTTGCGTAAATTATGCGCGCCGGGTGATGCTCAAGGCGCGCAGTGCATCAATTATATACCTGTGTTTACGAACAGTGGCAAAACTTTGTTTCCTGAATCAAAATATGGCTTTGGGGAAACACATTGGATTTCGATCAAGGTTTGAAAATTGCAACATGGATTGTGCTCACCGTCCTCGGACTCGTCGGAGTATGGTTCTCGACACGACAATTTACGTTAGGAGCGAAGGCAGCGAATCGGGAGGAATACAAGTTCGCCAAAAGCTTTTTCGAAGATATCAAACAGAACGCTGACATGCACCCTTTCGCTCGGCAGAAGGGATATCAAGCCATCGCGGGCAGCCAATCGCTCCCAGCGCCTGTGATCGAACACTTGATGTCGCTGACAGATCCGGTGGTGGCCTTGCAAGATTATGTGATCTCGAAGAGCTACTTAAAACATGTGCCCGGAACGTCTAAGCGCCAACTTGATTTTTCAGGATCGCCATTTGCCACCCATGAACGGCGCCAAGCATGGAGCTTGGTCTACGCTGCAGGCTTTGTCGTAGCGTACCTCGTTGCCGTCACACCGATTATCTTCTGGATGATCGACAAAATCTCGTCATCGGTCGCGATCGCCTTGATGACAACAATTTTTCCAGTAAGTATGTACGTTGCGATCACGCTCGCCCGTGAAGTAAGACAAATACGAGCCGGCATGCGGCTGATACAAGCCCAAAATGAACAGGCGGACCGAGAAGACGCCGCCGCCCAGCCCTGAGCGCCGAAGCTACAGGCCCATCTCATCGGCCAGCCGTTTCATCGTCTGGCCGGCGGCGTGAGCGGAGATCGCGTCGAGCGCCTCCACCATCTGCTCGACGTACTTCAACTCGTTGTGCTTCACCGCCACGGCGCGCCGGCCGGTACCACGGCAGATCCGGCAGGGCACGTCCGACATCACGCTCGAGGCGCCGCGCACCGGCTCATAGGCGCGGCCCGTGCACGCCGGGCACACGTCGTTGAGCCAGTGGTCGAGCGACAGGCGCGCCATCTTGGCCGGGCTGACGTCGGCCGGCCAGGAGCGCGTCGCGGCCTTGCCGATGACGATCTCACGCCAGGCTTCGAGCAGCGCCTGGTAGCTGGTGGCGTCGCTGGCGTACTTCACGCGGAACAGCTTGGTGCCCAGGTCGCGGCACAGCGCGGCGGCGGCCAGCACCTCGGTGTGGTGGTGGTGCGCATCGTCGCGCAGGTTCGATGCGGTGATCGAGCGGGTGTACTTTTGGATGACGTTCAATTGCTGCCTCTTTCGACTCTAGTTTCTTGGTGCTGGCGGTGGGCGCCGTGCTGCGCTATCTCTTGCTGCCAAATCCGCCGCCGCTCGACTTCGTCTCTGGCGCCGCTGGTGGTGGGCCAATCCATCTCGTGAACTTTGCCGTTGGGCCGTCGAACATGAGGTGGACGTCGCCCAATGCGCCGCTGCGCTGCTTCCGGATCAGCACCTCGGTGTAACCGCGCAGCTCGGGGGCGTCCGGCTTGTGCATCTCAGGTCGGTGCACCAGCATGACCACGTCGCCGTCCTGTTCGATCTCGCCGGAGTCGCGCAAGTCCGACAGGATAGGTCGCTTATCCGGCCGTTCCTCCGACTTGCGGCTGAGCTGGGCTAGCGCGATCACGGTGACGCCGAGCTCCTTGGCCAGCGCCTTCAGGCCCCGCGAGTACGATCCGACCTGGTCGGTGCGCTTGTCACCATCGCCGCCGGACATCAGGCCGATGTAGTCGACGATGATGACGTCCAGGCCGTGCTTGCGCTTCCAGGCCTTCGCCTTCATGCGCAGCTCGAGCAGCGTGATCGCCGGCGTGTCGTCGATGGCGAAACGCACATCGTCCAGCCTGATGCAGCCGTGCGTCACGCCATCCCATGCGGATTTGTCGTTCTGGTCAATCCGGCCCATCACCTTCGACAGCGGCACCTGCCCACGGTTGGCGAGCGCGCGGCCGGCCACCTCTTGGCTGCCCACCTCCATCGAAAACATCAAGACGCTATGCTGTTCGGAGATGTTCAGGCCAATATCGGACGACAGCGCGGTCTTGCCCATGGATGGGCGGCCTGCGATGATGATCAGTTGCTGCGGGCGAAAGCCGCCGTTGAGGAGCCGGTCAAGCTCCTCGATGCCCGTCGAGATCGCGCTGTCCTGGCCCTCGGAACGCTGAGACACGCCGTCGACGAACTCCGCCAGCACCGTGCGGATCATGCGCGGCTCGTTGCGCACGCGGCGCTCGGCCAGCGCCGTGATCCATGACTGGGCCTGGTCCAGCACCTGGTCGCCGCTCTTGCCCAGCGGCTGGTGCGCCAGGCCGGCCATCTTGTCGCCGATGTGGATCACGCCGCGCAGCAGCGCGCGGTCGACGATGACCTTGGCCTGGGCGGCGATGCCGGAGGCGCTAGGGGCGCTCTGCGCCATCTGGTTGAGGTACACCCCCAAGTCGGCGCCGAACACAGCGCCACGGGCCTGCATCGCAGCCAGAACCGTGATCACGTCGGCCGACCCGCCTTTCGAAACCAGTCTGACGATCTCCGCGAAGATCTCGCCGTGGTCGGCGCGGTAAAAATGCTTGCCTTGCAGGTCACCCAGCCGGTCGAAGCCTTCATTGAAGCGCATCAGGCCGCCCAGCACGGCGTGCTCGGCTTCGATGGAGTGCGGTGGCACCGCGAGGTGCTGCTGGTCGTTCATGTTCATGCTGCGTCCCGGTGGTACTTGTTTTCCAGCGTCTTGGCGAAGCCAGTCGGCGAAAAGATGAAGTCGATGTCGGCAAAGAAGGCCCGCTTACCGGGCAGTGGCGGCGCCCGGCCGGTAAGGAACTTCGATTCGGAGCAGATCTCGAAGAACTGGCGCCAGGCAGCCAGGCCAGCCGATCTCGTGGTGTAGCCGAAGGGCTCGCAGGTCAGAACGGATGCCTCCAGCCAACGGGCTTTGATCGCGCTTTTCCGTGCGGCGTTGACGACCTTGATTTGCGGGTTGTTCGGCATCAGCTCGTGGTACAGGTTGACGATCAATCCGGTCGGGCACCTCCGCACGTCGTCGTCAGGCGACGATGTAGTTGAAGTATTTGGTTCTTGGTTCTTGGTTATTGGTTCTTGGTTAGTTGGAGTGCCGTTGTTCGGCTGTTCAACGGCCGTTGGAACAGCCGTTGAAACACCGTTCAGCGCCTCTTGCTTTTGTATTGCTCTTTTTGCAGCAGAAGCCTTTCCGGCCAAGGATTTTTGGCTTGTCGAGTTACGGTAGGCTTCCAGTTCATCCTCGCAGCGCTGGTGATACCAGCCCGTTGGCGTTTTCGTGAAAAACTCGTTCAACACCTGTTCAACGGCCGTTACTTCCTCGTTGGAACGGGCCAAGATTTTCCGGCACAGCGCGGGCTGATCGAGGGTGAGGCGCGCTTCGGTGTCGTAGTAGACATCCATCAGGTCGCGATAGATGCTGCGCTCGATCCGCGACAGGTGCCTGGTGGCGCGGTCGAAGTCGCCAATGTGATGTGGATAGAAGTTCATACGCCCTTACTCTTCACGCTCTCAGTATCTTCGGCGGCCTCGAAGCGCCGCGCGTGTGCCAGCACATCGGCCAAGTCGAAGCGCGCATGCTCGCCATGCAGTTCGATGCGCGCCACAGCGACGGCTTTCAACAGTGCATCGGCGACCTCGACGCCATCATCACCATCGGTGCCGGGTCGAATGTAGCGGGCGAAGTACTCGCGCGCTTCGAAAATCTCGTCCACGTGCATCAGGCGCGACAGCGTGGCGCGCAAGGCCGCAGGTGCATCACGGTGCTTGCGCATCGCGCCGACGACAGCCAGCATGCCCCGGTTCAGCGGGATGTCGGTCAGATGCAAGCCGGGGCCGGCGCGCGGCGGCAGCGGCACGCGCGCGGCGGTCTGGTAGACCTGCATCATCGCGAGGAAGCGATCGGGATCGGCCTGCGCCTGCAGGTCTTGGAGGAAATTCGATTGCATGTTCAACCTTTCATTCAGCCGGATGTGGGTCGGGGCGTGACCTGGTGGGCTGAAATCACCTGGTCGCGGCTGCGCAGCCGCTGCCCCGTTTGAAATCGGTACTACTTGCCGTACAGCGCGCCATAGGTCCGCCGGTCGGCGAACAGCGTGCAGGCGCCATCCTTGAACTCCGGCGTGGTCCACTGCTGCTCAGGGCCGGCGTCGATCGCCAGGCTGCGCATGCAGACGCAGCAGCAGGCCATGCCGACGCCACGGCACTTGGCGATGTCGGCGCGGCGCGGGCCGTGCACCACGGGCGCGTCGACAGGGGCTGGCGCGACCGCGCGCGGCGCCGGCGCATCGAGCCCGGCGGCCTGGGCCAGCGCCTGGTTCAAGAACAGGCTGACGTGCACGAGGCCGCCGGTGCCGGTGGCGGCTTCGAGAACTTCGTTCGGTGGAATCTGGTGGGCCATATTCGCTTTCGATGTGCCGCGCGGTTCGGGGCGCGGATGCCCGGTATTGGGTGGGAATTTCCATCCGTGTTAAATTAATGATTCAAAATTTTATTGAAAGCAACTCTATGAATGAAGAACCTGAAAGCCTCGCAGAGCTATCCGAGCGAGTCGGTAAAATTGTTCAGTACATTGACGTTATGGACGACAAGGCCACACGGCGGGAGCTTGCGAACACCTTAATTCTCCAAGCGATATCCAATGCAGTAAGAGAGCTCGATCCCGCGATAGCAGACGCTATTCCGCAAAGACTCGAACTCATTCGAACACGAACCAAAGGCGACGCGGCTACTTTCCAAGCCATTGAAGACGCCTTGAAATTTTTCCGTCCATAACGCTACTTTGGTGCAGGCGGGTCTGCGCCATCGCGCCGCGCAGCTCGGCGGCGTGGTCGAGGGCAGTGTCCTGGAACTTCAGGACGCCCTTCGGCTCGATGGCCGGGCCGGCGGCCGGCGCGGCGCCAGGCAAGTGGTGAGCAGCGGCATCGGTTGCCTCGCGCTGGGCGGCCAGCTGCTGGGCGCGGATTTGCGGGTTGTATGAATTCATGATGGATTCCTTGGTTTCGGCGCGCCGCGCAGCACCAGGCCACGCAATTGCGTCAGGGTTTGGAGTGTCTCGTTGGCGACGGCCAGCAGGTAGCTGGCGCGCTCCTGGGTGACGGCGCCGGCGGCGACCTTCGCCGGGAGGGCGGCGCGCAGGCGGGTGCAGCTCTGCGACACCCATTGGATTTGCTCGTCGAGGTTCATAGGGTTTCCTTGGACGGGTTGTAGAGGGCCGGGGTGTTGAAGGCGAGCTCTAGCTGGGCGCCGCCGCGCAGCGCTTTGCCGCTGATGTGCAGCAGTTCCCAGTCTGCTTGCGTGTCGGCTTCGTTTTGGATGCGCAGTAAAGGCGTCGCCACGCGCGCGAGGTGACCCATCGTCATGCCAGGGAAGTTGGTAGCCCCGGCGGCCGCGCTGATGGCTAGATAAATCCGGGGAAAGCAGGCCCCGGTGCGCTCGAAGATGTATGGCACGGCCTTGTGTATCAAGATGCGATCTCGGGTGGTGGTAATTCGGGATGCGTTGAATTCATCCTCAAGCTCCACCATCCGGTCGAACACCTTTGCCTGCAACTCGTAGCTGTAGCTCATCGCAATGAGGCACGCTTCCCGCTTGGGGAAGTTGTAGCAAGGGTATTCCTGCTGATTGTCTGGATTGACGTGGTGTGCAAAAAAATTTGCACACCCCTTGCCCAGTACCTTCGGCACCTTGGTCATCAAGCTGCGGTGGGCCAACTTAATGAACCGCTTTCCGCCTTCAGCTTCTTTGGCCTTACGCTCTTCGTTGATGTAGTCGACCATCTGCATACTGCTCATGGTCGGCTCGAAATTGCGGATGGGGCCGCTCATGGGGTAGCCTTGGTGGTGGGCTCAGTTGAATTGCGAACGACCGACCAGTTCACTCGGTCGTTAAGTTCCTCGCAACGTATAGCACCGGAAGTGAGTTCTTCGATCCGGGTGCAGTGCTCGGCCGGAACCCTCTTTGCGGACACCCACTGCTGAACAACCTGATAGCCACTGAGGCCCAGCGCGCGTGCGACGGCGCTTAGGCTGCCGAAGTGTTTAATGGTTTTATCGATTCCGTTCATGCGTCAAATCATACGCTAGTTTTTCTAGCATTGCTAGATTATCCTGTGGTGACACAATAAAAACTAGTGTATAACATAACGCCATGGAAACTATAAATTCACGGATTAAGAAACGGCGTGAGGCCCTTGGCCTCACGATGAAGCAGCTCGCGGAGAGAGTTGGCGTATCTGCCTGGCAGACTGTCCAGCAGTGGGAGAAAGAAGGGGGAACGGCACCGAAGAGGTTGCGCATGGTGGCGGTAGCCGCCGCTCTAGAAACTACGGTCGAGTACTTGCAGTTTGGCGTTTCTGACGAGGAACTTGAGGAGCTTGGAGGGGCTGCAGCGCTCGAGGAACTTGTGGTGAAGACCCAGAACGAGATCAAAGAAGTCTTTAAGCTAACCGATGTTATCCGAAAGGGCCTGACTGTCGAAGCTGTACATGTTGGATATGCATTCGACAGGCTTTTGACAATAGAGCAAAAGGATGCTGTGATTGCACAGTTTCGCGCCTTTGGGACATGGGAGTTGGAGGGCGACGGCTGGGAGCTGTTCTATAGGCATTTGCCGGCCTCGCTTCCAAAAAAATAAGGCGTGGTACTAGTTTTTCTTGCATTGCTAGTTTTTCTTGTGTAGAGTTCGTCTCAGTTCAACGCAACATTGACTGAGGCGAACATGACCACCACTTCTACCACCATCAGCACCACCACCCCGCCAGCAGGCCGCCGCGACGACGCGCTGATCGAGCGCGCCCGCATCGCCTTCGCCAAGGCCGGCGGCCACGAGCAGCCTAGCGGCGCCAGCGATGTCACCAACGTCGACGGCGTGACCATCGTCACCTTGCGCAACGTCAACGGCGTGCTGGCGGTCTACCGCCTCCAGGGCGGCGTCCTGAAGCGCATCATCGCCGGCGCCGCCACCGTCGACCAGTTGTTCAACGCCGCCTTCAGCACAGCGCGCGACCCGCGCAGCGCCGAGTACCGGGCCGGCGTGCGCGCAGCCCTGGCGTTCCGCATCGAGGGTGTGCCGATCCGCCACCAGCACGCCGCTGGCACTGCCGCTGACGATGCGTTCGCCTCCGGAATTCAGGAAGGCCACTCTGTTTGGCGCGCGGCCCAGGCCGAGGCCGTCACTGCAGCGGGCGCAGCATGAGCGCGCGCCAGAACTTCATGGAGCAGCACTTCTTCAAAAAGGACGGCTACTACGACATGACGGCGTCGGGGGAATTCCTGATGATGGCCGGCTTTGCCTACGCCCCCAAGGAGCATCCCAAGCCAGGCATGCGCGAGCGCGTCGACGAGATCCTGGCCAGCGCCGCGCGCGCCGGCTTCGGTCAATCCGACGTCTTCACCACCCTACTGGCAAAGGGTGGAATTTCCGAACGCACGTTGCGTCTGGCGTGCGAAGTAACCACCGCTGTCGGCGGCGACGCCACCATGTTCCACTTGATCCAAATCGCACCCAAAGGAGTAGCGCAATGAGCATGACCAGTACCACCCATCTGATCGCGCTACTCGCCGCCGGCGAACTGGCCGTGCAACTGCTGCATGCCGACAGTGCCACCAGGGCGGCAAAGGCGCGCTACCACGACAAGATCGACCAGTTCGAGGCCAAGCACGGTCGCGCATCCTCGCGCATCGACACGCGCCAGCCGGAGCACGCCAAGGTGATCAAGCACACCAAGGTCGAGTACGAGGCGTACCTGGACGCCAAGCGCAATGCCGGCAATGTGCGCCGCCGCCTGGAAAATGCTAGCCGCAAGGCGGCGACAATTGTAGCGACTGGAGGTACGCTGTGAGCGCCCGGCAACCGCACGAGCTGCTGCTGGCGGCGAAGCAGTCGGTGCCGGCCGCGCCGGTAGACATCGCCGGCGTGCAACTAGTCCCGATCGAATACGCCGGTCGCCGCGTGCTGACGCTGTCCGCTATGGATAAAGCACACCGCCGCCCTGACGGAACTGCGCGCCGGAACTTCAATGAGCATCGCGCCCGCCTGATTGCCGGCGATGATTTCTTCGAGCTGACCCAGCCGGACGAAATTCGTACGCTTGGTTTTTCACGACCGCAAGGCGGCACGCCCGCGTCGATCCTGCTGCTGACCGAAACCGGCTACAGCATGCTCGTGAAATCGTTCACCGACGACCTAGCCTGGGACGTGCAGCGGCAACTGGTGAGGTCGTACTTCGCTAAGCCGACGCCAACCACCGATCCGCTGGCCAGCCTTCCGCCGGAGCAGCGCGCGCTGGTCGGCCTAATGTTCGAGCAAGCAGCCATGAAGCAGCAGTTGGACACACAGGGCGCCGCGCTGACCACCGTCGAGCAGCGCGTCGACGATATCGCGGCCGGCCAGGTGCTGCTGACGCGGCCGTCGGCGGCCGAGTCCATCGTCCACATCCGCATACGGATCGGGAGGCTGTACGGCCTGCCCACGCGCATCGTCGATGAAGTGATCCGGCAGTCGCCGTACGCGTTGAAGCCGGTGATGGTGAAGAACGCGCACGAGGACGCCAAGGGTGGCAGCTACGCCTGCTTCTGGATCAAGGACGTCAGCGCCGTGTTCGCGCGCTTCGTTGCCGAGTGCCAGCGCGTCACGGCAACCCAGGTCATCCATCCCTACATCGACGGCCGCTTCAAGTTGTCGATACCGCGTGATCGACCACCACCAGGCACGCAGTCAATTCTGATTTAAACCCGAAGCAGAAACAAAAAAGCCCACCCGGCGCTCGAACGCCGAATGGACCCGTACGCCCTAATTTTTTGGAGAAATACCATGGCGAATCGTAACAATAACATAAATGCAATCAAAGGGGCAACCGCCCAGGCGTTGATCGACGACAAGTCCATGCTCGAGGACCGCTACGAGCAGTTCCCTGGCCACGTGATCGACCTGGCCGCGGCGACCGGCGCACCGATCGACCCCCACCTGCGCCAGCTCAACCGGATTCAATCTCTGTGCGCTGGCATGGGTGCGGTCATGCGCATCGTCTCGGGCAATCCCGTCATGGCCGCCTGCTTTGATCCGCAGGACGATGGCACGGCAATCCCGCTGAGCGAGGTGGCGATCGACCGCCTGACGAACATGGTCGCGACGATGTGCGAAGGCATCAGCGAAGAGATCGCTGCATCGGCCGATACGCTGCGTTCCCTGGTGTCGGCATGAGCGCCCATATCGTCAAGGCCGCCGGCGCCGACGGCGCGCTCCCTGGCACCTTCGCCGTCGAGGTGCCTTACGGGAAGCTGCACATTGAAGACATCGAAATCCGCAGCCACCTGGCAATGCGCGCCGAGCAGTTGGCCGGGCTCCTAATGCTGATCCAGCCGCCCGAAGGACCTAGCAACATGTTGTGGCTCGCCCAGCAGTTGGCGGACGAGGTGCTCGCGATGGTGATCGCCATGCGGACGCGCGGGGTTGCACCATGAGCGGCCCGACCGCCACCCAGCCGCCGGCCGCGCTGCCGCTCACCCCGGACGAGCAGCGCGTCCTGAGCGCGTTTCGCAGCATGGACTCCAACAGGCGGATCGCGACACTGGCCGTTACCGAGGCCTGGGCACAGGCTAGCCTGAGCCAAAAACGCCCGACGTTGTCACTTATTCAAGGAGGTTCCGTATGAAAAAACCAACCGCCGCACTGCTGCCAGACCAACAGGCGCTCACCATGCAAGAACAGACCTTGCTGCTGGCCTATCGGACCATGGATGGCCGGCGCCAGTGCGAGCTGATGTCGTTCGCGACTGGTGTAGCGGAGGCATTCCCACGTCGCGCAGCACCGACTCTGCGCCTCATCTCGGCGGCTGGAACGGCGGTGCGTCCATGAACACCGTTACCCAACTGCGCGCCGCCCAGGTCAAGCGCCTAGCCGGCCTGGCCAACGTCGTCGGCGCGCTGCTCGGCGCGATCGACACCATGCGGCCGGACGCCCAGGCGGACGCGCTGCGGGCCTGTGCCGGCATGACCGCCGACATCGCGGACGACCTGGACGAGCTTGTCGGCGGTGCGTCATGAGGGTCGTGCCGACACCCGGCGCGCCGCTGACCGCCGGCGAGCAGCAGATCCTCGCCCACTTCCGCCAGATGGACACGCGCCGCAAGGACGAGGCTCTGGTCAGGATGGCGCGGATCGCAAACACCCACCCGGCCACCGGCAAGCGCATTTCCGCGCTGCGCCTGGTGGCCACCCAAAGAAAGGCAGCACAAGAATGATCACGGAACAAATCACCCAGCTCGTGCTTGTCGGTCAGCTCGCCCTCGAGGGCTGGCGCCTGCAGGAGACCGCCAGCAACGCCGAGCACGCCTACCACCTGGCGATCCACGCCTATGAGCGCGAGCATGGCCAGCTCAACAAGCTGATCCACAAGGACGCGCCGGAGCACGCGGCGGTGCGCGAGTTCACCTCGCCGAAGTACCAGGCGCTGCAGAAGGCCCGGCGCCGCGTGTATGCGCACAAGACCCGCCTGGCCAAGGCCTGCGCCAAGCTGGCCCGGATGTCGGCGGCGCGCCCGCAAGGCGGTGCCGCATGAACGCCGGCCCATCTACCACAGCGGCGATGCTTTACGACATGGGCGGCACGGCCGACCAGAACGCCGCGCTGGCCCTGATCATGTTCACCGCGTTGTCCGCGCCGTATAGCGACAATGATGCCGCTGGGCGAGCGCACGCCGCAACCATATCGGCGGACCTGCTCGGCGCGGCGGCGGCCGGCGGCTTTGCCGGCGAGGCCGAGTTCCGTCGCCTAGTCGACGCCGGCCAGCTGACGGCGCGTCTGCAGGCGCTGGCGTTCGAGGCGCTGCGCTGCACCGGCGGCGCGGCGAAGTTCTTCGAGCTGCTGGAGCTGTCGACCACGCCCATGGAGATGTTCGGAGGTGCGCAATGACCAAGCACGCGGTGGTTTCCTTCCTGCGTCTGCGCCGAAAGCTGCGGGACATCGGGGGCGTGCTGCATGGCCTCAGTACCTCCATCAGATGTGCGCGGCGCGCGGCGGTCCGGCTGGAGGCTGGCACCCCGTTCGACCAGGCGCGGGCCGTGCGCTTCCGGCGCCTGCTTGAAGAGATGGATGTCTTGTGGCAGCAGGGACTCGACCAGCGCAGCGAGCTCGGCAGCGCGCTGCTCGAGCTGGCGCCCGACTTCGACCTCGCCACGACGCCGGGCGAGCGCTTCGAGCTGCTCAACATCAACGTGGCCGACCGCGCCGACATCGGCGAGCGCAACGGCCTGGTCATGCTCGTGGCCGGCTACGTGCTGGAGGATTCGGCCGAGCGGCGGCGACAGGAGTTCAACGACGGGCCGCTGTTCAACGCCGTGCACCTGCTGATCGTCCTGAAAATGAGCGCGACTGCGGCCGGCCGCGCCGCCACCGACAAGATCTTCACCGAGGTGTTCGGGGAGGATGCGTTCCAGCCGCCGGCGCCGAAGAAAACGTGCCTGACGCTCGTCGGCGCACCTACCACCCAACCAGGAGAAAAATAGTGGACATGAGCGAATCGCAATTCGTGGCCAAGCTGGCCGAGGCCATCGAGAAGCTGCAGAGGCCGGCAATCCCTTTGTCGGTCGACCTGTGGGACATCGCAACGATCGCCCAGTACCTGAAGCGAGATCCCCAGGTCGTGCGCGAGCGCATGGCGTGCCTGCCGAGCTTCCCCAGGGCTATCCGGCTTCCAACCAAGTCCGGCCGCGCCCAGCCGCTGTACAATGCCAAGGAGGTGATCGCTTGGGTGCAAAGCCACCAGGAGAAGTCCTAGATGAGGAGCGGGTTCGATTCCCGGGTCGGGAAATTGGTTCGATTCCGCTCACATTCAGATTCGGCAGGGGGTTTTTGCTACGAATATTTTACGAACAGCGATCATAAGTCATTGTTTTTTATAGGGTTCGGATTCCGGCTCCGGGCACCAAGAATACTGCAAACTTCACCAAAGTTTGCCTAAAAACCCCTAATAGATCAAATGCTTAGGGGTTTTTTAACGCTCATAGCACCCAAGTTTGCCCATTGACAGCAAGGTTTTTTAGGGGCAGTCTTGAGGGCATGCCCCCAAAGCGCTCAAGCGCGTGCCCCTAACATGCCCCGTCTCGTTTCCCCACTGACCGACATTCAGGTTAAAAACGCCAAACCCAAGGACAAGCCGTACAAGCTGGCCGATGGCGGTGGCCTGTACCTTGAAGTCATGCCTACCGGCTCCAAGCTGTGGCGCATGAAATTCCGACAGGCATCCGGCAAGGAAAGCCGCCTTTCATTCGGAAGCTATCCCGAGGTGACGCTCACCAAGGCCCGCGCCGCCCGCGCCAGCGCCCGCCAGCTACGGGCAAACGACGTCGATCCAGGCCAAGCCAAGCGCGATATCAAGCACGCCAAGGCTGCGGCCGCAGTCCATACCTTTGAGGCGATGGCTCGCCAGTGGCTGATCAACACATCGGCCGATCGAGCTGGAAGCACCCAGCTGAAAAATACCGCCTGGCTCGAACGGAACATTTTTCCCGAAATTGGGGCAATGCCGATATCGACCATCAAACCGCGTGACGTTTTGGCCGCGCTGCGCAAGATCGAAGCACGCGGTGCGGTCGAGTCCGCGCACAAGATCAAACAACTTTGCGGCCAGGTGTTCCGCTATGCCGTGGCCGCCGGCCTGGCTGATCGCGATGTAACAGCGGACTTGCGCGATGCGCTGTCGACGGTACCCGAGGCGCACTATGCCGCCATCATCGATCCGAAACAGGTTGCCGAGTTGCTGCGGTCGATCCACGCATACAGCGGCGCCCCATACGCCACCGCCGCGCTCAAGCTGTCGCCGTTGGTTTTCCAGCGCCCGGGCGAGTTGCGGTCGATGGAATGGACAGAGCTAGACCTCGACGCGGCAGAGTGGCGCATCCCTGGCCATAAGATGAAGATGAAGAACGACCACATCGTGCCGCTGGCCACCCAAGCGGTTGCACTGCTGCGCGGGTTGGAGACGATGCACGGGCACGGCCCATACGTTTTCCCAAGCATCCGCACCGGTGAACGCTGTATGAGCGAAAACACGATCAACGCGGCGCTGCGCGCCATGGGCTACCCCAAAGAAAAGATGACCGGCCATGGCTTCCGAGCAATGGCTCGCACAATCATGGACGAGGTGCTGGGAGAGCGTGTGGACCTGATCGAGCACCAGTTGGCCCACGCAGTCAAAGACCCAAATGGGCGCGCCTACAACCGGACCGCCCACCTGCCGGCGCGCCGCCTGATGATGCAACGCTGGGCGGATTATTTGGATGCGTTGCGCGCAGGCGCACAAGTGATCACTGGCACTTTTGGGAATGTCGCGCAGTAATACTGCCGATCTACCCCAACTTACCAACGGGACATCCTCGGCAGGGGGTGATTTTATTGATACAGGAAAGGCTGTTGTGATATTTCATTCGTGGGTCCCTAAATCAGTTGTAAACCAGGTCACTACTTATTTCAATCAGCCGTCCGGTGCAACAAAATTCGAAATAAAAACCGGGGATGGGGTCCTTGACGTAGCCGAAATGTGGAAAAGACTCGCGATGTGCCATGAAATGGAAACAGTTTGGAAATTCATTTCAACAAGAAATCCGTCTATTGAATTGACGTCAAATGGTGGCTTGCTAGGGAAAGTCAATCGAGCCATGGCCAGCTATCTAGAAAACCCGAAACTGACGCCTGCAGATTACAAAACCGAGATGAAAGAAATCGCTAAGCTTAGTGAGTTACTTGCCAGAAAAATAAAAAAATTTGATGGTGAGAATGGAGCATATACGACCTTTCCCTTGCATTCGTTATTAAATAATCACCAATTAGCTCAGGCGGAAATCATGATGAGGCCCGAGGTGGTTAGCGGAAATAACGTAATGCGCGGGAAATGCTGGATATTAGACTATTGCATGCCTTCAATTTCAACGCAAATCGAAGCGCTAGCGAAAATAGCTGATTCAGAATCAAAGCAGCAGAACATGCGCTTTAAATTACCTCGAAAAGTTAAAGGGAAAAATGCTTTTCGGACCTACTTTGTTCGTATAGTAGCCGACTATTTTTTCTGTATGTATGCGGACTATTCACCTGCGCGATTATCTATATTTTGCAGTACAGCTCTTGATGACGTTGAAATTACACCAGATTTAATTCGAAAATTATATCCTCTTGATAGGGATCAGAAGAGTATGTTGGCTACGCAGTCGGAATGAACAAGCTCGCCTTCGCCGATCTGCCGGTGCCTAACTGTCGAGTCCCGTTTGATCATAAACGCGTTTAACGAATAATTCCGGCTTGCGAAGTTGCCATTCCTTGAGCGCCTTGATCGGCGTTGTTGAGCCGATGGCACGCTGTGGAATATGGTGGTTGTAGAGCTTCAGGTAGTTGAGCAAGGTCGTCTCCAGATCGGCCCGGCTATCGAAACGGGTCTGCTGCAACAGCTCGCTGATGCGGCCGTTGAAGCGCTCCACCATGCCGTTGGTTTGGGGATGGCGCGGCGGCGCCAGGCGGTGCTCGATGCCCATGCCGGCGCAGACCTTGTCGAAGGCGTGCCGGCCGCTGGGCTTCTTGTCCTTCGCCGTGAAGCGGTCGGTGAACTGCGAGCCGTTGTCGGTCAGGATCTTGGCGATCTTGATCGGCGAGGCCAGCTTAAGGCGGCGCAGGAAGTCGACGCTGCTGTGCTCGGTCATGTCGCCGTAGATGTGCAGGAACACCCAGCGCGTGGCGCGGTCGATGGCCACGAACAGGTAGCGGCGCAAGGTCTCGTCGGGCACCGCCGGCGCCACTGGCTCTGGCCGATAACTGGGTCGAGAGCAGTAGCACGCCGGCGGCTAGCAGTTACACAAGCACGGCGCTGCCGGCATGCGACCGCACGGAGGATTTAGACTCATATTTCCGCATAATCCTCCGCGACTAGCGGAAGCGAAATGTCTAACCTTTGCATCAATCCGCTGAATCAAGGCGGTAAATTGCAAAGGCAGGCAACCATGGCACAGAAAGTAGAAATCCCCTCGGCGCTCCCGAGCAAAACCCTTCCGGCTGATGGAATGAGCCGCTGGAACCAAATCGCGCCTTTTTCACCGTTCAGCCGCGAAAAATTCCGGCAGCTTGTCAATGCGGGCAAGGCACCGCAGCCAGTTAAATTCTCTGCGCGCTGCACCGCGTACCCCAATCGTGAATTGCACAGGTTCTTCGCTGATCCGCTGAACTACTGTGCAAACACCCGATAACGGAGACGGTATGGCATCAAGAAAACAAAACGCCTCCACTAAGGGAGGCGCTCATTTCACGAAGCTGGCGGGCGGTGTGAAAGGGCAAACAAAGGAAATCTTTCGCTGCGGCGTCAAGCATACCAGCAAACTCCGCAAGGAGCTACATGCCAATGGTATGGCGCTACGCGATACCTCCGGCCGCACCCAATGCGAGACCTTGTTGCGGGTGCTGCAGTACCTCGGCGATAGGGGCATTAACACCCCCGAAGGCGTGGCTTGTGGCTTCTATCGAATCGCCACGCGCATTCAGGAGTTGGAGGCCAGTGGCTGGGTGATCGCATCACGCCGCGAGCGACTGGTTGGGCCGGATGGACTAGCCCACAACGGTATTGCACGGTATGTGCTGGTAGGGCATGGCGGCATGCTGAGCGACCCGCAAGGCTCCCTGGATTTGGAGGCGTCATGCTGAATCATCGTTCAATGGGCCCAATGCTCAACGGCGATTTTCTCGTCACCTACGCCACACCGGGATGCAACGTACCGACGGTGGTCTGTATCTGCACGTCTTCTGCTCAGGCCGATGATGAAGCAGATCGTTTGAACAGCTTGCAGAGGAAGAATGAACTGCGTCAGCCCCCCCAATGCCACACCAACATGGCCATGGTGACCGTCGAAAAAGTTTCCGAGGTCTGATATGGCGCGTTCAAGAAACATAAAGCCCGGCCTCTACAAGAATGAGAACCTGGCGGAATGCTCGATATGGGCGAGGTTCGTATTTCCCGGACTGTGGATGCTGGCAGACCGCGAGGGACGTTTAGAAGACCGACCTAAGCGCATCAAAGGCGAGTTGTTGCCGTATGACTCGGTGGATGTGGAGCCACTGCTCATCGAACTAGAGCTACACGGTTTCATTCTCCGCTATGTCGTTGGCAGCAATCGCTTCATCCAGATATGTAAGTTTGCAGAGCACCAGTCACCGCACGTCCGCGAACAGGCCAGCGCCATTCCTGGTCCAGGAGAAGCGTTAGAAAACACCTCCAAGGCTATGCCAAGCATCACCAAGGATGTGCCTAGCATCGCCCTAGATGATGATATGTCACCGCCAAGATCGCCTGATTCTCTGATTCCTGATTCCCTCTTCTCTGATTCACCTATAACTGCAGCTACCCCTGGCGGGGTAGTCGTCGCCAGCTTCGCTGCCGACCAGCGGCCGGCCAGGTCGATAAAACCAGATTGCCCGCACCAAGAGATTATCGCGATCTATCACGAACTGCTTCCCCAGTGCCCACAGGTGCGCGACTGGACGACGGCCAGAGCTACTCAGTTGCGGGCCAGGTGGAACGAAGACGAGAAGCGACAGAGCCTGGGTTACTGGCGAAGTTTCTTCGAGTATGTCGGCACGTGCGACTTCCTCGTCGGACGATCAGGAAAATCCCCATTTTTTGCTGACCTTGAGTGGATGACAAAATCCAGCAACTTCACCAAGATCCGCGAGCAAAAATACGAGAACAGGAACTGAGCATGGACGACCACAACACCAGCCCGCAAGCCATCGAGGCGGAACAATCAGTAATCGGCGCCCTCTTGCGTGACAACGCCGCAGTTGACCGCATGGGCGACTTACGCTCGATTCACTTCTACCGCCATGACCACCGCACCATTTTTTCCGAGCTGCTCAGACAGATCTCTGCTGGCCAACAGTGCGACGTGATCTCTGCCGGTGCGGCCCTGGCGCAGGCGGTACCGGATTGCCTAGCTTACCTGAACAGTATTCAGCAAAGCACGCCGAGCGCTGCGAATATCAACCGCTATGCCGATTTGGTGCGCGACCGTGCATTGCGTCGCGGATTGCTGGTTGCAACGGCGGAGATGTCGGAAATGGCATTCCGTCCCGGCGCCCGGACTGCGGGGGATGTGCTGGAAGCCGCACAGACGGCGCTGGCGGCCCTAGCTGAGACTCGGGCTACCCGTGAGCCAATCCGCGCCAGCGAGGCTATGGTGGCCCATCTTGACGTCCTGGACGGGCGTATCGAACACAAGTGTTCCGGTATCCCCACGGGATTTTCCGATATCGACACTTTGCTGACAGGTGGCCCGAATCGAGGCGCCCTCGTAATCCTAGGTGCGCGGCCGTCGATGGGTAAAACGGCCCTAGCACTGAACATCGCCACCAGCGTCTCCCAGAACTACAACGTGCTGTTCTTATCGCAAGAAATGCAAAACGGCGAACTGCTGGACCGGGCGCTGGCATCGTTGGGAAGTATTCCGCTGGGGGCTGTGATCCGAGGTGACATGACGGATGTCGAGTGGATTGGCTTCACCGCAGCCAGCGGCAAACTGCAAAACCTAAATCTGCACTTGGATGACCAGCCCGCGCTAACGCTACTGGATGTGCGCAGCAAGGCCCGACTGACCAAGCGCAAGCATGGCCTTGACCTGCTGGTGATCGACTACCTGCAGTTGATGTCCGGCGAGGGATCTAATCGTAATCAGCAAATCGAAGAAATCAGCCGAGGGCTAAAAGCGTTGGCCAAAGATCTGAACATCGTTGTCCTAGCGCTCTCACAGCTATCGCGCAACGCTGCCAACAAGGCCCGCCCTCAGTTGTCCGATTTGCGGGACAGCGGCGCTATCGAGCAGGACGCCGACATTGTGTTGTTCATCCACCGTGAAGAGGTCGACAACCCACAGACGCACTTGCGTGGGTTCGCAGACGTGTTCGTTGCAAAGAATCGGCAGGGCCGTATTGACGACGTATTACTGAGCTACGAAGGCGTATACACACGGTTCCGCGACAGCACAGGCACTCGGCCCGCAGATCCGGCGCCAAACTATCGCAAGGGCTTGGCCAAGAACCTATGAGTCTCGACACAACAGCTCAGCAGTGATCGGAGATCCGCATGCGCAGTGAGGCATTTCGCGACCTGCTGGACGGTCTAAATTCGCTCGATCTAGCGAGCGTAACCCAGCAAGACAAAGATGAATTTCGGCGATTGATTTTTCAGGTCGGGGCAGCGCACGGCGTTAGCCTGCTGGGGCCTGACGAGCGTGTCCGTACCGCACGTCAACTTCTAGATGAAGGTCTGCCGCGCCCAGAGGTTCGGGATCGCCTGATGTCGCGCTTTCATGTCGGCGATTCGCAGGCATATCGCGACATCACGGCGGCACTTCAAATCGTCCCAAAACCAGCAGGATTTTGGGACTACAAAAGCGCATGATCAATGCCTCAAGAATTTTTACGGCGTCGACGACGCAGAAAGGCATTGCAATGGAAGTAGTTTATTTTTCGGACGAACTCGCCGCTCGCGCCCCGGGTTTCATGTTCCCTCTTTGCGAAGCTCCAGGTGGCGCCTGGCTCTCATTGAACGACGTGATAAAAGCCATTCAGCGGCGCGAGACGGTCACTATCCGGCCCGCTTCGAGTAGTGAAATGAATCGGGCGGAGGCATTTGTTGCTCTATTCGAGATCGGGCTTATTCTGGGCGAGAAGATGGAGGCGCTGCTCGATCAAGATAGACCGGATGTCGCGGTGGGAAAGATTACTCGACTGCGCGAGGCGATTGAATCGTGCGACCCAACGCCCAGCGAGCTGCTGGACAGAAAGCTGGAGGCCTAAATGGGATTGCTCGACAACTTAGATACCCCGCAGGCTCAAGGCCTCCTCGGCGCGGCAGCGAGAATGCTGGCCGCATCAGGTCCCTCCCGGATGCCAACGGGATTTGGCCAAATCCTTGGGGAGGGTTGGCAGGGCTTCAATGATGGTCAGCAGGCGGCGCAGCAGCGCAAGCTGGAGCAGGACCAGATCCAGCAGATGGCGCAGCTGCGCGGCCTGCAGATCCAGGAGGCGCAGGGCGGCCTGCAAGATCACGAGCGGGCGCGCAAGAAGGCCGAGGCGCTGCTCCAGTTCTACATGAAGCCGGCCGGTGGCCAGTCCACCTCTGGCGCAGGCGGTGCGCTGCCGGCGGCGAGCATCGACGCCGGAGAATTTTACCGGGCAGCCCATTCTTACGGCGTGCCTACCGACAACGGCAGCCTGAACAAAATTGTCGATCTGGTAAATGGCGGGATGACTCCTGTGCAGGCTGCGTCGTCCCTAGCGGGGAAGAACTCGCCGACGGTGGCGAACTCCCAGCTTATCCAGGCCGCCGGCGCGAACGCGGCGCCAGTTCAAGGCGGAGCGCGTGGCGGCAATCAAAAGCAGGACGTCTACGAGCGGCGCATGGACCTCGCCCAACAGTTGCGCAGCGCCGGGTTTCCGCAAGAGGCCGACGCGCAAGAGGCGGTCGCCCTCAAGTTCAAGCCGAAGTTCGACAACTCCCCGCACGTAGTGATGGCAGCCGACGGCAAGCCGATCCTGGTCCAGACGGCGGACGACGGCACGGTGCGCCCGATCCAGGGCGGCTACGGCGTGGCCGAGAAGCTGGCCTTCCACAACCTGGGCGGCCGCACGGTCGGCGTCAACCCATATACCGGCGCCGAGACAGCGGACTTAAAAAACACCCAGTCTCCGGACTCGGTCGCCAGCAATGCCAGCGCCGCAGCTGGCCGTGCGCAGTCGGAGCGTCATTTTCAGGAGGAACAAAGTACGCCGCAATACATGGACACCCAGGATGGCATCATGGCGCTGCCGAAGCGCCTGGCGCCCGGTGTGTCGCCTACCGGCCGCCCGGTGTTTGGTCCCGACGGTCAGCCGCTCGAGAAAAAGCAGAATACACCGCAGTACATCGTCCAAGCCATCACCTCCAACGCAAAATCACTCTCATCCATCGACGCCGCGCTGGCCAGCCTAGGCGCGGCTGGCGGCAAGGATGCGGTCGGCTACAAGGGCTATCTGCCGAATAGCCTGCTGAATCGCCTCTATCCAGGGGGCACTGAGACACGCGCGAACATCTCGGATGTCGGTAGCTTGATCCTGCACGACCGCAGCGGCGCCGCAGTCACCGCTGCGGAATCACCGCGGCTCATGCCGTTCATTCCGCTGGCCACGGATGACGCGGAGACCGCCAAGAAGAAGCTCAGCCGCTTCAAGCAGATTTTCGAGGCGGAAACCAACAACCTGACATTCGCATTCCCGCAAGCG
Source organism: Rugamonas rubra (assembly GCF_900114705.1). Classification (GTDB taxonomy): domain Bacteria; phylum Pseudomonadota; class Gammaproteobacteria; order Burkholderiales; family Burkholderiaceae_D; genus Rugamonas; species Rugamonas rubra. Next base: position 73,848 of record NZ_FOTW01000026.1, read on the forward strand.
AAAAAACTGGCGGAGTACGCGGAATCGCAAACAGCCGGCCAGCCGGCCAAGCCGGCGCGCAAGTCCGCCATCAAGGGACAGATTATTGATGGCTACCGATTTCAAGGTGGCGAACCTGGCGATAAAAATAATTGGGAGAAAATCTAATGTCCGGACCGTGGGAGCAATTTCAAAACAATGCTGATTCGGGACCAGCAGGGCCCTGGGATCAATTCCAGCCGCCCAAGGCTAAGCCTGGCAAGCCAATCACCCAGACGCCGGATGCCACGACCGGCGGGAACACGCTGCTCGATGGGATTTCTGGCTTCGCCTCCGGTGTGGGAAGGGGTTTCGGCAACACAGTGCTGGGCGTCCAGCGACTGGCCGGCAAGGGGCTTTCCGCTCTCGACGGGCTGACGTCGGACTTGGCGCCCACGTTATCGAGCCTCGTCTCCGGGAAAAGGCCAACATCGCTCCTTGGCAGCGCCGCCAAGTGGCTTGTCGACGATGCCGATGCCGGCCGCGCCCGGCTCAATGAGCAAAATGCCCCGTACAAGGCCGCCAGCCCGATTGCGAACGGCACGGGGGAAGTCGGCGGCTCGATCATCGCCACCTTGCCGGTCGGTGGCCTGCTGCCGAACGCGTTGCGCGCGGCGGCCGGCGCCAAAATCGTCGACGTACTACCGCGTGCGCTGCAGGCGGCCAAGGTGGGCGCGGTGTACGGCGGCGTTACCGGTGCCACCTCGTCCAATGCGGACACGTTCGGCGGCATTCTGGCGGACGGCGCGAGTGGCGCCGGAACTGGCGCATTGCTCAGCGGCTTCTCCACACCGGTGGCGGCGGGGATAGGCGCCGTCGGCGGCAACGTGATGCAGCGCCTGTCCAAGACCAGCGCGGCGGAATACGCGAAGCAGAAGATCGCCGAGGCGCTGGCCCGCGACGCGCGCGGCAGCCTGGCCACCGGCGGCTACATCAACCCGCTTACCCAGGCCTCGGCGCGCCTTGCCAAGTTGGGCGACGAGGCGACGCTGGCCGACGCCGGCGGGCGCAACACCAACCAGCTGCTCGACACGCTGGCCACGCTGCCGGGCCGAACCAAGGACGCGGCCTACAACCTGCTACGCCAGCGTACGGCGGGCGTGGGGGACCGCATGCGCGCGGCGGCCGAGGACGCGCTGGACACGCAGGGGCAGCGCCTGCCCACCACGGTGGCGTCGCTGATCACCCGCCGCGAGACCGACGCCGCGCCGCTGTATGCCCAGCTGCGCAACACCAGCATTCAGCCGACCCATAAGTTGACCGAGATCGTAGCGGCCGCCGACGAGCTGGGTGCCACCAAGCTCGGGCGCGAGATTGCGACGGCGCGCCAAATCCCCTTCACGCTGAACCCGGGGCAGCCGGGTAATTGGCAGATGAGCGACCTGGACCACGTCAAGCAAGGCATCGATCAGGTACTGTCGAGCCGGAAGGCGATGAATGCCGACGGCAGCCTGACGCCGCTCGGGACCGCCTACCAGTCGCTGAAAACCCGCCTGGTCGGCGAGTTGGACGCGGCGACGACCAATCCGCAGACCGGGGAATCGCTCTACCGTAACGCGCGCCAGGCATTCTCGGCGCCGTCGGCGTTGATCGACGCGGCCAATGCCGGCAAGCTGGCTATCAACCGCGACGAGAACAGCATCCTGAACACCATGCAGGGCATGTCCGCCAACGAGATCCAGGCTTTCCGGATCGGCGCGTTCGAAGGGCTTCGCGGGAAGCTCGGTACCCAAGGGGGGCAGACCAATATCATGAACATGTGGAAGGAGCCGGCCACCCAGGAGAAGCTGAAGGCCGTGTTCGGTGATCTGCGCTCGTACCGCGAGTTCGCCTCCAGTGTCGCCAAGGAGGCGCAGCTGAAGCGCCTGCAGAGCGTCGGCGCCGGCTCGCAAACGGCGGCCCGCGCGGCCGGTATGGGCGACCTCGACATGTCCGCTTTGGGGGAGGCGGGCGGTGGGCTTGCGGCGGCCAAGGCCGGCAACCTGCTGTCTGCGCTGGGGTCTGCCAAAAACGTATGGAATCGCGTCGCCACGCCGCAGTCGGTACGAGACAACATGGGCAACATGCTGTTGGCCAAGGGTGCCAACGGAGCGCAGAACCTGAACAACCTCGAGGCATTGGTGCGAGAAATCAACAATCGCAACATGCTCTTGTCGAACAACGTCGGCATGTTCGGCGGCCAGGTCGGCAGCATGACGGCTACGCCGTTGCCATCGCAGCTAAAGTGACCTAAATTTCCATCAACCAACCGACCCGCCCCGGCGGGAAATCTCACCATGAAAGCCACCATGCCAATCGAAACCACCACCGGCGGAACCCCGATTGCCTGCCAGTCGATCGTGCCAAACCAGCGCGCATCGGTCTGCTTGGTGCAGAACATCGCCAACATGTCCAATGGAGCAGTCAGCGGTATCTTGGGGAGCGCTACGGGGGAGATGGCGCCTGGATTGGTAGGCGTTCCGGCAATGACTCTGCAACTGGCGATAGCAGCCGGTGCTGCGGCGTTTAGGCGTGCAGTGCGTGGTGACGAAGCTGGCCGCGCGGCGACGGAACAACGCATCCGGGGTTTGCAGGACGGTGGCGTCGAGAAGGAGAAACAGGTTTGAGCTATGGATTGTTCAAGGTTGGTAAGCGCGGCATTTGGCACTATCGTTTTCAGCTCGGTGGCCTCAGTACCCAACGCAGCACCCGAGAAACGAAAAAAGGCAAAGCCGATATCGTCGCGGAGCGAGCCTACGAGGAGGCGAAGTTCGCAGCACGCGGCGCCCAGTTGGCGCCGACACTAGCCGACCTAGCGGGCCGTTGGCTGGAAATCCATGGGACTGTGGCCAGCGCGTCGCATATCCGCAGCGTCGATACCTTTGCTCGCCTGCATTTGTACGGCCTTGGTCCGAGACTGGTGTGCGACATCACTACTGAGATGGTGGAGCTGGCCCGCAACGAGCACTTGGTGACGCATGCCCCAGCCAGCGCCAACCACTGGTTGCGCGTCCTGAAGCTGCTAATGCTCTGGGCGGTCAAACGGGGCATGCTGCAGGCAATGCCTTGGCATGTGAAGATGCTAAAAGTGCAGAAGCGGCCGCGCTCTACGCTACCAGCTAGCATGGCGCGCCAGTGGCTGGGGAATCTTGATGCGGCGACCTGGCGCGACCCGGCAGTAGGTACGGCGGTGCGTCTGATGCTTGGGCTCGGCCTGCGCGAGCTTGAGGCGGCCGGGGCCCGTTGGGAATGGCTCGATTGGGATCGCCGCGTGTACACCCCGGGCAAGACGAAGGGGCGCGAGGCCGAGCCGGTGCCCACGCCTGATTGGGTGTTGGAGCACTTGCGCGCACTAGCGCCGGCGGCCCACGGCCTGATCGCCCCGTCGAGAAGGGGGAGCGCGCACCGCTCCGGCTTCGCGCGTACTGCCATATCCCTGGCCAACAAGGCCTGTGGCGTCGAGGGCATCACCCCGCACCGCCTGCGTGGCACCTTCGCCACCATGCTGTCCGAGGAAGGCGTGGGCGTCCAGACGATTCAGCTGGTAATGCGTCACAAAGACCCGAAGACCACTATGGCCTACTTGGAGAAGAACATCGATATCGCCGTCGCGGCACAATCGAAGATGGCGGAGAAAATGGGATTGGGACTGCGAGAAAACTGCGAAGTCCCTCCCGCCAAGCCGCATAAATCCTCATTTCCATGATTATCTCTAATCATCCGCTAAATTCCCGGGGTTTTGGTGCCAAAGCGGTTGAAATCGTGGTCGGGGAGGTGGCTTGCAGACAAATCGGGATCTGTTTTTGTTGCTCAATTCCGAGGAGAGTTCCGCAACAGAAAAATTGTCATTTTCAGAGGGGCGCCGCATGCGCCCTAGGGAATATATCGCAACTCGCGGGACTTTCGGATCTCCGGTTTCCGGACCGCCTCTCTGCTTGTCAGCTTTGAACGGCCTTCACGATGCCGAGGATACTGGCGCGGGATACCTCATGCAGCCTAGCTAGCGCGCTAACGCTTTCGCCCTCTTCGTACTTGGTGATGATGTCGGCGCGCTGCTCGGCCGTGGTCTTTGACGGCCGGCCCAGCGTCTTGCCTTCGCTCTTGGCGCGGGCCAGGCCGGCTTGCGTGCGCTCGACCAGCAAATCGCGCTCCATCTCGGCCACGGCCGCCAGCATGGTCATCATCATCTTGCCGGCCGGCGAGGTCAGGTCCAGCTTGCCCAGCTGCAGGACGATGACGGCAATCTTGCGGGTGGCCAGCAGCTTGACCGTGGCGCCGACGTCCTGCGCGTCGCGGCCCAGGCGGTCGAGCTTCGCCACCACCAGCGTTTCGCCGTTGCGAATCTGCGCCAGCAGCGCGGCGAACTCCGGGCGCTCGCTGGCGCTAGTCTTGCCGCTGATGGTGTCCGCATACCAGTAGTCCACCACGTGGCCGGCCGCTTCAATTTCCATCTTCTGGTTGTCTGCGGTTTGCTCTTTGGTGCTGACGCGGCCGTATGCGAAGGTTGCCATGGTGTTTCTCCGGTTAAGACTGTTAGAAAACACTGTTAGAATATATCTACCTGTTAGAAATAGCAAGCCCTATATTTATAACATTCATTTGTGTTGATGCTTGTAGGTGTTAGAAATCGTTCGTTTTCTAACAGGGGTATCAGGTAGGAATCAACATAGGTAGAATCAGGACGCTGGCGATGTCGCTGGTATTGACGAGGAGCTTTTATGTTGGAGATTACTGCCGGTGACCGTGCATACCTCACCGAGATGCGTGGCCTAGGAACCGATTCCAAGGGACGGGAAATCTTGGTCGGCCTTACCGTTGAGGAATCTAGGGAGTACATCGGCTACCTGGGCGTGCGAAGTGCAGGAACACATGCCAGCTCAGAGGAAAACGAGCGCTACATCGCACTGAATGATAGGTACGAAGCCGCCAGGCATGCGGTGTTAGGCGCAGAGATTGCCGCCCGCAGTGATACGTCTCCACGGCACTAGGCGCTGGCGGCGCAGGTTGGAACCCAGCTGAAGACCAGCAGGTTGAATTACCTGGCGGCGAAGAGCGCACGAAGGGAGCGAAGGGAACGCAGAAAAAACAGTGCTCCCTTCGCTCCCTTCGCGCTCTCTTCAATCGCTTGTTTCTGGAAGGCACCATATCCATGCGCCGCCCATGCTGAGCTTCTTCGCCTCGATGCCGAGTGATTTCTTCAGGCGCTTGGCCGCGTCCCAGGAGTGCCCGGCGTCGCGCACCTCGGCCTGCAGCGCTTTCGTGGCCATCTTGCCGCCGGCGTCCCGCAGCGTGTCTATCAGCATGCGCTCCAAGTCTTGCCGGGTGCCGCCGTCCTCGCCGGTGTCGTCGTGCTCCACATCACCCAAGATTTCCCGCGCTGTGCCCTCGATGACGCCCTCCCACACCGCGTGCGTCGCCTCGATGCCGCCGGCAATGGCCACCAGCTCGAGCGAGTAGGCCACGCCGCCATCATCGGGCGCGATGTTCGACTTCGCCCTGGCCATCACTCGGCGGCCGCTACCTTCCTCCTTTGCCGTCACCAGCACCATGCGGGCCAGCGCGCCGAACGCCTGGGAGCCAATGACGCGGTCCTGCGGCGCCTTGCCGGCGCCACCCTTGGCAAAGTGCGTGATGCCGATGACCGCGCAGCCGTGGGCGTCGGCGAAGTCCACTACCGCCTGCAGGCTACGGCGCACGTCGTTGGCGCGGTGCATGTCGCCGGCGACCGCCGACACAATCGGGTCTATCAGCAGCAGGCTGACACCGCCGATGGCGTCGACGGCGCGGCGCAGGTCGGGGATGTCCTGCGACGGGTCGAACGGTACGCTTTCTCCGTCCTGTGCGATGCCCTCGATGAAGTGGCAGCGGGCCAGGTTGGCGCCGGAGGCAATCAGGCGCGGTACCAGCGTGTCGTCGGCCACGTCCTCGCTCGACCAGATGAGCACGTTACCCCGGCCCGCGCACGCGGTGCCGTCCGGCCAGCGCCCGCCAGCGGTCAGCACCGCCGCCAGCGCGAGGGCGAGCGTCGTCTTGCCGGTCCCGGCCGCGCCGGCCAAGATGGTCAGCTTGCCGGCCGGCACCCAGCCGGGCCACAGCCAGGTGATGGGCAACGGCTTGATGTCGGCGCCGCACCTGATTTTGACGACGCGTTCGCCGCGCTGCATGGCCCGGTCGAAGGGGCGTACCGTCTCGCCTGCGCGCTCCACCTCGACGCGTGCCGCCCGCGCGGTGTCATCCTCCTTGCCCAGCGTGAAGCCGGCCATCTGGTCACTTGTGTGCTTGTCCGCCATCATGGTTTCGCCAGTTTCAAAAAGGCAGTGCGCTTGTGGTCGCTGTCGACCAGCAGCAGCCGACGCGGCCGGGCCTGGTACAGCCGGTCGGACAGCGTGCGCAGCGCGCCGTACCTGGTCAGGTTGCCGGGGAAAAGCAGCACCACGTCCAAGCCGGCCACCGCGCGGCAGTCGAGCGCGGTCGGCAAGTTCGCCGGGTCGATTTCGATGGCGTTCCGCTTGGGCGGCAAAATCCCGACGCCCAGCCACAGCACGCCGCCGACCGGCGCCAGGCCAAATTCCGTTCGGATGCGGGCAAGTTCGGCGAGAGTGCTCAATTCCCCCTCCCTGCCGGCTTTGCCTGGTCGGTGATACGGACGGAGCCGAACCACAGCACCGCCGCGCCCAGCTGGTCGGCCAGTTCCTCGGCCTCGGCCATTGCTTCCCGCTCAGTGGCACGTGGTGCGCCGGTATCCGTGCGCTCGGTGGTTCCGGTGGCGGTGGTGACTTCCAGCACCACACGTGCCGCCCACATTGGGGCCGCTGCGCCTCTCGCTTCCTCGGCCTCTTGTATGCGGCAAAGCACCGCGATGCGTGCCTGCGCCGGCTGGGAAAACTCACCCAGCCGCGCCAGGGCCTCCGCGATGGTGATGCGTATTTCACCTTGCGCGCTGCGCACCTTGAAAGTGCATTGCGCGGACGGCTCACCGATTCCAAGGTCGGAGCCCAGCAGGATCAAGGCTGGCTGTACCGGAGCGCCGGCTTTGATATGGGTGCTCATGCCACATGGCCTTTCAATACCAGCGCCTCGACCTGAATCGCTGCCTCGCGCATGAGCACGCCGTTGCGCAGCGCGCAGCTGGTGAAGCACTCCACTGCATCTACGGCGGCTCGGGTGCCTCGGTCTTTCGGGTCAATTTCCTCCAGCCTGTCGAAAATCGTCAACAGCAGGATTTCCAGCCGGGCGGCGTGCGCGCCAATATCGGAGGCGTGCTGACGAATGGCGGCGACGTTGATCATGCTCGGCTTGCTGCAGGCGCTGGCCGCTTCGATGGCGGCGTGGCGCTCGTTCGCCCGCGTCATGTCGCCGGGCGAGACGCCGGCGCTTTCAAGTTGCTCATGGACTTTGGCTTTCTGCTGCAACGTCATGGCGTTGAGCATCGCCTTGATGATGTGGTCGGCGTGGTGCAGCTCGGCCAGCAGGGCGGTAATGGTGGAGGCGTTCATTCGGCGCCTCGCACCGCAGGCAGTGCCTGCGCAGGCTTTTGCGATTCCATCTGCTGGGACAACGAGGAAATCTCGCCAGTCAGATCGGAGCAGTCCCAAAGATATTGCCCCCTGATTTCGTCGTTGAACGTGTCGAACGAGTCCAGGCCATCGCCAATAATCAGCGTCAGCATTGCAGACAGGTGCCCCGCCTTTCTGCTCAGCTGGCCGAGTGCGTTCTCGGCTTGCGCTAGCGCGCTCACGCTGCACCGCCGATCTTTGCGATGGCGGCGCGCCAGATAGCATGCCCCTCGGCCATGCCGGCATGGTAGGCGTCATCCTGCGCGCTGGCAGGGGCATACAGCCGGGCGATGCGCTTGCCCTCGATGCGGAAGGCCAGGGCGGCGCGTACGCCGGCCTTGTACTCGGCGCTGCGCGGGTCGCGCGGGCGGTTGAAGGCGGCTTGAAATAGTGGCTCGACGCTCAGGGTGCCGGCGTTGAATGGTGCGGGGGAGTGTGCTGATGTAGTGGCGCTGTAGGCGTGATTACCCATGATGTGCTCCTTGTGATTGATTTGAAAATCAACCATCCCGACGCCAATCGGGGTGGAAGACCGTGCAAGGTTGGCGTGCTGGCCACAAGTAACCAGTGGGCATTGCTGCCCCCTCACACGGCCCTCCATAGGAGAAAAGCCAATGCGTTGCGCGAAAAAAAAGCCATCAATCATAGAAGGCTTCGCGCCTTGTAGTTGCAGGACGCCAATCCTGGTTCCCTCTTTCTCGGGAACGTGGCCAGTATTGCCCAATGATCCCCAAGCCGTCAAGCGCTTTGCGTGCGCGCATTGTCGGCCGGGGTGGGCGGCGCCGTGTTGCGATTGGTCAAGGATGCAAAGTTTTACCAAGTTGCCGCGGCGCCGTCGTGCGCGCGCACCCGGGTTAGAATAGCCTTATGTTCGACGACGGGGGCGCGCGATGTTCCTAACTAAAGATGAAATCAGTGATCTGACCGGACGCGTCCACCCAGCCATTTCGGCGGTGCTGAGGCGCCTATACTGGGACGAGAAGCTGAGCAGCATCGATATCGCGCGCGCAGTTGGCGTAGCGCCAAGCACGGTATGCAAATGGATGGCACGCGCTGGTATTGAACGCCGCACAGCTGGCGAGGGCTCGCAAAACGCAGCATGGAAGAATCGCGGCAAGAAGCGCGAGATCACTCCAGAATGGCGCGCTAACCTGTCGGCCGCAGGTAGGCGTTGGGGCGCCGCCAATGCAAAGGGGACGCGTATTACGCCAAGCGGTTACGTCGAGTACACCACCGGACCCAATAAAGGCCGCTCAGTCCACCGGGTCGTAATGGAACAGCGCCTTGGACGTCCTTTGGCCAGCTATGAGGTTATCCGTTTTAAGGACCAGGACCGAGGCAACTATGAGCTCGACAACTTGCAGCTGATGACGCGCGCCGAACTTGCCGCGTATTGCCGCGCGCAAGAGATGGAATGCGGCTCCGGGTGCTCGAAAATCAATTTCCAGCAGGCGGCCAAGATCAGGCGTCTTTTTCTGGCGGGCGACATTACCCGTCGCATCCTGTCCGAGCGGTTCGGTATATCGTCGAAACAGATTGCCAGTATATTAAGGGGTGAAGCTTGGGTGCAAAGGTCCACGTGTGGCAGTGATCGGCGCACTTGAGCATCCGGACGGCCGCACATGGTATCGGATGCGGGCGCGGTCGCCTCGAGTGTGCGCACACGGGGCAAACGCCGATTGAAGGCCGCGCACCTGGTCGAGCGGGGCGGGCGCGGCGCCCTGACTTGGTCGGCCCATACCCGTAACCTCCCCCGTTGGCCGCCTCGGCGTGCGCGCACAACGGGGCAAACACCAGCATCGAATCAAGGGTTGCCGACTGCCTCGCGCGCGCAACAGGCCGAGATGGTCCGCGCCCACATCGCCAATCTGAAGACCCTGATTGCAGGGGCTCCAGAGAATGAGGATATTCATAGATGGCTAGTGTGGGCGGCTTGCGCCGCGAATCGACTGGACCCGAGCAAGGATCGATTGAAGTGATGCGGCGGCCCGCCCGCTGCGCGCCTTGCCTCCCGGCCCTGAACCAGATTGCGTGCCGACGGCATATGCGGTGGACTGTGCTTGGCGAGAACCGGCCGGGTGCTGCTCGACCTGACCATATTCAGATGACCTATGAAAAATCTTTTAGGGGCATTTTTAGGGGCAGAATAATTCCGCCATCTCAAAAATCTATGAAAAATAGGCTCTGCACGCCACCTTTAGATTCCGGCTCCGGCACCAATAGTTTGTACCGAGAAGTCCAAAGAGATACAAAAAGCCGCGATCCTCATAGGGGATCGCGGCTTTTTTGTGTTTTTGACGCTGAAATGGCCGGGCAACGTAGCCCCCTTTCGCCGGCGGCAGCAAACGGCTCAAAAGCCGACGTAGCACCGGCGGCGTGAACTTAAGAATCCAGTTGCTCAGCGGCGACGCCCAGCGCTTTGGCGATTTTGCCGATTGTCGGCCTGCGCAGCGTATCACTTTCCTCCGGCTTCGCATAAGAGGGCTGGGAAATTCCAATGCGTGCCGCTACCTCGGCCTGGGTGAGCTTGAGATATTCGCGCCAGGCTCGGACAGGCGTTGCACCATCGACGGTGGCGCTCACCACCTCATGCGGGATTAGGAACTGGTGCTCGACGACGTGCGGATCGACCTGGCGGCGCTGCCGGTGCCCGAGCCGGAGGCCTACGCGATGCTGCTGGCCGGACTGGGCCTGCTCGGCCTGCTGGCGCGCCGCCGTCCGGGCGTCTAGCCACGGCCGGCCGCGCCGCCGCTCAGCGCAGCGCGTAGTGCACGCCTTGGCGCGCCGGCGGCCCGGCGCGGCGCGCCGGCGCCGCCACCACGCCGGCGCGCTGCGGCGCGTCGGCCACCAGCTTGAAGGCGTCGACCAGCTGGCCCAGGTGCTCGGACTGCAGACGCATGGCCTCGGCCGCCGCCGCCGACTGCTCGACCAGCGCGGCGTTCTGCTGGGTCGCCGCGTCGATCGCGCCGATCGCCTGGTTGACCTGGGCGATGCCGGCGCTCTGTTCCTGGCTGGCGTGGGAGATCTCGCCCATGTAGCCGGCGATGCGGGCCACCGAGGCGACGATGTCGTCCATGGTGCGGCCGGCCTCGCCGACCATCGCGCCGCCCTGCTCCACCTGCCGCACCGAACCCTGGATCAGCGTCTTGATCTCGGCCGCCGCCGTGGCCGAGCGCTGCGCCAGCGCGCGCACCTCGCTGGCCACCACGGCGAAGCCGCGGCCCTGCTCGCCGGCGCGGGCCGCCTCGACGGCGGCGTTGAGAGCCAAAATATTCGTCTGGAAGGCGATGCCGTCGACCACGCCGATGATCTCGGCGATCTTGCGCGAGCCGGCCTGGATCGCCTGCATCGTCTCGACCACCTGGCCGACCGCCGCGCCCCCCTTGGCCGCCGCCTCGGCGGTGTGGCGCACCAGCGCGTTGGCCTCGCGGGCGTTGTCGGCGTTCTGCCGCACCGTGCTGTTGAGCTGCTCGACCGAGGCGGCGGTCTGTTGCAGCGCGCTGGCCTGCGCCTCGGTGCGCGCCGACAGGTCGTTGTTGCCGCTGGCGATCTCGCCGGCGCCCAGGTTGACCATGCCGGCGCTTTCCTTGATCTGCCCGACCAACAGCTTGACGTTGATCTGCAACACGCGCAGCGCCTGCGCCAGGTGGCCCAGTTCGTCGTCGCGCTCCATGTGGATGCGGGCGCTCAGGTCGCCCGCGCTCATCTCGCCGATGTCGTGGCACAGGCGGCGCAACGGCGCCACCGCGCCGCGCTGGACCAGCGCGGCGAACAACAGGCTGCCGGCGGCGCCGAGCAGCGCCGGCGGCGCCGTGCCGCCCGGCAGGGACGGCGCCAGCCAGCACCAGGCGAACAGCAGCGCCAGCAGCGCGCCGCCGCCGACGATCTGCTGCTGCAGCGTGGCGCGCCCGAGCAGCGCGGCCAGGCGCCAGCCGGCGCGCCGCACCACGGCGCCATGGTGGATGCGCAGCTCCTTGCTGCCGGCCTTGATCTCGCGGTAGGCCTGCTCGGCCGCCCTGACCTGTTCACGGTTGGGCTTGACGCGGATCGAGGTGTAACCGACCATGCGGCCGCCCTCGATGATCGGCGCGGCGTTCGCCTCGACCCAATAGTGGTCGCCGTTCTTGCAGCGGTTCTTGACCATCCCGGTCCAGGCGTGGCCGCCCTTCATGCTGCGCCAGAAATCGGCGAAGGCCTCGGCCGGCATGTCCGGGTGGCGCACGATGTTCTGCGGCGCGCCCAGCAGCTCCTCGCGGCTGAAGCCGCTGATGTTGACGAAGTCCTGGTTGACGTAGGTGATGTTGCCCTGCAAATCGGTCTTCGAGACGACGGTCTCGCTGTCGCTCAAAATGTACTCGTGCTGCGTGACGGGCATGTTGCTGCGCATGGTGGTGCTCCCAATGTCGTTGTTGCGGCGACAGCCGTCCCTGGCGCCAGGCGCGCGGGCGCCGGCGGACAGCTGCTGGATAGACGAAAAATGAAGTGTTGGAACCTGCCGCCGGCGGGCGTGGGCCGGCGCTGCTGCTGGCCGCGTCGCGCGGCGCCGGGGCGGCGCCTGGACTGCGGCGGCGCCGGGGGGAGGCCCCGGCGCATGGATGAATATTACCGCAGGCAATTTTCCCAAGGCAACAGAAATTGTGGTTTTTGGTGAGAATTCTCTTAAATCATCAAAAACACCACAATTGATAAAATCAATTTGCTCAAGCCATGGCCGGCCGCAGGCGCGGCGCGGCGGCCACCAGCTGGAAGGCGTCGACCAGCCGGCCCAGCTGCTGCGACTGGCCCAGCATGGTCTCGGCGGCCGCCGCCGACTGCTCGACCAGGCCGGCGTTCTGCTGGGTGGCCGCGTCGATCTGGCCGATCGCCAGGTTGACCTGCTCGATGCCCATGCTCTGCTCGCCGCTGGCGTGGGCAATGTCGCCCATGTGGCCGGTGATGCGCGTCACCGAGGCCAGCACGTCGTCCATGATGCGGCCGGCCTCGTCGACCAGCGCGCCGCCCTGCTGCACCTGCGCCACCGAGCCCTGGATCAGCTGCTTGATCTCGCCGGCCGCCGTCGCCGAGCGCTGCGCCAGCGCGCGCACCTCGGCCGCCACCACGGCGAAGCCCCGGCCCTGCTCGCCGGCGCGGGCCGCCTCGACCGCCGCGTTCAGCGCCAGGATATTCGTCTGGAAGGCGATGCCGTCGACCACGCCGATGATCTCGGCGATGCGCTGCGAACTGGCGCGGATGCCGGCCATGGTGGCGATCACCTGGCCCACCGCGACGCCGCCACGGCCGGCCACCTCGGCCGTGTGGCCGGCCAGGGCGTTGGCCTGGCGCACGTTGTCGGCGGTCTGCCGCAGCGTGCTGGCCAGTTGTTCGATCGAGGCTGCGGTCTCCTGCAGCGAGCTGGCCTGCGACTCGGTGCGGGCCGACAGGTCGGCGTTGCCGCCGGCCATATGGTGGGCGCCCAGCCGCACCGCGCCGGCGCTCTCCTTGATCTGGCCGACCAGCAACTTGACGTTGATCTGCAGCACCCGCAGCGCCTGGCTCAAACAGCCCAGTTCGTTGTCGCCGCGCGCGGCGATGCGCGCGCTCAGGTCGCCGGCGCTCATGCGGTTGATGTCGCCGCACAACTGGCGCAGCGGCGCCACGGCGGCGCGCTGCAGCTGCCAGCCGAACAGGGCGCAGCCGAGCACGCCGGCGGCGGCCGGCAGCGCGCGCACAAACGGGCCACCGGCCAGCGCCGGCGCCAGCCAGCCGGCCAGGAACAGCGCCGCCAGCGCGCCGCAGCCGAGCCCGATGTTGCGCTTCAGGCTGAGCGCCGGCAGCCGCGCCGGCCAGCGCCAGCCGGCGCGGCGCAGCGCGGCGCCGTCGCGGATGTGGAGGCGGCCGCCGCCGGCGCGGATCTCGGCGTAGGCCTGCTCGGCGGCGCGCACCTGCTCGCGGCTCGGCTTGACGCGGATCGAGGTGTAGCCGACCACCTTGCCGTCGGCGATCATGGGCGCCGCGTTCGCCTCGACCCAGTAGTGGTCGCCGTTCTTGCAGCGGTTCTTGACCAGGCCGGTCCAACTGCGGCCCTGCTTGAGGCAGCGCCACAGGTCGGCGAAGGCCTCGGCCGGCATGTCCGGGTGGCGCACGATGTTCTGCGGCGCGCCCAGCAGCTCCTCGGCCGAGTAGCCGCTGATGTTGATGAAGTCCTGGTTGGCGTAGGTGATGTTGCCCTGCAAATCGGTCTTGGAGACGACCGCCTCCGAGTCCTTCAGTATGTATTCGCGGTGCGTGGCGGGGTTGGTGTGGCGCAAGATGACTCTCCCATGGATGGCGACGATGTGCCCGCGCGGCGGCGCCCGCGCGCCCCCCCAAGGGCGAACGGCGGCAGCCGGCGGACGGCGTGACGGTGAAACGATCCAGATGCGGTACGAACTTGTGCCGGCGGAGTTGGGCCGGGGTGCTGCGGGCGGTCGCGGCGGGGCGGCCATGGCGCTACGGAAGCTGCGGTTCGGCGCCGCCGCGCGCGGGTGCGGCGCGCAGGCGGCTTGCGGCGGAACCCCACAGCAAGAAACATTGCGCGAATGATACACAGAGAAGTCTGCGCCCTCCAGCCGACTTGGCGCATTCTTGATCTTTGTTATTTTATTTACGATTTTCGTCAACAAGATTGATGAATTAGCAATGGCAGACCGCTCGCGGTCGGCTCGCTCAGCATTGAGGAGAGGCGGTACCGGCCAGCTCGACGAGGCCAACTTCAGCCGCTTCTAGGGGCCGCGCCCGCCCCGCCGCTGGTTTTTTGGCAACAACACTGGCGGCGCGGCGGGCCGCCATGGCATCATCGGGTATTCGTCATCCGCCCCGAGGTTTCCATGGCCGTGCTGCGCCGCCTGCTCCAGATCTTCCTGTTGTTCTGTTTGTGCCCGCCGTCGCAGGCGCTCGAGCTGCCCGAGCGCGACGGCGCCGCCGCCCGCCCCGCCGCCGCCGCCGCCGTGGCGCCGCTGGTGTTCGCCAACCGCACCCTGTTCGTCTTCCGCGCCCCGCTGACCGGCTACAGCCCGGCCGAGCGGGCCGAGGGCGCGCACAAGCGCCTGCTCGCCGTGCTGGCCAAACCGGGCGCGCCGGCGCCATCGACCCATCCGATCGCCGAGGGCACCCAGGTGCTGCTCGGCGGCGCCCAGCTGTTCCTGGTGACGCCGGCCGACATCAACCCGCTGGCCGGCGACACGACCGACAGCGTCGCCGCCGAGGCGGCCGCCACGCTGGCCAAGGCCCTGCTCGAACAGCGCGAGCAGGGCAGCCTGCACTACCTGCTGATCGCCGGCGCGCTGTGCCTGGCCGCCACGCTGACGTGGATGCTGGTGCTGCACGGCCTGGGCCGGCTGCACCGCTGGGCCGCCGCCTGGAGCATGCGGACCATCGGCCGCCGGCTCGGCGAGGTGAAGCTGAAGAACGTCCGCGTGCTCGACGCCGAGCACTACGTCGGCTTCATGCGCCGCCTGGTGTTCCTGCTGGTGTGGGCGCTGCGCCTGATGGCCAGCTACCTGTGGGCCGCCTTCGTGCTGGGCAAGGTGCCCTACACGCGCAGCTGGGGCGAGCGGCTCGAGGGCTACCTGCTCGACGTCGCCGGCGGCGTCGCGCAGAGCGTGCTGGGCGCCCTGCCCGGCCTGCTGCTGGTGTTGGTGATCGCCGTGCTGGCACGGCTGGTGGTGCTGACCGCCGCCTCCTTCTTCCAGCGCGTCGAGAGCGGCGAGCTGCAGTTCGGCTGGCTCGACCGCGACACCGCCGGGCCGACCCGGCGCATCGCCAACGTGGTGGTCTGGCTGTTCGCGCTGGCCATGGCCTATCCCTACCTGCCGGGCGCGCAGACGGCGGCCTTCCAGGGCGTCTCGGTGCTGGTCGGGCTGATGCTGTCGATCGGCGCCTCGAGCATCGTCGGCCAGGGCGCCAGCGGTTTGATCCTGATGTACGCGCGCACCCTGCGCAAGGGCGAGTACGTGCGCATCGGCGACAGCGAGGGCACGGTGGCCGAGCTGGGCCTGTTCAACGTCAGCCTGCGCACCGGCCTGGGCGAGGAGGTCACCCTGCCCAACGCCTGGGTGCTGGGCCAGACCAGCAAGAACTATTCGCGCGCCTATCCGGGCACCGGCTTCGTGCTCGACACCACCGTCACCATCGGCTACACCACGCCGTGGCGCCAGGTGCACGCGATGCTCGAGCTGGCCGCCGGCCGCACCGAGGACATCGCCGCCGCGCCCAAGCCGTATGTGATGCAGTTGGCGCTGTCCGACTTCTACGTCGAGTACCGGCTGGTGGCCTACGCCAGCGTGCGGACGCCGCGCAAGCGCGCCGACGTGCTCAACCAGCTGCACCAGCACATCGTCGACGTGTTCAACGAGTATGGCGTGCAGATCATGTCGCCGCACTACCAGCGCGACACGCCGGAGCCGCAGGTGGTGCCGAAGGAGCAGTGGCACCTGGCGCCGGCCGCGCCGCCGCCGGACGGGGCGGCGGCGCGCGACGCCGCCTGAGTCAAACGGCGGCGCGCTCGTCCCAGCGCAGCGGCAGCGCGGCGCACTGGCGCCAGCCGCCTTCCACCGCGAAGCGCCAGCTGCGCTCGGCGCCGTTGGCGGCGTCGGCCGGCCACAGCACCGTGGCGCGGCCGCGCAGCTGCAGCAGGTCGCCGCTGGCGTAGTCGATGAACAACAACGCGGCGCGCTCGTCGAGCTGCAGGTTGCCCAGGGTGTTGAAGTAGCGGTTGCCGGGAAAGTCAGGCACCAGCAGGCTGTCGCCGTCGACCCGGACGAAGCCGCGCGGGCCGCCCCGGTGCGACATGTCGGCGCCGTGCGCGCCGCCGCTGCTGGCGATGAAGAAGGTGTCGGCGCGCGCCACCACGGCGCGCGCCTCCTGGTCCAGGCCGACGAAGGGCTGGCCGGCGGCGCCGTCGTGCAGCACCCCGCCCGGCCCGGCCGGTAGCGCGCGCAGGTCGCGCTGCACGATGTGTTTGGGGCAGTTGCCGAAGGACTGGCGCACCTCGATGCGCAGCCCCTGCGGGCCGGCGGCGGCGACCACGCCGTTGACGCGGTTGCGCCGGCGCGTGGCGAAGTCCAGGCCCAGCAGGCCGACCTGGGCGCCGGCCGGCAGCTCGGCCGCCACGGCCAGCCGCAGGGTGTGCGGGTCGGGGCTGGCGGCGAAACCGGGCGCGCCGCTCAGCACGCCGGCCACGGGCCAGCCGTCGGCCGCCACCGTGGCCATCAGCAGAAACGGTTGGGCGGCGAAGAACTCGCGGTGCTGCGCCGGCATGGCGTCGTAGATGGCGCCGCCGGCCGAGGCCTGGCCGGCCAGCCGCTGGGCGGCCAGCTCGCCGGCGTGGAAGGGGCCGTTCATGGCGCGGCCGGCGGTGCCGAGCGCGGCATCGGCACGAAGCCGGGCAGCGCCTCGATCCGTCGCAGCCAGGCGCGCACGGCCGGATACGGCTCGAGGGCGACGCCGCCCTCGGGGGCGTGGGCCAGGTAGCTGTAGCAGGCCAGGTCGGCCACGGTGGCGCGCGCGGCGGCGAGGAAGTCGCGCCCACGCAGATGCTGCTCGACGAAGGCCAGCGTGCGCTGCGCCAGCGCCTGGGCCTGGGCCAGGTCGCCCGGGCCGTTCCACAGGCAGATCACGCGCGCCGCCGCCGCACCGTGTTTGATCTCGTTGGCGGCAAGCGACAGCCAGCGCTGGATCGCCGCCATCTCCACCGGGTCGGCGCCGAGCCAACCGGCGTCCGGCGCGTAGCGGGCGGCCAGGTAGACCAGGATGGCGTTGCTGTCGCTCTGCACCAAGGCGCCGTCCTGCAGCACCGGGATCTGCCCCAGCGGGTTGAGGGCGCGGAACTCGGCCGAGGCGCGCACGGCGGCCGGCGCGTCGACGAAGCGGTACGCCAGGCCGAGCAGGTGCAGCAGCAGCTCGACCTTGTGGCAATGGCCGGACAGGTGCACGCCGTGCAGGGTCAGGTCGGCGCCGGCGAACGGCAGGTTGGTGCTGGACATGGTGGTACTCCCGGGGACGGTGGACAAGGAGGCCATGGTAAGCATTTCAGTTTTCGCTGTAAATACTGCTTAACCGGAAATCACTATTCCACTAAATGGAATAGTCCCAGCCCCCGCCGCGCGGCTTAGCGCCAGCGCGCCACCATGGCGGCGAACTCGACGCCGGTGAAGGGTTTGGCCAGGTAGTCGTCCATGCCGGCGGCCAGGCAGCGCTGGCGGTCGCCCTCGATGGCGCTGGCGGTCAGCGCGATCACGGGCAGGCGCGCCAGGCCCAGCGCCGCCTCGCGCTCGCGCAGGCGGCGCGTTGCCTCGTAGCCGTCCATCACCGGCATCATGCAGTCCATCAGCACCAGGTCGTAGTTGCCGCTGGCCAGAGCGGCCAGCGCCAGCTCGCCGTTGCCGGCCTCGTCGACCTCGCAGCCGAGCCGGGTCAGCAGGATGCGCGCCAGTTGCCGGTTCATCTCGGTGTCCTCGGCCACCAGCACGCGCCACGGCGGCGCCGGCGCGGCGCTGGCGGCGGCGTCCTTGCCATGCTCTGGCGGCGCGCCCCCGCCCGCCCTGACGTCGGCCGCTGCGGCCGGCGCCGGCCGGCAGGGGATCTCGAAGGCGAAGGTGGTGCCGCGCTCGGCCACGCTGACGCAGTCGATATGGCCGCCCATCAGTTCGACCAGGCGCTTGCAGATGGCCAGCCCCAGCCCGGTGCCGCCGTACTGCCGGCTGATGGTGTTGTCGGCCTGGCTGAACGGCTCGAACAGGCGGCGTTGCGCCGCCGGCTCGATGCCGATGCCGCTGTCGCAGACGGCGTAGTTCAGCCGCAGTGCCTCGCCGTCGGCGCCGGCGCTGGTGCTGGCGGCCAGGCGCACCGTGACGCGGCCGCTGGGCGTGAACTTGATGGCGTTGTCGATCAGGTTGCCCAGCACCTGGCGGATGCGGCCGGCGTCGGCGCAGACCGCCGCCACGCCGACCTGGCAGACGGTCTCGATGCTCAGGCCCTTCTGCGCCGCGCTGGCCAGGTACAGTTCGACCACCTGGCGCAGGTGCGCGGCGGGGTCGAAGGCGGCGCTCTCGAGTTCCATGCGGCCCGACTCGACCTTGGAAAAATCAAGCACGTCGTTGATGATGTGCATCAGCTCGACCACGCCGCTGTGGACGTTGCGGGCGTAGCCGCGCTGGGTGGCGTCGAGCTCGGTGCCGAGCATCAGCTCGGACATGCCGACGATGCCGTTCATCGGCGTGCGGATCTCGTGGCTCATCATGGCCAGGAAGCGCGACTTGGCCTCGCTGGCGGCGTCGGCCAGCCGCATCAGCTCGCGCGCCTCCTCGGCGTCGTGCTCGCGCCGCTTGAGCAGCACGGCCATCAGCCAGAAGGCCACCAGCAGCACCAGCAGGCTGGCCAGGCCGACGCCGCCGAGCAGGCGCACGCTGCGCCACCAGCCGGCCAGCAGCAGCTCCTCGGTGATGGTGGCGTTGACCACCAGCGGATAGTCGCGCACCTGGCGCACCGCGCCCATGCGGTAGGTCGGCCGGCCGCCGGCCGACTCGCGCGGCGCATGCGTCAGCACGACGTCGTGCAGCTTGCCCTGCGAAATGACCTGGTAGGTGGTGCCCGACAGCACGCGCTTGCCCATCATGCCCTCGACCTGCGGCCAGCGCGCCAGCAGCGTGTGGTCGCGCCGGTACAGGGTGATGGCGGCGTGCTCGCCCAGGCTGACGTTGCGGAAGAAGGCGGCGAAGAAGTCGCAGGAGACGCCCACCAGCACCACGCCGGCGAACTCGCCGGCCGGGCCGTTGAGGCGGCGGCTGACGTAGAAGGTCCACTTGCCGTTGCCCTTGTTGCGCACCGGCACGCTGAGGAAGACCGCCGGGTCGTTGCTGGCGCGGTGGTGCTGGAAGTAGTCGCGGTCGGCCAGGTTGATCACCGGCGCCGGATAGCTGCGGGTGAAGTTGAGCACGCTCCCGCCGGCGTCGACGATGGTGGCCACGTCGACCTGCGGCAGGCCGCTGATCTTGTCGCGCATCATCTGGTACATCGCCTCGCTGCGCGCCAGCTTGGCCAGCGGTGCGGCGTCGCGCTTCTGGCCGGCGTGCACCACGTCGACGATGGAGTCGAGCACCAGGTAGGTCGAGCCCATGGTCTGCGCCACGTTCTCGCTCAGCACCAGGGCCAGTCCGCCCATGTCCTGGCGCCAGTCCTCGATGGCGCGCTCGCGCAGGAACCAGGTGGACGCCAGCATGGTCACGCACAGCAGCACGACCAGCGCGCCGCCGATCAGCGCGGTGGCCGTGCGCGCGCTCAAGCCGGTCCAACGCAGCGGGTTGCGGCGCCGCTCGCGCCGTGGCGGCGGCCCGGCGGCGGGCGCGCGCGGCCTTGGCGGCGCGACGGCGCTCATCGGGACGACACGGCGGCGCCGTCGAACTCGGCGATGCTGCGCTCGACCTCGGCCAGCACCCGGCCGAAGGCGCCGGCCAAGCCGTCGCACAGCTCGGCGGCGACGCCCAGCTGGCCGCCGCCGGCGGCGCTCTCGACCCGCTGCAGCGCGGCGGCCAGGGCGGCGGCGCCGACCAGGGCGACGGTGCCCTTCAGCGCGTGGCTCTCGTGGCACAAGGCGCGCGCCTCGCCGGCCGCCAGCGCCGCCAGCAGGCGCCGCAGCATGGGCGGCGCGATGGCGACGAAGGTGTGCGACAGGGCGCGGAAGGTCTCCAGGTCGCCGGCCGCCGCGCGCAGCAGCACGTGCGGATCGATGCAGCGGTAGGCGGCGCTCACGCCGGCTCCTCGAGCGGCGCGACGGCCGCCAGCGGCGCCGGCGGCGCCAGGTCGGCGCGGCGCAGCGGCAGGGTGAACGAGAAGATCGCGCCCGGCGCGCCGGCGGCCGCCTCGACCCAGATGCGCCCGCCCATCAGCTCGACCAGGCGGGCGGCGATGGCCAGGCCGAGCGCGGCGCCGTCCTTGGCGCGGCTGGGCGAGTCGTCGAGCGGCGAGAATTTTTGGAAGATCTGGCGGCGCAGCTCGGCCGGCACGCCCTGGCCATGGTCGGCCACCTGCACCAGCAGGCCGTCGGCGCCGGGCGCCATGCGCAGGCACACCCGGCCCGGCGCGCTGGCGGCGACGGCGTTGCGCAGCAGGATGTCGAGCACGCGCAGCAGCTTGGCGCGGTCGCACACCAGCAGCGCGCCGAGCTGCGGCGCCAGCTCGCACTCCAGGCTGAGTTGGCGGGCGGCGGCGGCGCCGGCGTGGCCGGCCAGCGCCTGCCGCGCCACCTCGGCGAGCGGCTCGGCGTGCAGCTCGACCACCGTCTTGCCCGATTCGAGCGCGCTCAGCTCGAGCACCGACTCGATCAGGCCGAACAGGCGCATGCCGCACTCGTGCACGGCGCGGGCGAAGCCGCCCCGCGTGCCCTCGCCCAGCTCCTCGGCCAGCAGCTCCGAGTAGCCGAGGATGCCGTTGAGCGGGGTGCGCAACTCGTGCGACATGTTCGACAGGAAGCGCGACTTGGCCAGGCTGGCGGCGATGGCCTGCTCGCGGCTGTCGATCAGGCGGCCGGTCATGACGATGAAGCCGGCGCACACCAGGCCGATCAGCAAGGTGACGGCGGCGGCCAGCGCCAGCGCCTGGACGCGGCCGGCGGCGTGGCCGGCCAGGCGCTCCTCCAGGTCGATGCCGACCAGCACGTAGAGCGGATAGGCGCGCAGCTTCTCGTAGGCGTAGATGCGTTGCCGGCCGTCGATCGGGCCGGCGTCGTCGAACACGCCCTGAGCGCCGCGCCGCATGGTGGCGAAGACGGCGCTGCTGCCGATGTCCTGGCCGCGCGAGTCGTCGCCGCCGACGCGGCGCGCGCGCACCACGCCGTCGGCGCCGACCAGGGCGATCGAACCGCGCTGGCCGACGTCGATCTGTTCGTACAGGCGGGTGAAATAGGACGGGTCGAGCGAGGTCACCACCACGCCCTTGAAGGCGCCTTCCGGGCCGCCGATGCGGCGCGTCAGCTGCAGCGACCAGCGCTGCGAGACCCGCCCCAGCACCGGCTGGCTGATGTACAGGGCGTCGCCGAGGGCGCCGTCGCGGTGCACGCTGATGTGGGCGCGGTCGGCCAGGTTCATCGGTTTGAACGGTTTGCTCGACAACACCACGTCGGCGTTGCCGTCGACGATGCTGAACAGGTTGTACAGGTCGCTCGGGCCGAGCCCCTCGCGCAGCTCGCGGCCGATGTCCAGGCCCATGCCCAGGCTGCTGTAGCGGTGGCGCAGGAAGATCACCGCCTGGTCGGCGGCGACGATGGTGCGGCTGGCGTGCTCGTCGAACAGGCGGGCCAGGCCGCGGGCGTCGCGCCGCGCGTCGGCGATCTGCGCCTGGCGGGTCGAGGACAGCTGCACCATCGTCATGGTCCAGGTGCCGGCGATCAGCAGCAGGCCGAAGGCCGCCAGCAGCCAGCGCACGTCGACCTTACGCCAAGTCCGTTGCCACATCGCGCCCCCTCCGTCAGTGCCGCCGGCCGCCGGGAATGGCGCCGCGCTGGCATCGAGACACCATCTTGCCCCCAAAAAACCGATTTGTCAAATTCGTTTAATTCGATATATTCAATTCGTTGCACCGAGACCGGCGCAGCTCAGCGCCCCTGCCGCGCCCGCTGCGCGCAGCAGCCGCGCAGATAGCCGCGCAACTCGTCGTAGTTGACCGGCTTGGCGAAGAACACCACGCCGGCCGGCACGCCGCCGCGCGCCGCCAGGTCCTGCTCGGACATGCTCGACAACATGGCGATGTGCGGGATCGCCAGGTGCTGGTCGCCCAGGATGGTCCTGACCACCTCGTAGCCGTCGATGCCGTCCATCATGATGTCGGCCAGCAGGATGTCGGGCTGGCGGCGGGCGATCTCGAGCAGCGCCTGGTAGCCGTTCTCGCAGAACGACAGGCTGACGGGCAGTTGCCAGGCGGCGATCTGGCGCTCGTAGATGGCGCGCTGCATCGGGTTGTCCTCGATCACCAGCACGCTGGCCGGGCCGCCGACGGCGGCGGCCCGGCCGGCGCCGGCCACCGCCCCGCCCTGCGGCGCGGTCTTGTAGTCCAGCACGGCCTGGCGCGGAATGCGCCGGTGCCCGCCCTTGGTCTTCCACGCCTCGATCACGCCTGCCTCGACCAATTGTTGCACCGAGGATACGGAAATACCGAGGATCTCGGCCGCCTGCTGGGTCGTGCACACCTCGTCGGGCGTGGTTTCCTTGCTCTTCATCGCGATATCAGTCTCAAATTCCACAAATAGAAAAAATAAATTACCCAAATTCAACAAATAAGTTCAAAAATCAATATAATCAATTCCGTGAACACAGGTTCCTCCGCCGCAGCGCGTCCCCCTCAAGCGCATTATGCCGCCGAAACGGGGGGCGGTATAGCGGAAAACGGTGGCGGCGCCAGCAGGAAATGCGAATAGCAGCAAAAAGCGGTGAATTCGGTTCACCTCCCCCCCTCCATGAGTCGACATGCAAGCGAACCACCACAGCCAGGCCACCATCCACCCGCTCCATTCCGGCGCCAAGCGCGAGGCGCCGGTGTTCGGCCTGGGCGGCGAGGAGTACACCGTCGACATCTGCCTGGTGCAGGAGCTGCGCGGCGACGGCGACTGCATCATTCCAGCCCAACTGCTGGCCGCCTAAGCGCCCGCCCACCCTACCCCAAAAGAACACTATGAACCTGCGCAACCTAACAATCGGCCAAAGACTCGGCCTGAGCTTCGCCCTGATCCTGCTGATGCTGGCGCTGAGCGCCGCCCTGTCCTACGTCAAGCTGCAACAGCTCGACGACGATATCGTGCGGACCAACCAGGACCGCTATCCGAAAATCGTGCTGGCCCACACCATCAAGGACGAGCTCAACGAGACGGCGCGCAATATGCGCAACATGCTCTTGATGAGCGCCCCCGAGCAGCTCGCCGCCGAGGCGGCCAACATGGCCGAGAGCAGCGCCGTCGTCGCCCGCAGCATCATCTCGCTGGACAAGGCGATCGTGTTGCCGCAGGGCCGCGCCATCATGGCCACGATCCAAGTCCAGCGCGGCGACTTCATCGCCCAGCGCGGCGAGTTCCTGCGGCTGGTCGAGGCCAGCGACAAGGCGGCGGCGCAACAACTGCTGCTCGAGCGCGTCCGCCCCGCCCAAATGAAATACTTCGCCGCGCTCGACCAGCTGATCGCCCTGCAATCGGCCCTGATGGAGGCCAGCGGCAAGGAGTCGACCGCCGCCGCCGCCACCACCGAGGCGCTGCTGATCGGCCTGACCCTGGCCGCCCTGCTGGTCGGCGCCGTGCTGGCCGTGCTGGCCACGCGCAGCATCACCCGGCCGCTGGCGCGCGCCGTGGCGGCGGCGCAACGGGTCGCCGCCGGCGACCTGAGCGGCACCATCGTGGTCGATTCGCGCGACGAGACCGGCCAGCTGCTGCAGGCGCTGCAGGACATGAACGTCAAGCTGCACGGCATCGTCGGGCAGGTCCGCGGCGGCACCGAGACCATCGCCAGCGCCGCCGGCCAGATCGCCGCCGGCAACCTCGACCTGTCGGTCCGCACCGAGCAGCAGGCCGGCGCGCTGGAGGAGACCGCCTCGTCGATGGAGCAACTGACCGCCACCGTGCGGCAGAACGCCGGCAACGCCCGCCAGGCCAACAGCCTGGCGCTGGCCGCCAGCGAGGCGGCGCGCCAGGGCGGCGAGATGGTCGGCCAGGTGGTCGCCACGATGGGCGCGATCAACCAGTCCTCGCGCAAGATCGCCGACATCATCGGCGTGATCGACAGCATCGCCTTCCAGACCAACATCCTGGCGCTGAACGCCGCCGTCGAGGCGGCCCGCGCCGGCGAACAGGGCCGCGGCTTCGCCGTGGTCGCCACCGAGGTGCGCAACCTGGCCCAGCGCAGCGCCGCCGCCGCCAAGGACATCAAGAGCCTGATCGACACCTCGAGCGCGCAGGTCGACGCCGGCGGCAGCCTGGTCGAGCGGGCCGGCAGCGGCATGCAGGCCATCGCCGCCGACATCGGCCGGGTCACCGAGGTGATGGCCGAGATCCTCGCCGCCACCCGCGAGCAGAGCGCCGGCATCGAGCAGATCAACGAGGCCATCACGCAGATGGACCAGGTGACCCAGCAGAACGCCGCCCTGGTCGAGGAGGCCGCCGCCGCCACCGCCGCCATGCGCCAGCAGGCCGACGAGCTGAGCGAGACGGTCGGCGTGTTCCGCCTGCACGCCGGCGAAGCGGCGGCGCCGGTAGCGCCGGCCCCGCTGTCGTCAGCGGCGCCGCGCCGCCGCCGCGCCGCCGGCACGCCCACCCTGCTGGCCTTGGCCGCCTAAGCCCCTTCCCACCCCGTCCACCCGAACCGGAGTCCGCCATGAACCCTCGACAGCCCCAACGCCGCCTCGGCGACAGTGCCTGGAACCGCCTGAGCGGCCACGAGGGCCTGCGGCAGACACTGCTGTTCGGCGCCGTCGCCGGCCTGGTCCTGGCCATGCTCTACCTGCCGCAATTGAGCCCTTGGCACCGCATGGCGCTGCTGGCCATGCTGGGCGCCACCGCCACCACCCTGACGCTGCGCACGCTGGGCGCACACGGCCCGACGCAGCGCCAGCCGCGCCGCTCGCCGGCGCCGCTCGCCGCTTCGGCGGACCTGGCCGCCTGCCGCGCCATGCACGGCATCACGCCGCCCGGCCCGGCCCCGGCCCCGGCACTGGCACTGGCACTGGCACTGGCGCCGGCGCCGGCCGGCCGCGCCGACCATGGCATCGAGCCCGGCGTCGAACTCGGCATCGACAGCGGCGCCGTCACCGATCCCCTCACCGGCAGCTACCGCCGCCAGGAGGGCGAACGCCTGCTGGCGCACATGTTCGGCCGCGCCCGCCGCTTCAGCGCGCCGCTGGCCCTGGTGGTGTTCCGCCTCGAGCATGTGCGCCGCATCAACGCCATGTTCGGCCGCGCCAGCGGCGACGCCGTGCTGGCCGACCTGGCCCGCTTCGCCACCGAACGCCTGCGCGGCAGCGACGTGCTGGCCCGCTGGGACGACTGCTCGTTCGCCCTGCTGCTGCCGGGCACCTCGGCGCGCCAGGCGGCCCATGTCGCCCGCATGCTGCAACAGGGCATAGAACAGTCCTTCTTCGCCGGCTTCGGCGGCATGAGCTGCAGCGTCGGCATCGGCGCCAGCAGCCGCTGCCGCTCGGCCGCCGAGCTGGCCCTGCAAGCCGAACGCCGCGCCGCCGAGGCCTAGTCGCCGCAGCCCCCCACCAACAACCAGCATCAACCGCCACGGAAAGGAAAGTCGCATGAAAACCAGCCACATCCGCAAACACATGCCGCGCAACCCGCACCAGTTGCTCGACGCCATCATCGGTAACAACGGCCTGAAGAACGACGCCGCCCTGTGCCGCATCCTGCAGGTGGCGCCGCCGCGCATCAGCAAGATCCGCCACGGCAAGCTCGGCGTCAGCGCCGACATCATCCTGCGCCTGCACGAGCACTTCCAGATCCCCATCGCCGACCTCAGGGACATGATGGAACGGCAAGCCTGAGCGGCGGCGGCGCAGCGGCGCCGGCGCGCCTGGGGCGAACTTGACGCAGATCAAATATTTTTCGCGCCATGCTTGCTATCCTGAATCTTATAGTTCCATGAAAGGTGCGTGATGATCCGACAGCCAGCCCCGTCCGCGCCGCGCGCCTCCCCGCCGGAGCGGCCATGTTCCACCTGAGCGCCCGCCGCGCCTTGGCGCTGGCGCGGGCCGCGCTGCTGCCGCCGGTCGACCTGCCGCCCCAGGCCGAGCGCGCCATGCGGGCCCAGCACGACATACAGGCCGAAAGACTGTTACCGCTGCTGACGCCGCTGTTCGGCCTCGTCGTGCTGCTGTTCTCGCTGTGGGACTGGCAGCTCGACCCGCAGCGCGCCGGCACCGCCCTACTGGTGCGCGTCGCCGCCGTGCTGCTGGCCGGCGCCGGCTATTGGCCCAACCGGCTCGGCTGGGGCGTGACCACGCGCTGCACCGTCATCTATTTCTGCCACGCCGGCGCCATCATCGTCTGCGCCTGGCTGCTGCGTCCCGGCCTGCCCTACGCCATGGGCGCGATCGCCGCCAGCCTGTTCTCCATGTCCGTCGTCACGCTGCGCCTGCGCAGCTTCCTCGCCATCGTTGCCGCGCCGTCCCTGCTGTTCGTGCTGCTGGCGGCGCAGCAGCTGGCTTGGCAGGACTTCGCCGCCTGCCTGGTGCAGTATCTGTTCGCGCTGCTGCTGGCGGCCAGCGTGATGCTGCTGTTCCGCCGCTTCCACCAGCGCGCCTTCCTGCTCGAACAGCAACTGCTGCACATGTCGCACCACGACAGCCTGACCGGCGCCTGCAACCGCCTCTACCTCGAGCAGGTGGCCGAGCGCGAACTGGCGCTGGCGCAGCGCCACGGCCGCAGCCTGGCCGTGGCCATGCTCGACATCGACCACTTCAAGCTGGTCAACGACAACTACGGCCACGACACCGGCGACCGCGTGCTGCAGGAGCTGGTGCGCTGCTGCCAGGGCGCGCTGCGCGAGATCGACCACTTCGGCCGCCTCGGCGGCGAGGAGTTCGTCTGCGTGCTGCCCGAGACCGACCAGGCCGAGGCGCTGCTGTGCGCCGAGCGCCTGCGCGCCAGCCTGGCCACGCTGCGCATGGCCACGCCGCAGGGGCCGCTGCGCTTCACCGTCAGCATCGGCGTGGCCGTGTACGGCCCCGAGCACCCCGACTGGCCGGCCCTGCTCAAGGCGGCCGACGAGGCGATGTACCGCGCCAAGAACGACGGCCGCAACTGCGTGCGCCTGGCCGGCGAGCCGCCCAAACAAGCCGCCGCCACGCCACCCGCCGCCGGCGCCGGCGCGGTCCTCCAATCCACCTAGCCCCCCCCGGGAGCCCACATGAGCTACAAGACCATCCTCGTCCACCTCGACCAGTCGGCACACAACGCCGAGCGCAGCCGCATCGCCGCCGACCTGGCGCAGCAGCACCAGGCCCACCTGGTGGGCGCCGCGCCGACCGGCCTGTCGCGCTTCGCCTACCCGCACAACCCGGCGGCGGCGCCGGCCGCGCCGGCGCTGGCCGGCCACCTGGCCTTCCTGCGCCAGCGCGCCGAGGCGGCGCTGGCCGGCTTCGACGCCATGGCGGCCCGGCGCGGCATCGCCTCCTGCGAGCGGCGCCTGGTCGACGACGAGACCGAGGCCGGCCTGGTGCTGCAGGCGCGCTACAGCGACCTGCTGGTGCTCAGCCAGACCGACCCGGACGAGGCCTCGCCCAACCTGATCGCCGCGCTGCCCGAGTACGCCGTGCTGCACTGCGCCCGGCCGGTGCTGGTCCTGCCCTACGCCGGCCGCTTCGAACGGGTCGGCGAACAGGCGCTGGTGGCCTGGGACGGCAGCATGGAGGCGACCCGCGCCATCACCGGCGCGCTGCCGCTGCTGCGCCGCGCGCGCAAGGTGACGCTGGCGGTGTTCAACCCGCCGGCGGCCTACAGCGTGCACGGCGAACAGCCCGGCGCCGACATCGCGCTGTACCTGGCGCGCCACGGCGTGCCGGTCGAGGTGGCGCAGCAGGCCACCGAGCTCGACATCGGCAACGCCCTGCTGTCGCTGGCGGCCGATCTGGGCAGCGACCTGCTCGTCATGGGCGCCTACGGCCACAGCCGCCTGCGCGAGGTGGTGCTGGGCGGCGCCACCCGCACCGTGCTGGCGACCATGACGGTGCCGGTGCTGATGGCGCACTAGGCAACAGAGTTAGATAATCGGTTCGCACCATCAGGCAGGAACGAGGAGGCAAAATGGCCAACGATTGGCAAGATGCGGCGCGCGACGAGATGTTTGAACAGATCAGTCGCGAACTTTACCCAGAACACAAACAACAGGCGATAGAGGAATTTGCAGCTGAGCGGCTAAGATCGTTCTACCTAGCACATCCCACTGTGATGCTGCCTGCCATGGGCATGCTGAAGGAAGGACGAGAGCTTCTTGAGTTACGTCGTTTCACGGCATCGGTCGTATTCTCAGCTGGCAGCTACGAGCTAATGTTGAAGGCGACGCTACTACGCCCAGTCGTTCATGGGCTCGTCCACAACGAGGGGTTGGCTCAAGTCCTCGTTGATCACATGCTAGGAACTCAGACTGCCATCGGACGATACAAGGAGTTGTTGTCAAAGCTCTTTCTAAGTATCGCTGGCGTACAGTTAGCTACCGTCAGTCGGGCCGGTGTGAAAGCAAATATTCTGGCCGAGGTAATTGCGAATCAGACGCTTCGAAATCGTATTTTGCATGGCGGCGGAACATGCACGAGGCCACATGCGGAGGAAGCTAGGGAAGTCGGACTAGCCGTCTTCCAGCTGATCCTGAGTCCGGTGCTAGTTGGGCTAGGTTTGGGACTCGATCCCACTGGACGAATTGTTCTCGCCACAGCAGGCATAGCTGATCTCCAAATATAGGACATTTTTTCGGCATTCGGGGCCGTCACCGGTCCGCATCCCTACCTTGCTTAAGCGACCACAAGAAACCTTCGTTTGTTGTACCCCGGTTGACACGGCCCAATCCCTCGCTGCGGGGACTGGGCGCTCAAGTCGAGGCCATCATCGCCAGCAAGCTCAGAATCGGGGAAGCAGCCGCCGCCCTTGTAGCGGGAGCGCACCACACTCGGGACCGGCGGGCCTTCGCAGAACGGGCATGGGAGCAGTTTCATAATTTCCTAATCTCGTTCGTCGCGGTCGGGCCGCTGATTTTCGGGCACCATGAACCAGCCCATTTGCCGACGGATCTCGTCGCGCTCGGGCGGCGGGTCGTCGGAGCGCGTGCGCTCGTCGATGTAGTCGCGGACCAGTTGCTTGGTGGGGATCGTAGGCTGGGGCATGGCGGCCCCGTGAAGTGGCGCCGGAATAGGAAAAGCCCGCGATCCTTGCGGGGCGGGCTTCGATTTTTTGCTCCAGCGCTATCTGCGGGGTGAGCTACACGCAAGCGAAAGCATCAACTGATTGGTGCTATCCTCGAATCACTGCTAGCGGTGAGGCTCGAAGCCTGGGCGGTTTCAAATACCAAGCGCAACACTGGACGCAGTCAATCATCAAGAGGATCAGGAGCCTGAGGCTGAGCTGGGCTTGGTGCTGCTGGAGAGTTGGAAATCTGTGGTTGAGCTGGCGACGATGGAGCTTGCGGAACAGCATACTTCTGCGCTACAGGGGAAATCGACAGCAGATGTTTGTATGTATTCCATGCCTCATCGCGTACATCTTGCGGCGCATTTTTTGGTAGCCTACGAATCTCTTCAAGGACAACCTCGATCGAGCGCTGATGCATTTCCAACTTGGACTCAAGCTTAAACCGACTCGGGCCGCGAAATGCAATAACACCAAGTACAATGCCAAGCCCCGTTAAGATAGGTGCTAGGCCTAAAAAAGTCGCGGTGGTATAAAAAGGTATCGTGTAGGCTGCACCAGCACCTACAAAACCACCGAGCATACCAAAAAGAGTACTTGAATTGCTAGCCGATGCCGCACGAGATTGAGCACTAAGATGGTTAAATAATTTCTTAGATTCTTGCAGAGTCTGCCCAAGTCGCTTCGAAGCTGTGGCTGGATCACGTGGCATGATTACCCCATGTCGACGTGGGATATTCAGACTTTCGCTGATACGTTTCATCAACTACAAACTCAGCCTCGCGGAGTTCGCTCTCCAATGCACGTTTTGCAATTTTTGCATTTTCGGCGTAGTTCACCAATCGAAAGCGAGCCATAGCTAACGCAACCACACCGAAAGTTATGACAATCAGTAATGGAAAAACAGAATCTCGAACTCCATCCCCATAAAATATAGGAGATAGAAAGAGCACCGTTGCGACTAGAAGCAACATACTTAGAGCAGCACATGCCAGCCGAACCGAGCGTCCCTGCTGTTCAAGTGTTCGGATTAGCATCTCAAATTCAGTAACGAGGGGCCTGGCTTCTGAAATAGAAGTTGTAAGATCGTCCCATGCCCCCTCCTCAGTCAACACTTGCATATAGCAACTCCTTCAAAGAAATTATAGTCCGTTCATAGGCAAACGGTTTTGAAACCATCAAACGGCGGTTTCAAGAACCAACCACAACACTGGGTTAATGAACAGCGATGTTCGGATTACTTAATCGGGTCATATGGGCAGTATAAACGGCCAGTGGCGATTGGAAGCCAAATCGGGCGCGCGGGCGCTGGTTGAGTTCAAGAGCAATGGCATCGAGTTCGTCCTGGGAGTAGATCGACAGGTCCGATCCCTTGGGCATGTACTGGCGCAGCAAGCCGTTAGTGTTCTCATTGGAACCACGCTGCCAAGGGCTGTGCGGATCGGCGAAGTAGATCTGCACGCCGGTGCGTTCGGTGAGCGTTTTATGGCCGTGCATCTCGCGCCCCTGATCGTAGGTCATGGTCTTGCGCATGGCGGCCGGTTCGCGGTTGAGTACGACGGCGAAGCTATCGACGACGGCCTTGGTCGTGGCGTTGTCCATCTTGGCCAGCACCACAAAACCGGTCGAGCGTTCGACCAGCGTGCCGACCGATGAGCGGTTGCCGGCACCCTTGATCAGGTCGCCCTCCCAGTGGCCCGGAATAAGGCGGTCCTCGACCTCGGGCGGCCTGATATGGATGCTCTGCATGTCCTGAATTTGATTGCGACGATCCGCGCCCTGGCTGCGCGGTTTGCGTACCTGATTATGATGGCGCAGGCAGGCAATCAGTTCGCGCTTCAGTTCGCCGCGCGGATGCAGGTAGATGGCGTTGTAGATGGTCTCGTGCGAGACGGTCTCGTTGGAATCGTTGGGCCACATGGCTTTGAGCGTGCCGGCAATCTGCTGGGGCGACCAGCGTAAGTTGAGGAGATGGCGCACAACAATGAACATCATGCTGTGAACATGTAGCTTGGGCACCTTGCGCGGCTTGACGCGCTGCGCCAGCGCCTTCATCTGGGCTTGGTTCGCATCATACACGCCGGCCGCGTCGGCGCGCTTGAGCTCGCGGCTGATCGTGCTCGCCGAACGGCAAAGGCGTTTAGCAATGGAACGGATGCTGCACTGGTCGTCGCGCATGAGCATGACGACCGCACGGTCTTGTGGGGTCAGATGAATATAGTTTCTCGGCATGGCAGCACCTTACAGCAAGTAGGTGTTGCACTTGGTTCTTGAGAACGCCCTGCATTACGACACGCGGTGAGTGTGTGGCTTCGACGTTAACGTATGTATCTAGAGAAGTCAACAATATCTGCAATATTCTAGCAGTGACAATTGGATAGAAAATGCAACGTTTACTGATTTACAATTAAGTTCCCTACAACTCTTTGGGACGTAAATGAAAAGTTTGAAATTTTTAGCTATCGCCCTGGTTGCGATCGGGGGCATATCGGACGCCCTGGCGGGCACCATCTGGATACAAACCATGCCTGGAGGATCGCGATTACTGCCGGGCGATATAATCCGGTCTGGGAATGCCAAGTATGAACTGGCGCTACAACCCGACGGCTGGCTGGCAAATTGGAGAGCTGGTCAATATTCATTCTGGAATGCCGGCGCTATTGGCACCTCGGCGCTAATGCAATACGATGCGAACTTTGTTCTGTATCGTGGTGCCGAGCAAGCCCAAAATGCTGTTTGGACGATTAATAAAGGGGTCAAGCCACTCGATGCCTGGCAACTGGACTTGCTTTGGAACGGCGGTTTGCAAGCTTTTCTTAAGCCGACTCGTGAAGTCGCTTGGCAACAAGTAGGCGATCCAAACTATACAGATGGCACAGGAACAGGTTCTTGCCCCGGGGGTCAACAAGTCAACCTCTACCCGGCCTGTGTGAATGCCGGTACGCCTTTCCAATACACGATTCCAATCCCAGCTTGCTCTCCTGGCGAGGCCGCTGCACTGGCACGCGCATCTGGTTTCACTCCAGGGGCTTGCCGCTAAGTCGACGTGTATAGATGGCGCCTTCGAGGTTGGAGACGCCACATTATTATACTGGAAACATTAAGACCATGAAAAATTTCTATTCAGCCGCCGCCGCAGTCGCAGCGCTCACTTTGTTCTCATATTACGTTTGGTCAGGCCGTACGAGCGATATCGACCGCGCCTCCAACCATGCTGGCGTCGCGGTCTCAATCCCAAATGCGCAGATCGCGCTCGCCGCTCCTAAACAAATGACACAAGCCAATTTGCTGTCGCCGTTCGGCACAGGCTCTCCCCCACCGCCAAGATCAATGGAACAGCGTATTAAGTCGAGGCAGGCCCGGATGGAGCAAAGCCACTACATGACACCGCCGGAGTACTTCAAGATGTCACTACGTGAACTCAACGAGCGCGCCAGCAAAAACGATGTATACGCACTGTTGCAACTTGGTGAGCAATACTGGAAAGAAAGTGATGAGTTGGTAGACGACCCAGCCTACGATCGCTCTGCGACACCTAGTCAGCACGCCACGAAATTTATGATCGAAGCGGTGGCGCAAGGGCATTCGCATGCCGCCACAGTGGTTTCTGCCATATATGAGGATCAAGGACAGAAATTAGAGGCGTATGCGTGGACCTTGGTTTCCCAATCCGTCATGGATCGTTCATTTGATGAAAAAGCAGCAACCTATGAGCAAAAATTCACCAAGGAACAAAGGGACGCGGCAGAAGTCATAGCAGCCAAGGAGCAGGCTAAAATATACAAGGCTATGTTTGCGCGTTTCAAACACACCTGAGAGCAGGATCACACATCCCCACCTGATTATGTTCGTTCGTCAGAACTTTGCCACTCCAGTTGAGTCAAACCTATCAGGATGGCAGAGCCACTGAAGGGGGTGATGATGACGATCAACGGGATTCAGTTTCAGAAGGGACTGTCGCTGCCTGCGTTCTTGCGCGATTACGGTACCGAGGAGCAATGCGAGGCGGCGTTCATCAAGGCGCGGTGGCCACAGGGATTCATCTGCCCTTGCTGCGGCCATGGCGCCGCTTACGAATTCAAGCGGCGGGAACTGCGCTACTGGCAGTGCGGCGCCTGTCGGCATCAAACCAGCCTGCGTGCCGGAACGGTGATGGAACATGGCCGCTTGCCGTTGACGAAGT
>NZ_FOTW01000027.1 GCF_900114705.1 Rugamonas rubra
CAGGCTGGTTTGATGCCGACAGGCGCCGCACTGCCAGTAGCGCAGTTCCCGCCGCTTGAATTCGTAAGCGGCGCCATGGCCGCAGCAAGGGCAGATGAATCCCTGTGGCCACCGCGCCTTGATGAACGCCGCCTCGCATTGCTCCTCGGTACCGTAATCGCGCAAGAACGCAGGCAGCGACAGTCCCTTCTGAAACTGAATCCCGTTGATCGTCATCATCATCCCCTTCAGTGGCTCTGCCATCCTGATAGGTTTGACTCAACTGGAGTGGCAAAGTTCTGACGAACGAACATAATCAGGCCAATTTATGTATGAACTCAAAAGGACAGCACTCCCAAAGTGCTGCTCTTAATTGAACAATTATTGCGCTAGTAACGTCCATTATTTCCTCCTGTCTTCAATTGCAAGCGGAAAGCATATTTATATAGGACTAGCAACATGTTGAAGCTAAATATAAATCATACAGTGCTTTTTTTAAAAACAACAAAATAGAAATTAATATTTATTCGCATAAATTTAATTCATCGTCGATCAAGCTCTGCGAGCTTCCAGCCTTCCTCAATCAAGCTCCGAAGCCAATTCCATTCAATCTGATTGCCTGTTATCCCAGCATTGAAGGTGATATCAAAGATGCCTACGTCTGAAAATCCTGCATCGAGTATTGGATTTTCATCTGCCAACAGTTCAAACACCGCGTATTCACGATTGATGTCTGTTGTTTTTCTCCAACGATAGCTCTTTGGGGTTAGCATAGGTCTACTCCTTAAGGATTAATAAAGCCGATGAAACTTCCATCTGACCCCCAACGCGCACCAAATCCGCCTGGAATCTGAATTTGGGTCACCGTTCCATACCTACCAAGCGTTGGAGTCGTTGTAACGCCGTTACGTATGATGTTACTTAGCGCACTGCTTGCTGCGTCATTAATGGCGCCATCCGTTCTCAATGATAAGCGGAGAGTTTCTTTCGTCTCCCCAATGAGTTCTGGATGCTTGGTCAGAGCTCGCCCTGCATTCGAGAGTTCTGAATTCTTAAATAGTTGGACAGCGCTATTGAACAAAGGGTTTTGAGTACCCACCGCCTTTGCGGCTAGGCCTCCCGTCGTGCCTCCGACGATTTTCGCAATGCTCCCACCGACCCCTTTTGTTGCGCCAAACATGCCCAGCGCAGCGCCCCCTGTCGGCCAGCCTTGCAATATGCGCATCGCCATATCAGTTGGGCTGTCCGACTGGAAGCCCGCTTTGGATGCTTCCCACCAATTCGCCACAGAGCCGGCGGCGGTCAGCGTCATCCCCTTCGCCCAATCCGCCGCCAACCCGCTGGGGTCCGTCCCGTTCAGCGGATTGTTGCCGACATACGCGTACAAGTTCATATTGTCGCCGTAGCCGATCGGATCGGTTTGCAGGAACCTGCCCAGCGCCGGCGAGTACATCCGCGCCTTGTAGTAGTACAGGTTGAGCTGCGCGAGCGACTGCTGGCCAGTGTAGCGGAAGCGCGGGCCGGCGCTTTGATTGGGCTCGCCGTAGGGGCCGTAGCTGAGCGTCGAGGTGGCCGCGCCGGCCGCGTTGGCGGTGGCGATCACCGAGCCGAGGTGGTCGGCGTACAGCCAGTTCTTGTTGGTCGTGGCGGCGCCCTCGTACCACACCACCGGCTCGTCGGCGCCGGGGCCGTGCACGTAGCGGCGCAGCAGGGTGCCGGCGGCATCGTACTCGGCCACCAGGTCGATGCCGTCATACAACAGTTGGGTGGACACGCCGGCGATCGTGGCCAGGCGCAGGCGGCTGGCGCCGTCGTAGAGCAGTTCCGTCGCCAGCGTGCTTGAGACGGCGTGCTTCAGGCGGTTGTCCTGGTCGTAGTCGTAGGCCCACACGCCGTCGCCGGCCAAGTTGCCGTTGGCGTCGTAGCCCAGCGTGGCGCCGGCCACGCCGGTGTATTGGTTCAGGCCGTTTGGGGTGGCGTTGCGGCTGCCGTTGGCGTAGCCCTTCCACTGGTACAGGTCGTTGCTCCAGCTGTGCTGGGCCACCTCGCGCGCCTGGTTCGGCGTGTAGGCGAAGGCGATGTCCTGGGCCGTTCCGCCGAGGTCGTGCGCCAGGCCGGTCAGCGTGGCCTGGTCGCCATAGCTGTAGCTGCTGGCCGTGCCGTTGCCGAGCGTGGCGGCGGCGCGGCGCGACAGGTCGTCGTAGGCGTAGAGGGCGACCAGCCCGGCCACGCCGTTCTCCTTGATGTTGATCGGGCGGTTCAGCGCGTCGTAGTCGTAGGTGGCGTAGAAGCCGTCGGGCCAGGTGACGCGCCTGCGGTTGCCGGCCGCGTCGTACTGGTAGGCGAGGGTTCTGCCGCCGGCCGTGCTGCTGATGAGCCGGCCGGCGTTGTCGTAGGCGTAGCCGATGCCGAAGGCCGCCAGGTTCGCGCTGGTGCGCCGGCCCAGCAGGTCGTAGCCATAGGCGACGTTGTTGGCCGCCACGGGGTAGAGCCGTCCGCTGCGGCGGTTCAGGTTGTCGTAGGTGTTGGTGAGGCTGTTGCCGCTGCGCCGGCGTTCGCTGGTGACGTTGCCGTTGGCGTCGTAGCCGTATTGCTCGTAGTCGGCGCTCGAGGAGACACCGGCGCTGGCCTTGTCCGGATAGAAGGTCTTGTCCCTGCGGTCGTGGCCATCGTAGGTGTAGCTGGTCAGGTTGTTCTTGGCGTCGGCCACCGTCGCCAGGCGGCCGTTCGCGGTGTAGGTGTAGCTGGCGTAGGTTTGCGCCAGCGCGGTGGCGACGCCGCGCCGCACCGCCTTCACGCTGCCGTCGGCGAAGTAGTCGGTCTCGCCGATCCGGTTGCCGCCCCCGGCGACGGGCAAATAGACGGTCGCGCGGAAATGACGGTCGAGGTCGTCGTACAGGTGGTCGGTCACCGCCACCGGCGCCGCCGCCGGCGGGCAGACCTTGTCGTCCGTCGTCAGGGCGGGGCCCCAGCTGCGCGACAGCTTGCCGCTGGGCGTGTAGCTGCTGCAGCTGACCATCCATTTGGCGCCCAGCTGCGCCGACACGCGCACCGGGCGGCCGTCGGGGTCGTAGGCGGTTTTGCTGATTTTCCCCAACGCGTTGGTGTTCAGCACCAGGCGCCGCTCGTTGTCGTAGCCCAGGGTTTGGATGTCGGCGACGTCCGTGCGCGGTCCGTCCGCGCTTTGCAGGTTGCCGACGGCGTCATAGACCGACATCGTCACCAGGTTGAGTCCGCCGGAATCGACGGTCGTGCTCTGCGGCACGTATTTGTTCGCCGCGTTGTAGGCGTAGGTGTTGGTCACAGAGCTGCTGGCGGTGATTTTGCTGGTTTGCGAAGTCAGCAGGTAGACGGTCGGATAGCCGCTTGGGGTGTAGGCGGTATAGCCAAAAGTCGTCGTCGGTCGGACGCCGGCCGGGTCCGGCGGAGCCGTCACCGTCCACGGATCGCCTTGGGCGGTGTAGGTATAGTTGCTCACCTGCAGGCGCGGGTCGGTGCTGCTGGCGATCTTGTTGTACGCCGTCTCGTAGGTGAAGCTGCTTACCAGGCTGGCCAGCGGCGATCCCGGTTTGGGGATCTGTGTGACGGTCTTGACGTTGTGCGTGCAGCGCCGCTCGGCGGCAGCGCAGGTGGCGTCGTCGAAGGTGTATTGCACGGCGTTGCCTTCGGGGAGGACGCGGCGCGTCATGCGGCCGTGGCCGTCGTAATTGTTGGACGTTCTTTTCCCCAATGGATCGACGGCCCGGGCGACATGGCCGTCGCCGTCGAAGTAGGAGACGTTGCTGACGTTGCCGGGTCCGACCTCCTCCGAGCGGGAACCGGCGAAGTAATAGGTGTACAGCTTGCCGTTGGCGTTGGTTTGGGTTTGCACACGTCCCAGGCTGTCGTAGACGTTGCTCAGGAACGCGATGCTCGGGTTGCTTGGATAGAAGAGTTTGTCCAGGCGGCCCGGCACGTCGTAGTGGAACTTCGTCACCTGTCCGACCGCGTCGGTAAAGGTATCGAGGTCGCCCGAGGCGATGTAGCCGTACTTGACGCTGCGTCCGTTGCCGTCGCCCACCGAGCTGATCTGGCCGGAGCTGCTGGTCAGGGTCAGCGTGCGGCCCAGGCTGTTTTGCACCTGGGCCAGGTCGTTGCCGACATAGCTCAGCTTCACTTGCATGCCGCTCGGATAGGCGAGATTGGCCAGCTTGCCGGCCGTGTTGAAGTTGAGCTTAACGCGTTGCGCCGTCTCCTCCGTGTAGCTGCCGTCGGCGTTCTTGAGCAGCTTCGCCGAGTTGCCGGGAGGCGGGTTGTAGGTGCCGTCGGGCAGCCGGACGAACTGCGCGCCGTCGAGGCCTTGTTGCAGCGACACGG
Organism: Rugamonas rubra; assembly: GCF_900114705.1. Lineage (GTDB taxonomy): Bacteria > Pseudomonadota > Gammaproteobacteria > Burkholderiales > Burkholderiaceae_D > Rugamonas > Rugamonas rubra. Next base: position 4,336 of record NZ_FOTW01000027.1, read on the forward strand.
TGTTGTCCAACATTTGCTCGCCGAACCAGCTTTGCCCGAGCGTCGCGATGACCATCTTGTCGAGGGGCTTCGCTGCGTCCGCCATGAGGTCGAGCGAGGTGCCTTCGGCCTCCGAGCTCGGGAATCATGGTCCTCCAATTCAAGTCAAACCGAAGCAATAGTGGCTTCGTCTTGCTGCAGGCGTTGTGGCTAACGCTGTTGACATCTTTGCTGGCGTCGACAATGCTGGAGGCAAGCCTTGGCGCGGCCAAAGACAGCGAAGCCGCCATCGCTGCATTCCGAACCGAAATGGCTGCAGAGTCGGCTATACACACGGCGCTCTATCAGCTTCTGGTATCTGGAATTGCGCCATCTTTCCAACGGCGAGCAATGCAAATCGACGGCCATGAGGTACTCGTTACTACACAAGATGTCAGCGGCTTGCTTGACCTTAACGCATGCGACGAGGCTGCTCTCCATCGCTTACTCGCATCGCTAAACATTGGTGACGGTCGCCCAGCGGTCTCGGCAATACTTGCTGCGCGGCCGTTGACCAGTTACGCCGCTCTCGCGGCCATTCACGGTGTGTCGCAACACCACATCGATCGGCTGATGCCGCATGTGACTCTGTTTTCCAGACAGGCGGCACCAAACGCTTCGATAGCATCACAATGGCTGGCAACCACGCTTGGCCTTAAACTAGCGGCCCCTAGCGTTTTGACTGGGGCCAGTTCCCCAGCAGGGCGGGTTGTTCGGATTACTGCTGTAGCAAAAACCCGCACCGCTAGTTCCCGACGGCTGGTAGTGGAATACCTGGTCACAGGAAGGCGAGATCATCCGTATTGGGTTTATGAGTGGGTTGCGCTCCCTGTGAACAATATTGTTAAGTAGTGACACTTCTAGGTTCAGCGGTTTATGCGGCGGCGACCCAGGCTAGTTTGAGATGAAACCATTTCGGATCTCGCCCGGGCAATGAATTGATACGAAAAATCCGCCGGGACGGGCCGGATCGCATTACAATATCCGCCATCGTGATCTATTAGTTAAGGTTTTGTGAACGTCCGTCGCACCATCGCCTATGCCTTGCTGTCGCTTCTGCTGCTCGTCTCGCAGCAGATGGGGATTTCGCACGGCCTGACGCACTGGGCCGGCGCACGTGGTGGCAGCGAGCAGGCGCAGGTGCTGGAGCGCACCGAGAGCGCCTCCAAGTCGCTGGCGCTGGACCATAGCTGCAACCAGTGTCTGGCCTTCGCCCAGATCGCTTCGGCCCTCGATACCCCTTTCCATTCCTTCCCGGCCGCGCGCGTTGACGCCACGGCTGTCGTCTCCACGCCCGCTTTGTCGCTGTGCCAGCGCACAGTGTGCGTGTTCCAGGCGCGCGCGCCGCCCGTCCTGTCCTGATTGCATCTCTTTTGTTGATAAAAACGTAGCGCTGCCGCTTTGGCCGCGCCGCGCCGCATTCATTCGTACAGGACACAAAAATCATGTTGAAACACAGCCTGCTGGCGGCCGCTGTGGCCGCCGCTTTTGCCGCACCCATGGCCTCGGCCGCCGATAGCAAGGAACTCAAGGAGATCCGCGCCCAGATCCGTCAGATGAAGGATTCCTACGAGGCGCGTTTGCAAGCGCTGGAGCAACGGCTGGAGAAGGCGCAAGCCGCCACCGCCGACGCGCAGGCGCAGACCAAGGCGCTGGCCGCCAGCGTGGCCGCCGCGCCGGCGGCATCCGCCGCCGGTGCTGCTAACGCCGGCAATGTCGCCAGCGGCGGCGTAGGCGCGCCGCTGGCATCGCCGGGCAACACCGCCGCCACGATGCCTGCCGCCACGGGCTCGCCCGCGTCGGCCGCCGGCTCGGCCGCGCCGGCCTCGAACCTGTTCAATCCGAACATCTCGATGATCCTCGGCGGCACCATGCAGAACCTGTCGCAGGACCCGGGCCAGTATCGCCTGCAAGGCTTCGTGCCGAGTGGCGGCGAGGGCGGTCCCGGTACGCGCGGCTTCAGCCTGGGCGAGTCCGAGCTGACCATGGCGGCCAACATCGATCCGCAGTTCGCCGGCCAGCTGACCTTCGCGCTGGGCGCCGACAACACGGTCGAGGTCGAGGAGGCTTTCGTGCAGACCCGCGCCATGTCCAACGGCCTGAACCTGAAGGCCGGCCGCTTCCTGTCCGCGCTCGGCTACATGAACGGCCAGCACGCCCACACCTGGGACTTCGTCGACGCGCCGCTGGCCTACCAGGCCTTCCTCGGCGGCCAGTACAAGCCGGACGGCGTGCAGGCAAAGTGGCTGGCGCCGCTCGACCAGTATCTCGAGGTCGGCGTCGAGCTGGGCAACGGCTCGGCCTTCCCCGGCACCGCGCGCAACAAGAACGGCAACGGCGCCACCACCGTGTTCGCCCACCTGGGCGACGACATCGGCGACTCGGCCAGCTACCGCGTCGGCCTGTCGCACCTGCGCACCGGCGCCCACGAGCGGGCCTTCGAGGATGGCGGCCTGAACAATGCCTTCAGCGGCAAATCGCGCACCTGGGTGGCCGACGGTATCTTCAAGTGGGCGCCGAATGGCAACCCGACGCGGACCAACTTCAAGTTGCAGGGCGAGTACTTCCGCCGCCACGAGAGCGGCCTGCTGGCCGTCGACAGCGGCGGCGAGAACGCCGCCAGCGGCAGCTACGCCAGCACCCAGTCGGGCTGGTATCTGCAGAGCGTCTACCAGTTCAAGCCGAACTGGCGCGCCGGCCTGCGCTATGACCGTTTGTCGTCCGGCAGCCAGCGCATCGGCCTGGTCGACGACGGCACGGTCAGCCTGGCCAGCCTGCCTATCCTGGAGGCGTACACGCCGTCGCGCAGCAGCGTGATGTTCGACTACAGCCCGTCCGAGTTCTCGCGCCTGCGCTTGCAGTTGGCGCGCGACAAGTCGCGTCCCGGCGTGACCGACAATCAAGTTTTCCTGCAATACATTATGAGCCTGGGCACGCACGCGGCCCACGCTTTCTAAGGAGTTGCCATGAAACTGAAACGAGCATCCCTGCTGGCCGCCGCCGTCTGCCTGGCGGCCGGCGCCGCACTGCCGGCCCATGCCGAACTGAACATCCTCGCCTGCGAACCGGAGTGGGAGGCGCTGAGCAAGGAGCTGGGCGGCGACAAGGTCAAGGTCTCCAGCGCCACCAACGCGTTGCAGGACCCGCATCGCATCGAGGCGCGCCCCAGCCTGATCGCCCGCACGCGCAACGCCAACCTGTTGGTCTGCACCGGGCTGGAGCTGGAGGTGGGCTGGCTGCCGGTGCTGTTGCAGCAGTCGGGCAACGGCAAGATCGCCGCCGGCCAGCCGGGCAACTTCGAGGCCGGCGCGCTGGTGCCGCGCTTGGACGTGCCGGGCAAGGTCGACCGCAGCGAGGGCGATGTGCACGCCGCCGGCAACCCGCACATCCAGCAGAACCCGCACAATATCGCGCTGGTGGGCGTCGGCCTGGCCAAGCGCTTGGCCGAGCTGGACCCGGCCAACGCCGCCTATTACCAGGCGCGGCAAAAGGACTTCTCGGCGCGCTGGGACGCCGCCATGTTGAAGTGGGAGAAGCAGGCTGCCCCGTTGAAGGGCGTTGCCGTGGTCGAGCACCACAAGAACATGGAGTATCTGATGGGTTGGCTGGGCCTGCGCCAGGTCGGCACGCTGGAACCCAAGCCCGGCGTGGAGCCGAGCGCGGCGCACTTGTCCGCGCTGCTGGGCCAGTTGCAACGCCAGCCGGCAAAAATGGTGCTGCGCGCGGCCTACCAGGACGGCCGCGCCTCGCAATGGCTGGCTGAGCACGCCAAGATCCCGGCGGTGGTGCTGCCGTTCTCGGTCGGCGGCGACGACAAGGCCAAGGACCTGTTCGGCCTGTTCGACTCGACCGTGCAACGCTTGACGGACGCCGCAAAATGATGCCCGCCGATCTGGACCTGATGATCATCCTGCCGGCGCTGCTGGCCGGCCTGCTGGTGCTGGTGACGCACATCCCACTGGGCGCCCAGGTGCTCAAGCGCGGCATCGTCTTCATCGACCTGGCAATCGCCCAGATCGCCGCGCTGGGTGTGATCATCGCCGGTGCCGGCGACTTCGAGCCGCAGGGCTGGGCGGTGCAGGGCGCCGCTGCGGCGGCCGCCGTGCTGGGCGCCCTGCTGCTGACCTGGACCGAGAAGCGTTGGCCGGAGGTGCAGGAGGCCCAGATCGGCGTGATGTTCATCCTTGCCGCCACCGGCGGGCTGTTGCTGGTGGCGCACAACCCGCACGGCGGCGAGCATTTGCAGGATCTACTTGCCGGACAGATCCTGTGGGTGCGCTACCAGCAACTGTTGTTGCCGGCCGTAGGCACGGCGCTGATCGCTGCGGTGCTGTTCTTCTTCCAGAACAGTCTGAGCCGGCTCGGCTTCTATTTGATCTTCGCGCTGGCGGTGACCGCCTCGGTGCAACTGGTCGGCGTGTATCTGGTGTTCACCAGCCTGATCGTACCCGGTCTGGCGGTGCGCCACTATGTCGGCAAGAAACGCATGGCGCTGGCCTACCTGGTCGGCGCCGGCGGCTACGCGGCCGGCCTGGTGTTGTCGACCTTGTACGACCTGCCGTCGGGCGCGCTGATCGTCTGGTGCCTGACCGCGCTGGCGGTGCTGGTCTACGCGCTGGGTCCGAAGCCGCCCGGCGGCTTGCGCGCGATGCATTCCTGATACTGCCGCGTTCACCGCGCGTGGTTCTCTGGCTCCTCCCGGTTCGCCGCGAGGGGCCATTTTTTGTTGGCTCACATCATTTGACATTCCGCTAGGCATTAGTTAATGCAATTTTAATACTTTCCTTGAGCAGCCTCAAACCTATCCTGCAAGCCGGCATTTATAATTTAGGCAACATTATCGCGCTGGGCGTGCGCATTCGCGCAAGGGCAGCGTTCGCCGCTAGCCGGCTGGGGGTGGAGCATGAACAATCAGAGTTCGGCCAAGGACAGAAACGACTGCTATATGTGGTTCCGCGAGGCCGCCGAACACGGCAACGCCTACGCGCAGTTCAACCTCGCCTTGCTGCTCAAAAAAGGCGCTGGCGTCGAGCGCGACGACGCCAGCGCCTTCCTGTGGATGCGCCTGGCGGCGCTGCAGGGCTTGGCCTTCGCGCAGAACCACCTGGGCGCCATGTACTACAACGGCCGCGGCGTCGAGCGTGACGACGTCGAGGCGGCCGCCTGGTTCCGCCGTGGCGCCGACCAGGGCGATCCCTCGGCGCAGCAGAACCTCGGGCAGATGTACCGGCGCGGGCGCGGCGTGCCGCGCAGCGACGAGCAGGCGCTGGCCTGGTTCCACCGCGCCGCCGACCAGGCAGTGGCGGGCGCGCAGACGCTGCTGGGCGAGGCCTACGCCCATGGCCTGGGCACGCCGCGCAACTATCCGCTGGCGCTGGCCTGGTTCCGCAAGGCGGCGCTGCTGGGCGACTCCACCGCCCAGCTTAATCTCGGCCTCATGTACAAGCGCGGCCAAGGCGTGCCGCAGTGCGACGCGCAGGCCCTGAGTTGGTTCCGCCAAGCCGCCGCGCTGGGCGACGCCGCCGCCCAGCGCCAGGTCGGCGTCGCCTATGCCGAGGGGCGCGGCGTGGCGGCCGACCAGTTGCGCGCCTACGCCTGGCTGTCGCGCGCGGCGGCGCAGGACGATCCGGACGCGCAATTCAACCTGGGCATCATGCTGGCCAACGGCCAGGGCGTCGACAAGGACGACGCGCGCGCCATCGGCTGGTACAAGCGGGCGGCGGAGGCCGGCCACGCGCTGGCCCAGTACAACCTGGGCGGCATGTACGCGCACGGCCGGGGCGTGCCGCGCGACCCGCTGCGGGCGCTGGAATGGTATCGCTTGGCGGCGGAGCAGGGCGCGTCCAACGCCCAGTTCAATGTCGGCGTGATCTACGCCAACGGCCACGGCGTGGCCAAGGACGAACAACGCGCGGTGGCCTGGTATCGCACGGCGGCCGAGCAGGGCGACGCCAGCGCGCAAAACAACTTGGGCGTGATGTACGCGAACGGCCAGGGCGTGGCGCAGGACGACGCGCAGGCGGTGCGCTGGTATCGCCGCGCCGCCGAGCAGGGCCATGCCTTGGCGCAGTACAACCTGGGTGGCATGTACAGCAGCGGGCGCGGCGTGCCGCGCGATCCGCTGCAATCGTATATGTGGATCTCGCTGGCGGCCGATGCCGGCGACGAGACGGCCTGCACCAACCGCAAGCTGATCGCGAGCGGCATGACACCGGCCCAGCTCGGCTGCGCCCAGGACCTGGCGCGGCAGTGGCACGCCGCCCACCGCGCCTAGCTTGGCTACGGGCCGCTTTGCTGGCGCCGGTCGAGGAACAGGCTGTTGCCGTGGATTTTCTTGGCCTGCTTCTTGGCCTCGGTGGCGGCGGTGGCGATCTGGTGGTGCGAATAGTACTGGCGCGGCTCGACCTTGATCGCGCCCAGCGACAAGCTCATCAGGGAATAGAACACCTTCTTGCCCTGGCGGTCCTCGCTGATGTAGCCGCCCCGTTCGCGGTCCTCGATGCTGTAGTAGTCCTGCACGGCCGCCGCGAACTCCTCCAGGATGGCCTGGCAGCGCTCCTCCCAATCCTCGCTCTGGAACAGGATCATGAAGTCGTCGCCGCCGATGTGGCCGACGAAGTCGCGGTTCGGGTCGCAGCGCTCGCTGAGCACCTTGCCGGTCAGCTGGATGACGTCGTCGCCGCGGCGGTAGCCGTAGACGTCGTTGAAGGGCTTGAAATGGTCGAGGTCGCAGTAGCAGACCCAGAACCGCGTGCCGCTCTGCAACAGGCGGTCGATGTGTTCGTTGATCGGCACGTTGCCCGGCAGCTGGGTCAGCGGGTTGGCGTAGCGCGCCGCGTTGATCTGCATCTGGGTGATCTCGCGCATCAGGTCGTGGCCCCGGCCCATGCCCATGTAGCGGCCGTGGTCGGTGATGATGAAACCGTTGAACAGGTGGTGGGCGTCGGCCTGCACCATGATGAAGCTGAGGTCCTGCAGGCTGGTGTCCTTGTCGGCGATCAGCGGCTTGCTGTCCATGAACAGCTTGCACGACTTCTTGCCGTACAGCTCGCGCTGGTAGGGGCGGGCGAAGTGGTCGATCATCTCGAAGCGGCTGATCAGGCCCAGCGGCTCGCCGTTGTCGACCACCGGAATGATCAACAGCTTGGGCTCCTTGAGGAAGATCTCGTAGACCTGGTTGTTGTTCATGCTCGGCGGCACCGCCGCGACCCGGTGCAACAGTTTCAGGATGGTCACCGCGTTCTTCTCCACGCTGCGCTGGGGGTACACCGCCACGCCGTTGCGTGCCAATGCCTTGACCACCTCGGCCGGGGCGGCCTTGGCCGGCAGCGCATTCGGCCGGCCCAGATGGTAGCCCTGGGCGTAGGCCACGCCCAGGTCGCGCAACACCAGCAGCTCGGCCTGGGTCTCGATGCCCTCGGCGATGACCAGGGTGTCGGACTTGTCGGCGATCTCCTGGATCGAGCGGACGAACTGCAGCTTGACCGGGTCGTTGTTGATGCCCTGGATGAAGTGCATGTCGATCTTCACGTACTCGGGGCGCAGCTCGGACCACAGGCGCAGGCTGGAAAAGCCCTCGCCCAGGTCGTCGATGGCGATCTGGAAGCCCATCTTGCGGTAGTGCAGCACCGCCTCGCGCATCAGCTCGTAGTCGTAGGTCGGCTGGTTCTCGGTCAGCTCGATGATCACCCGCTCCGGGTTGATGCCCAGTTGCTGGATGATCTCCAGCGTCTGGCCGTGGCGGGCGTCGCGCAGCAGCAGGCATTCCGGGCTGACGTTGAGGAACAGCTTGCCCGCCAGGTTCAGCTCGGCGAAGCGCTGCAACACCACGTGGCGGCACAGGTGCTCGACCTCGGCCGTCAACTGGTTGGCGCGCGCCACCTTGAACAGGTTCATCGGCGCGTGCAGCGGGCTGTCGGACGGTCCCCGTATCAAGCCCTCGTAGCCGATGATCTCGCCGCTGTGCATCTGCACGATGGGCTGGAACAGAGCGCTGAGCTGGCGCCGGGCGATGATGTCGAGCAGGTGGCGGCCCAGGCTGGCGTCGCCGCCGCCGTCCTCGTTGGCCGCCTCGGCCGGCGGCGGCAGCGGCGGCGCGGCCTCCGGCGGCGTCGGTTTCAGATACCTTACCTTGGCGGGAATGGGCGGTTGCCGGCTGTCCGCCGGCGCGGTATGGACTGAGTTCACGGGGGCCTCGATGCGGTGGGCTGTGTATAACCTGACAATCCTATATGTTTTTTGTTACCGGATAATGACAACGAGAAACTTTATTGACGGCAAGTCAAGTAGCGGCGGGGGGGGCGGCGGGCGCGCCGTCGCGCCGCGCGCCCGTTCGACCGGGGCCGGGCGGCCGGGTTCGGCGCGCGGCGCCGGCCGGCCCGGCCGAACAAAAGTTTCCTTGTTCTCGAAGGTAACATTTCAAATTAGTCACATTTCACGCTATGATCGGTGTTGTTGCGCGCGCCGAGGTCCAAGCCGACCCGGCCGCGCTTGCCACCCTGTTTTCGGCGCGGCCGCGCGGCGGCCCGCCCATCCCGATTTGTTCGTCACAATACACGGAAGAACCATGCCTACACGACGCGCCTCGCTGCTCATCCTCCCCCTCATCGGCTCGCTGGCCGCCCTCGGCGGCCACGCCCTGGCGCAGAGCTGCCCCGGCAAGGGCCTGAGCTATCCGCCCACCAAGAGCGTGGTCCAGCAGGACACCTACCACGGCGTCAGCGTCGCCGACCCCTACCGCTGGCTGGAGGACGCCAACAGCCCCGACACCCAGGCCTGGGTCGAGGCGCAGAACCGCCTGACGCAGGGCTACCTGCAGGCCATCCCCGGCCGCGAGGCGATCAAGCAGCGCCTGACCAAGCTGTGGAACTACGAGCGCTTCAGCGTGCCCTTCAAGGAGGGCGGCCGCTACTTCTACAGCCGCAACGACGGCTTGCAGAACCAGTCGGTGCTGTACACCATGAAGACCCTGGCCGACACGCCGCGCCTGCTGCTCGACCCCAACACCCTGTCGAGCGACGGCACGGTGGCGCTGGCCGGCACCGCCGTCAGCCCGAACGGCAAGTTCCTCGCCTACAGCACGGCCGCTTCCGGTTCGGACTGGAACGAGATCAAGGTGCGCGACGTCGACAGCGGCAAGGACACCAGCGACCACATCAAGTGGGTCAAGTTCTCCAGCACCTCGTGGCTGCGCGACGGCTCCGGCTTCTTCTACAGCCGCTACGACGAGCCGAAGGAGGCCACCAAGCTGGCCGACGTCAACTACTTCCAGAAGCTGTACTTCCACAAGCTGGGCACGCCGCAGAGCAGCGACACCCTGGTCTACGAGCGGCCCGACCACAAGGACTGGGGCTTCTCCGGCGAGGTCAGCCACGACGGCCGCTATCTGGTCATCTCCGCCTCGCAGGGCACCGAGCGCAAGAACCGTCTGTTCTACAAGGACCTGAGCGCCAAGGACGGCAAGGTGGTCGGCCTGCTCGAAGACTTCGACGCCGCCTACAACTTCATCGACAACGACGGCCCCGTGTTCTGGTTCAGCACCGACCGCAACGCGCCGAAGTCGCGCATCATCACCATCGACACGCGCAAGCCGGCGCCGGCCAACTGGAAGGAGATCGTGCCCGAGGCGGCGCAGACCCTGATGTCGGCCAACATCGTCAACAACCAGCTGGTGATCGACTATTTGAGCGACGCCCACAGCCAGGTCAAGATCTTCGACCTGAAGGGCAAGCCGGTGCGCGAGGTGGACCTGCCCGGCATCGGCTCGGCCAGCGGCTTCTACGGCAAGCGCGCCGACCAGGAGACCTTCTACTCCTACACCAGCTTCACCACCCCGACCACCATCTACCGCTACGACCTGAGCACCGGCAAGAGCAGCGTCTACCGCCAGCCCAAGGTCGACTTCGACCCGGCCGCCTACGAGACGCGGCAGGAGTTCTTCACCAGCCGCGACGGCACCAAGGTGCCGATGTTCATCGTCGCCAAGAAGGGCGTCAAGCTGGACGGCAGCAACCCGACCTACCTGTACGGCTACGGCGGCTTCAACGTCTCGCTGACGCCGGCCTTCTCGGTGGCCAACCTGGCCTGGGTCGAGATGGGCGGCGTCTACGTGATGGCCAACCTGCGCGGCGGCGGCGAGTACGGCGAGGCCTGGCACCGCGCCGGCACCAAGCTGCAGAAACAGAACGTGTTCGACGACTTCATCGGCGCCGCCGAATGGCTGGTGGCGCACAAGGTCACCTCGCCGGCCAAGCTGGCCATCGGCGGCGGCAGCAACGGCGGCCTGCTGGTCGGCGCGGCGATGACGCAGCGGCCCGAGTTGTTCGCCGCCGCCATCCCGCAGGTCGGCGTGCTCGACATGCTGCGCTTCCACAAGTTCACCATCGGCTGGGCCTGGACCTCGGACTACGGCTCGTCCGACAACGCCGACGAGTTCAAGGCCCTGCTCAAGTACTCGCCGCTGCACAACCTGAAGACCGGCACCTGCTACCCGGCCACCATGATCACCACCGCCGACCATGACGACCGCGTGGTGCCGGCGCACAGTTTCAAGTTCGCCGCCACCGCCCAGGCCGACCAGGGCGGCGCCGCGCCGATTTTGATTCGCATCGACAGCAAGGCCGGCCACGGCGCCGGCAAGCCGACCGCCAAGCAGATCGAGGAAGTGGCCGACCGTTGGGGCTTCCTCAGCAAGGAGCTGCAGATGAACGCGGCGCCGACCGCCGGCGGCATGTAGTCGTTCGCCATGACACCGACACCCGCGCTCAAACCCCTGCTGCTGGCCATGCTCCTGCTCGGTTCGGCCGCCGTCTTCGCCGAGGCGCCCGGCGCCGCCAAACCGCTGGCCGAGCTGACCCGTGGCCTGCAGCCGCAGCCCGGCTTCATCCAGCTGTGGCGCGACGTCGAACAGGGCAGGGTGCTGCTGTCGGTGACGGCGCTGGACCAACCCTTCCTGCTGCTGTCCTCGCTGCCCTACGCGCTCGGCTCGAACGACGTCGGCCTCGACCGTGGCCAGCCCGGCGAGCTGCGCATGGTGCGCTTTGAAAAACACGGCAAGCGCCTGTTCCTGGTGCAGGACAACACCCGCTACACGGCCCGCTCGGCCGACCGCGACGAGCGCGCCGCCGTCAACGAGTCGTTCGCCGGCGCCGTGCTGTGGTCGGGCGAGATCCTGGCCAGCGAGCCGGCCGGCGCCTCCGCCCCGCCGGCGCCGGCGTCGACAAAGGCCGGCCCGCCCGCCGGCGGCGCTGCGGGCGCAACGCAGGCACCGCAAGGCAGCGCCCACCTGGTCGACTTCTCCAGCTTCCTGCTGGCCGACTGGCACGGCGTCGCCGCCAAGCTCGACGAGAACAAGCAGGGCGCCTACCGCGTCGACGCCGCGCGCAGCGCCGTGCTGGCCGCGCAGGCCAAGAGCTTCCCCGACAACGTCGAGCTGGAAGCCATCCTGACCTTCCAAGGCCCGGGCCAGGCCGAGTTCGTGCGCCAGGTGGCGGCCGACCCGGCCAGCCTGTCGCTGCGCCAGCACATCAGCCTGGTGCGCCTGCCCGACGCCGGCTACCAGCCGCGCGCCTACCACCCGTCCTCGGGCGGCTTCGACACCGGCTACTTCGACTTCGCCACGCCGCTGGCCGGCAGCATCGACGTGCGCTGGCAGGTGCGCCACCGCCTGGAGAAGACCGACCCGACGGCCGCCGTCAGCGCCGTCAAGAAACCCATCGTCTACTATGTCGACCGGGGCGCGCCGGAGCCGGTGCGTTCGGCCCTGCTCGACGGCGCGCGCTGGTGGAGCAGCGCCTTCGCCAAGGCCGGCTTCAAGGACGCCTTCCGCGTCGAGCTGCTGCCCGAGGGCGCCGACGCCATGGACATCCGCTACAACATGATCCACTGGGTGCACCGAGCCACCCGTGGCTGGTCCTACGGCAACGCGCTGGCCGATCCGCGCAGCGGCCAGATCATCCGTGGCGCCGTCACGCTCGGCTCGCAGCGCGTGCGCCAGGACATCCTGATCGCCGAGAGCCTGCTGGCGCCCTACGGCAAAGGCGCCGACGGCGCCAAGGCGCAACTGGCCGAGCAGATGGCGCTGGCCCGCCTGCGCCAGCTGGCCGCGCACGAGGTCGGCCACACGCTGGGCTTCGCCCACAACTTCGCCGCCAGCCGCTACGGCAACGGCAACGGCTCGGTGATGGACTATCCGCACCCGGTGCTCAAGCTCAACGGCGCCGGCGAGGTCGACCTGGCCGAGGCCTACGGGGTCGGCGTCGGCGTCTGGGACGACTACATCGTCAACTACATTTACGGCCAGTTCGGCGCCGGCAAGCAGGAGGAGGCCGCCTTGGACCGGCTGCGCGCCGGCGCCAAGGCCGCCAAGCTTGCCTACGTCAGCGACGGCGACGCCCGCGCGCCCGGCGCCAGCCATCCCGACGGCCTGTTGTGGGACTTCGGCCCCGACTCGATCAAGACCTGGGACCAGCTGACGGCGGTGCGCCAGCGGGCGCTGCAAACCTTCTCGATGGACGTGCTGCCGGACGCGCGCCAGAGCGGCGAGCTGGAGGCTCGCCTGGTGCCGATCTACCTGCTGCAGCGCTACCAGGGCGAGGCCCTGGCCCGACTGATCGGCGGCGGCGAGTTCGATTACGGCAGCAGCGGCGACATCAAGGACGGCATCGCCCGCAGCGGCGTGCGCATCACGCCGGCGGCGGTGCAGCGCCAAGCGTTGGCGCGCTTGACCGACAGCCTGCGCGCCGAGTACCTGGCCTTGCCGGCCAAGCTGCTCGACGTGCTGACGCCGCCGGCCCAGGGTTATGAGCGCGGCCGCGAGTACTTCGGCACGCGCATGAACAGCGTGTTCGACGCCTTTTCCGCCGTCGAGGCGGCGAGCGCGCAGAGCGCCGGCTTCCTGCTCGACGCCGGCCGCCTCAACCGCCTGGCCTGGCAGCACGCGCGCGACGCGCAACAGCTGGGCGTGCGCGAGACGCTGGGCCTGCTGTTGCAGCGCACCTGGCAGCGCGGGCCGGTCGGCGCCGGCGTGGCCGGCGGCGAGGCGGTGCAACTGGCCGCCAACTGGGTGCTGCTCGACGCCATGCTGAATCTGCTCGACGGCGCCAAGCTGCATCCGCAGGTCGACGCCGAGCTGCGCCAGCAGGTCCGCGAGTTCGGCCAGTGGCTGGCGAAGAACCCCGGCAAGGACGTGGTGGCGCACAGCCGCAAGCAGGCCGCCACGCTCATCGCCCAGTATCTGGCCGACCCGCGCAGCGTCAAGCTGCGGCCCTTGCCGGCGATTCCGCCGGGTGCGCCCATCTAAGCTCGCGCCTCAGCCGGCACACCGCTTCCGCTGCCGTGGCCACTCGGTCGCGGCGGCGGGCGTTCCTCGCGCGGTTCAGCGCTCATGCGCATCGTCCAGGCTGGCCCGAAGGTCTAAATTAATACCAATTATATAAATTGGTATTTTAGTTCGCGTATTAATAAAACCACTTGACTACCAATTATCGCACGGGCACAATTTGCCGAGAAGATAGTGCGATAAAGGCAATCAAACGATGAAAAATCAGACCGGCCGTCAAGGCCAGCGACCGGGGGGAGATGGTGCTGGGCGTGGCGGAACGGGTGCTGTCGGCGTGAGCCCGCCGCCTGTACCCATGGCGGCGCGGCACGTCCAATTGGCTGCGGCCACGCTGTTCCTGCTGCTCGGCTTCAACGTCGGCAGCTGGTCGGCGCGCCTGCCGGCGCTGATGGACAAGCTGGCGTTGGACACGGCCGGCATCGGCGTGTTGCTGTTGGCCTGCGGACTGGGCTCGGTGGGCGCCTTCCCCATCACCACGGCGCTGCTGCCCCGCCTGGGCTCGCGCCGCTTGGCCTGTCTGGCCGCATGCCTGCTACCGATGTTGTTGCTGGCGCTGGCCTGGGCGCCGAACTTTGCCGTTGCCCTGCCCATCATGGTGGCCGAGGGCGTGCTCTGCGCGTTGATGAACGCCGCCATGAACAGTCAGGCGATGCTGGTCGAAACGCGCCACGGCCAGGCCATCATGGCGCGGCTGCACGCCATGTTCAGCCTCGGCCTACTGCTGGCGGCCCTGTTCAGCTCGACGGTGATGCGCTGGTCGCCGTCCTTGCTGCCGCACTTCGCCGGCGCCGCCGCGCTGATGTTGACCGCTATCGCCGTGGCGCGCGGCAGTCTGCTCGACGAGCCGGCCAGCGCGGCGCCGGCGCGCCCGGGCCGGCGCTGGCAACTGCCCAATCGTGCCACGCGCTGGCTCGGGCTACTGGTATTCTTCAGCACACTGGTCGAAGGCTCGATGTACGACTGGTCGACCATCTACCTGCAAAAGGTGGCCGGCGCCACGCCGCAGCAGGCGCCGCTGGGCATCGCCGTGGTGTCGACGACGATGCTGGCAACGCGCCTGGTGGCCGACCATTGGCGCAGCCGCTGGGGTGCCCGCGCCCTGATCTGGCGCGGCGGCCTGCTGGCCGGCGCCAGTCTGGGCGCGGGACTGATGCTGGGCGGCGTCTGGCCGACGCTGGCCGCCTTCCTGCTGGTGGGCGTCGGCGTGGCCGCTTTGTCGCCCTGCATCTACGCCGAGTCGTCGCGCCACGGCGCCGGCGCCTTGGCGGCCGTGACAACGATGGGTTCAATCGGCACGCTGCTGGGACCGCCGGTGATCGGATTCGTGGCCCAGCATAGCGGACTGGTGTGGGGCATGGGGATGGTGGCCACGGCCGCTTTCCTGGTCGCGGCCTGTTCGCTGGCGGCGCTGCCCAAGCCGGCGCCCTGGCTCAGCGTCGAGGGTTGCGCCTCCGACTGACGGCGATGCCGCCAAGTGAAGAGAACCCGACGCCGCAGCGTACTGAGGGTCAGACCCGAGGGTCTGACCCTGCCCGGCGATAGCGGCGGCTATGGCGGCGTTGATTGATCTCAATCGGAGGAAAAATGCTGGACTACGACATGAGAACCGTCGCCGTCGACTTGGTGCGCCGGGCCGGTGAGCTGTTGCGGCGGCAATTCGGTGCCAGCCACCAGGTCCGCGCCAAGGGTGACGTCAGCAATATCGTCACCGAGGCCGACATCGCCGCCGAGCGCCTGCTGGTCGAGGGGCTGCGGCGGCATTTCCCGGCCCATTCGATCATCGCCGAGGAGTCCGGCTGCGATCTGCGCGGTTCCGACTACACCTGGGTCGTCGATCCGCTCGACGGCAGTTCCAACTTCGTCGCCGGCCTGCCTTGGTTCGGCGTGCTGCTGGCCCTGCTGCACAAGGGCGAGCCGGTGCAGGGCTTTCTATACCTGCCCATGTCCGACGCGCTGTACGAGGCCGAGAAGGGGCGCGGCGCGCGGCGCAACGGCCAGCCCGTGCGGGTGAGCGCCTGCGCCGACCTGGGCGAAGTGTTGTGGAACGTCGGCATGGACAGCAGCCCGGACGAGGGCCGGCGGCGCGCCTGCGCCGAGTCGCTGGTGCGCCTGCTGCAGCGGGTGCGCAACGTGCGCGCCACCAACTGCCTGTTGGACGCCGCCTTCACCGCCGACGGCCGCATCGGCGGCGTACTCAACCACAGCGAACGGCTGTGGGACATCGCCGCGCCCATGCTGATCGTGCAAGAGGCGGGCGGCCGCTTCACCGACCCGCAGGGCCGGCCGCTGACGCTGGACCTGTCGGCGCGGGCCGCCGAGCGCGACTACGCCGTGCTGGCCGGCGCCCCGGCGCTGCACGCGGCCGTGGTTGAGTTGCTGCGTTAGCCAGGCTTTTTCTTGCCCGAATGGATGTCCTGAATGACGGTTCCCATGGGTAAGCTCATTGCCAATTTAACGTTGGGCATAAGCGCAAGCCGTTCTGCTGGTACGTTCGCCATGCGCACGAGTCTTGATTGGTAAAACACGGCCATCTCGCGCGGACCTGTTTCCGTGGAATTCTCGTAGAACGCGACGGTATCTGCGCGCGTAATGGCTTTGTTGGCGCTGGAAAGGGCATCGGCCCATTTCTTCCGCACCATTTCTTCCTGTACATCATGGCCGCCTGCTGCCGCGCGTGTTTTGACGCGCGCTACCGCGAGGTCGCTGGAGGCCAGGCCGAGAAAATAGATGGTGGTTTCGAAGCCGCGTTTGCGGGCGGATTTGATATAGCCGAGTTTGCCCTCGTCGAGTAGTGTTTCGACGATAAAAGACTGTTTGTTGTTGATGAACGTTGAGATTTGCGCGTTGCGCCAAGTGATGGCTGCGGCGAAGGTTGTCGACGGGTCGGTTTTGAGCAATGCGGCGTAATGTTCATCCACATTCAGGTAGGGCAAGTGCTGGTAGGTCCAGGGTGGCTTAGTCAGGTCTGCCCTGCGAAGAATTTCCCGAAAGGTGGATTTTCCCGAGCCATTGGCCCCGGCGATGAAAATCAATTGAGGGCGTAGCACTTTGCCGCTCGATGCGGTGGCCGTTAACTTGCGATCTTGGCTTTGGCCTTGACCTGGTCAGCTAGTACCCGCTGCCTGAACGCGTTTTGAAATTCGTCAGACTCAACAAAACCTCGTAGCTCCAAGGCTTTCGCTATCGATCCCTTGCGCTCGAACGCAGCGATAGCGTCGGCTTGACTGATCACTGTGGTTGGCCGCTGAACCATTTCGTCAAGCGCCTGAACCTGCTTTTGTGGCAGCAGCTCGGTGATGCCGAGTCCTCGGGCCAGCATTTTGGCCGCCTGTTCAAGAATGTCCACGCCATCTCGCTTGGAGGCGGCTTCGAGAGCGCGGTGGTCGTGCTCGGAAATGGAGATGCTGATGACCTTGTCCATGGTGTGTCCTCTGTGGATCACGTGGGCGGGCGTCGCACGCCACGTATAAGCTGACGGTTCTGGCAATATATGGAGCTATTTTAGACCTGATTTCCGGGGCTTGAGGCCTCTTCGCGCAAAGCCCCGGAAAACATGTCAGCAAAAGTCCGCTTGCTCAGGCCAGGTGTTCCAGCACGATCCGCGTCGCCGCCGCGATGACCTCGCTGTTGGCCTTGGCGTCCTTGTCGGCCTGCGCGGTGTAGACCGCCAGCACGATGGGGGCGCGCTGCGGCGGCCAGACCACGCCGATGTCGTTGGCGCTGGCGTAGTCGCCGGTGCCGGTCTTGTCGCCGACCTGCCAGCCGGCCGGCACGCCGGCGCGGATGCGCGCGTCGCCGGTGGTGTTGCCGCGCATCCAGTCCTGCAACTGTGCGCGCAGCGGCGCCGGCAGCGCCTCGCCCACGGCCAGGCGGCGCAGGCTGCGGCCCATCGCCGCCGGCGTGGTGGTGTCGCGCGGGTCGCCGGGGATGGCGGTGTTGAGCTCGGTTTCCCAGCGGTCAAGACGGAACTCCTGGTCGCCGATCGCGCGCGCGTAGGCGGTCACGGCGGCGGTGCCGCCCAGCAGCTTGATGAGCAGGTTGGCGGCGGTGTTGTCGCTGTACTGGATGCCTGCGGCGCACAGCTCGGCCACGCTCATGCCGTCCTCGACATGGTCCTCGGTGATCGGCGAATAGTTGACCAGCTCGCTTTTCGCGTACTTGATCCGCTGTTGCAGCAGGTCCGGAACCTGCTTGCTGCGCTCCAGCACGGCCGCGGCCAGCATCACCTTGAAGGTGCTGCAGAAGGCGAAGCGCTCGCCGGCGCGGAAGCCGATGCTGCGCTCGTTGGCGGTGTCGATGGCGAACACGCCGAGGCGGCCGCCCCAGCCGCTTTCCAGCGCGGCCAGTCTGGCCTCGGCCGTGTCGGCGCCCAGGTCCTTCGGTCCCCAGGTGGTGCAGGCGCCGAGCAAGGGCAGGGAGGTGGCGGCCAGCAGCAGGCTGCGGCGGCGTGGCGAGTGGATGATGGTCATGGTCGGATCTCCTGTGGGAAATATGCAATTGTAAAGATTTTTACAATTGCCCGCAGCGCAGCGGCCTGCCGTGCGCCCGCTAGCGGTGGATCACCACCAGCAGCGCCTTGGCCTCGGTCTTGCCGGCGTTGCGGATGGCGTGCTGTTGGTCGGCCGGATAGCGCGCCGTGCCGCCCAGCTTGACCTTCTTCTTCTGCGAGCCGACCTCCAGCTCGACGGTGCCGTGCAGCACCGTCAAATGCTCGGTGGCGCCCGGGTCGTGCGGCTGCGAGGCCAGCTCGCCGCCCGGCGCCAGGGTCAACTCGTACCACTCGTACTTGCCGGCCAGTTCCATCGGGCCGAGGATGCGCAGCACGTAGCCGGCATGGTTGCCGGGCAGGGTGGGGGTCTCGTGGGCGTCGAGCACGCGGATGGTCTCGGTGCTCTTCTCCACGCTCGACAGCAGCTCGCCGATGGCCACGCCGAGGGCGTTGGCCAGGCGCCAGGTGATGGCGATGGTCGGGTTGGCCTTCTCGCGCTCGATCTGCGACAGCATCGATTTCGACACGCCGGCGATGCGCGACAAGTCCTCCAGCGTCAGGCCGCGCGCCAGGCGCAGCCGTTGCAGGGCGGCGCCGACTTCCGGCGGGGCGTTCGTCGAAACAGGTGTATTCATATTTTTATTCGGGGAAATGCGCAAATTGTGGGGAAATCTGTCGGAAAAACCGCGCCATAAACATAGGGACGCGCCTTGCCAAGTTCACTGGCCTTCGGTAATATTCGATATATTGAATTTTAGTTCGACATAACGGATTTCAAGGGTGGTTCGGGAAGCGGAGTAGACTCGGAGTAGACTCGAACCTGCGACACCCTGCGGAACACGGTACAACATACAGCGAGGCCAGGTCAAGCGGCCGCCCTCGCCACCACAATCGAGGATGATCATGAGCGACCAAGCAAAAAACGCGTTTTTCGGCGGCCTGCAGCAAACCCTGGACCAGTTGCGTGAACAGGGCCTGTACAAACCGGAACGGGTGCTGGCCTCGCGTCAGGGTGCCGAGGTGGTGGCGCAGGACGGCAGCAAGCTGATCAACATGTGCGCCAACAACTACCTCGGCCTGTCCGGCGAGGAGTGGGTGGCCCAGGCCTCGATCGCCGCCACCGAGCAGTACGGCTACGGCCTGTCGTCGGTGCGCTTCATCTGCGGCACCCAGACCGTGCACAAGAAGCTGGAACAGGCCATCTCCGCCTTCCTCGGCACCGAGGACACCATCCTCTACGCCGCCGCCTTCGACGCCAACGGCGGCGTCTTCGAGCCGCTGTTCGACGAGAACGACGCCATCATTTCCGACGCGCTGAACCACGCCTCGATCATCGACGGCATCCGCCTGTGCAAGGCGGCGCGCTTCCGCTACCAGCACAACGACATGGCCGACCTCGAAGTGCAGCTGCAGGCGGCCGCCGGCAAGCGCCACAAGGTGATCGTCACCGACGGCGTGTTCTCGATGGACGGCACCATCGCCCAACTCGACAAGATCTGCGACCTGGCCGACAAGTACGGCGCGCTGGTGATGATCGACGAGTGCCACGCCTCCGGCTTCATGGGCGCGACCGGCCGCGGCACCCACGAGCACCACAACGTCATGGGCCGCATCGACATCATCACCGGCACCCTGGGCAAGGCCCTGGGCGGCGCCATGGGCGGCTTCACCTCGGCGCGCAAGGAAGTGATCGACATGCTGCGCCAGAAGTCGCGGCCCTACCTGTTCTCCAACACGCTGGCGCCGTCCATCGCCGGCGCCTCGCTGGCCGTGCTGGAACGCCTGTCCGCCTCGACCGAGCTGCGCGACCGCCTGCACGAAAACACCGCCTTCTTCCGCAAGGAGATCGAGGCGCTGGGCTTCACCATCAAGCCGGGCACCCATCCGGTGGTTCCCGTGATGCTGTTCGATGCGCCGGTGGCGCAGAAGTTTGCCGCACGAATGTATGAGCTGGGCGTACTGCTCAGCGGCTTCTTCTACCCGGTGGTGCCGATGGGCCAGGCGCGCGTGCGCGTCCAGCTGTCGGCGGCGCACACCCGCGCCCAGTTGGTCACCGTCTTGGCGGCATTCGAACAAGCCGGCCGCGAACTCGGCCTGCTGAAGAACTAATCTTGCATCTCGTACTCAGGAAGAACAATATGGAACGCATACTTGTCATCGGCGCCAACGGCCAAATCGGCAGTGAACTGGTCGAGGCCCTGGCCTCCCAGCACGGTGCGCACAACGTCATCGCCAGCGACATCAGCAGCACCAACCTGTACAAGGCGGCGCGCTACACCCAGCTCAACGTGCTGGACAAGGAAGCCCTGGCCAAGCTGGTCACGGAAGAGGGCATCACCCAGGTCTACCAATTGGCGGCGATGCTGTCGGCCACCGGCGAGGCGGCACCGCTCAAAGCCTGGACGCTGAACATGGACGGCCTGCTCAACATCCTCGAAGTGGCGCGCGAGCGCGGCGTGCTGGGCAAGCCGCTGCGCATCTTCTGGCCCTCGTCGATCGCCGCCTTCGGCCCGAACACCCCGGCCGTCAACACGCCGCAGCTGACGGTGATGGACCCGACCACCATCTACGGTATCAGCAAGCTGGCCGGCGAGCGCCTGTGCGAGTACTACTTCCTCAAGTACGGCGTCGACGTGCGCAGCATCCGCTACCCCGGCATCATCAGCTACAAGTCGCCCCCGGGCGGCGGCACCACCGACTACGCCATCGCCATCTTCCACTCGGCGCTGCGTGGCGAACGCTACGAATGCTTCCTCGGCCCGCAGACCGCGCTGCCGATGATCTACATGCCCGACGCGATCCGCGCCACCATCGAATTGATGGACGCGCCGGCGGCACAAATCAAGGTCCGCTCGGCCTACAATGTGGCCGGCGTGTCGTTCAATCCGGAGCAGCTGGCCGCCGCCATTTCGCGCGCCCTGCCGGACTTCAAGATCGCCTACAAGCCGGACAGCCGCCAGGCCATCGCCGACACCTGGCCGCAAAGCCTGGACGACAGCACCGCCACGGCCGACTGGGGCTGGCAGGCGCGCATCGGCGTCGAGCAGATGGTCGCCGACATGCTGGCCAACGTCGACGTCAGCTTGGGCAAGGCCGCCTGAAACACCGTATCATCCCGCAGCCACCGTTTTTATAAAATACATAAGAGAGACCATCGATGGACATGAGCGTATTTGATCTGTTTAAAATTGGCATTGGCCCGTCCAGTTCCCACACCGTGGGACCGATGGTGGCGGCGCGCCGGTTTTTGGTCGAGTGCGCTCCGCTGGACGACGTGGTCGCCGTCGAGGCGGCGCTGTACGGCTCGCTGGCGCTGACCGGCGTCGGCCACGCCACCGACAAGGCGGTGATCCTCGGCCTGATGGGCGAGACGCCGCAGGACGTGGTGCCGACCCAGGTCGACGCCATGCTGGCGGCGGCCGAGGCGGCCGGCCAGCTGGCCCTGCTGGGCAAGCATATGGTGCCGTTCAAGGCCGCCAGCGGCCTGGTCTTCCACAAGAGCGAGTCGCTGCCGGAGCACCCCAACGGTCTGCGCTTCACCCTCAAGCGGGCCGACGGCAGCAGCTTTAGCAAAGTGTTCTACTCGGTCGGCGGCGGCTTCATCCGCGCCGAGGGCGAGGGCCAGGAGCTGGGCGCCGAGGCGGCCCGCGCCGAGCGCGCCGCCCGCATCCCGTACCCCTTCGACACCATGGAGCAGCTGCTGGCGCACGGCGCCGCCAGCGGCCTGACGATTCCGCAGATGTTGCGCGCCAACGAGTGCGTCAAGCTCAGCAGCGAGCAGCTCGACGCCGGCATCGACCGCATCTGGCGCGTCATGCACGACTGTATCGCCCATGGCCTGGAGACCCCGGGCCAGCTGCCCGGCGGCCTGAAGGTCAAGCGCCGCGCCGCCGACTTGTGGCGCATGGCCAACGACGTCAAGGCCTCGGCCAGCCGCGCCAACGACCTGCCGCACGACGCCATGCACCAGGTCAGCCTGTACGCGATGGCGGTCAACGAGGAGAACGCCGCCGGCGGCCGCGTCGTCACGGCGCCGACCAACGGCGCCGCCGGCATCATCCCGGCGGTGCTGCGCTACTACGCCGAGGACTGCAAGCCGAGCGACCCGGTCACCGGCGTGCGCAACTTCATGCTGACCTCGGCGGCGATCGGCATGCTGTGCAAGCGCAACGCCTCGATCTCGGGCGCCGAAATCGGCTGCCAGGGCGAGGTCGGCGTGGCCTGCGCGATGGCGGCGGCCGGCCTGGTGGCGGCCCTGGGCGGCAGCAACCAGCAGATCGAGAACGCCGCCGAAATCGGCATCGAGCACCACCTCGGCATGACCTGCGACCCGATCGGCGGCCTGGTGCAGATCCCCTGCATCGAGCGCAACGGCATGGGCGCGGTGAAGGCCATCACGGCGGCCTCGCTGGCGCTGCGCGGCGACGGCACCCACTTCGTCAGCCTCGACGAGGTGATCGAGACCATGCGCCAGACCGGCGCCGACATGCAGGACAAGTACAAGGAAACCTCGCTGGGCGGCCTGGCGATCCACGTCATCACCGTCAACCACGCCGCCTGCTGACGCCATTACAACAGCCGATTGCACGGGTTCGGGCCGGGCGCACTATAATATCCGCTCATTCGCAGTGATATGTAGCCCAACCGGACCTGTCTAATTTATGCAATACGTGTCTACCCGCGCCGCCGCGTCGGCCGCTTCGTCGTCCCCCTCCAATTTTTCCGACATCCTGCTGGGCGGCCTGGCCGCCGACGGCGGCCTGTTCCTGCCGACCGCCTACCCACAGGTGAGCGGCGCCGAACTGGACGCCTGGCGCAAGCTGTCCTACGCCGACCTGGCCTACGAGGTGCTGCGCAAGTTCGCCACCGACATCCCCGAGGCCGACCTGCGCGCGCTGACCGCCAAGACCTACACCAAGGAGGTCTACCGCAACGCCCGCGCCGGCGAAAAGGCCAGCCAGATCACGCCGCTGCGCGTGCTGGAAGAGGGCGACGGCCGCAAGCTGGTGCTGCAGGCGCTGTCGAACGGCCCGACCTTGGCCTTCAAGGACATGGCGATGCAGTTGCTGGGCAATCTGTTCGAGTACACGCTGGCCAAGAGCGGCGCGCAGCTCAACATCTTCGGCGCCACCTCGGGCGACACCGGCAGCGCGGCCGAATACGCCATGCGCGGCAAAAAGGGTATCCGCGTCTTCATGCTCTCGCCGCACAAGAAGATGAGCGCCTTCCAGAGCGCGCAAATGTTCAGCCTGCAGGACCCGAACATCTTCAACATCGCCGTCGAAGGCGTGTTCGACGACTGCCAGGACATGGTCAAGGCGGTCTCCAACGACCTGCCGTTCAAGGCCGCGCAGAAGATCGGCACGGTCAACTCGATCAACTGGGCGCGCGTGGTCGCGCAGGTGGTGTACTACTTCCGCGGCTACCTGGCCGCCACCAGCAGCAACGTCGAGAAGGTCTCGTTCACTGTGCCGTCGGGCAACTTCGGCAACATCTGCGCCGGCCACATCGCCCGCATGATGGGCCTGCCGATCGCCAAGCTGGTCGCCGCCACCAACGAAAACGACGTGCTCGACGAGTTCTTCCGCACCGGCGTCTACCGCGTGCGCAAGTCGGCCGAGACCTACCACACCAGCAGCCCGTCGATGGACATCTCCAAGGCGTCCAACTTCGAGCGCTTCATCTACGACCTGGTCGGCCGCGACGGCGAGCGCACCCGCGCGCTGTTCCACAAGGTCGAGACGCAGGGCGGCTTCGACCTGTCCGGCAAGCCGGGCAGCGACGGCGACGAGTTCAAGAAGGTCGCCCAGTACGGCTTCCAGTCCGGCAAATCGACCCACAAGGACCGCCTCGACACCATCCGCGACGTCGCCGACGACTACGGCATCACCATCGACACGCACACCGCCGACGGCATCAAGGTGGCGCGCGAGCATATCGAGAAGGGCGTGACGATGATCGTGCTGGAGACCGCGCTGGCGGCCAAGTTCAACGAGACCATCCTCGATGCGCTGGGCGTGGACGCCGAGCGTCCGGCCGGCTTCGAGAACATCGAGGACCTGCCGCAGAAGTTCGTCGTCATGTCGACCGATGTGGAAAAGATGAAGGCCTACATCGCCAGCCACACCGGCCTGTGAGCGAGCCGCGCCATGACTGAATACAAGCCCAAACCGATGCTCTCCGTCAGCGAGGCGCTGGCCTTCCTGCAGGCGGCCGCGCGGCCGGTGAGCGAGATCGAAAGCGTGGCCACGCTGGAGGCCAACGGCCGCGTGCTGGCCCAAGCCCAGGTGTCCGGCATGAACGTGCCGACGATGGACAATACGCAGATGGACGGTTATGCCGTGCGCGCGGCCGACTGCGCCGGCGGCGCGGCGACGCTGACCGTGTCGCAGCGCATCCCGGCCGGCCACGTCGGCCAGCCGCTGCTGCCCGGCACGGCGGCGCGCATCTTCACCGGCGCGCTGATCCCGGAGGGCGCCGACGCCGTCGTCATGCAGGAGCAGTGCGAGGCGGCCGGCAACCTGGTCACCGTGCGCCACGCGCCCAAACCGGGCGAATGGATACGCCGCGCCGGCGAGGACATCACCAACGGCAGCGTGATCCTGCCGGCCGGGACTCGTCTGCGCAGCCCCGAGCTGGGCCTGGCCGCCTCGGTCGGCCTGGCCACGCTGCCGGTGCGGCGCAAGCTGCGCGTGGCGGTGTTCTTCACCGGCGACGAGCTGGCCATGCCGGGCGAGCCGCTGGCGCCCGGCGCCATCTACAATTCCAACCGCTTCACCCTGCGCGCGCTGCTGGAGAACCTGGGCTGCCAGATCAGCGACTACGGCATCGTGCCTGACTCGCTGGAGGCCACCCGCGCCGTGCTGCGCGAATGCGCCCGCGAGCATGATTTGATCATCACCTCCGGCGGCGTCTCGGTTGGCGAGGAGGACCACATCAAGCCGGCGGTGGAGGCGGAAGGGCGCCTGAACATGTGGCAGATCGCCGTCAAGCCGGGCAAGCCGCTGGCCTTCGGCGAGGTCGGCCAGGCCTTCTTCCTCGGCCTGCCGGGCAACCCGGTGTCGAGCTACATCACCTTTCTGATGTTCGTTCGGCCCTTCCTGCTGCGCCTGCAGGGCGTGGACGATCCGCGCGCGCTGACGCCGCAAAGCTATGCCATGCGCGCCGATTTCGCCTGGTCCAAACCGGACCGGCGCAACGAGTTCCTGCGCGCCCGCATCAACGCCGGCGGCGGACTCGATCTGTTCCCGAACCAAAGCTCGGGCGTGCTGACCTCCACCGTTTGGGGCGACGGCATCATCGACAATCCACCCGGCCAGGCCATCGCCATCGGCGACACGGTGCGTTTCATTCCATTTAGCGAGCTGCTGCACTGAGCAGGCCGCGACCAACACAGAAGAATCATCGACATGAATATTACGCTGCGATTTTTTGCCAGCGTGCGCGAGGCACTAGGCACTTCCACCGAATCCCTGGCGCTGCCGGAAGGCGTGGCCACGGTGGGCCAGGTGCGCGCTCATTTGATTGGACGCGGCGAGCCATGGGCCAAGGCCTTGGGCGAGGGCAGGGCGTTGCGTATGGCCTGCAACCAGGTGATGTGCGACGCCGACAGCGCCGTCAGCGAAGGCTGCGAGCTGGCCTTCTTCCCGCCGGTGACCGGCGGCTAGACTTGATGCTGAACCGCCGCGCCCAGCGGGCGACGGCTAGCGGTTGCGATTCTCCGCTGGTGATTATTTTGGTGCCGGCGGCTGCTTGCCCAACGCGGCCGGGCCTTCTTTGCGGTAGCGCATGAAGGTCGAGATCGTGTAGATGGCGGCGGCCACCACCGCCCAGATGGCGGCGCTGGTGAACTCGTCCGCCGTGCGGGCGCCCTTGAAATAGTCGACCAATGCCAGGATGGCGAACAGCGGCACGGCCGCGAGTAAATAACGTTTAATCCAGAATGCTGCACCCATAACGGCTCCTCAAAAGTATGGCAGCCCACAGTATGCGCCGCGCACCGCCCCAGGTCTAGTCACCGGCCCCGGAGCGCGGCCTTTTTAGCTTTCGGATCGATCCCATGCAGTCTCACTCTCAAACACCCCGCGTCGCCGTCATCGGCGGCGGACCGGCCGGCCTGATGGCCGCGCAAACGCTGGCCGAGGGCGGCGCGCGCGTCGACCTGTACGACGCCATGCCCTCGGTCGGCCGCAAGTTCCTGCTGGCCGGCCGGGGCGGCATGAACATCACCCACGCCGAGCCCTTCGACGATTTCGTTACCCGCTACGGCGCGGCCGGCGCGGCGCTGCTGCCGCAGTTGCAGGCCTTCGGCCCGCAGCAGGTGCGCGACTGGGTGCACGGCCTGGGCGTGGACACCTTCGTCGGCACCTCCGGCCGCGTCTTCCCGACCGATATGAAGGCGGCGCCGTTGCTGCGCGCCTGGCTGCACCGCCTGCGCGAGAGCGGCGTGCAGTTCCACATGCGCCACCGCTGGCAGGGTTGGCGCGACGACGCGCTGCTGTTCGCCACGCCGGACGGCGGGCACACCGTCCGCGCCGACGCCACCGTGCTGGCGCTGGGCGGCGCCAGCTGGGCGCGGCTCGGTTCGGACGGCGCCTGGCAGGCGCTGCTGGCGCCGCGCGGCGTCGAGCTGGCGCCGCTGGTGCCGGCCAACTGCGGCTTCGACGTGGATTGGAGCGCGCACTTCGCCAGCCGCCACGCCGGCGAGCCGCTGACCACGGTGGCCATCGTCTCGACCGACGCCCACGGCCGCCAAGTGCGCAAGCAGGGCCAGTTCGTCGTCACCGGCGGCGGTGTCGAGGGCAGTTTGATCTACGCGCTGTCGGCCGCGCTGCGCGAGCAGATCGCCGCCGACGGCAGCGCCACGATCCACCTCGACCTGCTGCCCGACTGGTCGGCCGAGCGGGTCGCCGACGAGGTGGCGCGACCGCGCGGCGCCCGTTCGATGTCCAGTCATTTGCAGAGCCGCCTCGGCATCAAGGGCGTCAAGTCCGGCCTGCTGCGCGAGTGCATAGGCGCCGAGGAGTTCGCCGATCCGGAGCGGTTGGCGCGGGCCATCAAGGCGCTGCCGGTGCGCCTGCTGCGGCCGCGTCCCATCGACGAAGCCATCAGCAGCGCCGGCGGGGTGCGCTTCGCCGCGCTGGAGGGGGCGATGCTGAAGGCGGCGCCGGGCGTGTTCGTCGCCGGCGAGATGGTCGACTGGGAGGCGCCGACCGGCGGCTACCTGCTGACCGCTTGCCTGGCCGGCGGCCTGGCCGCCGGCCAGGATGTGTTGCGCTGGTTGGGGCGCGGGGGCGAATCGCAGGGCGCTTAGCCGCACGCTGGCATTCCCGCGCAAGCGGCTGAATGCAATCGAAATATTGCCAAATTTCCTATAATTACATATTATCAAGTGCATTCAGAAAATACAGCCGCGTCACTCGCGCGAGGCTGCATCTATGTTACTTACTTGTAATGACTTGTTGAAAGGGTAATTATATGGGGAAAACTAGGTTAATCAGCATCTGTGCGCTACTGGCTTTGCTTTCGGCATGCGCCACGCCCATCCCGATCGATAACCTGAGCTACAAGGGCGTGTCCACCGTCAAAACCGACAAAACCGCCCGCATTGTCGTGACATCCAATGGCGCAGGTAGTAGCCGCAGCACATATTTGATGCCGGTGGCCGGCACCTATATTGCAATGGACGTGAAGGGAAAGGAGCCTTTCGGCGCCAAGGATCAGCAAGAATTTTCTCAATCGCTGCGCAAGGAGCTCGTGCGGCTTGGGGTGGTTAAATCAACAACTGTCGACGAGAATGCGACGGCTGATATGGCCGCCACGATCAACATCGATCGTGTGCATTTGAACGGCGACTATCAGGAATACAAGGTCGATATCACGATGATCCTCAATGGAGGAAGCAGTTCGTTCCAGAAACAGTATCACATTACTTCCACGGAAAAGGATTCACTTTGGGAAAAGTTGAATACCAATGGTGCCGAAGCAAGGGAGAAGCTTGCGCACCTGATGCTCGAGCGACTTATTCCTGATTTGGAAGCGTACGCTCTGGCGATGGCGCGTCAGTAAGGGAGCGTAGTACCTTCGATATAACTGTCGCGCTAGCTGAACCATGTGGCTGCGCGAATCGAAACTAAATGGCTGGCCGGAACCGTTCAATGCCTGCCGTGCCGGCCAACTTGCCTAGTGGTTCCAGCTGACCTCGCCCGAGCCGGTGCGGTTGACGTTGCGCTGGTCGGGGTTGCCGTAGACGCGGATGTCGCCGCTACCGCGCAGCTCCAGGTCGGCCTCGCGGCGGGCGAACACCTGGGTGGTGCCGGAGCCCTTGAGGTGTACGCGCACCTTGTCCGAGGCCAGGTGGCGGGCGTCCAGGTCGCCCGAGCCGGTCAGCTCGGCGCTCAGCTCCTTGCAGGCGCCGGCCGACACCAGCCGGCCCGAGCCGACCATCTCCAGATCGACGGCGTCGCTGTTGCCGGTGTTCATGTTGATGTCGCCGCTGCCGTGCACGCCGGCCGCCACCTGCTTGTAGCGGCCGTTGAAGTTGACGTTGCCGCTGCCGTAGAGCTGCAGCGAGATGCTGGCGCCGCTGAAGCCGTTGACGGTGCTGTCGCCGTTGCCGCGCACGTCGAGCTGTTCGAGCGCCGGCAGCACCAGCTCGACCTGCAGGGGCCGGCGGTGGTGCAGCAGCATGCCCTTGGTGCCGATGTGCAGGGTGCCGCCCTCCTGCACCGTTTCGATGTTGCCCAGCAGGCGCTGCTCGCCGCGCACCTTGAGGAAGGGCGTGCTGCCCTGGCGCAGGGTCAGGTCGATCGGGCCGTTCAGCTCGACGATGGTGACGTTGCGGCCGGCGTTGCGCACTTCGCTGCCGGGGGCGCGACCGGCCGCGCTGGACGGGTTGGCGCTGCCGTAGGCGCGCAGCATGCTGTAGGAGACGCCGATCAGCACGAAGGCGAGCAGCAGCATGCCGATGCCGAGTTTGATTAGCGAGCGCATGGACGGCCCTCCGGTTTGGTGGCGGGGTGGCGCATCAGCGGCCCCTCAGCAGCGAGAAGTTCATCGCCGCGTAGCGTTTGGCGCCGAGCACCGTGTAGCGCGTCACCACCACGCTGACCAGGGTCAGGCCGATGCCGGCCAGCACCAGGCCGAGGCCGACGAAGGCCTGGGTGTTGCGTGAGCCGCTGTCGAGCTCGGTGGTGATGTGCAGGCCGCCGCCGGCCACCGCCTCGGCCCGTTCCAACAGCTTGGGTTTGCTGCCGTCGTCCGGCCGCGCCGAGGCCGCCTTGGGATCGCGGTGGAACTGGATGCCCATCTCGTTGATGGCCAGCTTGGCCTGGGCCAGGTCCTCGTCGTCGCCGTCGTTGTCGATGATCAGGTGGCGCAGCGGGCCCTCCAGCACCAGCTCGTTCTGGCCGGACAGCGCGCTGGCGCTGACGGCGATGCCGCTGACGTAGAAGGTCAGCGCCGACAGGTAGACCGCCAGCAGCAGGCAGCCGTAGACCATCGCCGGGATCAGCATGAACAGGTTGAAGATGGCCAGGCCGACGAAGGACACCAGCATGCGCGCCAGGTTGACCGGATTCTTGCTCTGCGTGAAGCTGTTGAGGTGGCGGTTGGCGCGCAGCGTCATGGCGATCTTGCGTGGCTCGTCGAGCTGGGCGTGGATCTCCGCCTCGCTCAGGCCGGCGGCCAGGCCGTCGATGAAACGCTGCTCGTAGTAGGCCAGGGTCTTGGCCACGGTGTCCGGCGGCAATCCCGCCATGGCCCGTTTGAGCGCGTCGAGGTATTCCAGCTTACCCATGGTGTGCGCCTAGCCTAGTATTGCAACGCCGGCATGTTGCCCGCGTGCATGTGTGATGGGTGGCCGGTGCCGGCCTCCGGCGCGCCCGCTTCGGCGAGTACGATGGCCACGGTGCTGGCCGCCACAAAGGCGAGTACGGCGATGGTCTTGAGGCTGAGGCGGAGGTTCATGATGCGGTCCAGTCGTGTTGCGTGTGTCGATGCTGCCACTGTACGGAAACGCACAGCGGGCGGACACCGGTATGCGACAGGATGCATATTTGACGGGGCAGACGACATGCAGCGCGGATCAGCCGGGGCGGGGCGGCGCGTCCCACAGGCCGGCGGCGGCGGCCACGCCGCTGCGCACGGCCGACTCCAGGGTGGCCGGGTAGTCGCTGGCGGTGTAGTCGCCGGCGATGGCCAGGCCGGCCAGGCCGGTGGCGTTGGCCGGGCGTTGCAGGCCCGGCGTGCAGGCGAAGGTGGCGCGTTTCTCGGTGATCACCTTGAACCACTGCGGCGTGCCCAGCTCGGGCCGCTCGAACACGGTGGCCAGCTGCACGGCGATGGCCTCGGCCAGCAGCGGCTGGGCCATGGCGGCGGCCTCGGCCGAGGCGCTGACCACCACCGCCAGCAGGCCGGCCTGGGCGGCGTCGAGCTGGCCGCGGTCGAAGACGAACTGGCCCCAGTGGTAGCGCTCGGGCGCGTCGAGCAGCGCGTACATCGGCAGCGCCAGGCGCAGCGCCGGCTCGTACTGCAGGTAGCAGGTGGTGATGGTCTCCGCCTCGAAGGCGGTCAGGCCGGCGCACAGGGTGGCGATGGCGGCCTCGCTGGCGGCGATGTCGTGCAGCAGCACGGCGGCCTGGGGCGGCGCGCAGGCCAGCACCACGCCGTCGAAGCTGGCGCCCCAGGTGCCGCCGACGGCCTCGCCGCTGACCTCCAGGCGCCAGGCGCCGGCGGCCTGGCCGGCGTCGTCGCTCTCGCGTTGCAGGCGGCGCACCTTGGCGCCGCTGCGCACGGTGCCGCCGTGCTTGGCCAGGTAGGCGGCGGCGGCGTCGGGGAACAGCTTGCTCAGGTCGGCGCGCGGTAGCAGCATGTCGGAGGCGGCGCGCTTGGCGCCCAGGCTGTCGCGCAGCACGTTGAGGAAGACCTGGGCCGAGGCGCGCTCGGGCGGCGTGTTGAGCGCCGCCAGGCAGAGCGGACGCCACATCAGCTGGATCAGCCGGTCGGTCTGGTCGAAGCGTTGCAGCAGTTCGCTGACGCTGCAATCGTTGTGCAACTGCCAGCCCATCCAGCGCGCCGTGCTGGAAAAGCGCGCCAGCGACATCTTGTCGGCGCGCGCCAAGCCCTTGGCGCGCAGCAGGGCGGCCAGCAGGTGCAGCGGCGCCGGCAGGCGCGGCGCGACGAAGTCCATGCCGCCGCCGTGCGGCGGATAGCGCATCTGCAACGGCAGATTGAGCAGCGCGGCCTCGCGGTCGACGCCGACCAGGGCCATCAGGCGCAGGGTTTCGCGGTAAGCGCCGAGCAGGATGTGCTGGCCGTTGTCGAGCTGGCGACGGTCGGTGGCGACGCGCCTAGCCCGGCCGCCCAGCGTGCGGGCGGCCTCGAACAGGGTGACCTGGTGGCCGGCGCGGGCCAGCTCCACCGCCGCCGCGCAGCCGGCCCAGCCGGCGCCGATGACGGCGACGCTCTTGCCGGCGAACTGCTTAGCCACGAACGTAGGTCTTCCAGGCCAGCCACAGTTTGCGGATCGGCGTCAGCGAGATGCGCTGCTTGAGTACGTGGTAGCCGTCGGCCTCGACCTCGGTCAACAGGGTACGGTAGATGGCCGCCATGATCAGGCCGGGACGCTGGGCGCGCCGGTCTTCCTTGGGCAGCAGGGCGAAGGCCTCGTCGTAGGCCAGCTGGGCGCGGGCCACCTGGAACTTCATCAGGTTCTCGAAGTTCTCGCTGTGGCGGGCGTTGAGCAGGTCGGCCGCCGTCACGTTGAACTGCTGCAATTCGTTGATCGGCAGATAGATGCGGCCCTTGCGGGCGTCCTCGCCGACGTCGCGGATGATGTTGGTCAGCTGGAAGGCGTGGCCCAGCTTCTCGGCGTAGACCAGGGTTTCCGGCTTGGTCGCGCCGAAGATGCTGGCCGACAGGATGCCGACCACGCTGGCCACGTGCCAGCAATAGCGTTGCAGCGCCGGATAGTCGAGGTAGCGGGTCTGGTTCAGATCCATTTCCATGCCGTCGATGATGGCCTGCAAGTGCTGTTGCTGCAGATTGTAGGTGAGCAGATGGGGCTGCAGCGCCTGGGTCACCGGATGGCTTTGCTTGCCCTGGTACATGCCGGCGATCTCGTTGCGCCACCAGGCCAGCTTGACGCGGGCGATCGATTCATCGGTGCATTCGTCGACGGTGTCGTCCACCTCGCGGCAGAAGGCGTACAGCGCGGTGATGGCGCGGCGCCGCTCCGGCGTCAGGAACAGGAAGCTGTAGTAGAAGCTGGAGCCGCTCTGGGCGGTTTTTTGCTGGCAGTATTCGTCGGGAGACATGGTCAAAAATGCAAGGGAGGGCAATCGAAGCCGCTATTCTATAGGGCGGCGCGGCCGGCGAGGGGGCTTTTGCGCCGCCAAGCCGTTTATTTGACGCCGATTGTCTCGCTCTTGTGCGGATTGTTCGCCGATTGTGCGCCGATCAGCCGTCTATCGCGGCGGGTCTATTGTGTTTCCTGGCTGATCCGCACGCGGCCCTGGACGGCCTTGGCGCGCGCCTTCAACTGGCTTTTCATGCGCAGCGCGCGCCAGAAGATGCGCAGCCAGTCGCGCCGGACCAGCTGCGGCCGGCGGCGGAACACATCGTATTCGACCGCCTCGATGGCGTCGAGGATGGCCAGGCCGCCTTGCACCACCAAGCGCAGCTCGAAGCCGATGCGGCCGCGCAGGCGCAGCGCCAGCGGCGCGCCGCTCAGCATCAGGGCGCGGGTGCGCTCGACCTCGAACTTCATCATCGAGCGCCAGCGCGGCCGCGCGTCGACGTGGCCCAGCGCGGCCGGCGAGATGGCGTAGCGGTTCAGGTCCTCCAGCGGCAGGTAGATGCGCTCCTTGTGCAGGTCGATCGCCACGTCCTGCAGGAAATTAATGAGTTGCAAGGCCGTGCAGATGGCGTCGGAATCGCGTACATTCTCATCATCCGCCTGTTGGTACAAGGTCAACATCAGCAAGCCGACCGGGTTGGCCGAGCGCGCGCAGTAGTCGAGCAGGGCGTCGTAGCTGGCGTAGCGGCTGACCACGACGTCCTGCTTGAAGGCGGACAGCAGGTCGCGCATCGGTTGCAGCGGCAGTTGGTACTGCGCCACCACGCCGGCCAGCCGCTCGAACAGCGCATCGTGGCCGGGCTCGCCCCGTTCGATGCGGTCCAGCGCGGCCTCGTAGGCGGCCAGCGCGGCCAGCCGTTGTTCCGGCGTGGCGTCGCCCTCGTCGGCCAGATCGTCGGCGCTGCGGGCGAAGGCGTAGATCGCTTCGACGGCCGGACGTAGACGGCGTGGCAACAGAATAGATGCAACAGGGAAATTTTCGTAGTGGTCGACAGGCATAAAAGCGAATAATGTAGATTAATGACGCGAAAGTCATTTGCAAACGGATTTGACCTGATTATAATTACTTAACGGAAAGTCATTTACTTTCCGGCCTGTCATAGTAGTGCCATCTTGAAATAGCAGCAAGCCTTTGGACTCTCATTGCCCGCATAGTAAAGGAAAATTCCGTGCCCGCCCCGAAAACCCTGCCCCACCTCCGCCTTCCATCTAGGCATACTCCCCGTTTGGCCATGCTGGCCACGGCCGGCGCCGCCGCGCTGTTGCTGGCCGGCTGCGGCAAACCGCCCGAAGCCACCGTCGACATCCGTCCGGTGCGCGTGATGGTGCTGCATGGCAGCGACGTCGATGTGAACGCCGAGTTCTCCGGCGAGGTGAGGGCGCGCATCGAGTCGCGTTTGGGCTTCCGCGTCGGCGGCAAGATCGTCGCCCGCAAGGTCGACGTCGGCACCTTGGTCAAGAAGGGCCAGGTGTTGATGCAGCTCGACCCGCAGGACTTGCAACTGTCGCAGGCCCAGGGCATGGCCGCGCTGCGCGCCGCCGAAACCAACCGCGACCTGGCGCGCGCCGAATTGAAGCGCTATCAGGAATTGCGTGAGAAGAATTTCGTCAGCCAAACCGTGCTCGACACCAAGGACTCGGCCTTCAAATCGGCCCAGGCCAGCGTCGACTCGGCCATGGCGGCCTATCGCGGCCAAGCCAACCAAGCCGGCTACGCCACCCTGCTGGCCGACATCGACGGCGTGGTCACCTCGGTCGACGCCGAGGTCGGCCAGGTGGTCGCCGCCGGCACGCCGGTGGTGCGCGTGGCCAAGACGGGCGAGAAGGAGATCGTCATCGGCCTGCCGGAGGACAAGGTCGACGTGCTGCGCCGCATCCCCGACGTGCGCGTGCGCCTGTGGGCCAGTCCGCAGCAGTCGGTGGCCGGCACGATCCGCGAGATCTCGCCGGTGGCCGACCCGTCGACCCGCACCTACACGGTCAAGGTGTCGATTCCGGACAGCCTGGCCGACGCCAAGCTGGGCATGACCGCCGTGGTGCAGTTCGCCTCGAAGACGGCGACGCCGCAGCTCAAGGTGCCGCTGACGGCCTTGTTCTATGAAAAATCGGCCAGCTCGGTCTGGGTGGTCGAGAACGGCGCCGTCAAGCTGGTGCCGGTCACCATCGGCGCCGCCGCCGGCAACGACCTGGTGCTCAGCAGCGGCGTCAAGGACGGCCAGACGGTGGTCACCGCCGGCGTCAACCTGCTCAAGCCGGGCCAGAAGGTCAAGATCCTTGGCGACGACCTGGCCGCCAAGCCGGCCGCCAAGCCGGCGGCCGCGCCGGCCGCCGCCTCCGCCGCCATGTCGGCGTCCGCCGCCGAGGCGTCCAAATGAAGGGCGGCTTCAATCTTTCCCGTTGGGCGCTGGAACACATTCCGCTGACGCGCTACCTGATCGCCGTGCTGTTGATCGGCGGCATGCTCAGCTACGCCAGCCTGGGCCAGGACGAGGACCCGCCGTTCACCTTCCGCGCCATGGTGATCCGCGCCAACTGGCCGGGCGCCACCGCCTTGCAGATGGCCGACCAGGTCACCGACAAGCTGGAGAAGAAGCTTCAGGAAACCCCCTACATCGACGAGATCAGCTCCTACTCCAAGCCGGGCGAGACGCTGATCATCCTCAAGCTGCGCGAATCGGCGCCGCCCAAGGACACCGCTGCCGCCTGGTACCAGGTGCGCAAGAAGATCGGCGACATCGCCGCCACCTTGCCGTCCGGCGTGCAGGGACCGTACTTCAACGACGAGTTTGGCGACACCTACGGCTCCATCTTCGCGCTGGAGGGCAACGGCTTTAACTACGCCGAGATGAAGGACTACGCCGACTTCGTGCGCCAGCAATTGCTGGGCGTGCCGCTGGTGTCCAAGGTCGAGCTGTTCGGCGTGCAGGACGAGAAGATCAACATCGAGTTCTCGCACAAGAAGTTCGCCCAGCTGGGCATCTCCTTCGAGGCCATCGTCAACCAGATCGCCAGCCAGAACACGGTCGAGTCGACCGGCGTGCTGGTCACGCCGACCGACAACCTGCAGGTGCGCGTTACCGGCGCCCTGAAGACCGTCAAGGACCTCGAGGAGTTCGAGCTGCGTGCCAACGGCACCACCTTCCGCCTGGGCGACTTCGCCACCATCAAGCGCGAATACCAGGACCCGCCGCGTGAAAAAATGCGCTTCAACGGCAAGGAAGTGATCGGCCTGGGCGTCTCGATGGAGAAGGGCGGCAACATCATCGTCATGGGCAAGGCCATGCAGAAGACCGTCGACGAGCTGCGCGCCAAGCTGCCCGTGGGCATCGAGCTGAAACGCGTGTCCAACCAGCCGGAGGCGGTCACCGCCTCGGTGAGCGAGTTCGTCCACACCCTGATCGAGGCCGTGCTGATCGTGCTGGCCGTCAGCTTCCTGGCGCTCGGCCTGCATACCAAGCCCTTCCGCCTGGACGTGCGGCCCGGCTTGGTGGTGGCGCTGACCATTCCGCTGGTGCTGTCGGTGACCTTCCTGTGCATGCGCATCCTCGACATCGACCTGCACAAGATTTCGCTGGGCGCGCTGATCATCGCCCTCGGCCTGCTGGTCGACGACGCTATCATCGCCGTCGAAATGATGGTGCGCAAGATGGAGGAGGGCATGTCGCGCTTCGACGCCGCCACCTTCGCCTACACCTCGACGGCCATGCCGATGCTGACCGGCACCTTGATCACCGTGGCCGGCTTCCTGCCGATCGGCCTGGCCAAATCGGCCGCCGGCGAGTACACCTTCTCGCTGTTTTCGGTCAACGCGCTGGCGCTGTGCATCTCCTGGGTGGTGGCGGTGGTGTTCACGCCCTACATCGGCTACGTGCTGCTGAAGGTCAAGCCGCACTCGAGTCACGAGCACGACTTGTTCGACACGCCGGGCTTCCGCAAGTTCCGCGCCGTCGTCACCTGGTGCGTCGACTACCGCAAGACCACCATCGCCGCCACCCTGCTGGTGTTCGCGTTGGGCGTCTACGGCTTCAAGTTCATCGAGAAGCAGTTCTTCCCCGATTCGAGCCGGCCCGAGCTGATGGTGGAATTGTGGACGCCCGAGGGTACCACCTTCGCCGCCAACGAGGCGCAGGTGAAGAAGTTCGAGGCCTTCATCGCCAAGCAGGACGGCGTGCTCAGCACCACCAGCTACGTCGGCACCGGCAGCCCGCGCTTCTATTTGCCGCTGGACCAGATCTTCCCGCAGTCGAACGTGTCGCAGATTGTCGTGCTGCCGAAGGACCTGGCCACCCGCGGCATTCTGCGCGACAAGATCGTCGCCATCTTCAAGGAGGACTTCCCCGAGGTGCGCGGCCGCGTCAAGCTGCTGCCGAACGGGCCGCCGGTGCCGTATCCGGTGCAGTTCCGCGTCACCGGCACCGAGGTGGACAAGGTGCGCGCCATCGCCGACCAGGTCAAGGACATCATGCGCGCCAACCCCAACACCCTGGGCGTGAACGACAACTGGAACGAGTCGATCAAGGTGCTGCGGCTGGACCTGGACCAGGACAAGATGCGCGCGCTGGGCGTGACCTCGCAAACGGTGATGCGCGCGGCCAACACGATCCTGTCCGGCACGCCGATCGGCAAGTTCCGCGAGGATAACAAGCTGATCGACATCCAGATCCGCCAACCGATCGAGGAGCGACGGACTATTTCCATCCTGAACGATACGAATATTCCCACGCAGAACGGCAAATCGGTCACCATCAGCCAGCTGGCCCGCGCCCACTTCGTGTGGGAGCCGGGCGTGGTCTGGCGCGAGGGGCGCGAATGGGCGATCACCGTGCAGTCCGACGTGGTCGACGGCATCCAGGGGCCGACCGTGTCGGGCCAGGTCAACCCCAAGCTCGACGAGCTGCGCGCCAAGCTGCCGGCCGGCTACCGCATCCAGGTCAAGGGCGCGGCGGCCGACAGCGGCGCCGCCGAGGCCTCGATCGCGGCCAACCTGCCGCTGGCGATCTTCCTGATCTTCACCCTGTTGATGTTGCAGCTGCACAGCTTCTCGCGCTCGCTGCTGGTGTTCCTGACCGGCCCGCTGGGCGTGGCCGGCGCGGCGATGGCCCTGCTGTTGCTGCACCGTCCGCTCGGCTTTGTCGCCAACCTGGGCGTGATCGCGCTGTTCGGTATGATCATCCGCAACTCGGTGATCCTGGTCGACCAGATCGAGCAGGACATCGCCGCCGGCGCCGAGCCGTGGGACGCCATCGTCGAGGCGGCGGTGCGCCGCTGCCGGCCGATCATCCTGACGGCGGCGGCCGCCGCGCTGGCCATGATCCCCCTGTCGCGCTCGGTGTTCTGGGGGCCGATGGCGGTGGCCATCATGGGCGGCCTGATCCTGGCGACCGCGCTGACGCTGTTGTTCCTGCCGGCCTTGTACGCCGCCTGGTTCCGGGTTAAAAAACCACAAACCCGTTCCGCCGCCTAGTCAAGGACGGAACGCAACGGCGGATTCCCACCGTGGAATCCGCCGTTTTTCTTTTTAAATCAAACAGTTGAGGCGCGCCGGCGGAGACCCGGCGGGGGCCTGGCGGAGTCATCCTTGACACAGTGGGTTTCATATCCTAAGTTGGTCTAGCCATTGTTTAATTTGCTCATTTAGTTTTTCTTCCACGCAAGTTGGATGCTGGCTGTCGCGACGGTCTGCCGGCTTGGGGCATGCTTTTTTGTTCGGTGTGGGTAATCAGTGGGGGTGTGCCATCCGGTATTGCTAACAACTATTATTCGAGAATAAAAATGAAAAACAAAATCAAGGGATCCGCACTTATCATCGCGCTGGCATTCGCCACGCTTTCCACCTCGGCGCTGGCCGCGCTCACCACCGGCAGTCAAAACGTCAGCGGCACGCGTACCACGCCGGCCTACGGCGACGCCGACCTGAAGGACAACGCCGGCAACCCCGGCCCCTTCGGCCCCTACGGCTGGGACTACAGCTACACGCGCAGCTTCGACGGCAATAAGCTGGAAAAGGACATCCAGATCGACTTCTCCTTCGACGCCGGACTCAACTATACCGAAGCCCAGAAAACCGCCTATGCCAACGCCGTGAAGGCCAGCGTTTCCTCGGTGTGGGACAACAAGTACGCCGTCAAGGACACCAGCACCGGCCAGGTCATTCCGATTTTCGTCGCGGTGACGACCGACGGACCGTTCAACCAGAAGGTCCAGGTGCACGCCGGCCCCGGCCGCTCGGACATGTTGAACTGGTACACCGGCGACAGTGCCAGCGTCAACGCCCACGAGGTCGGCCACATGATGGGCTTGTACGACGAGTACATCGGCGGCGCGGTGGACCAGTACCCGAATCCGACGCTGTCGAACGACGGTCTGATGGGGCTGGGCGCATTGAATGCCAACCCGGTCATGTATCCGCGCTATTATCAACAGTATTACGATTACATGAAGCAGCTCAATCCGAACACGCCGTTCATCCTGACCGCCGTGCCGGAGCCGTCCGAGGTGGCGCTGCTGTGTGCCGGCTTGTTCGTGTTGATGGGGATGTATGGGCGCAGACGTCAAGGCTAGGGCGGTCATTTTGCTGACCTTGTTGGTCGCCGCTTGCGCGGCGCCCGAGCGGGTCGCCGCGTCGCGGCCCGCCAACGCAGAGGAAGAAGGGCGGGCCAAGGTGGAACAGGTGGTGGCGATTGTCATGCGGGACGTGCACCCGCTGCACGGCGGCCAGGTGGTTTACCTGGCCGCCGACGGCACGGGCTATTGCCAGCTGGTGTCGCGCCCGTCCGGCGCGACGGCGCTGGCCGAAAGGCGCTACCGGCTGGCCGTGCCGGCCGAGGCGTTGGCCCGCCTGCTGCGCCTGGGCGCCGCCCACGCGGCGGCGCCCATCCCCTCCAGCGCGCAGCCCGGCCTGCCGGACGCGGCCAAGCCGCGCATCGCCGTGCGCCTGGCCTCGGGCCGCAGCGTCGACGTCAGCCGCTGGCAGCACGACCACAACGCCGAGTTCGACGAGTTGTACCAGGCCCTGCTGGCCGTGGTACAGGCGGCGACAAGCCAAAAGCCGCAAAGCCAGGGCCGCTTCGAGCCGGACTGGGCGCCGGACGGCTTCCGCGGGCGCTGAGCGCGGCTTTTTCGCCCCTGGTCTGACAGGGGGGAAGGGCGGTTTTTCGAAGAAGTTAGGCAAAGAAGAGCAGAATGTTGGTGATAGGTTAAAAATCATCACATCTGCTTGAAAAAACCGTTAAAATACCGCGTTGAAGTTGAAAGCTCTCGCCTATGGCGGGAAGGGGCGGCCGTTTTCACTTACGGGTCGCCCTTTGCTTTTGTGCAAACATGCCGCGAGGATGGCGAAATTGGTAGACGCACCAGGTTTAGGTCCTGACGCCAGCAATGGTGTGGGGGTTCGAGTCCCCCTCCTCGCACCAACTGTATTTCTAATTTTTTGGACGATTTTTAAACATGGCAACTGCAGTCGAAACCTTGGGCAAACTCGAACGTCGTATCACGATCTCCTTCCCGCTGACTGATGTCCGCACCGAAGTTGAGAAACGCCTGAAAGTGCAAGCCAAGTCGGCTAAGGCACCAGGCTTCCGTCCGGGCAAAGTTCCTTTAAAAATGGTCGCAGCACAATACGGTTATCAGATCGAAACCGAAGTGCTGAATGACAAAGTCGGCCGCGCCTTCAACGACGCCGCCAACGAAAACAACCTGCGCGTCGCCGGCTACCCACGCATCGAACCGAAGGAAGATTCGGCCGAAGGCGTGCTGACCTTCGACGCCACCTTCGAAGTCTATCCGGAAGTCGTGGTCGGCGATCTGACCACCGTGGAAATCGAAACCGTCAAGGCCGAAGTGTCGGAAGCGGAAATCGACAAGACCATCGACATCCTGCGCAAGCAGCGCGTGCACTTCCACACCAAGGGTGAGGCTGGTGAACACGGCGACGGCGGCGCGGCGATTGCCGCCAACGGCGACCGCGTGAGCGTCGACTTCGTCGGCTCGATCGACGGCGTTGAATTCCCAGGCGGCAAAGCCGACGACTACGCCTTCGTGCTCGGCGAAGGCCGCATGCTGCCGGAATTCGAAGCAGCCACCATCGGCCTGAAGGTCGGCGAAGCCAAGACCTTCCCACTGGCCTTCCCAGAGGACTACCATGGTAAAGACGTGGCCGGCAAGACCGCCTCGTTCACCATCACGCTGAAAAAGCTGGAATGGGCGCACCTGCCGGAAGTCAACGGCGAATTCGCCAAGTCGCTCGGCGTGGCCGATGGCGACATCGCCAAAATGCGCGAAGACATCAAAGTCAACCTGGAACGCGAAGTCGCCGGCCGTGTCAAGGCCCGCAACAAGGAAGCCGTGATGGACGCGCTGGTCAAGACCGCCAGCCTGGACGTGCCACAAGCCCTGATCGCCCAAGACAGCGAGCGTCTGGCCGACATGACCCGCCAAGACATGGCGCAGCGCGGCATGAACATCAAGGACGTGCCTTTCCCGGCCGAACTGTTCGCTGAAAAAGCCGAGCGTCGCGTACGCCTGGGCCTGATCCTGTCGCAACTGGTTGGCGACAACAAGCTGCAAGCCACGCCTGAGCAAGTCAAAGCGCAAGTCGAAGACTTCGCCCAAAGCTACGAAGACCCGCGCGAAGTGCTGAAGTACTACTACAGCGACCGTCGCCGTCTGGCTGAAGTCGAAGCCCTTGTATTGGAAGAAAACGTCGTCAACTACGTACTGGGCCTGTCCAAGTCGTCGTCCAAGGTTGTCGCTTTCGACGAATTGATGGGAAGCAACGCTCAAGCGTAATCCAGCTTAGGCTAGAATAAGGACGGTCTCCGGTAGTCCTCCGCCCCTCGGGCGGGGTGGTTGCCGCGAGGCCGTCTGGCAATCGAACCTGGCTGCTTCACAAGGAAAAGGAATGACTGGTATGAACCGAAATCCGGCGCTGGACACACAAATGCTCGGCCTGGTGCCGATGGTGGTCGAACAGAGCGGCCGCGGCGAGCGCTCCTACGACATCTATTCGCGCCTGCTCAAAGAGCGCGTGATCTTCATGGTTGGCCCCGTCAACGACCAGATGGCGAACTTGATCGTCGCCCAGCTGTTGTTCCTGGAGAGCGAAAATCCCGACAAGGACATCTCGCTCTACATCAACTCGCCTGGCGGCTCGGTCTCGGCCGGCATGGCCATCTTCGACACGATGCAGTTCATCAAGCCCGACGTCTCGACGTTGTGCACCGGCATGGCCGCCTCGATGGGCGCCTTCCTGCTGGCCGCCGGCGCCAAGGGCAAGCGCTTCTCGCTGCCGAACTCGCGCATTATGATTCACCAGCCGTCCGGTGGCTCGCAGGGCCAGGCCTCCGACATCGAGATCCAGGCCAAGGAAATCCTGTACCTGCGCCATCGCCTGAACAGCATCCTGGCGGAACGCACCGGCCAAACGGTCGAGCAGATCGCCAAGGACACGGACCGCGACCGCTTCCTGTCCGCCGACGAGGCCGCAGAGTACGGTTTGATCGACAAAGTGTTGACCAGCCGCGCTTGATGCGTCCCAAGCGGTATTGCTAAAAAAACGCCCGGACGATCAATCGTTCGGGCGTTTCGTTTTCATTTCGGGTAGCATGGTGGTTACGCGCGGTCTTTTCCGTGGCAAACATGCTTTCCGGCAACAGCAACACCCCCACTGCTAAACCAAAGAAAACTGCCCCATGTCAGACAAAAAATCCTCCAGCGGCGAAAAATTACTGTACTGCTCGTTTTGCGGCAAGAGCCAGCACGAGGTAAAGAAACTCATCGCCGGCCCGTCGGTGTTCATCTGCGACGAATGCATTGACCTGTGCAATGACATCATCCGCGACGAAACCTCGGCCATCGAGTCGGTCGCCGGCGCCAAGTCCGACCTGCCGACCCCGCATGAAATCAAGGATCTGCTCGACCAGTACGTGATCGGCCAGCAAACGGCCAAGCGCATCCTGTCGGTGGCGGTGTACAACCACTACAAGCGGCTCAAGCACCTGGGCAAAAAAGACGACATCGAACTGGCCAAGAGCAACATCCTGCTGGTCGGCCCCACCGGCTCCGGCAAGACCCTGCTGGCGCAGACCCTGGCGCGCATGCTCAACGTGCCCTTCGTCATCGCCGACGCCACCACGCTGACCGAAGCGGGCTATGTGGGCGAGGATGTCGAGAATATCATCCAGAAACTGTTGCAAAGCTGCAACTACGATGTCGAGAAGGCCCAGCGCGGCATCGTCTACATCGACGAGATCGACAAGATCTCGCGCAAGTCGGACAACCCGTCGATCACCCGCGACGTCTCGGGCGAGGGCGTGCAGCAGGCGCTGCTGAAACTGATCGAGGGCACCATGGCCTCGGTGCCGCCACAGGGCGGCCGCAAGCACCCCAACCAGGACTTCGTGCAGATCGACACGACCAACATCATGTTCATCTGCGGCGGCGCCTTCGACGGCCTGGCCAAGGTGATCTCCAACCGTTCCGAGAAGAGCGGCATCGGCTTCTCGGCCAGCGTGAAGAGCAAGTCCGAGCGTTCCGCCAGCGACGTGCTGCTGGAAGCCGAACCGGAGGATCTGATCAAGTTCGGTCTGATCCCCGAACTGGTCGGCCGTCTGCCGGTGGTGGCGACCTTGTCCGAGCTGACCGAAGAGGCGCTGATCCAGATTCTGATCGAGCCGAAGAACGCCCTGGTTAAACAGTACTCGAAGCTGCTCGACATGGAAGGCGCCGAGCTGGAGATTCGTCCGGCCGCACTGCACGCCATCGCCAAGAAGGCGCTGGCGCGCAAGACCGGCGCCCGTGGCCTGCGCTCCATCCTCGAGCACGCGCTGCTC
This sequence comes from Rugamonas rubra, assembly GCF_900114705.1. GTDB lineage: Bacteria > Pseudomonadota > Gammaproteobacteria > Burkholderiales > Burkholderiaceae_D > Rugamonas > Rugamonas rubra. The sequence goes on from NZ_FOTW01000027.1 coordinate 47,367, forward strand.
GACGTGATGTACGAACTGCCCAACGAGCAGAACGTCACCAAGGTGGTGATCGACGAGAACACCATCACCAGTGGCGCCAAGCCGTTATTGATTTATCAGGAACCGGCCAAGGCCTCGGGCGAGAATTAAATACGTATTCGACATCGTCCGCACAGATGTGAAAAAATATTTCGCATCCGTGGGGCGAGGCGGTACAATTTAAATCAATAAAAGAATGCAGGCTTCAGTCGGAAAGCCACTCGCGACAGATCTGCCGCGCGTGGCTTTTTTATTTAAATTGCATTCGTTTAGAGTACGGCAGCCAAGGCTTCAGGCAATGTTTAATTGTTCTGAGAATTATTTCCGACCGCCGTCTTGTGATTTGGCAGATGAGTGCCCACATCATAAACACGCATTCTCATAAGGTACGCCATGACAACTTCCAAATTAACTGAGCAAACTCAACTGCCGTTATTGCCGTTGCGGGACGTTGTAGTTTTCCCGCATATGGTGATACCGCTGTTCGTAGGGCGCCCAAAATCGATCAAGGCGCTGGAAGCGGCTATGGAGCAGGGCAAGAGCATCATGCTTGCCGCCCAAAAAGCCGCCGCCAAGGACGAACCTTCTGCCTCCGATATCTACGAGATCGGTTGCGTGGCCAATATTCTGCAAATGCTGAAACTGCCGGACGGCACCGTCAAGGTGCTGGTCGAAGGCGCCCAGCGCGCCCGCATCAAGCGCATCACCGACACGCCGTCGCACTTCGTGGCCGACATCACGCCGCTCGAATCCGAGCTGGGCGACGATTCGGAAATCGAAGCGATGCGCCGCGCCATCGTTCAGCAGTTCGACCAGTACGTCAAACTCAACAAGAAAATCCCGCCGGAGATCCTCGCCTCGCTGTCCGGCATCGACGACGCCGGCCGTTTGGCCGACACCGTCGCGGCCCACCTGCCGCTCAAGCTCGAGCAAAAGCAGGTCATCCTGGAGATCTTCAGCGTCGCCAAGCGCCTTGAGCACCTGCTCGGCCAACTGGAGGGCGAACTCGACATTCTGCAGGTGGAAAAGCGCATCCGTGGCCGCGTCAAGCGCCAGATGGAGAAATCCCAGCGCGAGTACTACCTGAACGAACAGGTCAAGGCGATCCAGAAGGAATTGGGCGAGGGCGAGGACGGTGCCGACCTCGACGAGCTGGAGAAGAAGGTGGTCTCCGCCAAGATGCCGAAGGAGGCGCTCGACAAGGCCACCGCCGAGTTGAAAAAGCTCAAGCTGATGTCGCCCATGTCGGCCGAGGCCACCGTGGTGCGCAACTACATCGACACCCTGGTCAGCCTGCCGTGGAAGAAGAAGTCCAAGGTCAACAACGACCTGACCAACGCCGAGAAGGTGTTGGAGGGCGACCACTACGGCCTCGACAAGGTCAAGGAACGCATCCTGGAATACCTCGCGGTGCAACAACGCGTCGACAAGCTGAAGGCGCCCATCCTGTGCTTCGTCGGTCCTCCGGGCGTCGGCAAGACCTCGCTGGGCCAATCGATCGCCCGCGCCACCAACCGCAAGTTCGTGCGTATGGCGCTCGGCGGCGTGCGTGACGAGGCCGAGATCCGTGGCCACCGCCGCACCTACATCGGCTCCATGCCGGGCAAGATCCTGCAATCGCTGGCCAAGGTTGGCGTGCGCAATCCCTTGTTCCTGCTCGACGAGGTCGACAAGATGGGCGCCGATTTCCGTGGCGACCCGTCGTCGGCCCTGCTCGAGGTGCTCGATCCGGAACAGAACCACACGTTCTCCGACCACTACATCGAGGTCGACTTCGACCTGTCCGATGTGATGTTCGTGGCCACCTCGAACTCGTACAACATTCCGCCGGCGCTGCTCGACCGGATGGAAGTGATCCGCCTGTCGGGTTACACCGAGGACGAGAAGACCAGCATCGCGCAGCGCTATTTGTTGCCGAAGCAGATCAAGAACAACGGCCTGAAGGAAGAGGAAATCTCGGTGGCCGAGTCGGCCCTGCGCGACATCATCCGCTACTACACCCGCGAAGCCGGCGTCCGTTCGCTCGAGCGCGAAGTGTCGAAGATCTGCCGCAAGGTAGTCAAGATGCTGCTGCTGAAGAAGACCGAGAAGAAGGTCATCATCAACAGCAAGAACCTGGACAAGTTCCTGGGCGTGCGCCGCTACGATTTCGGTGTCGCCGAGAAGGAAAACCAGGTCGGCCAGGTGGTCGGTCTGGCCTGGACCGAGGTGGGCGGCGATCTGCTGACCATCGAGGCGGTGCAGATGCCGGGCAAGGGCGGCATCATCCGCACCGGCACCCTGGGCGACGTGATGAAGGAGTCGATCGAGGCGGCCCGCACCGTGGTGCGTAGTCGTGCGGCGCGCTTGGGCATCAAGTCCGACGTGTTCGAAAAGAGCGACATCCACATCCACGTGCCGGAAGGCGCAACGCCGAAGGACGGTCCTTCCGCCGGCGCGGCGATGACGGTGGCCTTGGTGTCGGTGTTCACCGGCATCCCGGTACGCGCCGACGTGGCGATGACCGGCGAGATCACGCTGCGTGGCGAGGTGCTGCCGATCGGCGGTCTGAAGGAGAAGCTGTTGGCGGCGCATCGCGGCGGCATCAAGACCGTGCTGATCCCTGAACAAAACGTCAAGGATCTGGCCGAAATCCCGGACAACGTGAAGAACAAACTGGAGATCGTGCCGGTGCGTTGGATCGACAAAGTGCTGGAAATCGCCCTCGAACGCATGCCCGAGGCGCTGGTGGAAGTGCCTGCGGTGGAGGCCGTCGCGGCCGCCGCCGTCAAGGTGGACGGCCAGGGGGAAGTGGTAAAACACTAACTTTTAGCATCTGCCAATGCCCAAACAAGCGCTCTAGTAGCGCTTGTTTGTTATTTAAAGCCCATTTCCACGGGTAAAGCGCTTGACACGAGGGGAGTGTGGCTTGTTTAATACGGCCTGAGATTTTTCTCTGCCGGCGGTTTTGTTTAAAACGGAATCTGGCGGTAAAACGATATAAACCTTTGTGACGGGGAAGCTAGTGAATAAGACTGAATTGATCGACCATATTGCCCAATCCGCTGATATTTCGAAAGCGGCTGCGGCGCGCGCGCTGGATGCGGTGATCGACGGTGTAACAACAACTCTGCAAAAGAACGACAGCGTCACCCTGGTCGGCTTTGGCACTTTCTCCGTGAGCGAACGCGCTGCCCGTACCGGCCGCAATCCGCGCACGAAAGAAGCGATCCAGATCGATGCAGCTAAGGTCCCTAAATTTAAAGCTGGCAAAGCTTTGAAGGATGCTGTAAACTAACGGACTTCGGTGGGCAGCTGCGGTTTTCCCTGCTGTCGCCGGGTTGTTCTATTGGGGGCTTAGCTCAGTTGGTAGAGCGGCGCCCTTACAAGGCGTAGGTCGGGAGTTCGAGCCTCTCAGCCCCTACCAAGCCGAGCACGTAGTACAGCAGTATCTGGAGCGGTAGTTCAGTTGGTTAGAATACCGGCCTGTCACGCCGGGGGTCGCGGGTTCGAGTCCCGTCCGCTCCGCCAGAACATGAAAACCCTGCAAGCGATTCAGCTTGCAGGGTTTTTTCGTTTATGCCGCCGCCACGACGATATTCTCGGCGGCGCAGTATCGCGGCGGGCCGGGGCGATTATCTTTTCCGGCGCAACGTGGGCGTTTTGCCAATGATTTACCCTTGCTATCGCGGTAGCCGCACTGTAAAATCGCGTGATACCGATTTTTCCGGCATGTTCTTCGTTCAGTGTGCCGTGCAAGTCGTTGAATTTAAAGGGGAAGTGGGCGAAGTTTTAGCTTACCCGTCCATTCCGCCAGATCCAGAAGAGGCGAACGAAAGTTCGCCTTTTTTTGTATGTGCAAGTTCCACTCAATCCGAATTGGCTGACCATGTTTGAATTTATCCGCACCCATCAACGCTTGATGCAGTTTTTCCTGATGTTGCTCATCGTTCCGTCCTTCGCGCTGGTCGGCATCGGCAGCTACAGCGGTTTCGGCGACGACGCCAGCACCATCGCCAAGATCGACGGCCATGCGCTGACCCAGCAGGAGTTCGAGTCGGCGCTGCGCAACCAGCTCGAGAGCTATCGCCAGCGGATGGGCGCGCAGTTCGACCAGAAGCTGTTCGACACCCCCGAGTTCAAGCAAAACATCCTTGATTCGCTGATCGCCGAGCGCGCCGTCGGCGCCGAGGTGGCGCGCAGCCACCTGACCATCAGCGACGCCACCTTGCAGAAGTCCATCCTGGAAGTGTTCGGCGCCGACGGCAAGTTCGACATGGAGCGCTACAAGGCGATCCTGGGCGCGCAAGGCATCACGCCGGCGCAGAACGACGCCCGCATGCGCCGCGACCTGGCCCTGCAGCAGCTGACCACCGCCATCGAGGGCACCGCCTTCGTGCCGCGCACCGTCGCCAAGGTCGTCTCCGACATCGGCGCGCAGGAGCGCGAGGTGCAGGAGCTGGTGTTGCCGGTGGCCGAGTTCCTGCCGCAGGTCAAAGTCACCGACGAGATGGTCAAGGCCTTCTACGACAAGAACAGCAAGTTCTTCGAGGTGCCGGAGCAGGCCAAGATCGAATACGTGCTGTTCAACAGCGACGCCGTGCAGGACCAGATCGCCGTCAACGACGCCGACGTGGCCGCCTACTACGAGCAGAACCAGAAGCGCTACGCCAGCGAGGAAACGCGCCGCGCCAGCCACATCCTGGTCGCCGTGAAGAAGGACGCCAGCGCCGCCGACAAGGCCGCCGCCAAGGCCAAGGCCGAAGCCATCCTGGCCGAGGTGCGCAAAGCGCCGGCAGAGTTCGCCAAGATCGCCAAGGCGAAATCGGAAGATCCGGGCTCGGCCGAACTGGGCGGCGACCTGGACGTCATCAGCAAGGGCTCGCTGGTCAAGCCGGTGGAAGACGCCATCTTCAAACTCAAGCAGGGCGAGATCGGCGAGCTGGTGGCATCGGAATTCGGTTTCCACATCATCACCGTGACCTCGCTGAAAGCCTCGACCATCAAGCCGCTGGATATGGTGAAGGGCGAGATCGCCGCCGAGCTGAAGAAGCAAAAAGCCGCCAAGAAGTACTCGGAACTGGCCGAAGCCTTCACCAACACCGTCTACGAGCAAGCCGACAGCCTGAAGCCGGCGGCCGACAAGCTGAAGCTGAAAGTGGAAACCGTTGCCGGCCTGAGCCGCAAGCCGTCGCCGCAACTGGGCACGGCGCCGTTCAACAACGCCAAGTTCCTGACCGCCTTGTTCGCCGACGACACCTTGAAGAACAAACGCAACACCGAAGCCGTCGAAGTGGCGCCTAGCACCCTGATCGCCGGCCGCGTGCTGGAATACAAACCGGCCAGCAAGCGTCCGCTGGCCGAAGTCGATGCCCTGATCCGTCAACGCGTGACGATGGAGGAAGCCGTCAAACTGGCCAAGAAGGCCGGCGAGGACAAGTTGGCCGCGCTGCGCAAGTCCGGCGAAGCCACCGGTTTCGGCGCCAGCAAGCTGGTGTCGCGCGCCAAGGCCGACGGCATCAACGGCGCCGCCGTGCTGCAAGTGATGAAGGCGGACACCAGCAAGCTGCCGGCCTATGTCGGTGTCGACGTGCCGGGCCTGGGCTACGGCATCTACCGCATCGCCAAGGTGCAGCAGCCGGCCGAGCAGGACGAGGCGCGCCGCAAGTCGGAGCAGGACCAGATCGCCAACATCCTGGCCCAGCAAGAGATGCACGACTACGTCGAAGTGCTCAAGCACAAGGCCAAGGTCAAGATCGTCAAGCCGATCGCCGTGGCGAGCAGCGAAGCGAAGACCGAGGGCGACGCCAAGTAAGCGCCGCCGCAGCAAAGAAGGAGCCGCTTTCGAGCGGCTTTTTTGTTGCCCCTGCACCCCGATACCCCGATACGCCACGGGGTCTGACCCCACCCGGGGTCAGACCCCTTCGCTCGTGGGGTAAGGCCGGCATCCCGAAAATCCGCAAGGAAGCCTTTTTGCCCGAACGGTGAAAGTGGCTTGCGCGGGGTGTTGATCATGAAGCAGCCCGACCTGGGCACCGCCTTGCTGGTGTTGGCGGCCGGCGGCTATGTGATCATTCTGGACGGCTTGTCGTGGAAGGCGATGGCGGGGATGGCGGCGACAGTGGCGCTGAGCTTGCCGCTGGCCTGGCCGCTGCTGCACGACTACCAGCGCAACCGCGTGATGACCTTGATCGACCCGTCGGCCGATCCGCTGGGCAAGGGCTTCCAGGTGCTGCAAGCCGGCATCGCCATCGGCTCGGGCGGCGTGGCCGGCAAGGGTTGGATGGAGGGCACCCAGGGCCGCCTGGGCTTCCTGCCGGAACGCTCGACCGACTTCATCTTTTCCGTCTACGCGGAAGAGTTCGGCTTGGCCGGCAATTTGGCCTTGCTGGTGATGTATTTCCTGCTGGTGCTGCGCGGCCTGCAAATCACCGCCAACGCCAGCACCGCGTTTTCGCGCCTGCTGGCCGGGGCGATCACAATGATCTTCTTCACCTACGCCTTCGTCAACATCGGCATGGTCAGCGGCATCGTGCCGGTGGTCGGCGTGCCGCTGCCCTTCATCAGCTACGGCGGCACGGCCTTGATGACGCTGGGGCTGGGCTGCGGCATCCTGATGAGCATCCAGCGCCAGTCGCGGCCGACTCAGCGTTAGGTGAGGGTGGCGCTAGGGCAGGGCGGTGCCGCCCGCGCGCCGCTGCGCCCGTATCAACCTGCCGCTCAGCGCAGCTGCGTGTAGTTCACCGGCAGCCATTGGTAGCTCTTGCCGGTGCTGCGCAGGTGCCCCAGTCCGGGGAACTGCAGGTGCGAGGCGCCCACCAGCGTGCCTTCCTTGGCCGCCTGTGTGAACGCCTTGGCGCGCGCCGCAGCGGCTGCCTTGGGCGCGCCATCGAAGACGATCGTCGCAGCGGGATTGCCGAACTGTACGGCGGCAACGTGGATCAGGTCGCCCACCAACACCAGCTTTTTGCCCTGGCTTTCGATCACATAATTGGTGTGCCCGGCGGTATGGCCGTAGCTCGACGAGGATTTTATGCCCGGCAGCAAATCGGTATCGCCGGCGAACGGGACGAACTTGCCGGCCGCCACGTAGGGGTTGAGCGAACTTATCGCACCTTGGAAGAAACCCTTGGCCGCTGCCGGCGCCTTGGCCAGCTTGGCCTCGCTCAACCAGAATTCGGCGTCGAGCCGGTCGGCCCGCACCTTCGCGTTTGGAAATGCCAGCATGCCGTTGGCGACCAGGCCGCCGACGTGGTCGGGGTGCAGGTGGGTCAGATAGACTTCGTCGATTTGCGCAGGCTCGTAACCGGACGCCTTCAGATTGGCGATCAGCTTGCCCAGCGTGGGGCCGAACAGGCCGGCGGCGCCGGTATCGACCAGCACCAGCGAGCTGCCGGTGTTGATCAGGTAGGCGTTGACGGAGGTTTCCAGCGGCGCCGAGAGGAACTGCGCCGCCAGGGCTTGCTTGGTCTTGGCGGGCGGCTCCATCAACAACTGGTCGACCGGCAAGTCCACCGTGCCGTCGCTGAGCGCGGTCACTTCAAAGTTGCCGAGCATCATACGGAAGTAGCCGGGTGCGGAAACCTTTGCCATCGGCGCGGCGGCCATCGCCGGGTTGCCGCTGGCGGCGAGCAAGGTCATCGTCGCCAGCAGCGCGGTGGCACGGGCGATCTTGGTCAATGTGGGTTGAAACATGGTGTTTCCTTTCCGGCCCTGGGGCAGATGGTTGTCGATGACGCAAATTGTAGGTCTTTGCAAAAACTGGCACAATGCATCTGTTTGCAATAGATCTTTGCGTATTCGGCAAAATGAAAGGCGTCAGATGTTGGATGGAATACGGATGTTTCTTGCCGTGGCGGCGGCCGGCAGCCTGTCGCAGGTGGCGCGCGGTTCCGCTGTCGCCGTCTCGTCCGTGTCGCGCAAAATCGACGCGCTGGAAAAGGAGTTGGGCGTCAAGCTATTGCACCGCAGCACGCGCATGCTCTTGTTGACGGACGCCGGCGAACAGTTTTTGCCACGGGCGCGGGCCATCATCGCCGAACTCGACGACGCCAAGGATGCGTTTGCCGAATCGCATGCGGAGCCGCGCGGCGTGTTGACCGTCACCGCGCCGTCGTCGTTCGGCCGGCGCCACGTCGCGCCTGCCGTTCTGAGCTTTCTCCAGCAATACCCCCTGCTGGAAATCGACCTCCATCTCAGCGACCAGATGGTCGACCTGACGGCGCAGCGGGTGGACGTGGCGATCCGCATCGGCGTGTTGCCTGACAGCGATTTGGTCGCCACCCGGCTGGCGCCGATGCGGCGGCTGGCCTGCGCCAGCCCGGCCTACCTGGCGCGGCACGGCCGCCCGGCCACGCCGCAGGAACTATTGCAGCACAACTGCCTGAGCGTGGCGACACTGCCGGTGCCGCAGGGCTGGTGGTGTTTTGCAGGCGTCAACGGCAACGCGGCGCTGCCGGTGCGCGGCAATTTGCGCTGCGACGACACGGAAACGCTGTTGCAGGCGGCGCTGGCCGGCGTCGGCGTGGCGCACCTGGCCAGTTGGATGGTCAGCGAGCCCATCGCGGCGGGGCAGCTGCTGCAGCTGTTCCCCGACACGGCGGACAAGGGCGCGACACCGCAGCCGGCCATCCACGCGGTGCGCATGCCCGGCCGCTCGCACGCCGCCAAGGCGCAATTGTTCATCGCCCATTTGCGCGCCGGGTTCGGCGCGCCGCCGTATTGGGACGCGGTTGGGGACGAGCTCGGGGACGCGCTTAGTCGGCCGGCGGCTGCAGACGGCGCGCCGCCGCCAGGAAGTCGGCCGGCGTGATGTCGTCGAGCTCCAGCGCGGTGCCCTGGTCGTACAGCGTGAAGTTGCGGTTGATCGAGCGCAGGTAGGCCGGGTCGTAGTGGTCGGCCAGCAGCTCCTCGACCAGCGGCGCCATGTCGCCGGCGTTGGCCATCTGCTGCCAGCGGCTGATCTTTTCGCGGCCGTGCAGCAGCGCCAGGCACTCGAGCTGGGTGTTGAGGGCGGCGGCGTCCTGGGTGAAGTGGGCGTAGTCCTCCATCAGCAAACGCACGCGGTTGGCGCGCGACAGCGTCAAAGCGACGCAGGGCGAGGCGCGCATGGCGTCCATCAGCGCCGCCGGCACGCGCAACTGGCCGACCTTTTTGCTTTCCGATTCGACGAACACGGGCCGCGCCGGGTCGAAGTGGCGCAGCGCGTGCCAGATGCTGGTTTCGAAGGCCTTCTGGCTCGGCTGCGGGCGGCTGGGCAGGTCGCCCAGCACCGAGCCGCGGTGGGCCGCCAGCTGTTCCAGGTCGAGCACCTGGGCGCCGTCGGCGTGCATCACCTCGAGCAGGCGGCTCTTGCCGCTGCCGGTGGTGCCGCAGACGACGCGGAACGACAGCGCCGGCGGCACTTCCAGCGCGGCGGCGACGTGGTTGCGGAAGGCCTTGTAGCCGCCGTCGAGCTGCACCACCGGCCAGCCGATCTTGGCCATGATGTGGGCCATCGAGCCGCTGCGGTTGCCGCCGCGCCAGCAGTAGACCAGCGGCCTCCAGTCGCGCGGCTTGTCCAGCCACAGCGTTTCGATGTAGTGGCCGATGTTCTTGGCCACCAGCGCGGCGCCGATCTTCTTCGCCTCGAAGGCGTTGACCTGCTTGTATAGCGTGCCGACCTGGATGCGCTGGGCGTCGTCGAGCACCGGGCAGTTGATGGCGCCGGGCAGGTGGTCGAGGGCGTACTCGCCGGGGCTGCGGGCGTCGATGATGGTGTCGAACTGTTCCAGTTGCGGCAGGATTTCGTCAAAGCTGAGTAGTGCGGGATACTTCATCGTGGTTTTAGTAGTTTCTGTAGGGACGGCCAAATATTGGCGAGGATGATGGGATGCGCCTCGGCCGTCGGGTGCAGGCGGTCGGGCTGGAACAGCTGGGCCTTGTCGGCCACGCCTTCGAGCATGAAGGGCACCAGCGGCGCCTTGAGCTCCTTGCTCAAGCCGGCGTACATGGCGAAGAACTTGTCGGCGTAGTCGCGGCCGTAGTTGGGCGGCATGCGCATGCCGACCAGCAGCACGCGGGCGTTGGCCTGGTGGGCGGCGGCGGCCATGGCGCGCAGATTGGCCTCGGCGGCGGCCACCGGCAGGCCGCGCAGGCCGTCGTTGGCGCCTAGTTCGATCACCACCAGCGCCGGGTGGTATTTCTCCAGCAGGGCAGGCAGGCGGGTGCGGCCGCCGCTGGTGGTCTCGCCGCTGATGCTGGCGTTGACGATGGCGGCGTCGATGTTGTCGCTCTTGAGGCGGCGCTCGGCCAGGGCGACCCAGCCGGCGCCCCGGCTCAGGCCGTATTCGGCCGATAGGCTGTCGCCCAGCACGAGGATGGTTTTTGGTGCAGAATGGGCGCTTGCGGCGCCGGTCAACAACAGTAGGGCGGCCAGCGCCACCCGGCTTGTCACGAGCTTCATCAGTTTATTCAGCATAGTCATCCATAATCAGCATGCCAGAGTTCCCTCCAACGACTTCCAGTTTCATTCCAGATGCGCCGGCTGCGGCCACCCGCAGCGCCGCTTCCGGCCAGTCGGCGGCGGCCACGGCGCGTGCGCCGGCCATCGCCGTCAGCGCCTTGAGCAAGCGCGTCGCCGACGCCGGTGGCGAGCTGACGATCCTGCATCCACTCGATTTTACAGTGCAACCGGCCGAGACGTTGGCAATTGTCGGGGCGTCCGGCTCGGGCAAGTCGACTTTGCTGGGCCTGCTGGCCGGCCTGGACACGCCCAGCGGCGGCAAGGTGGAGCTGGCCGGCGTGGATATTTTCGCCCTCGACGAGGACGGCCGCGCCAAGCTGCGCATGGAACAGCTGGGCTTTGTGTTCCAGTCCTTCCAGCTGCTGGCCCATTTGACGGCGTTGGAGAACGTCATGCTGCCGCTCGAACTGCGCGGCGACGCGCAGGCGCGCGCCAAGGCCGAGGCGATGCTGGGGCGGGTCAATCTGGCGGCGCGGCTGGGCCATTATCCGAAGTATCTGTCGGGCGGCGAGCAGCAGCGCGTGGCCTTGGCGCGCGCCTTCGTCACGGCGCCGCCGCTGTTGTTCGCCGACGAGCCCACCGGCAGCCTGGACGCGGCCACCGGCGAGGCGGTGATTCAGCTGATGTTCGAATTGAACCGCGAGCGCGGCTCGACCCTGGTGCTGGTGACGCACGATCCGCACATCGCGGCGCGCTGCGGCCGCACCATCACCATCGCCGCCGGCCGTTTGGTCTGAGGCCTCGGCGAGCAGTTAAGGCGCCAGCGGCTACAACACCACCCAACGGTGGAAATCGAGGGTCAGACCCTAGGGTCTGACCCTGGCTTGACGCAACTGGGTGGATTGGGCATTCCTGGCGTCTTAAAGCCCCGAGGCCAACGCCCCGGCGCATCTAGTGCGCCTGGTACTGGACCATGCGGTTGAGGGCGACGCGGATCGCCGGGATCAACTCGCCGGCGGCCAGGCCGATCGGCCCGCTGCCCTCGGTGACCAGCACGTCGGCCGCCATGCCGTGCAGCCAGACGGCGGCCAGCGCCGCCTCCCAGGCCGGCCAGCCCTGCGCCAGCAGGCTGCCGCACAGGCCGGACAAGACGTCGCCGGTGCCGGCCGTGGCCAGCGCCGGGTTGCCGGTGCCGTTGATGACGACGGCGCCGTCCGGCTGCGCGATCACCGTGCCCGACCCCTTCAAGACGACGACGGCGCGGCAGCGCTCGGCCAGCCGGCGCGCCGCGCCGATGCGGTCGGCCTGCACCTCGGCCGCCGTCACGCCGAGCAGGCGGGCCGCCTCCAGCGGATGCGGCGTCAGCACGGTCGGCGCGCCGCGCCGCGCCAGTTGTTGCAGCAGCTCGGCGTCGGCGGCGAGCATGTTGAGGGCGTCGGCGTCGGCCAGCAGGGCGCGCCCGCTGGCCAGCGCGCGCGCCAGCAGCTCCTGCGACAGGCGCGCCGTGCCCAGGCCGGGGCCGACCACCAGGGTCGCGCTGTCGAGGTCGAAGTCGGCCGCCAGGCGGCACATCAGCTCGGGCTGCGCGCTGTCGTAGGCCGGCGCGTCCTCGGCGAAGGCGACGAAGACGCGGCCGGCGCCGCTGTGCAGCGCGGCGCGCGCCGCCAAAATCGGCGCGCCGCTCATGCCGTGCGCGCCGCCCAGCACCGCCAGGTCGCCGAAGCTGCCCTTGTGGCTGTTGTGGCTGCGCTTGTGCAGGTGGCGGGCGAAGAACTCGACGGCGTTCATGTGCGTGCGCGTCGGCGGCAGCAGCGCCGGCTCCAGGTCCAGCCGCGACACGTCAACCAGGCCGGCGTGGTCGCGCCCGTCGCAGGTGTGCAGGCCGGGCTTGTCGCCGATGAAGGTGATGGTGTGGCTGGCGCGCACGGCCACGCCGTCCGGGCCGACGATGGCGCCGGTGTCGGCGTCCAGGCCGCTGGGCAGGTCTAGCGCCAGCACCTGGCAGTCGAGCCGGTTGATGGTCTCGACCACGCTGCGCAGGGCGCCGTCGAGCGGGCGTTGCAGGCCGATGCCGAACAGGCCGTCGACCACCAGGCTCCACGGCGTGGCGCCGATGGCGGCGCCGTCCAGGTCGACGAAGCGGGCGTCGCTGAGGCGGGCCCGTTGCAGCGCCGCCTCGCGCTCCGGCGCGGCCGCGCCGGCCGGGGCGAAGTGCAGCACGCTGACCTGGGCGCCGGCGTGGGCCAGGTGGGCCGCCGTCTCCAGCGCGTCGCCGCCGTTGTTGCCGGGGCCGGCCAGGATCAACACCCGGGCCTTGGAGGTGGAAAAGGGCAGCAGGTCGAGCGCGGCGTTGGCGCCGGCCTGGCCGGCCCTTTGCATCAGGGCGCCGGGCGGCAGTTGGGGCGCGGCCCGTTGTTCGATGGCGCGGATCTCGGCGACGCTGTACAGTGGATTCATCGGCTCTACCGGCTGGTTGATGGGCGTGCTCGCGCTGGCGAGCGCATCGGTTGTTGCGGCTTCTGCGGGTTCTGCTGGCACGGCGGCGCGCGGCGCCCGTGGCGTCGATGTGCCTATGATGTGCCCGTGGAGTGTGTATGTTAATCGATCCATGGCGCGGCGCGCGGTCTGTCTTAATGATAATACAAATATGGCATCGAAATAATTTGTCCGGTGCGGCTGTGCCGCCTGCGCAACGGCGGTCTCTAGCACTACAATAGCTATTCTTTCAACATGGCGAGGTGTGCATGGATTGGCAATTCTGGATCGACCGGGGCGGTACCTTTACGGACATCGTGGCGCGCCTGCCCAACGGCAGCCTGCGCACCCACAAGCTGCTGTCGGAAAATCCGGAGCTGTACCGCGACGCCGCCATCGCCGGCATCCGCCACCTGATGGGCGTGGCCGCCAAGGCGCCGATTCCGGTCGAGCGCATCGAGGCGGTGAAGATGGGCACGACGGTGGCCACCAACGCGCTGTTGGAGCGCAAGGGCGAGGCCACCGCGCTGGCCGTCACGCGCGGCTTCCGCGACGCGCTGCGCATCGCCTACCAGAACCGGCCGCGCTTGTTCGACCGCCACATCGTGCTGCCCGAGCTGCTCTACCAGCATGTGGTCGAGATCGACGAGCGGATCGGCGCGCACGGCGAGCTGGTCACGCCGCTGGCCGCCGACAGCGCCCGCGCCGCCTTGCAGGCGCTGTACGAGCAGGGCCTGCGCTCGCTGGCCATCGTCTTCATGCACGGCTACCGCTACCACGCCCACGAGGCCAAGGTGGCCGAGATGGCGCGCGAGATCGGCTTCACCCAGATCTCGGTGTCGCACCAGGTCAGCCCGCTGATGAAGCTGGTGGCGCGCGGCGACACCACCGTGGTCGACGCCTACCTGTCGCCCATCCTGCGGCGCTACGTCGAGCAGGTCGCCGTCGAGCTGCCCGGCGTGAACCTGCAGTTCATGCAATCCAACGGCGGCCTGACCGACGCCCGCACCTTCCACGGCAAGGACAGCATTCTCAGCGGGCCGGCCGGCGGCATCGTCGGCATGGTGCGCGCCAGCCGGCTGGCCGGCTTCGAGCGTGTGATCGGCTTCGACATGGGCGGCACCTCGACCGACGTGTCGCACTTCTCGGGCGAGTTCGAGCGGGTGTTCGAGACCCAGGTGGCCGGCGTGCGCATGCGCGCGCCGATGATGAGCATCCACACCGTCGCCGCCGGCGGCGGCTCGATCCTGCACTTCGACGGCAGCCGCTACCGCGTCGGCCCGGACAGCGCCGGCGCCAATCCCGGCCCGGCCAGCTACCGCCGCGGCGGGCCGCTGGCGGTCACCGACTGCAACGTCATGCTGGGCAAGATCCAGCCGGCCCACTTCCCGCAGCTGTTCGGCGCCGAAGGCCGCCAGCCGCTCGACGTGGCCACCGTGCGCCACCAGTTCGCCATGTTGGCCGCCCGCATCGGCGTCGCCACCGGCCAGCACAGCAGCCCGGAGCAGGTGGCCGAGGGCTATATCGAGATCGCCGTGGGCAACATGGCCAACGCCATCAAGCAGATCTCGGTGCAGCGCGGCCACGACGTCACCGAATACACCCTGACCAGCTTCGGCGGCGCCGGCGGCCAGCATGCCTGCCTGGTGGCCGACGCGCTGGGGATGAAGACGGTGTTCGTCCATTCGCTGGCCGGGGTGATGTCGGCCTACGGCATGGGCCTGGCCGACCAGAGCGCGATGCGCGAGGCGGCCGTCGAGCTCAAGCTGGCCGGCGCGATCGAGGCCGAGCTGGCCGCGCGCCTGCACGCGCTGGGCCGCCAGGCGCGCGCCGAGCTGCAGCACCAGGGCGTGGCGGACGCGCGCATCAGCCTGATCGAGCGGGTCCACCTGCGCTACGAGGGCACCGACTCGGCGCTGATCGTGCTGTTCGGCCCGCCGGCGGCGATGCAGGCGCAGTTCGAGGCGGCCTACAAGAAGCGCTTCTCCTTCCTGATGCCGGCCAAGGCGCTGATCGTCGAGGCGGTCTCGGTCGAGGCGCTGGGCAAGTCGGACGCGCCGGCCGAGACGGTGACGCCGGCGCCACGGCGCCTGCGCGGCCTGGCGCCGCACGCGGTGGTGCCGATGTACTGCGCCGGCAAATGGCGCGACACCAATCTGTACCAGCGCGCCGACACGCGCATCGGCGACATCGTCAAGGGGCCGGCCATCATCGCCGAGGCCAACGCCACCACCGTGGTGGAGCCGGGCTGGCAGGCCGAGGTGACGCCGAACGACCACCTGGTGTTGACCCGCGTCGAGGCGCTGCCGGCGCGGCGCGCCATCGGCACCACGGCCGACCCGGTGATGCTGGAGATCTTCAACAAGCTGTTCATGTCGATCGCCGAGCAGATGGGCCTGCGCCTGCAGAACACCGCCTACTCGGTCAACATCAAGGAGCGGCTCGACTTCAGCTGCGCCATCTTCGACGCCGCCGGCAACCTGATCGCCAACGCGCCGCACATGCCGGTGCACCTGGGCTCGATGGGCGAGAGCATCAAGACGGTGATGCAGGCGAACGCCGGCCAGATGCGGCCGGGCGACGTCTACATGCTCAACGACCCCTACCACGGCGGCACCCACCTGCCCGACGTGACGGTGATCTCGCCGGTGTTCGACCAGGCCGGCGCGGCCATCCTGTTCTACGTCGGCTCGCGCGGCCACCACGCCGACATCGGCGGCACCACGCCCGGCTCGATGCCGCCGGACTCGCGCAGCATCGTCGAGGAGGGCGTCCTGATCAACAACTTCAAGCTGGTCGACGGCGCCGCCGGCGGCCAGCTGCGCGAGGCCGAGACGCGCGCGCTGCTGAGCGGCGCCACCTACCCGGCGCGCAACCCCGACCAGAACATGGCCGACCTGCGCGCCCAGGTGGCGGCCAACCAGAAGGGCGTCGACGAACTGGGCAAGATGGTCGCGCACTTCGGCCTGGAGGTGGTGCAGGCCTACATGGGCCACGTGCAGGACAACGCCGAGGAGGCGGTGCGCCGCGTCATCGGCACGCTGGCCGACGGCAGCTACACGGTCCAGCTGGACAACGGCGCGCAGATCCAGGTGGCGCTGCGGGTCGACCGTGCCAAGCGTAGTGCCGAGATCGACTTCAGCGGCACCTCGGCGCAGTTGGAGAACAACTTCAACGCGCCGTCGGCGGTGTGCATGGCGGCGGTGCTGTACGTGTTCCGCACGCTGGTCGACGACGACATTCCGCTCAACGCCGGCTGCCTGAAGCCGCTCAAGGTGTTGATCCCGCCGGGCTCGATGCTCAACCCGCACTATCCGGCCTCGGTCGTGTCGGGCAATGTGGAAACCTCGACCTGCATCACCAACGCGCTGTACGGCGCGCTGGGCGTGATGGCGGCCTCGCAGGGGACGATGAACAACTTCACCTTCGGTAACGAGCGCTACCAGTACTACGAGACCATCAGCGGCGGTTCCGGTGCCGGCCCGGGCTTCGACGGCACCAGCGTGGTGCAGACGAACATGACCAACTCGCGCCTGACCGATCCCGAGATCCTCGAATTCCGCTTCCCGGTGCGCCTGGACAGCTACGAGATCCGCGCCGGCTCCGGCGGGGCGGGACGCTGGCACGGCGGCGACGGCGGCGTGCGCAAGGTGCGCTTCCTCGAGCCGATGACGGCGGCGATTTTGTCGAACAACCGCGTCCACGCGCCCTTCGGCATGGCCGGCGGCGAGCCCGGCGCCACCGGCCGCAACCTGGTGCAGCGCAGCGACGGCAGCGTCGAGGAGTTGGGCCACATCGGCAAGTGCGCGATGCAGGTCGACGATGTGTTCATCATCGAGACGCCGGGCGGTGGCGGTTACGGCGTGGCCGACGCATGATGTAGCGTTGACCCGCAGCCCGGACGCTGGGGTCTGACCCCGCCGGGGTCAGACCCCTCCCAGCCGCATTGTGGGGTAGGGCGGTGAGTCGCCCGCGTCGCTAGGCGGTGGTGGAAATGCCGTACTTGCGCTGGGTCGCGGTGTACTGCGCGTGCAGCGTGGCCAGCGCCGGATGGGTCGGCGCCAGGCTGCGCACGCGCTCGATCAACTGGCCGCAGCGCTCGCCCAGCGGCGCTTCCCAACCCAGGTCGTCGAGCTGCTTGAGAATGGCCGAGGCGGCCGCCGCCAGCAGCGGCACGTTGCCGGGCGTCTTTCGCAGCGCGATGTTGAGCACGTCGACGGCGGCGCGCAGGTCGCCCTGGCTGCGCCGGTCGGCGGCGTCGCTGAGCAGCTCCTGTACCTGGCGGGCGACGGTGTCGCCGACCCCCTGCGCCAGATCGTGGCGGCCGGCCTTCTCGAACACGTCGACCGCGTCGTCGGTGGTGATGCCGCTGTCGGTGTCGTTCATCAGGTTGATCATCAACTCCGAGGCCTGGCTGTCGAGCTTGTTCTTCAGGCAGCTGTGCACCAGGCCGACCTTCAGCCCCGTCGACAGGCCCCGGCTGGTGCCGACGGCGGTGACGGCGGTGGCCAGCTCGGCGGCGGCGGCCGGCAGGTTGCCGGTCATCTCCTGCAGCAGGGCCGAGGCGATGGCGCGGCAGGCGTCGGTGTTGGCGTTGCCGCGCAGCGAACGCTCGAGGTCGCGGATCACCCCGCCGGCCTGGTTGGCGTCGCCCTTCTTGACCAGGGTCTTGACCAGGTTGACGTGGTCCTCCGGGTCGCGGAATTCGGAATACTTGGCCTTGGCCACCACCTGCTTGAAGGCCTTCTCGGCGACGCCGACGTCGCCCGTCTCGAAGGCCACCTCGCCCAGGTGGCGCAGGCGCGCCACCATGTGCGGCGAGATCGCCACGGCGTCCTCGAGGATCTTTTTGGCCTGCACCGCCTGGCCCAGCGCCACGTGGGTCTTGGCCAGCAGGTCGTAGGCGGCCATGAACTTGGGGTTGTGTTCGATCAGCGCGTCGAGGCTTTGCAGCGCCTCCTCGTAGCGGCCCAGGCCGTACTGGCAGCGCGCCAGCCCCAGGTGGGCCCAACCAAGCGGTTTTTGCATCAGGATGGTCTGGTAGATCAGCGCCGCCTCGGCCAGCTCTTCCAAGGTGACGTGCATCTCGGCGCGCAGGCGGGCGAAGTCGATGGCGTAGCGCGGATGCTGCAGCTCCAGCTCGCCGCAGTTGGCGATGGCCTTGCGCAGATTGCCCAGGCCGACCAGGTGGAACACCGGCATGAAGACGGCGCGGCGGTCGACGGCGCGGGTGATGCGCTGGATCAGCACGTCGACGGTGAACGGTTTCAGGATGTAGTCGGTCGGCGTCAGCTCGGCCGCGCTGATGACCTTGCTGTACACGCCCTCCGAGGTGAGCATGATGAAGATGGTCCACTGGCCGATCAGCTTGTGCAGGCGCAAGTCCTCGAGCAGCTGCTGGCCGTCCTGGCCGTTGTCGTTGCTGCCGCTGCCCAGGTCGTACTCGCAGAGCACGATGTCGAAGGATTTCTTGCCCAGTTGGCGGATCGCCGTGCCCGAGCTGACCGCGTACTCGATCTTGCTGATCGACGACAGGTTCAGCATATTGTGCAGGCTGGCGCGCATGCCCGGGTTGGGGTCGACGATCAACACCGACAGGTCGCTATATTCTGGCATTTTTTACTTTCGTAGGTCGGGCGGCCATGCTTTGCGCGGCTACTCATGTATCAACGTCATGTATCAACGGCAGGCGTCAGCTAGTTTCGAACTAGCATACTCCAAGGTAATACGTTTTTGCGCGAAAAACAGGGGGATTGCTCGGCGGAAGCTTGATTTTGGCGCAATAGATGGCAAAAATGTTGCTTCCGCAGCACTTCCGGCCCAGCCGGTGTCTGCTATGCGGAGGGCGGAAGAGGTATAATGCGCGCAAAGGAATTTCAGCAAAACCCACTCGTGCCACATCTACCTTTAATCCGCAGCCTCGCTGCATCAACCATCTCCCAACCATGTTGATTCTGCCGGGCTCCAACGCCCTGTCCGCATTCCGTAGCCAACGCCTGTTAACCCAACTGCAAAGCGTGCTACCCGCCGTCGTCGCGGTCCAGGCGCGCTTTGTCCACTTCATCGACGCCGGCGCACCGCTGAGCACAGACGACAGCAGCCGCCTCGGCGCGCTGCTGACCTATGGCGAACCGGCCCACGCCGAGCACGCCGAAGGCGTGGTCGAAGAGTTCTTCGTCATTCCGCGCTTCGGCACCATTTCGCCGTGGGCCTCGAAGGCCACCGACATCGCGCGCAACTGCGGCATGGCCCACATCAAGCGGGTCGAACGGGGCGTCGCCTTCCGCGTCAACCTGAAGGCCGGCATTCTGGGCAGCAGCATCGGCGCGGCCAAGAAGCTGAGCGACGCGCAGGTACAGGACATCGCCGCGCTGTTGCACGACCGCATGACCGAGACCGTGCTGCGCCATCCGGACGAGGCCGCCGGCCTGTTCCGCACCCTGGACGCCCGCCCGCTCGAATCGATCGACGTGCTCGGCGCCGGCAAGGCCGCGCTGGAAAAAGCCAACACGGACCTGGGCCTGGCCATGTCGGACGACGAGATCGACTACCTGGACGCCGCCTTCACCAAGGCCGGCCGCAACCCGACCGACGTCGAACTGATGATGTTCGCGCAGGCCAACAGCGAGCATTGCCGCCACAAGATCTTCAACGCCGACTGGATCGTCGACGGCGTGGCGCAGGACAAGTCGCTGTTCCAGATGATCAAGAACACCCATCAACTGCAGCCAAAAGGCACCATCGTCGCCTATAGCGACAATTCCTCGATCATGGAAGGCGCCGAAGTGATGCGCTTCTTCCCGCAGGGCGCCGGCCAAGAGTACAGCGCCATGAGCGAGCTGACGCACACCTTGATGAAGGTCGAGACGCACAACCACCCGACGGCGATTTCGCCATTCCCCGGCGCCTCCACCGGCGCCGGCGGCGAGATCCGCGACGAGGGCGCGACCGGCCGTGGCGCCAAGCCGAAGGCCGGCCTGGCCGGCTTCACCGTGTCGAACCTGATGCTGCCGGGCGCCGTCCAGGCCTGGGAAAACGACGCCGACGTCACCGCGCCGCTGGCCGCGCGCAGCGTTTCGGCCAAGGCCTACGGCAAGCCGGAGCGCATCGCCTCGGCCCTGCAGATCATGATCGAGGGTCCGCTGGGCGGCGCCGCGTTCAGCAATGAATTCGGTCGTCCGGTGCTGGGCGGCTACTTCCGCACCTACGAGCAAAACATCGGCCGCCAGTTCGCCGGCGCGCACGACACCGTGCTGGGCTACCACAAGCCGATCATGATCGCCGGCGGTATCGGCAACATTTCCGGCCAGCACACCCACAAGAACGACATTCCGGTCGGCAGCCTGCTGGTGCAGCTGGGCGGTCCCGGCATGCGCATCGGCATGGGCGGCAGCGCCGCCTCGTCGATGACCACCGGCAGCAACACCGCCGACCTGGACTTCGACTCGGTGCAGCGCGGCAATCCCGAGATGGAACGCCGGGCGCAGGAGGTCATCAACGGCTGCTGGCAACTGGGCGCGGCCAATCCGATCATCTCGATCCACGACGTCGGCGCCGGTGGCCTGTCGAACGCCTTCCCGGAGATCACCAACGACGCCAAACGCGGCGCGATCTTCGACCTGCGCAAGATTCCGCTGGAAGAGAGCGGCATGGCGCCGAAGGAAATCTGGAGCAACGAATCGCAGGAACGCTATGTGCTGGCCATCGCGCCGGACAGCCTGCCCGGCTTCCAGGCGCTGTGCCAGCGCGAGCGCTGCCTGTTCGCCGTGGTCGGCGTGGCCACCGAGGAACGCCAACTCAAGCTGATCGACCCGGAACTGGGCAACGAGCCGGTCGACATGCCGATGGACGTGCTGCTTGGCAAGCCGCCGAAGATGCTGCGCGACGTGCACCACGTGCAAAACGACTTCCCGGCCATCGACCTGACCGGCATCGACCTGGACGAGGCCGCCAAGCGCGTGCTGCTGCTGCCCACCGTCGGCGACAAGTCCTTCCTGATTACCATCGGCGACCGCACGGTCGGCGGCATGAGCGTGCGCGACCAGATGGTTGGCCCGTGGCAAGTGCCGGTCGGCGACTGCGCCGTCACCGCGATGAGCTTCGAGGGCTACCTCGGCGAGGCGATGGCTATGGGCGAGCGCACCCCGCTGGCCGCCATCAACGCGCCGGCCTCGGGCCGCATGGCCGTCGGCGAGGCGATCACCAACATCGCCGCCGCGCCGATCAAGGATATTTCCGACATCAAACTGTCGGCCAACTGGATGGCCGCCTGCGGCCAACCGGGCCAGGACGCGGCCCTGTTCGACACCGTCAAGGCGGTCGGCATGGAGTTGTGCCCGGCGCTGGGCATCAGCATTCCAGTGGGCAAGGATTCGTTGTCGATGCGCACCACCTGGCGCGACGACGCCAACGACGAGGCCAAGGCGGTCACCAGCCCGGTGTCGCTGATCGTTTCGGCGTTTGCGCCCGTGTACGACGTGCGCAAGTCGCTGACCCCGCAGATCCAGACCGACGCAGGTGAAACATCGATCATTTTGATCGACCTGGGCCGTGGCAAGAACCGCATGGGCGCCTCGGCGCTGTCGCTGGTCATGGGCCAGCTGGGCAATGAAACGCCGGACGTCGACAGCGCGGAAGACCTGAAAGGCTTCTTCACCGCCATCCAGCAACTCAACAACGACGGCAAACTGCTGGCCTACCACGACCGTTCCGACGGCGGCCTCTACGGCACGCTGGTGGAAATGGCCTTCGCCGGCCGCGCCGGCCTGTCGATCAACCTCGACATCCTGACCTTGGAAGCCGGCCACGGCGCCGACCAGGGCGACGCCAAAAACTGGGCCGGCCAGGTCGCCGAGCGGCGCAACGAGCAAACCCTGCGCGCGCTGTTCAGCGAAGAGCTGGGCGCGGTCATCCAGGTGCGCGCCGAAGAGAAGTCGCTGGTCATGGACGTGTTGCGCACCTTCAACCTGGGCGCCTGCAGCCACATCATCGGCAAGCCGAACGACCGTGGCGTGATCGAGTTCACCCGCGACGCCAAGACCATCTACAGCCAGCCGCGCTTCGAGCTGCACCGCCTGTGGAGCGAAACTAGCTGGCGCATCTCCCGTCTGCGCGACAACCCGTCCTGCGCCGACGCCGAATACGACCGTCTGCTGGACGAGAACGATCCCGGCATCACGCCGAAGATCACTTTCGACCTGGCCGACAACGTGGCGGCGCCGTTCCTGGCCACCGGGGTGCGTCCGCGCGTGGCGATCTTGCGCGAACAGGGTGTCAATTCGCACATAGAAACCGCTTACGTCATGCATCAAGCCGGCTTCACCGCCGTCGACGTGCACATGAGCGACCTCATCGCCGGCCGCGTCAAGCTGGACGACTTCCAGGGCATCATCGCCGTCGGCGGCTTCTCCTACGGCGACGTGCTGGGCGCCGGCGAGGGCTGGGCCAAGACGATTCTGTTCAACGCCGCGCTGGCCGAGCAGTTCGCCCGCTTCTTCGGCCGCAGCGACAGCTTCGGCCTGGGCGTCTGCAACGGTTGCCAGATGATGAGCAATCTGAAGTCCATCATCCCCGGCGCGCACGCCTGGCCTAAGTTCACCACCAACAAGTCGGAGAAGTTCGAAGCCCGCTTCGCGATGGTGGAAGTGCAGGATTCGCCGTCGATCTTCTTCCAAGGCATGGCCGGCACGCAGAGCGCCATCGCCATCGCCCACGGCGAAGGTTATGCCGACTTCAGCCAGACCGGCAACATCGCCGAGGCGGTCGCCGCGATGCGCTTCGTCGACAACCGTGGTTCGGCCACCGAAGCGTATCCGTACAACCCGAACGGTTCGCCGCAGGGCTTGACCTCGGTGACCACGGCCGACGGCCGCTTCACCGTGATGATGCCGCACGCCGAGCGCGTCTTCCGCACCGTGCAGCAATCCTGGCACCCGGAATCGTGGGGCGAGGATTCGCCATGGATGCGCATGTTCCGCAACGCGCGCAAGTTCGTCGGCTAAGCCGCGAACTTCCATAGAAAGAGCCGGTGCCGCGAGGTTCGGCTCTTTTTTTGCCCCTACCCCGGGACGCGGAAGCCGGGGTCTGACCCCATCCGGGGTCAGACCCCTTTGCTTACGGGGTAAGGCCGGCATCCCGGCAGACCGTGAAGAGCCCCTTTTTACGCTAGTTTTTGGTTTGATTTGACCGTTTTGGCGGCTCAAATCCACTTCAGCACGCCGGCGAACAGCAGGAGGGCGGCGCCGACGAGGCCGGCCAGTCCCGCCACCACGCCGATCTGCCGGCTGCGTTGCGGCATGTCGTGTACCCAATAGGCGACCACGAAGAAGGGAACATAGCCGACCAGCCAGACCAGGTAGGGTGCGCCGGCGTTCCAGCCGCGCCACTCCCAGGTCAGCGCACCTATGCTGTTGAGCCACAATTCGACAAACACGCACAGTACCGAGTTGGCGCCGGCCAGCAGCCAGCGGTTGTTGACACCCAGAATGCGCAAATGCCGGTCGGCGGGCAGGGTGCGCGCCGCGAACAGGCCCATCATGGCGAACATGAAGCAGATCTCGATGTTCAGACCGATCAGAATCACATAGGCCGAGCTGCCCGGCGTGCCCCAGGCCGGCGCGAAGCCGGAAAAATGGAACAGCAGACCGTTCCAAATCTCGTTGATCCAGTCCATCAGCCAAAATGCTGTGCCGGCAAGCACCACATTCCAACGCTTGGCGGCGGCTTGCTCGCCATAGGCGTAGACCACCATCAGCAGCAAGGGGATGACGTACCACTGGAAATGGGCGGAGTTACGCACCAAAGCCTGAGCTTGGGCGGCGGATGCTGCAATCATGGTGTTGTTCCTGGAAGTGGGGGGTGTGCCGATTGTAGGTGTCGGCATGCAATCATTGCTTGACAGGGCGGGTCACAATTTTGACAATTGGGGCCATGTATACCAATCACAGTGATAGATCGGCGCGCGCCGCGCCTGAAGGCAGCGTGCCGGCCTCGTATGTGCGTCTGTTGTTCGAGTATCTGGCGCGGCAGGGCCATGACGCCGGCGCGCTGTTGGGGCTGGCAGTTCCGGTCGGCGCCACGGCTGAGGCCGCCTATCCGGCGTCGCAATGGCGCGCAATGCTGGAGCGGGCGGCGGACCATCTGCACGACCCGACACTGGGCTTGCGCATCGGCGCCACCATCACCGCTGCCCACCTCGGACCACTCGGTTACGTCTTGTTATCGTCGAGTTCGGTTCCGGCCGCCATCGAGCGTTACATTCGCTACCAGCGGCTGGTGCACGACGTCAGCCCCGTTCGATGCCTGCAGCACAACGGTCAGGTGGTCCTGGAATGGGATGCCGAGTCGCGCAGCGTGGGCTTGTTGGTCAACCAATGCGGTCTGGCCGCCGTGATCCAGTTCGCGCGCAACGTCACTGGGGAGGCGATCGCGCCGGAGGCGGTGCATTTTGTCGAATCGCCACCCGACGATGCCACCCCCTACCGTGATTTCTTCGGCTGCCCGGTCCGGTTCGCGCAGGACGCCACCAGAATCATCCTGCCGGCGTCCCTGCTCAGCCTGCCCCTGCGTCTAGCCGATCCAGCGTTGGCGGCAATGTTGGAACAACAAGTGCAGGCCGGCTTCGCCGCCTTGCCGACAAAAGATCCATTTGAGCAAGATGTCCGCCAGCGCATCTCCCGCCACCTATTGCAAGGCGAGCCCGGCCTGCGCCATCTGGCCGCCGAGCTCAACACCAGCGGCCGCACGCTGCGGCGTCTTTTGAGCCAGCACGGCTGGAGCTACCGCGCCTTGTTGGACGACACCCGGAAGCATCTCGCCGAGGACTATCTGCGCGACAGCCGCCTGGCCTTGCCCGAGGTGGCTCTGCTATTGGGCTATTCGGAGCAGAGCGCATTCAACCGGGCATTTCTGCGCTGGTTCAATCTCACGCCGCGCCACTGGCGTTTGCGCAACCCAGACCCGACATCCCATTCAAACTGAGACGATTTTCAGGTGTTTGTTTGCTTCGCGATAGCTCAAGGCCGGCAAGCGGTAGGATTCCTCCTGAAGGAAAGCCCGCACCGCGTCGGGGTTATGGTGGGCGTAATCGCGCAAGGCCCAGCCGATGGCTTTTTGAATGAAGAATTCCTTTTCCGGCGCCAGCATCAGGCAATAGGCGAAAAGACGTTGTTGATCGACGTGCTCGCGCCAGCCCAATTGATGCAGCAGGGCGATCCGACGCAGCCACATATTCGAATGGCGCACGCAATCGTCCATTCCCTCATGCTTGCCGCGCAATACATCGCCAATCAGCGAGGCCAATCCATCCACGCTATCCCACCACGATTTCTTTTGCACCAACTGGAGTAAATTCGCCACATGGCGGGTTTCCAATTCCTTGCTATGCATCGCCAATAGATCGATGGCGACATATTGAAATTCCCTTTCCGGCAATTCCCACAATTCATTGGCGTGGCGGAGCAGGGCGGCGGCACCGATTCCTTTCAACGACTTCAATATCGGTTTGACGGCCGCGCGGCGCGCCGGCGTCGGCACACCCAAAAAATCAAACTGCTCGCGCATGTAGGCGCGCATGCCGGCAATGCGGTCGGAGTCGGCCGCGCTGGCGAGCGCGGCGGCGAGTTCTGCGTGGAAGGAATCGGTCATCGTCTAGGAGTCCAAGGCTGTTGGGTTTGCGGCAACATCTTCCGCGCAAGTATAGGTCGCTTTGCATCCGTTCACCACTTCGCCCTGCCTTCCCCTATGAGCGGGTGCGAACGGTGAGTTGCCGATATGCTCATTTCTGGCTTGAACAAACTCAACGTTAGCTTAATCGATGCAAGCTGAGCGGCCCGCGGCGGCCGTTTCCTGCGCCGCCGGCCAGGTTCTTCCAGCCAGTCCAATAAGTCATACGCGGGCCGCTTTTGGCGTCCAACTAATTGGACGAAATTTCGTGCGGCCAGGAAGTTTCCATAAAGAATGTCGTTTGAAAACAATGTCTTAGTGAAAAATTGACTGTTTGTTCATGGCAGGCATGCCGCTTGCTATGTAGCCTCCAACCCGCAGCCACTGGCGGCGGGGTTGTTAAAACAAAGATGGGTGCCAATGCCGTGCCCAATCGCTACCCCAATTGGAGAGTCAAGATGAAAAAGAAACGCCCATTAACCCTATACATCCTGATCGCGATGGTATTGGGCATAGCAGTCGGTTACGTCTGCCATGACACCTTCCCCGACAAAAAAATCACCACGGATATCGCCGCGCATATTTCGATCGCGACGGATGTATTCCTGCGTTTGATCAAAATGATCATCTCCCTGTTGGTATTCTCGACGCTGACGGTGGGTATTGCCCATATGGGCGACGGCAAAGCCGCCGGTCGTATCGGCGCAAAAGCCATGGGCTGGTTTGTTTCCGCCTCGCTGGTTTCCTTGACCTTGGGTATGGTGCTGTCGAACTGGATGCAACTGGGTGCCAATTTGGGCCTGCCATTGCCGCCGATTGACGCCGTTACCGGCCTGAAGACTTCCGCCTTCACGTTGAAAGATTTCGTCTCCCACATGGTGCCGAAGTCGCCGATCGAGGCGATGGCCAATAACGAGATTCTGCAAGTTCTGGTGTTCTCGATCTTCTTCGGTAGCGCGCTGGGCGCCTTGGGCGAGCACGGCAAGAAACTGACGGCCGTCATCGACGAGTTGGCACAAGTCATGCTGCGCATCACCGGCGCGATCATGACCCTGGCTCCTCTGGCCGTGTTCGCCGCCATGGCGTCGGTGGTCACCACCAACGGCCTGGGCATCCTGGTCACCTTCGCCAAGTTCATGGGCGGCTTCTACCTGGGTCTGTTCTGCCTGTGGATTCTGTTGATCGGCGGCGGCTTCATCTTCCTCGGCAAGAGCGTGTTCCGCTTGATCGGCCTGATCCGCGAACCCTTCCTGCTGGCATTTTCGACCGCCAGCTCGGAGGCGGCCTATCCGAAACTGCTGGACTCGCTGGACAAGTTCGGCGTGCAGCGCAAGATCTCCAGCTTCGTGTTGCCGATGGGCTACTCGTTCAATCTGGACGGCTCGATGATGTATTGCACCTTCGCCGTGCTGTTCATCACCCAGGCCTACAGCATCGAGTTGTCGATGGGCACCCAGATCACCATGCTGCTGCTGTTGATGCTGACCTCCAAAGGCATGGCCGGTGTGCCGCGCGCTTCGCTGGTGGTGATCGCCGCCACGCTGAACCAGTTCAACATCCCCGAGGCCGGCCTGCTGCTGCTGATGGGTGTCGACCAGTTCCTCGACATGGGCCGTTCCGCCACCAACGCCGTCGGCAACGCCATCGCCACCGCCGTCGTGGCCAAGTGGGAGGGCGCGCTCGACACCGAGGCGCATCTGACCGTCGTTGAAAAGCCAGTACATATTCACGCAGCATAAAACAACTAGCAACAGGAGACCCATATGAAACAATTCGCTATTTCCGCCATCGCCCTGACCCTGTGCTCCGGCGCCGCCTTGGCCCAATCGAGCGTCACCGTCTACGGCGTGGCCGATGCCGGCCTGGTGCTCGAGCGCGGTGGTGCCGCCGGCAACGTCAACACCCTGGGCGGCGGCGTCGGCTCCGGCTCGCGCCTGGGCTTCAAGGGCAAGGAAGACCTCGGCGGCGGCCTGAGCGCCCGCTTCATCCTGGAGAGCGGCATCGGCCTCGACAACGGCGCCTCCGGCCAAGGCGGCCTGGCCTTCGGCCGCCAAGCCGCGCTGGGCCTGTCCGGCTCCTTCGGCGCCGTCTCGCTGGGCCGCCAGTACTCGCCTTACTACAAGGTGGTGCGCGACGTGGCCGATCCCTTCGAAGTCGGCTTCGCCGGCACCGCCAGCAATTTGATGGCGACCAACACCCGCGTCGACAACCTGGCCGAGTACACCAGCCCGACCGTGGCCGGCTTCACCGCCGACCTGGCCTATGGCGCCGGTGAAACAGCTGGCAACAGCGCCGCCAACCGCAGCTTGAGCGGCAGCGCCAGCTACGTGCGCGGCCCGCTGACCGTGGTGCTGGCCCACCACGTCAAGGACAACGCCCTGGCCACGGCGCACGCGCGCAACACCATGATCGTGGCGCGCTACTGCGTCGACGCATGGAGCGCCAGCCTGGCCCGCGCCCTCAACCGCGACCTGCTCGGCAACGAGAGCAAGGATACGCTGCTGGGCCTGAGCGCCACCTCGGGCGCCAACAAGGTGTTGGCCTCGGTCATCCTGCACCAGGACGACAGCGCGCTGGACCAGGACGCCCGCCAGTACGCCATCGGCTATCTGCGCCGCCTGTCGGTGCGCACCGAGCTGTACGCCGCCTATGCCCACATCAACAATCGCAACGGCGCCAGTTTCAAGGTCGGCAATGCGACCGACAACGGCAGCGGCCACACCGGTGTGAACCTGGGCATGCGCCACTCGTTCTAAACGTCCGCTACACGCAGGCCACCACGCCGTCGCGGTCCAAGCCGCGACGGCGTTCTGTTTTCCAGTCAGCCGCGTTGAAACGGGCGCTCAGTGCCTTCGGCGCAACAGTTTTCGCGCCGAAACCCCTCCGCCGGTCGCGATAGCGATTACAGTATGGCCTCACCGTTTCAAGGCGCCCAAAGAGAGTCCTATGCAGTCCTCCACCCAACACACGAATGCCGGCCCGAGCCGACATGGCCGCGCACGCTGGTCGCGTGGCCAGGTGCTGGCCTGGGGCGGCGTATTGCTGTTCTGTCTGGCGCTGGCCAGTCTGGCCTATTACTGGGCCGGAAAAATCACCACCGACAGGCTGCGGGTAAGCGGCGCGCAAAGGCTCAACGCCTACGCCGCCAGCCTGGAGAACCTGCTCGACAAGTACGATTTCCTGCCGCGCACGCTGGAGTTGAACAAGGATGTGATCGCCTTGCTCAAGCAGCCCGACGACCCGGCGCTGCGCGCGGCCGTCAACGTCTATCTGGAGCGGGTCAACCAACAGGCCCGCTCTACCACCATCTACGTCGTGAATCTCAAGGGGATCACCCAGGCGTCGAGCAATTGGCGCGAAAAAGACAGCTTCGTCGGCGATAACGTTTCCTTCCGCCCCTATGTGCGCGATGCTTTGCAGCGCACGCCGGGCGGCTTCTACGGCGTCGGCACCACTCGCTTGGAGCCCGGCTACTTCTTCGCCCACGGCATCTACCACGACGGCCAGATGCTGGGCGTGGCCACGGTCAAGGTCAACATCGAAAAACTGGAGAAGACCTGGGTGCAGGGCGGCGACAAGGTCATGCTCAGCGACGAGCATGGCGTGGTTTTCCTGAGTTCCGTACCATCGTGGAAGTACCGGACGCTGGCGCCGCTGTCGGCCGATGTGCGCCACCGCCTGGAGAAGACACGGCAATACTTCTCCCACCCGCTGGAACCGCTGGGCTTCGCCTACCAGCCGGAAATGGACGACGGCACGCGCAAGGTGCAGGTGCCGGAGCAGGCCCAGATCAACGGCAAGGAGGGGCGCGCCTCCGGCATGTTGATGCAGCGGCGCTCCCTGGCGCCGCGCAACTGGGAGTTCATCTATCTTTCCGACCTCAGCCAGGCGCGCTCCAACGCCCAGGCCGCCTTTATCTTCTCCTGCGTGGCCGAGGGTTTCCTCGTCATGCTGTTCCTCTACGTGCGGCAGCGGCTGCGCGCCACCCGCCAGCGCCGCAAGGCCAGGGAGGACTTGCAGCACGCCTATGACAATCTGGAAATCATGGTGGCCGAACGCACCTATAGCCTGCGCCAGATGACGCAAAACCTGAGCGAGGAGATCGCCGTGCGCCGCCAGGCCGAGCAAAAGCTGCAGGTGACGCAGAACGAGCTGTTCCAGGCCGGCAAGATGGCGGTGCTCGGCCAGATGTCGGCCGGCATCACCCACGAGCTGAACCAGCCGCTGACGGCGCTGCGCACCATGTCCGACAACGCCGTGGTGTTGCTGGAGCGCGGCCGGCTCGAGGTGGTCAAGAGCAACCTGGTGACGATCTCGCAGATTGTCGGCCGGATGGGGACGATTACCGGGCAGTTGAAGGTGTTTGCGCGCAAATCGACGGCGCCGCCGAGCGCCGTGGCGCTGCAGACGGCGATCGCCAACGCGCTGTTCCTGGTCGAGCGGCGCATGGACCTGGAGCGCGTCGATTTCCGCCTGCACATGCGCAGCCCCGGCGCCAACGCCTTGTGCGACAGCAACCGCTTGGAGCAGGTGCTGGTCAACCTGTTCAACAACGCGCTCGACGCGATGGCCGACAGCGAGCTGCGGCAACTGACCGTCAGCGTCGACAGCGCCGGCGCGCGGGTGCTGATCCGGGTGGCCGACAGCGGCCCCGGCATGACGGAAGAGATGCGCAGCCATCTGTTCGAACCTTTTTTCACCACCAAGCCGCAGGGACAGGGGTTGGGCCTGGGCTTGGCCATTTCGGAGCAAATAGTGCGTGAGTTCGGTGGTATATTGAGGGCGGAATCAGCCCCGGGCGGTGGCGCCCAGTTCGCCATCGAATTGAAGGTCGCGGAGCAGGAGCTTGGACATGATTGACGCATTGTCGGCGCAGCTGCCGCTGCAGGTCCTGCTGGTCGAGGACGACGCCACCGTGCGCGCCGGCAGCGAGCAGGCGCTCGAGCTGGCAGGGCTGGAGGTGCGCTCCTTTCACTCGGCCGAACTGGCCTACAAGCTGATCACGCCGGGTTTTGCCGGCGTGCTGGTGAGCGATGTGCGGCTGCCCGGCATGAACGGACTGGAGCTGCTGGCGGCGGTCAAGTTGATCGATCCGGAGTTGCCGGTGATTATAGTCACCGGCCATGGCGACATCACCATGGCCGTGCAGGCCATGCGCGACGGCGCCTACGACTTCATCGCCAAACCCTATTCATCCGAGCAACTGGTCGATGTGGTGCAGCGCGCCGTCGCCACGCGCCGGCTGATGCTGGAGGTGCACAGCCTGCGCCGCAAGCTGGAGCACAACGAGGGTATCGAGGCCATGCTGTTGGGTAACTCGGCGGCCATCCGCGACGTGCGCCGCCTGATCCTCGACTTGGCCGACGAGCCGGCCGACGTGCTGATCTACGGCGAAACCGGCACCGGCAAGGAGATGGTGGCGCGTTGCCTGCACCAGCACAGCCGCCGCGCCAAGCACAACTTCGTCGCCATCAACTGCGGCGCGATTCCGGAGAGCATATTCGAGAGCGAGGTCTTCGGCCACGAACCGGGCGCCTTCACCGGCGCCGCCAAGCGGCAGATCGGCAAGATCGAGCACGCCGACCAGGGTTCGCTGTTCCTCGACGAGATCGAGAGCCTGCCGATGGCCCTGCAGGTCAAGCTGCTGCGCGTGCTGCAGGAGCGCTATGTCGAGCGGCTGGGCTCGAACAACCTGCTGCCGGTCGACGTGCGGGTGATCGCCGCCTCCAAGGCCGATTTGAAGGAGCTGTCCGACCAGCAAAAGTTCCGCAGCGACCTGTATTACCGGCTGAACCTGATCGTGCTGCACCTGCCGCCGCTGCGCGAGCGGCGCGAGGACATTCCCTTGCTGTTCGAGCATTTCGTGCTGGACGCGGCGGCGCGCTACAAGCGGCCGGCGCCCATTATTTCCGGTGCGATGATGCATTCGCTGATGGCGCACGCCTGGCCGGGCAATGTGCGCGAGCTGCGCAACATCGCCGACCGCTTCGTGCTGGGCTTGTCGAGCGGCGGGGAGGGCATCCTGGCGGCGCGCGACGCCGCGCCGGCGCCGCTGTCCGAGCAGGTCAACGGCTTCGAAAAGGCGCTGATCGAGCGCGAACTGCGCAATGTGGCCGGCAACGTCGCCGAGGCCTGCATCGTGCTCAGCCTGCCCAAGCAGACCCTGTACCACAAGATGCAAAAGTACAATCTGGTGGCCGAGGACTACCGCACCCCTGCGGCCGGCACCGAGCGCTAGCCAAACCCGGCCCCTAAAAGCGCCGACGTGGAAACGCCGGCGCATAAATGCAAAAAGCGCTTCCGAGGAAGCGCTTTTTAATGCCAGGGCGATCTTATTGGATCTTGGCTTTTTTCATCAGATCGTCGCGGAAGGCGGCGATTTTCTTCTGTTGCATCGCTTCGGCGATCTGGCCTTTGACTTCTTCCAGCGAAGGCAGCTTGGTCGCGCGCGACTCTTCCATCTTGATGACGTGGAAGCCGAACTCGGTCTTGACCGGGGTTTCGGTGTATTGGCCGTTTTTCAGGGCCACCATGGCGTCGGCGAAAGGCTTGACCAGCTTGCCCGGTGCCATCCAGCCGAGGTCGCCGCCGTTGTTGGCGGAACCGTCCTTGGAGACCTTGGCCAGCTCTTCGAACTTGCCGCCGGCCTTCAGCTTGGCGATGATGTCCTTGGCTTCGGCTTCGGTGCCGACCAGGATGTGGCGCGAGTGGTATTCCTTCTCGCCCATGGCGGCCTTGTACTTGTCGTACTCGGCTTTGATCTCGGCGTCCTTGACCGGGTTTTTCTTCACGTAGTCGGCCAGCATGGCGTTGATGATGACGCTTTGGCGGGTGTTCTCGATCTGCGACTTGACTTCCGGACGCATGCCGTAGCCTTGCTTGTCGGCTTCCTGGATCAGCACTTCACGGCCGATCAGTTCCTTCTTGATGGCCTCGCGCAGCTGCGGGCTGTCTTGCTGTTGGCCCTGGGCCACGACTTGCTTGACCATCTGGTCGACGCGGGCGGCAGGAATGGCCTTGCCGTTGACGGTGACCGCGTTCTGGGCGAAAACTGGTGCTGCGATAACAGCGATCAGGGCTAACAACAGGCGAGCAGGCTTCAACATCATTATCAGATCCTATAAAACGAGTAAGTGCGCGGCGGGGGCGCATAGTCTAAGGCCGAATCGAAACCGGCGCCCCTGGGGGCGCCGGCGATCACAGCATTACTGAACCTTGGCCTTTTTGACCATTTCTTCTTGGAAGGCTTGCAGCTTCTTCTGGGTCAGCGCTTCCGCGATTTGCGGTTTCACTTCTTCCAGGGTAGGCAGCTTGGCTGGACGGATGTCGTCCACTTTGATGACGTGGAAACCGTTCGGGGTTTGCACGGCTTTCTCGGTGACTTGGCCCTTGGCCAGCGCGACGAAGGCGTCGGAGAACGCTTTCGGGAAGGACGACGGGGTCGCCCAGTCCAGATCGCCGCCGTTCGATGCCGAACCGGTGTCTTTCGAGGTCTTGGCCAGTTCTTCGAACTTGGCGCCGCCCTTCAGCTTGGCGATAACGGCGTTGGCTTCGGCTTCGGTCTCGACCAGGATGTGGCGGACATGGAATTCCTTGTCGCCGGCCTGGGCCGTGAACTTGTCGTATTCAGCCTTGATGTCGGCGTCTTTGACCGGGTTCTTCTTGACGAAGTCGGCCACCAGGGCGTTGATGATGATGGCTTGGCGGGCGTTTTCCAGTTGCGTCTTGACCGTGGCATCCTTGCCGAAACCTTGCTTTTCCGCTTCCTGCATCATGACTTCGCGGCCGATCAGGTCTTTCTTGATCAGTTCACGCAGTTGCGGGGAATCTGGTTGCTGGCCCTGGGCAACTACTTGCTTGACTACAGCATCGACGCGCGAGGTCGGGATGGCTTTGCCGTTGACCACAGCAATGTTTTGTGCGAA
Source organism: Rugamonas rubra (assembly GCF_900114705.1). Taxonomy (GTDB): domain Bacteria; phylum Pseudomonadota; class Gammaproteobacteria; order Burkholderiales; family Burkholderiaceae_D; genus Rugamonas; species Rugamonas rubra. Next base: position 80,871 of record NZ_FOTW01000027.1, read on the forward strand.
CGCTGGTGCGGCGACAACTGCGATAAGTGCGATCAGCAAACGGGCTGGCTTGAAAGTCATTATTAATTCCTGTAGAGGGAAAGTTTTCGTGAAAAGTGCTAGTCAAAAGCTTGGATCCTGCATCGGCCGAATCTGTTCGATTATTCTAAGGCCTATCTGAATCATTCGCCAAACTTTGCGCTACATCATACTTCGGACGGTGCCAGTGCGGTAATGGCCAATGCATGAATTTCTTTATGCATCATATCGTGCACGGAATCATACACGAGTCGATGTCTTGTGACGAGTTTGAGCCCCTCAAATTGCGCCGAAACGATGCGCAAGTTGTAGTGGCCGCCGCCCGAGGCGGCGCCGGCGTGGCCGGCGTGCTTGGCCGAGTCGTCGTCGAGCAGCAATTCCAGCGGCGCCAGGGCGGCTTGCAGGGCGGCGCGGATGCGTTCGATGCGGCCGTCGCCGCCGTTGTTTACGCTGTTCATGCCTCTTCCTTCATGTGTTTGGACAAATAGAAAGTCTGGCCGATGATGAAGGCGAACATGATCGCGGTCGAGCCGAAGGCCTTGAAGCTGACCCAGGCCGCCGTGTCGCCCTTAAACAGCACGAAGGCGACGTACAGGTTGAGGAAGCCCATAAAGGTGAAGAAGCTGATCCAGATCAGGTTCAAGCGCTGCCAGATCGGATCGGGCAATTGCATGATCGCCTCCATCGACTTGCGCATCAGATTCTTTTTAAAGATCAACTGCGCGCCGGTTAAGGCGATCGCCGAGCCCCAATAGAAGATCGTCAGCTTCCACTTAATCAGATTTTCGTCGTGGAAATAAATGGTCAGGCCGCCGAAGAACACGAACAGCAATAGCGAGATCCACAAGATGGTGTCGACCTTGCGCCCGCGCGCCAGCAGATAGCCGATTTGCGCGGCCGTGGCGGCCACGCCGGCGATGGTGGCGACGATCATCGGCGCCAGGTCGGCGGTGATCGAGCCGCCGGAGATGATGCCGCTCAGATGGGTGTTGATATAGTTGGTGGCCAGTTCGGCGTTGGCGCCGCCCCATTTGAAGGCGCCGAAGAAGACCAGCAGGGGGAAGAAGTCGAACAAGAATTTCATGGTTATTCTGCGTGCTCTGAGTAGTTATTGTGGGATTGTGTGGTGGACTCTATTGCGGATCGAAGCGTAGCGAGGCCGAATTGATGCAATAGCGTAAGCCGGTTGGCGGCGGCCCGTCGGGGAAGACGTGGCCCAGGTGGGCGTCGCAGACGGCGCAGATGATCTCGGTGCGCAGCATACCATGGCTACGGTCGACGATTTCGCCGACGTTGTCGGGGTTGATCGCTTCGAAATAGCTGGGCCAGCCGCAACCGGAGTCGAACTTGGCGTCGGAGCGGAACAGCGGCGTGTTGCAGCAGACGCAAGTATAGACGCCGTGCTCGTGGTGGTCCCAGAACTGGCCGCTGAAGGCGCGCTCGGTGGCGGCGTGGCGGCTCACCTCGAACTGCATGGGGTCGAGCATGGCGCGCCACTCGGCGTCGGTCTTATGTACTTTATCGGTGGTCATGATCGACTTTCTTGAATGAATGAAGTATTAGGAAGAGCAGCTGACTTCGAGCTCGCTGGCCCAGTCCGGCGGCAGCGCCGCGTAGGACTCGTGCTCCGGCTGTTCGTCGTAGGGGCGCTGTAAAACCGACAGCAGGCGCGCCACTTCAGTAAAGTCCTTGTTCTGTGCTTTTTCAATGGCAACTTGCGCCAGGTAGTTGCGCAAAACGTACTTGGGGTTGACGCCGTCCATCGCCGCCTTGCGTTCGGCGTCGCCGCGGCTTTCCTGGTGCAGGCGGGCGCGGTACTGCAGCGCCCAGGCGTCGAAGGCGGGGCGGTCGATGAACAGGTCGCGCAGCGGCTCGTCGGCGCCGGCGTGGTCGCGCTGCAGATTGCCCAAGCGGCGGAAGAACAGCGTGAAATCGACGCCGTTGGCCTGCATTAGCGCGAACATCGCGTCGAACAGGGCTTGGTCGCCGGCCTGCTCGGCGGCCAGGCCGAGTTTGGCGTGCAGCAATTCGCTGATCTTGGCGGCGTACTCGCCCTGGTAGATGTCCAACGCCGCCTGCGCCGCCTCGACCTCGCCGATCAGCGGCAGCAAGGCCTGGCCCAGCGCGTAGCAGTTCCAGTGGCCGATCTGCGGCTGCATGGCGTAGGAGTAACGGCCCTGCTGGTCGGTGTGGTTGCAGATGTGCTCGGCGTCGAAGGACTCCATGAAGCCGAAGGGGCCGTAGTCCAAGGTCAGGCCGAGGATCGACATGTTGTCGGTGTTCATCACGCCGTGCATGAAGCCGACCGCCTGCCAATGGGCGATCATGTGGGCGGTGCGGCGCGTCACTTCGGCCAGCAAGGCCTCGTACTTATTCTCTTCGTCCAACAACTGCGGGTAAAAGCGCGCGATCACATAGTCGGCCAGCACTTTCAGATGGGCCGGTTGGCGCTTGTGGAACCAGTGCTCGAAGGAGCCGAAGCGGACGAAGCTGGGCGCCATGCGCAGCACCACGGCCGAGCTTTCGACCGTTTCGCGCATCACGCCCTGGTCGGAGCCGGTGACGGACAGCGCGCGCGAGGTGGGGATGCCGAGCGCGTGCATCGCCTCGGAGCAGAGGAATTCGCGGATCGACGAGCGCAGCACGGCGCGGCCGTCGCCCATGCGCGAGTAAGGCGTCAGGCCGGCGCCCTTCAGTTGCAGCTCGATCGGGCCGTCGGGGCCGTCCATCTCGCCCAGCAGGATGGCGCGGCCGTCGCCCAGCTGGCCGGCCCAGACGCCGAACTGGTGGCCGGAATACACGGCCGCCAGCGGTTGCGCGCGTTCGGGCACGGCGTTGCCGGTCAGGGTGTCGAGGTAGTCCTGGCGCGCCAGCAGGGCCGGGTCGAGGCCGAGCAGGCCGGCGGCCGTGTCGCTGACGGCTACCAGGTACGGCGCCGGCAGCGGGGTCGGCATCAGCCGGGTGTAGAAAACAGCGGGCAGGGACGCGAAGGAGTTGTCCAGCGGCAGTTTGGCGGCAGTGGCGGCAGTGGCGGCAGTAATGGCAGTTCCAGTCGGAGGCTGTTTCAGTGGCGGCCGGTGTCGGCGATCACAACGGCCAAATGGGGAATTCTAACCTACCGGGCGAATTGTATTGGGCGCAAATGGTTTTTTGCAGTACCGTTACACTCGCTAACACTGTTATTTCGCCATGTTTGTCAAATACTTCTTCGAATGTGCGCAGTTATTGCGGCGCAGCATCGAAAAAAGTTGACGGTTTTAGCACGGTCGTTCCAAACTCAGCCGCATTCGTTCACTTTGCAGGAGCATCAATGCCGTCTTTACCGATGAGTCCCCTGATGGGCCAGATGATGAGCCAGCCTTTGCTCATTTCGAATATCCTCGAATTCGCCGCCCGCCACTACGGCGCCAGCGAGATCGTTTCGCGCCGGGTGGAGGGTGATATGCACCGCTACACCTACCGCGAGTGCCACCAGCGCGCCCGCCGGCTGGCCAACGCGCTGCACGGCCTGGGCGTGCGCATGGGCGACCGCGTCGCCACGCTGGCCTGGAACGGCTACCGCCACTTGGAGGCCTACTACGCCGTGTCCGGTTCGGGCGCCGTGCTGCACACGATCAATCCGCGGCTGCACCCCGAGCAGGTGGCCTACATCATGAACCACGCGGAAGACCAGTATCTGCTGCTCGACCTGACCTTCCTGCCGGTGGCCGAGGCGATCGCGGCGCATTGCAAGACCACCAAGGGGTTCATCCTGATGTGCGACCGCGCGCGCATGCCGGCCGAGAGCAAGATCCCCAACCTGCTGTGCTACGAGGACTTGATCAACTCGCACTCGGACGACTACAGCTGGCCGCAGTTCGACGAGAACGCCGCCGCCACCTTGTGCTACACCTCCGGCACCACCGGCAACCCCAAGGGCGCCTTGTACTCGCACCGCTCGACCGTGCTGCACGCCTACGGCTCGGCGATGCCGAACGCGCTCAACGTCTCCTCGCGCGACACGGTGATGCCGGTCGTGCCGATGTTCCACGTCAACGCCTGGGGCCTGCCGTACTCGGTGCCGCTGTCCGGCGCCAAGCTGGTGTTCCCCGGCGCCGCGCTGGACGGCAAGTCGGTCTACGAGCTGTTCGAGAACGAGGGCGTGACCTTCTCCGCCGGCGTGCCGACGGTCTGGCTGGGCCTGATCAACTATGCCAAGCAGAACAATCTGAAGTTCTCCACCTTCCGCCGCACGGTGATCGGCGGCTCGGCCTGCCCGCCGGCGATGATGAACACCTTGATCGACGACTTCGGTGTGGAGGTGGTGCACGCCTGGGGCATGACGGAAATGTCGCCGTTGGGCACCACCTGCACCTTGATGTCCAAGCATCTCGAACTGGACCGGGACGGGCAGCGCAAAATCCTGCAAAAACAAGGACATGCGGTGTACGGCGTGGACATGAAGATCGTCGACGACGACGGCAAGGAGCTGCCTTGGGACGGCGTCGGCTACGGCCACCTGCTGGTGCGCGGGCCGTGGATCATCGCCAAATACTACAAGGAGGAGGGCGGCGACGTGTTGCAGGACGGCTGGTTCCCGACCGGCGACGTGGCCACCATCGATCCGGACGGCTATATGCAGATCACCGACCGCAGCAAGGACGTCATCAAGTCCGGCGGCGAATGGATCGGCACCATCGACCTGGAAAACATCGCCATGGCCCACCCGGCCGTGCTGCAGGCCGCCTGCATCGGCGTTGCCCATCCGAAATGGGACGAGCGCCCGCTGCTGGTGGTGGTGTTGCGCCCCGGCCAGCAGGTCAGCCGCGAGGAGTTGCTGCTCTTCTTCGACGGCAAGATCGCCAAGTGGTGGTTGCCGGACGACGTGGTCTTCACCGACGCGCTGCCGGTCGGCGGCACCGGCAAGATCCAGAAGAACAAGCTGCGCGACCAGTACAAGGAGCACAAACTGCCGACGATTTAGTTTTCGCTGCACGGTAGCAAACCAGGCCGGGCGCCACGACCCGGCCAACCACAAAATCAATGGAGACACCATGACGAAATGCTCGCGCGCCGTTGTTGTTCGTACCACCGCTTTTGCTGCCGTGTTCACCTCCTGCCTCGCCATTGGAACGGCGGCGGCGGAAACAGTGAAGATCGCCTTCATCGACCCGCTGTCCGGCCCGTTCGCACCGGTCGGGCAGAACCAGCTGAAAAGCTTCCAGTTGATCGCCGACATGGCCAACAAGGGCAAGTGGGCGGGCGACAAGCAGATCGAAGTGGTGGGTTTCGACAACAAGGGCAGCCCGCAGGAGTCGCTGACCCAGCTGAAAGGCGTGATCGACCAGGGCTACCGCTACATCACCCAGGGCAACGGCTCGGGTGTCGGCCTGGCGTTGCTGGACGCCGTCAACAAGCACAACGAGCGTAATCCGGGCAAGGAAGTGGTCTACCTGAACTACGCGGCGGTCGACCCGGACATGACCAACAGCAAGTGCAGCTTCTGGCATTTCCGCTTCGACGCCAATTCCGACATGAAGATGGAGGCGCTGACCAGCTTCATGGCGCCGGACGCCAGCATCAAGAAGGTCTACATCATCGGCCAGAACTACGCCTTCGGCCACGCCGTCGCCCGCGCCGCGCGCGAGTACCTGACGCGCAAGCGGCCCGACATCCGCATCGTCGGCGACGACCTGCACCCGATCGCCCAGGTGAAGGACTTCTCGCCCTACATCGCCAAGATCAAGGCGGCCGGTGCCGACACCGTCATCACCGGCAATTGGGGCGCCGACCTGGCCTTGCTGATCCGCGCCGCCAAGGACGCCGACCTGAAGGCCAATTTCTACACCTACTACGGCATCACCACCGGCGTGCCGACGGCCATGGGGGCGGCCGGCGCCGAGCGCACCAAGATCGTCGGCAACTGGATGGCCAACAACGAAACCTTCGCCGGCAAGGAGATCGTCACCGCCTTCAAGGCCAAATACAACGACGACTATTACGCCGCGCAAACCCATAGCATCATCACCATACTGTCGCAGGCGATCAAAACCGCACGCACGGCCGATCCGGTCAAGGTCGCCTTCGCCATGGAGGACATGAAGGTGCAGTCGATCAACGGCGAGGTGTGGATGCAGAAGAAGGACCACCAGTTGCAACAGGCGCTGTATATCGGCACCTGGAGCAAGGTCAACGGCAAAGATGTGCGCTTCGACCAGGAAAACACCGGCTACGGCTGGAAACTGGACAAGAAGATCGACGCCTATGTATCTGGCCAGCCGACCTCCTGCCAGATGAAGCGCCCAGGCTAAACCGGGCGCCATTCGATGGAATTCACGCTGTTTACACTGCTGAACGGCGTCAGTTACGGACTGCTGCTGTTCATGCTGTCGTCCGGGCTGACGCTCATCTTCAGCATGATGGGGGTGCTCAATTTCGCCCACGCCAGCTTTTACATGCTGGGCGCCTACATCGCCTGCAGCATCAGCGCGCGCATCGGTTTTTGGCCGGCGCTGCTGCTGGCGCCGCTGGCCGTGGGCCTGTTCGGCGCGCTGGTCGAACGCTACGGCCTGCGGCCGTTGCACAAGCTGGGCAACATCCCGGAACTGCTGTTCACCTTCGGCCTGTCCTACCTGATCGTCGAACTGGTGCAACTGGTCTGGGGCCGCGCGGCGCTCAACTATCCCATTCCCAAGGAGTTGGACGGCCCCTTGTTCACGCTGTTTAGCACCAGTTTCCCCAAGTATCGCGGCTTCATGATGCTGGTGGCGCTGGCCATGCTGGGCGGCGTCTACCTGCTGCTGACGCGCACGCGGGTCGGACTGGTGATCCAGGCGGCGCTGACCCACCCCGAGGCGGCCGAGGCGCTGGGCCACAACGTGCCGCGCATCTTCATGTGGGTGTTCGGCGGCGGCAGCGCGCTGGCGGGGCTGGCCGGGGTGATCGGCGGCAACGCCTTCGTCACCGAGCCGGCCATGGCGGCCACCGTCGGCAGCATCATCTTCGTGGTGGTGGTGGTCGGCGGCATGGGCTCGCTGGCCGGGGCCTTCGTCGCCTCGATACTGATCGGCATCATGCAGACGACGGCGGTGGCGCTGGACTACTCCCTGGCAAGCGTGCTGGGCCGGCTCGGCGCGCAAGTCACGCCGGCCACGCCCGGCTTCGCCTTGCTCAACGTCACCATCGCCCAGAGCGCGGCCATTCTGCCCTTCCTGCTGTTGGTGTTGATACTGATTTTCCGGCCCAAGGGGCTGATGGGGACGCGGGAATGAAGGCGGGACACATCGAAAACGGCATGGGCAGCCAGCTTGACGGCCCGCTTGAAGGCCGAGTTAAACGTCACAACGAAAGCCGGCTCAGCTTCGCGCCGCTGAACCTGGGCCGCCACCTGGCCTGGGGCGGCTACGCCGCGCTGCTGTTGTTGGCGCCGCTGGTCTTCGCCAAGGGCGGCGCGCTGACCCTGCTGTCGCAAATGGGCACGGTGATGATCTTCGGCCTGTCCTACAACATGCTGCTGGGGCAGGGCGGCATGTTGTCGTTCGGCCACGCGGTATATTCCGGCCTCGGCGCCTTCTTCGCCATCCACGCGATGAACGCGGCCGCCGCTTCCGGCGGCGTCTGGTCCGGCTTGCCGGTCAGCCTGGTGCCGCTGGTGGGCGGCGTCGCGGGGATGGGTTTCGGCGTCGTGTTCGGCTATGTCACCACGCGCAAGGCCGGCACCACCTTCGCCATGATCACGCTGGGGCTGGTCGAACTGGTGTTTGCCAGTTCGCTGATGTTCCCCGGCTTCTTCGGCGGCGAGGGTGGCGTGACCACCAACCGCGTCATGGGCGCGGCGCCGTTCGGCATCACGTTCGGGCCGCAGATCCAGGTCTACTATTTGATCGCCGCATGGTTGTTCGTCTGCACCGTCGCCATGTACGCCTTCACCCACACACCGCTGGGCCGGCTGATCAACGCCGTGCGCGACAACCCCGAGCGGGTCGAGTTCATCGGCTACGACACCCGCTGGGTGCGCTACCTGACCTTGATCCTGTCGGCCTTTTTCGCCGGCGTGTCCGGCGGCTTGGCGGCGATCAACTTCGAGATCGTCAGCGCGGAGAACGTCAGCGCCCTGCGCTCGGGCAGCGTGCTGCTGTTCACCTTCATCGGCGGCATCGGCTTCTTCTTCGGGCCCTTGCTGGGCGCCGTGGTCGGCGTCCTGTTCGCCGTGTTGCTGTCGGACTTCACGCCGGCCTGGCAGTTGTATCTGGGGCTGTTCTTCGTGTTGCTGGTGCGCTACGCGCCGGCCGGGCTGGCCAGCCTGTTGATGCAGTTGCTGCGGCTTGCGCTGCACGGCAAGCTGGGCCGGGTCGGCCCCTCGCTGGGAATGATGGGCTTGGCCGTGCTGCCCGGCCTGCTGGGTTTGATCGGCGCCGTGGAAATGCTCTACCACCTGACGTTGGACTCGGCCGACGGCAGCGTCAAGCGCCTGTTCGGCTTGAACGCGGACACGGCGACGGCCCTGCCCTGGTGCGTGGCCGGCGCAATGGTGCTGCTCGGCGTGCTGGCCTGGCGCCGCTGCCAACCGTCCTTCCAGAGCGCCTGGCAGACGGCCAACGCCGAGATCGCCTTGAAAACAGGGAGCGCCGGCCGATGAACGCCCTCGAACTGAAAGACGTGCGCAAGCAATTCGGCGCCGCCCAGATCATCCGTGGCGCCAACCTGGCGGTGGCGCAGGGCGAGCGGCTGGCCGTGATCGGCCCCAACGGTGCCGGGAAATCGACGCTGTTCAACCTGATTTCGGGCCGCTTCCCGGCCAGTTCCGGCGAGATCGTGCTCAACGGCGAGAACATCACGCGCCTGAAACCCTACCAAATCAACCGGCGCGGGCTGGCCCGCAGCTTCCAGATCAGCAATTTGTTCGTCCATTTGTCCGTCTACGAGAACCTGCGCTGCGCCGTATTGTGGTCGCTGGGCTACAAATACTCCTTCTGGCAGCGGCTCGGCGGCCTGCGCGACGCCCACGAGCGGGTCGAAATCGTGCTCGAACAGATCGGCCTACAACGCCAGCGCGCCGTGCTGGCAGGCGTGCTCAGCTATGCCGAGCAACGCGCGCTGGAGATCGGCATCACCATCGCCGGCGGGGCCAACGTCATCCTGCTCGACGAGCCGACCGCCGGCATGAGCCGTTCCGAGTCCGACGCCGCCGTCGAGCTGATCCGCAAGGTAACTATCGGCAAGACCCTCTTGATGGTGGAGCACGACATGAGCGTGGTATTCGGCCTGGCCGACAGGATCGCCGTGCTGGTCTACGGCGAAATGATCGCCTGCGACACGCCGGCCAACATCCGCAACAACGCGGCGGTGCAGGCCGCCTACCTGGGCGGCGCCGACGAGGAGGCGGCATGACGGATCTGCTCGACATACGCGGCCTGCACGCCTACTACGGCAAGAGCCACGTGCTGCACGGCGTCGACCTGCGGGTCGGCGCGGGCGAAATCGTCAGCCTGCTCGGCCGCAACGGCGTGGGCCGCTCGACGCTGGTCAAGGCGGCGATGGGCCAGGTCAGCGCCACCGGCTCGGTGCGCTTCAAGGGCGCCGAGATCCTCGGCCTGAAGGCCTTCCAGATCGCCCACCTGGGCCTGGGCTACGTGCCGGAGAACCGCGACATCTTTGCCACGCTCACGGCCGAACAAAACCTGATCCTCGGGCAGAAGAAGAACGTCCAATCTGGACGCTGGCGTTTGGACGACATGTACGCGATGTTTCCCCGCCTGCAAGAGCGGCGCCAGGTGGCCGCCGGCGTGTTGTCCGGCGGCGAGCAGCAGATGCTGACCTTGTGCCGCAGCCTGATGGGCGACCCCGACCTGATCATGATCGACGAGCCGACCGAGGGCCTGGCGCCGAAGATCGTCGCGCTGGTGGCGCAGTATCTACAGGCGCTGAAAGAGAAGGGCGTCTCGGTGTTGCTGGTCGAACAAAAGCTGGCCATCGCGCTCGACATCTCGCAGCGCGTCTACGTGATGGGCCACGGCGCCATCGTCTTCGAAGGCACGCCGCAGCAGCTGCGCGCCGACGCCGCCGTGCGCAAGGAGTGGCTGGAAGTATAGCCGCAGAATAGCAGGCGGGGTCAGTGCCGACAATCGGACATTCAGCGCGTGAATGTCCGATTGTCGGCACTGACCCCGAGCGCTGTTCGCGGCCGTTCGGTCGTGACTTGGCGCTGTCAGAACTCTTCCCATTCGCTCTCCGCAGTGGCCAGCGCCGGGCGGCGCTTCTTGGCGCTGCCGGCCGTCGCGCCGGCTTTGCCGGCGGCCTGCTGGCCAAGGACCTGCGCGCCGGGCTTGCCGCTCGCCAGGGCGGGCCCGGCGGGCGGCGCCGCGACGGCGGCGCGCGCGGCGGCGGCCGGCCGGGCCGGGGCGCGGCCGGCCTCGGCGAGCTGGAACACGCCGACCACGCCGGCCAGGTGGCCGGCCTGCTGGCGCAGCGAGCCGGCGGCGGCGGCGGCCTGCTCGACCAGCGCGGCGTTCTGCTGCGTCGCCTGGTCCATCTGGTTGACGGCTTGGTTGATCTGCTCGATGCCGGCGGTCTGCTCGCCGCTGGCGGCGGCGATTTCGCTCATCACGTCGGTGACCCGCTTGACGCTGGCGACGATCTCCTGCATCGTCGCGCCGGCCTGGTCGACCAGTCGGGCGCCGGCGCCGACCTTGTCGACCGAGTCAACGATCAGGTCCTTGATCTCCTTGGCGGCGGCGGCGGCGCGTTGCGCCAGGTTGCGCACCTCGCTGGCGACGACGGCGAAGCCGCGGCCCTGCTCGCCGGCGCGCGCCGCCTCCACCGCCGCGTTGAGCGCCAAGATGTTGGTCTGGAAGGCGATGCCGTCGATGACGCCGATGATGTCGGCGATCTGCTTGGACGAGTCGTTGATCGAGCTCATCGTCTCGACCACCTGGCCGACCACCGCTCCGCCCTTGAGTGCGACGTCGGTGGCCGACTCGGCCAGCTGGCGCGCCTGGCGCGCGTTGTCGGCGTTCTGCTTGACGGTGGCGGTGAGCCGCTCCATCGACGCGGCGGTCTGCTCGAGTGAGCCGGCCTGCTCCTCGGTGCGCTTAGACAGGTCGAGGTTGCCGGCGGCGATCTGGCCGGCGGCGGTGGCGATGCTGTCGGTGCCGTTGCGCACCTCGCCGACGATCTCGGCCAGGCGCTGGCGCATCGCGCCCATGGCGAACAGCAGGCTGGCGCGGTCGCCGTCGCGCAGCTCGACGGCGAAGGCCAGCTGGCCGGCGGCGATGCGGTCGGCCACGGCGGCGGCGTAGGCCGGCTCGCCGCCCAATTGGCCGCGCAGGCGGCGGTAGACCAGCAGCAGGGCGGCGCCCAGGCCGCCGCACAGCAGCGCCAGCAGGGCCACGGCCAGCGCGAAGACCTGGCCGCCGGCGCGCGCCGCCGCGTCGACGCCGGCCTGGGTGCGCTGGTCGAGCAGGACGAAGAACTCGTCGATGGGCGCCATGATGTTGGCCTTGTACTGGTGGTAGTTCTTGTCGTGCATGAGCTTGCGGGCCAGCTCCAGGTCCGGCACGCCCTTGAGGCTGAAGCCGCCCTTGCCGTCGTCGAACTGGCCCTTGACCGCGTTCATGGCGACGACCTCGGTCTTGACCAGCGCGTCCGAGTTGGCCTGGGCCTGCTTCAACTTGGCGAACTCCTGCTCGGTGAAGCCGGCCCGTTTCATCAGCTCGGCCAGCGAGGCCGTGGCGCCGTCCGGACGCGGCTTGGCCTTGCCGGCGGCGACGAAATCCCAGTAGATGCGCTGGTATTGCTGCGGCCGGGGCTTGCTGCCGTTGCGGATGGCGAGGATGTCGAGGTATTGCTGCTCGTAGGCGGGGTCGGCGGTCAGCACGTAGGTGCGCGCCAGCCGGGTCAGGTCGTCGGAGCCCTGGCGCAGCTCGTCGGCCAGCAGGTAGGACTGGTAGCGCGTGTCGGTCACCTTGGCCAGCTCGTCCTGTTTCTGCGCTATCGCCAGCAGCGCCGCCAGCAGGCACAGGCCCATGACGGCGGCCAGGCCGGACAGGTAGGCGAACAGTTGCTTGAGTGTGAAGGTGTTTGCCACGGCGGTCTCCGGGAGTGGACGGGAAGGACGGAATTTCTTGCAATGCCGCATCTATCGTCACCCGCCGGCCGCCGCCCGATATTGACCAGAATCATCATCCGCCCGGGACGGCCGGGTTTGCCGGCGAAATCGGCCGCGCCACCGGCACCGGCGCGGCGCGAGTGTGGCGCGGCAGCCTCGGCGGCGCGCCGGCTGTACGGCGGCCTTGCCTTGGGAGTAAGATTGCGCCTTTCGACTTTGGCGCCGGCCGCGCGGCCGCCGCGCCGGTCCGCACCCACGAGGCATTTTTTTGACAAATCCGGCAGCTGGTCCACTTCCCATTCTTAGTTTTTGGCGCGATCTGGAGATCTTCAACATTCCCGCCGCGCCCGGCGCGCGCGAGGCGACCGCCAGCAGCCATGTGCTGACGCTGCGGCGCGGCGAGGTGCTGCCCTGGCGCCGCCGCGAGTACGCGCCGAGCGCCACGCACGGCTGGATCCACCTGGTCTACCTGGGCGTGGCCGACACCGAGCAACTGGAGGGCCTGCTGCTGAAGGCGATGGCGCCGCGCGGCGAGGCGGCCGAGTTGAGCGAGCGCGAACGCGAGCGCTCCGGCGGCACCGGTTGGCTGGGCGCCTTCGTGGTCGGCGAGGACGGCGCGGCCAAGCCGGACAGCTATCTGGCGGCCAGCTACGTGTACGGCGTCGACCTGCTGCGCAAGGACGAGGCGCTGGAGGGCCTGAGCGCCCGGCTGGCCGGCGCGCGCGAGGAGTTCGCCCAGCGCCGCCAACGGCCGCCGGCGGTCGAAGGCGGGCCTTCGGGCGGGGTGCTGGGCGCCGTTGACACTGACGCGGCCGTCGACCGTGCGCCGATTGCGCCCACCGGGCGCCCCGCCGCCGCAACAGGCGCCGAGGCGCGCGCCGCCAAGCCCCGTGGCCTCGGCTGGGTCGAGCTGGACGAGGAGCTGGGCCTGCTGCTGCGGCGGATCGGCGCCGGCGCCGACGACGCCCGCCTGGACTGGCGCCTGGTGGTGCGCTCGACCCGCGTCAACCGCAAGTACATGGAGGCCGACCTGCAGAACGCCGGCGACTTCCTCAACTCCTTCTACCTCGACGACCTGGACCGCCTGATCGGCCAGGCGCAGCGCGGCGAGCCCTTCGGCCAGGCGCTGGGCGCCTATTTGGGCGCGCCGCTGGCGTTGGCGGCGCGGCGCGACATTCTGGCCGACCAGGCGGCCATGACCGGCCTGCTCAGCGTGGCCCACCTGCCGCGCGCGCGCTGGCCGGCGCCGGCCAAGTTCCCGCTGGTGCTGGCGCAGCAGGCGGCGGTGGCGCAGATCCTGCGCGTGTTGGGCCCGGCGGGCGGCGTGGTCGGCGTCAACGGCCCGCCCGGCACCGGCAAGACCACGCTGCTGTGCGACGTGATCGCCGACGTGGTCACGCAGCGCGCGCTGCGCCTGATGGAACTGCAGCGGCCGGCCGACGTTTTCGCCGACACCGTCGAGGTGGCCGGCAAGAACGTCTTCCCGCTGCGCGCCGAGATCATGGACGGCAGCTCCATCGTCGTCGCCAGCACCAACAACAACGCCGTCAAGAACATCACGCAGGAGCTGCCGGCGCGCAAAAAGGTGTCGGCCGAGTTCGGCCCGGCCAGCTATTTCGACGAGGTGATCGGCGCCGTGTTCGCGGCGCAGAAGGTGCAGGGCGAGGACGGCGCGACTATCGCCTGCTGGGGCATGGTGGCGGCGGCGCTGGGCAACGCCGGCAACCGCCGCTCGTTCGCGCAGGGCTTCTTCCGCGACGAGTTCAGCAAGCCCGAGGCCCACGCGGCCAACGCGGCCAACGCGACCAACCCCGCCAAAGCTGCCACGGGCGGCGCAAACGGCCAGCTGTTCGATACGCCGGCGACGCCTGCGGCGCAGTCCACGCAAACGCCGCCATTCTCGCAGTCCGCGTCATCCACGCTGTCCGCGCCGGCCACTCCGTCAACTCGATCCACGCCGTCCGCCCCGGCGGCAGCGGCCGCCGAATCGGCCAAGCCGGCGCCGCCGTCGATGAAGCAGCTGCTCGAGGCGGCCACCGCCGACTACGCCCGCTACCAAAACGAGTGGCAGCAGGCGCGCCATGCCCTGCGCGCACTGGTCGAGGAGTTCGACGCCAAGCGCGCGCTGCTGCTCAAGGCCGAGCAGGCCGCGCTGGGCCTGGACGCCTGCCGCGGGCGGCTGGCAGCGCAGCTGGCCGGCCTGCAGGAGTGGGACCGGCAGATCGAGGCGGCCAAGGTCGAACTGGCCGCCAGCCGCGAGGCGATGGCCGTGCAGCGCACCCTGATCGACGGCCGCCGCGCCCTGCTCGAGCAGCTGCGCGAGCGCGCCCGGCCGGGCCTGTGGGACCGCTTGATGGCCTGGCTAGGCCGCGAGACGGCGGCCATGGCGGCACGCCGCAGCAGCCTGGACGAGCCGACCACGGCGCTGGCACAAGCCAGCGAGGCGCTGGCGGAGCTGGCCCGCGCCGCCATGTCCTGCGAGGCGGTGGCGCAGACCAAGCGGCAGCGCCGCGAGGCCGACGCGGCCGAGAAGCAGAAAACCGAGGCGCAGTTCCGCCAGCACCAGCTGGACCTGCAGGCCGGCTACCAGATCGGCGTGCGCCACTTCCCGGACGCCGGCTTCTGGGCGCTGCCGGCCGAGCAGCGCCACCGCTTGTCGGTCGGCGTCTGCGCCGCGCTGGACACGCTGCGCGCCAAGATATTCCTGCAATCGATGGAGCTGCACCGGCTCACCGTGCTGGCCAACGCCGGCCGCTTCATCGGCAACCTGCGCGCCGTCAGCGCCATGCTGACCGGCGCCAGCCGGGGCAAGCTGCTGCCGGAACAGCGCCCCATCCTGTGGGACATCCTGTTCTTCATCGTGCCGGTGGTGTCGACCACCATGGCCTCGTTCGACCGCCTGTTCCAGGGCATGGGGCAGGAGTCGCTGGGCTGGTTGCTGGTCGACGAGGCGGGCCAGGCGACGCCGCAATCGACCGCCGGCGCCATCTGGCGCAGCCGGCGCGCGGTGTTGATCGGCGATCCGCTGCAGATCGAGCCGGTGTTCACGGTGCCGCTGGCGGTGGCCGAGGACCTGCGCCGGCGGCGCGGCGTGGCGGCCATCTGGTCGCCGGCCGAGCAGTCGGTGCAGACGCTGGCCGACCGCGTCACCGCCTTTGGTTCGTGGGTGGCGCAGGACGACGGGCCGGGGCTGGAGCCGCGCCGCATCTGGACTGGCATGCCGCTGCGCACCCACCGGCGCTGCGACGAGCCGATGTTCTCGGTGGCCAACCGCATCGCCTACGGCGGCCAGATGGTGCAGGGCAGGGTGGACCCGCAGGGCCAGGGCGAGGCGGTCGACTTCCGTTGTGTGCTCGGCGCCAGCGCCTGGTTCGACGTGCGCGCGGCCAAGGCGCAGCATCCGGTGGTGGACGAGGAGATTGATGTGCTGGTCGAGCTGCTGCGCCGTTTGCAGGACCAGCCGGCGCATGTGGCCGGCGAACGCGGCGCCGACGGCAAGCCAAGGGCGGTGAAGATCTACGTGATCTCGCCGTTCCGCAAGGTGAAGGACGCCTGCGCCCGCCGCGTGCGGGCGGCCGGCATCAAGGGCGTCGAGTGCGGCACCGTTCACACCTTCCAGGGCAAGGAGGCGGAGATCGTTTTCCTGGTGCTGGGGACGGCGGCGGGCAAGGCCGGCGCCGGCGCGCGCGCCTGGGCGCTGGAAAAGCCAAACCTGCTTAATGTGGCGATCACGCGGGCCAAATGCCGGCTGTATATGGTCGGCTGCGCCGAGTCCTGGGGCCGGCTCAACCACATGGCGGTGCTGTATGACGAGATGGCGCGGCTGCGGCGCGTGCTGCCGGCGGGCCCGTTCGCCGATAACCCCGCAAAGCGCTAAGGCCGGGGTCAGACCCCGTACGGGGTCTGACCCCTTTTTCTGCGGGGTGGGGGACGTCGTCTCGTTAGTGCGACGCCGGCCCCGCCACGTTGAAGCGCTCGTTCATCATGGCGACGTAGCCTTGCTCGCCCAGCTTGGCGCGCGCCGCCAGCAGGGCCTCGGCGTCGGCGCCGGCGACGTAGGTGATCTGCGCGCTGCCGTCGGTGGCGGCGCGGTAGATCACCTTGGCGATGTCCTCCGGCTCGGAGTGCTGGCCGGCGCGGCCGGCGAAGGCCTGCCTGACCCGTCCGACCATGCCGGCATACGGGTGCTGGTCGTCACTGAAGGTCAGCGCCAACGAGCCGGCGGCGAACTCGGTGCGCACGCCGCCCGGCGCGATGATCTTGGCGCGGATGCCGAATGGCGCCAGCTCGTAGGCCAGACCCTCGGTGAAGCCGACCACGGCGTACTTGGTGGCGTGGTAGATGGCGTTGAGCGGCATGGTGGTCAGTCCGCCGATGGAGGCGATGTTGACGATGGCGCCTTCGCCTTGCCGGCGCATGGCCGGCAGCACGGCGCGGCTCAGGTCGAACACGCCCTTCAGGTTGGTGGCCAGCTGGCGCTCGATCAGCGCGTCGCTGGCGGTCTCGAACGGGCCGAAGGCGCCGAAGCCGGCGTTGTTGACCAGCACGTCGATGCGGCCCCAGGTATCCAGGGTCTGCTTGACCAGCGCGGCGATGGACTGCGGCTCGGTCACGTCGAGCTTGCCGATGCTGACGTTGGGCAGGCGGGCCAGCTCGCCGGCCTTGGCCGGATCGCGCATGGTGGCCACCACCTGCCAGCCGTGGGCGGCGAACAAGGTGGCGGCGGCGCGGCCGATGCCGCTGGAACAACCGGTGATGAGGGCGATTTTTTTCATTTTAAGTGAATTCCTATTCGGTAAAAAGTTAAAAAAACACGATCCAGCCCGGCTTCAGGCCTTGATCGCGTCCCAGCACAGCAAAAAACCGGTGGCGCGGGTCTGCTCGTCGTCGGCCAGAACCCCTTGCCGCACCAGGCGCGCCGTCTCCTGCACCGAGCCGAGGAACAGCGCCATCAGGAAGGGCAGCGGCACCGCCTTCAGCGTCTCCTCGTCTTGGCCGTTTTTCAGGATGGCGTGGAAGAAGCCGGCCAGGCGGCCGCCCAGCTCCCGGTTGGCCTCGCTCATGAACTGCGAGCTGGTGTACTGCTCCATGAAGATGATCTCGGCCGGGTTGGCCAGGCGGTTGGCCAGCATGTTGAGCCAGATGCTGCGCACCCGCGCCTTCAGCGGCGGCGTCGGCGCGGCATCGGCCACCAGCCGTTCGAAGGTGGCTGTCTTGGCGTCCTGGTAGAGCTGGTCGAGCAGGGCCTGCTTGGAGTCGAAGTAGATGTACAGCGTGCTGGTGGCGATGCCGGCGGCGCGGGCGATCTCCGCCAGCGTCAGGGCGGCCAGGCCGCGCTGCTGCACCAGGGCGTAGGTGGCCTGGACGATCTTCCTCAGTTTTTCCGTGTCTTTCGGTTTCATGGGAGGCATTTTACACGAATTAAAATTCGGGCAAGTGGATTTCGATACGGTGGAGTTCAGGTGTTCATCTACAAACCACCTGGTCCATCACATTGTTGCCGACTCACTATACCGTTATCGGTCGCAACTATCGGCCTGAGGCGGCCAATGCGTTCGGCTGTCGCGCAATTGCACAGCCGCGTCGTCGGCGCATTCCGGTTTGCGCCAAGTCAACGGACTGAACAGTGAGCGTCCTACAGTGATTGTTCCCCCGTCAAACGGAGCCCATCATGTTACGTGCCGTAATCTGTAAAGGCGATCGCACCTCCCACGGTGGCGAAGTGATCGAAGGCGACGATACCTGCACCACCGATGGCCGCGCGATTACGCGGCGCGGCCACATGACGTTCTGTCCCCAGTGCAAGGGCAAGTTCCCCATCGACGACGGCATCGCCTCCTTCATGTTCGGCGACGCGGTGGTGGTCGACGGCATGAAGGCCGCGTGCGGTGCAACGATTATCGCCTCGCAACATGCGATGCTGATTGACGACGGCGCGGGGGAGGGGGGCGAGCCAGCCGCCGAAAAAGCGTCCGCGCCCGAGAACAGCGATCTGCTCGCCAGCTTCCTCGTCGTCGCCGAAGGCACGGGCCTACCCCTGTCGGGTATTCGATACAGCATCGTTCTGCCGGACGGCAGCAGCCGGCAAGGCGTAACGGACGCCGACGGCAGGACCATGGCGTTGACCGCGCACGAACGGGCAACGGCGACCTTGCAGCTGGGCGGCGACACGCCGTCCGATGGCGCCTAGCGCGCCGAGGGAGCGAAGCGATGGCCGCGAAAGAAATCACCGCCACCTGTGTCTTCAACGACGAGGGCAAGTTCACCATCGTCAGGCTCAGCGGGATGCGCAAGATCACCTATCAATTCGACACCAGCGCGACCAATTCCGATCTGGCGCTGCGCTACCTGGTGGCCATCAACGGCCGCGTGCACCCGGCCGACGACGGCAAGCCACATGCGCTCAGCGCCAAGCAGCGCCAGATCGTCGTAACGGTCGCTCGGGGCAACAAGGTGGAGCTCTACCTCAACAGCGACGTCCACCCGGATTTCCGGCGTTACCCCGTCTACGCCGTGGTCGCCGAGGACAACGACGTGGAGGTTCTCATCACGGAGAAGAAGGGCCGCAGCGAGACCCATTTGAAGGGGAAGTTGGGCCAACCGTGCGACTGCCGCAGGAATGGTAAGACCTTGGTCGACATCTACAAGACCTCGTTGACCGGCGACATTTGGACGCTCGTCTCGAATCTCTACACGGTGGCCGATGCCGACGCCATGCTGCCCGCCGACACCACGCCGACCATCCGCGCCGCCGTGCGCAGAATCTATGCGGGGCTGCCGTCGCCCGAGCTGGTGGTCGAGTTCCCGGCCAGCGACTCGGCCCCGAAGCACACCCTGCGCGTGCGTTTCGAGGAGGCGCAGAACGTGCGCGAGAACACCGCCTACGTGTCCGAGGTACGGGGCGTGCTGACGCGCACGCACCCGCGCGCCTACGCGGCGCTGCTGGCCGAGGCGGGCGCCGTCGGCATCACCGAGATGCGCGTCACGTCGGGCTGGCGGCCGATGCTCGGCTCGATCGTCCACCGCGCCGGGCTGGGGCTGGACATCAACTACGCCGAGCGGGACAAGGAGCGCGTGAATATCAACCGCGCGGTGTTGACGAACACCAAGGCCAAGCCGGACAAAAACGTCAGTGCCAAGGAGCGGGAACTGTACGCCGAGTACGAGCGAGAGAAGGCAGAAAATGAGGTAAGGAAGAAGGAATTGAAGTCGATAGAAAGCGAGCTGGCGCGCAGCCACGATAATGACGATAAGGCGCGCTTACAAGAGCGCCTGCGGGTTGCTAAATCACGGACGGACACCAGTGATCAGCGCTTGGAGATCGCATATGATTCATGGAACAAGGAACGCAACAAAAATGAGGCAAGTTTGATAAGCGTCCTGCGTGGAAGACTGCACGGGAACGAGTATGTCAAGCAGGTTCTTGATCCGTGGTACATGGATGTCAACACGAAGAGCGGCGCTCCACCAGTGCCAAATGAGCAGCGCAGTGCGAACGAAAAGACTCACAACAACCATCTCCACATAACGATCCAAGAGCCGAAAATACTATGACAAACCTAAGGGGGCAGTTGGTTTTGATTTCCGCAGCATTGTTGTCGACTTCGAACGAAGCATTATCAGCAAACCCAGTTCTCGGACGTGACATCTCCCGCGAATGGCTCGTCCGGCCGTGGGAGATACGCTATGTTGTGTTCTTGGCCGAAGCTAGGTCAGTAAGAAACAGCGCAAGATCTGCCCGCGATATGAATGTTGCGCTGGAAAAAAAGGGACGTGAGAAAGTGTATCTTCTTGGGGCGGAACTGCTCGAGCCGACAATCACGTTCGAGGTCCCGGGTGAAGAGTCCCTCGCGGCCGTGCTTATCATGTTTGATCCATCGGGAAAGGTAGTGTCTGGAAACGCGCGCCTTAGACGATTAACCGCCAAATTTAGCATGCTTGGTCGCCTTGTTCTCACATTTGATGGGTCAACTGTAAAACGAGGATATGGTCTTGCCGACTGGTCGCAAGGCATCCCCGGCGATGACAGTTTTTCACCTGCGATTTGTACGAGGATAGACGATGCGCGCTACGCGGACGGGTGGGATAAGGATGACCACTATCACGGAAGCTTCGGCTGCCGCGAGTGGACCGCCCAGCTTTACAATCGTGCGCAGCCCTACATCGATGTCACTTCCTACTCGAAGTGCGGCAGCTTCATCGGTAAATTTGTCGGTTGGTCGCGGTTCACCGATCCACCAAAACCCATCATTGGCCTGCAAGGAAAAACTTGGCTATGCCTGCTTGATTGCCCAGTTGGCGAAAAGCCGGGCATCATCCACGACATCACGGAATGGGCGGTAAAGCATCGTTTCCCTGTGCCGACCCCACCTCCAACGCAACCAATTTATCCCAATTCGAATTACAAGGACGACCTCAGCGAATAGTTAGCTCGCCTCAGGCCATGCCGTCCAGCGCGTAGCCGTCGCGGCCGTCGCGCTTGGCGCGGTAGAGCGCGGCGTCGGCGCGCGCCACCAGCGCGGCCGGCGTTTCGTCGTCGTTGTCGCGCAGGGCGATGCCGATGCTGGTGGTGATGCGCATCGGCGCGCCGGCCACGCAAAAGTCGCAGCGCACCGCCTCGACGATCTTGGCGGCCAGGCGCAGCGCCTCGTCGCCGTTGTGCACCTGCTCGTAGATGATGACGAACTCGTCGCCGGCCAGGCGGGCCACGGTGTCGGTGGCGCGCACGTTGCCGACCAGGCGGGCGGCGAACTCCTTGAGCACCTCGTCGCCGGCGCCGTGGCCCAGGGTGTCGTTGATGGTCTTGAAGTTGTCGATGTCGAGGTAGGCCAGCGCCATCGGCTGGCGGTTGCGCCGCGCGCGGCCCAGCGCCAGCTGCAGGATCTCCTCGAACATCAGGCGGTTGGCGATGCCGGTCAGGGTGTCGACGCGGGCCAGCTGGATCAGGCGCTCCTCGATCTCCTTCATGCGCGTGGTGTCGTGGGTCAGCGAGTAGACGCCGGCCACGCTGCCGTCGGCGCGCTGGTCGGGCACGAAGGTGGTCTCCAGCGTGTGTATGCCGTCGGCCATGCGCGCCTTCAGCTCGTAGGTGACGCGGCGGCCCCGGTAGGCCTGGTCGAGGTGCTGCTCGGCGTTGCGGTAGTGCTCGGCGCCGATGCCGTCGAACAGGTGCTGGCCGATCAGCCGCGCCGGGTCGAGGCCGAACCATTGCCGGAAGGTGGCGTTGACGAAGCGGAAGCGGCGCTCGCCGTCGAGGTAGGAGATCAGCACCGGCAGGTTGTCGGTCAACAGCTTGAGGCGCTGCTCGCTGGCGGCCTGGGTCAGCTCGGCGTTCTTGCGCTCGGTGATGTCCATCACCATCAGGTACATGCCGGCCACGCTGCCGTCGCTGCCGAAGTCGGGCAGCATGTCGCCCATCAGCTGCACCACGCGGCCCTGGTTGACGCCCTCGCGCTCGTAGTGCACGCGCTCGCCGCGCAGCACGGCGTCGAGCTTCTCCTTGAGCATCTGGTAGAAGGGCTCGCCGAAGGTCTCGGCGACGGTCTTGCCGAGCATGCTGTCCGGCTCCACCTGCATCATCTCGCGGAAGTGGGCGTTGGTGAAGCGGTAGCGCAGGTCGCGGTCGAGGTAGGCGATCAGCGCCGGCATCGAGTCGGCGATCATGCGGGTGCGCTCCTGCGCCGCCTCGCGCTCGGCCATCAGTTCGTGGAAGGCGGTGCTCAACTCGCCGATCTCGTCGCGCCGGCGCCGCTGCAGCACGCCGATGGCGGCGCGGCCGGCGCGGATGTCGGCGATGTGGCGGCGCAGCCGGCCCAGTGGCCGCAGCAGCGTGAGGATCACCAGCCAGGCCAGCGCGCCGGCCACGGCGGCGAAGCCGGTGGCCGCCAACAGGGCCTGGTGGCGCATGGCGATCATCGGCGCGAAGGCCTCGTCGGAGGGGAAGCGCGCGCCGACGATCCAGTTGATCGATTTGAGCCGCTTGTAGGAGTAGATGCCGGGGCTGCCGTCCTTGTTGTTGGCCTCGGTCCAACCCTCGAAGCCGCGCAGCGCCATCTCGGTGGCGTCGTTGCGGCCGGCGCGCGCGTTGATGTGTTGTAGCAGGCGGGCGCGGGTGGGATGCTGCACCAGGATGCCGTCGGCCGTCATGATGAACATGAAGCCGGTCTTGCCCGGCTTTTGCGCGCTGATCTGTTCGAAGAAGGTGGCGTTGTCCAGGTCGATGCTGCCGGCCAGCACCAGCGCCACCTCGCCGCGCTGGTCGAAGATCGGCTGGGTGATCAGCACCACCGGCATGTTCGACAACTGGCTGCGGAACGGCGCCGAGATCACGCCGGCCTTCAGCGCCAGGGTGTCGTCGAAGTACTGGCGGTCGGCGACGTTGATGGGGGCGTCCGTTTTGTTGTGGCGCGCGTCGTGCACCAGCTCGCCCTTGGCGTCGAACACCACCAGGTTGTAGAAGGCCTTGCGCGCGGTCGGATGGCGCTCGATGAAGTCCTGCATGCGGCCGGGCTGGTCGCGCACCGCGTCGGGCACCGACTCGGCCAGCGCGGCGAGCATCTGGCGGCGGGCGCCGAGCTGCTCGTCGATGTTGGCGGCGGCGCCCGACAGCAGCGCGTACTGCTGGTCGCCGATGATGGCCTTCATGTCGTGCTCGGCCAGCATCAACGCGACCCAGGTCACCACCACGGTGGCGGCGAGGACCAGCAGGACGACGACGCCGGTCAGGCGGAATTTGAGACTGCGGGGGAAGAGCGCTGTGACGGCCATATAGCTGTTTTCTTGGAGCACAGCACGGAGTATTGCACACACGGCAAGCGAAGACCACCAATGCCTGGCCGAGCAGGTACAATTGCCGTTTTTGCCATGCGCTGGAAGGGATGCCGCCTATGTTAGCTGGGGTTTTATGGGACAACGACGGCGTATTGGTCGACACCGAGCAGCTGTTCTACGAGTCGAACCGCGAGCTGTTCGCGCGCCACCGGATCGTGCTGAGCGAGCGCCAGTTCTTCGACTGGTATTTGGTCGACAATTGCGGCGCCTGGCATCTGCTGGCGGCGCGCGGCGTCACGGCGGCGCAGATCGCCGCGCTGCGCGAGGGCCGCAACCGCCAGTACAGCGAGCGTTTGGCGGCCGAGCATATTCCGGCCATCGCCGGCGTGGCC
Source organism: Rugamonas rubra (assembly GCF_900114705.1). Taxonomy (GTDB): domain Bacteria; phylum Pseudomonadota; class Gammaproteobacteria; order Burkholderiales; family Burkholderiaceae_D; genus Rugamonas; species Rugamonas rubra. The sequence goes on from NZ_FOTW01000027.1 coordinate 104,136, forward strand.
GAGCTGTTGGCGGCGCTGGCGCCGCGGCTGCGCATGGGGGTGGTGACCAGCTCGCGCGCCGAGCACTTCGACATCATCCACGCCCGCCTGCCGCTGCGCCAGCACTTCGAGTTCGTGCTGACTCACGAGTCCTACGTCAACAGCAAGCCCTCGCCCGAGCCCTATTTGCTCGGCCTGGAGCGGCTCGGCCTGGACGCGGCGCAGTGCGTGGTGGTGGAGGATTCGCCGCGCGGCCTGCAGGCGGCCAGCGCCGCCGGGCTGCGCTGCATCGTCCTGCGCAACGCGCTGACACGGCACTATGATTTTCCCGGCGCGCTGCGCGTGGTCGACGACATGGCGCAGTTGCGCGCGGTGTTGGAGGAGTTGATGTAGTGTTGCGCGGCCCAAAACGAGGGTCAGACCCTAATGCCGTTGACTTAAGCTTTTGACTTCTTATATGGGTAGCGCTGTGCCTTTGATTTGACGACCCGGTCAAAATGACGGCCGG
>NZ_FOTW01000079.1 GCF_900114705.1 Rugamonas rubra
CATCCAGCCGGTGGCGAAGGGGATCAGCGACAGCCAGAACAGCAGATGCAGATTGGCCCACAGCACGCGGCCGTCGATCACCGAGGCGGCGTGCAGCATGTGGTGGTGGCTATATGTACAAGTGAGGCATATTTTCCGCCGAGTGAATGACGGTTTGAGGTCGAATTTCACCTGTTGTGGGATATGCTATTCGGGTTGGACTTGCATTCGGAGCTTTAGGTGTAGCTGGCGTTGTTGTCGGTGGTTTGGCAGCGTACGCAATTTACCAAATGGCAAATTAATTTTTAATTTGCACTTCACTGTTGAAATATAGAGAAATTTTTACTTTGAAGTGTATTTTTAATTTTTTGACTTAATATCTGTATTAACAAGTATTGGTGTGTATATGCGCAATTTATCATCAAAAAAACAAATTATCATAATTTCAGCCGTTTTCATTGGTTTTGTTATTTTTTGCATTGGAGTTAGATTTGGATATGTCATCGTGAGTGAAAATTTAAGAGAAAATACTATTTCTGATAGTGATAGTCGTCCTCGCGCTGGTGACGAACGGCTAGCACGGTGACGGTATCGCCGCTATCAATCTCGAACAGGGCCACATATCCGGACGCGCCAAACGGGATGACCAATTCACGCAGGAAGGGATTGCTGGCGTTTGCTTTGCGGTAGCTAAATGGCGAAACTTCCAAGCCATGGATTGCATGTTGAACGGCCTCAAGCGCCCGCTCGGCGAGCGCCCAGTCTGTTGAGTCCTTCGCCAGGATGAACTCGTAGTGCCGCAGCAAGTCCGCTTCCGCTTCCTCCGTGAAGCGAACCGAAAAGCTCACTTGCCCGCCTTGGCTGTGGCCAACATCCCCTTCAAGCGCTCCATCACGGCGTCGGCCGCGACATAGTTTCCGGTGCGTTTGGCATTGTCGCGTGAGGCCAAGCCGCGCGCGACAAATGCGCGCTGGTGGCCACGACGCTCAATGCTCTCGCGGATGGCTTGCTCGACGAAACCGGAAATAGTCTCGCCTTCCTGCAAGCTCTGCTCCGCCGCTTCCCTCAGTTCAGGCTCAACACGTAAAGACGGGAACGAGGCTGTTTTCATCATCACTCCTTTGCGTTGCAATTACAACGCATTGTGAGCCGATTAAGTCGGAACGGCAATCGAAACGCGCCCGCTTAGTGCTGCAAGTATTTCTCGATGCGGCGGTCCGGCAGGAACCACAGGATCGCCACGCCGATGTAGACGGCAAAGGCCAGCCAGACGTGGACGAACGACAGCGGCACCGCCAGCAGGTACAGCGTCGACGATATCGGCCCCTTGTAGTCCTTGCCCACCGCCAGCACCAGCGGCGAATTGTTGGCGTTGCGCGAGACCAGC
>NZ_FOTW01000047.1 GCF_900114705.1 Rugamonas rubra
GTGCATCGCCTACAACCTGGTGCGCCTTGAAATGGCCAACGTCGCCGCCGACGCTCAATGCAACCCCACCGACATCAGCTTCGTCCGTGCATTTCACATCATTCAATACGAACTAACATGGGCCGCCGCGACTCGCGCCTATGGCAAGCTGCCTTCCCTACTACAAAGAATGCGGCAAAGGCTAGTCACAGAACTGACTGTCAAACGACCCGGCCGTCATTTTGACCGGGTCGTCAAATCAAAGGCACAGCGCTACCCATATAAGAAGTCAAAAGCTTAAGTCAACGGCATTAGGGTCTGACCCCGGGTTTGCGCCGCTGGGTTTGGCTAGCGTCCCGGATATCCACGCAGAACCAAAAGAAACGCTTTCGCGCCGCCCGCCGTGGCGCGAAAACAGCAGCCGCGCGCCCATCCGGTAAATTCCCCAGGGAAATTCGCCATCGCGCCCCTTGAAGGCCCAAACGGGTCTTGCTTTTCGTTTAGAATAACCGGCAGGTGGGGGACAATACACTCTACAACCAACCCTCACACGACAATCCGGGACGCGCATGAAAGCAGTGATATTGGCAGGTGGACTGGGCACCAGGCTCAGCGAGGAAACGACTGTCAAACCGAAGCCGATGGTCGAGGTCGGCGGCAAGCCGATCCTGTGGCATATCTTGAAGAGCTACTCGCTGCACGGCATCAACGACTTCGTCATCTGCTGCGGCTACCGCGGCTATGTCATCAAGGAATTCTTCGCCAACTACTTCCTGCACACCTCGGACGTCACCTTCGACCTGCAAAAGAACTCGATGGAGGTGCACGAGCGCCACGCCGAACCCTGGCGCGTGACCCTGGTCGACACCGGCGAGAGCACCATGACCGGCGGCCGCCTGAAACGGGTCCGCCAGCACGTCGAGAACGACGAGGCCTTCTGCTTCACCTACGGCGACGGCGTGGCCGACATCGACATCGGCGCCTCGATCCGCTTCCACCAGGCGCACGGCAAGCTGGCCACCATGACGGCGGTGCAGCCGCCCGGCCGCTTCGGCGCCATCGACATCGACGGCCAGCGCATCGTCAGCTTCAAGGAAAAACCGCAGGGCGACGGCAGCTGGATCAACGGCGGCTACTTCGTCCTCTCGCCGAAAGTCATCGACTACATCGCCGAGGACAGCACCACCTGGGAAAAGGAACCGATGGAGACGCTGGCGCGCGAGGGCCAGATGGACGCCTTCATGCACCACGGCTTCTGGCAGCCGATGGACACGCTGCGCGACAAGGTCCTGCTGGAGGACCTGTGGCAGAGCGGCAAGGCGCCGTGGAAGCGCTGGCCATGAACGCTGCCTTCTGGCAGGGCAAGCGCGTCTTCCTGAGCGGCCACACCGGCTTCAAGGGCAGCTGGCTGAGCCTGTGGCTGCAGCAGATGGGCGCCGAGCTGACCGGCTACGCGCTGCAGGCGCCGAGCGATCCCAGTCTGTTCGAGGTGGCCGGCGTGGCCGCCGGCATGCGCTCGATCGTCGGCGACATCCGCGACGCCGCCGCGCTGACCCGCGCCATGCAGGAGGCGCGGCCGCAGATCGTCATCCACATGGCGGCGCAGGCGCTGGTGCGCCACTCCTACACCCACCCGGTCGAGACCTACTCGACCAACGTGATGGGCCTGGTCAACCTCTTCGAGGCGGTGCGCGCCACCCCCGGCGTCAAGGCGGTGCTCAACGTCACCAGCGACAAGTGCTACGAGAACAAGGAATGGGCCTGGGGCTACCGTGAGAACGAGCCCTTCGGCGGCTACGACCCCTACAGCAACAGCAAGGCCTGCGCCGAGCTGGTCACGGCCGGCTACCGCTCCTCCTTCTTCAATCCGGAAAAATACGCCGAGCACGGCGTCGCGCTGGCCTCGGGCCGGGCCGGCAACGTCATCGGCGGCGGCGACTGGGCCGAGGACCGCCTGATCCCCGACATGGTGCGCGCCATCGGCGCCGGCCGGCCGGTGCAAATCCGCAGCCCGCACGCGATCCGCCCCTGGCAACACGTGCTGGAACCGCTGTCGGGCTACCTGACCCTGGCCGAGCATTTGTACAGCGAGGGCGCGGCCTACGCCGAGGGCTTCAACTTCGGCCCGCACGACAGCGACGCCCGCCCGGTCGAATGGATCATCGAACGCCTGTGCCAGAGCTGGGGCGAGGGCGCCGCCTGGCAGCTCGACGCCGCGCCGCAGCCGCACGAGGCGCACTACCTGAAACTGGACTGCTCCAAGGCGCACGCCCGCCTGCGCTGGCAGCCGCGCTGGAACCTGGGCCAGACCATCGACCAGATCGTCGCCTGGCACCAGGCGCACGGCGCCGGCGCCGACATGCGCGCGCTGACCCTGGCGCAGATCCAGCAATATCAAAACACCGCACACAGCACAAATTAAGTAAGGTCGGAACCATGAGCGAACAGCAAACCCAAGAACAACTCCGCGCGCAGATCCGCGCCCTGGTGGCCCAGTACGGCGCCCTGGCCAGCGCGCCGCGCCCCTTCGAGCCCGGCGTCACCGTGGTGCCGCCGGCCGGCAAGGTGGTCGGCGCGCCCGAGATGGAGCTGATGGTCGAGGCCTCGCTCGACGCCTGGCTCACCACCGGCCGCTTCAACGACCAGTTCGAGGCCAAGCTGGCCAAGCTGATCGGCGTGCAGCACCTGATCACCGTCAACTCCGGCTCCTCGGCCAACCTGGTCGCCTTCAACACGCTGACCTCGCCCAAGCTGGGCGCGCGCGCCATCCAACCGGGCGACGAGGTGATCGGCGTGGCCGCCGGCTTCCCGACCACCGTCAACCCGATCCTGCAGTTCGGCGCCGTGCCGGTCTTTGTCGACGTCGAGCTCGGCACCTACAACATCGACCCGACGCTGATCGAGGCGGCCATCTCGCCCAAGACCAAGGCGATCATGCTGGCCCACACGCTGGGCAACCCGTACAACCTGGACGTCGTCGTCGCCCTGTGCAAGAAGCACAATCTGTGGCTGATCGAGGACTGCTGCGACGCGCTCGGCTCGACCTACCACGGCAAGATGGTCGGCACCTTCGGCGACATCGGCACCATGAGCTTCTACCCGGCCCACCACATCACCATGGGCGAGGGCGGCGCGGTGTTCACCAACAACGCCGAGCTGAAGATGATCGCCGAATCCTTCCGCGACTGGGGCCGCGACTGCTACTGCGCGCCCGGCAAGGACAACACCTGCGGCAAGCGCTTCTGCTGGAAGCTGGGCACCCTGCCGGAGGGCTACGACCACAAGTACACCTACAGCCACCTGGGCTACAACCTGAAGATCACCGACATGCAGGCGGCCTGCGGCGTGGCCCAGATCGACCGCGCCGCCGGCTTCATCCAGGCCCGCAAGGACAACTTCGCCTACCTGAAGGAGCGGCTGCAGTCCTGCGCCGAGTTCCTCATCCTGCCCGAGGCCACCGAGCATTCCGACCCGTCCTGGTTCGGCTTCCCGATGACCCTCACGCCGGCCGCCAACGTCAGCCGGGTCGACCTGCTGACCTATCTGGACCAGCACAAGATCGGCACCCGTTTGCTGTTCGCCGGCAACCTGACGCGCCAGCCCTACATGATCGGCCGCAACTACCGCGTCTCCGGCGAGCTGGTCAACACCGACCGCGTCATGCACGACACCTTCTGGATCGGCGTCTACCCCGGCCTGACGCGCGAAATGCTCGACTTCACCATCGACAAGCTGGAAGCCTTCTTCGGCGTCGGCGGCTTCTGACCCGCCGTATGCGCGCCGCCCCCGCCTACCGGCCCGGCATCGCGGCCGACGACGTCGCCCTGATCCTTGAGCGCGTCGCCGCCCCCGTCTGGCAGGCGCTGCGCGGCCAGCGCATCTTCATCACCGGCGGCACCGGCTTCCTCGGCTGCTGGCTGCTCGAGGCGCTGCTGGCCGGCGACGCCCAGTTCGACCTGGGCCTGCAACTGACCGTGCTGAGCCGCGACCCCGACGGCTTCCGCGCCAAGGCGCCGCACCTGGCCGGCGCCGCCGCCGTCACCCTGCTGCGGGGCGACATGGCCGAGCTGGCCGGCGTCGACGGCCGCTACGACATCGTCATCCACGCCGCCACCGACGTGGCGCGCGCCGACGCCGACCCGTTGCACGCCTTCGAGCAGATCGTCGCCGGCAGCCGCGAAACGCTGGCGCTGGCGCGGCGCTGCGGCGCCAGCCGCTACCTGCTGACCAGCTCCGGCGCCGTCTACGGCCGCCAGCCCAGCGACTGCAGCCACATCGACGAGAGCTACGCCGGCGCGCCCGACACCGGCGACAGCGCCAGCGCCTACGGCCAGGCCAAGCGCGTCGCCGAATGGATGAGCGCCTGCCACGCCGAGCGCCACGGCCTGGAGGTGCGCATCGCCCGCTGCTTCGCCTTCGCCGGCCCCTACCTGCCGCTCGACGCCCATTTCGCCATCGGCAACTTCATCGCCGACAGCCTGGCCGGCCGCCCGGTCCACATCGGCGGCGACGGCACGCCGCTGCGCTCGTATTTGTACGCCGCCGACCTGGCCGTCTGGCTGCTGACCATCCTGGTGCAAGGCGACCGCCGGCCCTACAACGTCGGCTCCAGCCACGCCCTGGCGCTGGCCGAGCTGGCCGCGCTGGTCAGCCGCAGCATCACCGGCGCCGAACAGGTCCACATCGCCGGCACGCCGACGCCGGGCCGGCCGCCGCAACGCTATGTGCCGGCCACCGCGCGCGCCGCCGCGCTCGGCCTGCAGGAATACACCGATCTCGCCACGGCGATCCGCAAGACCGCCGCCTGGCACCACAAGGAGCACCCACATGCCGCATAACGCCGACCCGTTCAACGCCCGCCGCCTGCGCCGCACCGTGCTGGAGATGGCCTACTCCGGCGCCACCGTGCACGTCGCCTGCGCCTTCTCGCTGACCGACATCCTCGCCGTGCTGTACCGCCAGCACCTGCGCTACCCGGACAACGATCCGGACGGCGCCGCGCGCGACTACCTGGTGCTGTCCAAGGGCCACGGCGTGATGGCGCAATACGCCTGCCTGTATGAAAAGGGCTGGCTGGAGCGCGGCACGCTGGAGCAGTACTACCGCGACGGCACGCCGCTCAAGGGTCTGTCCGACGCCCACGTGCGCGGCTGCGAGGTGACCTCCGGCTCGCTCGGCCACGGCCTGTCGGTCGGCGTCGGCCTGGCGCTGGCAGCCAAGCTCGGCCGCACCGACCAGCGTTGCTACGCCGTGCTCGGCGACGGCGAAATGAACGAGGGCTCGATCTGGGAGGCCATGCTGTTCGCCGCCCACCGCCAACTCGACAACCTGGTCGTCATCGTCGACGCCAACGGTTTCCAGGCCATGGGCCGCACCGACGAGGTGATGGGCCTGGGCGTGCTGCGCGACAAGTTCGCCGCCTTCGGCTTCGAGGCGCTCGACGTCGACGGCCACGACGAGGCGGCGCTCGACGCCGCCCTGGTGGCGCTCAAGGCCAGCGCCGACGGCCGGCCCAAGGCCATCGTCGCCCACACCGTCAAGGGCAAGGGCGTCTCCTTCATGGAGAACCAAAACCTGTGGCACTACACCCGCCTGAACGCCGACACCTTCGCCGCCGCCATGGCCGAACTGGAGTAACCATGAGAACCGCATTTTCCAACGCCATCGCCGCCGCCGCCATCGCCGACCCCAAGGTGTTGCTGCTGACGGGCGACCATGGTTACGCCCTGTTCGACGACTTCCGCAAGCACCGTCCGGATCAATTCATCAACTGCGGCGTGGCCGAGCAGAACATGGTCGGCGTCGCCGCCGGCCTGGCCAAGGCCGGCTACAAGCCCATCGTCTACGGCCTGGCCTGCTTCGTGCCGGTGCGCGTGCTCGAACAGATCAAGCTCGACGTCTGCTACCAGGACCTGCCGGTGGTGTTCATCGGCGACGGCGCCGGCATCGTCTACAGCGCGCTGGGCAGCAGCCACCAGTCGGCCGAGGACATCGCCGTGCTGCGCGCCATCCCCAGGCTCGACATCCTCTCGCCCTGCGACGCCAGGGAGATGGACTACGCGATGGCCCACGCGCTGAGCTTCCAGCGGCCGGTCTACATCCGCATGGGCAAGTCCGACGTCGGCGAGATCCACCAGACGGCGCTCAGCGCGCCGCTCGGCGACCTGGTGGCCGTGCGCGGCGGCGCCGCCGACACGGCCGCCGGCGGCCCCCGCACGGCCTTCCTGGCCACCGGTTCGATGGTCAAGAGCGCCATGCTGCTGGCCGAGCGGCTGGGCGACAACCCGGTCTGGAGCGTGCCGACCATCAAGCCTATCAACCAGGCCCAGCTGGCCGGGCTGGCGCGCCGCTATGACAACCTGGTGGTGCTGGAGGAACACAACCGCATCGGCGGGCTGGGCGGCGCCGTCGCCGAGGCGGTCGGCGACCTGGGCGGCGCGCGCGCCCGCGTGCTGCGCCTGGGCATCAACGACCGCTTCTCCGAATTCAACGGCAGTTGGGACTACCTGCTGCGCGAACACGGCATCGACACCGCGTCGCTGCTGGCGCAGATCCAGACCCTGCTGCGCGACGACGCCTAGGCCGGACGGCCGCGTCCGCGCGGCCTCCGTCCCTTCCCCCCGGCCGCAACCCATTCCACCTTAGGCAACCCGTCATGGCAGAAACCAGCCCCGTCCTTTCGATCTGCATCCCCACCTTCAACCGCGCCCCCTTCCTCGAGCAAACCCTGGCCAGCATCTGCGCCCAGGCCGCCTTCGTCGAGGGCGAACAGATCGAGGTGGTGATCTCCGACAACTTCTCCGACGACGACACCGAGGCCGTCGGCCGGCGCTATGCCGCCGCCTTCCCCGGCAAGGTGCGCTACCACCGCAACGCCGAGCCGGTGCAGGCCGACAAGAACTTCGACATCGTCATGCGCCTCGGCCGTGGCGACTACCTGAAGCTGCACAACGACAACCTGCTGATCAACAACGGCAGCCTGGCCGAGATGCTCAAGGTGGTGCAGGCCACGGCGGCCGAGCGGCCGGTGATCTTCTTCACCAACGGCAACATGAACCAGGGCAACCCCATCGAGGTGCTCAACAACATCAACGACTTCGTCCGCCGCGTCTCCTTCTTCTGCACCTGGATAGGCGGCTTCGGCATGTGGCGCGAGGAGTTCCTCGCCATGACCGACTTCGGCCGCCACACCAGCCTGCGCCTGGTGCAGACCGACGTGCTGCTGCGCCTGATGGCCATGGGCAAGCGGGCGATCGTGCTGTACCAGCCCTACTTCACCGGCCTGAACATCGGCAAAAAGGGCGGCTACAACATCGCCGAGGTGTTCGGCCAGAACTACCTGTGGCTGCTCAAGCTCTACCTGGCACCCGGCCCGCTGGAGGACGCCGTGTTCCAGGCCGAGAAGAAGTCGGTGCTGATCAAGCACATCATTCCCTACTACTTCGACAAGGACAACGGCTTCCAAAAGACCGGTTTCTTCCCCTTCATGCAGGACTACCTGCACGATCCCTACTTCTACCAGGCGGTCGAACACCTGATCGACGTGGCGCCGGCGGCGGCCGCCGCGGCGGTGCCGGCGGCGCCCCAGCCCAGCGCGCAGGAGCAGCACCAGGCGCAGATGAGCGCGCACTGGCGCGCCCTCAACCCGCACAACGAGATCAGCCTGACGCGCTGCTACGGCCCGTTCGACTTCAACCGCGTGACGGCCGGCCGCAAGAGCTACGGCGGGCTGACGGTGTGGACCTTCGGCTGCGGCGACGAGGGCCTGCGCATCGGCAACTTCGTCTCGATCGCCGACGACGTCAAGTTCCTGCTCGGCGGCAACCACCACTACGAGGGCTTCTCCACCTTCCCCTTCATGGCCAAGTACTTCGGCACGGCCGAGTCGGGCACCAAGGGGCCGATCGTCATCGGCGACGACGTCTGGATCGGCTACAACACGACCATTTTGTCCGGCGTGAGCATCGGCCAGGGCGCCATCGTCGCCGCCGGCAGCCTGGTGACGCGCGACGTGGCGCCCTACAGCATCGTCGGCGGCAACCCGGCCAAGCTGATCAAGCACCGCTTCGCCCCCGAGGTGGTCGAGAAGATGAGCCGGCTCGACTTCTCCAAGCTGGACGACCAGGCCATCCTGCGCAACCGCGAGATCCTCTACCAGCCGCTGACGCCCGACAACGTCGACGCCATCCTGGCGCGCCTGACTGGCTGATGCAAAGATGATCGAACAAAGTCCCTGGCCAGGCCTCGTCGAGGCTATGGCATGGCGCTAGCAGTACTCAAAGCGGGCGGCAATACAGGGGTAGACAATGGCTGCACGGCTAAACGCAGACCCATTGCCCGGAGGATGGAGGAAAAGCTACTCAGCGCCGGATTTCCTGTGGCCGATAAAGTACGATAGAGTTGCGTCGGATTCAGATTCGCCTGCTCCGCCACTGCCTGCATCCCGCCGAGGGCCAACGCCATTTGACGCAGCACGATCAACAGTTCGGCTTGTTCACCATCCTCTAGGATGTTGTTAATGAGATCTAGCGCGAACGCCGGGTCGTCACGAAACAACTCCGCCATCGCCTCATCATGGGACCTACTTCTCATCGTCCGTTCTCCTTTGCCAATCCTGCCAGTACTCCACGGCCCTATTGACGTCCACATCCTGCCGACGCTTGTCTCCACCGCACAGCAACAAAACTACACGGCGGCCCGCCAAGCCGTAGTACACGCGATAGCCGGCTCCCAGTCAAGCGAGACGTGGACGCGCTGGCCAAGGCCGGCTTGCTGCAGGTCGGGCAACGGCTGTTGCCGGGACACGGGCGCAGGAAGGAGGTGCGGGTGAGCGCGCAACATTTCAAATTGGAGGCCGCGCTGGCTTGAACGCCGCGCCGCCGCACGGCAAACAAGAAGCCCGCCCCCGCGCGCGAACGCGGGGGGCGGGCTTTTTTTTCGCCGCCGGACGGGCCGGCGCGGCCGCCTAGCGGAAGCTCAGGCGCTTGGCCTTGTACAGGTACTCGTACTCGTCCATGTCCTTGTTGCGCGCCAGGTTCCACAGCGCCGGGGCGCGCGAGATCAGCTCGAACTTGTCGAAGTCGAAGGCGAAGTCGTCGGCCCGCACCGGCGGGATGCGGGTGTGGTTGACGTGGTAGATGAACTTCGAGGCCAGCCGATTGAACTGCTGGACGTAGTTGGCCACGTTGTTGAGCGACATCTCGGCCAGGCTGTAGGAGTTGAACGCCAGGTCGACCGAGTCGTTCTTCAGTTCGGCCAGCGCGAAGTTCGGCAGCACCACGCCGTCGTACTGGCTCAGGTCGGCGGTGGCCAGGTCGATCTCGCCGTACAGTGCGATCTTCTTGTCGGGGAAGGCGCTGAGCAGGTAGAAGGCGCTCAAGGCCATGTTCTCCGGCAGGTCGACGTCGATGTAGGTGAAGTTGCTGTTGTCGCGCATCAGGAAGTGGCCCAGGCCGCCGAAGCCGCCGCCCAGCTCGAGCACCGCCGTGTGGCCCTCGCTGCGGATCAGCCGGCTGATGATGGTGGCGTAGTAGTGCTGGTAGTCGACGCCGAAACGGAAGAACTTGCCGTCGATCTCGAAGCCGTAGGGATTGCCCACCTGCGGCGTCTGCAGCGCCTCCAGGCCCGCCGTCTTGCCGATCGAGTCGAGCCAGATCTGCATGCGGTGCATGATGTCGGCGATGTACTTGCCCTTGGCGTCGTCGCTGACGTTGCCGGAGAAGTAGGTGCTCTCCATGTCGACCGGCATGCCGTGGATGCCGATGCTGCAGGTCTCGCGGAAGAAGTTGCCGTAGATTTTGGCCAGCTCGGCGGCGTTGCCGCTGGCCATCACCTCCATCACCTTGCCCATGTAGCCCTGGTAGATCGGCAGCCACATGTGGCTGACCTGGTACTCCTCGGCGGCATCCTTCTGCACCGCCTTGGCCTTGTTGTACGAGGCGATGACCCGGTCGATGATCTTGCTGTCGACATCCATTTTACGGTCGATGAAGCCGTTGTCTACGGTTAAGTGCATACTTGGTCCTTGTTCGCGGTTCGGAGGGGATAGGCTTGCCGCGGCGCCTCAGGGCTCGCGGATCGACTCGTCGACCGCCTTGGTCAACGGCCACAACAAATACGACATCACGGTGCGCTCGCCGACCACGATCTCGGCCGCCAGCGTCATGCCCGGCAGCAGCCGGGCGCCCGGCGCCATGTGGTGCAGCTTGGCCGGGCCCAGGTTGATCCGGCTCAGGTAGTAGGCGTCCAGGCCCTGGGCCTGGTTGTTGGCCTCGCGGCGGAAGGCGTCCTGGCTGATCGAGCGCACCTTGCCGTCGAGCGAGCCGTGCTGCTGGAAGGAGAAGGCGTCGACCTTGATGTGGGCCGCGTCGCCGACCTTGATGTAGCCGATGTCGGCCGAGTCGATCTGCACCTCGATCTCCAGCGCGGCGCCGAGCGGCACCAGGGTAAACATGGTCTCGGCCTCGCGCACGATCGAGCCCTGCGACAGCTTGGCCACCTCCAGCACCACGGCGTCGGCCGGCGCGGTCAGCTGCACCAGCTGGTGGCGCTTGTCGGCCTTGGCCAGTTGCTCGTTGACGCCGTCGCGCTCGCGCGTGGCCGCCAGCAGGTCCTCCAGCATCTTCTGCCGCCAGTTCTTGGCGAAGCCGGCGCGCTCGGCCTGCGCCGAGGCCAGCTCGCGCTCCATCTCGATCGCCTTGTTGAGTTGCATGATCATGTCGCGCTCGACACCGAGGCGGCGGTCGCGCGCCTCGAGCAGGTGCATCTTGGCGCCGAACTGCTCGGCCATCAGCTGCTCCTGCATCGCCTCGACCTCGCGCAGCGACTTGACGCGCTGCGCCAGGATCAGCTGGTCGCGCCGGTTGGTCTCCAGGCCGGCCTGCAGGCGGGCGATGTTCTGGTCCATCTTGCTCTTCTGCGCGGCGAAGTTGCCCTGGCGCTCGCTCGACAGCTGCGACTGCAGCAGGCTGTCGGCGCTCTGCCCGGCTGCGGCGGCGGCGCCGGGCTGGCCGGCCAGCTCGGCGCGCAGGCCGGCGGTCTGGGTGTCCAGGCTGGCCAGGCGGGCGCGCAGCTGGGCCTCGTCGGCCTGGGTGAACGTGGGGTCGAGGGTGGCCAGCAACTGGCCCTTCTTGACCACCTGGCCGGCGCGCACCTCGATGCGCTGGATGATCGAGGTCTCCAGCGGCTGCACCACGATGTTCGGCTGCGGGTTGACCAGGCGGCCCTTGGCGACGACGATCTTCTCGACGTGCGACAGGCTGGCCCACAGGATGAAGGTGGCGAAGGCGGCCAGCAGCACGTGCAGGGTGGTGCGCACGAAGCGCGGCAGCGGGCCGCGCTCGATGGCGTCGGCGTCCGGCAGGAAGTCGATCTCCGTTTCGTCCTTGTTGCGGCGGCGGTTGGTCACAGGTGGCTTGTTTGCTGGTTCCATAGGTGCTGGTAAGTTTCGCTACGTGTGAGCAGTTCGGAGTGGCGGCCGCTGTCCATCAGGCGGCCCTGTTGCATCACCAGGATGGTGTTGGCGTTGACCAGGGTCGACAGGCGGTGCGAGATCATCACCACGGTGCGGCCGACGGCGATGCGCGACAGGTTGCGGATGAAGATGGCCTCGCTCTCCGGGTCCAGCGCGCTGGCCGCCTCGTCGAGGATCAGGATGCGCGGCTTGGCCAGCAGCGAGCGGGCGATCGACAGGCGCTGCTTCTGGCCACCCGACAGGTTGGCGGCGTTCTCTTCGAGCAGGGTGTCGTAGCCCATCGGCAGACGCTCGATGAACTCGTCGGCGCCGGCCGCCGCCGCCGCCTCGAGGATCTCCTCGAAGGAGGCGTCCGGCTTGGTCACGGTGAGGTTCTCGCGCACCGTGCCGCGGAACAGGAAGTTCTCCTGCAGCACGACGCCGATCTGCCGGCGCAGGTGCGACAGCTCGATCTCGCGGGCGTCGATGCCGTCGAAGCGGACGATGCCCTCCTGCACGCCGTAGAGGCCCTGGATCAGCTTGGTCAGGGTGGTCTTGCCGGAGCCGCTGCGGCCGACGATGCCGACCACCGTGCCCGGCGCGATGGTGAAGCTGGCCTTGTCGAGCGCCATCGCCTGCGCGCCCGGATAGCGGAAGGTGACGTCCTCGAAACGGATCTCGCCGTTCAGCACGGGGCGCAGGCCGCCGGCGCCGGCGCGGCCCTCGGGGGCGCGGTTCATCACCTCGCCCAGCATGCGCACCGACAGCGCCGTCTCCTGGTATTCGTTGACCAGGCCGACGATCGAGATCAAGGGGCCGGTGACGCGGCCCGACAGCATCTGGAAGGCGATCAGCGCGCCCACCGACAGGGTCTGGTCGAACACGTCCTGGGCGCCGACGACGATCAGGGTGACCGGCAGCAGCTTGCCGAGGAAGTCGGTGACGGAGTTGCCGGCGATCGAGATCTGGCCGACCCGGAAGTGCATGGTGATCGCCTCGGCCGAGCGCTGGTCCCAGATGCGCCGCTGGCTCGGCTCGATGGCCAGCGCCTTGACGGTGCGCATGCCGTGGATGGTCTCGACCAGCATCGCCTGGCGCTGCCCCTCGGCGGCATAGAGCGCGTTGAGGCGGCGCTGGAAGGTCGGCACCATGGCCATCACCACCGCCGCGATCATGGCGGCGAACAGCAGCACGATCAGGGCCAGCTTGAGCGAGTAGGCGAACAGGATCGGCAGGAAGACGAACAGGGCGATCAGGTCGAGGCCGGTGAAGAACAGCCGGCCGGTGAGGAAGGTGCGGATCTTCTCGAGCTGCTGCATGTGGCGCGTGACGACGCCGGCGGTGCTGGTCTCGAAGTAGTCGATCGGCAGCGACAGCAGGTGGCCGAAGGTGCGCCGGGTCAGCCGCATGTCGATCTTGTTGGAGGCGGCCAGGGTCAGCGTCTGGCGCAGGAAGCCGAAGGTGGCGTCGAACACCAGCGCCAGCACGATGCCGACGGCCAGCACCCACAGCGTGGTCTGGCTCTGGTGGGTGAGCACCTTGTCGATCACCAGTTGGAAGAAGATCGGCGAGGCCAGCGCCAACAGGTGCATCGCCACGGCGGCGATGAAGATGTCGCGGAAGGCCGCCTTTTGTTTCAGGATCTCGGGGATGAACCAGCGCAGGCCGAAGGGCTGGTTGGGGTCGGTCAGCTTGTGCTGGCGCTTGACGAACAGCACCTCGCCGCCCCAGCGGGCGCAGAAGTCGGCGCGCGACTCGAGCGTCACGCTGGCGTTCTCGGTGATCGGGTTGAGCAGGGCCACCTGGCCGTCGCCGTCGTCGGCACGCACGCCGACCACGATGACCATGTTGCCGTCGTTGAGGCGGGCCATCAGCGGGAACACGCCGCCCTGGGCCAGCAGGCGGCTCCAGCTCAGCTTGTCGAGCTTGGCCTTCAGGCCGATGTCGGCGGCGATGCGCAGCAGCAGGCCGTTGCCCGGCTCCTCGGCGCCCATGGCGTAGTCGTCGATCAGGCGTTCCGGATTGATTTGCAGGCCGTGGTGCTGGGCGATCGCGGTCAGGCACTGGATCGCGGTGTGGGGAAATTTATCGTGCATTGTGAGGGGACGAATGCAGGGGCGCACATGACAACATCGATGTTCACCTTCTATTGTGGCAAAGGAAATGGATAGAGCTTGCGTCAGCGCATCTCGCTCTGGGATTCTAACCCAGGGCCGTGCTTCCCGGCGCTCTTTTTGATGCTTCTGTGCACATAATGAAAAAGCGGCAAGACCGGGGGGTCTTGCCGCTTTTTTGCCGTCGGGCGCGGGCGGCGGGAAGCTCCCGCCGCCCGCGCCGGGCCGGCTTACTTCGGTGCCGCCAGGAAGCCGTGGCCGCCGTTCGACTGCAGCGCTTTCAGGCGCAGCGTGTCGTCGGACGAGGACAGCTGTTCGCCGCCGCCGAGCGCCTTGCCGTTGGCGTCGAACTGCTTGAGCACGTCGGCCAGCTGGGCCACGCTGGTGCCGACCTTGCTGCCCTGCACGTCCAGCTTGCTGGTCGACGGTGCCACTTCGGTGGCGCCGGCGCCGCCGAAGGAGGACATCGCCTGCACCAGGCCGGTGACGCTGCCGCGCAGGTCGCTTGGCGCCGCCGCCGCTTTGGCCGCCTGGTCCATGGCGAACCAGACGTCGGCCGCGGCGTGGGTCTTGCCGTCGCTGGTCTCGAAGGTCGACGTCGCGCCAACGATGTTGCCGTTGTTGAGCGAGGCATCCTGCTTGCCGTCCAGGTTCAGCTTGGTGATACCCAGCTGGTTCAGGGACTTCAGCTCGGCGGCCTGGCTGACGCCGTCGGCGTTGCCGTCGACCCAGACGCGCAGGTCGGCGAAGGCGCCGTCGGCGGCGCTGATGGCGCCGTCGCCGTTGCTGTCGAGTTCGGCCATGGCCTGGTAGCCGTTGCCGGCCTTCTGGCCGTTGGCCAGCGTGGTGCCGGAACCGAACAGCTCGCCACCGTCGTTGATCAGACCGTCGTGGTTGCGGTCCAGCGCCAGCAAGCCGTCGCCGCCGCCGACCCAGCCCGTGCCGCCCTTGTTACCGGTGGCCAGCAGGTCGAACTGCACGCCGGCCGACAGCGCCAGGGTGTTGATGCCGTCGCCGTTCAGGTCGAGCACGATCGGCGTGCCCAGTGGCGAAGGCAGCGCGTTGATCTGGTCGGTGCTCAGGCCCGGCACCTGGTTGCTGGTGATCGAGCAGACCTGGCTGGTGGTCATGGCGTGGATCTGGTCGGTCGTCAGCGAGCGGATCTGCGTGGTGCTCAGCGCCGCGATGGCGCCGGTGCGCAGGGCCACGAAGTCGGCCGTCTCCATCGCCACCAACTGGCTGGTGGTCAGCGCCTGCACCTGTTTGGTGGTGAAGGCGACGATCTGGCCGGTGCTCAGGCCGACGATCTGGTCGGTCGTCAGCGCCGCCACCTGCGAGGTGGTCAGGCCGGCGAACGAGGCGGTCTTCAGCGCGGCGACGTCCTCGGTGTTGAGGGCGGCGACGGCGGCGGTGCTCAGCGAAGCCACCTGGGCCGACGACAGCACGGCGACCTGGGCCGAGCCCAGCGCGACGGCCTGGTCGGTGCTCAGACCGGCCGACAGGGCGTTGGTGCTCAGCGCGGCGATCTGCGCGGTCGACAGGGCGACCACCTGGTCGGTCGTCAACGCGGCGACCTGGGCGGTGCGCAGCGTGGCGATCGAGGCCGTTTTCATGACGGCGAGGTCGGCCGTTTCGATGGCGGCGACCGAGCCGGTCGACAGCGCGTTGACCTGCGCCGTGCTCAGCGCGTTGAGCTGCGCCGAGTTGAGCGCCACCACCTGGTCGGTGGTCAGGCCGGCGGACAGGTTGGCGGTGCTCAGCGAGGCGACCTGCGCGGTGCTCAGCGAGGCGGCCTGGCCGGTGGTCAGGGCGGCGACCTGGGCGCTGTTGAGGGCGTTGATGGCGGCCGTCTTCAGGGCGACCAGATCGGCCGTTTCGAGGGCGGCGACGCCGTCGGTGCTCAGGGCGGCGACCTGGCTGCTGCTCAGCGCGTTGGCCTGGGCCGTCGCCAGGGCGACGATCTGGTCGGTCGTCAGGGCCTTGACCTGGTTGGTCGACAGGCCGGCGATGGCCGAGGTCTTCAGCGCGGCGAAGTCCTCGGTTTGCAGCGCGGCGACCGAGTTGGTCGACAGCGCGGCCACTTGGGCCGAGCTCAGCGCGGCGGCCTGGGCGGTGGTGAAGGCCACCGCCTGGTCGGTGCTCAGCGCCGACGACAGCTGCGCCGTGGTCAGGGCGGCGACCTGGTTGGTGCTCAGGCTGGTCACCTGGTCGGTGGTCAGCGCGGCCACCTGGGCGGTGCGCAGCGCGCCGATGGCGGCCGTTTTCAGGCCGACGATGTCGGCCGTCTCGATCGCCGCGATGGCGCCGGTGGTCAGCGAGCTGACCTGGTTGGTGCTCATCGCGTTGAGCTGGTTCGACGACAGCGCCACCACCTGGTCGGTGGTCAGGCCGGCCGACAGCTGGTTGGTGGTCAGGGAGGCGATCTGCGCGGTCAGCAGGGTGCCGATCTGGCTGGTCGTCACGGCGGCCAGCTGGCCGGTGCTCAGGGCGGCGATGGCGGCCGTTTTCAGGGCCACCAGGTCGGCCGTCTCGAGGGCGGCGACGCTGTCGGTGCTGAAGGCGCCGACCTGCGCGCTGCTCAGCGCGCCGGCCTGGGCCACGGTCAGGGCGACGATCTGGTCGGTGGTCAGGGCCTTGGCCTGGTTGGTCGACAGACCGCCGATGGCGGCGGTGCGCAGCGCGGCGAAGTCGGCCGTTTCAAGGGCGACGATGTCGTTGGTCGACAGCGCGGCGACCTGTTGCGAGCTGAGCGCGCCGGCCTGGTCGGAGCGCAGCGAGACGACCTGGTCGGTGGTCAGCGAGGCGATGTTGGCGGTGGTGATCGCCGCCACCTGGCCGGTGGTCAGGTTGGTGAACTGGTCGGTGGTCAGGGCGGCCCACTGCGCCGTCTTCAACGAGGCGATGATCGAGGTCTTCAGGCCGACGATGTCGGCCGTCTCGATGGCGGCGATGTTGTTGGTCGACAGGGCGCCGAACTGGTTGCTGCTGAGGGCGGCGAACTGGGCCGACGACAGCGCCACCACCTGGTCGGTGCTCAGGCTCGAGCCGATCTGGTTGGTGGTCAGCGAGGCGACCTGGGCGGTGCTCAGGCTGCTCACCTGGCCGGTGGTCAG